>CALMBW010000027.1 GCA_937863385.1 uncultured Actinomycetes bacterium | reverse complement strand
GATGGGCGGCTCCGGGATGATGGGCGGCTCCGGGATGATGGGCGGCTCCGGGATGATGGGCGGCTCCGGGATGATGGGCGGCTCCGGGATGATGGGCGGCTCTCGTTAAGCGAGGCGGGAGTCGGCCGGCGCTAGGGCGGCGGGCCTTCACCGGTAGCGACCACCTTCTTTGATGGTCCTTCACGGCCCCCGCCTAGCGTCAAGCCGATAGAGCCGAGTGGTGGAAGGAGGAACGATGATGACCCGGTGGCGCGAGGATGCTTTCAGCAGACCTCCCTTGGGGATCTTCCTCGTCATTTCGGTGCCCCCGGCCGTGGTCTTGTTGTTCGGGGTCCCCCTTGGGACGGTGCTCCTGGTAGGTCTCCTCCTCCTTTGTCCACTGATGATGGCGGGGATGCACGCGAGCGGGCATCCACAGGGGCAGGCGGACGAACCACGTGAGACACCGACTCAGGGAAAGGAGTGGTAGCGATGATGGGTGGAGGTTATGGATGGGGATGGTTCGGAGCGATCTCGATGGTGGTGTTCTGGGTGGCGGTGTTCGCCCTCGTGATCTGGGCGGTGTCTCGGATCTCGCAGCCGCAGACCCCCCACCGTAGCGCCGAGGAGATCTTGGAGGAGCGCTTCGCTCGGGGCGAGATCGACCTCCAGGAGTTCCAGGAGCGTCGCAGGGAGCTCACCGGGCGCTGAACGCGCTGCGTCCTTTGACCTCAGCGACGGGGTTTGTAGCGGATCCTGGTGTCGGAGAACCCTTCAGCGGTAACGAGTACTCGCAACCGGGGTCTGCTGGGCGTGAAGGTGAGTGTGACCTTGCCTTCGGCGTCCGTCGTGCCTTCGACGGTGCCCTCCGCTATGCCGGTGACCTTGACAGTGGCACCTTCGACCGGCTCGGTAGTGTCATCGTCGGTGACCGTGAAGGTGGTTTCGATCTCTTGTCCCCGCTGGAAGGACGAAGGATCGGCGGAAACGGCGGTGGTCAGCAGGTACACGTGCCAGTCCGCCATCACATGCGCGATCCCCGCATCGGTCAGCTTGGTTGAAAAGTCGCCCGGCCCCCCCGAAGCTTCGAGGTCCTGGTTCTCGGCACCGTGGTCGCCGGTGATGACGATCAGGGTTTCGCCGAGGACTCCAGCCCCACCCATCGCATCAAGGATCCGCCCCAGCCTGCGATCGGAATCCCGATAGGCCGCGATGTTGCAGGGGGTGTGCGAACCGAAGTGGTGACCCGAGCCATCTGTGAGCGTGAAGTTGTTGATCAGGTAGCGGGGGAGGGGATGCTGCGCTTCATCATCGAAGAGTCTCCGGGCTTGGGTTTGACCTTGGTGGTCGAGCGTGCTCTCGAGGCCGTACCCATCTGGGTTCTCGTCCGCGCACGCCTGCGTCGTGTCTTGCGCCAACTCGGAGGGGTTCTGGGTTGCGATGTAGTCGGCCGGGTTCGGGAAGCTGTCGGCCGGTTCGAGCGTGGCGTAGTCGGCCCCTCTTGCGGAGGGTTCGTCGACCGATGCGGTGTAAGCCTTATCGGAATCGGGTCCATCGGCGGGTGTCCAGTCCCCGTAGGTTCGATGCACGGCTTCGTGCAGCGTCTCGATCTCATCGACGAGGTAGCGAGAAGTGCCCACATAGAGAGGGTTCCGGGGATCTTGTGGGTCGATCGGCGCTTCCAGGGTCTTTTCCTGGCGCAGGTAGAAACGGTTGTTCACCAACCCGTGATGGCCGGGATACGCACCACTTCCCACCGTGTTGTGGTTGGGCATCGTGACTGAGGGCCAGGCCGAGATGCTTCCGTAGCGAAGCAGGGTTCCGGCGGCCGCCAGTGCACTCAGGTTCGGGATCAGCCCTGGGTCTTGGGCTTCCTCAGGGATTGGGTCACCGCAGGTGCGAGGGTCGATGAGGCAACGCATCAACACGGAGTTGTTCTGATCGAACATGAAGATCGCAGCGCGCTTGGCTATCGGTTCGGTGATCTCACCTTGCCGTTCGGCAACGCTCGGGTGCTTGGTGAAAGCTTCTTTGAGCACCCTTCCTTCAGCGTCGGCGGGGGCGCCCACCCCGAGCAGCCATCCGATCGTTGGAGCGATGTCAACCTGCTCGGCCTGCTCGGGGAGCTCGCTCGTGTCGTCGCCCTCGTTGACCCGATCAGGGTCCGAAGGCGAGACAGATTGATCTTTCACATAGGTTCCGCCGCTCAGAACGTAGAAGGGGATGCCGCGGTCTGTCGGGTGTCCGTGATGCCCCAAGACCGCGCCGTCGGAGCTTTGCATGTCGGGTACGAGCACACGCTGCTCGTCGGCGGTGATCAGTAACTCGCCGATCCTGCCGGTGCCACCGAGCTTCCATGCTGGGTGAACGCGATCAAGCGTGTTCTCGTCTCCGCCGTCCAAGGGGTTCGGCCGCCGGTATAGCGCCTCTGCGACCCCGTCGGTGCCAAGCGCTGCCGCGCGGATCGCTTTCAGAGTCTCTTGTTCGTCGGTGGTCAGGGCCCGATCGGGATCGGTCATATCGGTGAGGAAGACCGAGGCACTCCCCCCATGCGTCACCACCTTGAAAGGTGACGGACCGGCGTCGCCCAGGGCTGAGTCAAGGAAGATGCGGCTATCGGCCGAGACGGTGTCTCCGAAGTTGTGGTCCGCAGTGACTATCACCGTCGAGCGCTGCCAGCGGCCGGAGGCGCGAAGCGCGTCGACCAAACGGCCAAGCTGGAGATCGGCACCGGCTACCGCTGCTTGCGCTTGGGGGCTGTCGGCGCCGAACAGGTGCGACATGCCATCGACCTCACTGAGGTTGATGAAGGTGAAGTCCGGGTCGGATCTGCCCAGCAGCGCCAGCGCCGCGTCCATCGTGCAGGTGTTGGTCGCGTAGCCGGAACCAGTTCCGGGTTCGGCCGGGCAATCGATGTCAGGGTCGCTTGGTGCGGAAGTCGCGCCGCCGACGAAGTCCGGCAAGACGTGGTTGACCGGGATCCCTTCGGGGTTCGCCGAGCTAGGGCCGCACTCACCGTCATCTGTCCTGGTGCAGTCGAACAGAGACGTGAGCTTGTTCTTGCCCATGACCAGGGCGGTCCTGAGCCAAGGCGCTTTGCGCTCGATGCGATCGAAGAGCGTTTCAGCGAGGTTCAGGGCGGGTTGGTCAAGATCGATCTCCTCGCCCGCAGCGCGGTCGAAAGACTCGTTGGACAGCAGGCCGGAGGTCTCTCCGTAGGACCCGGTCATCATGGCGTTGTGGTTGCCGTTGGTCTCGGTCACCATGATCGCGCGCGCCTGCTCGTAGCTGGTGGCACAGACCCCCCCGGGCACACACTCCTCGTCAAGCATCGATGTGAGGTTCGGCATGAGCGTCGGAGAGACGTTCTCGGGTCTGAGGCCGTCGATCGAGACTACGAATGTGTTGTAGACGGGCTCCAAGAGCTGATTCAAGACCCTGCCGTCTTGCCGTTCTAGTAACGCCGTTTGTGACGGCTTGCCATTCAACAGTGTTGCGGGTTCGTTCGTGTCCTGGAAGTAGGGGTTGACGCCGAGTGCGCGTGCTACCGTCGGCGCGATATCGGGGTGCTTCATGCGCAGCCGCCTTTCGGCTTTCGCGCTCAGGGGGGATCTGCGCGCGCCGCGACCGGCGATCAAGAACGTAGAACGCGATTGAGAAACACCGAGGTGGGCGTGCCCGCCCTTGTTCCCACTGTCGGAGTTGTTGCGTTGCAGGATGACGAAGTCACCGGCCCGGTCCCCATCGAACTCGGCAGCGATCCGTTCGTATGCATACGGGTAGGTGACCTTGTTGGAAGCGATGATGTTGCGGGGGGTCGGGTCCTCGACGAACGTACTGGCTTTGCGCTCCTCTTCCAATGTCGAGAGCGCGGTCGGATCTTGCTTTCTCAGCGGATTCTTTCCCTTGACCACCTGGACGGAGAATCTCCATCCGGCCCCCTTGGGTTTGCGCGTGAAACAGATCGTTCCCCGCGCTGCGTAGACCCAGTACACGGTTCCGGTCTTGCGACATCCCTGAAGTGGCTTGGCCGACTGTCGCACCGTGATGATCGAGTCGACGTTGGGGTCGGTCTTGAGCAGCTTCAGGGCCTTGCGGAACGCCGGCTCCTCGGACGCGTTGAGACCTTGGTCCACCAGAACGGAAGCCTTCGCGGCTCCGTTCACCGGAGAACCCTGAGGGAAGCCCGCAGCGATCGCGATGGACGCGAGGGCGATGGACACGAGAGGACGCATGCTCCTTTTCATGGAGCAATACTCCCGCACCTGGCTCAGGCCTCAGTCGCCCTTCGCGTGAAGTTCATCTAAGGGCCCTAGAACCCCTTGCCCGGCCCGAAGATCGTCTCCGTGTCGATCCCGTTCCACGGGGGAACGGTCACTTTGCGGTTGCCGAGCTTGCCCGAGAGGACGATCTCCCGTAGCTCGACGTTGTTGGTGTCGCTCTGCTCGTGCAGCGATCCGGTGGGATTGGCTTCCACGGCGATGTAGTAGGTGCCGTTAGGAAGCTCGGTGATGTTGAAGGACTGGCCCGGCAGACTCTGCTGATAGGTGTCGCCCCAACCCAGCGGCAAGGTTTCCCTCGTCCAGATCGAGTTGCGCGATCCGCAGGCGGTGCCGAGACCGATCTCGCCGGGGTTCAGTACTGCGTTCGGGACGGTTAGGTCGATGGCGTCGGTGGGGGCCAAACAGAATGCCTCCTTCTTGCTGATGACGATCTCGGCCTGGCTCTCATCGAGCAGGGAGTACCTGGCGAACTGAAGGAAGTGCCAGTGCTCGTGCCCTCGGCGTTCGTCGAACTCCATCTCGCCTACCTGGGCGCGCCCTACAGGCTCGCCGTCGACATAGAAGTATTGATACGCGTCCATGACGTCGATATCGGTGCGACGGAAACCTTCGACGACCATGGATGAGGCTCCATCGGTCCACACGGTTGCACCGAAACTAAGGAAGGACTTCTCGGGCCGGTTGTCGACATAGATGCCCCATGCCGGTAGTGCAGCGAGGTCCGGAAGGATCGCTGGGTCGGGGTGGTCCATGGTCGGTACCGCCTGAGAAGCGCGTGCCATCTCTCGTTGGGCACGCGCCCGCCGCGGACACTTGTCGCAGTCGAATCGGATGGGCTTCTTCACCTTCACGTCGACGGACACAGATGCAGCTTCAGGCTGGAAACCGAACATCTCGGCATATGCCGGGTCAACCGAGATGGTTGCTTCGTAGAGACCGCGGGAGATGTTGATATAGGGAGCGTTGTAGCCGAAGAGGTTCACCGCCCAGTTCTGATCGATCCCGTAGACCATGCCGCGGGTGAACGGATTGGTGAAACATCCTTCCGGGTACGCAGACCTGATGGGCCCCTCGTCGTTGATCCGTTCGCGCCCGAACCCGCCGGGGCAGAAGTCGATGGTCCCGGAATACACGACCTGAGATTCGGCATCCCGGACCTCGAGGTCGAAGAAATCTGGGATGCCGCTCCATTCGGCTTCAGCGTTGGGGAGTGGCCTTGACTCCGTCGAGCCGAGTGGGTCATGCAGTATCTGTGCTACTTGGATCGGTTGGGTGTAGTCCGGACGGGTGAAAAGCAACTCGAATGGTGCTTCCCGGGCCTCTAGGTAGATGCCGATGTCGAAGTAGACAGGCTCATCCCCGTAGGGACGGATCTCGTAGTAGTTGCTTGCAGATCTCAGGCCAAGAACGGGCGCGATGGGTGCCGCCTCGGCACCGCCTGCAACGAGGGGCATCAAGGCGACGACGGCCGCAACCAGAGCGCCGATGCGCTTCCGAGAGAGCAACATCCGACTCCTTCCTGGCCGGCTGGAGCCGGGGTTCTGAATGATCGCTTCACGGTCGCCTGGAAAACGACCGACGATAAGACCAAGCTAGAGACCGGTGTGTTCCGGGTCAAGGACTAACCCGTTTCGTGCTGGGGCATCTCCACCGATAACACGGCCAAAAGGTCTTTCACCGGAGTCCTTCTGACGAGGGGATGCCGCAGGGGACGATCGCCTGCAACCTCATACCTGTTGCGACGGCCCACCTTCGTTCGGACGACGTAGCCATCTGCAACGAGATCCGACAGGATCAGTTGCGTTGCTCGTTCGGTGATACCAGCGCGCGCCGCGATGTCCTTCAACCTCAAGTTGGGGTCCTCGGAGATGCAAACCAGAACATGAGCGTGGTTGGTCAGGAAGGTCCACTTGCGGGTCTTTTCCGCGCCTTTTGCGTCAGCCATGTGCCTATTCAAGGGAATGTTGTGGTCTGACCCAATAGAGAGAATTGCGGAGATGGGGCGCAAACATGCCCGAACCGGCTCTGGGCGAATGGATACGGGTGATTATTGGCTCATGAAG
Organism: uncultured Actinomycetes bacterium; assembly: GCA_937863385.1. GTDB lineage: Bacteria > Actinomycetota > CADDZG01 > CADDZG01 > WHSQ01 > CALMBW01. The sequence continues at coordinate 140,003 of CALMBW010000027.1, read as the reverse complement.
CAGCTCTGGTGCTTACTTTGCTCAGTGGTCGTTCTGTTGGCCGCGTGCGGCGGTGACGATCGGGTCTCCGAGCCGCAGACGGCTGCTAGTACCGAGAGCCAAACCTCCTCTACCCCCGGGGCCCCTTCGTCCCCGAGCGAGTCCATGGTGGCACCAGAGGTCTGCGACGGCCAGCGAGGGATCGCTTCCGATCCGGCTGCTCGTATCGGTGGCGAGGCAAGTGGTGACGTCACCGGCGACGGAATCGAAGACGTAGTGGCCATAGCCTCAGCGCCAGGAGAGCCCGGCTGCAGCATCTTCATCGTGGTCGAGAGTGGGGGTGAGGCACTTTCGGTGCCTTTCGAACAAGAGGGACTGGCCGCCACGAATGGCTTCCCTCGCCTCAACGCGCTCGTGCAGATCGACGGCGACCCCGGTCTTGAGATCGTCGTGGATGCCCTTGCGGGCGCTTCTACGTCCTTTAGCGCCGTCTTCGGTTTCGGGACAGGAACGCTGTCTCGCTACGAGATCGCAGGGCGCGATCCCTACGCGGACATGTTCCCGACGGGGGGGAGTGTTGGGCATCTCGAAGCCTCCGATTGCGTGGGAGCGGCGCGGGTTGTGATCAGTCTGGCGGTACCCGGGGGGGATGGTTACGACTTGAGCCGCAGCTTCTACGCAGTATCCGAGGGGAGGTTCACGAAAGACACGGTCGAGGAGGTCGCGCTCGATGACGAGCAGGACCTAGAGGCGTATCAGGAGTTCTTAGCGACGCCTTTCGGAACCTGTCCGGCCTGACCGTCACCCTTGGGGGCTTTAGGGTTGGCGGCCATGGAGCAGGAATACACGTTCACCGAACTCGAGAACCGCTGGAGCGAGCGGTGGATATCCGACAAGCTCTGGGCTGCGCCCGAGGCCCCGGATCCCGAGCGCAAGCGATACGCGCTCACTATGTACCCGTATCCCTCCGGCGACATGCACATGGGCCACGTCGAGATCTTCTCGATCCATGATTCTCTGGCCCGCTTCTATCGGATGCAGGGCTTCGAGGTCCTTAACCCCTTCGGGTTCGATGCCTTCGGGCTGCCGGCCGAGAATGCTGCGATCAAACGCGGGGTCGACCCGCGCGAGTGGACCTACAGCAACATCGACAAGCTGTATTCGTCGGCTCAGCGACTGGGCTGCTCGTTCGACTGGGATCGGCTGATCCGAACCTGCGATCCCGAGTACTACCACTGGAATCAATGGTTCTTCTTGAAGTTCTACGAACGCGGTCTCGCCTACAAGAAGGCGGCCCCGGTTAATTGGTGTCCAAAGGACAAGACCGTGCTCGCCAACGAGCAGGTGATCGCAGGGCGCTGCGAACTCTGCGATACGCCTGTGGTCAAGCGTTATCTCAGCCAGTGGTTCTTCAAGATCACTGACTACGCTGACAGGTTGCTGGATGACCTAGAACGCAATAGTGGGTGGACCGACCGGCTCAAGATGCTGCAGAAGAATTGGATCGGCCGAAGCTTCGGGGCCGAGATCGACTTCGAGATCGATGGCTTCGGGGAAAGCGTCACCGTTTACACGACCCGGCCCGACACGTTGTGGGGCGCTACGTTCTTCGTGATGGCGCCGGAGCATCCCTTGCTCGAACGTCTGGTTGCAGGCACCGACAAGGAACAGGAACTGGCCGATTACCGGGCGGCCGTCGAGCGACTGACCGAGATCGACAGAACGTCAACCGAGCGCGACAAGACCGGGTTGTTCACGGGGCGTTACGTCATCAACCCCGTCAACAACGAACGGATCCCGATATGGGCAGCCGACTACGTGCTGATGGACTATGGGACCGGCGCGATCATGGCGGTGCCGGCGCACGACCAGCGAGACGGTGATTTCGCGTCCAAGTTCGATCTGGAGATCAGAACCGTTCTCGAGCCACAGGGCGATGAAGGATCCCCACGGGTGATGGTCAACTCCGGAGAGTTCGATGGGACGCCGGAATCAGAGGCCATTGAGAAGGTGACCCAGTGGCTCCAGGACAAAGGTCTCGGCAGGGCTGCCAAGGCGTTCAAGATCCGGGACTGGTTGATCTCACGGCAACGCTATTGGGGGACACCTATCCCGGTGGTCTTCTGCGAGAAAGACGGCGAGGTGCCCGTCCCTCTGGACGAGCTTCCGGTCACGCTCCCTGCAGACGTTGATTTCAAACCTCAAGAGGGTGTGTCGCCGCTCGCGACCGCGCACGAGTGGGTCAACGTGTCCTGTCCCAAGTGCGGGGGCCCGGCCACTCGTGAGACGGACACGATGGATACGTTCGTGGACTCCTCTTGGTACTTCCATCGCTACACCGACCCCTTCAACAAAGAGCTTCCGTTCGACCCGGAGAAGTCCCGTGCCTGGATGCCCATCGATCAGTACACGGGGGGCATCGAACACGCGGTGATGCACCTGATCTACGCGCGCTTCTTCCAGAAAGTCATGGTCGACATGGGTATGGCCGACGACCCTGAACCTTTCCCTCACCTCCTCAACCAGGGTGTCGTGAAGATGGGCGGTAAGAGGATGAGCAAGTCGAGGGGAAACATCGTCGAGCCCCAAGAGGCGTTCGAGTTGTACGGCGCAGACTCCCTTCGCTTGTATCTGCTTTTCTCCGGCCCACCCGAGCAAGCCTTCGACTGGCCCGAGGAAGGCGTCAGTGCGATCGGGAAGGTCACGTTCCAGTGGTTGCAGCGGGTGTGGCGTCTGTGCGAAGACATCCGTGAGCTTGCTCCAGGGCCCGTGACCGATCCAGCGGGGTCGGCCGCCGAGCTCGACCTGCGCCGCATGCTGCACCGAACGATCGAGGTCGTCACTGCGGACTACGAGAGCTTCTCGTTCAACACCGCCATCTCACGGCTCCAAGAGCTGGTCAACGCCGTCTACCGCTATCGGTCCGACGGAGGGTCGGACCCGGGCACGCTGCGCGAGGTGATCGAGACCTTCCTTCTGATGCTGGCACCCATGGCCCCTTACCTCGCGGAAGAGCAATGGGCGCGGCTCGGCAATCCTTATTCGATCCATGTGCAGAGGTGGCCGGTTGCCGACCCCGAGCTTGCCAGGGTCGATGAAGTGATGATGGTGGTTCAGGTAAATGGCAAGGTGCGTGACACGATCGCAGTTCCCACCGGGATCGCCGAGCCCGACATGCTCGCCGCGGCGATGGCTTCGGAGAAGGTTCGGTCCCACCTCGGTGGCAAGGAGCCCAGCAAGGTGATCGCGCGGCCCCCCAAGCTTCTGTCCTTGGTCGTTACGAAGTAGCCGGGTCCAAGTGCCCCGCTAGAAGATCTCCGGACACCACGGAGCCTGGGCGCTTCGGAACATCGCGTCGAATCTCGTGGCCGCGCCTGTGGTGTTCTCGGTGGCCCGTCCTGCTTCTACGAGGCTGGTCATCGTTGTTCCGCCCAGATAGGCGGCTCCCAGATCGCGGACGTCCATGCTGAGATCGGCCGTGCCGTCGTGGCTGACTTCGGCTGAGCCGGTCGTGTCAAGGGTCCAGATGCCGGCGTTGTCGTCGAAGATGTCGTCACGGATCTCGAACCCGATCCTGTCTGCTGCGGCGTAGGAGCGGCCTCGAAGTGCGGCGGGCACATCCACCACGCGCAGCCACAGACAATCGGATATCCGCACCTTGATCCGGCGTGGATCGGAAACCATCAGTGGCAGGGGTGAGTCAACCGGCATGAAGTGTGACTCGACGGTTTCGATCAGATCGACACCGAACAGGTAACGCCACAAGGCCTTGGCCGAAGCGCTGCTGGTCGAGATCGCCTCGGCGATCTGAACCGTCCCCCGAGGGACCCCGTCTTCCCAGTTGCCCTTGATCCGATAGAGCGCGTAGGCGGAAGGTTCGTCCTCGATGTCGATAATGACCACCCATAGCGGGCTCGCGCCTTCACGGTCTTGTTCGGGGTCGCGAAGACGGTGCTCGCGCCACCAGGTCTCGGAACGGGCGAACATGCCTGGACGCGTCGACCGTGCCTTCTCGTAGATCGGGTCCAGTTCCGTGACCGCTTCGGATGCAGTGAGCAAGCGAGCCGTTTCACCCGACCGGGAGTCATCGAGGAATCTCATGTGAGCGCGCTCGGCCTGGATCGACATGTGCCGAGCGGCTAGCCCGTAGCCGTAACGCTGGTAGATGATCGACTCCGATGCCCATAGGACCGAGACCGCCTCAGAGCGGTCGTGTGCGTCGGTGAGGAACTCGCGCATCAACTTCGACAGGATGCCTCTGCGACGGTGCGACGGCAGTACCCCGACAAGCGTTAGTCCGGCCGCAGGGATATGTCCTCCGGGAACCGTCAGCTCGAACGCGTAGTTCGCGCCTGCTCCTACGAACCGGTCGCCTTCCACTGCCGCGAAGGTGCGCTCGGGCTCGACGGTCTTCTGGATCGCCTCCATGTCGTCGGGGCGCACGTTCCACCCGAACGCCAGCTCGCACGTCTCGATAGCGCGCGCCTGTTCTTCTTTGCTCGTCCGCCTCACTTCGATATCCATCGCCCCATAATCATGGTGTTGGGACCCAAGAGCAACCATCATTGGGGAGCTCCGGCCGGTGCTGTGCCTATGGATCCAAGAAGCGCCTGCCGCTTTACTTGAATGCGCGGTCGAGAGTTAAAGAACAAGTGATTCCGTCTCTTGCGTAACGGATCGAGCACCGGCGAGTCACAACACAGTGATGCTCGAACTCAAACGATGGTTTGCGGTCCTCGATCGGTTCCCTGGTGCTCTCTGATTCGGTGCTGGGCGACGACATGTCACTGGCGTTCAGGGTGAAGCGTGACGAAGAGGCGTTCGCGGAACTTTACCGGCGGCATGTTTGTGCGATCTTCCAGTTCGTGCGCTCGAAGGTGCCGAGCGATGACACGGCCGAGGACCTCACAGCGCAGGTCTTCTTCAAGGCGCTGCGCTCGGCCGACACCTATTGCGCCACGGGAAGCTACTCGGCCTGGCTGTTCGCTATCGCGCGCAATTGCATCTCGAACTGGTACCGGATGAGGTGCCGCGTTGTCACTCTCGCCGAGACCCCCGAAGTAGTCGATCCCGATCCATGTCCCGCGACAGCCGTTGTGGACGTTGAATCGCGTGAAGATGTGCTCCACGCCGTTGCCGAGCTTCCGGACACTCAACGTGAAGCAATCACACTTCGCTATATGCATGACCTGTCGATCGAAGAGATCGCAGATCGCACCGGTAGGACCTCGGGAGCCGTGCGGATCCTTCTCCATCGTGCGCGCGCTCGGCTCCGCAACGAATACGAGGGGAGGCAGGATTGAGGGTCGGGCTCTTCCCCGGGCAGGGGATAGCGGCAAGCGACGTCCTCGCGGCCCTCCCTGAGGATGATCCTTTGGTGGCGTCGGCGTCGGAGATCCTCGGGTACGACCTCCGGCGCAAGGTGCGCCAGGCGTGTCGTTCCACGACACCGGTCCTGCCCACTGATCTGGCTCAACCCGCCATCTTCGTGGCGGGTCAGGTCGCCCTACGGGACACCGAAGAGAGTTTCGACGCATTCTTCGGACACAGCCTTGGCGAGTATTCGGCTCTGGCGGCGAGCGGATCGTTCTCGTTCAAAGATGGTGTGCGGCTGGTACACGCTCGGGGCGTTGCGATGCAGCGAGCTGCCAAGATGAGTCCCGGTGGGATGGTGGCCCTACTGTCTCTTGACGGCGATCAAGTTGTAGCGATCTGCGATCGTTCGGGGTGCTCGGTTGCCAACTTCAATACCCCTAGTCAGCACGTTCTGTCCGGCTCAAGAGAAGCCCTCGCCGGGGCTTCGAGGCTGGCCCGCGAGGCCGGGGGGCGGGCCGTGCTCCTACCCGTCAATGGTCCCTTCCACAGTGCGGCGATGATCCCGGCTGCCGATCGGTTGGCCGAGGCGCTCGTCCAAGCGACGGTTCGCAGTCCGAAGGTGCCGGTGGTCAGTGGGGTGACGGCTCGGCCCTATAGGAGTCCCGGTGAGATCCGCAGGCTCCTATTGCAGCAGCTGACCGGCCCCATCGTATTCGCCCAGGGGGTCTCTTGGCTGATCGCACGGGGAGCTGATGATTTCCGTGATCTAGGACCGGGACGCGTTGTAGGGGACCTTGCCGAAAGGAACCGCCGTTCAGCGCTGAGACTGGAGGCCACGGTTGGCACTTGACTACGGTGTGGAATGGGAGATCGTCGCCGAGACGTTGGCGATCTCCGAGCGTCTGGTGATCGCCCCCACGGCAGGACGCTTTCACCCCTTGCCCCCTCAGATCTTCACGTGTGAGGGGGAATGGGTAGAGCGCGGCCAGGCCCTAGCTGAGGTCAGCGACGGCCGCGATCTGGTTCCGGTGATCTCGTCGTTCAGCGGCTGGGTCATGGGGATGCTCGCCATGCCGGGCCAGCCCGTGGTCCAAGGCGAGGCTCTTTTCTGGATAAGAGGGGCTTGATGGGGGCCGCAATCACGGGCTGGGGCGCCGCACTACCCATCGCGATCCTCGACAACGCCGAACTTGCCGGACGGCTCGACATCGAAGAGGCCTGGATCTTCCAACGGACCGGCATCAGACAACGGCACGTAGCACGTGACGGAGAGACGGTGGATTCGCTTGGAGTCGCTGCCTCGAAAGACGCACTCAAGGTTGCGGGTCTCGAACCGACTGCGCTCGACTTCGTCATCGTCGCGACCGTCACCTCCCAACAGAAGCTGCCATCGACTGCTTGTCGCATCCAGGCGGCGCTCGGAGCCACCGGTGCTGCCGCCTACGATCTCAACGCGGGATGCTCGGGATTCTTGTTCGCCCTCGCCCAGGCGAACGCGCTGATCGAGAGCCGCGCCGCCGCTCGGGTCTTGGTGATAGGGGCCGACGTCCTCTCATCGATCACCGATTATTCGGATACCAAGAGCTGCGTGTTGTTCGGCGACGGCGCCGGCGCGGTGGTCCTAGAGAGGCAGGAGGGTCCCTCCAGGATCGGCCCTTTCTCGCTGCGCAGTGATGGACGTAACCCCCAACTCCTGCAAACGGATCCCCGCACCGGGCTCATTTCCATGGACGGGCGTGAGGTCTACCGTCGGGCCGTCGAAGCTATGGCCACATCGATCGTCGACATCGTTGCCGAGTGCGGGCTGACCTACTCGGACGTGAAGCTTTTCGTTGCTCATCAGGCGAACGCCCGAATCCTCGAAGCGGTAGGTCTGCGTGCGGGCTTGCCCGCAGACAAGATCGTGTCCAACATCGCGTGCTACGGCAACACGTCCGCGGCGTCGATCCCCCTGGCATTGGTGGAGGCCGCCTCGGACGGGCGACTATCCGACGGCGACCTGGTCGTGCTCACTGCTTTCGGCGCGGGGTTCACCTGGGGGGCGGGCCTTTTGCGTTGGGGCTTGTGGGCCAACGAGGTCCGCACGCGCGATCTCGTGGGGTATACCCGTGCCTGAAGGGGTCGCGCTCGTGACGGGTGGATCGCGGGGTATCGGACGGGCCATAGCGAAGCGACTCGCTGCCGACGGTTTCGTGGTGGCGGTCAACTACCGCACGGATGCGGATGCTGCGAAGCAGACGGCTGCCGTCATCGAAGCCTCCTTGGGGGAGGCACATCTCGTTCAGGCAGATATCACCGCTCCCGGTGAGGTCGCCAGGATGTTCGATGAGATCGAGGATGCGATCGGGCCGGTAGCCGTGCTGGTGAACAACGCGGGGATCCGGGCCGACGGACTGGCGATCTCGATGACGGATGACACTTTCGATCGGGTGCTTCGCACGAACCTCTACGGTCCCTTCTACTGCGCGCGCAGAGCTCTGCGCTCCATGATCGAAGCCCGTCACGGCCGGATCGTCAACGTTGCGTCGGTTGCCGCGCTGCGAGGCAGCCCCGGCCAGACCAACTACGCCGCGGCCAAGGCGGGCCTGATAGGTCTCACCAAGACGCTCGCTCGAGAGGTCGGTCGCAAGAAGATCACCGTGAACGCAGTGGCTCCTGGATTCGTCGAGACGGAACTCACGACCTCCCTATCGGAAAGACAGCAGGATCGTTTGATCGCCGAGGTGCCCATGGGGCGTTCGTGCACCAGTGAAGAGGTAGCAGCCGCCGTGTCCTATCTGTGCAGCGATGCTGCGGCGTACGTCAATGGTTCGGTCATGGTCATCGACGGAGCGATGACCGCCTAGGGAAGGGAAGTTGGATGGATAGGCAAGAGATACTCGAAGGGATACGCGCACACCTGGTGGGCCGGGGCTTGGACCCGGACCTCATCAAGCCGGAGGCCGAGCTGGGCAACGACCTCGACCTCGACTCCTTGGATACCGTGGAGCTCACGCTCGGTCTTGAGAAGCGTTTCGGAGTAGAGATCCCCGATGAAGAGCTGCAGGATCTGGTCACCGTCGACGACGCGATCACGCTCATCAGCAAGAAGGTGTCGGTCGGCGCATGAATCGGGTCGTCGTCACGGGCATGGGTGTCGTGACCCCGGTCGGCAACACAGTCGATGACTTCTGGGACTCCCTGATAGCCGGCCGCAGCGGCGCGGCCCCCATATCTTCTTTCGATGCGAGTGACTATCCGGTCCGCTTCGCCGCCGAGGTGAAGAGCTTCGATCCGTCGGCTTTCCTTTCGCCGAGGGAGGGCGTGCGCCTCGACAGATACGCACAGATGGCCGTCGTCGCTGCGGGACAAGCGTGGACCGAGTCCGGTCTGGCGGTGGAGGATACCCATCGCGCCGGAGTGGTATTTGGGTCGGGGATCGGGGGTCTGCGAACGGTCGTCGATGAGCACACGGCACTGCTCGAGCACGGCCCCCGCGGCGTAAGCCCCTTCATGGTGCCCAAGCTGATGCCGAATGGGGCCGCGGCGGCGATCGCAATGAGGTTCGGTCTGCACGGTCCGAACTTCGCGGTGGCGTCGGCTTGTGCCACCGGTGCTCACGCGATCGGCGAAGCCTTCCGTTGCGTACGTACGGGTCTCGTTGACGCGATGATCGCGGGAGGCTCCGAGGCAGGTTTGACGCCTTTGGCTCTAGCGGCCTTCGCACGCATGGGAGCTCTCTCCAAGCGCAACGAAGATCCGACGGCGGCCAGCCGGCCGTTCGATGTTCACCGTGACGGGTTCGTCTTCGGCGAGGGAGCGGGGGCACTGGTCCTCGAGAGCGAAGACAGCGCGTTGGGGCGGGGGGCCGGCATCCTCGGTGAGATCGCCGGCTACGGTGCGTCGTGCGACGCCCACCACGCGACGCAACCCGATCCCGAGGGCCGAGGTGCGTTCGCTGCTATGTCGGCGGCGTTGGCGGACGCGGGGCTCGCGCCTCACGTCGTGGATCACATCAACGCGCACGGAACCAGCACGCCTTTCAACGATCGGATCGAGTCACTCGCTATCAAGTCCCTCCTCGGTGTCGAAGCCAAGAGGATCCCGGTTGTGTCTACGAAGTCCCAGACGGGGCACCTGCTGGGGGCCGCGGGCGCGGTGGAGGCGGTCGCAACGCTGTCGGCGATGCGCGCCGGTGTCATCCCGGCCACTATCAACCTGACCGATCCGGATCCCGACTGCGATCTCGATCACGTTATCGACGAGCCGCGCGACCAGATGGTCGATGTTGCTCTGTCGAACTCCTTCGGCTTCGGCGGACAGAACGCGTCCTTGGTCTTCAGGGGTTACCGATGACGCGACCGCTAGAGGGTCGCGTTGCCCTTGTCACCGGCGGCTCACGCGGCATCGGGCGCGCTATCTCTGAGCGACTCGCTTCCCGTGGTGCGAACGTGGTCGTCGCGTTCCTACGGAACAGGGCGGCGGCGGAGGAGACTTGCGCCGCGCTCGAAGGGCACGGCGTTAAGGCAGTTCCCGTCAAGGCGCATGTGGGCGAGGAGGAAGACGTCATCCGGCTGTTCGACGCTATCGGAGAGACGTTCGGGAGGCTCGATATCTTTGTGAGCAACGCGGCCACCGGGGTGATCAAGCCCTTCGAGCAACTGGATGCGAAGGCATGGTCGTGGACCATGGACTCCAATGCTCGTGCTCTCTACCTGGGCGCATCGCGAGCGAGGGCCCTGATGGACGATGGAGGACAGATCATCGCTTTGTCCTCGCAGGGGTCCGTGAAGGTGCTGCCCGGTTACTCGGTGATCGGAGCTTCCAAGGCCGCCATCGAAGCGCTGGTCAGATACCTGGCCATTGAGCTTGCTCCGATCGGGATCCGTGCGAACGCGGTTTCGCCCGGAGTGGTGGACACCGATGCCCTCAAGCATTTCCCCATGCGGGCCGAGATGTTAGCCGCAGCTCGTTCCAAGACGCCTCTGGGCCGCTTGGTCGAGCCCGACGACGTTGCCGATGTTGTGGAGTTCCTGGTGTCCGACAAGGCAGCGATGATCAACGGCCAAACGATCGTCGTGGACGGAGGAGCGGGTCTGCTCGCGTGAGACTGAGCGTGGGCATCGACGTCGTTCCGATCGAACGGCTGCGGGTTCTCCTTGCCGTTGACGGGATGGCGGGGCGGCTCTTTACCCCCGCCGAGCTTTCCCGCTGCGCGGCTAAACCCGACCCCGTCAGATCCCTGGCGGGGATCCTGGCCGCGAAGGAGGCGACGATGAAGGCGCTGGGCCTTCGTTCTCTGCCCGCCTGGGCCCGGCGGATAGAGGTGACTTTCGGTCGCTGCGGGTCGCCCTCGGTAGCCGTGGAGGGCATGACAGGGGAAACGGGAGTGTCGATCACACACGACGGAGGGCTGGCGATAGCCGTGACCCTTCAGAGCGGTTAGGCGAGGGTGGTGCGGGTCGTCGCCGCGTGGCGCCAACAAGCAGGGTCTGATCGAGTGACGAACCGCACATCCTGAGGCTCGAGGGGCAAGTTTGATCGGTCTATGCGGCGGATCGAACTAGGGCGACGACTCAGTCCACCCCGGGGATCGACTCCGTTCGTTAAGATCGGCATCGGGGCGGCGCTCGCGGTTATCGCGTTGATCGTCTTTGGGCTGCCGAGGCTCCGGCCTCCCCCTCAGATAGCCCCCCCAGCCGTAGCCGGTGGCCCTTCGCAGGCGGCCGTCGTCCTGGTTCACGTTGCGGGGGCCGTGAAGAAGCCCGGTCTCTATGAGTTAGCGGAAGGCGCGCGAGTGGCCGATGCCATCGAAGCCGCCGGGGGAGCGAGACCCTCTGCGGACCTGCACGCGTTGAACCTCGCCCAGGCCGTCGTGGACGGCACCCGCATCGAGGTCCCGTCCAAGGGCGGCTCCAGCCCACAACAGCCACCTTCCGCCACCGCCACTTCCCCGGCGATGGTTTCTTTGAACATGGCGACGCAAGCCGAACTAGAGACGATCCCTGGTGTCGGTCCGGTGACGGCTCAGGCGATCCTCAGCCACCGCGATGAGATCGGCGGATTCACGGATCTGGCTCAGCTCCTCGATGTCGATGGCATCGGGCCCGCCACCTTCGAGTCGATCAGCGCGTACGTGACCCTGTGATCGCGTGGGTAGCAGCACTTGGTGTTGTCCTCGGGGTCCTGCTGACCCCACCCTTGGGCGTTCTCTTTGCACTCGTGGTGTCCTCACTGGCGGCCCGTCGGATGGTGTTGCTCGTGCTGTGCTCGTGCGCGCTGTTGGGCGCGATGAGGATGCAGGGCGCTTCTTCGACCGATGCGGTGGTAGATGCACTGACGTCCTCGGTTGCCGTCTGTGACGTCCAAGCCGAAGTGACGAACATCGTCAACCCCACCGGCAAGGTCGTTGCCATCCAACGCATCGCTTGTCTGGGCCGATGGATGGATGTTGATGCTCTTGCCGTGCTGCAGGGTCTCGAAGTGTCGCCGGGAGCTCGCGTCGAGGGAGCCGCTCGCTTCATCCCCCTTGGCTCGGACGTCTGGGCGACCATCGCTCGTCGCCTAGGGGCCCAAACGAAACTGTCGGCTATCGATCTAACGGTCACTCAGGAGCCCACCGGCCTCCAAGCCATGGCGCGGGCCGCGCGCGCGACGATGAAGGAGGCCACTGCTTCGCTTGCACCGGCTACCGGTGCTCTCTTGCGTGGATTGACCATCGGCGACACAGAAGGCATGCCCGCCGACGACGAGGAGTCCTTGCGCCGGGCGGGTCTGACTCACTTGGTTGCGGTTTCAGGAAGCAACGTGGCGATCGTGCTCGGCGCCTTGCTGCTGCTCACTCGGCGAGCGGGGCCGATGATCGGAACCTCGATCGCTCTTGCCGGGCTGTTCCTCTACGTGTTGATCGTCGGTCCCGAACCATCGGTGCTCCGCGCCGGAGTGATGGGCACGATCGGGTGTTTCGCTGCGGTGTTTGGCCGGCGAGCGGAACCCCTTGCCGCGCTGGGGGCCGCGGTTGCGATCGTGTTGCTGCTGCAACCGTGGTTGTTGTGGTCTGCGGGCTTGCACCTGTCGGTAGCTGCAACCCTAGGGATCGTCCTGTGGGCGGCGGAGATCGCCGAACGGGTGCCCGGCCCCCGCTCGCTTGCGCTCGCTCTTGGGGTGACGTGTGCGGCCCAGCTTGCCGTGGCCCCCAACTTGATCGCCACCTTCGGTTCGATCTCGGTGGCCGGGGTGGCGGCCAATCTGCTTGCCGCTCCGGCCGTGCCCATCGCCACGATCGCCGGCTCGATCGGGGGGCTGGTCTCGGCCGTGTCACTGCCGGTCGGGCGGCTGGTCATGGTGCCGGCAGGGCTGGCGACTGCATGGATCGCTCAGATGGGCAGGTTCTTCGGAGGGCTGCCGTGGGCCGAAGCCGATCTACCGTTAGGGGCCGGGATCGTGCTTGCCGCGGGGCTCGTCGTGCCGGTGCTCCTGGCCGCACGTGCCCAGTTGCAGCGCAAGCCTGGATACCCTTGAACGATGACCGTCTCTCATCCCAAGGCACTTGCGATCTCGCTCGGCGTGGGCATCGGTTTAGCTCTGATCCTGGGAACGCTCTTCTCGCTGTTCGGAGATCGTGACTTCGCCTGGGCGGTGGGAACGATGCTGATGGTGATCGGCCTGATCGCACTGACCATGGGTCTGCTCGGGGCGACGGAACCGGAGGACGGCTGGGCTACGGGGGTCGGACGCAACCGGAGCCAGGAAGGCCGCCGGAGCCTCGCCGCGCAGGTGAGCGAGCAGGCTCCAGGGATGGTGCGCAGCACTTCCGTGCATCTGGCCGTGTGGGGTCTGGTGGTGGGCGGCGGGATGATCGGGCTGTCTTTCCTCGCCTTCGGCGTGTCCCAATAGGCGGGTACGCTTTTCCGATGAGCACATTCACCTGGGTACTCCTCGATGCTGGCGGTTCCGAACTCCGCACCAGTGATGTCTTCGAGAGCAAGGAAGATGCCGAGGCTTGGATGGGCGTCGAATGGGCGAGCCTTGCCGGCGAGGGGGCCGAGTTCGTGTCCCTGCGTGAGGACGGCAACCAGCTCTACAAGATGAGCTTGAGCGAGGGATGAGCTCGCCCGTCTATCTGCTTCTCGGCGAAAGCTTCCTCTCGGAAGAGGCACTCGATCGGATCAGAGCGGAGGCCGGCACCGACTCTTTGTCCGAGGACACCTTTACGGCTGATGTCGACGTTTCGACGTTGATGTCCGCGCTCGACACCCCGACGCTATTGGGGGGACGGCGCCTGGTGATCGCGTACGGCGCGCAAGATCTGCGCAAGGAGCACCTCGAAGCTCTCGAGCGCTACATCGAGTCACCGTCTCCGCATGCAGTCTTGGTTCTGATCGCCTCCGGTCGTAACAAGCTCGAGGCGATGGTGAAAGGGAAGGGCACGATCATCTCGCTCGAAACGCCCAAGGGCAGGAAGTTGGTCACTTGGATCCGCCAGCGCGCGGGCGAGCATGGGTTGAAGATCGACGATCGCACCGCCTGGGCTCTGATCGACACCATCGGAAGTGGTTTGCGAGACCTCGACGGCGCGCTCAGTCAGCTGGTCACGGCGCATGGGACGGGCGCCAAACTCACGGCGGCGAACGTGCGCGAGCTGTTCTCGCGTGTAGCGGACGAGCGGATCTTCGCTTTCACGGATGCGGTTGGTGACCGGCGCCTGGCTCCGGCGATGACGGCGTTACGCCGCTTACTCGATCAGGGCGAGGAGCCGTTGATGGTGTTCGGTGCCCTTTCCGGCCAGGTGCGGCGGATGCTTCGAGCACGCCGCTACGCGGACCAGGGCGCGAAAGCGGTGGGTGATGCCTTAGGGCTACCGGGATGGCGCGCCGAGCGATTGCAGAAGCAGGCGCGATCTTTCCGTGAGGAAGAGTTGGTCGAAGCGATGTCGGTGCTGGCCGAAACCGACGTCGAGATGAAAGGCGGCGACTTACCGCCGGAGATAGCCCTTGAGACCGCGGTGGCAAAGATCGTCGCCGGGATCAGAACCCCAGCGATGTTCTAGAACGGTGACGTTCTAGTTCAGGCGTTCAGCTTCTTGGCCAGCCGTGACTTCTGGTTGGAAGCCTTGTTCTTGTGGATGATGCCCTTGGCGGCAGCTTGGTCCAGCGACTTGTGGATCTCTTTGAGCATGTCAGAAGCCGACGCGTCGCCGGACTCGGCGGCGGTGGTGTAGCGCTTGATCCTCGTCTTCAGCTCCGACCGCTCGGCCTTGTTGCGCTGGCGGCGGGACTCGTTCTGACGGTTGCGCTTGATCTGTGACTTGATGTTGGCCATGCGTGTTCCTACCTACTCCTGTCCATCGGGATGTCGGGCAACCGGTACTGCGACCTAGTGCCCTTGAGAACCGGCCACCAAGCGTAACAGACCGCAGGTACGCTCCGCTCTATGGATCTAGCCCACCAACGAGCTATCGCGGTCATCGCTCACATCGATCACGGGAAATCGACCCTGTCCGACCGGCTCCTGCAGCTGACCGGGACCGTGTCAGAGCGCGACATGCGAGAACAGTATCTGGACAGCATGGACCTCGAGCGCGAGCGGGGGATCACGATCAAGGCGGCTGCCGTGCGCATGGAGTACAAGGCCGCCGACGGTGAGGTCTACGAGATCAACCTGATCGATACGCCGGGTCACGTGGACTTCGGCTACGAGGTGTCGCGGTCCCTGGCCGCTTGTGACGGCGTTCTGTTGCTGGTCGATGCGGCGCAGGGGATCGAAGCCCAAACCTTGACCAATCTGTACCTGGCCGTCGATGCCGGTTTGGAGGTCATCCCGGTCCTCAACAAGATCGACCTGCCGGCCGCTCAGCCCGAGAAATACGCCGAGGAGATCGCCCAGTTGATCGGTTGTGACCCCAACGAGATCCACCGCATCTCAGCCAAGACCGGCGAAGGAGTTGCGGCCTTGCTGGAGGACATCGTCAATCGCATCCCGACGCCCAAGGGCGACCCGGAGGCGCCTTTGCGCGCACTCGTCTTCGACTCCACCTACGACGCCTACCGTGGCGTGATCGCTTACATCCGTGTGATCGACGGTTCGTTGCGAAAGGGCGATCCGATCCTGTTGATGGCGACCGAGGTCGAGGTGGACGCGGATGAGATCGGCGTTATGGCACCGATGGCGAAACCCACCCAGGTGCTCGAGACCGGCGAGGTTGGGTACCTGATCGCCGGGATCAAAGACGTGAGCGAGGCCAAGGTCGGTGACACCGTGACGCACCGGGGCAAACAGCAGGCCCCCGAGCCTCTGCCCGGCTACCGCGAACCCAAGCCGATGGTCTTCGCCGGCATCTATCCGATCGACGGAGACGATTTCCCCGAGCTGCGCGACGCTCTCGACAAGTTGGAGTTGAACGATGCTGCCCTGGTTTTCGAACCAGAGTCATCGACCGCTCTTGGGTTCGGGTTCAGATGCGGGTTCCTCGGTCTCTTGCATATGGAGATCGTGCGCGAGCGCCTGGAACGGGAGTTCAACCTGACCCTGATCGCGACGGCTCCGTCGGTGGGTTACGAGATCGAGCTCGAAGGCGGAAGCAAGCGGGTCGTTCGCAATCCCACCGACATGCCCGACCCCTCCAACATCGTCGAGGTGCAAGAGCCGTATGTGTCGGTGATGGTGGTGACGCCCTCAGAGTTCACCGGCACGGTCATGCAACTCTGCCAAGAGCGGCGTGGTGAGCTGAAGGAGATGCACTACCTATCTCCCGAACGCGTCGAGATCCGTTACCACATGCCGCTGGGCGAGATCATCTTCGACTTCTTCGATCAATTGAAATCGGGGACCAAGGGCTACGCGTCGCTTGACTACGAGCCGGTAGGGCTCAAGCCATCACAACTCGTGAAGGTTGACGTGCTGCTGAACGGCCAACCCGTCGACGCGTTCTCGACCATCGTTCACCGCGACAAGGCCTACGGCTACGGCAAGAACATGACAGAACGCTTGCGAAAGCTGATCCCACGCCAGATGTTCGATGTGCCCATCCAGGCGGCTATCGGTTCTCGGGTGATCGCACGTGAGACCGTGAAGGCCAAGCGCAAGGACGTCATCGCCAAGTGCTACGGCGGTGACGTGACCCGTAAGCGAAAGCTGCTCGAGAAGCAGAAAGAGGGCAAGAAGCGTATGAAGCAGATCGGTGCCGTCGAGGTGCCGCAGACCGCCTTCATCGAGGCCCTGCGAGTGGACGCCGACAGCGCCGGGAGCAAGACGTGACGGCCAAGGTGGCCGGGGCCGTGCTCCGCTCTCCCTGCGACGGACAGTGGGCCGCGGAACCGGGGCTCGGTGTCTACATCCACATCCCGTTCTGCAGACACCGTTGCCATTACTGTGACTTCAATACCTACGAAGGCCTCGACGGCCTGCACGACAGCTACGTCGACGCTCTGATCCGAACGATCGAGGCAGCGCGTTGTGAACGCCCCGCCGGCTCGGTCTTCATCGGGGGCGGGACCCCGACGCTTCTTAGCCCCGTCCAGTTGGGTCGCATCATCGATGCCGTCGCCACAAGCGTGGGGATCGACGAGGGGGCCGAGGTCACGGTCGAGGCTAACCCCGAGACGGTGCACGCTGCTTACTTCGAGGCGCTTGCCGAAGCGGGTGTGAACCGCGTGTCCATCGGCATCCAATCCTTGGCACCGCACGTGCTCGATGGCTTGGGCCGCACCCACTCGGTGCATCGTGCGCTCGAAGCCATCACGCAAGCGCAGGCGGTTGGGGCTTTCGAAGTGAATGCCGATCTGATCTATGGCTCGCCGTGGGAACGGCCCCAAGACTGGCAACGCACGCTCGAAGGCATCTTGACCTTAGGCGTCGATCACATCTCTGCCTACGCCTTGACGATAGAGGAGGCAACCCCTCTGGCAACCCTCGTTCGCACCGGCCGGGTGCCCGATGTCGATCCCGACATCCAAGTGGACCGTCACGCGGTCGCCGAGCAGCTACTTGGTGCTGCGGGCTACCTGCGTTACGAGGTGTCCAACTGGTGCCGTCCGGGCCGGGCATCGACCCACAACCTCTGCTACTGGAGCGCAGGCGACTACCTGGGATTCGGCGCCGGCGCACACGGGCATCTCGGTGGAAGACGCTATTGGAACCTGCGCTTGCCCCGTGACTTCATCGCTGCGGCTGAAGCGGGCGACGTCGAGGCAGGGCACGAATCCGTCGACGACCGGCAGGCGGAGGCCCTGATGCTCGGTCTGAGGCTGTCATCCGGGATCCGAATGGCGGACTTCGAAGACCGCTTCGGTTCGCTGGAAGAGCGCCGCCCGGCCATCGAAGCGCTGCTGGCGGAGGGGTCGCTTACTCAAGCCGATGCATGGCTGCGGATCTCGCCCACCCGCACGATGGTCGCCAACGACGTCATCGCCCGGTTGATATGAAGCGCTACGTCGCGGTGTGTGGGGCAGGGGACCCCGCCGCCGACACCGACGCTCTCGCTTACGAGGTCGGGCGTCTCTTGGCCGAAGCCGGCGCCATCGTCGTGTGCGGGGGACTCGGAGGCGTGATGGAAGCCGCGTGCCGCGGAGCCAAGCAGGCAGGTGGCACGACCGTCGGGCTACTACCCGGTCAGGATCGCAGCCATGCGAACCCCTACGTGGATGTCGCGATCCCGACCGGCATGGGCGAGATGCGCAACGCCTTGATCGTCCGGTCGGCAGACGCGGTGATCGCCATCGGTGGCGGTTGGGGCACCTTGTCCGAGGTCGCCCTGGCGATGAAGACCGGAACGACGGTAGTCACCCTCGGGTCCTGGGACCTGCCCGAAGCAGGCGGACATAGCCCGCAGCCCGCAGCATCCCCCGACGAAGCCGTCAACCTCGCTCTGGATCGCTGACCGGCGGCAACGGGCCCGTGCCAAGGGGTCAGCGGGAAAGCCGTGGTTTCTTGTCGAGGTCCTTCAATCCGTTCCAGGCGAGATTCACCAGATGTGCGGCGACGATGTCACGTTTCGGTTTCCCGGCGTCCAGCCACCATTGGCCCACGAGCGCAACCATCCCCACCAACGAGTTCGAGTACAGCGGTGCAAGTTTCACGTCGAATCCCCTCGCCTTGAATTGCTGGGCCAGGATGTGCTCGACCTGAGAAGCGATGTCGCCGATCACGCTGGCGAGCGTCCCCGTCGATGACGCCACCGGCGAGTCCCGCACGAGTATGCGGAACCCTTCCGGCTCGGTCTCGATGTAGGTGAGGAAGGCAAGAGCCGCTTGCTCGACGAAGATCTTCGGGTGGCCGCCGTCCAGAGCGCCGGTGATCGAATCCACCAAACGGCGGACCTCCCGGTCGACGACGACGGCGTAGAGGCCCTCTTTGCCACCGAAGTGCTCGTACACGACCGGTTTGGTGATCTGTGCTCGCTTCGCGATCTCTTCGATCGAAGCGGCTTCGTATCCGAGTTCGGCGAACACGGACCGCCCGATGTCGAGCAGCTGGGCGCGTCGCTCCTGGCCCGTCATGCGTACCCGCTGGTCCACCATGCTCACAGGGTACCTACGATGACTTGAGGCGCAACTGTTTCTCGGTGACGCGCTTCACGTCTTTCACCAGGCCAACCTTTTCGGCGAACGTGATGAGGAGGCCGCTGACATCGATCTGCGAGCGCTTGATCCCGTGCACGGCCGAGGTGGGGAAGGCATGGTGGTTGTTGTGCCAGCTCTCACCGAACGAGATGAGTGCCAGCGGCCAGTTGTTCGTCGAGTGGTCGTCGCTGCGGAAGGGCCGCTCGCCGTAGAAGTGACAGATCGAGTTGATGCTCCAAGTCACGTGATGAAGCATGAAGACCCGCACCAGCGAACCCCACAGACCCGCGGTGACCGTTCCCACAAGGGTTCCGGTGAACAGGTAACCGAGGAGTGGGGGAAGGCCGAACGACATGACCATCCACAGAGGAAAGAGCTTGTTGATGCGCACCATCAAAGGATCGCGCGCGAGGTCTGGGCACCAGCGCTCGGGAGCCGATGCCTTGTCTTCGAACAGCCATCCCATGTGTGCGTGCCAGAGACCTTTCAGGATCCCGGCGAGGCCCGTGCTTTCTTCGAGGTGCGGGGAGTGGGGGTCGCCTTCCTTGTCGGAGTAGGCATGGTGTCGCCGATGGTCCGCGACCCACGCCAGGACCGAACCTTGGACGGCCATCGACCCGGCCACGGCAAGTAGAGCTCGCACCGGACGGGACGTCGTGAATCCCTGATGGGTGAAATAGCGGTGATAGCCGATGGTCACACCGAGCCCGGTGAACACATAGCAACCGAGTGCGATCGCTGCATCGGTCATCGAGAGACCTGTTCCCCACAGCGTGGCTACGGCCAGTATCAGGCCGGCGAAGGGGACGAGGGTTAGTACCAGAACCGAGCGTCGCTGCCACGCGGCTTGCCTGGGGGTAAGCCTGACGATGCCGGGGACATCTTGGACTTCGGGCCGTTCGAGGACCTGGGCCATCCGGTGTGCCTTTCGATATACGGTTACGGAACCGTAACTTACTCTACCGTAGGTTCTACGGATGGGTGAACATCCCCGTTCGGCTTCCGGATGACGTTCGGGGCTAGGGCTGTTGACCCCATTCGAAATGCATCCCATCGGGCAGTAGCCACCCGCCTCCCCAGTTGAAGCCGTTTCTCTTCATGACCTCGACGATACGAGGGTCCATCGTGGGTTCGGCCCCCTGGGGGTTCTGCGATGCATTGATGTCGATGGCGGCTCCCCACGCATGAGCCGACAAAGCCGACGTCGGATCCGATCCGATGAAGCGCGCACTGAAGCACCCGGCATGATCGACGATCTCCGAGGCGAGGCCCATCTGCTCGATCTCTGCCATCGCATCGCGAAGTGGTCCGATCAGTTTTCGGTGACACGTCAACTCTCCGAGCAAAGGGATCTGCGTCCGCACGATGCTGAGGTCGCGCCATCGGGGATGGATGCGCAGCGTGCCTCCCACTCGTACGGCCGAGAAGTTGCCGAAGTGCTGCTTGAAGTACATCGGCGGAGCCACCGAATCTGCGTAACGAAGCAATGGGGTCTGTCGTTGCGACCGGATCCTGAAAGCAGCGCCTTCTAACAATCCGGCTACCGCGGTTCGCAATGCGGGTCGGTTCGTGGTGGCGACCAAGAGGAAGTCGCGCCCCCATCCTTTCGGTGCTCGCCCGACGCTGACCCCTTCGAAACCCAGGGCCGCACGATCGGAAACCGTCACCGAAGGGGCGACACGCAGTCCACCAAGGCGCGGGATCCATTGTCCGAGCAGGCCGGCTCCCGTTTCCGAGAACGCAGCCCGGGTTCCTCCCAACAGATCTTGGGCTATCGGACCGGGCTCGATGTAGGCGGTCTCGAAGAAGCGCTCGTAGGGTCCGGGACCCGGCCCCCAGATGAGCCCTCCCGTTACGGTTGCGACCCGGCTTACCCCCTTCACGCCTCTGACTGCGGCCGCGGCTCCCTGAGGCATCCCCGAGCGCGTCCATACCACCACCAATCCTTCGGTCGGTGACCCCGCGGACGCCGAACCGGAGCGTCCCGAGGGTGGGGGAGCAGGGGATCCGTCGGCGGGCTCGGGTTTGGGGGGCGTACCGGCGGTGCACGAAGCACCCAGCAGCAACACGGCCAGGCCCAGCGAGAGTCGGCGCATGCTCAAGCAGACGTTTCGAGGGGCGGCTCGGTTGACCGGCTTGCGGTCCGGGACCATGAGGTGGCGCTGCCGGGGACCTGCCGCGACCTTTAGCACTCTGGCATATCGAGTGCTAAAGACGGGCCTTGCGGGGTACGATGTGGGAACCATGTCTTCAAGCCAGCCGAGTGACCGCCGCGGGGCCATCCTGCGGGCTCTGATCAGCCATTACGTGCGATCCGGCGAGCCCGTGGGCTCCAAGACGCTGGTCGATGAATACAACCTGAACGTCTCTTCTGCGACGGTGCGCAACGAGCTGTCGTGGCTCGAGGAGGAAGGTTTCATCTCCCAGCCCCACACGTCGGCGGGACGTATCCCCACCGACCTCGGGTACCGGTTCTTCGTGGACACGGTGGGCAGCGATCCCAAACTGAGCCCGGCGGAACGGATGCAGGTCGAGTCCTTCTTCGGGGAACCTCGTTTCGAACTGGAAGACGCTCTCCGTCACACGGCTGCACTCCTATCGAATCTCACAGATCACGCAGCGGTGGTGTTCGCCCCGGCCCTGGATCGAAGTGTCGTGCGCCATGTCGAGCTCGTCAGTCTTTCCACCGAGCGAGCCATGGTCGTGGTCGTGACCGACACCGGGCGCGTGGAGAACCACGTTGTTTCGCTCGGCGCGATGCCGGACGAGGTCCAACTCGATCAAACCGCCGAGCTTCTGAACCGGATGCTGGTAGGGCAACCCCTTGACGAGGCCGCCAAGACGATCGTCGATGGGATCGAACGCCTGCCTCTCGAACTGCGCTCGGTCGCCTCGGCGGTTGCAGCGGTCCTCGCCCAGAGCCTTTCGATGCACGAAGCCGAACGTGTCTTCCTCGAGGGCACGTCGAACATCGTCGACGAGCAGAAGTTCGCCGATCTAGAGACCGTGCGCCAGGTGATCGGCGCCCTGGAGCACCGGCGGTTGCTCTTAGAGGTCCTGGCCGAATCACTAGCGGTGGGTTCGGTGTCGATCCGCATCGGGTCCGAGAACGCTGCTGCCGAGATGCGCTCGTGCACGGTGATCACCGCACCCTACGGCGCGTTGGGGCATCCTGTTGGTTCGCTCGGGATCGTCGGCCCGACGCGCATGGACTACAAGCGCACCATCGCCGCGGTCAATGCGGTGTCGGTGAACCTCGGCCGCATGCTTGGCCAACTCGGGGTCTGATGCCGTCCGATCCATACGAGGTACTCGGCGTTTCGCGCGAAGCCTCTCCGGAAGAGATCAAGAAGGCATACCGCAAGCTCGCTCGTGAGCTGCACCCGGACGCGAATCCAGGCGACTCCGTAGCTGAAGAACGCTTCAAGGAAGTCAGCTTGGCCTACGAGATCCTGTCCGATCCCGAGAAGCGCAGCCGGTTCGATGCGTTCGGTGACGCGCGTGGAGGGGGCTTCGACTTCGGTGACCTAGGCGGTTTCGGGGATCTCTTTGCCACTTTCTTCGGAGGTGCGGCCGGGGGCGCTACGCGTCGCGGCCCCCAGCGCGGGGCGGACGTCCTTGCGGAAGTCGAGATCACCTTGGAAGAGGCCGCCGAAGGCGTCGAGCGCGAGATCGAGCTCGAGACGATGGCGAGTTGCGATACCTGTGCCGGGTCTGGCGCCGCACCGGGCACATCGCCGCAGAGATGTTCGACGTGTAGCGGAACGGGCGAGATCCGCGAGGTGCGCCGGACGATGTTCGGCAACATGGTCACCGCAGTCCCGTGCGCCCGTTGCGGGGGAACCGGTCAAGAGATCGTTGAGCCGTGCGACACCTGTGGGGGCGCGGGGCGGGTGCGCGGCGTGGACGTGCTCACCGTCATGATCCCTGTAGGGATCGATGATGGGCGGCGTCTCAAGGTCTCGGGTCGTGGCCACGCCGGTGTTCGCGGGGGAAGCAGTGGCGATGCCTACGTGCAGATCTTCCTTGCTCCACATCCCACGTTCAAGCGTGTCGACGACAACCTCGGCGTCGAGGTGGAGGTGCCGATGACGGTGGCAACCCTCGGTGGCACCGTCGAGATCCCAACGCTCGAAGGCGCTCATGAGGTCGAGATCTCACCGGGTACTCAGTCCGGGGCCGTGGTGCGCTTGAAAGGCAAGGGGATGCCGCGGCTCGGGGGCCGTGGACGCGGGGAGCTGGTCGCCCTCCTGAAGGTCATGACCCCAACCGACCTCGATCGAACCCAGGTAGAGCTCCTCGAACAACTTGCGGCGGCGAGGGGCGAAACCGTTGCGCCGGCCAAAGGATTCTTCGACCGCATCAAGGGGGCGTTCACGTGACCGTCGAGTGCGAGAGACCTTAGTGCAGGGGCAGCATTGGTTCTTCGCTCCACCCGAGGACTGGCGTGAGGATTCCGTCCTGCTTCCCCCCGACGAATCGCATCACGCTACGCGCGTGCTTCGGATCGAACCCCTATCGGTGATAACCGTCTTCGATGGTCAGGGCAAGGTTGCGCGCTGCGCTCTGGGTAGCTCCGATGGCGATCGGGTCAGCGCCGAAGTGTTGGAAGCGACCGATCATCCGAAGATGCGTCCACAGATGGTCGTCTACCAAGCTGCGGCCAAGGCTGGGAAACTCGATCAGACGATCGAGCGTCTCGCAGAGCTCGGCGTCGCCGAGGTGTGGGCTTTCGATTCCGAGCGTGCGGTGGCTCGATGGGACGCGGGCAAGGTCGAGAGGCTGACTCACCGATGGGATTCGATCGCTCGCTCCGCAGCCAAGCAGTCGCGCAATCCGCACCTCTTGAGAGCAGGGGCCGGACTTTCGTGGACCGAGCTAACGCGACGCATCTCCAACGAGCCGATGGCGCTCACCTTGTGGGAAGAGGCGTCGCTTCCTATGCGCGCTGCACTCAACGACGGCGCGGACCGGGTTGCCTTGGTCGTCGGCCCGGAGGGGGGATTCACACAGGCAGAGGCCGAGTCGCTGGCCGACGCCGGTGCCCCGCTCGTGTCGCTCGGCCCCCGTATCTTGCGGACCGAGAATGCGGCTGTGGTTGCATGCTCGGCCCTCCTATTTAATTTCGGGCTCATCGGGTAGCTTCCGCTGATGCCCAAGGTCGCTTTCACAACGCTCGGATGCCGGCTGAATCAAGCCGAGTCCGATTCGATGGCCGAGGATCTGTCCGGTGCCGGGTTCGAGGTGGCCCAGGGGGCAGAGGCTCCCGATGTGGTCGTCATCAACACCTGCACTGTTACCCGCGAAGCGACCAAGGCTTCGCGCATGGCGATCCGCCGCTCGGTTCGTAACTATCCGGACGCCAGGGTGGTTGTGGTCGGTTGCTACGCCGTTTCAGATCGCTCTGAGATCGAAGAGATAGAGGGTGTCGACCTGGTTCTCGGCAATGACGAGAAAGAAGCCTTCGTGCAGGCGCTGGGCGCATCGGCGATCGCCGGACCCTTGATGGGTATCGGTTTTGGTCCCCCCGGTTCCAAGCCGGCGCCAAGACGCTTCGAGCAGCCGAAAGTGCGAGCCAATCTCAAGGCCCAGACCGGTTGCGACGAGTGGTGCAGCTTCTGCATCATCCCGACGACACGTGGCCCGCTGCGCAGCATGGACGAAGACGGGCTGATCGCTCAAGCGCAAGCACGGGTTGATGCCGGAGCACGCGAGATCGTGCTCACCGGCGTGCACCTGGGTAAGTACACCTACGACACCGGTGGTGACGAAAGCTCTCTGATCAGGTTGTTCGAACGCTTGCTCTCGATCAACGGTCTGTGGCGACTGCGCTTGTCGTCGATCTTGTCGCGGCACCTCACCGACGACGTTCTTGCCTATATGGCGAGCGAGCCGCGATTGTGCCGCTACCTTCATGTCCCCTTGCAGTCGGGTGATGATGGTGTGCTGGAAGCCATGAATCGTCCTTATCGCATCGATGACTACATCGAGCGTGTTGAGGCTGCGGTCACGGCCCTGCCCGATGTGGCGTTGGCCACGGACATCATCGTGGGATTCCCGGGCGAGTCCGATGAAGCTTTCGAGGCCACGATGGATGTCGTCCGACGGATGCGTTTCTCGAAGCTTCACGTCTTCAGGTACTCGGCTCGTCCCGCCACGGCTGCAGCCGATCGAACCGACGACGTCTCTTCCGATGTCAAGAAGTCGCGCTCCAAGAGGTTGATCGAACTCGGTAACGGGATCCGCAGAGACTTCCTCGAGGCGCATGTCGGCCCTCGGCTGCAGGTATTGGTCGAGGACGAGCGCATCGTGGACGGGGTCAGCATCTGTTCCGGGCAGACAGACGACTACGTGCGTGCCTGGTTCGAGGGTTCGGGGCTGCTTGGAGCGATGGTTGAGGTCGAAGGTACCGCTATCCGCTCGGATGGCATCCGCGCGACCCTCATCGGGGCAGCGGACAATTCGCACGCCTTGGTAAGCATCAGGGAGGGGATAGCGTGAGCGAAGACTGTCTGTTCTGCAAGATCGTTGCGGGCGAGATCCCGTCCGAGCAGGTCGCCTCGACCGACGATGTCTACGCCTTTCGGGACATCAACCCTGCGGCCCCGACCCACGTCTTGGTGATCCCCAAGGAGCACATCGCATCGGCGGCCGATCTGGGTTCACGGCATGGCGCGCTCGTGGCGGAGATCTTCGAGGTGGCTCGGCGGATCGCTCAGAACGAAGGGATCGGTGACGCATATAGGTTGGTTAGCAACGTGGGGGCCGGAGCCGGGCAGAGCGTGTTCCACCTTCATTTCCACGTTATCGGGGGCCGCGAGCTGTCATGGCCTCCAGGATGACGGAACTTCGTTCCTTAGTGAACGAACGGTAGGATAAGGAAAGATGCTGGCAAAGACACAAGTGAAGATCCTGGTACCCGGCCACCACGACATGGTGGGGTTGGTAGGGGCCAGGGATGAGCTCCTGAAACTCATAGAAGCCGCCTTCGACACCGCCATCTTGGTGCGCGGGAATGAGATCGTCATCACGGGCGAGCCGAAAGAGACCGAAAGGGTCTCCAAGCTCTTCGAGGAACTGCTCAAGTTGCTCGAAGGCGGACACGTCCTGACCTCCGACGCGATCGACCGCTCGATCGAGATGGTGAAGTCCGAAGGTTCGGCAAGGCCCTCAGACGTCCTTAGCGACACCGTCGTCGTAACCCACACCGGCAAGCCGATCCGCCCCAAGACGATCGGGCAGAAGTCCTACGTGGATTCGATCCGCAAGAACACGATCGTGTTCGGGATCGGGCCGGCAGGTTCCGGCAAGACCTACCTTGCCGTCGCGATGGCCATCCAAGCTCTCAAGGCTGGGGTCGTGTCGCGCATCGTGTTGACACGTCCGGCTGTCGAGGCCGGCGAGCGTCTCGGCTTCTTGCCCGGTGACCTGGCGGCGAAGATCGACCCATACCTGAAACCGCTCTACGACGCTCTTTACGAGATGCTTGAACCCGAGACGATGAACCGCTACATGGAGCAGGGCACGATCGAGATCGCGCCTTTGGCGTTCATGCGCGGCCGGACGCTCAACGATTCCTTCATCATCCTGGACGAAGCGCAGAACACCACCCCCGAGCAGATGAAGATGTTTCTGACTCGCTTGGGATTCGGTTCTAAGGCAGTCGTGACCGGTGACGTAACTCAGGTTGACCTTCCCGCCGGGGCTCGTTCGGGGCTTGTCGTGATCGAAGAGGTGCTCGACTCGATCGAGGGGATCTCTTTCAGCCACTTGGACGCACGCGACGTCGTTCGTCACCGCATCGTTCAAGACATCGTCGAGGCGTACCGCCTCTATTCCGAGTCAACCAAACACATGGGAGCTTCCGGGGGCTAGCCCTCACCGATGAACGTATTCGTGGCCAACGAGCAAGACCTCGACGTAGATATCGACCGAACGTCTGCTTTGGCGCGCCATGCTTTGGAGGCCGAGAAGGTCGGGGAGGGGGCCGAGTTATCGGTCCTCTACGTTTCTTCGGACCACATGCAGCAACTCAACAAGCGCTATGCCGGGCATGACCACGCGACCGACGTACTCGCCTTTCCCTTGATGGAAGAAGACGACGAGGACGAGGGTCATCAGTTGTTGGGCGACGTTGTCATCTGTCCCGATGTAGCAAAGGAGAACGCCGCGAAGTTGGGCCACGAGGTCTCTATCGAGTTGGACACACTTCTCGTGCACGGGACTCTGCACCTGCTCGGCTACGACCATCAGAGCGACGCCGACAAGAAGAAGATGGACGACCGCATGACGGAAGTTCTCGCCAGCTTCGAGGCAAGCCGATGAGCGATCTTCTGTCTCTGGCTCTGGTGGTTCTGCTCCTTTTGTTGGCGGCAGGGTTGGCTCTGGCCGAGACCGCGATCGCGCGCGTAAATCGGGTTAAGGCGCTACATCTCGATCAGGAACGTTCGACCAAGGCATCCGCAGCGTTGTTGAAGATCGTGGAGGACCCCGCCCCCTACATGAACGTCGTGCTCCTGCTGACGCTCGTATGCCACGTAACGGGCACCGCGCTGGCGACCTCGGTTGCTCTAAGTCGTTTCGGTGACGGTGGTGAAGCGATAGCGGCATCGGCGATGACATTCGTCATCTTCGTATTCGCTGAGGTCGTACCCAAGACCTACTCGGTGCAACGGACCGACCGAGCCGCTCTGGGTATGTCCCGGCCCATCCTTTTCTTGGGCCGAGCCCTGCGTCCCCTAGGGAACATCCTGATCTGGTTCAGCAATGTGGCTCTTGTGATCCTTCCCGGCAAGCGCATGCCGAAAGGCCCGTTCGTCACCGAAGACGAGATCCGGCACATGGTGGATGTGGCTGAAGAGGAAGAAGAGATCGAAGAAGAAGAGCGCGAGCTGATCCACTCGATCTTCGAGTTCGGTGACACGGTCGTGCGCGAGGTGATGGTTCCTCGTCCGGACATGGTGTGCCTGAAGGGTGGGGCAACATTCGACGAGGCCCTCAGCGTCATCATCGAAGCCGGCTACTCGCGCATCCCGCTCTACGAATCCGACACCGACAACATCATCGGCGTTCTGTATGCCAAGGACCTGATGAAACGGATGCACGAGGGCCGCAACGGTGGGTCGGCCTCCCAGCTCGGTCGTGCGCCAACCTTCGTGCCCGAGACCAAGAAGGTCGCGGATCTGCTGCGCGAGATGCAAGAGCAGCACGTTCACATGGCGATCGTCGTGGATGAGTATGGCGGTACCGCCGGGTTGGTCACTATCGAAGACCTCATCGAAGAGATCGTGGGCGAGATCGTCGATGAGTACGACCAAGAGGAACCATTGATCGAACCGATCGACGATGACACGATCAGGGTCGACGCCAAGATGCCGATCGATGAGGTCAACGACTTGCTCGATGTCGAACTTCCGCACGAAGAATGGGACACCGTTGGTGGCTTGGTGTTCGCCTTGACGGGCAGGGTGCCGGCCGCAGGTGAGAAGGTCCGTTTCGACGGGCTCGAATTCACGACCGAACGGGTAGCCGGCCGCCGGGTGCAGAAGGTCGTCATCACTCGTCGTCCCGAGTCTGAGGGTGCCGAGGGGACCGGGGGATGAACTCGCCGGGATTCCGCTCTGGCTTCGTCGCGGTCGTTGGGCGTCCCAACACCGGCAAGTCCACTCTCGTCAACGCGCTGGTAGGCGAGAAGGTCGCGATCGTCTCCGACAAGCCCCAAACGACACGTAGCGCGATCCGTGGCGTGATGGACCTCGAAGGGTGCCAAGTGGTTCTCGTTGACACCCCCGGCTATCACAAGCCTCGCACCCTCTTGGGGGAGAGGCTCAACGAGGTGGTCCGGCATGCGTGGAACGACGTCGACCTGGCCCTGTTCGTTGTCGATGGGCACTCCGGAGTGGGTCGTGGCGATGAGAAGGTGGCCGGTGACCTGGCAGCCGCGGCCTGTCCTACTTTCTGCATCGTCAACAAGACCGACATCATGGACAGAGCAGCCGTCGTCAAGGCTCTCACTGCTGCCTCGGCACTCGGAGACTTCGACGAGTTCGTTCCGTTGTCCGCTCGCTCGGGTCAGCAGGTGGATCTGCTACGCGACCTGGTGGCTGCCCGGATGCCCGAGGGGCCCATGTATTACGAGCCGGGGCAGCGACGTGATCAACCTCCACCCCGCTTCGTAGCCGAACTGGTGCGCGAGAAGATCCTGGCTCGTACGCAGCAAGAGGTTCCCCATTCCGTAGCAGTGGTCACAGACGACTTCGAAGAAAGAGAAGATGGCCTTCTCGAGATCCACTCGACCATCTTCGTCGAGAGGGATTCACAGAAGGGCATCGTCATAGGTAAGGGCGGCGCCAACATCAAGGAGGTAGGTATCGCCGCGCGTGAAGAGATCGAGTTGCTGTTCGGCGCGCGCGTCTTCCTGGATCTCCGCGTCAAGGTCGAGAAGGATTGGCAACGCCGATCGCATGCTCTCGAGCGCTTGGGGTTCACGACGGAGGCGATGGGCTGATGGACAAGGCCTACCTCGTAGAGAACCTGACCAAGAGGTACCGGACGCCTGATGTCCTCGCCAACGACGACATCTCGTTCGATGTCCGCCCGGGCGAGGCGTTTGGTCTACTCGGCCCCAACGGGGCCGGCAAGTCGACGCTCGTCAAACAGCTAGTAGGACTACTGACCCCGTCATCCGGAACGGTGCGTCTGTTCGGCGAGACCATAGTTGCATCCCGCGCTGCCCAGAAGCGTATCGGCCGCACCGTTGCATACCTGCCGCAGGGTTCTCTCAGCTTGGGCGAGCTCAAGGTGCAAGAGGCGATCCGCTGGGTAGCGATGTTGCGAGGCATGGCCAAGCAGGGTGCTGCCAACGAAGCCGGCGAACTGATGTCGGTGCTCTCGATCGATCCGATCGCGGACCGTCAGGTGCGCAAGCTCTCGGGCGGGCAGAAACGACTCGTGCAACTCGGGATGACCTTCGCGGGGCGTCTTCCCGTGTTGATCCTGGACGAACCGACCGCCGACATCGACGTCGCTCTGCGGCAGCGTATCTGGGATCTGATCGAGCAACGTTGCGCCGCTGGTACGACGGTGATCCTGGTGACCCACGATGTAGCCGAGGCCGAACGTGCACTGGATAGGGTCGCGATCTTGGACCGAGGCCGTGTCGTCGTTAGCGGCACCCCGGCCGAGCTGAAGGCAGATCTGTCTCATCGCACACGAATCGACATCGTCCTTGCAGCGAGCACAACAATTGACCCACTCGCTCTTGCCAGAGATATCCCAGGTGAGGCACGGGTCCGCGGCCGCCACGTCTCGGCTTGGGTTCCCGCAGACGATGCCGTGCGTCAGCTGGAAAAGATCATGTCCACAGCGGGCGCGGATGCCTTCGAAGACGTTCGCTTGATCACTCCGACCCTCGAAGACGTTTATCTCGAACTGGGCGGCCGTTCCATCGAGGAGGCCGACGTATGAGTTCGATGACCATCTCGAGAACCGGTCGATTCAACGTACTGCTGGCGATGCAGATGGCACGGGTGCGCACGTCTTGGCGGCCGTATCTGATCGTGTCTTCGGCCATGCCCCTGGGGATCGCGGTATTGATGCGAGCCATCATGGAGCCGTCTCAGGTGCGGGAGTTCGGCACCCAGATAGTTGCGGGCAGTGCGGTACTCGCCATCGCTATGACCGCGATCGTGATGCTGGCCCAGCGGGTGGCATCGCTGAAAGAGTCCGGCGCGATCGATCTTTACTCGACGCTACCGGTATCGCGCGCCGCCGTAATCGCATCGGTGTTGATCTCGTTTGCGATCTTCGCTCTGCCCGGAACCGTGATCGTGCTGACGCTGGGTGCAGCCCTGTTCGATCTGTCATTGGGTGCTTTGTGGGCTGCGATCCCCGTCTGGGTGCTCGGGTCTTTCGCGCTGGCGGGTCTCGGCGTGGCCATCGGTTTCGGAGCCCGCGATGAACAGCTTGCAGGCATGTACTCGAATCTGGCCATGATGGCCGTGCTCTTCTTGGGCATCCTTCCGGCCGAGACGTTGCCCGGCTGGCTGGAGCCGTTGAAGGTCATTCTCCCTTCCACGTACGCGGTCGACGCGCTGAAGCCCGGCTTGGAAGGCGACCTTGGAGGTTCCCAGATGGGCAAGCTCCTGATCCTGGCAGCTTTCGGCGCGTTATCCTTCTGGGCGGTCCGCGGGCCCCTGTGGCCCAGATCCGAGTGAGGGAGGAACATGCCCCAGGCAACCGTTAAGTCGTACGACTCGTTGACCAAGACCGGCGTGCTGGTCGCGGATGACGGGGAGGCGACCTGGGAGATCACCCCGGAGTCCATGGAGTCCGGCATGTTCCGGTTCCTGCGCCCCGGCCAGAGGGTCACCTTCGATCTCCAAGACAACCGCCCACTCAACCTGCGCATAGGCATCTCCTAACCCGTTCTGTTAACAGATCCCGCCAACTGTTGGCCGATTTCGTTAACAGAACGCTGGGAGATCGCGATCTCTATCTGTCCGAGTACCCAAGCGAGGTCGTTGCGCACTTGCCAGTAGGTGAACGGCAGCACCTCCCACCCCTGATTCTGGAGGAGGACGTAGATCCGATGGTCCTTGTCCCAAGTCGATCGCATGCTATGCGGGTCGTAGCCATTAAGAGGGATGGCGATCTGCAGCTCTGGGATCGCGAAGTCGACTTCCGATATGTGCTTCCCGTGTTCATCACGCACAACGTGATGAAGCAGGAGCTTGTGGCTTAGAAGCTTGCTCATCCGTCGGAAGTAGCTTTCAAGCTCACTGTCCGTGAGGGCCGTCTCGGCATCTCTTTGCATGACGAGATGGCGGAACAGCCTCGTCCCACGCCGGCCCCTTTTTCCATAGACCGAACAGGTGCGGTACAGCCAGCGGAGGTGCGTCAGCTTCCTGCGGAGAGCCTCATCTAGCAGAGCCCCGCAGAACATCCTCTCGCTGGGATCGCCGCACAGCTCCAAGAGGGTTGGCTCGAAGCGGCGGGCGGGTATGCCCTTGATCCACACGATGTCCTCCGGCCGCATGCCCCGTAGCTTGCGACACCTGACGCCGTTGAGACGGAGATTCTTGGGGCTGGCGACCTCAAGATCAGCTTTGGCGTAGCGAGGGAACTCAAGGAGCCGTAGCGCAGCCCTGCCCGCGGCGACAGTCGTTTCTCCGCCTTCGACGCACGCCGCTCGAAGCAGGGTTTCCCAGGACAGAGGAACGGGACGGGGTACGAACGTATTGGTGTGGATCTTGGTCCAGTGCCCCGAAGCTACGAGCCTGACGATGGTCCGATCGGATACTCCGGCGGCTAGCGCGTGCTGCCTGTGGATCACGCCAAGGTTGGCCCGCGCGTGACGTTCGAGCTCTTCAAGAGCTGGATGAAAGGTCATGCCCTGAACGAACCACAGTCATACAGCGAACGAGTGAGCCCCCTCACTTCGTTCTGTTAACAGATCCCGCCAACTGTTGGCCGATTTCGTTAACAGAACGCTGGGAAATCCGGGCTTGGCCCAGGCGGCGACCCTAGATTGAGGGGTCTGATGCCGGGGCTCTATCGCGATGAGGGGATCGTCCTACGGACGATCAAGCTGGGGGAAGCGGATCGCATCCTCACGATATTCACGCGCGATAACGGCAAGGTCCGTGCCGTCGCCAAGGGCGTGCGCAAGACCAAGAGCCGTTTCGGTGGCCGGCTCGAACCCTTCACCCGGGTGGAGCTGCTCGTCTATCGGGGCAGGGGAGAGCTAGACACGATCACCGGTGCCGACATCGTCGACGCCAACACCGGGGTCCATCGCAACTTCGAATCGCTGGCGTCTGCAACGGTGATGGCCGAGTTCGTCGAGAAGATCACGCCGGATCGTGAAGAGGCCTCGCCGATCTATCACTTGTTGCAACTGGGCCTCGAATCGTTAGGCAGGGATCTTGGTCCCACCGTTCTGCCGGCGTTCATGGTCAAGCTCTTGTCGGTGACGGGGTTCAATCCCGAGCTGACGGGATGCGCCGGATGTGGTTCGGGCGGATTCCTCGGGGGCTTCTCGCCGTCACTGGGCGGAGCGGTCTGCGAGAGCTGCTGGATCGACGACCCCGAGGCGATCGGGCTTGCTCCCGAGCGATTGGCATGGATCGACTCGTTGCTCGCTGCCGACTTCGGCACCGTCGCATCGGTCGGATGGGTGGAAGAGGTGACGGATCTGTTGAGACGTTATGCAGAGTTCCACCTCGAGCGCCCTCTGCGGTCGTTGGAGATGCTCCGGGCCGTTTAGTTTCGCTGCGTGTCCAACAACCTCGGTATCCCACCCGAAAGACTTCCCCGGCATGTCGCCATCATCATGGACGGCAATGGCCGCTGGGCACATGCGCGTGGACTCGATCGCACCAAAGGACACGAGCAAGGCGAGAAGGCGTTGTTCGATGTCGTCGAGGGCGCCCTAGAGGCCGGGGTCCGTTATCTCTCGGTCTATGCGTTCTCGACCGAGAACTGGAGCCGCCCCGACGAAGAGATCGACTTCTTGATGAACTTCAATCGGGCGTTGATCCGCATCCGCCGTGACGATCTGAACGAGCGCAACGTCCGCATCCGTCGCGTCGGACGCACCGAGCGCGTGCCCACCGATGTGATCGAGGAATTCGCAGCCGCTGAAGAAATGACCAAAGACAACACCGCTATGGATCTGCTGGTCTGCTTCAACTATGGGGGCCGGGCCGAACTCGAGGACGCCGCCACCAAGGGCGACATCGCGTCCAATCTCTACGTTCCCGATGTGCCCGACGTGGATCTCTTGATCCGCACCTCGGGCGAGCTTCGCCTCAGTAACTTCCTGTTGTGGCAGAGCGCCTATGCCGAGCTCTACTTCACCGACACCCTGTGGCCCGATTTCGACCGCCACAGCCTCTTCGCCGCTCTCAAGGACTACGCGTCGAGAGACCGCCGCTTCGGTGGTCTGTAGTCGCTGCGGTTATTGCGGGGGCTCGTCGTCTAGTTCGACCTTCGGTTCGTCTTTAGGCGCCCGGGCGCCGGGGCCTATCGCTGCGGCCAGGACGCCGGAGTTGGGGAGGGACGCGGGGCCATTTGCGGTCAGCATGTGGACGTAGAAGAGGCTCATGTCGGTGACGGTGCCTTCGTATTCACCACCGAGAGGGCCCGAGCGAAGCACTACGTGCTCGCCGACGTTGAAGGGCCGAACTACCAGCAGCACGATGCCGGCGAAGAAGTTGCCGATGGTCTGCTGGGCCGCGATACCGACCACCACACCGGTTACGGCCCCCCCAACGAGCAGCGCTTGGATGTTGACGGTCAAGACACCGAGTGTGGCCAACACGACGACGGTGAAACCGATCACCTGAACCACGAACGAGAGCGACGCCCCTTGGGAGGGAGCATCTTTCGCCTCGGCCCCCTTACGCACCGCCGCTGCGAAACTGCGTACGGCCGCGATACCGAAGACGAGAACCACGGCTGCCCCGGCGAAGGCCGCAAGCTGCTCCGCGCTGGTCGCCGGATCGGTGCCAGCGTCGCGATCTCGCACCTGCCCGAACAGATCGGCCACCACCGCACCTGCCACGGCGAATAGCACCGAGGCCACTCCGCGCAGAGCGTAGGGCCGGGCGGCCCGGATGGATTCGGTCTGCACTTTCTTCATGGGTAGGAGGCTACCGGACGGGTCCGGTGCGGCCGGGGTCTTTCTCGACCAGGACCTGCACGACGCGACGCCGCTGCATCGAGCGAACCCGCAAGATCCAGCCTCCGTGCGTCACCGAGTCGCGCCGGACCGGGATCCGGCCTAGTTCGCTCATCATGAAACCTGCAACGGTCTCGTACGGACCCTCGGGGAGGTTGATCCCCAGTCGTTCGCTGAGCTCGTCGATCCGAAGTGTCCCTGGGATCACGTACCGGTCGTCGCTGAGCCGTTCGATACCTACTTCCTGGTCGTCGTGCTCGTCGAGGATGTCACCGACGATCTCTTCCAGGATGTCTTCCAGCGTGACGATCCCAGAGGTTCCGCCATGCTCGTCGATGACCAGGGCGAAATGGCGGCGTTCACGTTTCATGTCGAACAGCAGAGCTTCGAGCTTGCGGGTTTCTGGAACCACCAGCAAGGGGCGGATCAAACGTCGTGGGATGCGGCGATGCCGCTGTGAGTCCGGGACCTTGAGCAGATCCTTGGAGTGAAAGAACCCAACGACCCGATCGGCGGTCTCGATGTAGATCGGGAAGCGAGTGTGACCCGTTTCTATCACCTTGCTCTCGATCTCGGCTGGAGTGATGTCCAGGGGCAGAGCGGTCATCTCGGTTCTGGGAACCATCGCGTCTGCGGCGTCCTTGTCGCCGAACTCGGCTGCACCGCTCAGCAGTTTGAACTCGAACTCCTGGATCACTCCGCCACGTGCAGCCTCTTGAACCATCAGGCTGATCTCATCGGCAGAATGCACCGACTCTAGTTCGTCGCGCGGTTCGATCCCAACCAACCGCAGGATCCGGTTGGCCATGGCGTTGAGACTCACGATGAAGGGCCGGAACAGCAGGGCGTAGATGCGGATGGGGATGGCCATCCAAAGTGCAGACCCCTCCGGACGGGCGATAGCGATGTTCTTCGGTGCCATCTCGCCGATCACCATGTGCAGGAATACGACGATCGTTAGGGCGATCAAGAAAGCGAAGGTGTGGGTGAGCTCCTGTGGCACGCGTATCGCATATAACGGTCCTTCCAACAGCTGCGCGATCGCAGGTTCGGCGATGGCGCCCAGTCCGAGCGAGGCCATCGTGATCCCAAGTTGAGCTCCTGCGAGCATCACCGACAGTTCCTTGGCCGATCTAAGTGCGGTGGCAGCGCGGCGGTTGCCATCCCGCGCCAAGGCTTCTAGGTGAGAACGACGCACCGCGATCAAAGCGAACTCCATGGCAACGAAGAAGCCGTTGGCGACGAGCAGGACAACCGATAGAACGATCAGCCAGAGGTTCATCCGCCCTCCTCGGCCTCTCTTGGAGGAGCCACGACCAGGACCTTGGCGATCCTGTTGCGATCCATTTCCGTGACTTTGAATTCCCATTCGCCGTAAGCGCAGTGATCTCCGCGCCTTGGGATGCGATCGAACAGAGTGAGCAGGAAACCGGCGAGAGTGTCGTAGTCCCCCTCGGGAAGCTCAAGGCCGGTTGCGTCCCGCAGCTCGTCGGGCCGCAGCATCCCGTCAACGACGTTGACGCCAGACCGGCGTTCTTCGGCCGCTGGGGTCACATAGGTGAGGTCGTGCTCGTCCTCGATCTCGCCGACGATCTCCTCGACGAGGTCTTCGATCGTGATGATGCCGGCGGTGCTGCCGAACTCGTCGATAACCACGACGATCTGTTTGCGGAGTCGTCTCATCTCGACGAGCAGAGACTTGAGATCCCTGCTCTCGGGCACAACGAGCGCATCTTGCGCGATCTCGGAGAGTTTCGTCGTAGCCCGTCGTTCGGGAGGGACCCGATAGCAGTCCTTCAGGTTGGCGATCCCAAGGATGTCGTCGCTGTCTTCGCCGGTGACGGGGAAGCGAGAGTGTCCGCTACTCAGCGCTTCCTCCATCAGGTCCGGGATGGTTTCGTCGGCCCTCAAGGTGAGCATCGCGGTTCGAGGCACCAACGCGTCCCCGGCGGTCTTGCCCCCGAAACTGATCGAACGGGTCAGCAGCGAGTACTCGTTCTCTTGTAGGGCGCCTCCGGCACGGGACGACTGGATGAGGACTTCTAGCTCTTCGAGAGAGCGCGCGCTCGTAAGTTCCTCCTGAGGCTCGATCCCAAGGAGTCTGACGCTTGCGTTCGCGGAGGCATTCAGAAAAAGGATCAAGGGTTTGAACACGGCGTTGCTGAAGCGAAGGAAGGGGGTGATCCAATAGGAGACCGGAGTGGGCCTGGCGATAGCGAGGTTCTTGGGCACCAGTTCCCCGAAGATCATCTGTGCAGCGGTGGCGAGGATCAGGGCAAGCGCGACCGAGAGGCCTAGAGCCGTTGCTTCTGGCAACCCCATCGACTCCAACACCGAGCTAAGGGCCTGGCCCGCCGTGGGTTCGAGGATGAAACCCACTAGCAGCGACGTGATCGTGATCCCTAGTTGTGCCCCGGAGAGTTGGAACGAAAGCGTTCTCAGACCGGCTAGGACGCCTGTGGCTCGCCGATCGCCACCTTCGCTTAAGGCCTCGATCTTGGTGCGGTCTACGGCAACCAAAGCGAATTCGCCGGCAACATATAGGCCGTTCAGAATGATCAGGACCGTGATGGCCAGCAGCCCGAGTGCTACCTCGATGAGTTGTGCGCTCCTAGTCTTGGGCGGTCATGCTCGAACGATCTCGTCACACAAGTATCACCGCCGGTCCCCGCGCCCGGCAGAGGCCCGCGGCAAGGCGACTATCATGCCTTGTCATGAGCCACGCAACTATCGAAACCATCGTCAACCTCTGCAAACGCAGAGGCATCGTGTTCCCGTCGAGCGAGATCTACGGGGGATTGCGCTCGGCCTGGGACTGGGGACCACTGGGCATCGAGCTCAAGCGCAACGTCAAGAACGCGTGGTGGCATCGGATGGTCCATCAGCGCGACGACGTGGTTGGGCTCGAATCGTCCATCTTGATGTCTCCCAAGGTCTGGGAGGCCTCGGGTCACGTGGCCACGTTCACCGACCCCTT
Source organism: uncultured Actinomycetes bacterium (assembly GCA_937863385.1). GTDB lineage: Bacteria > Actinomycetota > CADDZG01 > CADDZG01 > WHSQ01 > CALMBW01. The sequence continues at coordinate 102,511 of CALMBW010000027.1, read as the reverse complement.
GGTCGAGTGCACGAACTGCCATCACCGCTTCCGGGCAGACCACATAGATCTGTCTCGCAACTGTCCTGACTGCGGTCAGGGGCCGAGCTGGACCGAGCCCCGCCAGTTCAACCTCATGTTCAAGACCCACATGGGTCCCGTGGAGGACTCGTCGCATGCTGTCTATCTGCGTCCCGAGACCGCTCAGGGGATGTTCGTCGACTTCCAGACGGTTCAGTCAACCTCCCGCAAGAAGATCCCCTTCGGTATCGCCCAACAGGGCAAGTCTTTTCGCAACGAGATCACTCCGGGCAACTTCGTCTTCCGTACGCGTGAGTTCGAGCAGATGGAGATGGAGTTCTTCGTGAAGCCCGGAACCGATGACAAGTGGCTCGACTATTGGTTGAAGGAGCGCGTCGACTGGTTCACGGATCTTGGTATGACTCCGGACAACATCCGCCTACGCGAGCACGAGTCCGACGAGCTGTCCCACTACGCAAAGCGCACCTACGATATCGAGTATCAGTTCCCGGGCATGGGTTGGAGCGAACTCGAGGGGATCGCGAACCGTACCGACTTCGATCTCAAGGCCCATGCCGAGCACTCCAAGCAAGATCTAAGCTATTTCGACTCCGAAACCGAGGAACGCTACGTCCCGTATGTGATCGAGCCCGCGCTCGGCGTCGAGCGGGCCACCTTGGCCTTCTTGATCGATGCTTATCGCGAGGAGGAAGCTCCAACGGCGTCCGGCAAGGTCGAGAAGCGCACGGTCCTCAGGCTTCATCACAAACTGGCACCGTCGAAGGTCGCCGTGCTGCCCCTTAGTAAGAACGCGGACCTCACCCCCTTGGCCGAGAAGCTGGCGGCGGAGATCAGGTCTAAGTTCGTCACCGACTACGACGTCGCCGGGTCGATCGGGCGCCGCTACCGGCGCCAGGACGAGGTCGGCACCCCCTTCTGCGTGACTGTTGACTTCGATTCTTTGGAAGACAACCAGGTCACCGTGCGCGATCGAGACTCTATGGAACAGGAGCGCATCTCGATCGGCGAGTTGCTGGCCTACTTAGAAAAGAGGTTGAACCTATGACGACGCTCACGGGTCAGATCACCGTTCACGGTAGCCACCCTGCAACTACGGCGACCGTTGAGCTCCACAATTCCTCCGGGGATGTGGTTGACCAGGTGATGGTCAACGGGGAGGGGCGCTACACGTACCACCTGGCCGCCGGAACCTGGACGCTCAACATCTGGGATGCACACGGCCATCGGGGTAAAGCAGAGGTGAGCCTCCAAGACGGTGAAGACCGCACCGTGGACGTCGATCTGGAGGAGCCAGAAGGGGGTCATTGATTTGAAGTGGGTGTACGACTTCAGCGAGGGAAACGCATCGCAGAAGAACCTTCTAGGAGGCAAGGGCGCCAATCTCGCCGAGATGACGAATCTGGGCCTGCCCGTACCCCCCGGCTTCACCATCACGACCGAGGCGTGCAACGCCTTCCGCGACGCCGGTGGCACCTTCCCGCCGGGACTGTTAGACGAGGTCGCCGAGCACCGCAAACAACTCGAAGAGACCATGGGCCGCCAGATCGGCGACACCAGCGACCCTTTGCTCGTCTCGGTTCGATCGGGTGCGCCCTTTTCGATGCCGGGGATGATGGACACGGTCTTGAACGTCGGGCTCAACGACGACAGCGTCGAAGGACTCATCTCTCAGACCGCGGACGAACGATTCTCGTGGGACAGCTACCGACGTCTCGTCCAGATGTTCGGGAAGACGGTGATGGGCGTGGACGGGGATCTCTTCGAGGAGGCACTCGAGGACGCGAAGCACCGCAAGGGGGTCACCAACGACGTCGATCTCGAAACCAAGGACCTGCAGAAGCTGGTTAAGACCTTCCGATCCATCATCAAGAAGGCAACCAAGCAAGAGTTCCCACAGGATCCAACCGAGCAGTTGCACATGGCGATCGAGGCCGTTTTTCGCTCGTGGGACAACAAGCGAGCGCAGGACTACCGGCGCCGCAACAAGATCGCCGACTCGCTCGGCACGGCCGTGAACGTTCAGACGATGGTGTTCGGAAACAAGGGCGAAGACTCCGGCACCGGTGTTGCGTTCACGCGTGACCCGGCCACGGGCGAAGCCGAGCCGTACGGTGACTATCTACCCAACGCCCAGGGCGAAGACGTGGTCGCGGGTATCCGCAACACATTGCCCTTGCAGGAACTCGGCACGATCCAACCAGAGGCTTGGGCCGAGCTGAAGAAGCACATGGACACCTTAGAGAAGCACTTCAAGGACATGTGTGACATCGAGTTCACCATCGAGCGCAGGCATCTGTGGCTGCTCCAGACCCGTGTCGGTAAGCGTACCGCCCGAGCCGAGTGGGAGATCGCGGGTCACATGGTCGATACCAAGTTGATCGACGAGACGACCGCCGTCCGCGACCGGCTTACGGCTCTGAAGCTCGACGAGTTGTTCAAGCCTAGGCTGGAAGCACAAGCCAAGAAGAACGCGACCGTCATCGCCACGGGGCTGAATGCCTCGCCGGGGGCCGCAGTGGGCTACGTCGTGTTCTCTGCCGACGACGCGGCCGAATGGAACGCCAAGGGTAAGCCGGTCATCCTCGCCCGCCGCGAGACGAATCCCGACGACTATCACGGCATGATCGCGTCGCAGGGCATCTTGACTTCCGCGGGTGGGACGAACTCTCACGCTGCCGTTGTCGCGCGCGGAGAGGGGATCCCGGCCGTGTGCGGGGCGAACGCTCTAAGCATCGACACCAAGGGCAAGAAGATGAGGGTCGGCAAGGAGGTCATCTCCGAGGGGGAGTGGATCTCGATCGATGGTTTCGATGGCGCCGTCTATGCCGAAGAGCTACCCACCGAACCTTCCGAGCTCGAAGCTGCCATCAAGGGCAACCGCAAGGCACAGAACACCGGCTTGTGGCGCTCCTACGAGCGCTTCATGGATCTCGCCGACCGTGTCAGGCGCATGAGGGTCCGTGCGAACGCCGACACGCCCGAGCAAGCTCGCAATGCACGTATGCGTGGTGCCGAGGGCATCGGATTGTGCCGTACCGAGCACATGTTCATGGGCGAGGAGCGCGTCCAGCTCGTCCGCCAGATGATCTTCGCCTCCACCGAAGAAGAGGAGGCCGCCGCCTACAAGGGGCTTCTCCCTCTTCAGCGCAAGGACTTCGAGGGCATCTTCAAGGCCATGGATGGCTTGCCGGTCACGGTCCGTCTCCTTGACCCGCCTCTTCACGAGTTCCTGCCCAATCATGTGGACCTCGAAGTCGAAGTGGCCCTGATCGAAGCCGGCGCCAAGAAGAGCAGCAAGAAGAAGCTCAACGAACTGAAGGCACTGCTCGCCAAGGTCAGGGAACTGTCCGAGGACAACCCCATGCTCGGGCTCCGTGGTGTGCGTCTGGGGATCGTGAAGCCGGGCCTCTACGAGATGCAGGTACGAGCCATCGTCGAAGCAGCGGTGAAGCTTCGCAAGAAGGGGCTCGACCCTCGGCCCGAGATCATGATCCCCCTGGTTGCCACAGCCGAAGAGTTCTCTCGGATGCGTGACGACCTCGAGCCGGTCTCGGATGCAATCATCGAGAAGGCTGGTGTCGACCTGGATATCCCGTTCGGAACGATGATCGAGTTGCCCCGTGCCGCTCTGCGCGCTGCAGAGATCGCGGAACGTGCGGACTTCTTCAGCTTCGGTACCAACGACCTGACCCAAACGACCTACGGATTCTCACGGGACGACATCGGCAAGTTCCTTGCCATGTACGAGGAGCTGAAACTCGTCGGTTGGAACCCGTTCGTTTCGATCGATGACCTGGGCGTGGGTCGCCTGATGGAGATAGCGGTATCCGAAGGACGGTCCACGAATGCCGAGATCCATCTAGGTATCTGCGGCGAACATGGTGGCGACCCAGACTCGGTCGTGTTCTGCGAAAAGCTGGGTCTCGACTACGTGAGTTGCTCGCCGTTCAGGATCCCCACGGCCAGGTTGGCTGCCGCTCAAGCCGTTCTAGGCGAAGCGACCACCAGCTCTCGCTAGGCGATCAGCAAGGGCTCGTGACGTCCGCGCCGGCACCGGGGAGGAACACGCCCGGCCCGGCGGTTGCCGCCCACGTTCCCTCTATGCCCCCCACCAGCGCGATCTTGCGCTTGGTCGAGCCGCGCCATCTCACGACGTAGGTAGAGGTTTCCGAGTCCCAGAAGGCTCGGTAGCGCCCTTTGAAGGTGATGAGCGATTGCTGCACCGTGGCCGGCGTAACCGCCGTGCCGCCCGCTTCGGAAACCAATGTGAGGGTCTGGTCGGTGGCCTTGTCGGAACGAAGATCGGATTCGAGCACGGCCGAGGGAGTGAACTCCTCTTCCATGCCGAGGGTTGCGCGTCCTCGTGTCACGCACCAACCGTTCATCGCTTTGATGTTCGCCTGGATCCACCACACGCCGTAGTCGTTTGTTGTGTCGGTTTCTGAGCCCGGGTCGAATCGAAGGAAGGTCCGGCAGAAACGGATCTTGGCGGTGACTACACCTTCCGATTCTGGGTGCTCGGTTTGGCAGCGTTGGCCCGAGTACGACTCGTTGGAGTCGGTCAGGGGAGCGGTGTAGGTGGGTTGGGTACGAGCGTCCAACTGCTCGGACGCAATGGCGGAAGGCGGGGAAACCAGGAGCGCTGTGAGCACCGATCCGGCAACGGCGATCCGTTTCGCCCGGTGCGCACTTCGATCCACCCTCAGCACTCTCCCTTCTTCTCGAATCTGTAGGTCAGTGTCGGCTCGATCGTCGGCGATCCGATCCCCGCCGGCCACGACAGCTCGGCCCCCGAGGCGAACGCGAGCTTCCGGCCCACGCTGCCTACCCACTTCAACGTGAAATCGGTGCCTTGGTTCGTGGGCTCGAGGATCGGTTTCATCAGCCGGGGGAACATCACCAGTGATTGGCTTGCCGCGGCGGTCTCGGTCGCTTCGCCCTGGGCATCGACCGTGAGGGTCACCTCGATCCTCTTGCGTTTGTTGGTGCGACGGCGGGCGCCGGGAGCCGTGTCGTAGACCGCCCCACCTTCCCCGATGGCGGCAGACGTGTTCACCTCTACCGCACACCAACCTTTGGCAGCGTCCACGTTGGACTGGAGCCACAGAACTCCGTAGTCGTTGGCTTCGTCGGTCTCGGACTCCGGTGCCAGGGCGTACAGGCGGGAGCAAAGGCGGACCACGGCAACGGTGCTGCCGTCCTTGGTCTCGACCTGCCGGCGGCAACTCGCATCGCCCCCGGAGAGCGGACCTTCGGTCTGAGGTTCAGTGCGGGCATCGAGTTGCTCGCCGGCCGCTGCGGGTGGCGCGAGCAAGGCGAGCACCAGGACGGGGGTCAGGAGACGTAACGCTTTCATGCCATCACTCTACGTTTCGTCCTCTATGCCCGTTACCGCGTGGGGCCGGGCAATATCGTCGCAGTCCTCGGGTAGCGTCGCGGGCATGGGAAACGGGCCGGATCAGCAGCTCAGAGAGGTGACAGAAGCCATCGAGGCCCAAACGTTGTCGGCCCGGGCATCGCTGTCGGCTCGCACCCGCGGGCGGGTCGAGCCCGAGGGCCAGGACGCGATACAGAGCGCCTATCAGGTGGACCGGGCCCGGATCGTCCACAGCAAGGCGTTCAGACGGCTGGCCCACAAGACCCAGGTATTCCTGGCGCCCGAGGGCGACCACTATCGGGTCCGCCTCACTCACACCCTGGAAGTGACCGAGGTCGCCCGTACCATCGCCCGAGCCCTGCGACTGAACGAAGATCTGGTCGAGGCGATCTGTCTGGGACACGACCTCGGGCACACACCTTTCGGGCACATGGGCGAGGAAGTGGTGGCCGCCTTCTATCCGGGGTTCAAGCACAACCTCCAGTCGGTTCGCATCGTCGAAGAACTGGAACACCTGAACCTCACCTGGGAGGTGCGCGACGGCATCGCCAATCACACCTGGTCGATGCCCACGATGCCGGCGACGCTCGAGGGACAGATAGCGCGTTACGCCGATCGGATCGCGTATCTGAACCACGACATAGACGACGCAGTGCGGGCCGGGCTCCTGACCGAAGAACAGTTGCCGGATGCCACGCTCGAAGTGCTTGGGCGTTCTCACCAGCAGCGCATCAGCACGATGGTGACCGACCTGGTTGGTGCGTCGGCCGAGGTTGACGAGATCAAGATGAGCCCCCAGGTCTTCGAAGCGATGGGCGAGACCAGGTCGTTCTTGTTCGAGAAGGTGTACCTGGGCCGGGTGACCGAGTCCACCCGAGCTTCCGTAGAGCATGTTCTCCTCAGCCTCTTGCGTCACTTCTCCACCAACCCCATCCCCGATACATCCGCTGGGCAGGGGGGTGACCCCGAGCAGGCGGCCGTGGACTACGTGGCGGGGATGACAGATCGTTTCGCGCTCCGGACCTTCGAAACCCTCATGGCGGCTCCGGCCCCAGACCTGAGCGTTCTAGGATGAAGCGCCCCCTTCCCCGGGCAGCTATCGCGCGCGGTGAAGTAGATTGGGAGCGGTTTGGCCAGGATCAATTCTGAGGACATCGACACCCTTCGTGAGAAGGCTGACATCGTCGACCTGATCTCCGGCTACACGACACTCAAGAAGAGTGGCGGTCATACCTTCAAGGGGTTGTGCCCATTCCACTCCGAGAAGACTCCTTCCTTCACGGTCGATTCCGCGCGTTCGCTGTTCCATTGCTTCGGTTGTCAGAAGGGAGGCAACGTCTATCAGTTCGTTCAAGAGATAGAGAGCCTTCCGTTCCCCGAAGCGGTCGAGTGGCTGGCCCGGAGAGAAGGGTTCGATCTTCGTTACGAGGAAGAGCGCCCCGGGGCAGCGCGCGAACGCGGGCTGCGCGCTCGGATGATCGAAGCGAACAATGAAGCAGCACGCTTCTTCCACAAGGCCCTGATGACGATCCCCGAGGCTTCCGAGGCTCGTCGCTACCTGGGGGGCCGGGGTTTCGACCGGGCGGTAGCAGAGAGATGGCAACTGGGCTGGGCCCCGGGACGAGATGCCCTCTGCCGGCACCTCCTGGCGAAGGGATTCACCAACGAGGAGATCACCGGTGCAGACCTAGGCCGGGTCAGCGAGCGTTCCGGCAAGCTCTACGACACTTTTCGCGAGCGGATCACCTTCCCCACCTGGAATCTGAATGGCGACGTGGTCGGCTTCGGCGCGCGGCTCGTGTCGGGAGACGGTCCGAAGTACCTCAACACTTCGGAGACTCCCGTTTTCCATAAGTCGCGTGTGATGTACGGACTCGACCGCGCGAAGAGCGCCATAGCGCGTAGTCAGGCGATCGTCGTTGAGGGATACACGGATGTGATCGCACTTCACGAGGCGGGAGTGCAAGAGGCGGTTGCAACCAATGGGGTTGCACTGGGTGAGTCACACTTCGAACAACTCAAGAAGTTCTCGTCGCGTGCGGTGCTGATGTTCGATGCGGACGATGCCGGTAAGGGTGCAACCGAACGAGGTTTCGGGATGCATCACCGGATCGGCCTCGAAGTACTCGTCGCGCCGTTGCCTCCCGGTCGCGATCCAGCCGATGTGGTCAAGGAAGAAGGTCCGGAAGGCATCGAAAAGGTGATAGCGGGCGCTCGCTCGCTGCTTGGGTTCAAGCTGGACCAGACCATAGCGAAACTTCCTTTGGACACTCCCGAAGCTCGCTCTGCAGCCGTGAGGTCGATAGTCGAGGTGCTAGGGTTGCACCCGGATCCGATCGCAAGACACGAGTATGTGTTCGCTGTTGCGCGGCGGATCGGGGTCGATCCCGAGATGGTCCAGCGGGCGCTGGGTGATTACCGACCGGGGGTCGATCAAGCGGGGGCGGGGGGCACGTCTCAGAGTCGAGATAGACGCTTGCCCGGTCATGTAAAAGTTGAGCGGGAGGCGTTGCAGTTGCTCTTGATGTACCCGCAGCAAGCGGCCCCGTGGGCAAGATCGATAACCGCAGATGAACTGACGAGTGCTGCTCGCCGGGAGATATACGAGGCAGCGACCGCGGGCGAGATGTCTTCCCCAGCCGAGGTCGCGCAAGGTCTGTCTCCGGAAGCATTGTCGTTATTCACGGAATTGACGGTGGATGCCGATGAACTACTGGAGAGGGACCTGGACGAACGACTGCGAGAGGTTTTCACGAGGCTGCGGATCTTCAGTCTCGAACGAGACATTAAGTCACGACGCAATACGCTGCAGGAAGTGAACCCTTTGGAAGACCCACAACAACATGACGAGTTGTTCACGGAATTGGTTGGGCTTGAAGCCGAACGGCGTGACCTTCTCAAACATCTGCAGGGAGTGGCCTGATGGCCGAAGAGACGTCTACGCGCGAGGAAACGATGGTGGACGCGGCCGATAGCGACGACGTAGCTACCGTCGCGGTCAAAGTGTCTGCCCCCGGGAACCCGGCGGAAGAGGTTGCCAAGATCGTCAAGCAGGCCCAAGCTGCAAAGTCGATCACCGCTGCTGACCTAGCCGAGAAGCTTTCGGTTCTGGACATCTCGCCCGACGACACCGACGCCGTCTATCAACGACTGATGGATCTTGGGGTCGAGATCGTTGAGGATGAGGAGATCGGCGAGCTTGAGGAGGACGACCCTCCCGAGCAGCCGGCCCCCGACGCGGACGAGGAGCGGGTGAAGGCCCGGCGCGAGATCGACCAGGCTATGCGTGCGCCGACCAACGATCCCGTTCGCATGTATCTCAAAGAGATCGGACGAGTAGCCCTCCTCACGGCCCAGGAAGAGGTTGAGCTAGCCAAGCGCATCGAGGCTGGCGAATTGGCTTCGCTCAAGCTTGAGGACCAGGATTCGAAGCCGGATGACGACGAGATGTTCAAGCTTCGTTGGACCGTAATGGACGGCGCTAAGGCCAAGCGCCACCTCGTTGAGGCGAACCTCCGGCTGGTGGTGTCGATCGCCAAGCGATACGTGGGCCGTGGGATGGCGTTCTTGGATCTGATCCAAGAGGGCAACCTCGGCTTGATCCGGGCTGTCGAGAAGTTCGACTACGCGAAAGGGTTCAAGTTTTCGACCTACGCAACGTGGTGGATCCGTCAGGCCATCACCCGGGCGATCGCCGATCAAGCCCGCACGATCCGGATCCCGGTCCACATGGTCGAGACGATCAACAAGCTTGTTCGGATACAGCGGCAACTGTTGCAAGACCTCGGCCGCGAACCAACCGCCGAGGAGATCGCACACCAGATGGAGATGACGCCGGCGAAGGTGCGCGAGATCCAGAAGATCAGCCAAGAGCCAGTTTCGCTCGAGACGCCGATCGGCGAAGAGGAAGACAGTTCGTTAGGTGATTTCATCGAGGATTCGGACGCCGTTGTACCGCTCGAGCGGGCCTCGTTCAAACTCCTGCAGGAGCAACTCGAAACAGTATTGACGACGCTCTCCGATCGCGAGAAAGACGTCATCAGGCTGCGTTTCGGCCTGGTCGACGGTCAGCCCAGGACGCTTGAAGAGGTCGGCAAGAAGTTCGGAGTGACGCGAGAGCGGATCCGCCAGATCGAGAGCAAGACCTTGAGCAAGCTGCGCCACCCGTCGCGCAGCCAGAAGCTGCGCGACTACCTCGAATAGAGCTTGCTGGTTAGTTCCTACTTAGTTGGGAGGCGGGGCGACCGAGAGGCCGGGCCCGCTGGACGAGCGCCGGTCCTTCACTGCATCGCTGACTTTGGACACCCCTTCGCTTGCCTTGTCCTTAGCTGCGTCCAGACCGGAGCCGACGGCGTCTTTGGCCTTACCGCTCGCTTTCTGGAACACGGAAGAAGCTTGAACGTTGTCGTACAAGCGACGGAGCTGCTCGTAGCGCTCTCGCCCTGCTTTGGAACCCAGTACGTACCCGGCTCCGAAGCCCAGGAACAGGCCCAGGCGACCTTTCATGTTTGACCTCCTCAGATCGTGTCTCTGCTGATGGTATGCCCGCATCCCTGGCCGCTCCAACCCTCCCTTTCGTTTACGATGACCCAGCCTTTCCGAGGTAGCTCAACCGGCAGAGCAACCGGCTGTTAACCGGTAGGTTGCGGGTTCGAGTCCCGCCCTCGGAGCCAAGCGTCCGTCCGGCGCCCCGCGCCGGTATGGGCGACCTGAGTCCGTCGATCCGAAGTTCGTCAACTGGTCCGCCGGCCCGTGGAGACCTATTTGCGCATCGCCATGCTGTCGTACCGTTGCCACCCCGAAGTGGGGGGACAGGGCGTCTATGTCTCCCATCTGGCCGAGGCTCTGACAGCACTGGGACACCAGGTGACGGTGTTCTCGGGCCCCCCCTATCCCGAACTCCACCATTCCGTGGCACTGCAGACGGTGCCGAGTTTGGATCTTTACCGGCCCGAAGATCCGTTCCGCAGGCCCGCGAGAGCGGAGTTTCGTGATGGGATCGATGTTCTTGAGTACGCGGCCATGTGCGTTGGCGCCTTCCCCGAACCGCTGACATTCAGCTTGCGGATGGCAAGGATGCGTGATGCCCTGAGGGCCGGATTCGACGTCGTGCATGACAACCAGACCTTGGGGTACGGGATGCTGGCCGTCGACCGAGCCGCGCCGCTTGTCACAACCATCCATCACCCGATCTCTATAGACAGGAGGCTCGCCCTCGCCGGCACCAGTGGCGCGTTGAAACGGCTCGGTAAGCGCCGTTGGTATGGGTTCGTTGCCATGCAGCGTCGTGTCGCCAAGCGTTTGAGCCATCTCGTTACCGTTTCCGAGGCAACCAGGACGGACATCGTTAGGGAGTTCGGGGTCAGACAAGAAGCGATCTCGGTGGTTCACAACGGCGTCGACGCGGATCTCTTCAAGCCGATCCCTCAGATCAAGCGAGAGCCCGGAAGGATCGTGACCGTTGCCTCTTCCGACCAGGCCTCGAAGGGGCTCGGCGTTTTGGTCGAGGCCGTGGCCAAACTCAGGACCGAGCGTGACGCCAGGTTGGTCGTGATCGGACGGGGCAGCGACAGCCCGCTCCTCGTTGCAGCAGCAGCCCGTTTCGGGATCGAGGTCGAGAGGTTGGGCAGGGTTACTGCTCTGAGGATGGTCGAAGAGATGGCGAGGGCACAGGTTGCCGTCGTTCCATCGTTGTACGAGGGGTTCTCCTTGCCGGCAGCCGAAGCGATGTCTTGCGGGATCCCCCTGGTCGCTACGACAGGAGGTGCCCTCCCCGAAGTCGTAGGAGAGGCTGGTTCGCTTGTCGCACCGGGTGACGCGCACGCTCTAGCCGTTGCGATCGGTGAGGTGATGAACGATTCGCGGTTGGCCGAAGCTTTGGGCAAGGCAGGACGCCGGCGTGTTCTCGAGCGATTCACCTGGAAACAAGCTGCCCAACAGATGGAAGAGGTCTATCGAGCCGCGGGGGCCGCTGTCTCGTGCTGACGGTTGACCTTGACCGGATGAGGGTCGCTCCCGGTGACAGGGTGCTGGACCTCGGAGCGGGAACCGGACGCCATTCATACGAACTCCAACGAAGGGGGGCGTATGTCGTCGCCGTCGATCTGGATGATGTCGTTCTGAAGGACACCGCCCACATGATGGTTGCCGTCGCTATCGAAGAAGATGTCGGCAGGGGAGCAGCCGTCGTCGCCGACGCTTTGACGCTGCCATTCGCCGACGGCTCGTTCGACCACGTGATCGCATCGGAGGTTCTCGAGCACATCCCGAACGACGAACAGGCGTTGCGCGAGATCGCACGTGTGACGCGTCCCGGCGGCGTCATAGCAGCGAGCGTTCCGCGCTTCTGGCCCGAAGCCGTGTGTTGGGCCCTGTCGAAGGAGTATCACTCGAACGATGGCGGTCACGTCCGGATCTACCGGCGTTCCCAGTTGATGGAACGCGCTGAAGATGCCGGGTTGAAGTGGTTCGACACCCATCACGCTCATGCGTTGCACTCCGCCTTCTGGTGGTTGCGCTGCGCTGTCGATCTGGATGCCAAGCGCCCACCGGTTTCTTGGTACCACCGGTTTTTGGTTTGGGATATCGAGCGAGCGCATCCGTTGGTGCGGGCTGGGGAGTCGTTGATGAACGTGGCCATGGGCAAGAGTCTCGTTCTCTACCTCCGCAAGCAGAGCGTATGAACAACGAACAGCTTTCTCTGACGGCCCGCGGGATAGCTGCGATCCAATCGCCCGACGGAGCGATCCCGTGGGGGCCGGGACGTCATGTTGACACTTGGAATCACGTGGAGGCTGCCATGGGTCTGGACGCGACTGGTTTCCACCACCAGGCGCGCTCTGCTTACGAGTGGCTGCGACTGGTTCAGACAGCGGACGGGTCGTGGCCGGCGGCTGTCGATCGGAACGGCGTCGTCGACGCCTCGGTAGATGCGAATTTCTGCGCTTACGTCGCCACGGGCGTTTGGCACCATTTCCTGAGCACTTCGGACGATGGCTGGCTAGCGTCCATGTGGCCGTGCGTGGAGAGTGCCATCGATACGGTGCTCGACATGCAGCTGGCCACCGGAGCGGTCGCATGGGCTCGTGACGCCAGCGGCAGGTTGTGGCCCGATGCTCTGCTCACCTCGACCTCTTGCATCCACCTCTCTCTGTGGTGCGCGCTGTCGATCGCCGCTCGCATGGAGGTTACGCGTCCCGATTGGGAGCTCTCGCTTTCGGACATGCGAAGAGCGATCGAGCGTGCTGATGCATTCATGCGCAAGGATCGCTACGCGATGGATAGCTACTACCCGGTTCTGGGTCTGGCCGTCCGGGGGGACATCGCAGCCGATGATCTGGAGACCTGCTGGCGGCGTTTCGTGGTGGAGGGCAGAGGCGCGCTCTGCACGGACGACCGCACATGGGTCACCACAGGGGAAACCTGCGAGCTCGGCCTAGCTTATCTGGGCATCGGCGAGGTTCGGCCTGCAGCCACCCTCTTCGAATGGATCCAGCATCTGCGCGATACAGATGGCCTGTACTGGACCGGCGCGAATCATCCGGGAACCGAGATCTGGCCGGACGAGAAGACGACTTGGAGCGCAGGCTCGGTGTTGCTGCTTGCCGATGCGCTAGCCGGAGGAGTGACCAGGGGGCTATTCGATGGTTCGACGCTTGCGCCGGTCGCTCCGATGGACGCTTCGGCTATCGAACCCTAGCGAGCACCCTCAAGCTACCGGTTGCCGAGACTTCTTCGAAACGTCCGGAGTCAAGAGCCCGCCGGTAGATCTCGAACGGCGGACGGCCTCCCGCTGCCGGATCTGGAAAAACATCGTGGATGGCCAGGTGCCCGCCCGGCACGAGATGTTGACTCCACCCATCGAGATCGCCGTGGGCCGTTTCGGTAGCGTGACCACCGTCGATGAAGAGCAGGGACAGAGGCTCGGTCCAGAGTGAGGCGATGACGTGCGACCGCCCACCGAGCACCGTGACCCAAGGCTCTAGATCCGACCGGCGCAGCGTCTCGATCAGATGGGGAAGGGTGTTGACCCGGCCGGTCACGGGATCGAGGACGCCGGGGTCGTGGTAACCCTCGCCCGGTTGATGCTCCTCCGACCCGCTGTGGTGGTCGAGTGTGTAGAGGCGGTCGCCCTTCTCTCTCGCGGCCGCACCGAGGAACACCGTCGAACGCCCGCAGTAGCTGCCGATCTCCAGCATCGAACCAGGTGGTGCTTGGATCGCGGCTTCGTAGAGCGCCACACCTTCGTCTTTCGGCATGAAGCCTTTCGTTTCCGACGCAACTCGGAGCAGCCGTGTATCCATGCGGGCTATCTTGCCCCGGGTTCGATGGGTTGGCCTCGGTCTCCCTGATCGTCGGGGGCGCTGGTTTCGCCCAGGTTAGGTCCCCACTTGGCCAACCCAGTACCGATAGCCGCTGCGCAGATCGAGGCAGCGATGATGCCGACCTTCGCCTGCGTTTGCAGAGCTTCGTTCTCGAACGCGAGATTGGTGATGAAGATAGAAACGGTGAATCCGATCCCGGCTAGAGCACTGACCGATGCGATGTCCTTGAAGCCGATGCCGCCCGGAAGCGTAGCGAGACCGGACTTAACGGCGATGAAGCTCGCGCCGGTAACTCCGGCGACCTTGCCCACCACCAGTCCGGCTGCCACTGCCACGCCAACCTTTGATGTCAAAGCATCCGGGATGTCGCTGGGGCTCAGGCGGATCCCGGCGTTCGCCAGCGCAAAGAGCGGGACGACGATGAAGCTCGTGTAGGGGTGAAGCCTGTCCGTGAGTCTCACGGTGAGAGGCTCGTCCTCATCACGCAGAGGGCGGGCCGGAGTAAGAAGACCAACGGCTACGCCACTGATCGTCGGGTGGATACCCGATTCCACCATCGCTACCCAGCACGCGGTTCCTAGGGCCACGTAGACCGAGATGGGCCTCACTCCCGCTTGGCGTGCGACAACGATGATCCCAAGTGAAACCAAAGAGATCGCAAGAGCAGTCGGCGAGAGCGAGTTCGAATAGAAGATCGCGATCACCAAGATAGCTCCGATGTCGTCGACGATCGCCAACGTAAGCAGGAAGACGCGGATGGCAGGAGGTGCGTTGCGTGCTATCAACGCCAGAACCCCGACCGCGAAAGCGATGTCCGTAGCTATCGGGATGCCCCACCCACGTCCTGTCGTTTCTCCGGAAGCGAATGCGAGATAGATCAGCGCTGGAGCGACCATGCCGCCCACCGCGGCGAGGGCGGGGAGCGCGGCTTTCTTGGGGTCGCTGAGCTCTCCATCGACCAGCTCTCGTTTGATCTCCATCGCCACCACGAAAAAGAACAGCGTCATCAATCCGTCGTTGATCCAATGGCGCAGATCCAGCGATAGGTCGAAGCTACCGATGCCCGCGGTACCGACCTGCTCCCATAGGTCGAAGTAGGAATCGCTCCAAGGAGAGTTGGCCCACAGCATCGCGACGACCGTGGCGACAACCAGAACGATCCCGCCGCCAACCTCGGTGTCGAGGAAATCGAGCACGGGGCGCGCTACGCGCTTGACGATGGGAGAGCGAGGATCGAGCCAGGCCGGACGCTTCTTCAAGCATGCTCCTTGGTCGTTGCGTTCTTGGATACGTCACAACAACGCCGACCAGGCTTCCCGGCACACCAAACACAAAGGATAAGCGGTTTCCCCATCGGGCCTCGCGTTGCACCGACCCCGGTGATCCCCGCAACCTGCTTGATCGCGCCGGGGTCGATAGAAACGCCTGTGGTTGCTCTGAACATCACCAACCTCAAGGGCTCTGGCAGGCGCGCGTGCTTACCGTGATACGCCAGGGTAGAAAGCGACCGTCAGCGTTTCTTCGTTGGAGGGTCGAGTGCGCATTCGTCGTAGGGGAGTCCCGCCACCTGACGAGGCCGGGGACCGAACAGATCGACCATGAGTTGAGCGAGGTGTGAAACGACCGGCAGAGCTAGGACCCAGCCAACGATGAACCAGCCGATGTGGATATGTGCAAGAGCGTGCCCGATCGCAACAACACCCCGCGACGGTTCGCCATGGGCCGGGTAGGTCGCGCGACGAAGTGCAGGGTCTGGTGAGTCTTCCGCTGGCGCGATCTTCAAGCCGACCGGATCTCTTTCCTCGAACCAACGCCCGACGGCGGCGCATTTCTGGCAGGAATAGGCCACAAGCAGGGTCGCTTCATCGGAAACGTCCGGTCGCACGTTGAGCGACCATGGTCCCGCTCCCGTCCGATAGCTCCTCCATGCTGCGCCGAAACTTCGGCTTCCCAGTTTCATTCGTCTCCTCGTGCCTCGGAGAGGGCCGGTCACTCAGTGATCGCGAAACGTATGTTTATTTTTTGTGAAGTGGGGGCGGCAGGGCTCGAACCTGCGACCAACGGATTATGAGTCCGCCGCTCTGACCAACTGAGCTACGCCCCCGATGACCATTCGATTCTCGCACGCGAGGGCGGCGAGCCCACCTCGACGAGGCGACCATCCCGTAGGTGCCACACGACGTCGGCTGTTTCTATCCGTTCCCTTCGATGGGTGACCATGAGCACGATCCCCGTGTGCTGCTCCAGCACACGATCTACCACCTGAGCGGTCAGAGGGTCGAGATTCGCATCAGCCTCATCGAGGAGGAGCACGGGGGGCGCGCCGACCAGGCTGCGCGCGAGAGCGAGGCGCTGGCGCTGACCCGCAGAGAGTCCCATCCCGCCCTCTGCGATCCTTGTATCCATCCCCTCGGGCAACGCGTCGATCATCGCGTCGAGTTCGCATAGGGCGACCACCCTCTCGATCTCTTCCGGCGGAGCGTCGGGCCACCGGTAGAGAAGGTTCCGCCTGACCGATCCTCGCAGCAAGGGGAGATCGGGGCCCACCAGGCCGAGGATCCGTCGCGCCTCAGTGGCGTCGAATTTCAGGAGATCCTGGTCGTCGTACAAGATGCGACCCCGGTCGGGGTCGATCAGGCGTGCCGTTAGGGACAGCAGAGTCGTCTTGCCCGCTCCATTGGGACCGACCACTGCTACGACCTGACCAGCTTCAGCGGTCGCGCTGAAGTCGGTTAAGACGTCCTCAAGGCCCACCTGGTCGAACTCAAGGCGGCCCTCACGCAAGGCTAGTTTCGGAGAATCCTCGATCACCGCCAATCGAGTGGGCCGCGATAGGAACTCCTCGATCTTCTCGCGGCTGACACGCGCGTTGTGCCAGTACTCCTGCACTCGGCCCAGATCGCGCAAGGGACCCACCAGTACAACCACGATTGCCATCGCCGCCGCCACCGTTCCGGGGTCGCTCCGCCCGGTCATGCCCGCGATAACAACCACTGCCACCGCGACCCCCGAGGCGCCCTCGGTGATGGCTTGCAAGCGTCCCGCGAGGCGGGCGCGCTCAACCATTGCCTGGCGGAGGCGTCCTGACTGTTTGGTCACGCGCTTACGCTCTCGTTCCCCTTGACCGAACGCTTGAATGACGGCAACTGCGCCGATCTTCTCGTTGACATTCGCGGCAAGGCGCGATTGGCACCTGCGCGCGTCCCTGGCCGATTCCCGCAGCCCGCGGCCTACCATCAGTGCCCCTGCCCCGGCAAGGACGATCACGAAAGTGACCAGTCCGGCGAGCAGCGGGGCCAGGAGAACAAGAGCGACGAGCGTGCCTATGAGCAACGTCGACCCGACGACAAGTCGGGCGAGTCCCAGGCTGACCCAGCGGCGCAGCGCGGCGATATCGCCGATGAAACGTAGAGCTGTAGCGCCCTGACTATGCTTCTGGAGGACCCGGGCAGAACTCGACGTGAGCTTGTCGAAGAGCATCAGGCGCACCTCGTGGACGTAGTGCTGGCCCAAGCGTTCCGCCTCGACACGTTCACGCTCGCGTAGCCACGCGCGTCCCACCACCGATGCGGCCAAACCTCCGTAGACCACGATCAGGTCAAGCGTTCCCGGTCGAGCACCGGCCACGAGCAGGTCTGAGAAGACGCGCTCTACGATCAGGGAGAGCGTGACCGCGGCGACGGCTTGCCCGAAACCTATTGCGACCAGACCGGCCAGGATCCTGCCTCGCCTGCCGGACGTGACCCTCGGCATCGAGAGGTCGCTCATGCGGATCGGACGAAGTCCGACAGGTCCGAAGGCCGCCTGTCAGGTAACACCATCCCTAAGAGCTGCTCAGCCACCCGGCTGTGGGCTAGCTCGGCGGCGTCGATCACGAGTGTGCCCCCAAGCGCTCGGCGCGCCTCACGTGCTGCCAACGGGGATGCGGTAAGCAGGCCCGTGACCGCCGCCGGCTCGATACCGATGGCGTTTAGATGAGCGACTCCGGCGACCGCTCCCAGCGCGTCACCTGAGGCAAAGAGCGTGGCGTCGATGTGCTCGCCGAACATGGGGTCCTGGAGGAGAGCGGCGGTCTCGTCCTGAAAGACTCCGTCGGCTACCTCGACCACCATCACATCGACGCCGGCCATGGCAAGGTGGCCGGTAAGAGCCTTGAATATCCCCTTCACCTCTTCATGTGAACAGCGATAGGTGGATGCGTAGCCCGCATGTGTGAAGTCAAGCACTTGGGACGCCCCTGCGTCGGCGAACATCCACAGATCGCCGCCTGCTCCGGTTCCCGTGACCTTAGCCGCACCGACCGAGAGCCCCGCATTCACCAGGCCTCGGATGAGTCCCGCTGCGGCGGTCGTCTTGCCGGAATCCATGGACGTGCCGACCACCGCGAAGGCCGTGGGGCGATTGGTCGATGGCACAGGCTCCGTGAGACGCCACGACATGAGATTCAGCGGACTCCCTTCTCTGTCCGCGAGGACACCGATGGGGATCAGCTTCGTCGGTTCAGAGATCCCCGAACGTCGGCAACTCACCCTCGCCGCCACGCCTCCAGCCGCTACGAGGTCGCAAGGTCCGAGATCGCCCGGCACGAACGCCTCGAACTGGTTCGGGGCGTAGCGATTCGCGTAGGCAAGCACTATCTCGTCGCCTGGAAACAACAGAGCTTTCCGGCCGTCGGCAAGCTCAAGCCGCTTGTGATGACCGAGCCTGTCGACGCGGGCGAGTACAAGATCGCCCGCCTTGGGACTGTAGTCCCCCGACAGAACAGCGGCCAGGCTTTCAACTCGCACATGGCGCACGGTGTAGGCAGACTTCGCACGACAAAGACGCTCAGCAGGCAGTTCAATGAACCTCATCCCATTACCCCTCTCTCCAGGTGGTCCTCTCTCCAGCAGAGTGAGTGATGGATGTGGGACCCCGATGAAGTCAGGGTGAGATGCCTCTAATCCTGGATCCTGTCATTCGACCGGGAAGGATGGGGGTCTCCCACCCGCAGACGTGGTGAAGAGGACCCTGAGCGGAGCGGTGTCAGCAGCTTTCGGCCGCCGCGGTGGTAAGAGCGTGGCGTGACGGAACTCTTTCGGTTGAACCATCTGGCTCGCCTCGGTCTGCGGTGATGACCGCGACGACGTTGGACGCAGCGATCACCGCGATCCCGATCCAGACATGCAGGGCTGGAACCTGATCCAGCATGAGGAGACCTGCCAGAGCGGCCCACACGGGATACATGCTCATGAAGGTTCCAAAGAGGCGAGGTGGGACGTGTCTTAGAACGATCAGGTCGGCGGCGTAGGGAACCACCGAGGAAAGAACGCCAGCGGTGATCGCGTAGAACAGCGGTAGTCCCGACAGCCGGCCCTGGGCGATCAAGGCAACGATGATGGGGAGATACAACAGCGCCGAGAGTGAAGTCGCGACCGCAGGTGCCTGAAGACCTGGGAGCCGAGCGCCGAGCGTTCGATTCAAGAGGATGTAGGCAGCCCAACATGCTGCTGCTATCAGTCCCAACCCTATGCCGATGTAGTCGCTCGAAGGACCCGGCAGGACGAGCACGTACACGCCTGCTGCCGCCGATATCGCAACCAAGAGATGCACCCGGCTGCGTGAACCGAACAAGGCAACGCCGAGGGGGCCGAGGAATTCAAGCGTCACGGCTAAGCCGAGGCCGATCCGATCGATCGCTGTGTACAGGGTCAGGTTCATCGTTGCAAACACGACCGCCAACAGCAGCGTGGGCCACCATTGCGGCCAGGTCATCTTTCGGATGCAGGGACGAGCGATCGGTAGCAGCACCGCGGCGGCCACTATCTGGCGCATGGCAACGACCCCGGCAGGGCCGATGGCGCTAAAGGCATGAGCCCCGGCCGCGGCGCCAACCTGGTTGCTGATCCCACTGCCCACCATCGTCGCCAGCCGGCCGAGGGATGCGCCTCCGTGCCCTTCGGTGGGTGAAGTCTCGTTCTGCATGGCACCTAACGTCTGCCTCATCGGCCTATACGTCAAGCGCGAAGATGGTAAGGATTGATACGCTAACCGTATGGAACTGGAACTCCGGCAACTGCGGGCTTTCGTGGCGGTCGTAGACGAGGGCAGCTTCACGAAGGCAGCCTCCGTGCTGTTGACTTCTCAAGCGTCCATCTCGCGAGCCGTGAGTGCTCTCGAGAAGGCGGTCGGCGCGCCTCTTGTCGAGCGCACCACCCGTCAACTTTCTTTGACCACCACCGGCGCACGGATCGTGGGCCATGCCCGGCGCGTTCTAGAAGAGACCGCAGCGATCCACCGGGTGGCCGATGAATCTCCCAACGAGCTTCGCGTGGGATATGCGTGGGGAGCTTTCGGAAGACACACCGTCGACATTCAACAGCGGTGGAGCGTCATCAACCCCGGGTCAGAACTCAGATTCGTTCAATCACAAACCCCCACGGCCGGCCTGGTGGAGGGTATGGCGGACGTGGCGATCGTCCGTCGCCCACTGACGGATGAGCGGTTCGCCACCGCGTTGATCGGTGTCGAAGCTCGCCATGCGGCTCTTGCGAGTTCCGATCCGTTGGCGAGGCGGCGGAGCTTGAGGATGAACGATCTCACCGGTCGAACCATCGCGGTGGACCCGCTGACGGGTACGACCACTCCCGATCTATGGCCCGAAGGTGCGGGCCCCGGGCAGATGCGTGAGGTACATGGGGTGGAGGACTGGCTCACCCTGATCGCGGCCGGTAAGGCGATAGGGATGTCATCGGAGGCCACCGCGCAACAGCACCTTCGACCCGGCGTCGTCTACCGACCCGTTCGAGACGCGCAACCTATCCCGATGTGGCTCGCGTGGTGGAAGGACAGCCCTCCGAAAAACGTTTCCGGCCTGGTCCAACTCGTCTGCGACCTCTATGCAACGAAGCGGCACTGACGCGCGCCCGACGCCTCTCGCTGTTCGCTTGGAGCCGATCAGCTCAGCGGTCGTTCGCCACGGAGACGATGAGGGCGGCGAGTTCCTGGGGTTTGTCTTCTTGGATGAAGTGGCCTCCACCTTCAATGGTCACGTGGGGTTGTCCGGCCGCACCTGGGATCATGTTCTGGAGGAACAGGTCCGCGCCTCTCGTGATGGGGTCCGAGTCACCGAACGCCGTCACGAACGGTCTTTCGAACCTAGCGAGCGACTCCCATGCTGCCCGGCACGCAGGAGCTGCAGGATCGTCCGGCGAGGCGGGGACCAGCAGCGGGAACTGCCGGGCACCTTCCTTGAAGCTCTCGTCCGGGAAGGGCGCGTCGTAGGCGGCGACGACTTCATCAGACAGGTCAGAGACTGTGCCTTTCTGTACCGAGCGGCCGATGGGGAACTCCTCGACCGTTTGCGAGAACTCCCGCCACCTGTGGAACGCGTCGCCGAGAGGGAGATCGCCGGTGGGAAGAAACGTGTTGGACGCCACTACTCGAGTTATCCGCTTCGTCTCGGCGACGAGTCGGAGACCGATCAGTCCACCCCAGTCTTGACAGAAGAGCGTGATGTCCGAGAGCTCTAGTTGCTCGATGAAAGAACGTATCCACGAGACGTGACGCTCGAAGGTGTAGTCGGTGCGTCGCGACGGTTTATCGGAACGGCCGAAACCGATCAGGTCCGGAGCTACCGCGCGCAATCCTGCCCGCGTGAGTAGCGGAATCATCTTTCGATACAGGAAGCTCCAAGATGGCTCTCCATGAAGCAGCAGTACCGCCGGCCCCGTGCCCTCGTCCAGATAGTGCATCCGTAGCTCGTCGCCATCCCCGGAAGGAACCTGAACGTAGTGGGGGCCGAACGGGTAGTCCGGCAGGCCGTGGAACCGCTCGTCAGGCGTCCTCAAGATTTCCAACCCTGCCTCCTTCCGGTCGAGCCCAAAGACTAGTCGTGTCAATGAGACTTGTTGAGTTCGACGAGCGCCGTCCATGCGGGCTCCCGTACCCTCGCGGTGGAGGTGAGTGCATGAGTGTTACGAAGCTCGACGACGGGCTCTATCGATGCGGGTCCCGGTGGGTGAACTTCTACGTGATCGAGGATGGCGGCGAGGTCACGATCGTGGATTGTGGCCTGCCGTCTTACGAAGGGCAGTTGGATGAAGCTCTCGCTCAGATGGGCCGCAGCCCCTCGGACGTTGACGCGATCGTTCTGACTCACACACATCCGGATCACATGGGAGCTGCCCCCGGCTTCATGGCCACCACCGGTGCCCCCGTGTTGGTCAGCGACGTCGAGGCACCGATCGCTACGGGAGAGCGAAAGCCTGCAAAGGTGAGTGGTCTCCTCGGGACACTGTGGCGACCGTCGATGCTTTCGTTGATAGGGCATCTGATCGGCAACAAAGGGTTGTCCAACACCACCGTTTCGGCGGCAACGCCGTTCGGGGATCAAGAGATCCTCGATGTACCCGGCCGGCTGAAGTCGGTTGCAACCCCCGGCCATAGTTCAGGTCACCGTGCGCTCGTTTGGGAAGCCCGCGGTGTCGTGTTCTGCGGGGATGCTATGGCGACACTTGACCTTGCACGAGGCACCCGAGGACCCATGCTGCACCCATTCAACGAAGACCAGGCCCAAGCGGTCGAAAGCCTCGCCGTTCTGGAAGCCTTACCCGGCAACCTCCTACTGCCCGGCCACGGAGAACCTTTCAAGGGCACCCCTGCTCAGGCTGTGGAAGCCGCACGAAGATCCCTCTAGCGCCCCTTCGAGTGTCGGTGACTTTGGAGGAGGCTCACTTGACGAGCATGTCGAAGCTTGGCCGAACATCGCTTGCCCCCACAACTTCTGTGTAAAGAACGTGTTGGATAGCCGCCTGGTTCTTCGGTAGAAACGGGGGCTACGCTGGTGGGGATGGATCGGGTCGAGTTGTTCGCGCGCTACGAACGGGCTACCGCTGCACTGGAGCCTCCCTTCGCGATGGTGGATCTCGACGCGTTCTGGGACAACGCCGCGAATATGACCTCCCGGGCTGCGGGCAAGGTGATCAGGCTGGCCTCGAAGTCCGTGCGTTGCCGTGAATTGCAGCGCCAGGTGCTTGCGACCGATGGGTTCGAAGGGATCTTGGCGTTCACGCTCCCCGAAGCTCTGTGGTTGGTGGGACATGGGTTCGACGACATCGTCGTTGCTTACCCGAGCGTCGACAAGGTCGCGCTACGCGAGCTCGCTGCCCTGGCAGAGAGGCGGCCCGAGAAACGTGTTGTCGTGATGGTCGACAGTGTTGAGCATCTCGATCTGATCGAGTCGGTGATCGCGGGTACCGGCAGCGTTGTCGAGGTCTGTATCGATCTCGACGCAGGATTGTGGCTGCTCGACGGACGCGTGCGGATCGGAGCCAAGCGCTCGCCCGTGCACTCTGCTCGGGATGCGGTCTCCCTGGCACAAGCGATCTTGGAACGTGAAGGTCTCTCGCTCGCAGGCATCATGGCCTACGAAGCTCAGGTCGCGGGGATGGGGGACGATCCGCCCGGCCAACCCCTAAGAGCCCGCGCAGTGCGCGCCATGCAGAATCGGTCCATGAGCGAACTTGCCCAACGACGCGCAGAAGTCGTGTCGGCCGTGTCGGCCCTCGCTCCATTGAGATTCGTGAACGGTGGCGGAACGGGAAGCATCGAGCGGACGGCCTCAGAAGACCACCTCACCGAGATCGGTGCGGGTTCGGGTCTGTTCGCTCCAGCCTTGTTCGACGCTTACACGTCATTCGATCTGCGTCCCGCAGCTATGTTCGTCCTGCCGGTGGTGCGCAGGTCGAAAGGAGCTTCCACTGCGCTGGGCGGGGGCTATCTAGCTTCTGGACCGGCCGACAAGGCGCGACTGCCGGTCCCATTCCTGCCCGAAGGTCTGCGCCTTGACCCCTACGAGGGTGCGGGCGAAGTGCAGACCCCTCTGCGCGGCCGTGTGGCGACACGGCTCAGGCCGGGTGATCGCGTTTACATGCGGCACGCGAAAGCCGGAGAACTGTGTGAGAGGTTCGATCGGCTGTACGGGATACGGGGCGACGAGATCGTGGACGAATTCCCGACCTATCGGGGCGAGGGTCGCACCTTCCTATGACGGCCACTTTCGTCAACTGGGCTGGCGATCAAACCTGCGTACCTCGGATACGCCACGCACCTCGCTCCATCGATGAGTTGTCCGAAGTGATCAACGAGAGCGTGGACATGGGTCTGACGGTTCGTATGGTCGGCTCTGGCCACTCGTTCAGCGAGGCGGTCCTCACGGACGGAGCGCTCATCTCGCTCGGACGGATGAATGACATCAAGGGGATCGATGCACACGGCCACGTAACCGTCGGGGCCGGGATCACTTTGCACGACCTGAGTCTTGCTCTCGATCTTCATGGACGAGCACTGGAGAACCTCGGCGATATCGATGCGCAGTCACTAGCTGGAGCGACGGCAACCGGGACCCACGGAACGGGCGTGCGTTTCCGGAACCTCTCGGCCGGGATCGTCTCGCTGAAGCTGATGACGGCGACGGGCGAGGTTGTCGAGATCTCAGAGGCGTCGGATCTGGATGCATGGCGAGCGGCCCGTGTTGGGCTGGGCGCGGTGGGCGCCGTATTCGAGATGACGATGCGGACCGTGCCGGCGTTCAGGCTGATAGCTCGTGATGGACCTATGCCTTTACGCGATGTGATCGCGAGCATGGACGATCTTGCCGATGCGAATGCACACTTTGAGTTCTACATGTTTCCCAACAGCAACATCGCCCAGACGCGCGTCAACAACCCCACCGATGCTCCACCGCAGCCGCGCTCCAAGACGACCGCCTGGCTGAACGATGTTTTCTTCGAGAACTCGATGTTCGGCGTGACCCGGCGGCTCGGCCGAGCCGTCCCAAGTGCCATCCCTGCGATCAATCGCTTTTCAGCCCGCGTGTGGGGCAAGAGCAAGCGTGTCGAGCGATCCTACGAGGTGTTCTCGGCGGTGCGAAGGGTGCGCTTCACCGAGATGGAGTACGCGGTGCCGCGAGAGTGTGCCACGGAGGCCATCACGGCCGTTAAGGCGATCGCCGACCGTGCGGACCTCCGGATCAACTTTCCCATAGAGGTTCGCTTCGTGGCAGCCGACGACGCGCTGCTCAGCCCGGCGCACGGCCGTGACACCTGCTACATCGCCGTGCATGCATTCCAGAAGATGCCGTGGGAGATCTACTTCAGAGCGGTCGAAGAAGCCCTTGGTGAACTTGGTGGAAGGCCACATTGGGGTAAGCGTCACCACCTAGATGCGAGCACCCTGAGGACTAGGTATCCGCGTTTCGATGACTTCCTCGCGGTCAGGGACCGCCTGGATCCCAGCCGGGTCTTTGCCAATCCCTACATCTCCCGGGTGCTAGGCGCCTAGGACTTAGAAGGTGACGCGTCCGAGGTCGGCGACCCGTCCACGGGCTACGTTCACTTTGAAGGTCTTGGTCTTGTCGCCGGACTTGACCACCAACGTGTAGGACTCGGCTTTGTTCACATGCGGGCGAGTGCTCGGTCCAACGTGCAGTTCGAAGCTGCCGTCAGGAGCGACCGGGACCTTGATCGAGATCTTCTCGGCAACGGCCTCCTCACCCGTTGGGTTACCAGGTGACAGAGGCGTGCGGAACGATTTCTTCAGCGTCACCGTCGCCCCAGGGGATGCCGTCCCTTTAACAACCGAGTGATAGCGAGGGTCCACAACGGCGTCGAACATGATGTCGAATGCCCGCATCACGCCCTTGTAGTCGGCTTGGACGGAGTCGGCGTAGGGAGGATGGAAACCGAGGCTGCCGTGTTCGATCGTGAAGCCGAGGGTTCCGGTGACCGAGTAGGTCCAATCGTCGGTTGTACCCGTGGTGGGGTACCCCACGTTCCCGGTGTTCTCGTAGCCCATCTCATCCGCCATGCGCTTTCCGAGCGGTTCGAGGATGTCATCGTCGGGTGCGTTACCGCCGCCTGCACGAAGAACCGTTGCTTGGTATGTGTGGTTCGTGATGACGCCGGTGACGGTGCGGCTGAGGATGAGATCGCGCACGTTCACCACTTCGGGCTCGGACCATGGCGCGGTGCCTCTATAGGTAGCGCTGAACTGGCTTCCCGACGAGCCTCCCTGGTTGTCGCCCCAGAGATACGAGTAGTTGCGGTTCGGGTCAACCCCGTACGCGTCTGGGTTCTTCTGTACCAGCGGGACCGTGACGCCCGTTAGCGATCGGCGGTTCTTGCGCCAATACCCCTCGAAGCCGTTCAGATAGCCGGTTGGTTCGGTTTGATGGGCGACGTTCTCTTCAGCAGAGAGCGCGGATTCACGGGAGTAGTCGAAACCGTCCACGTTGACGATGGGTGTTGCGATCAGGCGGCCTTCGTTCAGCAGGCGCGTGATCTCCTCGTCTTTGCCGTAGTTCTCGACGAGATAGTGGATGTAGATCATCACGTACTCGCCTGCCGGCCACTCGCGAGCATGGTGAACGCCATCGAGATAGAAGGTGGGACGGCCATCCTTCGACTTCACATCTGCAGCGATCTCAACCCCGAAGATCGAACGGCCTTCCAGGGACAGGTTGGGGAACTCGATCAACTTGACCAGTCCGGGGTTCTCTTTGGCCAAGGCCTGCATCTCGGCGTTGTAATCCGCAAGTCGTCTGTAGGTGGTGCGATCCGGACCGGGCATCTCGATGCTCGTCGAGGTAGATGCGGCCTGCGTCTCAGCATCCCGCGCTACCAGGTCGTGGACGATGACCTCGTAGTCATAGCCAAGCGAGTCGAGCTCGGCAAGGTCTCCGGGCCATAGCAGAAGCTCGATCTCGCCGTCGGAGTGGTTGTGTGTCTCGTCGAACCGAGAGAACAGGTCGGCAGCCTGACTTTCGGACGTTACCTGCACGCGCACCAGAGAGAGCACCTCGGGCCCCGTAGAACCGGCCGGGGCTATAGCTGTGAGAAGGGC
This sequence comes from uncultured Actinomycetes bacterium, assembly GCA_937863385.1. Classification (GTDB taxonomy): domain Bacteria; phylum Actinomycetota; class CADDZG01; order CADDZG01; family WHSQ01; genus CALMBW01. The sequence continues at coordinate 75,907 of CALMBW010000027.1, read as the reverse complement.
AGAGAGGAGCGAGACGATGATGATCTTCTTCATGGCGAAGGGATTCTGCGCCCCTCGCCCCGCACCTCCCTGGGACCCCTAGGCGACCGGCACCGGCTTCGTCGGATGAAAGACACAGCAGTCTGCAGCGCAGACGTCATGGCTGGCTTCGAGATCCCCCACAGCTATCCGCTCGGAAGCACCTGAGGTTCTCTCGACGATCAGCTCCCGGATCATCTCCACGAAGCGCGGGTGGGTTCCCACCGTGGCCGCCCGGACCAAGCCCATCGAGCACTCTTTCGCCTTCCCTCTGGCTTCGATGTCGAGGTCGAACGCGATCTCGAGATGGTCGCTCACGAATCCGATCGGTACCAGAACCACATCTCTGACCCCCTTCTCGGAGAGGTCTTCGATGTGATCGCAAACGTCCGGTTCCAACCAAGGGACCCGCGGCGACCCGCTTCGCGATTGGTAGACGAGGTCCCATTCATCTCTGCGCCCGAGGCCCTCGGCAACCAGCCGGGAAGCCTCGTGAAGCTGCGATACGTAGGAGCTCGTATCTGCCATGGCCGTTGGGATCGAGTGAGCCGTGAAAACCAAACGTGCCTCTCGCCGGCGCTCTATCGGCATGCCTTCAAGCGCCCGCCCGACGTTTTCGACCTGGGGGTCGATGAATCCCGGGTGGTTGAAGAAGTGCCGCAGCTTGTCGAGGATGGGTGCTCCCTTACCAACAACTTTCTGGGCTCTCAGCATGTCCTCCCGGTATTGACGACATGCGGAGTACGAACTGAAGGCGGAGGTCACAAAGGTGATGGCTCGCCCGATCCCGTCGTCTCGCATCGTTGCCAAGGTGTCTTCGATGAACGGGTGCCAGTTCCGATTCCCCCAATAGACCGGTAGCTTCGGTCCTCTTGATGCCAACAGTTCCGAAAGGGCTGCGACCAGAGCGCGGTTCTGAGCGTTGATGGGGCTAACACCGTCGAACAGGCGGTAGTGCTCGGCGACCTCCTCGAGGCGTTCGGGAGGCACGCCCCGCCCCCTTGTTACGTTCTGAAGGAAGGGCATCACTTGGTCGGGACCTTCCGGCCCCCCGAAAGAAAGCACTAGCACTGCGTCGTAGCGATGCGCGGCGTGATCGCGGTCTCCGTGCGATGGGGGCATGGCGCCAAGCCTAAGGGCGAGCCACGGCTAGCGGACGCGAACGAGCCCCCGGCTTCAACCAGGGGCTCGTACATCCGCCGTGTTTCTTAGGAAGCGCCTCCACAGAAGGGCAGGTTTGGATCGGCGACACAGGGATCCCCGCCGGTGTCCCCACCGTCATCCCCGCCGGTGTCCCCACCGTCATCCCCGCCGGTGTCCCCGCCGGTGTCCCCGCCGGTGTCCCCGCCGGTGTCCCCACCGTCATCCCCGCCGTCATCGTGCTTGTTCCCGCACCAACCTTCGTTGTCGTCGGAACGGTCGGCATCGTTGCCGCAACCGTTGTTTCCGTCGGCACGATCGGGGCCTCCGTCTCCTCGCTCGGGACCCTTGCCGTTGTCATCGGGGTCGGATTGGGCATTGCCCTTGGTTGCCCCGTTGCCGTTGGGATCGGCCAACGCCTGAGTAGCCGAACCGGCGATCAGACTCAGTGCGAAAAGCGTTGCAAGGAGCTTCGAGTGACTCTTCGTAACCGTCATGCCTCTCCCTCTCTCTGGCACCCGACTGGGTATTTGTGCCTAGTCCTTTAACGACAATCGCACCGAGAACCTTGAGTCCTGGAGGGGGGAAATTGACACTCTGACGACACCTGTAACACCATTACGGAATGATGTCGGACCGGAAGGCTCGCACTCGCGAGCGCATCTTGGACTCGGCCTACGCGCTCGTCTCACGGGTGGGCCTGCGCCGCACGACTTTCGAGGACGTGGCCGCGAGGGCAGGCGTATCGCGACAGACCCTTTACAGGTATTTCGGCTCGAAGGACGAGATGGTCGCGGCCCTCATCGACCGAGAGGCGGATCGCTTCCTCGAGGAGTTGCAAGGCATCCCGGTCGCCGATACCGACCTTGCCGGGGCGATGAGCAAGGGGCTGATGTTCACGTTCGACTATCTGGCGAGCCATCCATTGTTGTCGTGGATCCACGAGCACGAACCTGACGAACTTTTGCCGCACCTCCGCAGCCATTGGCTGCCGATCCTCGCGGCGGTAAGGCACTACATCGAACCGTTCATGGATGCGGAGGTGTCCGAGGGACGGATGACAGCCCGTCGAGCTCAGATGGCGGGGGATTGGCTAAGCCGTATCGCGATGTCGTACCTGATCGTTCCGGGTGACTTCGTCGATCTTCGTGACGAGCGGTCCATCGCCGAAGTCCCCGACCTGATCCTCAACGGCCTGCGAGGCTGACGCGCAAAGGCGGCCCCGAAGGACCGCCTTTGCTGTTTCTACTACTGCTTAGTCGTCGGAGTCATCTCCGCCATCCTCGTCCTCATCCTCATCGTGACCGGAGTCGGGCGAGTCGCCTTCATCGTCGTCATCCGCCGAATCGGCTTCATCATCGTCGCCGGCGGTGTCATCGGCGACGCTCATCTTGGTGTCGTCATCATCTTGATCGTCGTCCTGCTGGGCTTCGACGTCATCATCATCGTCGTCCTTGGTACCGATGACGTCATCATCCGAGGCTTCGGGCTCCTGGCTGTCCCCATCGTCAACCTTTACTTGCTTGAAGTCCTTCTTCGAAAGTTTGCCTCTGCTGTCGCTAGCATCTGTCTCTGTGTCGATCACCTCGGCGCTCGCCGGCTCGGCGTCGCGCGTTGCCATCGTCCCGATCCCGGCAACGGCCAGAACGGTTGCGAATCCCACGATCAGTGCCTTGATAGACATCTATCTCCTCCTTACGTTTGCTTTCTTCTTTCCCTGACCCTGAGGAAGTTAGTCATCGGGTCTGAAGCAGCCATTAGCAGCAGGTGAGAGGGTTCTCATGGAGCGGGAACGCCAGACGGGGCCGCTGCGTTGAAGGAATTCAAGGCTGGGATAGTCCAGGAGGGCAGTATGGGAAGTGAGAAGGCCACCTTCGGGGCCGGTTGTTTCTGGGGGGTAGAGGCGGAGTTCCGCCGTATCGAGGGCGTCACCGAGACGGCCGTCGGCTATGCCGGTGGCAGCAAGGCGAACCCCACGTATGAAGAGGTCTGTTCGGACCGTACAGGGCATGCAGAGGTCGTGGAGGTGACCTTCGATCCCGGCCGGATCTCGTACCAAGATCTGTTGGAGGTGTTTTGGAGGTCGCACGACCCGACTCAACTGAACCGACAGGGGCCGGATATCGGGACCCAGTATCGGTCGGTGATCTTCGTTCACTCCCCCGAGCAAAGAACTGCTGCAGAAGTGTCCAAGGGAGCGGTAGCGCAGCGCCACACCAGAGAGGTCGTCACGCAGATCGAGGATGCTCCACCGTTCTGGCCGGCGGAGGACTATCACCAGCGTTATCTCGAGAAGCGAGGGCTCGCGTCCTGCACCGTAGATCTTTCGGAGAAGGTCTGAGCTCCAACATCTGATGGAGATCTGGGATAGGACGGCACTTGATGCTCGCCTCTCGATAGGCGACGCGATCGAGGCTCTCGAGGATGCCTTTCGAAGCGGTCTGCCCACAACGCCAACGCGGGAGCATCACTCGATGCCTGCCGGTGATCTCTTGGTCATGCCCGCGTACGGCGATGAGGGTGCCGGAGTAAAGCTGGTCACCGTCGCTCAGGGCAATCCAGAGCGCGGGCTGCCGCTCATCAACGGTATCTACGTGCTGTTCGACAACCTCACACTTCGCCTCCGTGCGCTGATAGACGCGGCTGCCTTGACGAGTATCCGGACGGCGGCGGTTAGCGGGGTAGCGACGAGACATCTGGCCCACCCGGATGCGTCGTCGTTACTGGTGTTCGGATCGGGCGCACAAGCCGCCGAACACGTCGAGGCGATGTTGTACGTCCGTCCGATCGATCGGGTTGTCATCGTGGGCCGCAACCCATCCCGAGCCGGCTCGCTCGCTGATCGACTGATAGCTCGGGGTGTGCATGCACGCACGGGTTCCACAGAAGATGTCAGTGATGCCGACGTCGTCTGCTGCTGCACGACCAGTCCCACGCCGCTCTTTCCCGGCGCTCTCATTCGCCCAGGCACGCATGTGAATGCCGTGGGCTCCTACAAGCCAGACCGAAGGGAGTTAGATGGTGAAACCATGAGACGCGCGCGTGTTGTGGTCGAGTCCATCCAGACCGCGGTTCGAGAAGCGGGGGAGATAGTCATCGCTATCGGGGAGGGAGTTCTGGAGGCCGAGGGACTTTCGGAGCTGGAAGCGGTGGTCAAAGGGAAGGCTCTCGTCTCCGACGGTGATGTCACAGTCTTCAAGTCTGTGGGCGCTGGCTACCAAGATCTCGTCGTGGCCCTCGCTGCGTGCCGCTAGCGTGGCCGCCGTCTAGTAGTCGAGGTCGTCCCATGAAACCTTGACTCGATCGGTTCCGATGCCCGAAGGCCCTCCCCGTGTGAAAAAACTTTCGGACCTTTCTGGACATAAGCGGGCAAGGCGCGAACGAGTTTCCGATCCGCAGGTTTAGAGGATGTTTGCAGCGTGTAGAAGAGAGGTGGCACACGGACTAAGACTTCTGCCGAAAAAAGTTTGAAGAAGGGCTAAAGGTCTTAGTCCAAAAGGCCGATACAGGGTCTAGGCACCGGGAGGGGGCGAACGAGTCCCGGCGCTCAATAGGATGGGTCGGTGCGCTGGCACCGCAGGAGCAAGGGAGGTAGGGACGGGATGATGGACCTTCTGAACAGGTTCTTTCTTGCAGTACGGCTGGCTCGCACGGACGAGAGTGGCGCCACGGCGGTCGAGTACGGCTTGATCGTCGCTCTGATCGCCGCCATCATCGTCGGCGTCGTGGCAACCGTCGGTGGTCAAGTGGCAGCCGCCTTCCAAAGCTTGGTGGGCCTCTTCTAAGTCGCCTCAACCAGTCAGGGTTTAGAGGGTTAAGGCTGCGGCCCCATGGGTCGCAGCCTTTCTCTATGTAGAGGTGGACAATCGAGTTGATGAAACGTCCTCGCAATGACGAGAGTGGGGCGATCGCCATCCTCATGGCTATCGTCCTCACTCTGCTGGTCATCCCGATGATCGCGGGTGCGGTCTCGAGCATGGTCCGTCACTCGACGGTCAGCGAGATGCAGCGTTCGGCCGACGTCGGCGCGCTGGCGGGTGCCCGTGTCATCCCCTTGAGCGACCTACCGGTGGCGCCGAACCCCGGCAGTGCCCTTGACGTTGCGTGCGATCAGGCACTCGCTGCGCTAGGCGCGGACAACGCCATGGGCGGTGACTATGGGGGTACCCCAACCTGTGATGCCGACTATCTCCCGGACCCCTCGGTGCTGGGAGGATTGGAGTCTTGCATCGCATCGATACAAGCCAACGCCGAGATCGATATCCCAGACGAGATCACATCCCTGCCTGGGTGGAACGTCGTGAACTCGACGTACTCATCAGTCGTCACGAGCGTGGAACGACGCATCGACGGATTGTTCGACCTCGTCCGGGGAACCCTTCCTATCCTCACCAAGCCGGGAGTAACCGTCACTCTGACGCGGCCGATAGGTCAGTCCGGCAACGAGATCCAATTCGAAGGAGCGGCCCCTGGGGACCTGCCTGACACGGAAACGTCCACCGCAACCGCTCGTCGCCGGATCAAGAACCTCGCGTTGTTCCCGGTCATCTACGACTCCGAAACCGGTACCTACATCGTCGACACGAACGAGGCACTCCCGAGCGAGAGCGAAGTGGTGGCTGCCTTGGAGGCCTTGGAGGACACCATCGCCTCGGATCCGGTCCTGGGTCCCGTTTACTCGGATCTTGGATGCACGGGGCTCTTGGACCGATTGGGCGAGGACGTGAGAGACCTGTACAACCCCGGTGCCGGTGACGCGCCGACCCAGACCGAGGTCCTCGACGAAGCGATGTCCCAAGGTGCTGCGGTCCTCGGTTATGCCTACGACGAAGCTCCGGAACCGCCGGCGGTGCCGGCCCCGGTGGCCACGCCACTGCCTAGCCCAGAGCCGTGCACGCCGTTGCCGGACTTGCCGTGTCCCAGCATCTCGCCGCTTCCTTCACCTTCTTCGGACCCCTCGGTCACCGGTCTTCTCGATGTTCTCCTCGATACTCTTCGCATCCCATTTCTAGATTTCGTTCCTCTGTGCGTGAACGGAACCAACCCGTTGGAATTCGATCTCTCCTCATGCGAGGCTGCGCACGGATCGATGCGGGCCACGCTGGTGCCCAACCCATGAAGCCCTGGAGGAATGACGAACGTGGAGCGGCGGCAGTGGAGTTCGCCATCGTGTTCCCACTGGCTCTGCTGTTCATCTTTACCCTCATGTACTTCGGATTCCGTGCGCTGATCGCGGTCGCAACGAACGAGATCGCCCGAGAAGGAGCCCGTTTCGCCTCGATGCGGGAGAGCAACGCCGACGATTTCCCTACTGAGGCTGAGGTAGAGGCGTTCCTTGACGCGACCCACAACCCGGGGTGGCTCCCAGCAGCGGATGTTTCTTTGACCAGCGTGGGGGATGGACCGGGATCGCGCGTGACCGTCACGGTGACTTTCCAAGACCTCGGCTTGCTCGATGTGACGGGCTCTGCCGTCCGAGCCATCAGCGCGGTCTTCTTTGACACTCCGCCCAACGGCGTCGATTTCAATGACGTTTCAAAGAGTGTGGCGGTGAGGCGCGAATGAAGCGGCGCGGAGAGAATGGTGCTGCAGCGGTCGAGATGGCCATCTTCGTCTTTCTCCTCGTGGCCCTTATGGCAGCGGCTGGGCCGCTGATCTTCGCTATCCAAGAACAGGTGTCTTTGGGGCGAGCGGCGGGATCGGCTGCTCGATTCGCCTCGGCCACTCCGGACCGTAAGCGTCTCGATTGCGATGGGAACCCGATGGCGAACGACAGGCGACCTTCCGCAGCGCAGGTTCAAAGAGAGGCGGAATGCGTCCGGTTCGGGTCCTCCCCGGTTCCTGCATCCTTCTCGGTGACGGTGACACCCGACCCCTCCACGGCGGCTCCCGGTGATCTGATCACAGTGACCGTTTCGGACACGGTGGATCTTGGTCTCCTAGGGGCATTGTTCGGAGGCCCTCAAGGTGTGACGCTATCCGCCACGAGTGTCGGGGTAGAGGAGTGAGCCATTGCGAAAGATGAACCTCACGATCGTCGCGGGTGCGGTTGCCGCCCTCATCGGGGCCTTGCTCGTCCTGTCCTATGGGCGAAACGTGGATGAGAAGATCGCCCAGGGCCGCGCGTTGGTCGATGTGCTCGTTGCCGATGCCGATCTTGAGCAGGGGACCCCGGCGACCGAACTAGCCGTTCGCACCGAGCAGATCGCAGATGCCTACGTTGCGGAGGGCGCGATCTCTGATGTGTCCGAGGTCGCTGGTTCGGTACTGGCATCGGCGGTTCCAGCAGGAACGCAGCTCACATCTGGGATGTTCGCCACCGAAGCCGCCGGCACCACCCTTCGCCCCGAGCAAGGACACGTCGCGATCTCCATTCAGGTGAACCTCGCAGCAGGTGTTGCGCGCTATCTATCAGCGGGCGACTTCGTGGATGTCTACGCGACCTACGAGCGGATCCAAGACGCGCCTATCGCCAGCAACCGCTCGAAGCTGATCCTGTCGGGGGTGCGGGTTCTATCGGTGAACCTCGCTCCCGCCGGCGAAGTAACCGACGCCGGGGCCATTGACGCAGGTCTACCGGCCGATCAATCGATGGTGGTCCTCGAGGTCCTCCCGCGCGAAGGCGAAAGTCTCGTTAACGCAGCAACACTCGGTTTCGTGCACCTGGGACTGATCGGCGAGGGCGAGGAGCACTCGACCACGACCGGCGTCAACCCCGACGACGTAGTCAAGAGCAGGGGTGACCGGTGACCGAGGAGTCGTCTGGCAGACAGGACGCCTACGTCATAACCGTCTGCTCCGCTTCAGGCGGTTGTGGAAAGACGTTCTTCGCTACCAGCCTTGCCGACATCGTCGGCAGAGCTGGACATCGGACCCTGATAGTTGACCTGGATCTGCAGTTCGGTGAGATCGCCATCGCGTTGCAGCTGCGTCCGCAGTACTCGCTGTACGACGGGCTCTATGGCACGCATGGCCAGCCTCTGCCCGCCGAAGCTTTCGAGGAGCACTTCGAAGAACTCGTCGTACACCACCCATTCGGTTTCGATGTGTTGACTGCTCCGCGTGATCCGGCTTTGGCTGATTACGTGGGGGCGGGGGATTGCACCCATGTGCTCGAAGTGGTGCGCAAGAAGTACGACCTGGTTGTCGTTGATACCCCGCCGGCTCTTACCGAGATCGTCCTTACTTCTCTCGACCAAAGTGACAGGGCTGCAGTCATGGCAACCCTTGATGTTCCAAGCTTGAAGAACCTCAAGACTTTTTCGGAGACCCTGCGTCGCATCAAGATCGGTGACGACATGCAGAGACTCATCCTCAATAAGGTCGACGATGACCTCGGCCTCGACGTCAAGGAGGTACAGGAGACCTTCGACGATCGTTTCGTCGCACTGATCCCATTGTCCAAGGCTGTGTCGCGCGCTATGAACGTTGGCACCGTTGTCCCCGAGGTCGAACCCAACAGCAAGGTGTCGCAAGAACTCGAGAAGGCCGCACGGTCGCTACTTCCACCCGAGATGCAGCCCGACAACATCGGGGAGTCATCGAGTTTCCTCTCGCGGTTACTGAAGAGTTCACGCAAGGAAGGGACCCGAGATGAGGCTGTCTGAAAGGCTAGCGCAACTGTCGCAGGAGGCCGAGGAGAAACAATCTCCAGGTCGGGAACGCAGAAGCGGAGATGAACGGCGTGAGGCAGACATGCCGGTGGGCCGAGAGCGCCGCCGGAGATCGAGCCGCAGGGAAGAAGACGTTGAAGAAGCACAAGACGCCTCGACCGAGACCGAGACGAAGGTGGCCGGTGACGGCGTCGGTGTGAAGGATGCCGGATCGTCAGGTGCCGATGCTGTTGAAAGCACCACCTCCTCGGCGACCCCGTCTGCCGATCGTCCTCCTGTTTCCGAGCCTGCGATCGTGCCGGATCTCGGAGAGAAGATCTCGACGGCACCCGACTACGGACGATCGAAGAAGCGGGCGGGCTTGGAGCAGCTCAAGACCGCTGTTCGTTCGGCTGCAGTGAAGGAGCTCGGGCCGCGCCTTGTCTCTGGTGCCATCGATGAGAGTGACCTCCGCGTGTTGCTGGAGCGCCATCTGACAGAGGCGGTCAAGACCTCTTCCGTCGGGGTTAGTCCCAGCGATAAGAGCGCGTTCTTCGATGAGCTGATCGCAGACATGGTCGGGTGGGGGCCTCTCGAGGCCCTGATCGACGACACCACGGTGACCGAGATCATGTGTAACTCACACGACGAGATCTGGGTCGAGCGGTCCGGCGTCATCGAGCGAAGCGATATCGCGTTCTCTTCGGTGGGTTCGTATCGCCAGGTCATCGACCGGATGCTCGCGATCGCAGGGCGCCGGGTAGATGAGTCCTCACCGATGGCGGACGGCCGCCTCGGAGACGGCAGCCGTGTGAACGCGATCATCCCTCCGTTGGTGGTGGGGGAGCCCGTGCTCACGATCCGCCGTTTCCCCGAGAACATGTACACCGCTCAGGATCTGATCGCTATCGATAGCCTGTCTTCGGAAGCGGCTGAATTTCTCGACGCGGCCGTCCAGGGGAAGCTGAACGTGATGATCTCAGGAGGGACCGGAACCGGCAAGACGACCATGCTCAACGTCCTGTCCAACTTCATCCCGGGTCACGAGCGGGTGATAACGATCGAAGATGCAGCCGAGCTACGTCTCAGCCAGCCTCACATCGTTCGGCTCGAGGCGCGGCCCCCGAACATCGAGGGTGCCGGCGAGGTCTCGATCCGCGATCTCGTCAAGAACGCGTTGCGCATGCGACCCGATCGCATAGTCATCGGTGAGGTCAGAGGTGCTGAAGCCCTCGACATGCTTCAGGCTATGAATACCGGTCACGAGGGATCACTGACTACGGTCCACGCCAACACGCCCCGCGACGCGCTGTCGCGTGTAGAGACGATGGTTCTGTTCAGCGGACTCGATCTGCCGCTCCGAGCTATCCGAGAGCAGATCGCAGCCGCACTTGACCTGGTGATCCAGTTGGAACGCCGTAACGACGGCAAACGTGTCGTTTCGGCGATCACCGAAGTGCAGGGACAGGAAGGTGACACGATCACTCTGCAAGAGGTGTTCAAGAGAGCTGGCATCGGCCCGCTCGTTGCGACGGGTCTCCGGCCTCGTTCGAGTGAGAAGCTGAAGGAACGAGGCATCGATGTTCCTCCGGGATTGTTCCGGGCGTCGCGTTCTGCTCCTGAGACCCCGGCGCGGAAGAGGCGCGGCACGTGATCGTACTGGCCGCTCTGCTGCTAGCCGGGGGGCTGTTCCTCGTTTGGCACGGTTCCCGGGCGCGCCATGCACAGAACGTCCACAACCTGCGCGATGTCCTCGAGATCACCTACGAAGAGGGCTCCAAGGACATGTCTGCGCACGAAGTATCTCAATTGCTTGCTCGAGCCGGGGCGGTCGCCGAGCTCGCATTGGACCGAACCGGTCTGTCTGCTCGTTTGGTTGCGAAGATCGAGCGCAGCGATTACTCCGTGCGCCCAGGCGAGTTCGTCGCGATAACAGGTGCGATCGCAACTGCTGGTTTTCTGGTCGGCATGTTGGCCCAGAGCCTGCCCCTCGCCATCCTCTTGGGTGGGGTCGGTCTTGTCGCTCCGATCACATACGTGAACAGATCTGTAAACAAGCGACGCAGTGATTTCGAAGCGCAGTTCCCCGACGTCCTGGATCTCGTAGCGGCCTCGCTTCAGTCTGGGTCTTCGATGGCGCAAGCACTCGAGATGGTGGTCGCCGAGGCGGATGAACCCGCCGCCGGAGAGTTCTCCCGGGTGCTCAACGCCACGCGGCTGGGGCTGCCGCTGGTCGATGCACTGAAAGTGATGGCCGAGCGGATGGGATCGCGTGACCTCGACTGGACCGTTCAGGCGATAGTCGTCCAGCAGCGCACCGGTGGGCGCCTAGCGGACATCTTGCACACGGTCGCGGAGTTCATGCGAGGACGCGAGGAGGTGCGCCGGGAGGTAAAAGCCCTGTCGGCCGAGGGACGTCTCTCGGCGGTGGTGCTCGGAGCGCTTCCCTTCGCTCTCGCAGGGATGATCCTCGTGATGAACCCGGATTACCTCAACCCACTTTTCACAACGATCTACGGGTGGGTGATGATGGCCGTCGCGGGGGTCATGCTGGCTATCGGATTCTTCGTGATGTCTCGCATGGTCAAGATCGAGGTGTAGAGATGATCCTTGGAGCGCTTCTGTTCGGTGCCGGGGTCGGAGCTCTGGTCTTTGGCCTGGCGCAGACGAGACGCGTGGTCGTTTCGTCTGCTGCCGATCTGATCGATGAGCCCGAAAAAGCCCCAGCCGACGCGTCCCTGATCTATCGGGCGATCGAACCGGCCTTGAACGCCGGAGCGCGTGTCGTGCAGAGGTTGAGCCCCGCGGGTCGCATCGATCTGATCCGGATGCGGATCGTGTACGCGGGGATGGAGGGCACTACCTCACCGGAACGCATCCTCGGTCTCAAGGCAGTGGCTGCGGTCGCGTTCTTCTTCTTCGGGATGGCGATCAAGCCCCCTCTCGCCCTGCCCCCCATAGTGGTGGCGCTCTTCCTTGGCTTCGCTGCTTCCTTCGTGCCGGACATGTGGCTCGACTCGAGGGCGAAAGACCGCCAACAACGCCTGGCGCGTGACCTCCCCGAGGCGCTCGATCTGCTCGCTATCAGCGTTGAGGCGGGCCTCGGCCTCGAGCAGGCGGTTGAGGTCGTGACCGAGAATCTGCACGGTCCCCTCGGCGACGAGTTCACCCGCATGCTGCGAGAGTCTGAGTTGGGCGTAACCCGTCGTGAGGCGCTGAACGAACTCCGTTTCCGTACCGACGTGCCGGAGCTCTCGTCCTTCGTCGTCGCCCTGGTGCAAGCCGACCAGGTTGGGGCTCCGATCGCAGATGTCTTAAAGGTGCAAGCAGAACAGGTTCGTCTCAAGCGCCGGCAGCGAGCCAAGGAGAAAGCCGCTCAACTCCCGGTGAAGATCCTTTTCCCCTTGATCTTCTTCATCTTCCCGTCGCTGTTCGTGGTGACCATCGGTCCGGGTGCCATCAGCATCGTCGAGAATCTTCTGAACAACATCTAGCGCCTTCGGGAACTCGTCGCGCCGGTAGGGTGGAACGATGGAATACAGAGCGCTTGGAAGATCCGGTTTGAAGGTCAGCGAGATCGCCTTGGGCAATTGGGTGACTCACGGTGGTCAGGTAGGGGACGACGCCGCCCGTTCCTGCGTGCACGCCGCCTTGGATGCAGGGATCAACTTCTTCGATACCGCGGATATCTACGAGCGAGGTAAGGCCGAGTCCGTCTTGGGCGAGATCCTCAAGGGCCATAACAGGCAACACCTCGTGATCGCAACCAAGACCTTCTGGTCGATGAGCGATGACCCCAACGACCGTGGTCTCTCTCGTAAGCACATGTTGGAGTCGATAGACGGTTCCCTCAAACGCCTGCAGATGGATTACGTGGATCTCTATCAGGCGCACCGCTTCGATAAGCGGGTTCCATTGGAAGAGACGATGATGGCGTTCGATCACATCGTTCGAACCGGCCGGGCCCTTTACATCGGGATCAGTGAGTGGCGGGCCGACCAGATCGCTGAAGCGAACAAGATCGCGTCAGAGATGGGCCTGCACCGCATCATCTCGAGTCAGCCGCAGTACTCCATGTTGTGGCGGGTCCCCGAAGCCGAAGTGATCCCTCTGTGCCGCAAGGAAGGCATCGGACAGATCTGTTGGTCACCGCTGGCGATGGGGGTGCTCACCGGGAAGTACAAGCCGGGCCAGCCGCCTCCCCAGGGGAGCAGAGGGGCCTACGGGCAGGGCGTTCGTACCGAGTACATGTCCGAGGAGACCTTGAAGGCGGTCCAGGATCTTCAGCCGATCGCTGCCGAGCTCGGCGTCTCGATGGCGATGCTCGCGCTGGCGTGGGTGTTGCGCAACGACAACGTAAGTGCGGCCATCATCGGTGCCACCAAGCCGGAACAGGTGACCGAGAACGTGGGGGCTTCGGGCTTGGAGCTTACCGACGAGGTCCTGAAGCGGATCGACGAGGTGCTCGACGGTCTCTACGAGACCGATCCATCACTGACCGGCTGAACCAGCAGTGTCCGGCCCTGAGGGCCCAGCAGGAGGGCAGAGGGCCGGCGTGGAACCTTGGGACATGCATATCACCCGCAGGTTCGCCGCGTTCGTGGCGGTTCTAGCCTTAGCAGGATCCATCGCGCCGGCCTCGGCCGGTCGTTACCGCGAGATCCAGGTGTCCGACGCTGGTGGATTAGGAAGGGTCGAGGTCCGAGGCAAGACCGCGGCCGTCCTTCGGCGAGATGAGGGCATCGTTACCCTGATGGACCTGCGCAGCGGCGAGGAGATCGGTAGCTACTCCGATGGTGCATCCCGGTCCCTCGATGGCGATGTCGCCTTCTCAAGAAGCGGCGACTACCTCTTCTACGCTCGCCAGACCGAACAGTTCTCGCGTGACGGCCTTCACGTCCTCGACATCTCAGACCCGGGCGCGATCGCGCTCAGCACCTATCAGCCGATGGGCGGCGCATATCGGGTGGCCACCTACTTCGACGGTGAGGTCGAATGGGTCTTCGTGCTCGATGCGACTCATGGTCTCGTCGTGTTCCGATTCGAGCCCACGAGCGGACAGGTCGTGCCGGTGGCCGTCGACGCACTTCCGGCACTGAAGGTAGGTGGGCCCGCGTCCGCGGGTATCCACATCGATCCGAAAGATCCGATAACGGGCAGCCCGCTCATGTACGTGACTACCGGTGAGACGGGCCTGCAGATCTACGACATCACGAACCCCGCAGCACCGCAGGTAGTGGGCGAGTGGGACGACGTGGGCCTAGCCGAGATCGAGGTGGTCGCTAACCGCAAGTCGCGAACGGTCTATGCCGCCACCGAGTATTGGTTCGATGCCTCGCTCGAACCCGAGATAGTGATGTTGGACGCCACCGACTTGAACGCCATCTCCGAGCATCATCGGTTCGACGCCGCCGGCGCCGCCGATCCGACCAACAAGGAGCGGATCCAAGGGATGGCTCTCGCCCCAGGGCGGCTCCTCGTCGCGCACTCGACCTTGGGCCTCATCTCCTTCTCCCGTTCGGGAAAGATCGTCGAGAGGGTGGCTGTGGATGAGGGTCCAACCCCTGGTCCCAAGGCAGCCACCCTGGGGTCTCCCTACGTCATGGATGTCGAGTGGTCTAGCGGATATGCGCTGGTTACCGACGCCGCGTCCGGTCAGATGACCCTGGTGCCGCGCTCGTCCCTGTAGCTCTTTGACGGGGCCTCAGGGCATAACCGTGTCTGCGCCGACTCTCCCATTACAGTTCAAGGATGCGTAGTCGCGAGCAGGGATGTGCCCGGGGGGCCCTAGATGGCTAAGGTGCTGATCGTCGAGGATCAACCTTCGGTCGCAACCGTGGTCCAGTACCACGTCGAGCAGGCTGGCTTTGATACGACTCAGGCGGGCGATGTCGAGGAAGCCTGGCGCAAGCTTGTCACTGAGGTGCCGGACGCGGCGGTCGTCGACATCAAACTTCCCGGTGCCGACGGTTGGACCTTCATCGAGCGCGTCCGTGCCGATGGGCGCTTCAGCGGCCTTCCCATGGTTGTGCTGACCGGCCTTCTCGAGGCAGACGTGGTGGCCCGGGCAGAGTCGATGCGGTGCGCATATCTGAGCAAGCCCTTCGCTGCATCAGCACTGGTGAACAAGATCGAGTCGCAGGTCAAGGGCATCGCTCCCTCAAAGCCGACGCTGGACGACCTGCATCAGGGCCACCAGAGCAGCAAGGGCGGCGGTCAAACGCAGCAACCCGCCCAGCCCCCGGCCCCGATGGCTCAGGGTGGACACGTCGATCTCATATCGGTGCGTGTGGTGATGCTGTTACCGAGTTACCAGATCGAGGGCAATATGCACTTGCCCCCCGAGCTAGGACGATTCTCGGACGCGTGGGAGTCTCTGATCAGGGACCAACGCCACTTCCTGCCGGTGACCGACGCGATCATCACCGTCCTTGGGGGGCCGAAGGCGGTGGCGAGAGCGGGATTCTTGCAGGTGCGCAAGAGCGACATCAGCGGGATCTTCCCGAAAGAGGCTTGAACGGTCTGGCCGAAGCCACACCTGACGGGTTCGAGTCCGGTCCGGGTAGCATCGCCCGATGAACGAAGCCAGCGGTCTGATCTATGAAGGCACGATCCACGAGACGCTCGGTATCCGCCAGTTGGAAGCTTCGCCCGACGTGGTCGTTCTCGAGATGGATGTCGGCCCGGCCGTCCATCAGCCCATGGGGCTGCTTCATGGCGGTGCGTCCGCAGTCATCGCCGAAAGCGCGGCTTCGATCGGGGCCTACCTCAATTGCGAGGAGGGCCAGTTCGCCGTTGGCACGGACCTCAACATCTCGCACCTGAGAGCTCGCCGCGCGGGAACGGTGAAAGCAACCGCCACACCGGTCCGCAAGGGTAGGAGCATGCACGTTTGGAACATCGACATGACCGACGAGAACGGTGCCAAGGTAGCGGTCGCTCGCTGCACGCTGGCGATCAGAGATCTCGCATAGGGGGTCCCGCATGTACAAGAAGATCGTGGCCGGTACTGACCTATCCGAAACGTCGAAGATCGCCGTGCGCCGCGCAGCGATGCTCGCGGAACAGCTCGGTGCAAGCCTGACCCTCGTGCACGTGGGTAGCGACCCCGGTGCCCCTCTGGCCGAGTTGGCGACACAGAATGGGGCCGAAGCGGTAGTGGTCGAGGGCAACCCACCGACAGCCTTGCTTGCCCAAGCCGACGAGCTGGGCGCCGATCTATTGGTGGTGGGCAGCGTGGGAATGAGCGGGGCCAAGCGTTTCGCATTGGGTAACGTGCCGAACAAGGTTTCCCACCAGTCGTCACGCGATCTGCTGATCGTCAAGACCGATACGGGGCGCAGGGCAGACACTCCGTATCAGAAGATCCTCGTCGGCGCAGACGGTTCCGGTACTGCGATGCGGGCCGTGGAGATGGCAAGTGAGTTGGCGAGCAAGCTTGGGGTTGCCCCAACCGTCGTCACCGTTTTCGAGGGCCCCAGCGAACATGAGTTAGATCAGATGCGTGTGGGTACCAATGAGGTCGTGGCTGCCTGGCACGCGACCAAGGAGCAACGCGAAACCCCTCCCGAGTATCAATGGAAGATCGCCAGCGCTGCGCAAGCCGACGATGTCCTCGAACGGGCAGCCGATCATGCGGCCAAATTCGATGTCGAACCCGAGACCAGAGCGGTTCCCGGCCACCCGGCCGAGAAGCTGTTGGAGATCGCCGAGGATGAGAACTTCGATCTCATCTGTGTGGGTGGCGTCGGGATGAGTGGGACAGCGCGATTTGCTCTCGGCAACGTTCCGCACCGGCTTTCGCACCACGCTCCGACGGACATCTTGATCCTTCAGACCACTAGATGACCAAGCAACCCTGGCGGGCACTCGTCATCTCGGCTCATCCGGATGACATCGAATTCTCTTGCGCCGGCACCGTCGCTAAGTGGACCGACGAGGGGGCCGAGGTCACCTACTGCATCGCCACCGATGGAACGGCTGGAACCCAAGACCGTGACCTGATGGGAAAGAAGCTGCATGACATCCGGGTAACGGAATCCGAGGCCGCGGCTTCCGTGGTCGGTGTGACCGAGATCGTGTGGCTGAACCATCGAGACGGTTATGTCGAATACAACCTCGATCTGCGGCGTGACATAGCGCGGGTATTTCGTCGCTACAAACCCCACCGCTTCGTTGTCCTTGACCCCACGCCTGTCGTCGACGACCGCTTCATCAATCATCCCGATCACCGGGCAGTGGGTCAGGCTTCGCTCGATGTCTCGATGACCGCAGGGACTACCCCTGGGATCTTTCCCGAGTTGTTAAGCGAAGGTCTGGACCCCTGGCGAGGGCTGAGGGAGCTGTGGATCACAGGTCCCGCCGGCGGCCCGGTGGTGGTGGACATCACCTCGACCATCGATCGCAAGATCGAGGCTCTAACCTGTCATCGCAGCCAGATCGGTGACGACACCGCCGCGGTGGGCGAGTGGGTGAGGGGTTGGTGTGCCGAGTTGGGGGCGCCGCACGGTTACGCCTACGCCGAGTCTTTCCGCGTCGTCTCCCAAGGCCCGGGCTTCCACGCCGGGGAGCAGGACGACGTCGATCTCCCTGCTGCCGAGGCCCCGCTCGACCCCCGTTCGTCGCCTACATAGCCCCAGGGAATCCGTTGCTGTGGCGGGGCGTTCTGGATGGTAGAGGGAAGTTAGGTGCACCGAAGATCGGGGCCGGGTTAGGCGGGCCTAACTGCTAGAGTTACTTCACCGACCGTCCAGCTGTGCAGAGGAGTGTTTGCTGCGTGTCCACTGAAGCCGAAGACCTGAAGGTTCAGCAAGAGCAAGAGCAGGTACGAGCCCTAAAGGGCGACTACAAGTACGGCTGGCACGATGCCACTTCGTACGATGAGAAGCCCGAGAAAGGCCTCCATCACGGTGTGCTCGACATGATGAGCGACCGTAAGGGCGAGCCCGACTGGATGCGAAAGTTCCGGCATAAGTCACTCGACATCTTCGAACGCAAGCCCATGCCTAAGTGGGGTGCCGACCTGTCCGACATCGACTTCGATGACATCTACTACTACATCAAGCCGATGAACCAGGTGAAGTCCTGGGACGACATGCCCGAGGACATCAAGGCCACTTGGGACAAGCTAGGTATCCCCGAGGCCGAAAAGAAGTACCTCGGTGGCGTAACAGCTCAATATGAATCCGAGGTGGTGTACCACAAGACCCAGGAAGAGCTTGAGAAGCGCGGGATCATCTTTTCGGACATGGATACGGCCCTGCGCGAGCATCCCGAGATCGTCAAGCAGTACTTCGGCACGGTCATCCCGCCTGCCGACAACAAGTTCGCAGCTCTCAACTCCGCGGTGTGGTCGGGCGGTTCATTCATCTATGTGCCACCGGGCGTAGAGGTCGAAATCCCTCTGCAGGCGTACTTCCGCATCAACCAAGAGAACATGGGTCAGTTCGAGCGCACGCTGATAATCGTTGACGAGGGCGCGTACGTGCACTATGTGGAAGGTTGCTCGGCCCCCGTGTACTCCAGCGACTCCCTGCACTCTGCGGTGGTCGAGATCATCGTCAAGAAGGATGCCCGGTGCCGGTACACGACCATCCAGAACTGGTCCAACAACGTGTACAACCTGGTCACCAAACGTGCCGTCTGCTACCAGGGCGGCATCATGGAATGGGTCGACGGCAACCTCGGCTGTCTGGCAGAGGGCTCTCAGGTCACCACGCCGGCAGGGGTGAAGGCGATCGAGGATCTAACCCCAGGCGAGCAGATCGCTTCGTACGATGACACTACAGGTGACCTCGTCTGGCGAACCGTCCTAGGGAAGAAGTTCTCGGGACATCAGCCGGTCAGAGAGGTCAAGGTTGGAGCGCGCAGCCTGCGGGTAACCGACAACCACCCGTTCTATTCGTTCACGTACGACGAGTCCGCAGCTAAGAAACTTGGCCGCTACGACCTCGCTTACGTGCGCGCCGACCATCTCGAAAGGGCGATCGTGCCCGTCACGAGCCTTGACTACGGCGCGCCTTTCAAGCTCGAGATGCCTTCCTTAGAAACGACGTTCGAGAATTCCAACCAGTATGGCGAGGGATTCGCGGCGTCGCGCGTACGGGCTCGCCGGATGCATCCTTTTGAAGAGACCACCGACGACCTCATGTGGTTGTTCGGTCTCTTCACCGGCGACGGTTCGATCGAGCGTGCCCCGTCTTCCAACGGCGGAACCCGCTGGGCGAAAGTTGTGTTTGCAGTACCCGCTAGCGATCGGGCACGTGATCGCTTGACCCAAGTGATGGACGCGGTCCTACCCGGCGTAGCACCGACGGCACGCAAGGATGGCATCGCGCTGACATGGAACAGCGTCGAGCTGGCCGATTTCTTCGAAGGCCACGGCTTTACCACGGGAGCGAATGAAAAGAGGGTCCCCGATTGGGTTATCAGCCTTCCCGAAACCCAGCGCCTCAGTTTCGTTGCCGGGTACTTGGACTCGGATGGCTGCGCACCGGCCGGCAGGCGTGGCTTTTCGATCAAATCGGTTAACAGAACTCTGCTCGAGGACACCGCAGTGATCCTTACCTCTCTGGGGATCCCCGCCAAGGTCTATACCGAGCACGAGGGGCGCAAGGTTCAGATCCTAGGCGTCGATTCGCGGTCCCGCGGGTCCCACAGGCTCGAGTTCAGGACGGATGAGCGTTTGCTGACTTTCGTTTCCGAGGGATTGCGCCGGGCGGCTTTGGCTCAAGAGACCCTTGAACGTCCCCGCTTCCGAAAGATCGGGCGGTCATCCATCGAGCTTCCCGAAACCGTGGAGGTTCACAAGGTCGAGGTGTCCGAGCCTCTGGAGGTTGTGCCGACATGGGACATCGAGGTTGAAGGAACGGGCAACTTCGTCTCTCAGGGCTTCATCGTCCACAATTCGAAGGTCACAATGAAGTACCCGGCCGTGTATCTGCTCGGCGAGCATGCTCGCGGAGAGGTGCTTTCGATCGCTTATGCGGGCGACGGCCAGCACCAGGATGCGGGTGGCAAGATGGTTCACGCGGCCCCCAACACCTCTTCATCGATCACTTCCAAGTCGATCAGCAAGGATGGCGGCCGGGCGGGCTACCGGGGACTGGTGCGGATCGAGGACGACGCCCGCAACGCGAAGTCCCACGTGATCTGCGACGCCTTGATCTTGGACGACATCTCTCGCAGCGACACCTACCCCTACATCGAGATCGAAGAGGAGACCGCGGCGGTCAGTCACGAGGCCACGGTTTCAAAGGTCTCCGAGGAGCAGCTTTTCTATCTGATGAGCCGGGGTCTAGACGAGACGCAGGCGATGCAGATGATCGTTCGTGGGTTCATCGAGCCCATCACCAAGGAGCTTCCGATGGAGTACGCCGTCGAACTTCAGAGGCTTGTCGAGCTCCAGATGGAGGGCTCGGTAGGTTGACGGAGAACATTCTGGGAAGAGTTTTCAGAGGTTCCGTTGCGTGGGACATCTCTTCCGAGCCTCCCAACTCGAAAAGCTGAACCACACACGGACTACAGAGGGGCACCTTCGGGTGCCCCTCTTGCATACCTGTAACCGACCTTTGCTGGACCGGGCTGTCTGGAGGCGGTAGTGCGGTGATGGGAAGAAGAGCCGACCGTGACTGGCCCGACTCCTTCCCATAGAGTCGGGGGATGAGGCGCAGACTGGCGTGTGTGGCGATCGTGGTGGTCCTCTACCTCGGCCCCCGCACCATGCCGATGCGAGCCCGAGACGATCTGTGGGGGTGGTAGGTGCCGCTTCCACTGGAAACCGAACGCCTGCTGATCAGGCCTCTGCGGATGGACGACCTAGAGCCTTTCCATGCGGTCTTCGGCGACCCGCAGGTTATGGCGCGCATCCCTTCGGGGGTGTCTCGTGACCTCGACCATTCCCATGAGCGGCTCGCGTGGCTGATCGAACACAATGACAGGCACGGCTTCTCCCTGTGGGCGATCGAGGAGCGAGAAACCGGCGAGATGATCGGAGACTGTGGCCTGGTGCTCGTCGAAGGGAAAGGGACCGAAGTGGAGCTCGCCTACCATCTGGCACGGTCACGTTGGGGCCGTGGCTACGGAGGTGAAGCGGCAGGTGCGGTCGTTGACTATGGCCTTGATGAGCTCGGCCTGGACGAGATAATCGCCGTCGCCGAGACCGATCACTTCGTTTCTCGCCGGGTGATGGAGAAGGTGGGCATGCACTTCGACGGCAGGGGCATCTACTACGGCAAGGAGATGGCACGTTACGTGATCCGAGGCAGCGGTGAGGTGGCATGAGCAAGTACGACGTCGTTGTGATCGGCGGCGGGGTGATGGGAACGGCAACGACGCGGGCCCTGGCGCGGCGGGGCCGCAAGGTGGCGCTCCTCGAGAGGTTCCAGATCGGGCATAAGCGGGGTTCTTCTCACGGCGCAGCACGCATCTTCAGGTATTCGTACCCCGAGAAGGGCTACGTGCAGATGGCTCAAGAAGCACATCTGCTGTGGAAGGAGCTCGAAGCCGAAGCAGGCGAACGGCTGATGACCACCGTGGGCGGGTTAGATGTCGGCCCGAACCTGGATGCCAACATCGAAGCACTCGACGCCGTGCGCATTCCGTACGAGGTGCTCGATGGAGCGGACGTCAAGAGGCGTTTCCCGATGGTCAACGTAGGGGACGACGAAACGGTCCTCTATCAACCCGACGGTGCCGTCGTGGGGGCCGAACGAACCTGGTACGCGCTCGCGCGGCTGGCGCTCGAAGAGGGGGCCGAGATCCACGACAACGCGCAGGCGGTCAAGTTCGAGGACGGCAAGTTCATCAAGGTATCGACCATGACTCACGAGTTCGAGGCGCGCGCCGTTGTGGTCACCGCCGGATCGTGGGCGAAGCCATTGCTTGCGAAGGTAGGGATAGACCTCGACGTTACTCCGACGCGCGAAACCGTCGCCTACTTCAAGGTCCCAGACGAGCGGATCCCTACCCTTGTCTCCTGGGAAGATCCGCTGATCTACGCCCTGCCGAGTCTGGGTCAGGGGATAAAGGTGGGCGAACACATCGCTGGGCCCGTCGCCGATCCCAACGACATCGGCGAGCCCGACCCCGAGTCGGTCGAGCGGATCCAGGCCTGGGTAGCCAAGATGTTCCCCTGGGCAGAGCCGTTCCCGCATCTGAAGGAAACCTGCCTCTACACCAACACGCCCGACGAGAGCTTCGTGATGGAACGTCACGGACGGATCGTCGTGGGATCACCGTGCAGCGGGCATGGGTTCAAGTTCGCCCCCCTGATCGGCGAACACCTGGCCACTCATGCCGAAGCAGCGGTCGAGGTCGGCTAGAGGTCCGCGCGCGTCCTAGGGCTCTGGGGCGCGTGCCGGTTCGTGCACCCGTGCTTGGAGAGACACCACCGCCGCGAGGACCAAGACTCCACCAACGATCTGCAGCACCGATAAAGACTGCCCGAGCCAGATCCACGCCACCAGTGCTGCCGCGGGGGGTTCCAATGAGGCGGCGATCACTGCTCGCTCGGATGCGACCCGCTTGAGCCCCCACACGAACAGCAGGAACGGGGCGAAGGTCCCCACGATCCCGACGAAGGCCACGCGCGGCAGGTAGTCCCCGCCGAGTAGTTCCGTTGGGTAACCGCGAACGCCTTGCACGACGATCCAGAAGATCGTTGCTACGCCGAAGGCCCAGAACATCGATCCGGCCGGGCCGAGCTTGCTCTCGGCGGCTTCGGACAGCAGGGTGTAGGTAGCGAAAAGACATGCGCTCCCCAAGGCGAGACCGACGCCCACGCCGTCGATCTCATCCAGCGAAACCGAACCCAACTCGGACACCAAGACGACACCTGCTACGGCTCCGATCAGTCCCAGGAGCACATCGGGACCGGGTAGTGCCCGGCGACCCAGTGACATCCATCCGATCACCAGGACCGGGGACGTGTACTGGATGACGATCGCAACGGCAACGGGAAGGCGTTCGATGGTCACGTAGTAGGTGGCGTTGACGAGTGCGATCGACATGCCGAGGGCCACGATCAACCCGATGGTGCGGCCCTGCGGGCGCACCTTCCACGGCCTCAAGGTGGCGAGACAGATCAACGCCAGGTAGGCCCGAGCGGGGGTGAGGTCTAGGGGGTCGACGCCATCGTCGAACAGCGTGCGTGCGACGTTAGCGGACACTGCCCACAGGATCGCGGCGAGCGCGATAGAGGCCAGCCCGATCCCTTGGGAATGGGCCGCTGCGGGGCTGCGTTCGCTGGTAGCAGAGGGGCTGTTCAAGTTCCTTGAGGCTTCCGGGGCTGTCTCGCCGGCCCACTCGAGGGCCGGTCTGGGGTTGGGTTAGGTGTGCCTAACTGATAGTCTTGTGAAGCAAATCACAACTGGCTCCGGTCCGCCGAGAGGCCTTCTTACGAACCGTTGGGAGCACCGTCACAGATGACCGACAGACTAACCAGAGACGCCCTGGAGGGCCTCGCGAGCTCGCTATCCGAGCCCGGGTGGATGACCGAGCGCCGCCACGGCGCCTTCGATCTCTTCGAGAAGCTCGACATGCCAGACCCCAAGGGCGACGAGTGGCGCTACGTCGACGTCAGGGATTTCGATTTCGGACAGTTCGACGTGCCGGCCGTGGGCGGCAAGGGGGTCGAGCTCCCGGCTGAGGTCGCCGACAGGGGAGTGATCTTCACCGATCTTGCTACCGCTGCGACCCAGCACGCCGAACTATTCAAGGAGCACTACTTCACCGAGGTGCCCACCGACGAGCACCGGTTCACCGCACTGCACGGGGCTTTCGTTTCCGAAGGCTTCTTCCTGTATGTGCCGCGTGGGGTCGAGGTCGAGCTGCCGCTCGAGGCTTTCCACACGGTGGCGCCGGGGGGTTCGGTCTTCCCGCACGCAACGATCGTCGTCGACGAGAACGCCAGCCTCACGGTCGTGGACTCGTTCCGCTCCGAAGACTCCGACCGACCCGCCCTGTGTGCGTCGGTCGTCGAGGTCGAAGCCCGGCGCGGTTCGACCGTCAACTACATCAGTCTGCAGCGATGGGGCCGCAACGTTCATCACTTCCAGACGCAGCGGTTCACCGGCCATCGGGACTCGACCGTTCGCAGCCTCGCGGTCAACCTCGGCTCGACGTTCGCTCGAACGCAGGTCGAGTCCGTGCTGACGGGCGAAGGCTCCTTCTCGGAGATGCTCGGGCTCTACTTCGCCGACGCGGACCAACATTTCGCACAACGCACCCTGCAGAACCACGCGGCCCCACACGCAGTGTCGGACCTGCTCTACAAGGGGGCCCTCAAGGAGCGCTCTACGTCCGAGTACTCGGGTTTGATCAAGGTCGCGAAGCAAGCTCAAGGTACCGACGCGTATCAAGCCAACCGCAACCTGGTGCTATCTGAAGAATCCAAAGCACGCTCGATCCCTCAGCTCGAGATCGAGGCGAACGAGGTGCGCTGTACCCATGGCGCCACCGTCTCGCCGGTGGAAGAGGAACACCTCTTCTACCTGATGAGCCGTGGGATCGACCGGGTGACCGCTCAGAAGCTGGTGGTCTTCGGCTTCTTCGGCGAGGTGCTCGACCGCATCCGGGTGCCTGCCGTCCGTGACGAGTTGGCCGATGCCATCTCGAGCAAGGTCGAAGGCTCGCAGGTCCTGGAGATGAGTGCTTGATAGTGGCCGACTTCATCGAAGTTGCACGCATGAGCGAGCTGCCCGACGGCACAATGAAGCAGGTGAACCTGCGCGGCGAGCTGATCGGGCTGTACCGGGTCGGCGACACCATCTACGCGATGGGCGACATCTGCACCCACGAGCACGCCTATCTGACCGATGGCGAGTTCGAGCCTGAGGAGATGGAGGTCGAGTGCCCTCTGCACGGTTCCCGCTTCAATATCGAAACCGGCAACGTTCGGATCTTGCCGGCCACCCAGCCCGAGCCCACCTACCAGGTGAAGGTCGAAGGCGACGTCATATCCGTTGGCAGTACGAATCCGAGGAGTGTCTAGATCATGTCTGACCCGCTTCTGCACATCGAAGGCCTTCGGGTCGAGGTCGAGGGTCGCGAGATCCTCAAAGGTCTCGACCTAACCCTAGACAAGGGCGAGATCCACGCCATCATGGGGCCGAATGGCTCCGGCAAGTCCACGCTCGCGTACGTCCTGACCGGGCGCCCTGGGTACGAGGTGACCGCCGGCAAGATCGCCTACAACGGCGAGAACATCCTGGACCTTGCCCCCGACGAACGGGCACAGAAGGGCATCTTCTTGGCCTTCCAATATCCGACCGAGGTGCCAGGCGTTTCGGTCGTCAACTTCATGCGCACCGCCTACAACGCGACCCACCCAGACGATCAGAAGTCCGCCATGCAGTTCCGCATGTACCTGCAAGAGAAGATCGACCTGCTCGAGATCCCAACCGAGTTGGTCGACCGTTACGTGAACCAGGGATTCTCCGGCGGAGAGAAGAAGCGCAACGAGATCCTCCAGATGGCCGTGCTGCAGCCGCAGCTCGCCGTGATGGACGAGACCGACTCGGGCCTGGACATCGATGCGCTCAAGCACGTCTCTGCTGGTGTCAACAAGCTTGCCAACGATGAGGTGGGCATCTTGCTGATCACCCACTACCAGCGTTTGCTCAACTACATCCGCCCCGACAAGGTGCACGTTCTGATGGCCGGTCGCATCGTGCGCACGGGTGGGTTCGATCTCGCAGAACGGCTCGAGGCAGAGGGCTACGCCGGTATCGCTGCCGAGCTCGGTCTGACGGACGAAGAGATCGCCGAACTGCGCAGCGCCGAAGCGAAAGTCTGAGTGAGGGAGCCGGTGCGATGCCGCGGCTAGACCCCGAGGTCGTTCGCAAGGACTTCCCGATCCTGCACACCGAGGCGCATGGGAAGCCTCTCGTGTACCTGGATTCGGCCGCGACCTCCCAGAAACCCCGTCAGGTCATCGACCGGATGGTGCGCTTCTACGAAGAGGAGAACGCCAACGTTCATCGCGGTATCTACGAGTTGGGCGAGAAGGCGACCGCCGCCTACGAGGGCGCTCGCGAAGCTTGTGCCCGGTGGATCGGTGCTCGCGATGCATCTTCGATCGTGTTCACACGGGGGACGACCGAATCGATCAATCTGGTGCGGTACTCATGGGCGCGCGCGAACGTGCGTGAAGGTGACGAGATCCTCGTCACCGAGACCGAGCACCACAGCAATCTGATCCCCTGGCAACTCTTGGCCCAAGAAACCGGCGCCACCTTGCGTGCTCTTCCGATCTCACCCGATGACCACACCTGGCGCGTGGACCTGCTCGGGGAGTACGTGACCGATCGCACCAAGCTCGCAGCGGTGCAGCTGAAGTCCAACGTGCTCGGGACCGTGAACCCGGTGCGCGCGATCTCCGATGCGGTGCACGCGGTCGGGGGCCGGGTGGTGATCGATGCAGCGCAGGCGGCTCCGCACGTGGCGTTCGACGTCAATGATCTGGACGCCGATTTCCTCGCTTACTCGTCGCACAAGATGTGTGGTCCGACGGGCGCGGGGGTGCTGTACGGGCGTAAGGACCTACTGCATGAGATGCCACCGTTCCACGGTGGTGGCGAGATGATCCGCGAGGTGTGGATCGATCGAGCCACGTGGGCAGAGGTCCCTCACAAGTTCGAAGCTGGAACCCCGAACGTGGCTCAGGCGGTTGGCATGGGGGCTGCGGTCGAGTATCTCGAAGGGATCGGGCTCGATGCGATCCACGACCACGAGGTCGAACTGACGGCATACGCGATCG
Source organism: uncultured Actinomycetes bacterium (assembly GCA_937863385.1). GTDB lineage: Bacteria > Actinomycetota > CADDZG01 > CADDZG01 > WHSQ01 > CALMBW01. The sequence goes on along the minus strand of CALMBW010000027.1, from coordinate 49,399 downwards.
AGCGCTTGCTTGCCATCGGGGCTACGGTCTATGGCCCTCACGACGCTGCAGCCCGCCCGGGGGTGGTGTCGTTCAACCTTCCCGAAGTCCACCCGCACGACATGGCAACCATCGTCGACCAAGAAGGGGTGTGCATCCGGGCGGGCCACCACTGCGCCCAGCCACTGATGCGAACGCTCGGGGTCCCTGCCACGGCTCGCGCTTCGTTCTACCTCTACAACACCAAAGCAGAGGTAGATTCGCTGATGGAAGCGCTCGACAAAGCGAAAGGGTGGTTCATCTGAGCCTCGAGGAGCTATACAAGGAAGTGATCCTCGATCACTACCGCGACCCTCGCAACAAGGGCCGGCTAGACCCGCACGATGTCGCCCTTGAGCGCAACAATCCGCTGTGCGGTGACGAGATCGAACTGTTCTTGAAGTTCGAAGGTGACGATGTGACGGGTATCGCTTTCGAAGGGAAAGGTTGTTCGATCAGCCAAGCCTCGGCTTCCATGATGACCGAAAAGGTTCAAGGGCTGCCGGCCAAGGATGCCCGTGAACTGGCCGAGTCGATCAAGCGCATGATGGCCGGCGAGGAAGAAGGCAACGCCGACGCGCTCGGTGACCTCGTTTCGCTGAAGGGGGTCGTGAAGTACCCGGTGCGGATCAAGTGTGCCCTGCTGTCATGGAACACCCTGCTCGAAGCGCTCGACGAAGCCTCCGAGAAGTCATAGCGGGAACAAATCGCAATCTCGGCCCGTCACACCAGTATGCATACGAAACTCGTCGCGTCGCTGATGCTCACAGTCGTGCTTGCGACCGGATGCGGGAAAGACTCCGATGGTCCCGGTGCAGGTTCTTCGGCTTCTCCTGATCCCGACGGCGTCGTTAGCTCAACCCCCGGTGCTGGCGGTGATCCCAACCCGAGTCCTTCCTATACACAACCGCAACCGGGCCAAGAGGATGTCCGAGCGATCGGATGGGACAGCTACAACGCCGATCAGAAGGGACGCCTATACGTCAGCTATTACTCCGGCGTCGAGCCCTGCTACGTATTGGATCGCATCGACGTCGTCGAGCGCGAAACCAAAGTCACGGTCACGCTATGGGAGGGCCGCGCCCCCGGTTCCGAAGATGTCGCCTGCATCGAGATAGCCGAGCTAAAGACCACAGTCATCCAACTGGAGGAACCCCTAGGCGACCGCAAACTCCTAGACGGCGCCGCCAAACACCAGAAGTAGGCCGGGTACGACGTCTAACTATCGACGGTCGGCTTGCTTGGGTGCGTCGTGGTGCGGGTGGCGCCACCCGGCGCCCCCACGCCGAGGTCTTGAGCGCACCGTTGGCGAGGTAGTGAAGGATTGCTGTCGGTCGACCTTGGGCCCGTCTACGGGATCGATGCTTTGTAGGTAGGTGTCGAGCCAGCCGCGTTTATCCCAGGTGAGCTGCTCGGTCTTGATGGTGGTGCCGCCCGAGCAGCCACCTCCGGCAACGGTGCGAGAGATCAACAGGTTGCACTCTGCGTCATAACCTGCTGCTTGTCTGCCTCGGAAGAGGCCCCTTGAGCGAAGTTGCACTGGGCCAGGATATCCGAGCCTTGCGTGGCGACCTTGGAACGCAGCGTGTAGTCGAGGTTGTAGATGAACTCCACCTCACGCTTTACCGCCCCATTGACCTTATCGATGCGCTTTTCCTGCTGGCCTTCGGGTAGATATGTGAAACGGGTCTCATGGGAGGGATCGACCGGATCGGCTCGGCTGCCGCGCTCCATGGCTTTCCCGTTCATCCGTGAACCTCGTCCCAGGCGGAGCGAAACAGGTCGATGAAACCCACGTTGGCGGGAACTGCCTTCAGAGGCAGCCACTTAATGGCAAGGCTTCCAATGGCCCCCGGAATCCCGATGACAGGAATCCACTCACCAGAACGCTCTACCCCGACAAAGGCGATTATCAGCACTCCGACGATAGCTAGGGCCGTCAGAATCCCGCCCAAGAGATACAGCCCTGCCTCGATGCGAGACCTGAAGTAGTGGGAAGACGCATCCCAATCATGCTTCATCTAACCCGCATCACTTTCCGGTTCTCATGCAAGGGGCGGTTTGTACTCGTCAAAGACCCTAGGAAACCACGGAGCCCAACAGTCCCCGCGAGAAACGCAGGTCTCTTCGGAAGGTGTCCATGAGGGACCAACAAACACGCCCAATGATCCGAACCCGCTAAAATTCCCAGAAGAACCATCGCTGTTTCGATAGGCCCCTGTACACAGAATGAAACACTCGATGAGCTGAACTCCGTCAGCCGGAAGTTCAGTGCCCTCGCTCTCTAGGTAAGAGAAACCGAATCCAACTCTGAGCCCTTGGCCTTTACCTACATTTGTCACACCGAAGCTGATGCCGCCTGGGAACGAAACGCTCCCGCAGACAAAGAAGCACAGAGACGCTGACCGGCTCTTCATGGTTGCTGGTGAGAGTTCAATGTGGCGCGGGTAGACGAGCGCATGGGCAAGTGCATCCGGATTCGGGAAGAAGTCGAATAGGTCACTGTAGAAATCGAGCTGTCGTTCTCGCAAGTCTCGAAGGCCCTCGGCGACTTGGCCATTCATATTTTTGGAACAGGATGGAGATCCCTCACAAGTTGGCCTATGGCCGTCGTCGTCGAACGCTACCGGGTTGGCGGCTGCGAGCAGGTAGCGGTTGCCGGTGAGCGGGTCGGTGCCGAGTGACATGTCTGAGGCGGCCCCCACATAGAAGTCGGCCGAGGTGAAGCGATCGGTGTCGGGGTCATAAAGACGCGGCCCGATCAGCAGGTAGCCGGTGTCCTCGTCTCTCCTTGCGGACTGGTAGCCGAGCTTGGAGGCCTGCTCACCTACGGCCGTCTGGGTGCCGCCGTCGTAGGTGGCCCCGTAGGGGTCGTAGGCACGGTGGCCGATCACCTGGGGCGCTACCTGGCCCTGTCTGAGCTCGGTGGCGACGTTTGACTGCGGGTCTTTGAGCAGCCACACCCAGGCGCCGGAGCCCACCCGCTGCTCAGCCAGCACACCGCCTCGGGGGGCGTTCAGGTAACGGGTGATGACGGTGCCCGAGGGATCGGTCTCTTGGGCGTAGCGGGAGCCGGTGGCGAAATAGAAGAAGTAGCGGGTGTCGCTACCCGAGGTGCGGGCCAACAGGCGTCCCGAGACGTCGTAGAGGTAGTCGACGTCGGGTGGCGGGGCGGTGCCGCTGTTGTCGATCGCATCGGGGCGTCCGGCGGCGTCGTAGCTCGAGGCGCGGCTGTGGCTGAACGTCGAGCCACCGGTGAGCGAGGTGGTCGTGGTGGTGGAATCACGTCTCGACTCATCGCCTATCGGCAGGTAGTCGAAGGTGGTGTCGGTGGCGGTATCGGTGCCCGCCGCGGCGACATCGGAGGTGTCGGTGGCGTGGGTCTCAAGGCGTGCGTTGACGAAGCTCGCGGTGGTCGATCGTCTCACCTCTGAGCCCACGGTCACCTGCTCAGACGTGATGTTGGAGGCGTCGTCGAGGCTGTAGGTGGTGACCGGGTTGTCGGTGGTGGGCATCGACGACACCAGCCTGAACGGTGAGGTCCACGACTTCAGCCGGCCGGCCAGGTCGTAGGAGAAGCCGGCCGTGCCACCGGTGTCCGCCCCGGGCGTCACGGTCGCGACGCTCACCTGCTCGGAGGTGAGCAGGCCACGGTGGTCGTAGGTCATGTTGCTGTGGCTCCGGATGCTGCCCAAGGTGGGGACATCGTAATCCAGCGACCGCACGGCGCCATCGTCGTGATAGGTGAAGCTGGCCGTAGCCTCGTCGCCGAAGGTTATCCGCTGGGGGTTGCCCGACGGAAAGCTGTCGTAGCTCACGGTGTCCGGGTTCGCTCGCCAGTCCGTGACCGAGCTGAGGTAACCGCCAGGGGTGTAGGTGTAGGAGGTCGGGTTGCCGTCAAAGCTAGAGGTAGTGAGCAAGCCATCGTCACGGTAGTCCAGGGTCTGGGCGCGGACGACCGCAGCCTTGCCGGGCGCACCTTCTCAGAGGAACGAAGCCCGTCCCGGGTGTAGTCGATCTCGGTATGGGCGCGGATCTGCTCGGCGGCATTGCGCCACACCAGCTCGCCAAGCGATCCATCGCGGTGGTAGTCGAGCGCAGCGGTGATCTCGGCACCGAGCGAGATGTCACTCACCGCCCCCATGACGCCAGCGCGAGAAGCTGGCGTCATGCCCGCTTCGCCACGAGGCCACGTCCTCGAGCACGCCAGAGGGTGCTCTGTCGTAGGTGGTGGTACGGGTGCTGGCAGCGGGCTATCTCGATGGCGCTCGCACCGGAACGGATCATTCCCGGCCTCCGCTCCTACTGGGTTGGTGAATAAAGAGGCGAATGGCACCTACGATTAAGAATCCACTCGCTGCAGCGGTTAAGGCGGCCTGTTGAGCAGGAGGGAGTGTTCCTTCTATGACCAACGTCACGCCCGTTAACGCTACGAAAAATGCCACCATCCAACGGAGTATCCAAGGTCTCGATTGCACTAGGGGGGACTGGTCCAGCTTCTTCGCCATTGCCATCAGCAACCAAGTCAAGACAAGCCCTAGCAGAAAGCTAAGAATCGCCAACCTCCATGCGGCTCCGCGACGACTTGACTCTAGTTCGCCAATAGTTTGGGCTGTAGCTGGCCAAGAAAGGAAAGCTAGAGAACCGACAATAGTCAGCAACCGCCTCTTAACTTGCTTCTGCGCTGGGGTTAGTGCCTCCTTTCGTCTTCCACATCCAACGCACATATCAGTGAGCGACATCATCCGAGTAGTACTCCTCGTACGTTTGGCCTTCTGGCGGGACGTCCATTACCCGATTCGGGGTATCCGTGAAAAGAACGTGGCCAACGAACCTTCCGACGTGAGCCCCCGCTACGGAGCCACCAACGGCCAGACCTCCGCAAAGCAAGACAGTAGAGATCCCCGCCGTAAAGAAACCTGATGCCACACCGGCTGCGCAACCTGCACCTATTCCTGCCGCCGATCCCGCCCCGCCACCGACTTCAAGGATGGTACGAGTGTGAGCTTCGAATCGCGGCTGGCCGTCGTAGTCGCCAAGTGTCAGTCCATAGTCAAGGCCGAGCAGAGCAAAGGCCCCAGCTCTGCTTGCTATCGACACGAACGGTTTCGTCCAACGTCCTGCTGGCCCGATCGTTCTTGCAGCCAGGCTTCGTACCTCTGGGTCGGGGTGCCACCGCCAAGCAAGGGCGAGTCCGCTTACTGTCCTTCGAGATGCTCGCCCTGCCTCCAGTGAGTTCCCCACCAGAGCACGAACCCACTCCATCGGCGTCGGAAGGCCACCATCGCCACTCCCAGGAGTGGAGCTACGGCTGCCGGCCCTTCCTGCGCAAGAGCAGTCGATCGGGGCATGGCCGTCGTCGTCGAACGCTACCGGGTTGGCGGCTGCGAACAGGTAGCGGTTGCCGGTGAGCGGGTCGGTGCCGAGTGACATGTCTGAGGCGGCCCCCACATAGAAGTCGGCCGAGGTGAAGCGATCGGTGTCGGGGTCATAAAGACGCGGCCCGATCAGCAGGTAGCCGGTGTCCTCGTCTCTCCTTGCGGACTGGTAGCCGAGCTTGGAGGCCTGCTCACCTACGGCCGTCTGGGTGCCGCCGTCGTAGGTGGCCCCGTAGGGGTCGTAGGCACGGTGGCCGATCACCTGGGGCGCTACCTGGCCCTGTCTGAGCTCGGTGGCGACGTTTGACTGCGGGTCTTTGAGCAGCCACACCCAGGCGCCGGAGCCCACCCGCTGCTCAGCCAGCACACCGCCTCGGGGGGCGTTCAGGTAACGGGTGATGACGGTGCCCGAGGGATCGGTCTCTTGGGCGTAGCGGGAGCCGGTGGCGAAATAGAAGAAGTAGCGGGTGTCGCTACCCGAGGTGCGGGCCAACAGGCGTCCCGAGACGTCGTAGAGGTAGTCGACGTCGGGTGGCGGGGCGGTGCCGCTGTTGTCGATCGCATCGGGGCGTCCGGCGGCGTCGTAGCTCGAGGCGCGGCTGTGGCTGAACGTCGAGCCACCGGTGAGCGAGGTGGTCGTGGTGGTGGAATCACGTCTCGACTCATCGCCTATCGGCAGGTAGTCGAAGGTGGTGTCGGTGGCGGTATCGGTGCCCGCCGCGGCGACATCGGAGGTGTCGGTGGCGTGGGTCTCAAGGCGTGCGTTGACGAAGCTCGCGGTGGTCGATCGTCTCACCTCTGAGCCCACGGTCACCTGCTCAGACGTGATGTTGGAGGCGTCGTCGAGGCTGTAGGTGGTGACCGGGTTGTCGGTGGTGGGCATCGACGACACCAGCCTGAACGGTGAGGTCCACGACTTCAGCCGGCCGGCCAGGTCGTAGGAGAAGCCGGCCGTGCCACCGGTGTCCGCCCCGGGCGTCACGGTCGCGACGCTCACCTGCTCGGAGGTGAGCAGGCCACGGTGGTCGTAGGTCATGTTGCTGTGGCTCCGGATGCTGCCCAAGGTGGGGACATCGTAATCCAGCGACCGCACGGCGCCATCGTCGTGATAGGTGAAGCTGGCCGTAGCCTCGTCGCCGAAGGTTATCCGCTGGGGGTTGCCCGACGGAAAGCTGTCGTAGCTCACGGTGTCCGGGTTCGCTCGCCAGTCCGTGACCGAGCTGAGGTAACCGCCAGGGGTGTAGGTGTAGGAGGTCGGGCTGCCGTCAAAGCTAGAGGTAGTGAGCAAGCCATCGTCACGGTAGTCCAGGGTCTGGGCGCGAACGACCGCAGCCTTGCCGGGCGCTTGCACCTCCTGCGAATGGGTCTTCAGCAAGCCCCTCGCGTCGTAGCCGTAGTCGAGCTGCCTTGGGTCCCGTTCCGCCTAGTTCTCCTTGTTTATCCATGTGTCCAGGTTTAGCAAGCTTTCAGCGGGGACTAGCAATACTTTTTCATTTTCTTGTGGGGAAAAGTCCGTTCCACCACAGTTCCTCGCTTGATCGCATCCAATCGAGCACCGGATCTCACTCGCTGGCCCAGGCTGCTCCGTAGTCCCACTGGGTCACAACCAGATGGCCCTATCCGGGGGTTGTAGTCCGGAGGTCAAACGTCCGATATTGAAGGAATGCGACGCTTCTGCGCGACCTGGGTGGTCGCTTTGGTTTCCTCGTCTTTGATGGGCTTACCCGCCTCGGCTGGTGTGACCACGGAGTCAACCGCGGCCGATATCTGGGTCCCTGCTCCCGGGGTCACTTTCCAGTGGCAACTCCAGGGGAAGGTCGATACGACCGTGGCGGCCGAGGTCTATGACATCGACATGTTCGACTCCCGAAAGAAGCTGGTCACTAAGCTTCACGAACAGGGCCGCAAGGTCATCTGTTACGTGTCGGCGGGGTCTTACGAAGACTGGCGTCCGGATGCTGATGACTTCCCCGAAGAGATCCTGGGCAAGCCGCTAGACGGGTGGCCGGGGGAGCGGTGGCTCGACGTCAGAGCACTGACCGAGCTGAAAGAGATCATGGATGCACGTCTCGACAGATGCGCAGCGAAGGGATTCGACGGTGTCGAGTACGACAATGTAGACGGCTACACGAACGACACGGGGTTCCCTCTCACCAAAGCCGATCAGCTCGAATATCTGACCTACCTGTCGGAAGCCGCTCATGCACGCGGTTTGTCGGCCGGCCTCAAGAACCTGCCCCAGCTTGGCGAAGAGCTCGAGCCGAACTGGGATTTCGTCGTGAACGAACAGTGTTTCCAATACAACGAGTGCGGTGAGTATGCAGCCTTCATCGAAAACGACAAGGCAGTCTTCAACGTCGAGTACGAGTTGAAGAAGTCCAAGTTCTGTGCTGAGGCTATTGAGATGGGCTTTACCTCGATGCGCAAGCGGTACAGCCTGAAAGCCTGGCGCAACCCTTGTTGGGAGTGATCGGGCCGGCCACTCGCATCTAGACTTCCCCTATGGAGGAGGTCTACGCCGCTCGGATGGGGCGTTTGCGTGATGCGATGCGCTCGGGCGGGGTGCGGGCCCTGTGGGTGCATCCTTCGTTCGATCTTCGTTACCTGACCGGACTGGCTCCCTTGAGCATGGAGCGGGTGATGGGACTGCTGGTGCCTGCCGAGGGTCAGCTGCAGATGGTCGTTCCTTCGATGTTGTTGGAGGAATCGCGGCATGTTCCGGATTGCAGGTTCCTCGACTGGGATGACACCCAAGGTCCCGAGGGTGCCCTGAAAGAAGCTCTCGAAGGGATCGGGGCCGTGCATGTCTCGGAGACGTTGCCCTTCGGGGTTGTCCAGCAGATGCGCTCTGCACGGCCATCGATCGATGTCGAGATCGATCGTGGAACGGTTGCGAGCCTTCGGGCTTGCAAGGATGCGGCCGAAGCCGACGCGCTGCGAGAAGCCTCCAGGGTCACCGACGAGATGGTGATGTGGGTCGCGTCGCAACACGTTGGGTCGATGACCGAGATCGAACTCGCACGGCGCATCTCGTTGCGCTACCAGGAGTTGGGACACCATCCGTGGGAGGAGCTGCTCGTGGCATCCGGAGCCAATGCCTCGATGCCACATTACGCAGGCGGGGATGTGCCCATCGACACGGCTCAACCGCTGCTGATCGATATCGGTGCCGCGGTGAACGGCTACCAGTCGGACACGACGCGCGTGATCTTCCCGGCCGAGGTTGCGCCTGAGGTATCCGATGCCTATGAGGTGTTGCTGAGTGCCGCGAGTGCTGCATTCGATTCGGTCGCCGTGGGCGTACCGGCGCAGGAGGTCGACCGAGTGGCTCGCTCGGTCATCACCGAGGCCGGCTACGGTGACTACTTCATCCATCGCACCGGGCACGGTGTGGGACTCGACGTCCACGAGCATCCCTACATCCGGGAGGGCAATGAAGTGCCCCTGAAGGCAGGCAACTGCTTCTCGATCGAGCCGGGGATCTATGTCCCGGGCAGGTTCGGTCTCCGCTACGAGAACCTGGTCCTGCTCACCGCGGAGGGGGCCGAGGCCCTCAACGCAACGCCAGAGAGGCTGACCTTCTCCACGCCCTAGGATTTGCACTATTAACACTTGCAGAATAGGCAAAAGTCTGCTATCAAGGGGGCATGGCGCTCGGAGACGACTCTGCAACCAGGACCGCGAAGGTCCTCAGCTTGCCCACCCGGGCGGCGATCCTGTCCATGTTGCTCAAGACCGGCCCCAAGACGGTCAAGGAGATCGCCGGAGCCTTCGACATCCACCCCAACGTAGCGAGGGCCCACCTGGACCTGATGGTGGAGTCGGGCTTCTTGATGACCGAGACGAGACGCCGGGACAAGGGGCGTCCGGCCAAGGTCTATTTCACCTGGGAAGGCGAGATCGGTTCGCTGGAAGAAGCGGGCGTAGACGTCGAATCGCCGCTGCGCACCCAGGTGCGACTAACGGAGATTCAGGTCGAGGTTCGCGTTCTCGAACGTCTGCTCCTCGATGCAACGCGACAGCTATCCCGGGTCCAGGAACTGCTGGAGATCCAGGAGAGATCAGAAGGAGAGGAGTAGCAAGTGGCCGAGTACGCAAACCCCGACGTCCTCGTAGAGACGGATTGGCTCGAGAGCAACCTCGATGACTCGAAGCTGGCGATCGTCGAGGTCGATGAAGACTTCCAGGCCTACGAGAAGGGACACATCCCCAACGCGATCTCGATCAATTGGGCGACCGAGCTTCGCAGTCTGCCCACCCGCGAGTTCATCTCGTCCGAGGAACTCGCCGAGCTTCTGGGCAGCAAGGGTGTCTCGTCGGACGACACCATCGTTCTCTACGGTGGGAACAACAACTGGTTCGCCACCTACGCGTACTGGCTGTTCAAACTGCGTGGTGTGGAGAACGTCAAGCTCCTCAATGGTGGCCGCAAGAAGTGGGAGCTCGAGAGCCGGCTGCTGGTGCAGGACGAGCCCAACAGATCGGCTACGACGTTCTCGATCGGCGCACCGGACGAGTCGATCCGCATCTTCCGCGACGACGTGATCGCCCGTGCCCGCAAGGGCGGCGAGGCGTGGATCGATGTCCGTTCACCCGAAGAGTTCCGAGGCGAGCTGCTGGCACCACCCCATCTCCCTCAGGAGCAGGCGCAACTTCCCGGTCACATCCCGGGCGCGGCGAATGTGACGTGGGCAAAGGCCGCTCGGGAAGACGGCACCTTCAAGTCCGCCGACGAGCTCAAAGCGCTCTATGAGGCCGAGGGAGTGACCGCCGACAAAGAGGTCGTCACCTACTGCCGCATCGGTGAGCGCAGCTCACACAGTTGGTTCGTGCTCAAGGAGTTGCTCGGCTACGGCGATGTCAAGAACTACGACGGTTCGTGGACCGAGTACGGCAGCCTTGTAGGCGTTCCCATCGAGAAGGACGTCTAGTCAACGAGCACCTCATCACGCAACGCCTACTGGCACGAACAGCGCCGCCCCGAAGGGGCGGCGCTGTTGCGTGCGGTGCCCTTAGGCTGAAGAGCGTGGACACCATCCGGGCTCTGGCGGTCGAGATCGGGCCGCGGCCGCCGTGCTCGCCCGCCGAGCAACGCGCCGCGCATTGGTGCGCAGCGCAGTTGGGTGAGCTGGGCTTCGAGGCCGAGATCGAGGAGTTTTTCTCGCGGCCGGCTTATGCGCCCTGGTTCGTCGCCTACTTCGCGACGGCTTTCGTTGCCGCGCTGCTAGTGGTCCCGTTACCAGCGGCAGCCGTTCCCTTGAGTCTTGCGGCGTTCGTTGCGTACGCTCGTGACTCCGAGGGCGATCCGCTGGTCCGGCCGCGGTCGGGTCGTTCACGCAATGTGATCGCTCGCCCGGTTGGATCCACCCGGCCTGAGGCCGTCGTCATCGCCCATATGGATTCGGCGCGTTCTTCGCCGAGCTTTCATCCTTCGGTGGTCGGTAGCTTCCATAGCTCGGTGGTTGCTTTGAACCTTGCGCTCGCGTCGGTCTGTGTTCTGGCTGCCGCGGCCTGGATAGCCGAAGCCGGCCGTGAACTGCCAGCGGCGATGTGGGTACCTGCCGGTGCCATCGCTTTCTATCTGGCGGTGGTGATGTCCCTTCTGCTCTACGGGCACTTCCGCATGCCACTGGTAGCCGGAGGCAACGACAACGCCTCGGGAGTCGCGGTTCTGATGCGTCTCGCTCGTATGGATTGGGGAGACCGTGTGTGGTTCGTGGTGACCGGTAGCGAAGAGGCCGGGATGATCGGAGCGCGAGCGTTCGTGGATCGATATCGCGACGAGCTAGACGGGGCACGGATGTTGAACATCGACAACGTGGGCGCCGGGCGATTGATCGCGGTTTCGGCAGAAGGAGTCCTGCGGGAGCGGCGCGCCGACAAGAAGATGCTGGCGGCCGCCGTGGCCGCGGGTGCCGAGGACGAACCCTTCAAGGGGCTTCCTACCGATGCGACGGTGCTGCTGCGTGAGCGGATACCGGCGATGACCCTTCTAGCGGTGAGCGATGAAGGGGTCCCGCCGAACTGGCATTGGCCGACGGACGTGATGGAGAATGTCGACCCCGCGGCCTTGGACCGTGCCACGGCCGTTGCGAGATCCGTGCTGGGAAAGATCGTCCTGGAGCGGGCCCTGTGAAGGTCAGCGTGCGCGCCTACGGGAGTATCCGGGAGATCGTCGGAGCCGAGCGCCCGGGAGACATCGTTGAGGTTGACGTGGCGCCCGGATCGACCGTGGCGTCCGTAGCCGAGTACCTGGGGGTCTCCCCGGGGATGGTCTTCTTGGCGATACTGGATGGCGAGCCCTGTGACCTCGCCGCTCGGGTTGGCGAAGGAGCAGAGGTAACCTTGATGCCACCTTTCACCGGCGGCTAGCGGATAGGAGAGCAGATGGCTACGCCCGGCTCCAGCAGCACCCCCGGAAAGACCCCTGCGCCGGCCAAGGCGGGCGCGGCTAAGACCACGAAGACCACGAGGACCACGAAGGCGGTCAGTACGCCGAAGGGTTCTTCCGTCTCCACGCCCCGGCGCAAGAAGGCTCCCAAGCAGTCTCCGATGCTTAGGTCGTTCAACCCTCGAACCGGCGAAACCTTGGGCGAGATCCCTACGATCGATCCTGCCGAGGTGGCTGAAGTCGTTGCCAGAGCGCGCAAGGTTGCGCCGGAGTGGGCGGCGATCCTGCCCGCCGGGAGGGTTCGGATCCTCAAAGAGGTCCGCCATCGGGTCTACGAGCTGATGGACGAGATCGTCGACACCGTGGCCGCCGAGTGCGGTAAACCCCGGACCGAGGCCCTGGCGCACGACGTGATGCCGGCCCTGATGATGATGAGCTATCTGGAGCGGGCGACCGAGAAAGCTCTGAAGCCCAAGAGGGTTGGTCGCATCGCGGGAGGACTTCTTGGTCTGTCATCCCGTGTCGAGTGGCGCCCCTTCGGTGTCGTCGGATGCATCACGCCGTGGAACTACCCGATCACTAACTCGTTCCTGGCTTTCATCACTCCACTGTTCGCGGGCAATGTCGTGGTGATCAAGCCTTCGGAAGTAACTCCCGCATGCGGCGAGCTACTGCGAAAGATCCTCGAGCCGCTTCCGTCTGGTGTTGCCACCGTCATCCAGGGTGGTGGTGATGTTGGCGCGGCTCTGGTCGACGCGCCGTGCGACAAGATCTCATTCGTGGGGTCACCCCACACTGGACGTCTTATCTGTGCGGCGGCAGCCAAGCACCTGACCCCGGTGGTCATGGAGCTAGGTGGGAAGGACGCCGCGCTCGTGGCGTCAGATGCAGATGTCGACGTAGCCAGCTCGGGCGTTCTGTGGGGGTCATTCTTCAACGCCGGCCAGACCTGCTGCTCCATCGAACGTGTCTACGTCGTCGACTCGATCGCGGACGAGTTCACTTCTGCTTTGCTCGACAAGCTCCAGAAGGTCCGCCTCGGCGGCGATGACGGCGACGTCGGCTCGTTGACCTTCGGACGGCAGCTTGACATCGTCAAGGAACAGGTCGACGACGCGGTCAAGCACGGGGCACGCCTGCTTGCCGGGGGACCGGATGCTGGGGTGGTCAACAAGGACGGCAGCCTTTGGTACGCACCTACGATCATCGAGAACGTCAATGACGAGATGAAGGTGCTGCACGAAGAGACCTTCGGACCGGTGGTCACCATCACCCGCGTGCAAGACGAAGACGAAGCGGTAAGACGTGCAAACGAAGAAGCCACCAATCTGACGGCGTCGGTGTGGACCAAGAGCAAGAAGCGTGCCGACGAGCTCGCTCGGCAGCTCAGGGCCGGTGCGATCGCCTCGAACACCCACGGGCAGCTTCCGGCGGTCCCTTGGGCCAGTTGGGGCGGGGTAGGCGAATCTGGATTCGGGCGTCTGAACGGCGAGCTTGGACTACAGGAGTTCTCGGTCCCGGTGCACGTCGCCATCAACCAGACACCGTCCCTGAAGAACCCGTGGTGGTTCCCGTACGACGACGCCACCAGGAACTTCACTCAAGGTGCGATCAAGCTCCTCGGCTCGCCGAAGATCGCGGACAAGGTGAGTGGCTTGGGCGACATCGCACGCAACATCCGGACGGCGATAAAGGGCAAGCTCTAGTTTTCCGGCCTAGATCTCAGGCTTCTGCTGCCAGCTCCCAACCTGGTGGTTCGCCGAGTTCGAAGAGTCTTGTTTCGAGCCCTTGCAGGGCTTTGTCGACGAGCGCATCGACGTCCAGAGTGGCTTCGGCTTCCGCGGCTTCTTCCGGCGTAGCGCGGATCGCGGGGGATCGAGGTTCGAACAGCACGCAACAGTCCTGGTACTTGCGAGTCGATATCTCATAGGTACCGATCAGCTTGGCCGTATCCATGATCTCTTGTTTGGTCATGCCGATCAGGGGCCGGATAACTTGAGCACCGGGGACGGCGGCGGAGATGGTCGTGATGTTCTCGATGGTTTGCGATGCCACCTGCCCCAGCGCGTCGCCGGTGATCAATGCCTTAGCCCGGCGTTGTTTGGCCAGCCGGAAAGCTATCCGCATCATGAAGCGCCGGTAGAGGACCACGCGCAATTCGGCCGGGCAGTTCATCACGATCTCTTGCTGGATGTCGCCAAGGGGAATCAGGTGAAGGGCGATGCTGGGGTGGTAGCGGGTGAACGCCTGAGCGATCTCAACCGCTTGGCCTACGGAGGAGCGATCGGTGAACGGTTGGCCGTGGAAGTGCAGATACTCCACGGTGCATCCTCGCCGGGCCATCCGCCAGGCAGCAACCGGTGAATCGATCCCACCCGACAGCAGACAGATCATCTTGCCGCTGACGCCGCTGGGAAGCCCCCCCGGCCCCTCGATGCGCCTCCTGTACACGATGCCGGAGTTGGCGAAGAGTTCGATCCATGCGGTCGCTTCGGCATGCTTGAGGTCCACCCGTCCTCCCGTCGCATCCTTGATGCGTTGACCGAGGACCTCGTGAAGCAGTTGCGACTTGCCTTCGAAACTCGAGTAGGTACGGCGGGCTCGGACGCGGAAGCTCTCGAAGGGCTCTTGCAGCATGTAGCCCATCGCGATCTGGGAGATCATCTCCAGATCAGGTTGCACCTTCCTGCCCAATCCCACGTAGGCGACCCCGAACAGGTTGGCGGCCCTGTGGGCAGCTTCTTCGGCTAAAGCGTCGGGGGTCAGATCGACGATGATGCGGCCGAAGATCCGCCGCATCTTCTTGTAGCCCGTGTGCCGAAGAGCACGTTTGAGGTTCCGCAACAAGATGCCCTCGAAGAACTCCCGGTTCTTGCCCTTGAGTCCGAGTTCGTGATGGTGGACGACGATTGCGTCGTAACCGGGCGGCAGAGGCCCCCCAAGGCTGCTCACCGTGGCGTCAGTCCCCGTTCTCGAAACCTACAGAGAACATCGCTTCGACGTCGTGACGGGAGTAGACCTTGAACGCGACGAGGGTCTGCGTTCGCTCGATACCCTCGATCTTGGCGATCCTTTCGGATACGACGGTTGCAAGTTGATCGTGGTCTCGTACCCGAACCATGATCACGAGGTCGAAGTCACCGGCGACCGAGTAAACCTCGGAGACGCCTTCGATCTCTGCCACCGCAGCAGCGGTTTCGGGGATCTGATGGACGTTGCAGACGGCCAGAACAACGGTAGTAACCATGCTCGAAGCGTAGCAGCGCGGCCCCCACGGGGCCGCCGCCCGTTATTGCAACCGCCGTTCTCTAGAGCTCTATAGCCCGAACCCGTATGGGTAGACGATGGTGTCCGGGTCACCGGGGGCCGGGATGTCGACTGGAAGCCTGCCCGAAGCATCCAGTTCGCCGAATATGACACTCAATGCCGCCTCGATCGAAGGACCTCGGAATCCATAGGTGGCGAGGAACGCGTCCCCGTCAACGTAGGTGGCGTCGTAGGGGTCCCTGACCGCGAGCACGATGACGGGCACACCGGAATCCACGAGAGCCGATACGAGTTCCTGCTGCTGGGTGTTGATCCAAGCTCGGTTCGTGTTTACCAGCACGACATCCTTGTTCTGCGCTGCCGAGACGGCGGCGGCGATCGTGACCTCGTCGGGATTCAGGCCCGTCTCCATGATCTCCGGGGTCCACCCCCGGTTCATCACGCCGAGGGATGTGGTCGTCAAGGTCGTCGGACCCCAGCCGGTGACGAGCATCTTCTGTCCAGTGCCCGCTGCCAGCGGTAGCAAGGAAGAGTCGTTGCGCAGCATCGTGACAGAGGGCCGCGAGACCTTCATCGCAGTTGCGAGGTTCTTCGGCGTACCTACCCGGTCGTAGACCCTGTCCACGTTCACCCAAGGAGCGACCGTGAGGCCCAACTTCGTCTTCAGCTTGAGGATCCTTCTGACCGATCTATCGATGCGTGCTTCGGTGATCTCGCCGCTTTCGACGGCTTCGAGGATCCCCGAGATGGAGGCGTCGATCTCGGGTGGCATGAGCATCATGTCGGCGCCAGCCTTCAGCGCCTCTACCGGGATCCGTTCGTCGCTGAACATCTGGCGCACACCTTCCATGGTGAGTGCATCGGTCACGATCACTCCCTTGTATCTGTACTCCTTTCGCAGAAGCCCAGTCAGGATCGGGCGCGACAGAGTCGCAGGACGTCCGGAGTCATCGAACGCAGGGACCACGATGTGGGCCGTCATGATCGCGTCCACACCTGCTTCGATGGCGGCCCGGAACGGTTTCAGGTCCACCTTCTCGAAGTACTCGCGGGTGTGATCGATGACGGGGAGTCCCGTGTGGCTGTCGGTGTCGGCATCCCCGTGCCCGGGAAAATGTTTAGCGGCCGACGCAACGGTTGCTTGACGCAGCCCCTCGATGGATGAAGTGACGAACTTGGAAACGAGGTCCTGTTTGGACCCGAACGCTCGGGTTGCGATCACGGGGTTCAATGGGTTCGAGTTCACGTCCGCAACGGGCGCGAAGTTCCAGTTGATACCCATAGCGCGCATCTCGTCACCCGTGACCTTGTACATACGCCGTGCGAAGTCCGGTTCTCTCGTCGCGCCGAGAGCCATAGCGCCGGGGAACTGGGTGGTCGGGGCCCCGGTGCGCATGACGAGACCTTGTTCCTGGTCGGCGGCGATCAATGCGCCCACGCCGGAAGTGGCGACGGCAGTGTCCTGGATGTCGTTGCTGAGTGTGGCGATCTGGTGGGGGGAGTCCACGTTGTTGCTGAACCCGAAGTAGATGATCCCTCCCAGGTGGTAGCGCTCGATCAGTTGCTTGGCGTTGTCGACCCCGTAGAGCTCTTGGTTGGCAGCAACCATCGCGGGGTCATCGGTGGCGGCTTCTGTCCCGTAGGCGTGCGCCATGAAGAGTTGTCCGACCTTCTGCTCCAAGGTCATCTGCGCGATCTGATCGTCGATGGAAAGTGGGCGGGGAAGCTGCCGGACCGGCTGCTGTTCTTGCGCGGAAGCGGGGGTGCCGGGAACCATGCTCTCGGCGGCGACCGCGAGCGCGGCGAAACAGAGCAACGAACGGTGGAGTCTCCCTCTCATCGGGAACATGCAACCAAGTCCGAGCGAGCAACCGCAACCGCCCGTTTGGGCTATTTACGTACTATTTTCGAGACATAGAGAAAGGCCCGCCGGAGGCGGGCCTTTCCTGATGGACTCGTGGTCGTTAGATGGTGACCATGTCCCGCAACTTGCCGGGGGTCGAGGGGTGGCGCAGCTTGCTTAGCGCCTTCGCCTCGATCTGGCGGATCCGCTCGCGGGTGAGGTTGAACTCTTTCCCTACCTCTTCGAGTGTGCGGGGCTCGCCGGTGACTAGACCGAAGCGCAGTGCCAGAACCTTTCGCTCGCGGTCGCTGAGCGTCCCAAGCATGTTCCAAAGGTCCTCTTGACGAAGAGCAACAGCGGCAGCCTGGAAGGGCCCCTCGACGTCCTCGTCCTCGATGAAGTCGCCTAGCTCGGCATCCTCGTCACCCACGGGCTCGTGTAGGGAAACGGGCTCGGGGAGCACGCGGAAAGCCTCGCGGACCTTCTCGGGGGAGAGGTCGGAGCCTTCGGCGATCTCTTCGATCGTCGGTTCGCGGCCGAGCTTCTCGAGAAGCTCGCTCTGGACCTTGCGAACGCGGTACAGGGTCTCGACCATGTGCACCGGGATACGGATCGTGCGGGCCTTGTCCGCGATAGCGCGGGTGATGGCCTGACGGATCCACCAGGTTGCGTAGGTGGAGAACTTGAAACCACGCTGGTAGTCGAACTTCTCGACCGCACGCATGAGGCCGAGGTTTCCTTCCTGGATCAGGTCCAGCAGGGGGAGACCGGCCGCCGAGTACTTCTTGGCGATCGACACGACGAGGCGCAAGTTGCTCTGGATGAAGCGGCGCTTGGCCGCTTTTCCGGTGCGAACGCGCATCTCGAGTTCGACGCGCTGCTTGTCGGAGATCTTCTTTGTCTTCTCGAGTTTCTCCGAGGCCTTCTCACCCTCTTCGATCGCTCGGGCGAGTTCCACCTCCTGCACGTCGGTCAATAGCGGGTACTGACCGATCTCGCGCAGATACTGCCGCACGAGATCCTCGTGGGCAGCCTCCTCCCGAGTCGATTCGTAAGGCCGCGATGCCTGGGCCATCAATTACCTCAACTTTCCGTGGCTAACGAGAGCGTCATAGCGCGCTACAAAGTGGTCTCTACCCATCCGCTCTTGGCTTTCATCTCCCGATCGGGCCGCCCTCGGGGCGCCTCTCATCTCTGAGGAGGAAGTCATCAATAACGGTTTCGTGCTGTAGAGACGATTCTCCACCACTCTAAGCTTTTCCTTCATAGTCGTGAAGGGGTCATCTGTTGTGTTTCATAGCCAAAAACACCCTCACAAGGTCACTTATTCCCCCTTGGGGGGCTTGTCTCGCTGAGGCTGCGTCGGCTCGGTGGACCTGACCCCCTAGATCCTGGGAGGTTGCCCGGTATCCGGCAGGCGCTTCCTAGACCGTCTCGGTGTCTGAGCGACCGGTCGCCGTCGGGGAGGGCAGGGAACCCGAGGGCCGGGGCGAACCTTCCCTCATCACACACTCATAGGAGGACCGAAGATGCGCAGGACGATCGTGGGACTCATGGTCTCCGTACTGGTAGCCGGATTCATCGCAGGCCCGGCAACGGCTTGGAAGACGGCCAAGGCACCGGCCCCGATGTTCCTCCACGGCCGTGGCCCGGTGGCAGAGGCCTACATCAACGAGACGTGGCTCGACTCCATATGGATGACGATGGACACCACCGAGCCCACCAATGCCGAGCCCAGTTCGATGTTTGTCACCAACTATTTCCGCGGGCCGAACACGGACTGCGACGGCAACGGTTTGCTGCCGGTGTGGCGCGGCGATTTCGCCGGCAAGTTCAAGGGCGACATCAAGGTGACGCTGCACACAGTCGCCACCCCTGCTGCTCAGTTGACGGTGTCGTTATACCCGGACCCCACGGGAACCTGCTCCAGCGCAGGCACCCCCGCTACGGCAGCCTCGGAGGCGCCTCAACCGGTAGCAACGACGCTGATCGATGTAGCTCCGGGCCCGGCCGTAACCGAGGTGCTGTTCGAGAACGTCAAGCTGAAGGCGGCTGCCGGTTTGGCGTTGCAACTCAGCGTGCCGACGCTGACCACCCCCGGTCAGGTCCGCGTGTTCTTCGACTCTCCCGACTTCGCCTCGAACATCGAATTCATCAAGTGATCGCACGAGTTCGAAAGAAGGGGCCGGCTTGTTCGGCCCCTTCTTTTTTCTGTGCGCGATCTGTCACCTCGTCGAGCGTCAACAAGGAACTCAACCACGCGCAGCGAAACATCTGACAGGAGTTATCGATCAAGGAGCGGAGAGTGAAGAAGTCGATCGTGGCACTTTGTGTGCTCGGCCTGATCGGGAGCCTCTTGGTGGCTCCGGCGTCGGCCGGCAAGAAGAAGAAGGTCAAGCCGGTCGCAACTACTTTGTACTTCCATGGACCCAAGCCCTTGGGTGAGGCCGACGGTGCCGAATGGCTCACGAGCCTTGGGGGACCTCCCCTGACCACGCTCACCCCGGCCGAACCGGTCGACGCGTTTCCGAAGTCGCAGGCGCTTGGCAACCCGGCGCTGAACACCCAATGCACGGGACTACCTACCGGTTTCCCGACCTTCCAGGGTCCATTGACTGGAACCATCCTCGGTGATGCCAAGATCACCGCTTCGTTCATCAGCCCTCCAGGCACCGTCACCGCGCGTATCTGGGTGGACGTCCCCAACTTCTCGTGCAATGACGGCTACGTCGAGCCTGCATCGGAGGTGGTTGTCGACGTGCCGCCCGGGCAGTCCGAGGTCGAGATCGTTTTCGAGCAACTGAATCTGACCGCGAACCACTGGGTGCTCGTCGAACTTCTGGGCAGCGGCGCTACCTACCCCGGCCGTCTGCTTTATGACTCTCCCGACGCGGCTACCCGCCTTGAGTTCAACTGCGTTCCCGCCAGCGGGAAGTCCTGCGCTTAGCCGCTGGAAGTCACTACCTTCCAGAAGGGGAGCCGGGCTTGGGGCCGGCTCCCCTTCGTCTTGTCACCACGGCCATCGCCCAGGGGCCGGTCGCTTTCTTGCTTTTCCGGGTCCCGCACCTGGAGGAATGAGCCGCCTTGAGGAGAACCATCACCTAGGTCTTGACGGATGAGAGGACGACCACGATGAAGAAGACGATCGTTACGTTGGTGACAGTTGGTCTGGTTGCTGGCGCTTTCGCATTGCCCGCCGACGCCAAGAAGAAAAAGAAGAAGCCGGTTCGTGTCGAGCGTGTACAAGAATCTCGCTACGAGTTCCCCGCCGGTATCGGGTCCTCGTCAACCGGTGGTGGATGCCTGGGATGCCCCTCCTTCCCTACGGGTCCCGGAGAAACCTTCGTAAAGGTCGAGGTCACAGATGACCTAACACCCAAGGCTGGAGTCTCATTCTCTTGGGACACCGATGGAGATGGGATCTCCGACACTGGCTTCGAGGTCTGCGGTGCAACCGACGGGTGGCTCGAGGTTCCGGAAGGTGTAACGATGACAGCCTTCCCTTGGGTTCTCCCCGGCGCCGACTGCCCGGACGGATCTTCCACCTCGGGCACGATCAAGGTGACGTTCTCGAGCTCGCCCGGAGCTTAAGCAGCCCGCAGCTCATCTCTGATAGCAACGATAAGGGGGCCGGTCTTTTGACCGGCCCCCTTACCCGTTTCGTAGCTAGTAGCTACTTGGCTTCGTTGTAGCGGCGGTTCACTTCGTCCCAGTTGATGGTGTTGAACCAAGCCTCGAGGTAGTCGGGCCTCTTGTTCTGGTAGTTCAGGTAGTACGCGTGCTCCCAGACGTCGACGCCCAAGATGGGGGTGAGTCCGTCCATCAGCGGCGAGTCCTGGTTCGGCCGGTTGGTGACCTCGAGCTTGCCGTCCTTGAGGACCAGCCATGCCCAACCCGAGCCGAACTGGTTGATGCCGGCCTCGGTCAGCTTGTCCTTGAACTCCTTGTAGGAGCCGAGGTCGTTGTCGATGGCAGCAGCGATGTCGCCGGTGGGCTCGCCGCCCCCGTTCGGACCCATGATGGTCCAGAACATCGAGTGGTTGGCGTGGCCTCCACCGTTGTTGCGAACGGGGCCTTGCTTGTCTTGAGGGAGCGAGCTGATGTTGCGCAGCACTTCCTCGATGGGCTTGTCGGCCCACTCAGTGCCGTCTAACGCGGCGTTGACCTTGTCGATGTAGGTCTGGTGATGCTTGGTGTGATGGATCTCCATCGTCTTGGCGTCGATGTGGGGTTCGAGCGCGCTGTAGTCGTACGGCAGATCGGGAAGTTGATATCCCATCCTGTCTCCTCTCCTTTGACGGATGACGTGGCTTGAGAAGCGGTAGGTCGAGCCTACCGCTGACCCCGCAGGGGCCTTTCTCTTGAGAACCGGATAGGGTGGCCCCTATTCCGCAAACCCTGCGACGAAGCCCAGAGCTGCCGGCGCCCGCTAGAGCTCGGATATCGCAGGGGCGCCGTCTTGAGCGTCTGTGAGCCCCTCGTTCGCCGCCGTGATGACCTGCTCGGGTTCGATGTCGCCGGCGTCGGTGACAACGATCGCAGAGAACAGGGGTTTCGGGTCGTACTCCTTGATGTGAGAGGTGATGTTGGCAGCGGTCACCAGGGTTCGCAGCCTTGCCAGGATCATCGGGACGTGTTCGGTGCCGGTTCCCGCCAGGAGCGCCCCGAAGGATTCGTCTCCGATGCGAGCGGTGCTGTCGAGTGCTCGCAAACCGGAGCTGAGCAGTGTGGCCGTGTGCGTCACGACCTCTGCGAAGTTCGGGTCCGTCTTGGGGATGTCGTTGATCTCGGGGATCCGAACCATGACCAGGGTGAAAGGTTCGTCGTGACGTTGCAGCCGGTGAAGCGCTATCCGTACGAACTCTTTCAAGCCGTTGAGGTTAAGCAGGTGGGTCTGCTCGTCCACCGTGGCTAGAGAGGCAAGCTGCTCCCGGATGCTGCTGAGCTGCTGTGATCGAGCATCGAGCTGCTGTTCGAGCTCGCTGATCCGTTGGAGAAGGTCATCGGGTTGGTCGGCCATGGCAAGACTCTAGCCCGGTCCCCAGACTTGCGCCCGGCAACGTAGTCTCATTTTCCCGAAGTTCGGTGGAGCCCAGATTCGCAAGCACCGGGGGGTTCCCCCTTACCGGGCGGTTAGCTCAGCGGGAGAGCACTGCGCTTACAACGCAGGGGTCACTGGTTCGATCCCAGTACCGCCCACTTTCCGTTTCCGTAGGTAGATCGGCGTTTCCGTCTTCCGGCTCCGGGAACGCGATGACCTCCGCATCCCCGCTGGTCCACATCTGGTCCACATCAGAACGCGCTCTGGCGCGCATCTCGTCGAGATTCGCGGCGAGTTGGCGGCCGAGTCCCGGCATTAGGTGGCCGTAACGGTCGAGGGTCGTTGTGATCGTCGAGTGGCCGAGCCGAGCCTGTATCTCCTTCGGATGCGCTCCTTGCTCGATCAGGAGCGACGCGCACGTGTGCCGCAGGTCGTGGAACCGAAAGTCCGGATCGATCCCGGATTTCTTGACTGCCGGCTTCCACACGCGCTGACGGAAGTTGGATCGCCGGATCGCGCTGCCGTCCTTCGTGGAGAACACGAACTCCGACTCGGGCGCGTCCTTGAGGTGAGCGGCCAGGAGATCGACGAGGAAGGCCGGGATGTCGAGAGTCCGACGACTGGCGCTGGTCTTGGTCTCCTCGACGTACCTGACGCCCCCAGGAACCTCCTCGAGCGTCCCCACGATTCGCACCTCACGCTTCAGAAGGTTCAGGTGCTGGCGCTTGAGCCCGACGAGCTCGCCCCAACGGGCCCCAAGGTAGGCCCCACTCATAACCAGGACTCGGAACTGTGGATCGGTCGCATCGACGAGCTGCTCCACCTGTGCGGCCGTCAGGTAACGCTGTTCCGTCTTCGGGACGCGGGGGAGCGTGACTTTCCTACAGGGCGACTCGACGATCAGCCGCGCATCGGCGGCCTCGTTCAGGACGCCGCGAAGGATCCGATAGCACTCCTTGATGGTGCTGGGATGGAGGCCCTTGGTTACCAGGTCTCGGACCCACGACTGGACGAGGAGCTTGTCGATCTTGGCGAGAGCGATGTTGCCGAAGGCTGGCATGACGTGGTTTCGCAGGTAGCTCTCGTCGCGGGTCCACGACGAAGCACGCAGGTTGATCTTCGACTGGAGCCATTCGTTCGCCCAATCGGCGAAGAGCAACTTGCCAAGCTGCGGGTCGACGTAGGTGCCGCGCTGCATCTCGACCTCCACGCGGTTCGAGAACTGCTTCGCATCGGTCTTGCGCTTGAATGTCTTCGACCGCTGGCGGCCGGCGGGGTCTCGCCACCGGACCTGATACCCGTTGTGCCATTGCCTGATCGATGCCATCGCCTCTCCTAACTACGTCCGCTGCCCACTTTCGTCAACCGGCTCACTCCTCCCAGGGAGGAATCCACGTCTCGTCCACCTCTGTCTCGTAGACGGGCTCTTGGGAGTCCTGGCGAGTTGCCCGTCGTTGCCCCACGCGTCCATCCCTCCCGATCTCCTTCTCGACCAGGTGCCCGAGATACGCGGCGATCGATCGCTTTTTGCGGATGGCGAGTGCTCGGAACTCGAGCCATCGCTCCTCGGCGATGCTCACCCGGGCCATGTGCTGATCGTGGGGGAGGGAGCTCATCGAGTGCGCCTCTGGATCTGCTGTTGCTTCATCGGCTTTGTGGTGCGTCGACGTGAGCGTTCCTTGATCGCGGCGACTAGAGCAGCCGCCGACTCGCGCTCAGGTTCGTTGCGGTGCCGCTCGATCCAGTCTTCGACGTCGTCGAGCTTGAAGCGGAGATGACCGCCGAGTCGGTAGTGGGGGATCGGGTCACCGTGTCCCCTGGCCGTGCGCCGGTAGATGAATGACTTCGGGACCCCGATCAGGGCCGCGACCTGGTCGATCGTGAGGTAGGGCGTTAGGAAGGGAAGCTGCAGTTGCACTGGATCGCTCGGGTTGTGGTTCACGTTGCCGCCTAGCTCGCAGGTGGGGAAACGTCCAAGCTACCGAGCCGATACGACGACCTTCCGTCTTTCCCGCCTTACTTATCCCTTACTTCTTCCTTACGGCGAGCCCCTGGGCCCTGCAAGGTTCACGTAAGGGTTCCTTTGACCCACCTTCTCCCACCGGTACGGTGGGGGCATGGACAACGGCGTTCGATCTTTGGCGCTCACGGGCACGATCGGAGCGGGCAAGACCACCCTGGCCGAGGCGATCTCGGAAGAGTTGCACGAGCGGGGTGTCAGGCACGCCTTGATCGACCTCGACTGGCTCGGGCAGGTCTATCCGGTGCCCGACGGCCACGATCCTTACGGTTACGAGCTGGCCTTGCAGAACCTCAAGGAGATCTGGCCCAACTTCCTAGCCGCGGGTGCCGAAAGGGCGGTGATTGCCGGCACCCTTCTGAGTCGATCCCATCGGGAGGGCTTACAAGCTGCTTTCGGAGGCTCCCACTTGACTGTAGCGCTCGTCACAGCGCCAACGGAGGTGCTGAAGGCCCGGATCCACAGCCGTAACTCGGGAAGGCTGAGGGACGATTTCCTGTCTCGCACAGCAATCGTGGCCGAAGAGATCAGATCGGCTGGCATCCACGATTTTGAGGTGGAGAACGACGGACGAGAACTTCGAGGCTTGGTCGTGGAGACCCTGCGGGCACTCCGATGGCTTCCCTCTAGCGATTCCCTTGCCTGACTAGCTTGCCTTGATCTTGCCGGTCAATCCCACGACTCTCGATCAACCTCATCCGAGCGCCATGGCTCCGAAAGCGCCCCCTTGCGAATCCTTCTAAACGGCTTCGCGCTCGACGAGCACAGACTTGCACCCCGGTGCTTTCGTATACGCGTCAACGCGTTCAGGGAGCCGCTTGATTCGGTGGCGGCGCTACCCTCTGTTGATGCTGGCCCCTGAGAAATTCGCGGTCTGGATGACTGCGAACGTGCACAGAGACAAATACGGCGAGTATCGCTACCACCCGAGAAGCGATTCTCACTCCAAGCAGCTATGCCTGAGCGTTCTGGAAGATCTGATTGATAACTGCCCAGTCATTCGTGAGCAGGCCGAGAGCCGCAGCATCGTTTACGGAATCAACCTGGAAGTCGAGTCGGCGAGCGGGAAGAGGAAAACCCTCGATTTGGCGATCGGGACACCGGCTGGAGCCCCGGAGTTCGGGGCTGAGCCGATCGCTACCGGTCCGATCGAAGATCTCCTGTTCTCCTGCGAGGCGAAGTCCTGCATGACTGAGCATTCGAAGTCCAAGCCGAGGCTTTACGACGAGCTGAGCTCGTCTCATGAGATCGTCCACCAAGGCTGGCCCGACGCGATTGCGACGGGTATCTCGGTTGTGAACATCGCTAGCGAGTTCGTTTCACCGCTTCGTCAGCGTGCTGGACAGCCGCTGGAAGTGACTTCCCACAAGCAGCCGGAGGCCGCCGGCGGCATGATCGAGCACCTACGAGGGCTGCGGTTTCGAGACAGCGTCGGAGGCGTCGGGTTCGAGGCGTACTCGACCATCGTCATCGACTGCGACAATCGGGGTCCTGCGACCCTCTGGGCTGACCCGCCAGCCCCGCAGCCGGGTGACCTCGACCAATACGAGACTTACCTTCGGCGGATATGTGGCTTCTGGGAGGAGCGATTCCCCCAGCTCAGGTGACTTGAATGATCAAAGCCACAGTTCTGTCGCACCACCCAGCTAGGGTGACTTGAATGGGTATCACCTCTCCTTAGGAGCCATTATTGCCGCCTAAACCAGCTAAGAATCCGAGAGAGCAGCTACAGACCGGGCCCACGGTCCACAGGATCATCCTGGGCGACAGTCGGGCTATGCCTGAGATTCCGGATGAGTCCGCGCATCTGGTTGTCACTTCTCCGCCCTACGCGAATTTGAAGGAGTACGCGCCGGGTAATCCCGATCAGCTTGGCGACATCGACAACTACGAGCATTTCCTGGATCAACTCGACCGTGTGTGGAGCGAGTGCATGAGGATTCTCGTACCCGGCGGTCGCGTCTGCTGCGTCGTCGGCGACGTCAACGTCGCTCGGTCAAAGGGCGGTCGCCATCATGTACTTCCCCTTGCAGGCGATATCAGAGTGCGCGGTCGGCGAATCGGTTTCGACCATCTGCAGGGAATCATTTGGTACAAGGTCGCCAACATCAAACTCGAAGCGTCGAAATCCAGTCGCTATCTGGGAAAGCCCAATCTTCCTAACGGGATCGTCAAGAACGACATCGAGCACATCGTTTTCTTGCGTAAGCCAGGTTATCGGTCTCCTTCGGGCGAAATGGAAGAGCAGAGCTTCATTCCCACGGATGACTATGTCCAGATGTTCCGTTCAATCTGGGATGACATCCGAGGCGCTTCTCTTAAGGATCACCCCGCTCCATTCCCGCTCGAGCTCGCCTCGCGACTGATACGCATGTTTTCGTTTGTCGGGGACGTTGTTGTCGATCCATTTGGCGGAACGGGGACCACAGCCCTGGCTGCGCTTCAAGGTCGCCGATCGTCGTTTACCTACGAGGTTGAGCCGACATACATACCCCTCATCAAGGAACGCCTCTCACAGGTTGACCTGTTAAACGACGCCATCGTGGAGCTCGAGGAGCGCACCGAGTAGCGAGTGGTCGAGGTCTAGCTTTGCCTGCTACTTTCGGCCTTTACAAAGGCCGGGGAGATGCGGGAAAGCGAGATAAAGAGCGCGGTCAAAGAATTCTGGCGGGCACGCAAACGGGGAACGCAGTCCGACAGCCATCCGAAGGCCTTCCTCGATCTCATCGCGACCGATCTTGCTCGCGAGGGCTGGACCGATGTCGCGGTAAAGAAGAAGGGTGGCAAAAAGCGCATCACGATCGGCGGTTACTTCCGCCCGGCGAAAGAATGGGACCTCGTTTGCTGGGATGGTGATGAGCCCCAGATCGCGATCGAACTCAAGACCCAGGCAGATTCCTACGGCAACAACGAGAACAACCGCTACGAGGAGGCCCTGGGTAATGCCCTGGACGTCAGAGCAAGATATGGCAAGAGGATCGGCCTGGGATTCGTGTTCGTGATCTGCGACGAAGAGAAGAGCCAGCGCATCACGAAGCCCAGAGTGCCTGATCCCGACCCAGCTTTCGAGGGCAGCTCTCACGTCACGAGGAGGGTGATCTTCGCTCGACGGATCATTGACTACAAGCTGCGTCAGGCTCCTCTGTATGACGCGGCCGCTGTTCTGACAATTCGGCGCGATGGTTCATACCAACACCCAGAGGATGGTGACTTGGGCCTGATCAACTTTGCAGCAGCAGTCACTAAGGGAAGAACGCCGGTCTAGTAGGAGGTTGAGATGCGAGTCACGCTAGAGGTCTGGCGACATGAGAACGACCCCAAGATTCACATCAAACTCTTGGAAGGGCCGCATGCGAACGAGCGCATTGTCGTGGACTCGCGAGCGAACTACAGCGGAGGAAACCCGAAGCTATTCAAAGCATTGAATGCCCTGTTGGAACAGGAAAGGGCCAAGTAACAGGTTAGGACGAATCCCAGTCCGGTGAGAGTAAGCCCAGGTTGATGAGTCGGTACTCCATTGCTTGGACGCTCACTTCGAACCGCTTTGCCAAGACCTCTGGACTAGCTGGTTGGCCCTTTCGATGAAGCCGACCAACTGCCTCGGCCAAGAGGGGGCGAGGCATCAGGAGAGCAGCAGCAAAGCTATTCGCTTCGATTTCCTCAGTGTCAGTTCCAAGCGTCGAAACCTCATCCCTCCGATTCAACCTTCCATCTCTGTCGATGAACATCGGTCGACCCTTGTGAAGAAGAAGATGCCCTATCTCGTGAGCGATGCTGAACCGCTGTCGCGTTTTTGCATGGCTTGAATTCACACCAATGACGACGCGTTGTCCATCGCGATAGAGCATCCCAGACATATCTTTATCGAAGGGCTGAAAGGAAAGTTCAGCCCCTAATCGTCGAGCCAGACTTTCAACGGGGACGGGATCGCGTAGGACACCTTCGTCGGTAAGAAGCGTTTCGGCTCTTGCTTCGAGCTTGGGGTTAGTTGCCATCGGTCCTACCTCCTTCGATGACTCGGTATACCCACTTGCGCTGATCGTCAGGGATTTGCTGCAGTAACGCGGCCACTTGTTTTCGTTCCTTCGGCTTGAGGCGTCTAATCATCTCGTGGTCGGGTTCGTCTGCTCGGTCAAGAGTTGCCTCGTCTGGAAGAAGCGATGAGGCTGGCACTCCGAGAGCGCGAGCCATTTGGTAGAGGACATGTATGGGCACATGTTGGTTCCCCTGTTCAACGTTGGTGATTGAGGTGCGGCTTACGCCAACCCGCTCCGCGAGCGCCGCTTGCGTGAGGTCCTGATTCTTGCGGGCCTCCCTAAGGCGACGCCCCAGCTCAATGTAGAGATGGTCCACAACGACGATCTTGACAGTTAGGAGTTCGCGCGTCAACGATACTGACAGTCAATCAGACTGACGAACCGGGGAGAAGACGTGCGATGGGTTGACATCCCGTCTAGAATCGAACCAAGCGAGCCAGCTCGACGAGTAAAACCAGGCGGACCGGCTCGACGAGTGAAGCAGCTCGATCGAGGAGGAAGTGCGGGATGTACCAGACGAGCTATACGGACGTGCACATTTTGAACGTGGGGGCTGGCTCGTGCACCGTGATCGAGTCGCCGAGCGGTCGGGTCTCGATGATCGATGTGAACGACGGGGGCGAGCTTCGGAGTTACGAGAAGAGATCGTTGGCCGAGATCTATTTTGGAACCCGTCACCTCGCGGCTGACTTGGTCGACCCGGTCATATGGGTCCAGGATCGATTCGGCTCGGACCTTTGGCGATTCATCCTTAGTCACCCCGACGCAGATCACATGTCCGGCATCCGCCGCATTTTGCGGGATGGGGAGTTGCGGCCGTCGAATTTCTGGGATCTGCCCCACCTGCGCCGCCGTGGCCGCAACTATTCGTTTAGAACCGAGGGTGCACGACAAGACTGGCTCGCCTATCAGGCGTTCCGAGAGGCCGGCGGAACCGCGACGACGAAACTGATCCATCCGCTCGCACAGGCGACTGGTCAATTCTGGACCGACGACAACATCGAGATTCTCGGTCCGACCGCGAGGCTTGTCGATGACGCTGACGACAAGGACATCTACAACGACGCTTCATACGTGATGCGCGTGCGGCACGCCACCAGTTCGATTCTCATCCCGGGCGACGTGGAAGGTCCGGGATGGGACGACATGCTGGATCGCGGCATCAATCTCCGCGCCAACGTCTTGGTCGCGTCGCATCACGGACGGAAGACTGGATACTCGGAACGAGCCATGGCGAGCATCCGCCCTGAGATCGTGATCGCAAGTGCGGCAAACATCCCTGAAAAAGAAGACGGGCTGCCTTTCTACCGAAAGCACACGCGTCACGTTTACTCGACGCGCGAGGTCGGCACCGTAACGATCAGGATGCATGACTCGGGCAATGTTCAGTTGTTCGACGCCAGCGGGAGCCTCCTAGTGGCCCTGCACGATGCGGCGTGATGCGAGTGGCCCACGGCCATCGCGTTTCGGCCAGCGATTACGAAAGGGATTGGTGTGAGCTTTGAAGTCGATGTAAGAGCTGTTGGCGAAGAGTCGAAGAGCGGCGATGCGATCGCGATGCGGTTCGGTGATCTCTCCACCGTACGGAGCCAGAATGTTGTCGTTATCGATGGAGGCTTCGCGGCTTCGGGTGAGGATCTAGAAGATTTCCTCGACGAGTTTTACGACACCCGTGACATCGACCTCGTGATCTCGACGCATCCCGACGGTGATCACACTGCTGGCCTCGTTCACCTCGTTGAGAATCTGAATGTAGGCGAACTCTGGATGCATCAGCCTTGGCAGTACGAGAGCGAGGTCTACAGCTACGTCCTTAAGGGATCCTCGAAGAGAACATTCAGCGAGTCAATGAAGCGGGCGTTATCGACGGCGTGGGAACTCGAAAAGGCAGCCAAGCGACGAGGAGTAAACATCGTCGAGCCCTTCGAGGGATTAACCTGGGCCGATGGAGCCCTTCGAGTTCTAGGACCGTCTCAGGAGTACTACGCCGAGCTCGCGAAGGACTTCGGGATGACAGCCGTTGAGACGCTGGCAGCGAAACTCAAGGCCGCGGTAACAACGATTAAGGAACGGGTTGTCGATATCTGGGATCAGGAAGCATTGGTTGAGCCGGACTCGGACGCCGTGTCGAACAGAAACAATTCGAGCGTAATTCTCCATGCGGCTCTCGGCGATGAGACCGTGCTGTTTACGGGGGACGCGGGGGTTCCGGCTCTTGAACGAGCGCTAGACGTCCGAGACGCTCTTGGACTCGACAGGGCGACCTTCACGCAGCTTCCTCATCACGGAAGCAAGAGGAATGTGGGACCGAAAATCATGACTCGCCTGCTGGGTGACCCAGTCATAGAGGGAGAAGTCTCGGCGCGTGAGGCGTTCATTTCTGCGGCCAAGAAGGGAAGTCCTAAGCATCCGTCTCAGCGCGTGCTGAATGCTGCCTGGCGGCGGGGCGTGAAGCCTTTCGTTACGGCCGGTGTATCGATGTTGCTCTCGAGCCCAGGTCGATCTCGCCCGAATTGGTCCCCCATGACGCCTCGGCCCTACCTATCCGACTTCGACGAAGATTAGGCGCCATGTCTCGTCTGAACGAGCCATCCGATGGGTGACGAGTACAACCGGCGTGCCCGCCTCTACCCGGCGTTGTTGGCTGCGCTCCCGATCTCAACGGCCGCCGTGATCCTCGGAATAACCAGAGCTGAGTGGTGGTCATCACTCGCGGGCCTTGTTGTTGCGAGCGGCTTCTGGGGGCTGATTTCACAGATCGGACGCCATTCGGGAAAGAAGCGGGAGCCCGAACTCTGGAAATCATGGGGTGGGGCACCGACGACGATCTTGCTGCGCCATGCAGATAACTCGAATCCGGTTCGCGTTGAGGAGCTCCATAAGCGACTCTCTGTGTTGACGGGCATGGAGTTCCCCACCGCGGAGGAAGAAGCGCAAGATCCGCATCGTGCTGACAACATCTACGAGACTGCCACTGACCAGCTCCGCAGAGCGACGAGAAACAGAGAACACTTCCCCCTGGTCTTCGAGGAGAACTGTCACTATGGATATCGGCGCAACGTGCTCGGATTACGTTCATGGGCGATCGGGATCTGTTTGGTAACCGCCTTCGCTCTGGGCTCGCTTGTCATCGTGGACAGTGAGCTAGTGCGCCCTGAGCGCGGCATTGTGGCGGCCTTAGCTGCGTTGTATGTGGTAGCGGCGGCCGCCTGGTGGCGCCTGGTAACTCCGGAATGGGTCAAACAGCCAGCCTTTGCGTACGCACAACGACTGCTCGAGGAAACATGGGCCTTGGGATCGGGCCATCTGAGCACTGCAACCCGGGATCATGACGACCCGAGCTCCCAGTAGAGACATCACGCGCTGCCGCAAGCAATCCTCTGAGATGCGATTTGCGCCGCTTGAGCGGTTTGATCGAGCGACGCGCAAAAGGCGGGGAGTGACTCAGTTCGGCTGAGGCAGCGACCACGCAACCTGGAAGGGTGCCATCCAGTCGTCGATGATTGTTGCGGACACGCCCTTGGAGCTTCCGGTGAGAGCCAAGTAGTACTTCGAAAACAACGTTCCAAACACGTCAATTGCTGCATTCAGTTCGTTGAAGGTGGGCATCTCGTCAACAGGTGTGTAATCGAGATGAGCCACGTGTTTGTCAGCAAAGTCCTTAACGGGCCCAACGACAGAGCCGAGCTCGTCTAGGTCTGCAACAAGCCGTTCGGGATCGACGTGAGGGGCGTCCACTCCCCACGCCGCCTCAAACTCTGATTTGGCGACTTCAGCCATGACCTCGTCGTCGGGGTAGACCTCGGCATACAGACCGATGTGCCTTTCCTTGGTCAGAAATTGGGGATTGCTTTGAATTGAATCAATTAGTCGAGCCAGGGAGACAACGCCCGTGTTCACCTCGCCTTGGCGCCTGACTCTCATGGCCTGGCCATCGACGTACAGCCGGGTCAGGAAATCGGCGAAGAAGGCGCCGGTCGTCTTGATGTGATTGTTCGACCGCATCATGTCGATCGTGTCCCGCCAAACCTTGCGGTTCATGTGCATGACGACAAGCTCAAGATCGATCCTGTCTAGCCACTTCATCCACCTAGCCAGGGTCAGTCGCTCGAAATTGCTCATGACCCCAGCATCGCGCGGAGTAGGAATGCAGCCGAATCAGCCGGGACTCAGAGCCCGGTACCCAGTTCTGTCGTAGCCGAACGCGATAATCCGAATATGGCTAAGCGCAAGAAGAGGAAGCGAAAGAGCGGCCGCCAGACGAGCGGAAGGGCACCGGCTTCTCAGCCGATGGTCCACGTCAAGGTAGCCCTGGCCGACAACGATCTCAGGGCGGCGACTGCGCTGATCAAACCGGCCGTCCTCTACGCCGATCGCGTAACAATCCACTCGCCGGTGGCCTCCCTCCTCACCGGAGCAATGAGCCTCGGGGCGCTCACCGATCGCCGCCAGCAGATCGACGCCGTCCTCGAAATCGTGAGCAAGGTTCCTTCCCTGGCAGGTCAGTTGGATGTTGCCCCTGAGGTGCTTGAGCAAATGAAGGCCTTCCTCTCTGTGGATAGGCGTTTGGTTCGTCAGGTAGGACGCGCCTACGGAAGCGCGAATGAGATCGACGCTCTATACGAAAAGCTCGGTGAGCTGGACGAAGTCTGGGAGAAACAGATCCCCCAGGTGCTCGGGGAGATCCGTGCCAAATTCGGAGCCGACGAATTGCTAAACGCCATGGAAAACGGGCCCGTCGCCGTGGCTGATCTTGGGACGACTTCGAACACTGACTACGTTGCCGCTTCTATTCGCGCAGCGACTGGTGAGAGGGACGATGGGGAATTGGGCGATGTCATCGCGGACTTCACCGACAGGCTCATTGAAATCCTTACCGAGCGACGTTCGTTCCCACTTTTGGATGACACCTCGGCAGATTTGGCCCGTGCCATGGAGAGAGAGGGAGCTCAGATTCCTAGCCACTCCATGCGGCGAGGCGCTGAGGTCTCCTCTGCTGTCTCGTACATGGGATATCTCCCGTCATTCGAGCAATTGGGCATGGATGAAATCCTAGACCTCCGCATCCAACTGAGTGGCCCGCTCAGCCGTTTCCGTGGGGCCCTAGCAAGACTAAGTCGGGAGTTTGAGATGCGACCTATTGACGAGGGGTTCGAGACTGAGCTCGAGAACGCATGGCGAGAGCAGATTGCGCCGGCACTATCGGAAATCCGCGAAACCTTGGCTGAGCACGGATTGCTCAAAGAAATCGCTTCAATCTCTCTTGGAGACCCGCGTCGTCTGATGGTTGAGGCTGGCGGTGTGATCGCCGCGGGCAACGGGGAGGTCCTTTCCCTCCCGGGGTTGATGACAGCCGGCCTAGCGCTAGGGGTGCCTGTCGCTGACACTGTCGGCCGCGCTGTTGGAAGGAAGATCGATGCGCAGCGCGAGGTTCGCAAGAACGCGTTCTTCTTCCTCCATCGTCTTGAGGTGGAGGCTTCAAGACGATCCCGCGCATGACCATCGACCAGGTCCCCGGTCCACACCTGGTCCACACTCCATCGCGAAACGTGGGTCATGAGCGCGAAACAGCGGCAAACGAAAACCTAGTCTGACCTGCGGAAAAGCTCTAACTGGTTGGGATTCACTTCACCCTCATTGGCTCTTACAACGCAGGGGTCACTGGTTCGATCCCAGTACCGCCCACCATCTGTGAGTTCAGATTACAGAGGCCCCGGCGGGGGGCCGATACCACTTAGGTCGGGCCCTTCCTGGCGCTGCGCGTCGCGTGCCAGCCTGGGAGGGGCGTGACGTGCGATCCAACAAGGAGACACCAAGTGCGGAAACTGCCAGTCCTGACATTTCTTATCGGCGCGATGGCCGGCATCACAGGGATGTCGATGATCTCCTACGCGGAGGAGTCGCAGAGCGCGCGCTCTTTCGAAACCGGGACGCGTCCAGAAACCGTCGCTCTGGCGGCCGAGGAACGGTTCACGAAAAGGCCCGTGAGGGTGCTGACCATCGCGATGTTCCAAGCCGAAGCCGAGCCCTGGTTGGCGAACGAGAACCTCGACATCAAGATCCAGGTACCCGGTCTTCCAACGCCCGTGCGTTGCCGAGCTGCACGATCGGGAGGGACTGCGCCGGATCTAAAGCATTGCCTCGTGGTTACCGGGATGGGAGGCGCGAACGCGGCCGCAACGATCATGGCGGTTGGTGCGAGCAGGTACTTCGACCTCACCGATACCTACTTCTTGGTGGCGGGCATCGCCGGGACCTCGCCGGACCGGGCCACGCTCGGCGCGGCGGCGTGGGCCGATTGGGTCGTCGATGGAGATCTCGCTCATGAGATCGATGCGCGCGAGATGCCCGAGGGGTGGACCTACCCGTATATCCATCTCGGCTGCAACGAACCGTGGTGCGAGGACGGTGCGGTGGCGGGAACAGAGGTGTTTGGACTCAACACAGATCTATCCGAGCGTGCCTACGAGTTGTCCAAGAACGTCGAGCTAGCGGACAGCGTTGACGCCCAGGCATACCGTGCCAACTATCCCGAGGGCACCCCTGCGCGTAGCACTCCGTTCGTCACGCGTTGTGACAGCTTCTCGTCCAGCACCTACTGGCACGGCAAGTTGCTGGCCGATTGGGCGGGATGGTGGACGCAGATGTGGACCAATGGTCTGGGTGACTACTGCATGACCAACATGGAAGACAGCTCGACGCTGGCCGCCCTCGATCGACTGGCAGACTCCGGTCTCGTGGACTGGGACCGCATCATGGTGCTGCGTACGGCCAGCAACTTCGACCAGCCCTATCCCGGCCAGAGCGCCCAAGAGTCGCTGGCTTCGAACAGCGGGGCGTTCAGGCCCTCGGTCCAGAACGCCTACCGGGTCGGTGTGGCTGTGACCGACCACATCCTCAAGAACTGGAAGCTATGGCGGGGCGGCGTCCCGGCCCCCTGACGCCACAGCCTCGATCTCTGTCTTCCCCGGCGGATTCCCGGCTTGCTTTCGGGATACGCGATCACTCCTGCGACGAGAGCTAGACGCCACGTCGCCGGCCCTGGCTTTCGTCTTAGAACCGGAGCGGGGTCGATGCAGGGCCGGTAGGAAAACGGTCGCGGCGGTAAAGGAACCGAGGCTACCGTCGTCGAACAAAGCTTCCTAGGAAAGATTTCCTCTGAAATCGGACGAGCCCCGCGAGCGAGTGGTTCATGGCTCGGGGATCGAGTCCATCCGACCTTGGGAGGCAGCGAGATGGTGGGCAACACGCGGGCACGCGGCGGCCGATTGCGGATCGAAGCCCTGGCGCTGTCTGTGGGCTTGTTGATCGGTTCTCAGACCTTCTCGAGTGCCACGGCGGCACCGTCACGCATCGAAGCGGTCGGGAGCGTCGAGCAGGTCTACGTCACGGACCTCACGCCCGGCGCCCAGGCGTTCCTTCTCGATGCTCAAGGCACCGTCATCAAGACCCAGACGGTGAACGAACTCGGCGGCGTGCTCTTTCGCGAGGTGACGCCCGGTGAGGGTTACCGCGTGAAGTCCAAAGGTGTCCGGTCTGCCCCGGTCGTGGTTCACGACGATGACTCGGCTCCGTGGGACCCCAGCGTCTACGACCAGCCGATCGCACCTAGTGGCTATCAGTACCTGACGACCCGCGACGGGACCGAGCTGGCCTTGACCGTACATCCGCCGACCAGCCCCGCCAACCTTGGTGTTCCCAAGCCACCGGGCCCGCTTCCCAACGCCGGGGGGGTTCCTTTCCTCCCGCCGTATCCAACCCTGATCGAGTACTCGGGATACGCGTACGCAAAGCCCGATGGGCCGCAGAGCGGTATCGCCGTGCTCGCCAACGCCATGGGCTTCGCGGTCGTGGATATCCAGATGCGCGGAACGGGCTGCTCGGGTGGCGCTTTCGACTTCTTCGAACCACTGCAGAGCCTTGACGGTTACGACATCGTTGAGACGATCGCCAATCAGCCGTGGGTAAAGGGCGGCAAGGTCGGCATGATGGGGATCTCGTACGGTGGTATCAGCCAGTTGTTCACCGCGCAGACCAAACCCCCGTCACTCGCCGCCATCTCCCCGCTGTCGGTTCTCGATACCACCGCGTCGGTGCTGTATCCGGGTGGGAACCTCAACACCGGATTCGCGGCCGCATGGGCGGAGGAACGCCAGAAGGAAGCACAAGCCGCAGGACCGGACAGGGGCCAGCCCTACGCATGGGAACGGATCCAGGCCGGTGACACCAAGTGCGAAGAGAATCAGGCGCTGCACCCCGAAGCCGCCGATCTCGCCGCCAAGATCGACGCCAACTCGTACTACGTGCCCAAGGTTGCAGACCCCCTCGACCCGGTGACGTTCGTGGACCAGATCGAAGTGCCGACGTTCTTGGTGTGCCAGTGGCAGGACGAGCAGACCGGCGGCCACTGCCCCGAGCTGGCCTCGAGGTTCACAGGGACGGACAAGAAGTGGTTCACCTTCACCAACGGCACCCACATCGATTCGCTAGCTCCCGAAACCTACAATCGCTGGTACGACTTCCTGCAGTTGTACGTGGCCAAGGAAGCACCGATCGTGAAGCAGGCTGCGACACGGGCGGCAGCTCCGGTCATCTATCAAGAGGCCTACGGACTTCCAGAGGACAGCGTCGTGACCTTCCCGGCCGACCCGATCCAGACGATGCCTACCTACGAGGCGGCGCTCGAAGCCTTCGAGAAGTTGCCGGAGGTGCGCGTGCTGTTCGAGAACGGGGCGGGTACCTCGCCGACGGGGCAGTCGATCCCCGGTGACCCCTACCCTGCATTCGAGCGTTCGTTCGATTCCTGGCCGATCAAGCGCACCGCTGCCCGGACCTGGTACTTCGGGCCGAAGGGCACCCTGTCGAGCGCACCCCCAACCGCCTCTGGGATCGATCGCTACACCTCTGACGCCAACGCACTTCCCCTTACCAACTACACCGGCGGTACCGGGACCGGTGGCCTGTGGGGCAACGCCTCACAGTGGGAGTGGGATTGGAAGCAGAACCCCGAGGGCACCGCCATCTCATACGTCTCCGAGCCCCTTAAGGCAGACACGGCCGTCGTCGGTGCTGGAGCTGTGTACGCATGGGTGCGATCTTCGACGGCCGATGTCGATCTGCAGGCGACGATCAGTGAGGTTCGGCCGGACGGGAACGAGACGTTCGTACAGAACGGCTACATGCGAGCGAGCAAGCGCAAGCTGGCAACGAACTCGAACAACATCTTCAAGCGTGAGAGCACATTGCTGAACCCGATCCCGACTTTTCTTGAAGCAGACGCTTCGCCGATGCCGGGCGACAGTTTCGAGCGGATCGCTATCCCGCTCTACTACCAGGGGCACGTTTACCGCGCCGGTTCCCGGATACGAGTGACGATCGCTGCACCCAACGGCGCCCAGCCGGTGTGGTCATTCAGCAAGTCGGTGCCCGGGACAAGATCTAAGGTCGCGATCTCGTTCTCTCCGGTACGGCCGTCCAAGCTGGTGCTTCCGGTGATCCCGGGCTTGCGGGCCCCCACCCCCTTGCCCCCGTGCCCTAGCCTGCGCAACCAACCCTGCCGGCCCTATCAACCGATCGTGAACTAGACCGTCCTTTCGTAACGTGGGAGGAGGCCAGCTCTGTCGGAGAACCCTTGCGGCATGAAACGTCTCCTTTCGACCGCTTGGTGTTTCTTTTTGTTGGCTGTTGTCGTTCCGGGCTCGGCGTTCGCCGCATCGGCACCCGACGAAGGCAAAGCTTTCGAGCCGCGCCCGCTGTCACAGCCTCTCTATGGGTCCAAACCCCCCAGCGAGGACCCCGAGAGACAGCAGCACTATGTGGAGGCCGCCGATGGGGTCGATCTGTACGTCGAAACCTGGCTGCCCGAGGACAAAGACGGCAACATCGTTCCCAAGAAGATCCCAACCATCTTGATCATGACCCCCTACGTCAGCGCGGGGACCGAGGAATACCCGGCGGGCAGCAATCCAAGTTTCGTCGAATATTTCAACGCTCGTGGCTATGCAGTTGCTCAGCATCACGTTCGTGGAACGGGTGAGTCGGGGGGTTGTTTGGAGCAGACCGCTGCCGCCCAGATCGACGATGGCGCTCGTGTCGTCGAGTATCTCGGCAAAAAAGCTCCTTGGAGTAATGGACGAGTGGGGATGTACGGGGCGTCATACGACGCTGAGACTCAGATCTCGACCGCCGGCTACGGCGACCCAAAGAAGGTTAAGTACCTCAAGGCGATCATCCCCACGGCATCGGTCGGGTCTCAGTACGACTGGAATTTCTTCGACGGGGTTCCATGGGCAGGCCAGCCCCTGCTCGGCAACTCCTCTTATCTTGCGGCTGTAAGCCTCTTCCCGGGCCAGAAGCCAGCTCCACAGCACTACCCAGAGAAGCTCACCTGTCAGGGAGAGGTGATGGCGTCGTCGGCCGACCAAACCGGTGACTACACCGATTACTGGGCCGCACGCGAGTACCGTCCGGGCGCGCCGAAGGTCAAGGCCGCAACGCTATTCGTGCACGGCTTGCGCGATTTCAACGTGCAGCCGATCACCGCTGCCGGTTGGTTCGATGCGCTTTCTAAGAAGACACCCCACAAGGGCCTTCTCGGGGTCTGGAACCACGCCTTCCCCTCCAGCCATGCCTCGGTCGAGCAGGCCTGGGAGCGAGCCGACTGGTTCCCGATGGTCACCGCCTGGTTCGATCGTTACCTCAAAGGCAAGGACACCGGTGTGGAGAAGTGGCCGGACGTGCAGATCCAGAGCAACGACGGCCAGTGGTGGGCGGCGAACGAGTTTCCCGCGCGGGTCAGCAACAATCCCGGGCAACTGGCACTGAGCGAGAACGGCACGCTTGGTGTCACAACGCCCAAGGGCGGAGGGACCACGTACATCGAGCAGCCTGCCATCGGCATCCCCCTACCCAGTCAGGCGGCGGTGTTCGAGACCCCCCAGCTGGACGCTCCTTTGCATCTGACCGGACAACCTGTGCTCGATGCCTGGATCCAGAGCGATCTGCCCGACGGTCACATCGGGGTGAAGCTAGAGGTGATCGGAGCCAACGGTCAAGTGCTTTCCCACAGTGGTGGATACGCCGACCAGGGCACCTACGGGGCGCGGTCACTTCAGCACATCGCCCGGATGAAGCGTGGGTTCTTCGAGCAGTCGAGCGGTGAACCTTTCCCCACCGCGACACCGACCCGGGTAAAGGTGCGTTTCCTGCCTACCGACCTCGTGGTGCCGGCCGGTGGCTCCCTGCGCCTGACGATCTCCGGTTCGGTGTCCTATGCCAAGGGTGATTCGTTGCCATCCGGTGTCGCATCACAGATCACCGTCTTACACGACTGCGACTTCCCCAGTGTGTTGCGTTTCCTGATGCCCGATCGATCGGCGCCGTTACTCAACGTTCGTGAAGAAGACGAG
This sequence comes from uncultured Actinomycetes bacterium, assembly GCA_937863385.1. GTDB lineage: Bacteria > Actinomycetota > CADDZG01 > CADDZG01 > WHSQ01 > CALMBW01. The sequence goes on along the minus strand of CALMBW010000027.1, from coordinate 9,996 downwards.
CTACCGGACCAGGTCCCAACGCTGGCCTCGTCTTCCGCCACCGTCGGTGACCGTGACGGAGGTGGGCTCGCCTCTGCCACCGTGTGCGGGCGCAAGGCGGTCCGGCCTACCTTCTAGCGAAGCTTCAGGACAAGCCCTGGCGGAACTCAACGAAGCTACGCAGCAGATCTGCCCCGCCGCGCGGTGGTGGCTTGTCTTCTAGCCACGAACTGCGTTTTGAGTCGTTGTCCAACACAACCCATTCGTACCCGTAGGTCCGGGGGCCTTGCCAGTGCGGTTCGGTCCAGCGCTCGTACGCGAGCTCGGCTACGGCCGCGTAGCCCGCCTTCGGCCGGCCTGCCCAGAAGCCGTCGAGATCGTGGAGCGGCGCGCCTCGGGTTCGTGCCCTCACCTCCGCGATCGACGAGTATTCGCCGATCCAGCAGATGCGGATCTTCGCCTTGCCGACAACGAGGCCGCCGTGAAGCTTCAGCCACACGACATCGTCGGGGAACGCTCCATGCTTGTGAGCCGGCCCAGCGCTCTCTCTGGTCTCGATCGCGAAGCCGAATCGAGGAGCTGCCGCCGAGCCTGTCACGTGCTCGAGCTTTCTTATCAGGACGTGATCGCTCATGACTCCGAGTATCCCCGATGGGGTCTGTGTAGGTGAAGTCCTATCGAAGGACCTTTCGCGTCAGATCCCAACGGTTCTGCATCACCTGCAGAGCCAGGTCAACGATCATGTCGTATCCGGTAACGGAGAAGTGAGCACCATCACCCGCTCGCAGTAGCACCACCTTGCCATCCGGCCCCCGGCCGTAGGCCCGATAGTTTCCGTCGGAGTCGGCGAAGGTATCCCAGATGTCGACGAACCTGGCGTCGCGCCGCTCTTGCAGCATGGCCTCGTACATGTCGTTGTAGATTCGAAAGAGTCGGCTCTTTCCGCGGTCTCTCACCGGCGGTAACCCGACCCAAACGATGTGAGCGCGTTGCTTCGTCGCGCCGAGGAGATCGGCTATCCGTTGACGGTAAGCAGCGCCCCAATCCGGATCGCCACTGACCACGGTTCGGCCACTCGGGAAGACGACAGACTGTTTGTCGTTGCTTCCCACCATCACTACTACTACGTCCGGGTCGTAGCGCCTCGAGATCTTCCCCATCGCATCGACCCAGTCGAAGTAGTCGGCTCGTGCCAGCCCTGTTGCGAGCCTTCCAACGTCGAGTACATGGACCAACGAACTTCGAAATGTCCTGCGCATGGCGTCGCCCAAACCTTGCGCGAGGGAATCTCCGACCACCGCCACTCGAAGCCGATAGCGCTCGCTCGGACGGCGCAAGGGTGTGTCGCGCGGGGATCGTTGAGGATCAGCTTTCTTCTCGTCCGGCCGGGGTTGGTCGGGTGGCTGGATCTTTACGGGAGGCCGGATCTCTTGGGGGGGCAACGGTGGAAGTTCTTCGCCTGCGAGCTCCTCCTCCAGGTCAAGCTCGCCACCGGGGGGCTCGTCGGGATCCTTTCCGAAAGCGGTCTGGATGGCGGCGGTTGCATCTGCGAGCCCGATCGCCTCACTGAAGCGCGCGACCGGACGCAGGATGCTGAGCGCTGCCGTGCGGCGCAAACCGTCGGGTGACGCAGAAGCCGAATGCTCCAACCTGGGAGCCGAGAGGAGCAGCCACAGACCGAGGCAGATGAACAGAGCGAGGCACGCGCGGAGCCATGACGTTGATGCAATGTTCTTCTCGGGAGAGAGCGTCGGGTCGGCCATCTCAGAACCTGAAGTAGATGAAAGGAGCTACACCTTCGGGTCCGAGGGTGGTGATCGCGAACAGAGCTACCGCTCCCACCGTGCCTTGGGCCAGCGGTGACGACGCCCCGAACGCTTTCCACCCGGCCGAGATAGAAGCGGCCAGTGTTGGAACCGAACCGACGAACTGAGCTGCGATGGCACCCAGGACGATCGCGGCGACCCATACTGTCAACAGCTCGGGTGATCTGAGGTTGGTCACGAGGCTTGAGATGACATCCCAGGCTTGTCCCACGGAGTCTGCTCTAAAGAAGATCCACGCGAAGCTGACGATGTGAAACGTGATGAAGATCTGCCGGGCTCGTACCAAAGGGCCGTCTGCTCGCTTCTCCGTGCGGCCGGTGCGCGAGCGCCGGAAGTGGCCGGTCGCTTGGCCGACACCGTGGATCGCTCCCCAGATCATGAAGGTCCACCCGGCACCATGCCATAGCCCTCCCAACAGCATCGTGAGCAGGATGTTGAAGTAGACGCGTTCCGAGGTTGTCCTGGAACCGCCCAGCGGGATGTAGAGGTAATCGCGCAACCACCGAGACAACGTGATGTGCCAGCGACGCCAGAAGTCCTGCAATGACCGTGCGATGTAGGGGCAGTCGAAGTTGTGAGGGAATCCGAATCCGAGCAACTCGGCGACGCCGATGGCGATGTCCGTGTATCCAGAGAAGTCCGAATAGATGACGATCGAGTACGCATAGATCGCGAACAGGACGTCGAGCGACGAGTATCCCGAAGGATCGGCAAAAACGGGATCGACGATCTGTGTCGCCAGGAACGATGAGACGACGACCTTCTTGAAAAGACCCCTGAAGATCAACCGGGCAGCATGCCCCACATCTATCCTTGCAGGGTCTCGTGCGGTTGCGAACTGGGGGATCAGTTCGCCTGCTCGAACGATCGGCCCGGCGACCAGATGGGGGAAGAAGGACAGGTAAAGCGATAGATCCAACCAACCGGCCGGTGCTAGCTCCTTGCGGTAGATGTCGACGACGTAAGAGATGGCCATGAACGTGTAGAACGAGATGCCTACCGGTAAGACGATCTGCAGCAGTGGAAGAGGCGCGCCGGCACCCCAACGGCCGAAGAGATCGGCTGCGGTTACCGAGATGAACCCGTAGTACTTGAACCAAAGCAGTGGAAGCAGGACGAGTCCCACCGAAGCCGACAGAGCGGTTCTCCGACGGGTCGATGGTTCGCTTGCGTTGACCCAGATCGCCCCAAGCTGTGCCGTGACGGTCACCGCAGCCAGCAGCCAGACCAGACCCGGGTCCCACCACGCGTAGAAGACGTAGCTCGCTGCTGTCATGAAGATCTTCCAAGCGGCTCGATAGGGCATGAGCAGCCAGCTCGCCGTGAAAACGACGCAGAAGAATATGGCGAAGTCAGTAGTTGGAAAGAGCAAGGATCGACCCCGAAGGTTCGGCTGCAGATGTCGGTGGTGTTCGCATCCACTATAGGACTTGCACCGGACCCCGAAGGTTGCCGCCGGACTGGGCACAAGCCTGCCGCTCGGTCTGCCGAAGGCGTTCGGCTACCCTGGTTAGGTTCCCTAGATCGCGATGAAGCGAGGTCAACACATGGCAACCAACTTCTCGATACTGCGTCCCCCTCCGGCCCACAACGAGCCCGTGAAGGGTTACTTGCCGGGCTCGCCAGAGCGAGCGAGCCTGAAGGTCCGTCTTGACCAGATGGCGTCTGATCGTGTCGAGATCCCGATGGTCATCGGTGGCCGCGCGATCAGCTCGGGGGATATCTACGAGACCGTGATGCCACACGACACTAAGCACATCTTGGGCGACGTCCATCGATCCGGTGCCGAGCACACCACCCAAGCCATCGAGGCGGCCCTGCATGCGCAGGCCGACTGGGCGGCACTTCCGTGGGAGGAGCGAGCGGCTGTTTTCCTGCGGGCAGCGGAGCTTCTAGCCGGGCCGTGGCGTGACACGTTGAATGCTGCAACGATGCTCGGGCAGTCCAAGACCGTCTATCAGGCCGAGATCGATGCTGCTTGCGAGCTCATCGACTTCTGGCGTTTCAACGTCGAGTACGCAGCGCGTATCTATGCCGAGCAGCCGATCTCTGGCCCGGGCATGTGGAACCAGATGGACTATCGGCCGCTCGAGGGCTTTGTGTTCGCAGTAACGCCCTTCAACTTCACGTCGATCGCCGCGAACCTGCCGACGGCTCCGGCTCTCATGGGTAACACGGTGGTGTGGAAACCGTCGCTTACTCAGGCTTACTCCGCCCACTTCTTGATGAAGCTATTCGAAGAGGCGGGGGTTCCCCCCGGCGTGATCAACATGATCCATGGACCTGGCCCCGAGATCGGTGAGATGGTCCTGTCTCACCCTGAGATGTCGGGGATCCACTTCACCGGTTCGACCCCAACCTTCAATTGGATGTGGTCCAAGGTCGGGCAGAACATCGACTCCTACCGCAGCTACCCACGCATCGTCGGCGAGACCGGGGGCAAGGACTTCATCATCGCCCATCCGTCTGCAGACGCCGAAGCCGTCGCGACGGCGATCATCCGAGGGAGCTTCGAATACCAAGGCCAGAAGTGCAGCGCCGCATCGCGTGTCTACATCCCCAGCAACCTGTGGAACGCCGTCAAGGAGAAGCTGGCGGATGAGGTCCCTCAGATCAAGATGGGTGATGTCACGGACTTCACGAACTTCATGGGCGCCGTGATCGACGACCGTGCATTCGCCAAGCATTCAGACGCATTGGCGGAAGCGAAGAGCTCGGTGGGGATGGAGGTCGTGGCCGGGGGAGAGGTGGACGACGCGACTGGATATTTCGTGCGCCCAACCGTTCTCAAGACAGAGGACCCCAATGCTCGTTTGATGCGCGAAGAGCTCTTCGGTCCGATAGTCACTGCGTACGTGTACCCCGAGAGCGACTTCTCGGACACCCTTGGGGTTGTCGACCAGACCTCTCCTTATGCACTTACTGGGGCCGTGTTCTCGAACGACAAGCAGGCGGTCGTCGAGGCCAAGAAGCGCCTCCGCTTCTCGGCAGGGAACTTCTATGTCAACGACAAACCAACCGGTGCGGTGGTGGGTCAACAACCCTTCGGTGGGGCACGACGTTCCGGCACGAACGACAAGGCGGGCTCGATGTGGAACCTGATCCGCTGGGTCAGCCCACGCTCGATAAAGGAAACCTTCGCCCCGCCGACGGATTACCGCTATCCGTTCATGGCCGAGGAGTAGGCCACTGATACAAGCAACGATCCGATCTAACGATCCCTGTTGGTGCGGGAGTGGCAAGAAGTACAAGAGATGCCATCGGCTATCTGACCTTCCGGTCCGGGCGGGGCGGATCTCACCCATCAGGGAGGTGCCCCCTCGCATCCCACGGCCCGACTACGCCGTGACGGGGCAACCGGCACAGGAGTCGTCGTCTCCGATCGCACCGGCCGGAACGATCGCTCGCATCCGGAGGGCGAGCCGGTTGGCGAAGCGTCTCTTAGACGAAGCAGCAGGTCTCGTCGATGTTGGAGTTACGAGCGAAGACATCGACGCGTTCATCCATCGCAGATGTATCGAAGAGGGGGCCTATCCGAGCACCCTGAACTACAAGGGCTACCCGAAGTCCTGCTGCATCTCAGTGAACGAGGTGATCTGCCACGGCATCCCTGACAGCCGGGCACTTTGCGATGGCGACATCGTAAACATCGACATCACGGTGTTCCTGGACGGAGTGCACGGAGACGTGGATGCCACCTATCCCGTGGGCGTTGTTCATCCCGACCACCTGCACCTGATCGAGATCACGCGCGAGTGTTGTGAGAAAGGTATCGCTGCCGTCTCTCCCGGTAGCCCGATCTCGGACATCGGACGGGCGATCGAGGCGCACGCATCTCGGTTTGGATACTCGGTCGTTCGGGCATTCTCCGGACATGGCATCGGTGAACTCTTCCACAATGGTCTGTCGATCCCGCATTACTACGACCCCGCCTACAACACCGAGATGCGTCCGGGCATGGTCTTTACGGTCGAGCCGATGATCGCGGCCGGAACCTGGCGTCACCGGATCTGGCCCGACGGCTGGACCGCCGTTACCGCCGACTTTTCGCGGACCGCTCAGTTCGAGCACACAGTTGTCGTCACCGATGATGGTGCCGAGGTCCTGACCACATGAGCGGCCCGGTCTTCGAACTGCGAGTGACCTCGGGTCCCGCGAGTAGCAAGTCGGTCACGGTGGAGCGCGACCTGACGATCGGGCGGCTCGGAGCCGATCTCACCATCGACGACCCACTCCTTTCGCGCCGGCACGCTCGTTTCGTCGTTCGGGATGGCCGCTTGTTCGTGAACGACTTGGATTCCACGAACGGAACCTTCGTCAATGGTCTGCGCATCGACGACGAGATGCGGCTTCATGGCGGTGACTCGGTGAAGCTCGGTGGAACTACCTTGCAGGTGGTCGAACCGTGGCAGTCGGCCGACACGATGACAGGGGCATCGGCACCCGTTCTAGCCGAGTCCGAGTCGACCTTGCCCCTCGAGATGCCCGAGTCCAAGAGCGCTTCGCGATCGCTGGCCCGGCCGATCGGTGCGGTAGTTGCCGTTGCCCTCGGCCTTGCGGGTGCCTTCTTCGCCTTCAACTCCTCGGAGGAAGGGCGTGACCCCGACACCATCCCCGAAGTTATCGAGGAAGCAGAGGAAACGATCTCTACGAGCAAGCGAGCCTGTCAGAAGGCGTCACGGCTTGGTGTGCAGGCTGCACGCCCACGCCCACGCCGTGCGTGGGTGAAGGATGTTCGAAAGGCGCGCCACGTGCGGGCTCGCACGCTCGCCGTCCTCGTCGCTCAGGGAGAAGCGGATCGCTCTCCGGCGTTCGTGATGTCGTTCAGGCGAACAGATTCGTCATTGCTGAGGTTGCAGAACGCGCTGCGACCGAAGTCCTCTGGCAAACAACTGCGCCGAGCGCGGCAAGGACTGCAGCGGCGGGTCCGGGCGGAAGTCCGGGCGGCGCGCCGGGCGGACCTAAGGGCTTGTGGAGGTTTGGCTATCTAGCGAGGTCCGGTGGGCTCGACGCCACCCGATGTCCTTCTGCTTGGACAGGGTGGCTGAAGCGGTCGTGCAGGTTATCGAGATGATTGCGTCCCGCTGGGGACCTTCTAGCGGACCCGGAACATCAAGATGGCGGTGTCATCCGAGCGCTCGCGCTCTCTGAAGATGACTTCAAGGACCGAGTTGCACAGTAGTTCGAGATCTTGCGGGCCATCGACGACGGCCGCGCGTAGCTCCTCCATGCCCTGATCGATGCTCGCTGAAGGGCTCTCGATCAAACCGTCGGTGTACATCACTACGATGTCGCCGGTCTCGAGCGTGAAACTTTCCATGGTGAATTCCTCATCCTCAGCTACGCCTAGCGGGATGTTCGCCGTGGTTTCGAGGAACCTGGCCCCCGATCTCGTAACGATCAATGGGGGAGGGTGACCGGCATTGGTAAGCCTGAAGATGCGAGCGGTGGGATCGTATGTTCCATAGATCAAGGTGGCCATGGTGGCTCGGTCGAACGTGTCCGAGAGCCGGTTTATGCGGGTGACGACCCGATCCGGTGCATGTCCCTCTAGCGCGAACACCCTCAGCGAGTTGCGCAGCTGCCCCATGACAGAAGCCGCCCGGATCCCTTTTCCGACAACGTCGCCGATGGTGACCCCTACCGATCCGTCGGGTAAGGACAAGGCGTCGTACCAGTCGCCACCAACGGCGAGCCCGGATCCCCCGGGCACGTAACGGACGGCGATCTCCATGGTGTCGAAAGTTGGCAATCGGCTGGGAAGCAGGCTCTGCTGCAACTGAGTGGCGATCTGGTGCTCGCGTTCGAAGAGGCTGGCGTTCTGGATGCCCGGGGCGATCCGGTCGGCGGCGAGCTGTAGCAGCATCAGGTCGTCGGCCGAGTAATGGGCTTCCTCTTTCGAGGCAGTCAAGAGCACTCCAAGTGCCCGGTTCTCCAGCATCAGAGGCACAGCCATGAGGGACTCCATGCCCTCGGAGCGAAGCACGGGAGCTTGGATCTCACTCTTTGAAAGAGCATCGATCGTCAATGGTTCGCGGGTGGCGGCGACGATGCCTGCAGCCTGCTCGCCTAGCGGCACGGGCGGAAGCGTTGAGATGTCGCTCTTGACCCCGCGGGCAGCTCGGACCGTCAGATCCTCGCCCTCTTCCCGCATCAACAAGATGGCGGTCGTGTCACTGGAAAGTGTTTCGGTGATGCGGGCGAGCAGCTCGTCGAGCAGCTCGTTAACCGAGAGGTGCGAAAGTGCAGCGTCGGTGATCCTTTGCAGCTGCGATAAGCGCTTGGAGGCTCGTTCGGCATCGGCCCGCGCCTTCTGCTCCGCTTCGAGCAACCGCAGTCGTTCGCTCTCCGATTCCTTGCGCTCGGTGATGTCGCGGATATAGCCGGAGAAGACAGGGGGGCCGGGGACGTCAACACGCTGGACGGCGAGTTCGATAGGGAATTCCTCGCCGGTTGAGCGCACGGCAACGATCTCGATGCGGTTGCCGATCACGGGACCATCGCCGGTCTCCAGATAGTTCAAGAGTCCTCTGCGATGGGCATCGCGCAAGCGCTCGGGGATGATCATCCCGGCCATCTCCTTGCCGATCGCTTCTTCCCGCGAGTAGCCAAAGGTTTGCTCGGCGGCGGGGTTGAACTCCTGGATGTATCCGAGGTGATCCATGATGATGATGCTGTCGAGGGCGGACTCCACGATGGCCGTCTTGCGAGCCTCGGTAAGTCGTTGCCTCTCTTCGGCTTGCTTGCGTTCCATGAACTGACCGATCTGACTCCCGATCGCCATCATGGTCTCGATCAGTTCTTCTTCCGGCTCTCGGATCTCCGGGCTGAAGAACTCCATGATGCCGAGTACCTCTGCCCGCAGGAGTATCGGGAATCCGACGCCGGCATGGAAACCGACCTTGTCTGCGGCGGAACGGCGGGGGATGTTCATATCAACCGAGAGATCGGCGATCCAGCGGGGCGCGCGCGCATCCCAGACGCGCCCCGGCAATCCCTCTCCCTTCTTGAGGGTCATCCATCGAGTGGCTTCCTCGAACTCGGCCAGGCGGTTCCCGGACTGGTGCCAAACATCTACGCAACGAAGCTCGTTGGCCATCTTGTCGACCTGCCAAAGTCCCCCGAACTCCCAGTTGAAGTTGATACAGATCGCTTTGAGGATCTGAGGCGTTGCCTCGAAAACGTGATCTGACTCGGACAACGTTTGGGTGACCTCATGGGAAAGGACCCGCGCACGTTCCGAGCGGATCCTCTGCGTTATGTCGAAGGAAACGCAGAGGACCCCGATCACCTCTGAGTTCGAGTCGGCCAAGGGTGAGTACGTTGAGTGCACGTATAGGGATTGTTGGTGTTGGCGGAGCGCCTGCATATCCGCCTCCCAGGTCCCCCCCGATGCTGCGATCTGGAACGCCTTGTCGTATTCGCTGAGCTGTGAAGGGGGTGGCAACAGATCGCGGCCCCGCTTGCCCAGGGCCTCGATCGATGTCAACCCGTAGAGGATCTCGGCATAACGATTCCAGTGCGTGACGTTGCCGTCGAGGTCCATGGCGACGAGCGCGGCCTGGGCTTGATCCAATAGATGTGCCTGTATCTGGTCGGTGGTCGTGCCGCGCGCTTCGTCAGCCAAGTCCTCGTCCCGAGTAGTCCTCATCCCAGTTCGTGCTAGACGGGACATTACTGCCCGTGATGGAGATGCCCTTACCCGACCACTCAGCGTGGTCGAGGCGTACCGGGTCGGGCCCGGGGCAACGACGAAGAACCCCCCGGCCGGGCACGGTTCTCCGTGGCCTCGCGAGGTATTTCTTGCCCGCCACAGGGGCGATGCGGGGGTCGCCGGGGGCTGCTACGACATCGGTAGTTGTCTGACGGCGCTCGGTGGCTTAGTTTCTCTATCTCACACCCTGCCTTCGGAGCGGGTGTCGGGAGGTAGGGACCCCAGATAGGGGTCACGGAGCAAGGGGGAATGGATGGGTCGTAAGAAGTTGTGGCTGACGTCGCTGTTGTGCGTCGTTGCCCTCGTAGCCGCCGCATGTGGCGGGGACGATGGTGAAGATGGCGGCGACGCGGGCGGTGACGAGCCGAAGGACTGCACCTGGACCATCGGAACGATGGGTGCGCTCTCGGGTGACTACGCAACACTTGGTCTGCCGATCTCGCAAGGTGTCGAGTACGCGGTCAACCGGGCCAACGA
>CALMBW010000026.1 GCA_937863385.1 uncultured Actinomycetes bacterium | reverse complement strand
CTCACCATCAGCTCCTTAGATGTTCTGGCCTGCTCCGTAGAAGAAGTTGATGATGGCCGCTGCTCCTCCGATCAGCAACGCGGCAAGGGCCGACACCGCGAAGGCCCTCTTGCCGACGAAGGTCTGCTGGTAATTGCTAGAGGTGGAACCCAGCCCCCACATCGCCGCTCCGATAACGAGCCCGATTAGACAGAAGATGAGGCTGAAGCCCGCGATCCCATTCGTCAGGCTCTCAAGGACCTGACCTCCGGGAAGCTGGTTGGGGTTGGGGTGGAGATCCACCTTTTGGGCTAACAACAGGACACCTTTCATCGTTACTGCGCCTCCTTTCCTAGCGGCCGGGTTCTTCTGAACAGTGGTGGACGTCACAGGAGTCGACTTGGTCGCCGGTGCCCGCCTGGGCTCCGACGCTCCATCCGTGCGCGAAAGCAAGCAGGCAGCCGACGGCCGTTACCGCGATAAGAGAGCCACGAGCCATGCGTCTGCCGACCCGTCGGGACGGCCCCTGAGGCTTCGTCACCTCTGGCGAGACAGGACTTGGTGGGACGACGATGGGGTCGGTGTCCTGTCGTCCCATCGCTTCTTGCGCTTCTCGAACGACCTTCTCTGCTTCGGTCAGGACGACCGGCACCTCGGGGGGCTCGGAGGCAGAGAAGCCACTGTCATCCAGGGGCACGGGGCGGTCCCCATCCTCATCCCACGAGAAGGGCTCACGAGGAAGGCTCATCCACGGCCGCCTTCGATGAGCCGGACGATCGCCTCGAGAACACTGGCTGTGGTCCAGGAATCGAACTCGACACCCCGGGCCCGGAGCACCGCGGCAAGGCTCTGGTCTCGCCGGACCGTCTCCGCGAGCTCCTCGTACTGGACCGCCGGCAGCAGAACCGCCATGGGCGTCGACCGCCTGCAGATCAACATCGCCCCTCCGTCGGCGACCTCATCGACGAGGCTCCCGAACCTCCCCCGGGCGGCATGGATCGAGATAGGTCGGGGCCTTGGGAGCTCCCGCATCGGGCTTGTGCTTGTGTGGTCCGTCATCAGGCCCACATACAGGCACAAACCGGACCGCATGAGAATTACGCCAGACTTACTTTTGTCTTGAAGTTTCCTTACGGGGCACCCTTGAGGTAGGAAATCCCAGGCCCACCGGCGAATCCAATTTATGGACGCCATGCAGAGGATCGACGACGCCGGGCGGGCCGGGCCTCTCATCCTCGAGCTGGCCTCTGGTACCGCGAGACTGCACGGCGAGGAGTTGGAACTTCCCCCTCGGGAGTTCAGGTTGCTCGCCGCGCTAGCCGCGCGCGTCGGCCAACCGGTCGAGCCCAAGGCGCTCATCGAAGCCGTGTGGCCGGATGAACCGTGGACCTCGAACAACGACCTCTACGTATTGGTCTCGAAGCTCCGCCGCCTGATCGACGGACCTACCAAGTTCGGCAACCACATCCGCAACCGGCGCGGCGTCGGCTACCTCCTCGACCTGGAGCCAGACCAACTGGTGGTGATCGATCCCGATGCCGTCGAGCCCACCCCGATCACGATCGACCTGACGGATCAGCCGACCGAGACATCAGATCCCCAGGAACAGCCCTCCGTCGCTAGCCCCACGGAGCTGGCGGAGGTTCCGAGACGAAGAGCCTTCGGGGCGCTGCCGATACTGGGGCTGATCCTGTTCCTGCTCATTGCCTCCTGGGGCGCCGGCTACATGGTGTCGCGGAGAGCCAGCGAGCGAATGACAAGCGGCGGCGCGGTGCCCGAGCGGGTCGAAGCCCAGCCGGATACCCCGCCCGAACCCAAGCGCAACGGAGACCGCAGGAAGTCACGTGAGGATCGCAAGGGACGCGGCAAACAGGAATCGGACCAACCAGCGGTCATCGCTGGACCGGGGTCGAGCGACACACCTTCAGGCACTGTGTCTGACGGTTCCGGGGCTTCGCAAGGTTCAGGTAAGGGTTCTCAAGACAAGAAACCGCCGCCTGCGCCACTCCCACCGGCTCCCACGCGTTATCTGTATCACCTCGTCAATGCACAGACCGGCGACCACTTCATGACCACCGACGGCAACACGGCGAGCGAGTACGAGGCGAAGGGATATGAGGGCGGGGCTATCGGGCGCATCTACAGCTACCAGGAAGAAGGAACCCGGGCGATAACCACCGACGCAGGCACTGCCTACGTCTTCATCTCATCCAGCCCCAAGACCGAACCTGCCTCGAAGGCGGTCGGGCTCTGGTACTCAACGAACAACGACGGCGACTTCTTCTATACGACGAGCGAATCCGAGGCGAAACAGGCGGGATGGTCCGGCTCGCTGATCGGCTACGTGAGATCTCTGTGAGACGCGCCGCCGGCTACGCCATCGTCGCTACCGTTCTATGGAGCGGAATGCTGGTGGCTCCCGCCCACGCAACGCCCACCTGCTTCGGGGAAGAAGCGACCAACCCCGACATGATCGGCACGGCCGGGGCCGACACGATCACGGGCACGAGCGGTCCAGACGTGATCGTCGCCAAGGGCGGGAACGACATCATCGATGGCGGTGGTGGCGACGACAAGATCTGCGCCGGTGCCGGGAACGACACCATCTCGGGAGGTGCCGGTTTCGATCACATAAACGCAGGTCCGGGCTCCGACCCCAGCGTCAACGGTAATGCCGGTGACGACATCATCTACGGGGGAGACGGCAACGACCACATCGCCGGTGGGTCCGAGAACGACAAGCTCATCGGGGGATCGGGGGACGACTTCCTCTCGGGTGGAACGGGGGTCGATTACGTCCGCTACGACTCCGCTCCGGATGGTGTCACCGTCGACCTGCGGTCGCTAACGGCCAAGGGGGGTGGCGGTGCCGACACGCTGGTCGCCGTCGAGGGAGTGGCCGATGTCGAGGGTGCGTACGGGTCCGCGTTCGACGACACGTTCGTCGGCAACGAGGTCGACAACCGCTTCATCGGCAACGATGGAGACGACACCTTCCACGCTAGCCGTGGCAGCGACCTGATCAACGGTGGTGACCACAACCTCGGAGATCGCATCTCCTTCCAGGATGTGCGCGCCGAGGGCGGAGTGACGGTGAATCTCGCTACGGGAAACGCCTCCTGGGGCGGCACTACGCCGGCCTCCCATCAGTTGACATCAGTAGAACGGGTCATCGGTTCGCCCAGAGGAGACCGCATCACCGGTGACGGCAGCGACAACATCCTCGCGGGAGGTGGCGGCAACGATGCCATCACTGGCGCGGGCGGCAATGACACCCTCTACGGCGGCACGGGAGCCGACACGATCCGTCCAGGCTCCGGCGACGACCTCGCCTATGGGGGCAGCGGCCGGGACACCATCTATTGGTCCGACGGCTCCGACAAGCTCTATGGGCAGGGCGATTCCGACAAGGTCTACGGAGGTATTGGGCCCGACCTCCTATCCGGTGGTGCTGGCCCGGACGTGCTGGTCGGAGGACCTGGAAACGATGACTTCTTCGGCGGGCGGGGTACCGACGTCTGCAGGCAGAACGATGGCCATGGCTCCAAGCACTCTTGCGAAAGGAAGTAAGGCTCATCACAGCTCGATCGACCGCTCCCTTACGTCGATCTCGGGCTCGTAAGAAACGTCCGTAAGGTTCGTAAGACTTCCCTCGATGGCGTCGCGGTCGTCCTGTTGCTCCCGGCTGGATGGCGTCTCGTCGCCCAGGGCGCGGTCGGGGTCGCTGACGCCCCAACGTTGTCTGTAGCTCTCCACCGCGCTGACAGCCTCACGCCACGCCGCCCGCTCGGACGGCCGCATCGGGCGTTCACCGACGGCATTCACTAGGTATTGGGGCATCGCAACCTCGGCCGCGATCGCTTGCTGCTGCTCCCGCCACCACAGCTCGCGGCCCAGCGAGTCCAGGCGCCGGATGGTGGGTGCGTGAGCCAGGAGCCATTGTTCTCTCACCGCTTCCGCCTCGGCAAGCTCCCGCTTCTTTCGGTCGACTTCGTCGCGGCTCTGCTGGAGGGAATCGACACCGTCCGTGGCTCTGGCAAGTCTCGCCTCGAGGTCACGCGACGCCCCACGCTTGCGCGCGCGATCGATGAGTCCCATCTCATTGAGTTCCGCCGTGAGCGAATCGACCTGATGTTGCTCCCGCGCGACCATCTGCCGTAGACGATCGTCTTCGGCTTCCAGGTGAGCCATAGCTCCGGCGGTGCTCGGGGGCATGTCTTCAACGACTGTGCGGGCCGATTCCCATGCCTGTCGCAGCTCGCCCGTCGTCATGTTGCGGATCTCTTCGATCTCGTAGGAGTCGAGCGCAAGGTCCTTGGCGCGGCTGCGGCCCACCGCGGCGACCAGCTCCTTGAGCGGGTCCTCGATACCGGCAACCTCGCCCCCGACGTCCTCTCGGTCAGGATCGATCCCACCCACGACATAGAGACGGTTGTCGTTTCGTCCGCGCGACATCGCGACGTAGGTCCATTCGCGATAGAGGGTCTGATCACCCAGCACGTAGGCCTTGTCGGTGGTCATCCCCTGGGCCTTGTGTCCGGTCATCGCGTAGGCATGGCTGAGATGCCCGGCTTCTAGATAACTGGTCGGCAGCGTCACGGATGTGCCATCGTCTCGCCGGATCGTCACCTCCCGACGGGATGCATCCACACTCTCGACGGTTCCTCGGGTGCCGTTCTTCACCCCGAGATGACGCGTGTTCTTGAGCGTCATAACCCTGTCGCCAGCCGCGAACGTCCGCCCCACGAACTCGACCTCGGTCGTTCCGAGTCTGTTCGCCGCCGCCATGAGAGCTCGGGCCCTGTCGTTAAGGTCCGCAACGTCACTGCGGCGCGCCGCCAGCATCACGGCCGGTTCGGCATCGCCTTGCGTCGCCCACCAGTCCGAGATCAGTCGGCGACGCGTCTCTTCGGACGACTTCGTCAGAACGACGCGATCATGGGCTAGATACGCATCGATGGCCTCCTGAGAGCGACCTTCACGGATGAGGTCGAGAGCGTCTCGCTCCCATCCGAACGGTTGTCTACGGACCTCCGAGAGCTCGACCGCGGGAAGCCGGTTCTTGATCCCACGGAACGCACCGCCTGACTCGATCTCGGGCAACTGCCGGTCGTCGCCGACGAGGACGACCTTAGCCCCCGCGTATTGCGCATGGTCGAGGAGTCGCGCGAGGTTGCGCGTTCCCACCATCCCCGCTTCGTCCACCACGACCACGCTGTCACGCGCGAGGCCTCCAAGGACCGGATGGTCTAGGTCCTGCAGCAGGCCGGCCATGGTGAAACTCGGGATGCCGGAACCGAGTTGAAGCTCCTCTGCGGCCCGGGCGGACAACGAGCATCCGATCACCCGGTGGCCCGATGCTTCCCACGCCTCCCGAGCGGCATCCAGGGCGAATGTCTTGCCCGCCCCGGCTTTTCCCACCACGACCTCCACCCCCTGGCCCGAAGTCGTGAGGCGGCGAACCATCGCTTGCTGGTCAGCGAACAGGGTCGGCCGTGAGGACAGAGCGCCAGAGACCGCACCCTCCTGCGCCACTCCGCAGCCGTCCATCCGTCGCTCGATCGCGCGCTCGATCACGGACTGCTCGACCGCCAGCATGTCGTTGGTCGAGTAGCGGCGTTCCTCGACCCCGGCCGGGATCACTCGCCCGTCGGCAACCCGGATGCTGTCCTTGGCGGTAAGCCCCTCGCTGCGGTCCGCCAGAGGGATGACCCTGTCCGAAGCCAAGAACCCGTCCGCCATCGCTTCGATGTCCTCGACGCGTGCTCCCGAAGGCAGACGCGAGCAGAAGCCTTGCAGTGCTTCTCTGCGGCTGAAGCTGCTCGCCTGCGCGGTGAGCCCCTCGGGACCCGCCAGCTCAGCCTCGATGAGTTGCCTGACCCCGCTCGTGGGAGCACGGAAAGCGGTGCGGTCAAGGAGTTGCGCAAAGGTGTTCTCATCCAAGCCCAGACGGGCGGCTCGCTCCCTCCACTCGGGGATCAGGTCGTTCGGCGTGACGCGGTAGTCCTTGGCATTCCGCGTCATCACGGCGGCGGTCTGGGTCGCTTTGCCGTTTCCCTCGTTGGCTTCCCCGACCGCGGCTTCGATCTCCGTTCGTCTCTTCGAGAACGCGCGCACGACCTCGCGCGAGACGCCTTCGATGTCGGCGGCACCGTTGCGGATCGTTCCCCACTCCAGACCCAGCCGCCGGGTCAGCTCGGCCCGCAGATGCGCTTGGTAGAGGTAGCCCGCGGTCTTGGCCTGCGTGTAGAGCTGGCGGGCGTCCAGTGCGCCCCACTTGCCGTCGTCGCCTCTCACGATGTTGGCGACCAGGACGTGGGTGTGCAGCAGGGGGTCACCCGCTCGTGAGGTGCGGTGCCTGAAGGCGGCCCCGATGAATCCCTTCGAGCCGATCCTGGTCTTGCCGCCCTTGCCCCGACGTGCGTTCGATGCTTGTCGTTCGAGGTAGCTGAGAGCGGCTTTGACGGCTGCGTCGTGTGCCGACACGACCTGGTTCGAGGCCTCCTTGCCGCCCAGGGCATGCAGCAACGCCACCGATTTGGGAGCCCTGAAGGTGAGGTCGAAGCCCGGCACCCGCTCCCGCTTCGTGGGCTTTCCGTTCAGAAGGCGCTCCCCGGTGACCGGATGGAACCCGTTCAGGACCGCCCGGAGCTGGTCTTCTCCGACCTCGCCCTGGAGCTTGAGATCCTTGGCCCCGCTGGCGAGCCAGTAGCCGGGTGCCTCGCCGGAGCCCGTGTAGTAATCCTCGACGCCGCGCGCCACCGAGTTCAGGTAGTAGAGCTCGCCACCCTTGCGCAGCTTTCCGATGTTGAGGATCTGGGCACCGCCTTCCAACGAATCGTGGGGGGTCGAGGAAACCCCAATCGGAGGCGGATTTGAATTACGTGAACCTTACGTTTCCCTTACTTCGCACCGAAGGGTGCAAGTCTGTGCTCGTCGATCATCGATTTCGAGCGGCGAGATCTTGGACTTTCGTGATCTCAGTCACTCGAAGCTGTCCTTGGTCTTCGTAGCTTGGTAGCTATTGGCTGCTAGAAGGAGGCTGCGAGATGACTCATGACGAGCTCGCTGGATACACGCTGCTGGCCGGTTATGGCCTTCTGCTGTTGCTGGCTATCAGGGCCTTCGGACTCAAGAGGGTGTTACTGGTGATCTTCGGGATCTTGTTCCTCGGTGTGGGGGTCGCGTTCGGGACCTTCCGAGGCATCACCAACCGCCGCCAATAGCCCTTCCGCCGGCGCTACCTCACGATCCACGTAGCTCGTCTCGACCGCCTGATGGCGGAAGCCGAGGCGATCGGCCAGGCGGTGAAGGATGGACCCCGGCACGCTCGGGTCCATCGCTCCGAGCGCATCCTCGACGAGACCGGCAGGCCCGTATGGGAGGTGACGCTGCGCGTGAGTGCCCCTAGGCGGCGGCGTAAGGAAACTTCAAGACAAAAGTAAGGCTGGCGTAATTCAAATCGGGTCCTCCAAATGTCTTGATGGGTGGCACAGCGGTGCTGCGGTAGCACCCGAAGGGAGGAAGTCATGCACTCACGGAACGTTGTCGCACTTGTCGGGCATCTCACCGCCGAACCGGTCTTGAAGCAGACGCCCGGCGGAGACCCGATCCTCGAATTCGGGCTCGCGGTGAACCGTTCGAACCGCAGGCCCGACGGCGGCTGGGAGGACTCGCTCGACGGCTACTTCGACTGCGAGCTCTTCGGCCGCGCCACAGAGGCGGCTGCCGCCCAGCTCCACAAGGGGACCCACGTCCAGGTATCCGGCTCGTTGATCCAGAACCGCTTCGAGACCGCCGGAGGTCAGAAGGTCAGCAAGGTCCTGGTGCGCGCCAAGACCGTCTCGGTCGTGGTCGACCC
>CALMBW010000025.1 GCA_937863385.1 uncultured Actinomycetes bacterium | reverse complement strand
CAGTACGTTGGTGAGCTGTCCAAGCATCTCTGCAAGTTCTCTCGCATTTCGCTGCGCGTAGTCGGCGAAGCAGTTGTTTAGATCCGTCTCAGCGCTGTGCTATGTGCCGTTTCTGCACGTTGTCGGCGAGCGGGACGGCGATGTTTATCGCGACCAGTCCGTCGCCACGCTGCACCGGGTAGAGCGTGAGCAAGATGGCGCTTGCCCCGGCAGTGCCTACCTCGTACATTGCGGGTAGTGGGATACGACTTCCTGATCGTGGGTGCAGGGTCAGCCGGGTGCGTTCTAGCTGCCCGACTTAGCGAAGTCGCGAACGTCCTCTTGATCGAGGCGGGACCGGACTATGTAGACCCGGATGCGCTGCCGGAAGACCTCGTCAACGGATGGATGCTAACCACCAGTCATGACTGGGGTTACGACAGCGAGCCGGGGGTTGTAGGCCATCGCATCGAGCTTCCCAAGAAATCCAACACGAGTGATCGCGATGGTTGCTCAGCTTCGGCTCGACAGCGACGGGGAGAAGTTCAGCCGTCGAGGAACACACGACTCCATGAAGCCACACGATCGGCGATTCGTCGCCTGGAGTACCCCTACAAGCCAGATGAGCCCGGGATCGCAGCACCGGTGAAAGTCGAGCCGGGAAAGACACGATATCCGCTCCTGGAGGAGTTCGCCCGTGTCACCTCACACAGGATCAAGTGGGGTTCGGACCAGACCTCGCCGACCCTTCTTCCCAATCCAGCATGCTCGTCTTGAATCTCCGAGGACAGAAACGGATGGATCTGAGTCGATGGACTTCAGAGAACCCGATTTAGCGTTGTAAGACGTCGGCCCTACGGTGTTGCTGTAACGAGATCATCCAGAAGCGCTCGAACGCGACGGTCGAGCTCGTCGCGGATCGGTCGAACCTCATTGATGGGCTTGTTGGTCGGGTCGTCCAGCTCCCAGTCGAGATAGCGCTTACCGGGATACACCGGGCAGGCATCTCCACAGCCCATAGTGATGACGACGTCTGCTGCTCGCACGACCTCATCGGTGAGCGGCTTGGGGAACTCCTCGCTGATGTCGACACCGATCTCGGCCATCGCTTCGCGCACCCCGGGGTGAATCTGGTCCGCTGGAGCCGAACCAGCTGAGCGCACGTGGAGCCGGCCCTGGGCAGCGCGGTTAAGGAGGGCGGCAGCCATCTGAGAGCGGCCCGCGTTGTGCACGCACACGAACAGGACCTCAGGAACCTCTTTGCCGATGACACCCTCAGCCTGGCCAGCAGCGCGGAGACGCTCCTTCGCGAAGCGATGGATGAGTAACGGCACGAAAGCCTTGACCTTTGCATTGGCCAAAGAGTCGAAGCTCTCCGAAACGAATCGCTTTACCGTTTCGGGCGTGAACGTCCCGGTGAACTCCCGAGCCAATTGTTCGCAGATGTGCTCGACCATCTCGTCGCTCGTGCCGTAGTCGCCAAACATCTTGCCGTCATCTGTCATGTCGTCACCTCCGCGGTTGGAACCTCCGATTTGCTATCGACCGGTTTCCGTTGTGTTCGGGCTGCCCTCGCGTCGGGAAGCAAACGGGACAGGACGCCCGCGACGAGCACGAAGACGACAGATGCCCATAGGCAGGCCTCAAGGCCGCGCCACTGATAGAGCGCGCCCGACAGAACGGTTCCGGTAAGACGTCCCGCCGCGTTCGCCATGTAGTAGAAGCCGACGTTCATGGCGACCTTGTCGCCCTCGGCGTAGCGGAGGATCAGATACGAGTGGACCGCCGAGTTCAGAGCGAACACGACCCCGAACGCGATCAAGCCGATGACCAGGATCGCTGCCGGGGTGACGTTCGCCGAGAGTCCAATGGCGATCAGCGCGGGAAAGACGGCGAGCACGAAGGCTAGCCAGGTCGCGGTCGTCCCGTCCGGGCCTTCCTCTCCGGCCCACCTACGCATGATCTTTGGGGCTGAGGCTTGAACACTCCCGTAGCCGATGACCCAGATCGCCAGGAAGCCGCCGGCTTGCCAGAAGGTCCAACCCAACTCAGCGCGTAGGAAAACCGGCAAGCCGACCACGAACCAAACATCACGGGAGGCGAACAGGAAGATCCGAGCGGCGGCGAGGATGTTCACCGAGCGGTTGTTGGAGAACATGTTGGTGAACTTGGCCTTGCGGTTCGGGGTGCCGAGGTGCCCACGCATCATGGTTAGGACGACGACAAGAGCGGCCCCCACGAGCGTCATCAAGACGAAGAGCGCAGAGCGGAAACCGATCAGGGTCAACAGCAGACCGCCGAGGAAGAACCCGACTCCTTTGAGGGCGTTCTTCGAGCCGGTCAAGATAGACACCCACCGGTAGAGCTCCCCTTGGGCGTCGTCGGGAACCAACAGCTTGACCGCGCTCTTGGAGCTCATCTTGGTGAGGTCTTTGGCTATCCCAGACAGGGCCTGTGCTGCCATCACGTAGCCGACCACCAGCCACGACTGCGGAGCGAAGGCGAGCATCCCCAAGCCCACTAGCTGGGTGCCGAGGCCGCCGATCAGGGTCGTCTTCAGTCCGAGCTTGGCTGCGACCCATCCGCCGACGAGGTTCGTGACGATCCCGAAGATCTCGTAGAACAGGAACAGCGAGGCGACCTGGAACGGTGAGTAGCCGAGCTTGTAGAAGTAGAAGAGGACGAGCATCCTGCAAGCGCCGTCTGCGATCGTGTCGGCCCAGTAGGCCCCGGTGACCAGTACGTAGTTGCGGAGATCAGTCTTCACGCGGAGGCGAGCCTCGCCGCGACCTGCTGCGTCAACTCCACGAGGCGATTCGCGTAGCCCCACTCGTTGTCGTACCAGGCGAGGATCTTTACCTGCGTTTCATCCACAACCATGGTTGAGGGCCCGTCGATGATCGATGACCGAGGGTCGTCCTTGAAGTCGATCGAGACCAACGGTCTCGTCTCGAAACCGAGGATGCCCTTAAGTGAACTCTCGGCGGCGGAACGAAGAAGGTCGTTGATCTCCTCAACCGTCGTCGGGCGCCCGACGTCGAAGACGCAATCCGTGAGTGATGCGTTGAGGAGTGGCACCCGGACAGCGAGACCGTTGAGCTTGCCGTTGAGCTCGGGGAAGATCAGGCCGATCGCGGTCGCCGATCCGGTAGTCGTCGGGATCAGTGACATGCTTGCCGCCCGGGCCCGCCGGAGATCCTTGTGCGGAGCGTCCACGATGGTCTGGGTGTTGGTGAGATCATGCAGCGTCGTGATCACCCCACGCTCGATCCCGATGCCCTCGTGGATGACCTTCACAACGGGCGCGAGGCAGTTCGTCGTGCACGAAGCAGCCGTCACAATGTCGTAGACGTCCGGGTCGTAGCGGTCGTCGTTCACGCCGACGACGACGTTTAGGGCGCGGTCGTCCTTGACCGGCGCGGCAACGACGACCTTGCGGACACCGCGTTCGAAGTAAGGGGCGAGTGTCTCCATCGTGCGGAACTTGCCCGAACTCTCGATCACGATGTCGATACCGAGCTCATCCCAAGCTGTTGCTCCCGGCTCCGCAACGCTTCCGTAACCAACGTTCTGCCCATCGATCACCAGGGCATCGTCGGCGCCGGTGATATCGCTACCCCAGCGTCCGTGTATCGAATCGAACATCAGCAGGTGGGCTGCTACCTCGGCATCCCCGTGGAGTTCGTTGATGTGAACGAACTCGAGATCCTCCGAGCCCCATCCCGCCCGCAGCGCGAGTCGACCCATGCGGCCGAACCCATTGATACCGATCCGAGTGCGTGCCATCAAGCCTTCAGCAACACGGCCGACCGGGGCCGCATTCACACTCAGCAAGCGACTTCATCTGATCGCCGAGAGCTGAGAACGCTTCCTTGCGGAGCCGGTAATAGGTCCAATAAGACTCACGGCGTTGCTCGAGGAGTCCCGCATCGCGCAGGACCTTGAGGTGATGCGAAAGGAGTGACTGAGCAAGACCCATGTCCTGGACGAGGTGACAGACGCACAGCTCCTCGACCGCCAGCCGCCGACAGATCTCCCAACGGGTCGGATCGGCAACGGCCTTGAGGGCGTCACTCGATAGGAATTCCGGGGCAAGGAGCACGCAGCGACCATATCAATTTTCGTTGATTTGGTCTGGGAGGCTTGACCTTGGAGTGGACTCCAAGGTTTGCCTTGTCCCCATGGCCCTAAGAGTGTCCCAAGTTGCCGAGCAAGCCGGGGTATCGCCCGACGCCGTCCGCTTCTACGAGAAGGAAGGATTGCTACCGGAGCCACCCCGCTCCTCCGCTGGCTACCGGGAGTACGACGACCAGATCCCGCAACGGATCAGGTTCATCAAAGGCGCTCAGGAGATGGGGCTAAAACTCGCGGAGATCGGCGAGCTGCTCGAGATCCAAGACCGTGGTGCTTGTCCCTGTGGGCACACAAAGACGTTGGTCGAACGACGCATCGAGGAGATCGACGCCGAGTTGATACGACTCTCATCACTACGCGCCAACCTGGCAGCCATGGCCCAGCTCGAATGCAACTCGATCGAGGACAGCGAGCTTTGGGCCTGCGAGGCAGCGTTCCGAAAGGGAGGAGGTGAGTGATGAATCCCAGTGGCTGCGGACCGGAGTGTCCCTGCGTGGACGACGACTGCTGCTGATTCGTCTCGGCGCCGTTGCTAGCGCGGCGCCGGCTTCTGCCGAGTCCCCTCCAGCAACAGAGTCGCCACGCCCAACACGATGAATACGTCCGCGGCGTTGAACGCTGGCCACCATCCGAGATCGAGCATGTCAATAACGCTTCCGCCTATGAGCCGGTCGATGACATTCGCCGTCGCGCCGCCCACGACCAGGCCTGCTGGGATACCGGCCGGGATCGCACCTCGCCACACGGCGATACCAAGGGTGATGACCACGACACTCGTCAACAGGACCAGTACCCACCACGGCAGCGCGGTCGCCAAGCCGAAAGAGACCCCCTCGTTGTGGACCAGTCGCAGGTCCATGAACCCAAAATCGATGCTCGTATCGGACAGCGTCGAGACCGCCAGGAGCTTGGTCGCCAGATCGGCACACACAGCGATCAGGGCAGCGGCGAGGAAGGACCTCTTAGTCGTCGTCATCGCCGGACCATGCCTCGCGGCCTTCACGAAGCGCGAGCCATGCGATCCCCAGGGCGGCGACGGGGTCGGCCCACCACCAACCGACGGTCGCGTTTAAAAGCAGCCCCGCAAGCAGGATCACCGACAGCCACGAACATAGAAATGTCTCTGCGGCATCGGCTCGCAGCACCGCGCTCCCCATCTTGTCGGCGAGGCGCTTCTTGGCGAAGCCGAGGGTAGGCATCACGATGATGGAGACGAGCGCAACCCCGACACCGATGGCTGAGGTCTCCGGCTCGGCATTGGTGACGAGGTCGCGGACGGACTCGAAAACGACGTAGGCGGCAAGGACGAAGAACGTGACGGCGATGATTCTCAACGCTCGCTGTTCTCGCTCCTCGTCGTGGGTACCACGTAGCTGCCAGATGACAACGGCCGCAGCGAAGCCCTCGATGGACGAGTCGAAGCCGAACCCGACGAGCGCGATGGACCCCGCCGCTATGCCCGCGCCAATCGCGACAACGGCTTCAATGACGTTCCAAGTGATGGTGAAGTACTCGAGCCTGACCGCGCGTCGGACCAGAGGTGTTGCAGCTTCCGCGGTTGCCATCAACCAGCCTTCCTCCGACCGTAGGTGGGGCACGAGTCGATGTCATAGCCATGCCGGCGGAGGACCTTCTCGGCCGCCTTGATCACGCCGATCACCTCAGGGGATCCGATCCGGTAGAAGACCTGTCGCCCGCGGGGCTCACCTTCCACCAGGCCGCAGTCGCGCAAACAGGCTAGATGACCGGAGACGTTCGCCTGGCTCATCCCGATAGCTTCGACGAGATCAGTGACCCGCTTCTCGCCATCTACAAGCTCGAGCATGATCGCAAGGCGGGTCGGTTCCGAGAATCCGTGCATGACAGACGAAAGCAGCTCAGCGTCGCGACGCTTGGTGTCCACCGCATCCTCCTCACGTATCGGTCTAGAGCGATACTATCGGCCTCTACCGATACGTCAAGTGACGAAGCCGCCTCCTTGTTAGGCGTCGCCGATGGCTACCGCGAACAGCTTGCCGCCGCGCGTCTCCGCCTCTACGCGCACGGGTTCCGCTCCCGCACGATGAGCATTCAGGTGAGCGAGGGGGAAGTCGTAGGTGACGTCGGGATCGACGAAGATCTCGAACTGCTCGTCGCCTTCCTTGACCGTGAAGCTCTTTACCTCCCCGAATCCCCCGCCGCTTTGGATGTCCACGACGAGACCTACTATCTCCCTGGGACCGTTCGACCCCTCGCCGCTACAGGCACCGAGGATGAGAACAAGACCAAGTCCGACAACGAACGAACGGCGCATCATTAGAGAGATCGCAGTAGTTGGGTCAACTCGCTTGGGGCGACGCTGCCTTCGTACTTGCCCGCGACCTGACCTCTGCCGTCTGTGACGAAGACCCACGGCTCGGAGGGCAGTCCCCACGCGGTCACCGCGGGAACTGGCTCGAGCTCCTCGGGAACCTTGTCCAGGTCGTAAGGCTCGACGTGAACGAAATTCACGCCGGGAAACCTGCGAGAGACATCTTTGACGATCGTCAGTGTTGGCCCGCAGACCTGTGAGCTGCAGAACTTCGGCGTGGCGAAAACGATTACGGCCGGTCGGCCGGCCTTGAGGGCTTCGGCGATCGACAACTCGTAGAACCTTGGGTCCGGATCGGAGTCGGTTGTGATCTCCGACAGATCAGCTACGTCGGATGAAGTTGGTGTGTCCACGCCCGGCCCCTTCTCCCCGATCTGCGGCGTCGTCCCCTCCTGCTTAACCTCGAAGGTTGTTCCTACGCTCGCGTCATATCCACCACCCACGACCTCGATCAGCGCCTCCCACTCGCCCGGGGTGCCGAAAAAGGCTTCCCCCACCCAGAGCCCCTGCACTGGTTTGATGGTCCAAAGGAAGGACATCGTGGACTTCGATGTGGGTTCTTCGTCGCCGGGCCCCACGAAAGCGACCCGCAAGGTCGTCTCCGGTGACCTAACGGGAGCATCGTTGGTGTCGATGAGCCCGATCTGGAGCCGGTTGGTGCCTACGACGATCTCGGACGACGCGATCACCGGGAAGACCTCTTGTCCCGGTGTCGGTGCCCCCTTCGTGGTGGGTATCCGATCCTCTGTGTCGGGTGAGCTCGAACAGGCACTGGCGACAAGGGTCGCCAACAGAGCAATGCACGCAACGCGTCTCAATGCTCCTCCTCGTTTCCTGAGCTCATCCTTCTGATGAGGATCTCGACGTTCGATACAAGCTCATCCTCAGAGATCGCTCCGAGGATGACGGTGCCTTGCTGGTCACCGGTCTGCGTACCCGAGATGGCGCCGATGAAGGTCCAGCGATGATCGACGAAGAACGTCTCTGGTAGTCCCTTGACACCGAATGCCTCTGTCAAGCTCTGATCTAGATCCCGCACCTGCGGATAGGTGATGCCGAAGTCCTCCACGAAGCGCTTGGCGTCGCTCTCCGCGTCCTTGATGTTGACCCCCAGGAACACGACACCCTGGTCCTTGTACGCACGCCACGTCTCCTCCAAGAGGGGGGCTTCCTCGCGGCACGGTATGCACCACGACGCCCAGAAGTTGATGACGACGGGCCGTCCCAGGAGGTCTGTGAGCCGGACGCTTCCGCCGTCGAGGCCCGGGAGATCGAAGTCCGGTGCGGGCTTGCCGATCAGCGGCGACTCGACGATCCGGGCGCCCTGGTCGAGTCGGAGCCCGAACACCACACCCAGGAAGCCGATCGCGGCGATGCCCACCGTGAGGACCGTCCAGCGGATGGGGTT
>CALMBW010000024.1 GCA_937863385.1 uncultured Actinomycetes bacterium | reverse complement strand
ACGCTTCCAAGACCACAGCACGCCGTGCTAGGTCCCGCTCCAAACGCACCCGAGGCACCAAGCAGCGTGAATGAGTGTCTCGCCCCCTCGCCCCGGGGCAGCGACTGGAACCTGCAACGAAAGACAGCACTAAGACTCAGCACTTTGACAACTTCATAGTGATAGATGATGGCGTTCAACCCTGGCGGCTGCACGGCAAGTGGAGCTACTTGGGCAAAACCTTCTTCCAGGCTGGGGGAGCCTTGGGATAGGTGATGTCGGTGGCCCCCAACCACTTGCCCAGCTTCCACAAGCTTTGGTGGACGCGCTTGGCCACGGCGGTGTTGGTCTCGAAGCCTTCGGCGGCATGAAGGGCATTGATGGTCAATAGCTGGTTCTTTCGGTCCAGCTTGGGGTCGGCCAGCGCCACGATCTTGTCTCCCTCGACGACCGGCAGAACGTAATAGCCATAGCGGCGCTTCGCGGCCGGTACGTAGATCTCGATGGTGAAGTCGAGATCGAACAGGGCCTTGGTGCGCTGGCGATCTCGGATCAGGTTGTCGAACGGCGACAGGGGTGTCGTAGGTACACGCCAGCCCGTCTTGACCTCATCGATGAGATGCAGATCGTTTCGGTGCATGAACCACGGGCCTTTGATGCCGTCCACCTCGACGTTCACGATGTCACCGCGCTTGCGAAGACGCTCGAGCGAGGTACGGGTCTCTGCGACCGGGACGGTTACGAAGTGGTGCGCTACGTGCTTGGGGGTGGCTACGCCCAAGGCGCGCAAGCTCCTGGATGTGATGCTGTCAACCTCGGCGGTCTTGCTGACGGTGTGGCGCGGCATCCATTCCGGGAACCAATCGTCCGCGTGGGCCCAGACGCGTTGGATGCCCCGGCGGCCGGCGATCATGACCTTCCCCTGGATCCATAGGAAGTCCAACATGCGGGTGACCTGTTGACCTTCGGTCCATCCGGTTGACGTCCAGCCGACGGACCCGGTGTCGCCGAAGTCACGTGCAAGCATCGTGCCGTTGCGTTTCAACCCGCGCAGGATCGTGCGGCGCAGCTTGTCGTTGTCTGACATCCACTTGTTGACCCGCACGGCCCAGTCGCTCTTTCCGGGCCAACTCTTCATCGTGCGCTGATAAAGAGGGAAGTCGTCGGTGAGCACGAACGACGCCGCGTGTGCCCAGTAGTGGAACAACTCTCGGTCGTCGAAAAGAGCCCGATCGAGCTCGGCGGGGTCGAACGGACCGAGCCTCGAGTACAGCACCAGCAACTGGGTCCGCGCTATCACGTTGAGAGGATCGAATTGGATGCAGTTGAGCAGCCGAGCTGCCTCCATCACGGTAGTGGCCCGATGGCCGGTGTCCAAACCCTGCGCGGCAAGAGCGATCCGCCGCGCCGCCTTCAGATCAAGCCGAAGTTCGCTATCCACCGGTGGAGACTAAGCGAAGCTGTGACTGGCTAGCCGGTGGTGTAGTGGTACTCGCCTTCTTGGCCGGACGCCATGCAGATGATGGCTTTGGTCATGCCTGCTGGGACGGTGCCTTCTTCGCCGCCCGCTTCACGGGTCTCGAAGGCCACGAAGGCAGGAGCAGTGGTGGGATCGGTCTGACTGCCGTAGTCCGCGTAGTAGATGAGGTCCATGTCGGCGCCGTCTGTGAGGGAGTGGAGCTTGAAGCTCTGTCCGGCGGTCTTGGGGTTGACGTCGAAGTGAGCGCCCACCATGCCTGCTGCTTGGTTGACACCGTAGAGGGCGATCAGCCTCTCGAGGCGCGAGAAGCAGGTGTTGTCGGTTGGGTAGGGGGCGGAGAGCATGATCGTGCCGTAATACTGCTGTTTGACGGCCTTGCGCTTGCCTTTCTTGCCGGCCATCGCCGGCGCAGAGAAGGCGGCTGCGACCATCGTTGCAGCGGCTATGAGTGCGATCGTGCGCTTCATCGGTTCCCTCCGTGTGTTCGTCTGGTACTGGAGGTTCGCCGCACCCGTGGATGTTCCTTGTGGGACAGATAAACGCGAATCGGACCGGCTACTTGATCCGGCCTAGCGGCAGGCCCAGCAGGGCGAGCTTGGCTTCGAGGCGGGCTCGGGGACCGGGCTGGGGGTAGCGCCGCTCGTAGCCCACCTGCGACAGCACATCACCCGCGACCGTCTCGACCACTTCGATATCGCGAGGTCGCATCTCGGTACGCCAGTCGGACATGCGCTTTCGTCCGCCGGCGGCAGGATCGAAGTTGTGTTTGCTCTTCTCGACGATGCCGCGGGCCCGGGCCTTCTCGTCGAACATCGCCGGATCCGCCTCGATGCCGAGGAAGCTACAGATCTTGGTGACCTCGGCTTCGGTGTCGTTCGCGAGGTCCTCGTTTCGGATCTCGATGTATCGCTGAGGACCAAGAGGCCGGCCATCTCGGATGCCGGCGGCAACCCGGCGGCTCCAGAGCTGTGCTGCCTTGGCGACGGTACGAGGGCCGAAGTCGACATGCGCATAGGACAGAGCGACATCGCGTCCGTCTCTCACGATGTGGATGAAGCGAGCGTCGGGGAACATCCCAGCAAGCATGGGGATGTTCTCGATGTAGCGCGGTGTCTTCTCCCCCCACGAAGACTTACCGTCGCGCTTCGCGTACGCGACGTAGGTGCAGCGGATGGCATCTGTGTAAGCCAGGTCAGCACGCTCGCCGATCTCTGCGGCGACGGCGTCGATAGGCAGCCCCCACGTCTTGAAGCGTTTGTGTGCTGCAAGCTGCTGAAGGAAGTCATCGCGCCCGATCGTTGCCGCGCCGGGGCTCAGCTCGGTGATGAAGCGGGACTCGGGGGGCACGGCGACCTGAGGGTGCGCGTTCAACGTCAGTCGCAGAAAAGTGGTACCCGAGCGAGCCGATGCGACGATGAAGAACGGCGCGATCACTTCTCGCCCTACAGGTAACCGAGGTCGCGCAGATGCTGTTCGACCGTCGCCTCTTCTTCCTCGGTCATCCCAGATTCTGCGACCACTTCGCCCGCCCGAACGCCCGCAAGGAACTCCTCCAGGGGCCGGGCAACCTCAGGGAACTTGCCGTAGACGTTGCGTTTCTCGTCGGGTCCCGTGCTGCCGTCGAGCTTGAAGAGCTGGGGACGGTTGGAACCGGTCTTCAGAAGCTTCCAGTCTTCGGTGCGAACGCCCTCGATCCGGTTGCCTTCGAGCTTGACTCCGACCGCCTCCATGTAAGCCGGCTCATCCGGCAACGACTGGCCGTCGATGATCGGTTTCAGGCTGCGCCCGTCGATCCCGCCGGGTACTTGAACCCCACAGAGATCTGCGATCGTTGGAAACAGATCTACGTGACGGACCTGCTGGGAGTAGGAGCCGTGGCTGACCCCGGGGCCGGCGATGATCAAAGGCACTCGAACCAAGTGCTCGTAGAGGGCGAATCCGTGACCGACGACCAGACCCGAGAGCTTCTTGTCGAGCCATGGGAACCACTTCCCCAGCTTGAACTTGCCACGGGCTTTGCGAGCCGCGCGCAGCACCTTCTGCTCCATCGGTGTGTCGGGGTAGTCCTCGCCGTGATCTCCGGTGATGACGACGATGGTGTTGTCGCTGCAGGCGTCGAAGACGGGCTTGAGCCACTCGTCGGTTGCCGCGACGGCAGCCTCGTACCCGGACCTATCCCATCGCTTCGTGAAATCTGGGGGGGCGCGGTAGGGGCGGTGAACCTCCCAGATGTGCAAGAGCATGAACCATGGATCGACGTAAGAGTGCATGCGCTCGACGACCTCATCGCGCCAGTTGAAGAAGGGCACCTTGTAGCCCTGGCGGTGGCGGGCGTCATCGAACCCGCGCAGGATCCCCGTTTCCGGCAGCAGTGGACCGGTCACCTCGGCGTGGGTGTTGTAGCCGGCCTCCGAGAACGCCTGTGCCCAGGTCGTCAGGTCCGAGCGCAGCCGGTATCCCTGCAGCCCCCGTACCCCATGCTTCGGTGGGTAGCAGCCGGTGAGCATCGAGGAGAAGGACGGAGTCGTGGAAGTGGTCGTGGACACACACTGCGTGAAGCTGGCTCCTGCCGAAGCGAAGGAGTCGATATTCGGTGTCTCGATGTGGTTGCCGAAGATGGCGTCGGCTCTTAGGGAGTCGATCGCCAGGAAAAGCACGTTCGGCGCGGGCACGCAAGACCTCCGTTGATAGCTGTCGGGATGGGGCACCGTGAGGCGCCCGGACCGTCAACCATAGCTTTTCTAGATGAGGCTGCTGGTTACCCAGACCTCATCACCGGCCGCTATCGCTCCCGCTTCGGTCACGCGGCACAGAGTGCCGAGGGCGTTGGACGTCTGACGTGCGAGGGTTGCGAGAATCTGCCTGTCGTGGGGGAGATCCTCCTGTGGATGGGTAGTCATCACGCAGCGACTGCAGGCCTTGATCACCTCCAAGCACACCGCTGCGCCGACCTGGATGATCGTGCCCGGCGTGGGACCTGGTGCATCTTCGGCCGAGGAGATCAGCAGGTTCGGGCGGAAGCGCCGCCGATCCCAATCGCCTTGTGGGTACAAGGGTCTGACGTGCTCTAACTGGGCTGTGGTCAGGAGGTGGATGTCAGAAGAGTCGTGGAAACCGGCTGAGGTCTCGAAATAGCCCTCTCCCTCAGTGGAATCGGCGGTCGCTCCCATGCCGATCCGCTCCACATCCGAGTCATCGAGCCGCACGAGAGTGACCTGCCGCCCGAGCACCTTGGAAAGCCGGGCGTCAAGTCCCGGAGCTTCGTACGCCATCAAGACACCGTCTGGGAACTCGATGCCCAGCATCCCGGAACGGGCCAGCCGCGCGTGGAACCCGAACAACTCGGCAACACGCTTGGCACTTATCAGGCTGGAGTCATGGACGTCGCGCAGCGCGTAGACGCGGTCGCCCTCGACGCCACCGAGATCGATCGTCGCCCGCGGGACCTGCTCGCCCAGCATCGACTTCACCGGGTAGCGCCAGATCTCCTTGACCCGCCCGAGAAAGAACTTTTCACCCATCAGCAACAGTCTGCCCAACCCAAGTGGATACCCAGCGTATATCCGAGGATCGATAGTCCGTGGCCCCGTGTATCTTGACCACCGCCATGCCGCCGTTATCGACCATCGAGATCCTGGGGGTTCCGATCCTGCAGGCTTCCTCGCAGCAAGCCCTCGCGACGATCGAGAGAGCGGCCACCGAGCACCCCCCGGCCCTGGTGGCGTACGTGAATGCTCACACGCTCAACCTTGCATCCATAGACCCGTCGTATCGAGACATCCTGTGCTCTGCAGATGTGGTCTTGAACGACGGAGCCGGTGTTGGGCTGGCCGGTCGTCTGAGAAAGAGGCCGTTCCCCGAGAATCTGAACGGTTCCGATCTCAACCCCAAGCTCCTGGAGCTGGCGGCACGCAGGGGATGGAGCGTCTACCTGTTGGGAGGCCACCCGGGTGTAGCTTCGCAGGCAGCCGGCAAGCTGCGGGCCAAGATCCCCGGACTCGATGTGGCCGGCACGCACGATGGATTCTTTCCCCGAACCGAGGATGCTCGCCTGGCCGCAGAGATCCGCCACACCGGCGCCGATGTGGTGATGGTTGCGATGGGCAACCCCTTGCAAGAACGGTGGCTGGCAGAGAACCTTCGAGCGACGGGTTGCTTGCTAGGGGTTGGCGTCGGAGCGTTCTTCGATTTCGCTGCCGAGCGCGTGCGCCGAGCGCCTGCCTGGATGAACCGGCTCGGTGTCGAGTGGCTTTGGCGACTTGTGCTCGAACCGGGCAGGTTGTGGCGCAGATACGTGGTGGGCAACCCCGCGTTCCTTTGGCGCGTGACGCGTGATGCCTTTGGACGGTCTAAGGACGGCCGGTGAAGTCAAGGATGCACGTCCGTTCTATCGCTCTTGTGCTATCGCTCTCGTTGCTCGTGGCGTGCACGGGTGACTCACCTGAAGAGACCAAGCAACGCAAAGAGGAGGCGGTTGGCGAGGTAGACCTCGTCCGGCTCGGGTGCGAGGTTGATCCGATACTGCTCGATCGCATCTGGCGCGGCTACGACAAGGAGCGCTCCGAGGACATCATCATGCTGCCCAAGTTCCCGAACTACTCGGGGACCTTCGCCGTCCCGAACCACTCCGGTCCCTGGGACTACCTGCAGAACGTCCCCCTGATCTTCTACGGCCCGGGCATCATCAAGCCCGCCGGACGGCTCCCCGGTCCGGCCTCGGTGGTGGACATCTTCCCCACCATGGGCGAGCTCACCGGAGTCGACCTTCCCGAGCGCACCGGCCGTGCTCTCACGGAGATGATCGAACCGGGCGCCCCTACGCCCAAACTGGTGATCTTGTTGGTGTGGGATGGCGTCGGTCGCAACGTGCTCGAACGGTGGCCGGACGCATGGCCAACCCTCGGCCGGTTGGAGCGAGAGGGCACCTCTTACCTTGACGCCGTCGTCGGCTCATCACCATCGATCACGCCGGCGACCCACTCGTCGATGGGCACCGGCCTCTATCCCCGCGCTCATGGTGTGACCGGGATCAAGTACACGCTCGACTCGGGAGAGGTAGGTGTTGCGTTCCAAGGCCGTGACGCTTCCGTTCTGGACGTAGCAACGTTCGGTGATCTGATCGACGTCGAGCTTGGGAATGCACCCAAAGTGGGATTGCTCGGGTGGCGCTCGTGGCACATGGGGATGTTCTCGCACGGTAGCGCGCGGCCGGGTGGTGACAAAGACGTGCTGGCCTTGTTCGAAGAAGGGAACGCGATCGGTGGCAATGATGAGTTCTATCGCACGCCTGACTACCTCCGAGAAGCCCCCGGTCTCGAAGAAGCCGTCGACGAGCTCGACCGGTCCGACGGCGAAGTAGACGGGAAGTGGATGTCGCACGACATCCTCGAGATGCACGACAACCCAGCCTGGTCGAACTTCCAGAGTGGCGTGTTGCTCTCGCTGATCTCAGGTGAGGGATTCGGCGCCGACGAGGTCCCAGACCTCCTGAGCATCAACTACAAGATGAGCGACATCGTTGGGCACCAATACACCATGGATTCGCCAGAGATGGAGGCGACGGTCCGCTCGCAGGATGATGGGCTGGCTCGGCTGATAGAGCTACTCGATGAAACGGTCGGCGACTACGTGATCGCTATGACCGCCGACCACGGACACACGCCGTCGCCGCAGCGAACCGGGGCCTGGGCGATCGCGAACGGGCAACTCAAAGAAGACATCGATGCCTTCTTCGAAACGCCTTCGGGGAAGTCTCTAGTCAAGGACACTAGTGCGGTGGGGATCTTCTTCGATGAGGAGGTCGGTGCCGAGATGGGCGTGACCATGGAAGACGTTGCGCGTTTCGTGCTCACCTACACGATCGAAGAGAACCACGACGGCGAAGAGCTGCCCGAGGAGTACCGTGACCGGGCCGACGAGCGGGTGTTCGAAGCAGCTTTCCCCGGCTCCCGCCTGGCCGAGATCCTCGAATGCGCAGGACGGAACTGACCTCAGCCTGAACCGCTTACCCCCTTCAGGCGATACCCTGCACGGCGGCTATGACTGACACCCAAACCGCGCCTTCGGCGTTCGTGATCGCGACCCGGAACCGTTCGGACGACCTGCTGGACACGGTTGCCAGCCTCATGGGCCAGACGGTCTTACCCCGTGAGTTGTGCATCGTTGACTCCTCGGACGAGGCCGGCACCCGGCCCGAGATCGAGAAGCTTTGCGCCGAGGCGGGGGTGGCCCTCGACTACCACCACCCGGCCCCCCGAGGCCTCACGATCCAGCGCAACATCGGCATCTCTCGTACGACCGGCGATCCGGTGTTCTTGATCGACGACGATGTCGCTCTGGCTAAGGATTGCCACGAGAGGATCCTCGCTACGTACGAACGATGGGAGACTTCCTGGAACGGCAAGGGGAAGCCTTTAGGCGGGGTGCGCGCGACGCCGGTGCGGCCTGCGCGCCCGAACCGCCTCACGATCCTGTACCGAAAGCTGTTCGGGATCGGCGGCTGGTGGCCGGAGTCCTCAGGGAAGGTGCGGGCAGGCTTCTACGCGGAAGGCATCTCGGACTCGGCGGGTATCCGCAAGGTCGAGTACTTCAACGGGTGGTTCATGTCGTACAAGCGAGAGGTCTTCGATCACGAGCTGTTCGACGAGAAGCTCGCCGGATACGGATACAAAGAAGACATCGATTTTAGCTACCGGGTGTCGCGCCATTACACGTTGCTGCAAGATCCAGCAGCGCGATGCGATCATCTCAAAGCTCCGGCAGCACGCTTGAACTCCCACAACCTGCAGAGGATGAACATCGCCAACCAGTTCTACCTGCACCGCAAGCTCATGCCCCAGGATCTCAGGCATCGCATGGCTCTCTGGTGGGCGCTGACCGGTCTGTTCATCCTGAACATCGGAAAGGCCGCCCAGACCCGCGACCCTGGATTGGTGACCGGGATGATCGCGGGCGCCCTCGAGCAGGCGCGCGGCAGGGGCCTGATCGACCCGGCAACCAGCACGTGAGCGATCCCACGCAGGACCTCAGGTCGCCTCTGCAAGGTGGCTTCGCTGCCGACGAACGAGGTGCCAAGAAGCTCGACTATTGGTTCACGGTGCTTCTGACCGACCCGGTTGCGATCCCACTGAGCCGGTTCCTAGCGCGCCGCAAGCTTCTGACCCCAGACCAAGTGACCATCCTTGCCCTCGTTGCAGGTCTGGCGGCAGGATTCTGCTTCGGTTACGCAACCCGCTGGAGCCTGGCGCTCGGTGGGTTGATGTTCTACGTGGCGTTCGTCTTGGATTGTGTCGACGGAAAGCTCGCTCGGGCCTTGAAGGTAACGAGCGAGCGCGGCAAGGCGCTCGATGCACTTGCCGATGGAGGCAGGCGTGCGGCGGGCAGTCTCGGGATCGGCCTCTATCTCTGGAGCGCCGACGGCCGGGGATGGGGGAGCGGGACCGAGGCAGATGTTCTTTGGGCTCTGGTGTATTCAGTACTGGCCTACTACTTCCTCGAGATATCGGGGGCCGAGAAGGACCCCAGTGCAACTGGTGCGAGGGGTAAGTGGTCGGCGGCACTGGGCCGTCACCGGTTGCTTCCCAACCCGGGTATGCCCGACGTGCAAGCCATCGTTTTCATCTTCGGCCCCCTCACCGGTCTGGTGGTGCCGGCGCTGGCTACCGGGATAGCCATGGTCGTGACCGCTATCCTGCTGACCATCAGAAGGAGATTGAGAGCATCCAGATGAGCAAAGTTCTCTTACTGGGGATCGACGGGATCACCTACAACGTCTTGAACCCTGCCTTCGAAGCAGGTCACATGCCCAACTACAAGGCTCTCCTCGATAGGAGCGCATCCGGGTATCTCACTTCGACGGTGCCGCCCTACACGCCTCCGGGGTGGACGAGCATCTTCACGGGGGTCAACCCCGGCAAGCACGGGATCTTCGGCTTCACCCTGGGCAACGTTCAGCAGGTGAAAGGCTTGGTGCGCCTCGACCGGGTGACAGCTCCCGCTATCTGGAACGCGGCCAACGCTCAAGGAACTCGCATCGGTCTGTTCAACATCCCCATGACCTACCCGGCCCCCGCGGTGGACGGTTTTTCGGTGTCCGGGATGCTGACCCCCGAAGGGGGCGGATCCACACCCGAACACTTCACCTACCCGGACTCTCTCGGCGCTGAGATCTCCTCGAAGGTCGGTCATTACGAGATCGACATCGAGGTCGATTACGACGAGGATTGGAAGTCAACCGCGATCATCGAGCGCCTCTCCAAGAATCTGGCAGCGAAACGAGTGGCACAACGGCATCTCCTCGAGACGAACGACGTTCCGATCCTGTTCTCGGTGATCGAGTCGCCCGACCGGCTGATGCACGTGCACTACAAGTACATCGATCCGCGCTGCCCCCACTACGGCGCACCTGAAGCAGCTCCGATCCGCGAGCGTGCCTGGCAGTTCTTCGATGAGATGGACGAGATGATCGGCGACATGATCGCCTGGGCAGGTGATGACGGATGGATCATCACGATGTCGGATCACGGTTTCGGGCCGAAAGATAAATCCGTGAACGTCAATGTTGCTCTGCGCGAGTGGGGGATGTTGTCGGTTGGGGGGGCCGGTTCGGTAGCCAAGAGCGCCGGGGTGCGTAAGCTGGCGCGTAAGGCCAAGAAGGTGCTCCCGAAATCGGTGTGGCAGAAGGCTAAGCAGCAAGCTCAAGGAACGATCGATTGGTCCAAGACCAAGGCTTTCTCGGCCCCTATCCCGCAGCAAGGCATCTACATCAACCTTAAAGGGCGCGAGCCGAACGGCATCGTGGAGCAAGACGATTACGACAAGGTGCGCGACGAGATCATCGAACGTTTCTCCGCTCTGACCGATCCCGACGACGGCAAGCCTGTCGTGGATCGCATCTACAGGCGTGAAGAGATCTTGACGGGTGCCCAGACGCCCGATGCCCCCGATCTCTTCCCTGTATGCCGCGAGTACAGCTACGAGCTCTCCGACGGCCTCTACTCGCCCGGCATCCTTGACGACTACACGAAGCTACCCCGCGGCTTTCATCACATGGATGGTGTTTTCGGGGTCGCCGGCCCCGGCGTTATGCCGGTGAGCGGCGAGCGTGCATCGCTGCTCGACATCATGCCGACCGCCCTGTATCTGGCCGGTCTGAAGATCCCGGAAGTCGATGGCCGGGTGCTCACCGAGTTCCTCCCCGAAGCTCATGTTGCTGCCAACCCGGTGCAGATAGAGGCGATGCAGCTTCCCCTAGCGGGTGAGGGGGTTGAAGCGACCCCATACTCAGCCGAGGAAGAAGCGCAGATCGAAGAGTCCCTTCGGAACCTCGGGTATCTGTGATGCCCAGCCGATAACTTCATGAGGATGATCACGCATCTTTCGAACGTATCCAGAGCAAGTCGTTGCATCGGCGTCATCGCGCTCGCTCTCGTCGTGCTGCCGGCATGCGGCGATATCACCGCTGAGGACCCCACCGGATCTTGCGCGCTCGAGGAAGAGGTGTCGTTCTCGGGTGGAGATGCTCGCAGGGCAGCTACCTTCGGGATCCGGGCCGGAGGTTCTGCTGGTTTCCTAGATGAGGGTCCCACCTTCCGTGACTACATCTCGGTTGACGAGGTGGACAGCGGGTTCGAGGTGGTTTTCGATCCGGAGCTCCGGGTCCGTGTGGGTCTCGAAGGCGACCTCTGGAGGGTCGAAAGCGTGGATGGTCTCGTGGACGAGGAGACCTGTTTCACCTTGCTCGGCTATGAGGAGCCCGACTCCGAGGAAGGCGCCGAGCACGAATTCCTCAACGTGCGTCTGCGGGCCGAGAACAAGCGAGCGGCGATCTCTGCTGCCTTGATCGGCTCGCCGATGTGGCTCGGGCCGATCCCATACGAAGGGTTCCGATCGCGCTGCCGTGCCGAGATCTTCGATGAGGACGGGGACCTCCAACACACCACGAGGGCCTATCCGATCGATATCCCCGAAAAAGAGGGCGATAGGTTCAGTGGCGGGACATTCATCGAAGTGCCCGGCAACAAAGAGTTCGCAAGCGGCGAGTTCGTGTGCGAGACGGTCCCCGTCACTGGTGCACCATCCCGCAAATAATCCCCGTGCCAGAGCGGGACGGCGCACTAGCCGTTAGTCTTCCAACCCATGATCTCTCAAGGCTCTCTTTCACCGGCTCAAGTGGTGGCTCTGACTTTCGGATGTGTCTATCTGATGGTGGGTCTGGTTGGATTCGCGGTGACCGGCTTCGACCAGTGGGCTAGCGCGGTCTTCACCGAGAAGCTGTTGGTCTTCCCTCTCAACCCGCTTCACAACATCGTTCACATCGCGCTGGGCCTCATCTGGATGATGTCGAGTAGCCGCCTGGCAACGGCGAAGCAAGTGAATCTGGTGCTGGGGGTGGTCCTCATCGTGGTGGCCCTGGCCGGTTTCGCCGGGGTGCTCGAGTTCTTAGCGATCGAAGACAAGTTCGCGGCAGACAACCTGCTTCATGTAGTGACGGGCCTCGTCTCCGTGTTCTTTGGGACGATCGGCGCCGGGCACCGGTCCTACAGGCACTAGGGGGCCCTAAGCGTGCTTGGCGGCCTGTAGGTCGTCTACGGCGAAGATGAATTCAGTCTCGCCGTTACCGCGCCGCGAGACGTAACACGCAGAGATATCGATCCCGGCCTCGTGCAAACGCCGGCAGTAATTGCCGAACGCACCGGGCTTGTCGTCAAGAGTGGTGGCGAGGACCTGTCTGACGGTGGCGACCTTGAAACCGTTCGCCTTGAGCATCTCACCGGCATCTTCGCCATCGTCGACCACCAGGTGGATGACCCCGCGCCCAAGGTGACTCGAAGAGGCGAGACTCTCGATGTTCGTGCCGCTCTTTCCTAGAAGCTCGCCGATCTCCGCGAGAGTTCCCGGCTGATCGTTCTCGACTTCGATGATGATCTCTTCGAGCATGTTTCGAGCGTACTCCTTGGAGCGTTTAGTTGCAGGGGCCGCCAGTCTTCAGTGGGCGCCTTCTGCTTCGGTGACGGCGCGTAGTGTGCGCCACAGGATCCACAGGTCGAGGCTGAGGGACCAGTTCTGGATGTAGAAGAGATCGAAGCGGACGTAATCCGAGAAACTCGTCTCTGCCCGGCCCGAGACCTGCCAGAGACCGGTCATCCCCGGTTTCACCTTCAGCCGGTTGCGAACCCAGTCGTCGTACTGCTCCACCTCACTGGGGAGAGCAGGACGCGGCCCCACCAGGCTCATCTCGCCCTTCAAGACGTTGAAGAGCTGGGGGAGCTCGTCGAGTGAGTAGCGGCGCAGCGTCTTGCCCACCTTGGTGACGCGAGGGTCGTCCTTGAGCTTGAAAAGTAGCCCCGGGCCCTCGGACAGGTGCTCGAGCTCGGCCTTGCGGGCCTCGGCGTCGGCGACCATGGTGCGGAACTTCCAACATCTGAATGTCTTCCCGTCCCGGCCCGAGCGGACCTGTCCGAAGAATGCCCCGCCGGGCGAGTCCTTCTTGATCCACAAGGCGATCGCAGCGAGGAACGGTGACAGCAGCAGCAATCCCAGAGCGGAACCGAACACATCGAGAGAACGCTTGAGGGTCAGCTGAACCCTGTTCATCCCCGTGCGCCGGACATACAGGAGAGGTACGCCGGCGACCGATTGGACGGTCATGCGTGAAGCCATCAGATCCACGGTGCCCGAAGTGATCTGGAGGTCGATGTCTAGATCCTGCAGCTCCCACAGCATCCGGTTGAGCCTGGTCGCATCGAACGCCGTAGCCGCGACCAGCACGAGCCCCGCCTGGTGCCTAACGACCAGCTCCTTTAACTCGTCGGCGGAGCCGATCACCTCGTACCCTTCCTCTACCTGGGTGCCCTTGGGCAGAGCGTCGTCCACCAAGCCGAGGATCTTGTACCCGAGCCATCCCTCTCGTTCGAGCGTCTTTGCCACCGTCCGGGCTTCGTGGTTGGACCCGAGCACGATCGTGCGCGTTGCATCTCCGCCCCGGCGTCGCAAGAAGTGCAGGACCTTTCGGATGACGAGCCGCTCGCCACCCACGACCACCAAGCCCAGGGCGAAGACCATGAAGGCCCACCCCCGTGCGAGGTTGAGCCGCCACAACGAATCGGAAACGAAGATCAGGGCGGTGCCGGCGAAGATCGCGTGGAAGACCTGCTTGAACTCGTTGACGGGACTGAGTACTTGACGAGGTTCGTACAGCCCGTAGAGCCAGAACAGAAAGAGCGCCACCCACGTCCCCACGAAGGTCACGAAGTGGTAGGAGACCCCCCGAGCGGCGGGGATCTCGGAACTCAGATCGAAGCGGATGAAAGAGGCAAGGAACATCGCGGAGGACACGGCCATCCCGTCCGCGATCACGCGCAGCGCGATGCGAGAGGCGCTCCGGCCCTTGCGGATCGGGGTCGCCGACACCGCGTTCTCGGTGATGGTTGTGGCCTGCGCCAACGTCTGTCTCCTAGAGGTAGCCCAAGCCCCGCAGAGCCTCTTCGATCTCGGCCTCTTCAGCCGCCGAGTAGGGAGACTCCTCGTCCTTCAAAGATGATGACAGGGCTGCGGTGGTCTGCACCGGATGCCTCGTCAGATGCCCGGGGTCGAACGCGCTTTCCATGACCTTTCCATCGAGGCCCTCCGGAACCTTCAGGCCTGCCTGGTATAGCAGCGTGGGCATCACGTCGGTGACGTGAGCATCGAAGCTGGTGCCTGACGAGCCCGGCCCGGCCACGACGACGATCCCATCGGGGTGATGGACGCCACGTGGCATGTCCGAGACGTCGGTGAAGGCCTGCTTGTGGAACAGCTCGTCGTCGAGCTCGAAGCGATGATCGCGCAGCACCGGAAGGATGTCGGGGGCGCCATCGATCGCGTGGCCGGAGAAGACCTCTTGCGAGCGATACACCCTGTCCGTGGCCGGCCCGCCATCGGGCGCCCGCAGCTCTTGGAATCTACGGACCAGATCGTCCTTGATCGATTCGAGCTCGCCTTGCGGAACGATCCCGAACCGTTCGCGCCCTGCAAGGTTGACGAAGACGCCTTGCTGTGGGATCGGAGACGCGAACGCACGTGTGTTGGCCCAATCGATCGCGGCGAAGGTTTTGCTCTTGGCCTCCCGCGCCACCTTGCGGGGCAGAGCCCGCTTGGCAAGTGGTACCAGGCTGCGAGCGAAACCCGTCTGCATCGCTCGTGCCGCGGGTTTCAGCCTCAGGTAGCCCCACTGCTGAAGTAGTGCGTTCTGATGGACGCTTACTTCCCAAGCCGTGAAGCCATGGTCGGACACCACTTGGATGGCGCCATCGGCCGAGGCCCAGTCCTCGAGCAGGCCGACTATCTCATCGATCTTGGCGAAACACTCGAGCACGGCATCGCGCATCCTTGCGCCTTGGCCGGTGTCGTAGAGAGGGTCGCGGGGGTCCATGTAGCGGTAGTAGACGTGCTGGATCCGATCAGGAGCTTCCTGGACGGTGAACAGAAGATCGACAGGGTCTTCTTGCAGGAGCCGGTCGAGGACGGTGTAGCGCTGCTCGATGGACGCAAGAGCGCGGCGCGCCAACGAGTCGTCACGCCAGTCCTGCTCGTAGTTGGCATGGACATCCAAGACGTAGCCCGGAGCCCACGACAAGATCTTCTCCTGATGCGCCGCCGGATAGACGAAGTCGCGCTGACTTTCGCCATAGCCCGGCGTCATCATCCCCGAGACCATCCAACCGTCGAGGGGCCGCGGGGGATAGGTAAGGGGCAGGTTGTAGATGCCGCAGCGAACGCCTTGCGCGTTGGCGATCTCCCACAGGGTCGGCGACTTGATCTTGCCCGAGTGCATCAGCTCTTGGCGTTCGGCCTGAGCGTTGCCTTCGATGAACCCGTAGACGCCGTGACGCCCCGGGTTCACGCCCGTGACCGACGATGTCCACGCTGGCGGCGTGTATGTGGGGATCGTAGAAGTTAGCGTTCCGGATG
This sequence comes from uncultured Actinomycetes bacterium, assembly GCA_937863385.1. Lineage (GTDB taxonomy): Bacteria > Actinomycetota > CADDZG01 > CADDZG01 > WHSQ01 > CALMBW01. The sequence goes on along the minus strand of CALMBW010000024.1, from coordinate 22,524 downwards.
AGCCCCGGGCCTTGAGGGCACCGAGGCGTGGCATCACCCCGGCGTCGATCATCGGGTCCAGCAGGTGCCATGCGGCCCCATCGAGCCCGATCACCACAGCCTTGCGAGTCATGCCAGGCATCCTAGCCAGGGCGGGAGCCCCTGAGAGCAGCCGAGGTTCGGCGCGACAAGAAGCCGGGCGCGAGGAAGGCCGGGCAAAGCCCGGCCCCCGGGGGTCCCCATCCGAGTCCCACAAAGCGTCCACCTGACGCTGCAGGAGTCTTTCTTTACCAGGGCTGGGTCTCCTCCCTAGGGTTTGGACTCAGGACCAGATCCTTGCGATGAGGGCCCGGGCAGACCTCGGGTCGAGGTCGGCATCTTCGAGGACCGTGAAGCGTCCCGGCCTCGTCTCCGGGGCCTCCAAGAGAACGGCCTCAGTGGCGCCGGCGTCGAGGCCCAGATCGGTGGGGTGGGCGGGCAGCCCAAGGCGCCTCAAACGGCTCATCAACCCGGCCGGGTCGTCTCCGTAGAGAGCGACGGAAAAGATGCAGCCGAAGGCGACCTGTTCCCCGTGCAGCGCCCGGCCTCCGTAGAGGTGATCGATGGCGTGCGAGATCTCGTGTTCCGCGCCCGATGCGGGCCGAGAATCTCCCGAGGCGATCATTGACTCGCCCGACAGGATCAGGGCTTGGGCTAACAGCTTGACGAACTCGGGGTCCGAAGCGCAAGAGGCGAGGTCCTCGTCGAGATATCGCTCGATGATTGAGTACGCCTCGGCAGAGAGGTCCCAAGCCGGCTGATCGATCTCTTCCAGACCGTGTTCCGCAGCGAGCCGCCAGTCCCGTAACGCCAGTGGGTTGGCGATCAGGTCGCCAAGCCCGGCGGCGAAGGAGGTAAGAGGAGCGTTCATCAAGGTTGGGATGGGCAGGTAGACAGCGCTCGGTTCTACCGCGCCGAGGCTCTGGCTGCGCCCGTCGTCGTCGAGCACGACGGCGACGGGAGAGCAGATCCCATCGTGTGAGAGCTGGGTCGGAACCACGATGACTTTCAACCCTGCGCGAGCGGCCACGAGCTTTCCGAGGTCCAGAACGCGGCCCCCACCGATCGCAACTATCGAGTCCGCCCCGGCCCGTTTGGCGGCCGAGCCGGTATCCATCGCCCAGTCCTGATCCGCTCGAGGGCCGGGGGTTCGTGGATCGCTCGCCGTCTTGATGGCGTGCGCGTATACGGCCCCGTGGTGCGAAGCGATGACGAAAGGAGCCTCCGTCCCCAGCTCGGAGAGTGTGGCGGCAAGGTCGGCCGATGCTTCGGAAACCGAGTCCGAAGCATCGTAAAGGAAAACCTCAGGCAGAGGCATCGGCGGTCGCTGCCGATAGGTGCCGTTCGATCACCTTGACGGCCGATGCAACGTCCTCTGGCGTGTCCACCTCGGCGTACTCGCCCGCCGCAACCTCGGATGCGCGAGCATCAAGCGTGCCCGTGATCTGGTTGTAGACGTCCTCGTAGTACCCGTGGGTGTTCGATCGCCATTCCCAGTCTGTTGCGACATCCGCGTAGAGGCGTTGCGCCTGGTGACGAAGCATCGAGACGCCGCAGTATTCGCCATGGCTGCGAGCCATCTTCAGTTCCTTGCCCAGTGCCAGGACCCTGTCACCGTTCAGCTGAACGCGCATGTCTTCTTGGTCGAGGCGCTGTTTGCGCTGAACGGCCAAGATCAAGTCACCTTCCTTGTCGATAACTCGTTTGAAGACCGAGGGGCTCACGACGATGTCGGAGTTGACGATCATCAGATCGAAACCGGGCGATTGGTCGACGGCGATCCGCACCGAGTGGAAGTTGCCCCACGATGCGTACCTGGCGTTGAGGACGTAGGTGGCCTCGCCCCAGTTCTGGGATACGAAGTCCTGGACCTCGGCCGGTTTGAAACCGGTGATCACCATCAGGTCCTCGACCCCTGCATCACGCAGTCCGGTGAGGATGTGGCCGAGCATCGAACCCCGGCCATCGAGGTCGAGCAAGGTCTTGGGGCGCTCGCCGCCCATCCTTACGCCGCGTCCCGCAGCCAGGATCGCTGCTCTTACTTTCGCCACGAAACCTCCAGTACCAGATCGGTCTTCAACGTCGATTCCCACACCAGCACATCGCCATCACGTTCGAATCCAGGCGCCCTGACCCCGGTCGCTCCCGCGGGGATGGCGATCCTCAGAACGAAGGTCTCGGGTTGGACCTTGGGCTGGTGCTGGACCTGCAGACGGTACACCGAGCGTCCCCCTTGGGACTGAAGCACGCCCGGAACCCGGTAGTCGATGCTCAGTGACGCGGTTTCGCCCGGAGGGATCTCCAGAGTCCCAGACCACACCTTCTTGCCACGCTCGAAGTGTTCGGGGGGCCGCGCCGGGTCCGTCCACACGGCCGGAGCAGGCGTGTCGATCCGGTCACCCTCAACAGACGCCGAGATGAACTCCGCATCGTCGCGCACGTAGAGGTTCATCATCGGTCTATGCAGGGGGCACCTTCCCGTTGCACACGCCCCGTTCAAGCGCTGGGCGTCGCCCATCGAGTAGCGCGGCTGGGGCAAGAACACCCCGTTGGTGACGCTCATTTTGGTCGATACCAGCGCGTCGGACCCCTCGAATGACACCTGCATCTCGTTGCGGTTGCGGTCGAAGTAATCGAGCTTGCTGCCCCCGACGTTCTGTTCGACCACGTATACGTAGTCATCCTTCTTGAGCTCGGATGGCAAGATGATCCCGCCATCCCAATCCATGCGCTCGATGAAGGCTTGTTCAGCGGGGTCGAACATGTAGATCTGAACGTGCTTCTTGGACAGCGCATCTCCGAACCCGTTGAGCAGGTCGGTGGGCTTGGATGGGTTGAACAAGCCGTCGTAGAACCTGTCGACGACGAGGTTCAGCACCACCCGGCGCTGACCTGGGATCGGGAACTGCGAATACGCCCGGTACAACATGAAGTCGACGATCCGCTGCGATGAGATCGAACGGTTGGCGACCTGGAACTGGCCGACGCCTTTCATCAGCTCTTGCGCGGCCAGAGGGTCGACGACGATCACACCGTCGATGTCGGGCAACGGCTCGTCCGCAGGTGTGGCTTGTGCGTACCGCACCGTCAAAGCCGCGGAGGCAGGCCAATCGGGCGACCAGTTCGCGTTACCGAAGCGTTGCGCATCGGGGATCGCTTGGACGTAGAAGTCCTCAGAAGTCAGTGGGATGGTGATCGGCGTGCGGTTCTTGTCGACGTCATAGACGCTGTTCACCTTCTCATCCAGCTTCGGCGCCCCATCGTTGATGCGCATGAACCCGAACTGCAGGATCGCGCCGCCGGTACCTCTCTGTTCGGCGGTGTTCTGGAAACCGATCATGTAGGTACGCTCGCCGTCCGCGCCCAGCACGGAGGGCAAGATCTTTAGCCCGGCCTGAGCATCGCTCAGGGTCTTGTCCGCTTCCGCAGCCGTTTCCAAAGCGTCCAGGATCGAGTCGTGGCCTCGCTTTGGGATGTTGTCGAGGTTGACGGCCTTTAGCTCGGACCGTGTCGCCCTGACTTCATCGTGAACCTCGGCGATGGTCGCAGCGATCTCTTCCAGCCGGCCGAGGTCGATCTTCTTTCCGAGCTTGCCCGTTTTTCTGTTCACGTCGTTGGGGTCGTCGACGATGATCGATCGCGGCCCCCTCAAGGCGTCCTGGGCGACATCCAGCGTCCCAAGCGCGGCGTTGGTGGAGTGCTGTGCTGCTGAGATCAGATGGGGGACCTCACCGAGGGCATCGTCGACCACTCCGACCCAACGTGCGAGATCCAGCGCCGGTCCACCCGTCCGCAACGCGCTCCTCGCCCGGTCCACGGAAGCCTGAGCTGCGAGTGCCTCGTATCGAGCCACCTTCAGTTCGGTACGGCTGAGCGCCTTCTGGGCACGCCTCAAGTGGTCGCCCGCATCGAGCAAGCCGGTAGCCAACCGATAGGGCGCCAGCAGCATCGATCCCCAAAGGACGACTCCGGCCAAGCCGAGGATCAGGACGACGATGCCGGTCAGCCCGGAATGGTGGTTGGTTTTCGATCGCAGCGGAGGCCGTGCAGGGGTGTCGGACACGGACCTATCTTGCACCGGAACCGACGTCGATCCGAGACGGAGCTATCGACCGACGTACTGGCAGGAGCACTAGCCCCCGGCGTGAAGCTGGCGCAACGCTGGGGCGACCTCCCGTGCCAAGAGCCGGGTTGCCTCTGCGGCCGGCTCGACCGACATGCCGGGATAGTGCAGACGCAGGATCAGATGGCTCTGGGGATACGGCGTCAGAGCACGAACGATCGGGGTGAGATATCCGATCACCTGCTCGGGTGTCCCGTATGCGGTGGTGCGGTCGATGTCGTCATCGTCGGGAGGCTTTACCACCAGAGGCCGCCCGGGGGTGTCGGTGCCGTCGCGCCAACCTGCATAGACGCCTAGCTGATGCCCGATGCCCTCACGGACCATCGCGCGATCAGCTTCGGGGTTCTCGGTCACCCAAGCGTTCTGAAGGATCCCGGCCATCATCGGCCCGGGGTGCCCGGCCTTGGATCTTTCTTCAGCCGCGAGTTGGAACATCGCCGCAACCCGCTGAGGATCGGCTCGGGACGAGAGGTATCCATCACCCAGGCGACCGGCTCGGCGCACTGCGTCTTCTACGAACCCTCCAACGAATATGGGCGGGACGCGCGCCGGCTTGGGAGTGATGCTCACCTGTTCGTACGAGTAGTGCGAGCCGCGATAGCTGAACCGGTCCATCGTCCACGCCAAGCGGAGGATCTCGACCATCTCGGTGAGCCGGCGCACCCGGGACGATATGTCGATCGACCACATCCGGAATTCTTCTTCGCGCCATCCGATCCCGAAGCCCGCGATCAAGCGGCCGCCGGATATCTGATCGACCACGGCGAGATCCTCTGCCATGCGCAGGGGATCGTGGAAGGGGGCGAGAACCACACCGGTGCCTAGTTCTATGCGTTGAGTAACGGCAGCGAAAGACGCCAGCATGGGGAGCAGTGAAGGCAAGTAGCCATCACCGGCGCCGTGATGCTCGGAGACCCAAGCCGAATCGAGACCCTCGGCTTCGGCTAGCTGCACCAGATCGAGGTAGTCGCGGTACTCCCGTTCGAAGGTGCGGTTGCTGCCTTCAGGGATCTGTCCGGTGAACAGCCCAACACCGATCTTTAGCGCCATCAGCTCCCTGCTCTACTCGGAGAGGTGGTCCTCGTCGAACAAGCGGTAGAGGTTTCCCCCTGCGTTGCGAGCCTTGAGCAGGGCGGTCTCCGCGTTCCAGATCATCCGGTCGGCATCCTGGGCATCCAACGGGAAGAGGCTTACGCCGATGCTTGCGGAGACCTCTGCTCGAACACCTTCGAACACGAACGGTTGCTCCATCTGGTGGACGACCTTGTTGGCGATCTCGGTCACATGGTCCCGGGTGGTCGCCCCCTCGACGATCACGCCGAAGCGCACTTCGTCGATACGTCCGGCCGTGTCGACCTTGCGGGTGCAACTGCGGATCCTTTGAGCGACGGCCCGCAAGACCTTGTCGTGCTCATCGTCGGTTTCGGGGGCGAAGTCATCGAGTTCGATCAGTACCAGCCCAAGGATCCGGTCGTCGCGCTTGGTGCGCTCTAAAGCGTGGACCAACCGGTCGTTGAACAGATCGGCGTTCGTGAGCCCTGTGTGGGGGTCGTACAGAGAGGAGACCATGGATCAACCAGCACCGATCAGATCGGCCATCTCACCTATGGCTGCGGTCAGGTCGTAATCCTTGGGTGTGAACACCCTCGCTACTCCAGCCTCGATCAATTTTGCCGCGTCGTCGTCGGGTATGACGCCTCCGACCACGACCGGGACCTCCGACGGTTGCACACCTTGAGCCCGAAGTCTCTCGATGATGTCCGGGACGAGCCAACCGTGAGCTCCAGACAGTATCGAGAGCCCAACTATGTGGACGTCTTCGTCGACCGCCGCCAGCGCGATCTGCTCGGGCGTCAGTCGGATGCCTTGGTACACGACCTCGAACCCTGCGTCTCGGGCCCTAACCGCTACCTGCTCGGCGGCGTTGCTATGGCCATCCAGGCCGGGCTTGGCCACCAGCATCCGTAACCTGGTTACGCCCAGGCGCGCGGCCGCGGCGTTGACCTTGGCACGCGTGTCTTCCATGCCCGGGACCACAGACCCGCTTACCGACGTGCCGGTTCCCGTCGGCGCCCGGTACTCACCGAAGACCTCCCGCAGGGCATCGGCCCATTCACCGGTGGTCACGCCGGCGTGGGCCGCAGCGATCGACGCTTCCATGAGGTTGTCGCCCGACGAAGCCGCTCGCCTGAGTTCGTCGAGTCCTGCGGTGACAGCCGCATCGTCACGATCTTTCCGATGGCGCTGCAGGCGATCGATCTGATCCTGTTCGGCAGCCGGGTCCACCTTCTCGAAGGCAGATGAGTCCAGACCGTCGACCAGGGGCGAAGGTTCGGTCGTCGTATACTCGTTGAGTCCGACCACGATGCTTTCCCCGGCCTCGATCGAGCGACGACGTTGTGCATGTGCAGCGACCAATCGCTCTTTCATGTAGCCGAGCGCTTCGACCGAACCGCCGGCTTCGAGCACTCGATCTAGTTCCTCTCTTGCTTCGGTGGCGATCTGGTCGGTTACTTCCTCGACAACCCGGCTTCCCTCGAAGATGTCGCCGTACTCGAGCAGATCAGACTCGAGGGCAAGGATCTGCTGCGCGCGTAGTGACCATTGTTGATCCCAAGCGCGAGGCAGACCTAGGGCTTCGTTCCACGCGGGGAGCTGAACGGCACGTGCCCGGGCCGACTTGGATTGGGTTACGGCCAGCATCTCCAAGAAGATCCGGTAGACGTTGTTCTCTGGCTGAACGGCGGTCAGTCCCAGTGAGTTCACCTGGACGCCGTACCGGAAGCGACGGAACTTGTCTTCATCGACGCCGTAGCGCTCCTTGGTGATCTGATCCCAGAGCAGATTGAACGCCCGCATCTTGCACGTCTCCTCGACGAACCGGATGCCGGCGTTGCAGAAGAATGAGATCCGCCCGACCAGTCGTCCGAAGTCGGCTTCCGGAACGCGACCAGTGGCCTTCGTGGCATCAAGCACGGCGATCGCGTTGGCCAACGCGTAAGCGACCTCGAGCACGGGACCGGCACCAGCTTCCTGCAGGTGGTAGCTGCAAACGTTGATCGGATTCCACTTCGGTACTTCGTTCAACGTCCAGGTGATCAGATCGGTGGTGAGGCGCATCGAGTGGTCGGGAGGAAAGATGTGGGTTCCTCGGCTCAGGTACTCCTTGAGGATGTCGTTCTGTGTCGTTCCGGCCAGTGAGGCGCGGTCGGCCCCTTGGCTGTCGGCGGTAGCCACGTAGAGAGCCAGCAGCCACACCGCCGTCGCGTTGATCGTCATCGACGTGTTCATCTCCCGCACCGGGATGCCGTCGAAGACCGCTTGCATGTCGGCTAGATGGCCGATCGGGACGCCGACCTTGCCTACTTCCCCCCGGGACATCTCGTGGTCGGAGTCGTATCCCGTCTGGGTAGGCAGATCGAAGGCGACGGAAAGGCCCGTCTGTCCTTTGGCCAGGTTGGAGCGGAAGCGGGCGTTGGTGGCTTCGGGCGTGGCGTATCCCGCATAGGTGCGGAACATCCACGGCCGGTCCCTCTCGCGTGGGGTCATGCCCCAATGCTACGGCTTAGGCTTGCCCCTTCTTTCGTACGTCTATCCAAGGAGTCACACAGGTGGAGATCCGCAAGGTCGGCGTGGTCGGTTGCGGGACGATGGGCTCGGGCATCTGCGAGATCGTGGCCCGCGCCGGATTCGACGTTGTCGTGCACGAGATCAGCGATGTCGCGCTCGAACATGGCAAGGAGCGCATCCAGCGCAGTGTCGATCGCGCGGTGGAGCGAGGGAAGTCCGACCGTGCGGAGGCAGATGCCCTGATCGCTCGGATCGCTACGACCACCTCGTTGGCCGATCTGGGCGGATGTGACCTGATCATCGAGGCCGTCCCAGAGCATCTCGACCTCAAGAAGGAAGTCTTCGCCGCCCTCGACGAGGTCGCAGGCCCCGAAACGATCTTTGCTACTAACACTTCGTCTCTTCCTGTGATCGATATGGCGGTTGCGACCAAGCGCCCCGACCGTGTGGTCGGTTTCCATTTCTTCAACCCGGCTCAGGTGATGAAGTTGGTGGAGCTGGTGCACACGGTTGCGACCGACCCCGAAGTCTTGGAGTCGGCGAAGCTGTTCGCTGAGGGTTTAGGGAAGACGGCGGTGGCGTGCCGCGACCGGGCCGGGTTCATCGCGAACCTCTTGCTCTTTCCCTATCTGAACTCGGCCACGCGCATGTACGACCAGGGCTACGCGTCACGCGAAGACATCGACGCGTCCATGAAGCTTGGATGCGGACACCCGATGGGGCCATTGGAACTGCTGGATCTGATCGGTCTCGATTCCAGCTACGAGATCTGTGAGGCGCTGTGGCGACAGTTCCGTGACGACCAGGACGCGCCGGCGCCCCTGCTCAAACAGTACGTGGTTGCCGGATACCTGGGTCGCAAGAGTGGCCGTGGGTTCTATCGATACGAACATCCTGAATCTCCGAAGATCGTCGACGGCGTCACCCCGGATGGAGGAGTGACCGGGAGTCCTTTCTCGACGATCGGTGTGGTCGGCACGGGACTTATGGCCTCGGGTATCGCCGAGGTTGCAGCGAAAGCGGGCAACGAGGTGATCCTTCGAGGACGCAGCGAAGCCTCGATCAAGAAAGCCAAAGCTGCGGTGCAGAAGTCTCTCGATAAGGCTGTGTCACGCGGCAAGCTGGATCAAGCCAACGCCGATGAGATCCTTGGCCGCATCACGACGACGCTCGAGTTCTCCGACCTAGCCGAGTGCGATGTCGTCGTCGAGGCGGTAGCCGAAGACCTTGCTATCAAGACCACGATCTTCGAAGAGCTAGACCGCGCCACGAAGCCCGAATGCGTTCTGGCAACTACGACGTCGTCGTTGTCCGTGGTTGACCTGGCCGCCGTCACGGGACGCCCCGACAAGGTTCTGGGGCTGCACTTCTTCAACCCGGCTCCCATCATGAAGCTGGTCGAAGTGGTGCGTACGGTCGCTACGACCCAAAACGTCGTCGAAACGTGCACTTCGTGGATCGATGCCATCGGCAAGCACCCGGTGCAGTGCCGGGACCGCGCCGGTTTCATCGTCAACTTCCTGTTGTTCCCGTATCTGAACGACGCTGTGCGCATGCATGAGGAGGGATACGGCAGTCCTGAGGACATCGATGCAGCGATGAAACTCGGTTGTGGGCACCCGATGGGCCCGTTCGAACTGATGGATATCGTCGGTCTTGACGTGACTCACGCCATCCTCGATTCGTTGCACGAAGAGTTCAGGGAGAGGCGCTACGCACCCGCCCCGCTGCTGGAGCACATGGTGCGGGCCGGTTACTTGGGCCGCAAGTCGGGCCGCGGTTTCTACGACTACGCCCGCTAACTACGGACCCTCCCTAAGAACAGGTTTCGCCGGGAGCTACCGGGCAGGCGTCCTTGCCGGAACCGGTTTGGCGCTTGTCCTTGCCGAACCCGCCGATCACGGCATCGTTTCCGTCGCCGCCGTTGACGGTGTCGTTACCCGGCCCCCCGATCACGGCGTCGTTGCCAGCATCGCCGAACGTCTTGTCATCGGAGTCGTTGCCTAGGAGCAGGTCGTCGTCGCCACCACCGTTGAGGGTGTCCTTGCCGATGTTGCCCTCGAGGATGTCGTTGCCATCTCCACCCCCGATGCTGTCGTCGCTGCCCCCACCGTCGATGAAGTCGTTGCCGGCATCGCCCGAGAGTTGGTCGTCTTCGGTCTCGCCGTAGATGAAGTCGTTACCGATGCCGCCCGAGCCTTGATCGTCGCCCTTGTTCAGGAAGATGGTGTCGTCGCCCTCGCCGCCGCTGGCGTCATCGTTGCCGGGACCACCGTCGAAGTAGTCGTTCCCAGCGTCGCCGAACATGCTGTCGTTGTCATCTCCACCAAAGAGCATGTCGTCGCCGTTGCCTCCATGGATCTCGTCCTGACCCCCCAGGTCCGAGATGACGTCATTGCCTTCCCCGCCGTAGAGCTGATCTGTTCCCCCGGCGCCATCCAGCACGTCGTTGCCTCCACCACCACAGATGATGTCGCCCGTTCCCGTCCCAACGATGTAGTCGTCGCCGGGCGTTCCCACGAGGTCGCAGTTGACCCCATCGACGATCCCAGGCAAGAAGACATCGATGGCGACCGAGGTGCAGTCCTGCATATCGCCTTCGTTGGAACAGATGTTCACACCGGTCCCGCCGATCAGCGAGTCACTGTTCTCGCCTCCCAGGAGAGTGTCATCTCCGGGACCACCTTCGAGATCGTCGTTGCCACCGTCTCCGAACAACGAGTCGTTGCCGTCACCGCCGGAGAGATCATCGAAAGATTCTTGGCCCGCAAGGACGTCATTGCCGGGACCCCCTTGCATGATGTCGTCGCCTTTCCCGCCGGCCATGTTGTCGTCACCGTCATCACCGAACAGGCGATCGAGCTCGGTTCCACCGTCGAGCAGATCGTTGTCTGCTTCTCCTCGGATCGTGTCCTCGCCCGTTTGGCCCATCAATACGTCGTTACCCGGGCCCCCGAAGATGTCGTCGTTACCGAGCATCCCCAAGACTCGGTCATCACCGTCGCCACCGAGCAACTGATCGTTCCCATCGAGTCCGTTGACCGAATCGTTGCCGGTACCGCCCTCGACGGTGTCATCTCCTAGCCCACCGGTGACGGTGTCATCGCCAGCGCCGCCCTTGACCTTGTCGTCGCCTTCATCGCCCTCTACCGAATCCACTCCGTCACCGCCGTCGAGGCGATCGTTTCCGCCTCCTCCGTCGAGCAGATCGTTTCCGGTCCCCCCGGCGAGGGTGTCGTTGTCCTCACCGCCGAAGATGTAGTCGTTGCCGGAGCCTCCGCCCAACGTGTTATTTCCCGTTTGGCCTGGGGCCGCGACGAAGTCGTGCCCTGCGCCGCCGTCGGCTTTATCTGTACCGGTCCCGACCAGGATGTAGTCGTTGCCATCCTCGCCCTTGACGTTGTCGTCGCCGGTGCCGGCGGTGAGGTAGTCGTTGCCGGGCCCCCCCAGCAGCACATCGTTGCCGTCGAGCCCGATGAGACGATCGTTGCCCCCTAAGCCACAAAGGACGTCACGTCCCGCTGTTCCCACGAGGACGTCGTTACCGTTGGTCCCTCGTTTCGTGCAGCTTTGACCTGCCTCGACGGGCCTCAGTGGCCACATCAGCAACACGACCGAAAAGACTAAGGTGGCAAATCGGCGGATGTATGCAGGAAACGCACTTCGACCCATAGAAGTGACGTTAGGGAGGTCAAAGGTCGTAGGACATACGTACTTTGGGTCGACCGGATAGCTCATACCGGACATATCGGCCGGAGCGCGACCGACTTGAGCTTTTTTCGTTTGTCCAGTTTGTGACAGGTAGAACCTGGGCAATCGTTACTGATAACTACTTACAGTGAATCCGCAACCACAGGGGGTATCGAGATGAGCAAGCAGCGGAACAGAGGCCCGGCCCGGTGGACGGTAGTGATGGCTATCGCCCTGATCGGTTCGGTGCTCGCCGTGGCGCCGGCCCCGGCGGCCGATGAGTTGGTCTCCGCCAAGGGCTCAGCCTACGGAGCAGAGGTCCTCAACGACCAGAAATCACCAGAAGCCGTCGCGGCGGTGCCGCCCAACACATCGCAGCATGACCAGAACACCCAGGTCGATTTCATCGACATGGTCGAGATCCTTGAGACCACAGCCGATGCTTGTATGCAGGGTGGCGTTGCCGCCAACCTGCAGGCCACGATGGATGAGGCCCGCCGTCAGGCGTTGGGGCAAGAGCCTCCCCCTGAGGGGCAAGAGCCTCCCCGTCAGACCGCTAACGCTCCGCAGGGCTACGGCGTCGATGACTTCTGTCTGACACCGACGGGCACAGCGGTGCCGGAAGATCCCAACACCAACCCCAAGTGCGAGGAGTACGGCGACGCCGAGGTTCCCGAGGGTGGTCAACCTCCGGCTACCTGCCAGGCTCCGATCGATCTGTGGAACGCCCGCGGGTTCGTGAAGTCTGTGAACGCCTTTATCTTCACGGAGCTCTACTCCGAGGCGGTCGGACGCTGCGTTGGGGCGGCGCCCGAGTATGCAACCGCGACGACCTTCGGAGACGTGACCGGAGGGCTGGTGGGAGACACGAGCCGGCCGAACCAACCCCTTGACCCGGCCGGTTTCGGCCTGACGCAGGCGGATACCGTCACCTTCTGGGAGACGAACTGGGATCCGGAGACGAACTCGGTGACCGACGGTGCCGATCACGTGTGGGTCAATGCACTTCACATCCAGACGCCTACCGAGGACATCGTGGTCGGGCACTCGGAGGCGAAGGTCGAGTGCGCAGGCGATGAGGTACCTGTGGGCGGATACCCACGCGACGTGACCCTGACGCCTTCCAAGGGCATCGTGACCTACGACCGGGTCTTCAACCTGTCCGGTTCCGTTACCCCCGCTACCGAGTTCGAGACCCCTCGCCCCTGCATCGAGGGCGTTCCAGTCACGATCCGTCGTGACAAGGTTGGGGGTGGCGAGAAGTTCGTTGACATCGCCACCGTCGAGACCGACGCCAACGGAAGTTTCAGCTACGACGTGACGGCTGACTACAACGCCCAGTGGGTAGCCTTCATCGCCAAGGACGACCCCAAGAACTGTGCTCAGGTTGCTTCGTCGGCCGAGCCCGTCTTGGTCAAGCCCTTCGTGGGCCTGAAGACCAGCCGCAAGACCGTCAAGCGGGGCACGGAGGTCAAGCTGACGGCTCGCCTCGAGCCGTGTGACGGCAAGGCCGGAACCCGGATCAAGCTCCGCCGGGTGTACAAGAGCCGGGCCGTCAAGGTGGACACGAAGCTCCTCGATGACGATTGCCGGGCGATCTTCTATCAGATCGCTAACTGGAAGACGGCAGTCTTCGACGCTGCCTGGCCGAAGCAAGACACCGTTCACCAGAACGGGCACTCCAGGCCCAAGGTGATCAAGACCAAACGAAGGTGATCAAGAGCACGCGAGCTTAAACAGCCTCAAAACTACGGCCCCCGGAACCCGGGGGCCGTAGTTGCGTTTATACAGAGATGCTCATGATGACCAAAAGGCGAACCGCGTTAGTCCTCCTAGCTTGCTTCGCTCTTGCGAGTGTTACCACGCAAACCACAGCCGCCAGGCGATACCGCGAGCGCACTACCGCGATCGCTACTGGTGTCACCTATACGGTGGTGCGCGACGCGAGCGGACCATTCCGGATCAGATACGTCACGATCGATCCCTCGGCACCCGGAACGTTGGACACGGTGCTGGCCAACGACAAGCTCCCCAAGTTCGAGACGACGTCTTCGATGGCGCAACGGACGGGCGCGATCGCCGCGATCAATGGCGATTTTGCTCGCAGCGATGGGCGGCCCGTGTTCACCTTCGCGTCCGATGGCTACCTCGCTCAAACGCCATTGTCCTGGGGCCGCAACTTCGCAACGACCTGGGATGGATCGGGTACATACATCGGACATCCGGAGGTAACGGGCTGGGCGTACGAGGCGAATGGCGGAACGACCTACCCCATCTCGCTCGTCAACTTCTCAGACACACCGCTCGACCCCTCCGAAGTGCGGCTGTTCACTTTCCAGGGAGGGTCGGCCGCACCTGCTCCGGCCGGCCATTGCCTCGTTCGGCTGCAGCCGGTCGAACCTCCGTACACCGCGGCAGAAGCTGGCGTTGAGCAGGACTTCATCGTCGAGCGGGTCGAGTGTGGAGGGCGCTCACTGAGGCCGCGCGGTGGGGTGATCCTGGCATCAACCCTGGACTCTCAGTACGCGTTGGCGTTGGCTTCCATGACGGTGAACGAGGAAGTGACGGTGGGTTGGTCGATGACATGGCCGCGCGTGCTCGACGCCATCGGGGGCAACCCCAGCTTGATCGAAGCCGGGCAGATAGTCAGCAAGAACGTCGATGGCTGCGGATCGTTCTGCTCAAGACATCCGCGCTCCGGGGTCGGCACCACGCCCGATGGCACGGTGATCTTGGCGACCGTTGACGGAAGGCAACCCGGCTACTCGGTCGGCATGACTTTGCGCGAGTTCGCAGAGCTCTTCTACAGCCTTGGTGCGGATTACGCGTTGAACCTGGACGGCGGCGGGTCTACGGCACTCGCTTTGAACGGATCCTTGGTGAACCGTCCCAGCGACCGTCTCGACGACGGCACCAGGGTCGAGCGAGGGGTGTCTTCCGCGCTGGTGTTGCTACCGGGTGGTGATCCGGGTGAAGCGCCTCAGCCAGAACCCTCGCCTTCCACCGTCTTGCCACTCACACCGTCGACATCGTGGTCCTCGGGGGCGATAGCGCGAGACCCAGCGTCGACCGGCGGGATGCTTGATGCTTTCGCTCGGCGCGGTGCCTGGATGCCGGTGGGCCTCCGCCACATGCTTGCGGTGTTCCGCAACTCGCGCTAGACGTCCAAAGAGACTTCGGAAGTAGTCTCTTTGGATGGATAGGAAGATCGCGCTCGTAACGGGGGCCGGGTCCGGGCTCGGCCGCTCCATCGCTCACCGTCTAGCGGCCGACGGGTTCGATGTCGCCGTCACGGATATCGACGAAACCGGTGGCGAGAAGGTGGTTGCCGAGATCGCCGAATCAGGTGGACAGGCGCGCTTCTTGCGCTGTGACGTCACGGACCGGGCTTCCATCGAAGGAGCTCTCTCGGAGTTGGACGTGGTGGACGTGTTGGTCAACAACGCAGGTTTCGACCGCCCCGACTTCTTTCTGAACACGCAGCCCCAACTCTGGGACGACCTGATCGAAGTGAATCTCAAGGGCGTACTCAACTGCACCCATGTGATCGCACCGACGATCGCCCAGAGATGCCGCGAAACGGGTTTCGGACGGATCGTGAACATCGCCTCGGATGCCGGACGCGTTGGTTCTATGGGTGAGGCCGTCTATGCAGCCACGAAGGGGGCAGTCATCGCGTTTACCAAGTCGATGGCACGCGAGCTGGCGCGCGACAGAGTGACCGTGAATGCGGTGTGTCCGGGCCCTGCCGAGACCCCGATGACCGAAGGCATCAGGCAGGATCAGTTGGGCGAGAAGATGATGGATCTCCTGGTGATGGTGACGCCCTTCAAGCGCATGGTGGCGCCAGAGGAGGTTGCCGACGCGGTGTCCTATTTCGCCAACGAAGAAGCGCGTTTCGTAACTGGGCAGGTCCTATCGGTCAGCGGTGGCCTGACCATGTCCGGCTAGGCAGCATCGCCGAACAGGCACCTACTTGGCGTCTCCGCGGCCGTTGAGCCCTGGATACTCGCGGCCCCCGGCTGGGAAGCGGGCCGACAGCCGCCAGGAATCGTCGGGCGTGAATCGATCTTTGTAGTCGTGCATCCCTAAGCGGCGCCCCTGGGCACGCGACGCACGCCGCCATACCGATGCCGCTCGGATCCGTCGTTCCTCCTCGACCATCCGAACCAACGCTGCTTCGAGGGCGGCGCGCTCGTCTCGAGTTGGCGCGCCCTTCAGCGAAACGATCTCGAGCCTGGGCGTGTGCTTCGAGTGGAAGTCGCTCTGGCTCACAAGGGGATGTTCCCGTGCTTTCGTTGGGGCATCGACTCGCGCTTGGAGCGCAACATGTCCAGCGCCTGTCCAAGCTTGCGGCGCGTGTCCGTAGGCTCGATCACCGCGTCGATATACCCGCGCTCGGCCGCGATGTAGGGGTTACTGAACTTCTCGGTGTAGTCGTCGATCAGTTCCTTGCGCTTGGACTCGGCGTCGTCGGCCCCCGCGATCTCCTTGCGGTGGATGATGTTGACCGCGCCCTCGGCCCCCATGACCGCGATCTGTGCAGATGGCCACGCGAACGACATGTCCGAACGGATGTGCTTGGAGTTCATGACCACGTAGGCACCGCCGTAAGCCTTGCGAGTGATCACGGTTAACCGGGGGACGGTGGCCTCGCTGAAGGCATAGAGCAGCTTCGCGCCATGACGGATGATGCCCCCGTACTCCTGCTCGGTCCCCGGAAGGAACCCTGGCACGTCAACGAACGTGACGAGCGGGATGTTGAACGCGTCGCAGAACCGGACGAACCGAGCCCCCTTGGTCGAAGACTCGATGTCGAGGCATCCGGCCAGAACCTGGGGCTGGTTGGCAACGATACCCACGGGGTGCCCATTCAGTCGTGAGAACCCAACGATGATGTTCTGTGCCCAATGCTCGTGGACCTCGAAGAACTCGCCATCGTCGAATACCTCTTTGATGACAGCATGCATGTCGTAAGGGATGTTCGGTGAATCCGGCATCAGGTCGTTGAGCGAGTCGCAAGATCGAGCGGGGTCGTCGGTCGGAGAGAAGTAGGGCGGTGACTCGAAGTTGTTCGACGGCAAGAAGCTCATCAGGTAACGGATGCGATCGAGGCAATCTTCGTCGTTGCTCGCTACGACGTGGGCAACCCCGGATTTGCTGGCGTGGCTCATAGCGCCACCTAGTTCTTCTTGAGTGACCGTTTCACCCGTAACAGCTTTGATGACCTCGGGTCCGGTGATGAACATGTGCGAGGTCTCGTCGACCATGAACGTGATGTCGGTCATGGCGGGGGAGTAAACCGCTCCGCCCGCGCAGGGGCCCATGATCGCCGAGATCTGTGGGATCACTCCAGACGACCGGACGTTGCGGTCGAAGATGTAGCCGTAACCGGCCAGACTCGCCGCGCCCTCCTGGATGCGAGCGCCCCCGGAGTCATTCAGGCCGATCACCGGGGCACCGGTTTCGAGGGCAAGGTCCATGATCTTGCAGATCTTCTCTCCCATGACTTCTCCGAGGCTGCCCCCGAAGACGGTGAAATCTTGAGCGAACACGAACACCTTTCGCCCATCGATGGTTCCCCATCCCGTCACCACGGCGTCGGATAAGGGGCGCTTGTTCTCGATCCCGAACCCATGACTTCGGTGGCGGACGAGCATGTCGGTTTCGACGAACGAGTCCTTGTCCAAGAGGTGTTCGATCCGCTCACGAGCCGTGAGCTTGCCGCGGTCGTGCTGCTTGGCGATAGCTTGTTCCCCGCCAGCAAGGCGAGCCTCGCTCTTGAGGGCCTCGAGCTCCTCGATCTTCAGGTCCAACGTGCGCTTGGGGTTCTCTTCTTTCATGGCCATGGTGCAGCGATTGTAGGGGCCAGCCCGGCTGTCGTACCCCACCGACGCCATCCCGGGACACCCATCGGCCAGTCGGGCCTAAACACCGCCTGGAAATACGGACAAATCTGCCCCGAACGGGTGAAGGGAACACCCCGGGTTGGGAGAACCACAAGAGCATGAAGCTCCGCCCGGTTCGCGCCCTGAAGGAACTCGACCGTCAGCTCGACGAGCTGTCGGCTGCGGATCGCGCCGCCAAAGAATGGGCTCGGTTCGAGCTGGCTAGATCGGCCTCCATCTACACACGCCGGACCAAGCGGGTGGTGGACGAGACCATGTCGCTGAGCGCCACCATGATGCGCGCCGGCGAGATCGATGAGGCCAACCGTCTGATGGAGGAAGCGGCTCGGGAAGTCCGCACGGAAGAGGCAGCGCTGATCGAAACGGTCAACGAAGTGAAGGCAGCAGACGCCTCCCGCCGCCGCCAGATCAGCCGCTTGAAGATCGTGAGATCCGTAGCGACGGCGTTCTTGTCGGGCAGCATGTTCATCTTTTCTGCGTTTGGGGTGGTGTTGGCTCGTCACTTCACTGGTGATGATCCGGCGGTGCGTGCTCCCGTCGCTGACGTGGCTCAAGCTCCGCTCAAGATCGGCAGCGCGAAGAGGGTGGTGCGTAGCGTAGAGATCGTTCCCGGCGTTCGACTCAAACTGACACGTTCTGAGCTACGCGAGTTCTCTCAGCTTGCGGCGCAAGCAGACAGCGAAGGGCTGCGTGAGTTCCTCGCCAAGCACCTTCCGATGGACCTCGTGGCGCGCGTTCAAGAGGTCGTGCTTTCGGCGGTAGCAAGCGCTGAGGGGGACGTGAAAGATGTCACGTCGCGGATCTTGTCCGCAGCCGAAGAAGAAGCCATGGAGTCCTCAGAGGAAGCGGCAACTTCGGAGCCGGACGCCGGCTCAGAAGGTGAACAGGAGACCGAAGCAGAAGCGCAACCTCAATCGGAGCCCACACCGGAGGATGGCCCATCGCCTTCGCCCGAGCCGTCGCCGTCCGACGACAAGCAGGGCACCGACAACACGCCGGTTGGGGAGCTCCCCTTGGGCGCATCGGAAGGTGACGGCGGATAGCGTCCCTATAAGGACCTGAAGCTGCTCTCTCCGTCTTCCATGCGACCCACAAGGCCGACCGGTTCTAACGTAACTTCGCCTGCGCGGTCATCCACCTCGCCCAATAGGAAGGCGTGGTAACCGGCGCCGATCAAAGCTTCAAGGGTTCGGTCCTTCTCGTCATCACCCACGACGGTGACGAACCCAACTCCCATGTTGAAGACCCGGTACATCTCGTCATCTCCGATATCACCAGCGTTCTGGATCAGCCGGAAGATCGCGTGAGGCTCCGGAAGCTCCGTGACGAGATAGCCCACCTTGGCTTCGAGTCTGCAGAGGTTGGCGAAACCGTCGCTCGTGATGTGCGCCATGCCGCGAGGGCGGATGCCGCGATCCCACAACGAGGTGATGGCGCGCACGTAGATCTCGGTCGGCTCCAGTAGCTCTTCGCCCAAGGTCCGGTCCGATCCGTCAACCCGGTCGTTGAGGCCCAACCCTGCCCGATCGAACAACACGCGCCGGGCCAGCGTTAGGCCGTTGCTGTGTATGCCCGACGACCCGATGCCGATCAGCGCATCTCCCGGAGCGACATCGGCCCCAAGCACGAGCTCGTCGGGATGCAGCGTGCCGATGCAAGCACCGACGAGGTCGAAAGCAGTCGGGTCTCCTGGGTCTTTACCGTTGGAGCCGATGACCTCGGGCAGTTGGGCCAACTCGCCTCCCGGGATCGAGATCGACGCTTCCTTCGCAGCGGCTCCCAGACCGCGAAGGATCTCATCTGCGATGCGTGAGTCCAAGGTATGCACTCCGAGGTAGTCCACCATCGCGATCGGCTTCGCTCCGACGCAGAGGATGTCGTTGACGTTCATCGCGACACAGTCGAAGCCGATCGTGTCGTAGCGATCCATGCGCGAGGCGATCAATGTCTTGGATCCCACCCCGTCGGTGGAGAAGGCGATGGCAAGCTCGTCGTTCAGCTTGATGACGCTGGCGTATTGGCCGAATGTCGTGAGCGATCCCAAACCTGGTAGTGACATCGTTGGACCTAGGTGCCGCACCACCGAGGAAAGAGCGTCGCCTTGCCCGCGTACCCCCGACCCTTCGTAACTGGTCATGCCGTCACGCTACCCGAGGGGGACGGGCTTCGGGTGCTGCCCCGTGGGAGTTTCGCTGCGACCACCAGGCAAGCTGCGGCCGGGATCGCTCCAAGGAGGTAGGCCAAGGGGAACCCGCTCGACTCTGCGACCCACAGGATCGAGATCGGCGCGATCAGATAGCCCAGGTCCCCTGCCATCTGGTTCACCCCGACGGCGGCACCTGATCCTCCCGGAGGCAAAGCATCGGCCATCAGCCCGCCGGATGCGGTGCTTCCGGCCGCGATAGAGGCGCCGATCAAGATCGACAAGGGGAAGTACAGAAGGGGAGCGGGTTCGATCTGACCCAGAGCAACGGTTCCGGCTGTCGCCACCAGCAGTGAGGGGACGAGCACCGCCCGCCGGCCGTAGCGGTCCGAAGCCTTGCCGGCGAAAACCAAGACGACGATCTCGCCGATCGAAAGCAGTGTCACGGCTAGGCCGATCTGATCCTCGGAGAGACCGAGTCGGTCCTCCGCGAAGAGGGCTGCAACGACCTGGGCCGGTCCCGAGATCGTCCACCATGCGACGAAGGTGGACAGCAGAGCCACGACGAAGCGGAAGTCTTTGAGCAGTGGGCGGGCGGTGCGCAGAGCTTCCATCGGCGAACGACGAGGTGGCGTCACTGCAACATCGGCGCCTTCTTCGGCTAGAACCTCTGGCGCGATCCGGGAGCCCATCACGATGTAGGCGATGACCGTGGCGACCAAGAGGCCGGTGGCATAGAAGTGGAACGGAGCTGCGAGCCCGAAATGCTTGGCCACGAGTCCCCCGAGCAGCGGCCCCGCTCCGATCCCGACGAGGAAGCTCGACCGGAACGCTCCCGTCGCGCGACCCATGGCACTAGGCTCGATGATGCGAAGGATGCGGTTCTGCAGTCCGGCGATGAACAGTGCGGACCCCGCTCCGCCGAACCCCCGTGCGAACACGAACTGCACGAAGGTGTCCGAGAAGCCCGCCGCATAGGAAGAAGCGGAGACGATCAACAGGCCTGCCATGGTGCAGAAGCGCTCGCCGAAGCGATCGACGACCAGACCCCCGACCAAACCGAACGAGAAGCGGGTAAGGCCAAAAACGAGCTGCACGAGCCCCACCGCCGCCAGGGAGACGCCGAAACTCTTCGCATACAAAGGGAACACCGGGATGACCATCCCGAATCCGAGAGCGACGGTTACGGAGATGGCGAGCAGCTTGCGGAACTCCGGGCGCTGCATCGGAGAGGGCGCTTCGGCGATCCCGGACGAACTCACTTGGGCGGAGGTTTGGTCAAGGTCAGTGATCGGATGCCTGGATCAACTCGACAAGCAGCCCGTGGTTGCCCTTGGGATGGACGAAGGCGACCATGTGACCGCGGCCCCCCTTGCGGGGGGCCTCGTCGATCAAAGGAACTCCCTTGCTCTTCAGGTCGGCAAGGCTCGCTTCCAGGTCATCGACCTCGTAGGCGATGTGGTGCAGACCCTCGCCTCGCCTCTCGATGAACTTTCCAACCGTTGAATCTGGACTGGTGGGACCGAGCAGCTGGAGGTATGTGTCTCCGATCGGCAGCATGGCTTCGTCGACACCCTGATCTTCGACGCGCTCACGATGCTCGACTTCGAGCCCCCAGATCTTCGAGTAGTGATCGATGGCCGCTTCCAGATCGGCTACGGCAAGTGCGATGTGTTCGACCTTGTTCAACATGCTGCCCACCCTAAGGCTTCATCCGTCCACCCTTGGGAGGGGACGCGGGTAACGTGTAGGCAAAACAAGAGCCTCGAAAGGAGTCGCTCCTATGGCTTCCAACTCCCCAACCGTGATCGTTTCGACCGCCCGCACCGCGATCGGCAAGTTCGGAGGTGCCGTTGCAGGCACGCCCGCCGTCGACCTCGGTGCCCGTGCCATCGAAGCCACCCTCGAACGGGCCGGCGTTTCCGGTGACCAGATCGACTACGTGATCATGGGCCAGGTCCTCCAGGCGGGTGCGGGTCAGATCACCGCGCGCCAAGCCGCGTTGAAGGGTGGTATCCCGAAAGAGGTTCCCGCCATCACCATCAACAAGGTGTGCCTGTCCGGTCTCAATGCGATCGCGATGGCAGACCAGATGATCCGTGCCGGCGAAGTCTCGGCAGTGGTGGCCGGCGGGATGGAATCGATGGATCAGGCTCCCTACCTGTTGCCGAAAGCCCGCACCGGGTACCGGATGGGTGATGGCAAGTTGATCGACTCGATGATCCACGATGGTCTCTGGGATGCCTTCAACCATGTGCACATGGGCGACCAGTCCGACACCGTCAACAAAGAGTTCGAGATCTCCCGCGCCGATCAGGACGAGTGGTCCGCACGCAGCCACCAGCGTGCTCAAGAGGCCACCGAGGCCGGTCGTTTCAAGGACGAGATCGCCTCGTTCGAGATCCCCCAGCGCAAGGGGGATCCCGTCGTTTTCGATACCGACGAGGGCATCCGCCCGGGAACCACGGCCGAATCGTTGGGCAAGCTGAAGCCGGTGTTCCAATCGGACGGAACCATCACCGCAGGCAACGCTTCGCAGATCAGCAACGGGGGGGCCGCGGTCGTCGTTATGAGTGCTCAGCGCGCCGAGGAACTTGGGATCGAGCCGATCGCCGAGATCCTTGCCCATGGTATGAGCGCGGACGCGCCTCCCTACCTCCACACGGTCCCGGCTCTCGCCATCCAGTCGGCGCTGAAGAAAGCGGGGATGTCTCCCAATGATGTCGATCTACTCGAGATCAATGAAGCTTTCGCTGCGGTGTCGCTGCACGCCACCCGCATGCTTTACAACGGCGATGACGCCGCCGCCGACAAGGTCAACGTCAACGGGGGAGCGGTAGCACTGGGCCACCCCATCGGGTGCACGGGAGCCCGTATCACCGTGACGCTATTGAACGAACTCAAGCGACGCGGCGGTGGCATCGGTGCAGCAGCCCTATGCGGCGGCGGCGGCCAAGGCGACGCCATCATCTATAAAGTTCTCTAGGGCCAACCGATCGGGTGGTTCCGGGCCCGGCAGATATTCACGGCCGTCGGGCCGATACCAGATCACGGTTCCGTTGGTCCCTCTG
>CALMBW010000023.1 GCA_937863385.1 uncultured Actinomycetes bacterium | reverse complement strand
CTCGCAACTGCTCCGCTCGTTCTTCGTCTACCTCCCGGTGGCGATATTGGGGACCTTCGTCGCGGTGTTCCTCACCCAGACTTTGCTCGCGATTACGGACTCGATGAGCGCGGCGGTTGCGGACAACATCGCTGGCGACGTCTCGCAGATATTCGATTCGGTCGGTAAGGGGCTAGGCACGACAGGAGGTGTCGCACCGACCGCTCCGTCCTTCGCCATCTTCTTCGGGGCCTTGTTCCTCATCATCGGAGCGTTCTTCGTGTGGCTCGAACTCCTCATCCGTTCTGCCGCGGTGACGGTCAGTGTCTTCTTCCTTCCTCTGATGCTTGCCGGGCTCGTCTGGCCCGCTACGTCGCGCTGGGTACGGCGGCTCGTGGAGACGCTCGTCGCTCTGATCCTGTCGAAGTTCGTGATCGTCGCGATCATCAGTCTGGCGACCGCCGCACTTGCCGAGCCAGGCGGTGGGGGCTTCGGTGCCGTGATGGGTGGAGCAGCGCTGATGCTCATGGCCGCGTTCTCACCGATGGCCCTGCTGAAACTCATGCCGATGGTTGAAGGGGCAGCGATGTCCCACCTCGAGGGTGTCGGCCGCAAACCCATACAGACGATGCGGCCCGATGGCTCGGTCAACCAGGCTGTTTCGATCATGCGCTCGAAGGTAGGAGCTAGCTCATCCTCGCCGCGGATGGCAGTGGCAGGAGCTGGGACCACAACTCCGGCCGGCGCCGCGGTAGTTGCGGGGATGGGGACGGCGAAGGCAACCAGCAAGGTTGTCAAAGAGCCGGGCAGGAGGCTCGAACGATCCTCCGATGCAGCAAAGCCGAATGCTGCCGGCAGCAAGAAGGAACCGGCTGGCGGTGGTCTCAGCGACAGCTCCGCGTCCCGCCCGATGAAGGATCGACCCGGAGGGGGCAAGCATGGCTGACGTCCCGCGCTACCGATTCGGGCCACTTGAGCGCCGCGGTGTTCTCGTGGGTCTGCGGGCAACGCAGCTCGCGTTCCTCGGAACCGGTGGTTTGCTCGTGGTCATGGCAGGCCGGATCTTTGCGCCGACCGTGGCCCTCGCCGCGGCTCTCTTCATCTCACTCGTGGTGGCGTTCGCTGCGTTCGTACCGATCGGCGGTCGCGCTCTCGACGAATGGGTGCCTGTCATCGGGCAGTGGGTGTTGTCTGGGATAACGGGTCGTCGTCGTTTCGTTTCGGGTCGTCCTCTCGACGGTCTGACGGCTGTGCTAGAGCCACAGCCCGAGTTTCCGAGTGTGTTGAAAGGGATAACGATCCTTGCTCACCCCATCCCGGGTTCCGGAGTTCGGATCGGCATCGTCAAGGACGCACGCAACGGGACATTCACGGGACTGCTTGCGGTTAGAGGCAAGTCCTTCGCCCTCCTCGACGGCCCGGAGAAGGCGCGGCGGCTGGCGAGCTGGGCAGGCATCCTCTCGGGACTGGCTCGCGAGGGCGGGGTTGTCCATCGTCTGCAATGGGTGGAGCGCACCGTTCCCGACCCTGGCGACGAGATCGGCAACTACCTCAAGGACAACATCGCGGTTCCCTTGGACTCGGTCATCGCGCGCTCCTATCTGGAGGTTGTCGATGAGGCGGGACCGGTCACCCAACAGCACGAGACATTCGTCGCGCTGCAGATCCATGCAGCCCGGTCTGCCCGGGCGGTGAAAGCTGCCGGGGGTGGAGATGAAGGCGCCTGCGAGCTACTTCGGAGGGAACTGGCTGCACTATCGACGAAGCTGGTTAGCGCCGAGGTCACCGTCGAGGGTGCGCTCACCCCGCGGCTCGTCGCTAGTGCTCTGCGCACGGGCTTCGACCCATCGTGTCGGGAGGCCCTGGCCAAGTCTGCGAGCCGGCTTCCCGATTGCGAAGGGACGTCGATCGTCAACGCGGCCCCGATGGCGACCGAGGTGTCGTGGTCCGCGTATCGGTCCGATGAAGCCTGGCATCGCACATATTGGATCGCGGAGTGGCCGCGCATAGACGCCGATCCCGACTTCCTCGCGCCGTTGATGCTTCGCACGGAACGGATGCGGACGGTTTCTCTGACGATGGAGCCCATAAGCCCCCTGAAAGCGATCCGTACGGTCGAATCCGCCCGGACCTCTGCTGCCGCGGATGAAGAACTTCGCAATCGAGCTGGCTTCGTCACAACAGCGAGACGGTCCCGCGAGCAGGAGGCACTCGCGAGCCACGAGCGCGATCTCGGAGATGGTCATGCCTTCTATCGATTCGCGGGTTTCGTAACGGTCAGCGCGCCCGACCCTGACGAGCTGGAGCGTGCTTGCGGCGAGATCGAGGAGGCGGCGGGCCGTTCATTCCTTGATATCCGGCGCCTGAGCGGCGAGCAGGATGTCGCGTTCACATACACCTTGCCGCTGTGCCGGGGCCTTCGATGAGGGGCCTTCCTGCGCACCGCTTGACGACGGCGCATCTGCAGGCTGCCTACCCCTTCGTGTCGGAGGGAGGATTCGGCGGCCGTGGCGCATACATCGGGCGTGACCTCTTCGGAGGAGCGTTCACCTACGACGCGTTCGAGCTTTATGAACAAGGCGTCATCACGTCTCCCAACATGGTCGTGGCGGGGCAGCTCGGCCGGGGAAAGTCCGCTCTCGTCAAGAGCTTCGCTTTGAGGCAACTCACCTTCGGTCGGCGAGTGGTCGTCATGGACCCCAAGGGCGAATACGGCGCGCTGACGGGTGTCTGCGGCTGCGAGCCGATCAGGCTCGCTCCAGGCGGCGCGACCAAACTCAACCCCCTCGACCGTCGTATCGCACAAGAGGAGCAGCTGCGCCTGCTGCAGGCGATCACGTCAGCTTCGTTGGACCGGACACTGAAGCCTCAAGAGAGAACCGCTTTGGAGCGCGCCCTCGATACCTCGGTAGCGAAAGCGGGCGAGGCAACCATCCCGCTGGTCGTTGAGAACCTGCTCAATCCCACTGGGGACGCAGCCTCTGCCGTGTCAACCGATCGATCGACACTGACGGAATGGGGACGTGAAGGTGCGTTCGAGCTCCGCCGCCTGGTGTCCGGAGACCTCAGAGGGATGTTCGACGGTGAAACATCCCCGACGGTCGATCTCGACTCACCGATCGTGGTGCTGGACCTCTCTGCGGTGTATGACTCCGATGCCCTCGGCATCCTCATGACCTGCGCAGCCGCATGGTTGCAGGGTCTCCTCGCTCGTGACAGCTCACGTAAGACGATCTTCGTGGTCGATGAAGCGTGGGCGATCCTGTCGAACCTAGGGATCGCGAAGTGGTTGCAGGCGAGCTTCAAACTCTCGCGCGCCCGGGGGCTTCAGAACATCGCTGTGATGCATCGGTTCTCGGATCTATCGGCTACCGGTGCCCAGGGAAGTCAGCAAGAACGGGTGGCGAGAGGGCTGTTGTCCGACACCGAGACCAAGGTCGTGTACGCGCAACCTCATGGCGAGATAGCAGCGACTCGTGATCTCCTGGGTCTCACCGACACCGAGGCAGCGTTGCTTCCGCAGCTCGATCGCGGCATCGCGCTGTGGAAGGTGGGCGAACGCTCCTTCCTCGTATGGCATCGACTTGGGTCAACCGAGCGGGCCTTGGTCGACACCGACTCGCGCATGGTGAGAGCGACGGTCGCATGAGCAGCTACGCCACTCGGCAACCGAGGCCCGCCCGACCCGAGGGATGGGAGAACTTCCTGTTCATCGGGGTCCTCAGCCTTATCGGGATCGGTCTTGTGTTGTGGGGGACGGGTCAGGTCGCCGGGTTCCTCAGTTCGGGTCAGTGGCCCGATGCGTCGCTTTCGCAGATGGGCCGGGTTCTCGTTCGCTTGGTGGAATCACCGGGAGATCCGGCCCGCGCCTGGCCACGATCAGCGCGTTCTCTGCTGCCCGGACCGGTTCTCTTCTATGCGGTCCTTGTTGCGTTCTTGATTGCGGCCAGCATGTTGGGGTTCCTCGGCTGGCGCTTCGTCCGCGCGTTCCTCGGCGAGCCCGGGTCGCAACGCGGGTCGCGTTGGGCGACACTTTCCGACCTCCGTTCGTTAGTAGTGCCTGGGCCGATGAGGGCTCGTCTCATCCTCGGGCGCGTCGGTTCCAAGCTGATCGCCGCCGAGGAGCGCCAGAGCGTCATCGTTCTGGGCCCGACCCAGTCCATGAAGACGACCGGGTTCGCGATCCCATCCATCCTCGAGTGGCAGGGCCCGGTACTTGCCACGAGTGTGAAGACTGACCTTCTGAGCGACACGATCGACTCCCGTCGTCGGCGGGGGGATGTGTGGGTCTACGACCCCACCTCCTCGACGAAGCACGCAACGAGCCGCTGGTCCCCGCTGGAGATGTGCCGGGATTGGCGAGGTGCACAGAGAACGGCGTCCTGGCTTGCGGGAGCCACACGAACCAACGGATCGGGTCTGTCGGATGCGGAATTCTGGTACGCCGCATCCGCAAAGCTGCTCGGGCCCCACCTCTTCGCTGCCTCCAGATCGGGTCGGACGATGGC
>CALMBW010000022.1 GCA_937863385.1 uncultured Actinomycetes bacterium | reverse complement strand
CGCTTCGAGACCGCCGGAGGTCAGAAGGTCAGCAAGGTCCTGGTGCGCGCCAAGACCGTCTCGGTCGTGGTCGACCCCCCGAAATCCCAGACGGCCGCCGCGCCCGCGAACGGGCAGCCGGTCGCGGTTCCTGCCTAGATCCTCCGGAGGTGCGGGCGGGGTTACCGCGAGCCTCGCCCGCACCCGCCCCTATCGTCGCATCCGGTGAGGGGCAACACGAGGGGAGCGGGTCCCTGCGTCGAACGCGCTGTCGATGGTCTGGCGGGACTCTGCCTCATCAAGTCCAATCGAGAGAGCTGTCGATAGCAACGACTGCCGAACCGCTGCCTCCAGCAACTCTCCACCGGCCACTAACTGCGCGAGCACGAAGGCCGAGCGGTTCAATTCGTGGTTGCGCGCACCAACCTGAGCCGCGGCTAGCCGATCCAACTCGTCGCGCAGGACCGCCAACCCGTAAGGCGTCCCATCACCGACCAATTCCACCGCGGCGACATCGCCCAGTTCGATAGGAGCCCACGCCTGTTGCTTCAACCACTCCGGAGCGACGGCTAACCGGGCGTTCGGATACAGCCACTCGTAGGTACGACCGCTGATGTGGACACTCGGTGGGGCGACGATGTAGCCACCGTTGCCGCGCAGATCCATCCCGGGGAGCTCACCTTCGATACCCGGAAGGCGGCCCGCGCTGTTACCCAGCTCCGAGTCACTCGTGCCGAAGACGAGATGGATACCGCCACCGCCGGTCAGACCGGTGAGGGTACGGGTCAGTCCGTGCTCGAGGAGTGGGCCTAGCGATGGCAGCGCGGCAGGAAGGTCGATGTCGATCACTACGATGCCTGACTCGGCGCCCGTGGCGATGCCGATGTTGGCGCTACGCCATCGACGCCACCACGACCGAAGCTTGTCGGGGTCGGTCGTCGCCTCGTACAACCCGCGCCTGACGAGCGGATGCTTGCCAGCGCTGCCGCAGTCGCTCCTCCCGCAAGTACACGCGCCGTTGGCGATTCCGTGCAGCGGGAAGACGCGCCAACCGCGGTGTGCGTAGCCAAGGGCCGAGTCGAGCAGGCTCACGAAGCCTCCTGTTCGTAGTCTTCGCCGTACAGCGCCGACGGGTGGACGCCCAGTGACGAACAGATGCGGTCCACGACCGCCTCGCTGAGGAACTGGCGTGAGCTGATGTAGTTCATGTTGATGCCATTGTCCGAGTAGAAGTCTCGCTTGCGCGGTGCATACCGAGCCCGGCGCCGGACGAGCTCGAGAACCGGTGCCGCCGGGAACATCCGGCCGCAGCGGAACCTCTCTCCGAACACCAGCTCCGCGATCGCGTCACCGAACGCCCGGCAGAAAGCCGGACTCGGACGGGTCGATCCACACAGAACGTTGTTCACGTACCTGCGCTCGTAGCCGAGGCGGTCGGCGAGCTCCTTGCGGTCGATGTCACAGAGCGCGAGGAGAACCTTCACCGCACGGCGGTCGATGTCACTCACCGGGCCATCTCCGAGAGGTAGTCATCGCAACGTTCGGTCAACTCCGCTGCCAGCTCCGACGCGTCCTGGAACCCATCGTCAGCCAGACGGTCCCGCAGACCAGCCAACGTCGATGCGAGGAGCACGATCACGAGATCACCGAGGTCCGGTGTTGTCGTCTCCTTCATCGGTCCACGCTCCAGCTCTCGACCAGCGTCGCCACGAACACCTCGTGGAGCCTCGCTATCGCCTGGGCTTCCTGCTCGGTGTCGGCGGCTCCGATGTCTCCGCAGGACTCGCATTCGATCTCGAAACGATCCTCGTTGCCAGCGTGCTGTCCCGGAGGCCCGTAGACGGTCACCTCGTGCGTCCGCTCTTCGGTCCCGTCTGGAGAGGTAGCCCCGAACTCCAGGGCCACCT
This sequence comes from uncultured Actinomycetes bacterium, assembly GCA_937863385.1. GTDB lineage: Bacteria > Actinomycetota > CADDZG01 > CADDZG01 > WHSQ01 > CALMBW01. The sequence goes on along the minus strand of CALMBW010000022.1, from coordinate 15,872 downwards.
CCTCGTCCAGAGCCGCGAAATCGCCGGTCACGATCGCGTCCCACTCCTCGGCGGAGAAGAGAGCCTCGTAGCCGATGGTTTCTTCCACGTCCTGCCTCCTTCTCGGTCGACGGCTTTCGTCGGCTCGAAGCGCCGGGCAGAGTGGAGGCGTCAAGGGGACCGCCGAAGGCGGCGGGGAGGATAAGGAGCGAAGCGGTACCGGACCCGCCTTGACGCCGTAACGACCGGCGCTTAGACGAAATGCGGGCCGTCGACCGGGAGGCAGTGGAAGGTCGGCTACATGGCGGACCTGATACGAAGGAGCCGATGCACATCGGAATCGATGACGTCGGAACGTTCACACCGGGCACCGAGTTCGGTTACATCGCCGCGGCCGTGGTTCGTCCAGGACGAAGTGAGGAGCTTCGAGATCTGCTGCGCTCCTGGGAGAAGCAAGTCCCCAGCGAGTACAGGGGGCCGAGTGGTGAGGTGAAGGGCCACGCACTGCCCGACGAGACACTCTCCTCGTTTGTGAACGAGGTCATGCTCAAAGCGGAACCGCCGCTGCGTTACGAATGCCTCGGCGTGGAACTTGTCCCCGAAACCTTCGAGGCTGCACAGGAACAGCGCCGACGGACGGCCGAACATCTGGTCGAGGGAATCGAGCGCTACCGCGCCCAAGGAGACGAGTTCCGTCGCATCGCGAACACATATGAGAACATGTTGGGCTGGTGGAAGAACATCACCGATGCCAACGTCCTCAAATTGATACTCCAGAGCCACATCATCGTCGACACACTCAACTTCGCTATCGGTTGGAGCGCTGCCAATAGTTTCGACGGCGAGCTAGGAGACCTGCAGTTCAAGTTGGACGAAGGCTTCCTCTCAACAAGCGAAGACAGGAAGCGATTCTGGAAGGACTTACTGCGTAGCCACATCTGGCAGGCGACCTACACAAAGGGCGGCCTCATTTCCATCGAAGAATGGACCGACGAGCATCCGTTCAACAAGACCTTCATCCACAAAGACCTTGGCGGCAACAACGTTGAGCTGACCCACGAGTTCAAGACTCGGATTCAGTTCTACAAATCGCACGAGACCTTCGAGATCCGACTTGCCGATATCATCGGCACGATCATTCGAAGGGACAACATCACCGACGAGTTCGCCCATCTCCACACAGCGAGGACCGGATGGCGCCTTATCCGTTTCTCGGGGAAGGAAGCCGAGGTTCCCTCGCCTTACGAGCTGTAGCCACAGCCATCGTCCGCCCTCTATCGGTTAGCTCGACAAACTATGGCTAGTGTCGTTGTCATGGAGACTGAGCGTCCCGGATTTCCCACCACAGCAGAGGCTATGCACACAGAAGGATTCTCGGCCCTCGACTTGGAGTTCCGCGACGTCGACCTTGAGCTCCCATACGGGACAGCGTGCGAGTGGACTACAAGAGGGGATGTGCCAAAGGGCCCCGGCTTGTATGCGTTCACAGCCGATATTCAAGATGAGCTTCGGGTGTTGTACGTCGGGCTCACAGAGGAGCTCTGGATGATCACTAAAGGACGCACGCCCGACGGCAAAGCCCGCCCCGGTCAGAGGTACGGTCGACCTCGTTATGCCGGAGTGACCCGGCAACGTGTCAATGCTCTGATCGCTCAGCAACTGCGGCAAGGACGTCACGTCCGCCACTGGGTTAAGCCTCTCGACGAGATTCCACTCGATCGAACGCAGATGCGGCGTCTGCTGGAACGAACCGAGGAGGAACTGATCTCGCGATGGAGGCTCCGGGAGCTCGGGTGGAACCGCAGATGATCCGGATGACTCAGAACAGGCTCGACTGCACACGAGGACGGAACAGGTCGGCGATCTTGCTCCACGTGATGACACCGCCGAGCATCTGCTCCGGGTTGTAGAGGGTCACACCTCGAACTGGACCCTTGCCGACGCGGTCGTAACCGAGTGCGTCGTAGTACCAACCGGCCTCGGGGAAGCCAGCCCACAGATCGCACGGCCCGGAGCTGCGAGGCAGCTTTTCGGCGACCCAACGCTCCGCCGCCTGATCATCGGTGAGCTCGAGGAGTTGAGGCGATGGGTCGTGGTTACCCGACCCTCCGCACAGCTCGCAACCTTCGACGCTGTTGCGGACGTCGTCGTCGCCCACGTCATCGTCGCTGCCGAATGAATGCGTCTCGTATCCCTTGAAGCCGTGGTCCGGGTCATAGAGACAGGGGCAACGACGCGAGAAACCCTGTGACTTGATGCGGTCAAGCACAAAGCGCAGGATGGCGTCGGGGATGAAGTCGATCGCCCCTTCGGAAATGCCGACGCGCAGATCTTCCACCCGACGGTTGTTCTCGTCGCGCGCACTCCGGCATTCGTCATGGATGTAGTGGTTGATCTCGTCGACGTAGCTCGCATCCTCCGGGAGAGGAGGAAGCGGCTCGTGACACCAGTAGCAGAGCTTGTCGTTTGTCACCAAACACCGCCCGTCTCGATCGACGCAACGAAGTCGAAGTCCAACCGGCCGGCGAGGGCACGCTCGATCATGAGCTTCGCTTCGTCCTCGTCGGTGGCGTCCACCGTGAGTCGGACGAGGATCGGATAGCTGCGGTACACCGGATGGGCCGGGTCGAACGACTCAACTACCAGAGCGCCTAGTTCGATCAAGTCGAGGCTGTGGGTCGCTGCGCCGGTTTTCTTCAGCCATTCCCACGTGCACCACTCCGGGTGGTTGTAGCCGAGTCCGAAGAACGCGCAGCGGGAGCAATAGATCGTCCCGTACAAGCCCTCGTAGCTCGGCCGAGGGAGCGCGATGTCGTAGTCCTGACCGGGCTGCATCACGCCACCGCCTTCAGTGGCACCAGCGAGAAGCACTGGGTGTGATTGACCAGGCCTCCTATGAAGTCCCAATAGTCGCAATGCGATGCGATCTCGTAATGAGTCCCGAAACGCTCGTCTCTCACAACAACCCAGTAGCCGGCCGGACCCCAGCCACCCATATCGGTGACCGAGACATGCTCGTAATCGTTCAGCGACTCGGCGAAGCGGACCATCTCCTTCTCGAGTAGTGCCATTGCGCCCTCCTTCTTGGTCGACGGCTTGCCGGACCGTCGAAGCGACGGGCATCAGCGACGAGGTCAACCGACGCCCGAAGGGCGAGCGAGCATCCATGGACGCGCAGCGTGCGGTTGACGGAGGAGCGGCCCGGCGCTAGGTCAGGCAGGCAGAAGCCGTCGGCCGGAGGAGGGTCGGCAGATTGTCTAAGAGGGCGGCAGAATCGGGTCGCATGAGTAACCAACCGAGGGACCCACAGCTTTTCGTGCTCACTGCGGCGGCCGCGCGTGAAGCGATCGGGGTGGTTCGCGCTGTCCTCGACGGAGAGGGCCACGTCCTGGGCTATAGCGAGTACCCCCACCTATCGTGGTTCGACTCTGGTTTCCCACATCTGTCTACAAGGCGGTATCCAGAGATCAAGGAGTACAGCGACGCGTTCAGGTATCAGCCTGGAGCGAAGGACTCAGAGCGCGTCATGTTCGGCGAGCTCGCGTCCTTCCTGGCACTACAGAACTACTGCCTCGGCCACGAGCGAATCCGAAATCGCTTCGCCCATGGACGGTCGTCCGAACACGCAAGGGAAAAGTTGATGAAAATCTCCTCAGACCTCCTTGCCCGGCAGCTCATGGAGCGATTCCTCCATTTGCATGTCGACGCAGAACCAAGCGACGAGCTCCTACTCCCGATCTACCTCCCATTAGAGGCTCCGATCATCGCTGACGAGCTCGAGTTCGACATCCTCGTACCTATCGTGCTCACCCACTTCCCTGAGATTGACACCGAAAAGATCACCGACAGCCTGAGCTTGCGCAAACTCAATGAAGACGAACACCTCGCACGGTGGCCAACGGGCACTCGCATCACTGAATCCGTCAACGAACTCGTCTTGAGCGCGGCCACGCACGCTTTCGTCTTCACTGGTCACAAGGTAACTGCCGATGACTGGGCGCACCGATGGACCAACGCCATCGAGGACCTGCCCTGGAGTTCGATAGACCTCGCATTTGACGTGTTGAGGGTCGTGACTGGTTTTCGGACCGGGTACGCCCAACTCGTCTACCAACCCAAGGGATGGGTCGACGGCTACGTCGCCACACTCCCACCCTTGATTCACGGACCACTCGTGAGGCGGTACCCGGAAGCGTTCGAGAATTGGGGGTGGATCCGGCAACGACCGTCCGTCGATCGAGACAAGCTCCCACAAGTCACCGAGACGCTGAGGGTCCTCTCCGGTGACCCTCGCCTGCAGCTGGCCGCACGCCGCTTCAGCGAGTCGTTCTTGCGGCGCAACGAAGACGACGCTGTGGTGGACCTATGCACGTGTCTCGAGGTGCTCTTAACCGACGACAGCAAGACCGAAGTCCTCCACAAGCTACGGTTTCGAGCGGCCGCGGTGGTGGCCACTCATTGGCCGGGAGTTGACCCGGAAGTTGTGTTCGACGCGGTCAGTGTCGTCTACGCACTTCGCTCTCGACTCCTTCACGGGACTACATCGACCAACCAAGCCAAGGCGGAGGCAAAGACCGAAGAGCTACGCAAGGTCAAGTGGGGATCGGGCGAAGAGCGAACCCTCGACATCGCGAGATGGATCGCACAGTCTGTTCTGCAATGGACCGTGGCCCGAGGACAGCTAGTACCTGCGACCGAGATCGATCGCGATCTCATCCTCAACGCCTTGGCACAATCTCCTACTCCACCCGACCAGCAGGACCCTTCTTAGGCCGTATCTGAACGTGCCGATGGGAGGACTACCCGGCAGCCGCCGCAGGGGCGCACTCATAAGTAGAGCGCTACGCGAGACTCGTAGAAGGGGCCGGGGGTCGCCATCCCCCCTTTCGCCCGCCAAGCGCGATCCTCTGGCCTCGCTAACGCCCTACGGAAAGGACGCTCAGTGATTGACGAGACCGGATCACTGACGCCGCTCGCTCCTGCCTACCCCTTGGACGGAGAGGAAACGCTGGTCTGGGAAGGCGACGGTGTCCTGTCGAGCAGCGGGCAGACCGAGCTAACGCAAGTCCTAGTGCGATGGGATCCGGCTACGGAGCTTCTCTTTCGTCAACCTGATGCTGATTCAGACGAGCTTGCCGCCTTCCAGGCGTTCGAGCCTCAAACCACCCTCCGGCTAGAGGGATTCGATGAGGAGATTCCGGTGCTACTTCGCTCCCACGCGCCGGCTTCCGGGCGGATTGCTCACCTGTCGTGGGGCGACGCCGGGAGGGTGAGGAAGGTCCGCTTCCACCTAACCAACTTCCCCAACGTGCTTCTTCCTCTGAGCTTGCACCAGAAGGATGCCGACGGTGAAAGATACTGGCGCGGTTCTATGTTGGCCGAGGGCGGGCGCTGGGAACTGCGGCTCGACGCCAGGCCCGAACTGAAGGACCTCGCAACCGCAATCGAAGAGAGGCAAACCTTTGCCGTCACTCACATCGGTCAACTTTCCAGGCGCGACGGCGAAACCTTCTCTAGCGATGAGATCGACTCCGCCCTTCGATGTTTGCTCGCCCTATTCTCTTTCGGCCGCGGTGCCTGGTCCGCTCCGATGCTGCCGGTCGGGTTCGATGATCGTAGCGCCCGCGTCTGGTGGAATGCAGGATCCGTCTTCTGCACCGCCGGGCTCGTCAGAGGCCTTTCGTGGCTCGACTCCCACGACGGTGATGGCTTCCAGCAGGTTGCCGGCCAATGGATGGACCTCTGGGAAGAACCTCAATGGCGCGTCGCGCTCGATCGAGCTGTCATGTACTACACGGAAGCAAACCGCCAAGGGGTGGGACACCCTTCGTTCCTCGAGATCAGATACACGCTGGCACAGGCAGGACTTGAACTCATGGCGTGGACCATCCTGAAGCAGGAAGCCTCAGAGGAACGACCTGCTTGGGTCAAGGGCCCTGGTGCCGCACCGACCAATCTGCGGAACTTACTCATGTGGGCCGGAATACCTCAGGAGGTTCCTCCGGAGCTACCCGCTTTGGAGGCTCTCAAGCAAGATCACGGATGGGACGATGCGGCCCACGTCCCATCGTGGTTGCGCAATCAGATAGCTCACCCGAAGCCGCGCCCCGAAGCAGCAGGTCCGGCGCATGACGTTCTCTGGCAAGGAACCCAGCTGGCGGTTTGGTATCTAGAGCTCCTACTTCTGCGCCGACTCGGTTTCAACGGTCGTTACGGATGCCGCCTCGAAACCGAGCGATGGGCCGGCCAGACGCGGCCCGTTCCTTGGGCAGAAAAGGCCCAATAGACCAGTCTCTAGGAACGGGAGGGACCGTAAACCGCCCTTCTCAGCTCGTTGACCGAGTGCATACTCAATCCGTACCCCGGTGTATCGGCAGTGATCGGTGATTCGAATGCGCATGTCAGGCCCCCGACACCAAACATGCCCGGGTGGCCAACCATCAGATTGGGTGGCATGGCAGCGCCATCACCCACCAACCATGGACTGAATACGTAGGAGAGCGATCGCGGCTTGCCTTGGTCGTCTTTGGTGGAGAAGACAGCTTCCGACATTGGCATGAACCGTATTCGCACGCTTGGGTCGGCATCGGGTCGAATCTGTACGCTCAGGCAATCTCGTCCGACGCCCGGCAGTTTCGAAGCCGTCCTTCGAATCGCTTCAACTAGCCGCCGCTCGAAGGAATCTCGCGAATGGCCTCCTTTCAAATCCCCTAGCAACTCATCCATGTCAGTCTCATCAAAGGTTCCCACCGGTGTAAGGGAGATTCTGTGTAGCCAGTCCGGTGAGTCACGCAGTAAGTTCGTCATCGCGAACCGTTCGGGTTGGCTGGGCACATTGTCGAGTCGCCACAGGAACGGCTGAGCTTCATTCCGCCGGCGTCGCTGCCACCCGGAGAATACGAAGCTGTGGCGTGTGTGACGCTGACCCCTGAGGGCTGAAAACGCGCGCTCCGCTTCCTCTCGGATGATCCCCAACGCGACATACACACTCTTGGGACCCCGTCCGCCATCGAAGAACACTAGTGACCCATCGTCGTCGAGGTCCATCCCGACGAGTTGCTCCACGATCCACAGGTCTGTTCGTTTCCCCTCCAGGCGAGCACGTCCGCTAAAGCCTATGGCCGCGATACCGTCCGTGCCGAGATACACGACGGTCTTGTTGGTCATAACGTCCCAGGGCTGGAGCCGGGACCCAAGGGCAACGCTGACGAGGCGGTCACCGACCTGGAAGACGGTGTCTCTCTTGTGTGCACTCAAGACGAGAGTCATGTCCTCAGTATCAGCCCGCGCAAGCGGCTTCCGGACAGCCGCCCGGAAGCCGCCACACCGCGTGAAGAGCCTCGGTCCTAAGACCGAGGCTCTTCACAGCATTGCGCTTAGGCGCTCTGCTGCTCCCCGTTCGAGGTCGCAGCCGAAGGACCGTCGGAGGACGACTTCAAACCCTCTGCGGTGGACTTGGACTTGGTCACATCGGCCGTGGCGAACTGAAGATCCGGACCCACGTGGGTGACCTGGATCTCGACGGTCTGGCGCTTGTTGCCCTCGACCTCGAAGCTGCGCTGGACGAGCTTGCCGGCGACGAAGACCTGCATGCCCTTCTTGAGGGTGCGGCTCGCGTTCTCGGCGACGCTGCGCCATGCCGTGCAGCGGAAGAAGCCGTCGGTGACGTCCTGCCACTCGCCGTTGTGCTTGCTGCGGTGGCTGACCGCGACGGTGAAACCTGCGAGGGCCGCGCCACTCTGGGTGTAGCGGAGCTCGGGGTCGTCGGTGATGTTTCCGACTAGAGCGACCTGGTTCACTGCTCACCTCCTGTTCCGGGCGCCTCCGGCGCCTTGCCGTTCTGACGCAAGCGGAACAGGCCAGCCATCAGCGACGTAGGTCAACCAACGACGAAGTCGAGCGAGCATCCATGGACGCGCAGCGTGCGGTTGACCGAAGGAGCGGGGGGCCTAGCTTTGCGTCGTCACAGAACGGCAGCCGGTTGACCCGGAACGGTGAGCATCAGGTCGCGTCGTACGGTCGACCGAGAGCTAACTCCGTCTTGAGGGGAGCTCCTCGTCAACGCGCCCGTCGTTGATCAGCACCATCGCTCCGAAGGCTCTGCGGTTGGCACAGGCTTGTTCGACGCCATCCATCCCGTCCGTCGCCAGACGAAGGCCAACTCCCGTGATCAGCAGGCAATTGCGCTCCAGTTTCAAATGCGAGTACCAGGCCGGTGGGATTCCGCTGAGGGGGTAGGCGAAGAGCTCATCAGCTGCATCGTCGATAAGCGCGAAGCCATCCGAAGGTTCGTCGATCGCCACTAGGTGGTCCTCGAGGTACGGAAACGACCAGTCACCGGACCGCAAAGGCTCGAAGCCCCTCTCTCGCAGGGCTGTTGGGACATCGACATGTTCGGAGTCGTCCAGCTTCCACACGGACGGCTCGTAGCTCTCGATGACCAACAACGGCCGCTCACCGAGAGCGTCCTTAGGCCACTTCAGGCGCAAGAACACGGCAGCGCCACTGACCTCGCTCACGATGCTTTCGCCTCCATCCCAGAGTCGTTCGACGTCTCCGGCTGCAAGCCCTCCAGGATCTGCTTGGCGCACACGATGCTGCGCTCCGCCGTCTCCTTGACCAAGTCGGTCGACCCTTCGGCCCAGCGGGCAACGTAGGGGAAGCTGTAATCACCACTATCCAGTCCCAGGGCATGGCAGACGATGTAGGCGACCGACTCGACCTCCACCTCGGCGACCTCGCGGCTCCGTACGGGACCGTCTGCGTGGAGCAGCGCATGACCGAGCTCGTGGATCAGCGTCTTGACACCCTGCGCCGTGGAAACGTCCGGTCGGACCGCGATGCGCTTGTTGAGGAAGTCGCAGTAGCCGTTCTCCTTGCCTCGTTGCTCTCGCACCACTTCGTATCCGATCGACGCAGCCTGGTCGGCCAATGCGTCCCAGATACCCTCGGGGGCTTCGCCATCCAGCAGCTGCGGGCGCACCGCCTCGAGGTCGGGAAGCTCGTCGCCTTCGGTCTGAGAGATGTCGAAGACGTGCACGACACGGAAGCCTCGTATCTGCTGCACGCTCTTCTCATCACCATTGTCGTCTTCGATCTTCGTCTTGTATTTGCAGGGAGCGAAGATGGCTATGCCCTTCTCTCCTTTCTTCACGAACCGACCGAGTGACTTCCAGCGGTTGAAGCCCGCGACAACTGTCGCATCCGGTCGCTGCAGGAAGATCATCAGGTGGTTGTTGAAGCTGTAACGATGGAACTTGGAGACGACCTGCAGCATGCGCTTCCAGTCATCACCGGATGCGATCTCGGCAACCGCTTGCTGAAGCTTGTCGTGCGCAGCCTGGAGTCTGTCGTTCCGGGTCTCGGTCTTGGTCATCACGTACCTCCTTCGCTCGGCGGCTTTGCCTGCCGCACGAGCGCCGGTTACGCGAGGGGGTCAAGGGTGGAATCCCGAAGGGACGCGACGAAGGAGCGCCCTTGACGCCGGAGCGCCGGTGCTAAGAGAGATGTGCCGCCGAGGAAGTCCGACACGCGAGACTCCTGTACATGGTCGTTAAGGCGAGCTTTGCTTTATGGACACCGGAGCTCTACGTTCACGCGGGAGCGGTCCACTTCTACGTGTCGCTGTGGAAGATGTTGCTGCTCGTCGCGGTGATCGTCGCGTTCCGAAGGCTCGACACGCCCGACCGAGCCACGGAACCCGTGCGGCACTCGCACCGACGTGCCGCGTTCCTGGCGTTGTCAGTGAGCTATCTCCTGTCGGTGGTCTGGCCCCTCGGGCTTGCGGGGGTCGCCTTGCCCTGGAACAACCCACCTGGGCACATCAACTTCGAGGGCCGTGACTACGGAACCGAACCATACGAAGGGGCACCCGACCCGCGCGTCGACACGTACAGATGTAAGTCGGAGCAGGAGATACGCGAGGGCACGTTCGTAGCAGGGAAGGCCCGGGAGATCGACAGCGTCGAGAGAGTTGGGCATCTCGCCGGGGTGTTCGGGGGGCCAGCCCTCTACTTCGCGCATGAGGATGTCGGTGGCTTCTTGATCGTGCGTCCGACGGCGGACTGCTGGATTCCCTATCCCGAATGGATCTGAGCGTCGCCGCCAAGGTCGCAGCCAGAAGGGACCGACCGCAGGCGGGCCCCCTCACTCCGCCTCCTGCTCGTCGCGCAGTTCCAGTGCGACCTCGACGAGGTCGGCCTGACACCGGATGCAGGTAACGAAGACCTCACCATCAACGTCCCGGTCGGTATGGATACCGTTGCATCTGCCGCAGAGACCGAATGATGGCTGGAGGCACTCACCGGTCTTGAACGACTTGAGCCACGGCTCGAGATCACGAGAGCTCCGGGCTAGATGGATGCGCCCATCACGCCTGTCTTCGATCGCCATGACGTAGTCGTCTTCGCCCACGGCTTTGACGGCCACGATCCGGCCTTTGGGGCGATGGGACAGGTACTCGGTGACGATGGCCACTGCTCGCTGCTTCATCTGCACCTCCTGTTTGCTCGGCGGCTTTCCGAGCCGGAGGCACCAGCGCCGCTCTACAGGAGGCGTCAAGGGAAGCCCGCGCAGCGGGCCGGGGAGGATAAGGAGCGTCAGCGGTACCGGACCCGCCTTGACGACGAAGCGGGCGGCGTTAGAAGGAAAGAACTAGCCGCCGAGCGACGGTGCGGGGAGGCAGCGAGGCCGGCATGACCGTTCGAGCCGCCATCACGCGGTGGCTACCTTGCCGGCACCTGAGCACGAGCCCTCTCCCGAACCTCCGTCCGAAGAATCCCACGCACCTGTTCATGAATATCAATCTGGACAGAGGGCGCCACTTCTAGGGAAACGGCAAGCCCGTACCGCACGGGGGCCGGAAGACGCTCGAGTTCGCTGCGACAGTCGATGTCAATTGACAGGTGTGAACCGGTGGCGAACGCTGCCGCCGCCGAGCCCTCGAGCACTTGGTGCTGAACTGTTCCTTTCATTACCGCCTGGTGATCGGCCTCGACCGGTGCTATTGCTAGCTCATCTCGCGGTGGGGTGAACCATAGACGGGCCATTCTGTACTTCTGCGTCCTAACACTTACCGGCGATAACCAACCCAATGTGATGGTCAACCGTCGCCAATCGGTTGACGCCGATAGTGCGGCGGGAAGCGGGAACCGAAACGTATGTCGTTGGTCTCGGTCAATCGAGCCAGCACCGATGAGCACAGCCCGAACTCGATCTGCACTTGCTAGACGTTCCCCGTGGACGGGGCCGTAGCCAAGGAGGCGGGTGAGTTCACGTCGAACCGCATTGCCCGAAAGTTCAAGGTCGTCACGCATCACACCGAGAAGCTCGTTCCATCCGCTCGAGTGCACCAGGAGTGTCTTGGCCAAAACGGGATGGTATTGCGCGTCGGGGAAGGGAAACTCGCCATCCTCGGCGACAAGGCCTTCGAGCGCGTCCATGACTTGGGACACAGCGCGAGTGGCGAGAGCGGCGGCGTTGCTGGTTCCGCTCGTGAACCTCGTTCTCGTCGTCTCTCCAAGATCACCTGGAGCCGCAACTCTCAGGCCGGGTCCAATAGAAGGGGTGCGGGCAGCAATCAGCTCGATCTCTCCAGTGACCTGCGGAACTGGGGCTTGGAAGATCACTCGCCCGCCAGGGAGAAGCACTTCGGGCTTAACCGAACGCCGAAAGCCAAAACCCACCGGTGAGTACGCCGCAGGCGTACCCTCTCGTATCACGTCCACTACCGTATCCGGCAGCTCTCCATCCGCGGAGTCTTTATGCAACGCACCCACCGTGAGAACGTTGATTGCCTCTGCTGGAGATAACAGCCGACGCACTCGGGCACGTTCATATAGAGACTTCCCCGCCACTGATACAACCGATGTCTCGTCTGATAGCGACTCCACCGACACCGTGGGCAACACTGACGGATGGTTCCCTGCACTCACAACAACCACCAGGTTGAAACGATGCGCTAGCCAGTCCAGGAGACGAGCAAGCGGGCTCAACCGACGAATGAACACCCGAGTGGGATCACCCACGGAGAGGTTGACGATTCGAACGCTTGCTGCAGCGGGCTCACCCGGACCATCGAACATCCTGACAAAGCAACGATGAACCAGATCAACAAGGAGTTCGTCCCGAGGCACGCGTTCCTGGTCCTGAAAGTGCTCATGCGGTTCCAGGATTGGGCGAACATAGATTGGGTGCCGTAGGGCGGGTCCGGAGTCGTTCAAATCCCCGTGGACAATGAGAGACGCCATGGCGGTCGCGTGATTCATTTGAAGAACCGCGTACTTAGAGGCGCGATCGTCCGCATCGTCCACGATCAAGCGTCCATCGAGGCTCACGTGGTTCGCCATGGGCACACCATCCAGCAAAGCGACGCGGGGTCTTCCCGCAGGTGCAGCCGTGTCGAATGACAAGTCGGCCACAACGGTCGCTTCTCCGGCAGGGAAGATCATCGGACGGCTAGGACTAACCATCATCACGGACTCAGTTCGAAGTAACTCGATTGCATCGACGCCGCGCTCTAGGACCGCTTCCACCTGGCTCATAGGTAGGTCAACCAACAGCGCTTGGTACGCGATCGGTTCTTCGTCAGAGGTCGTTAAGACCCTCCCGCCACTGGTCTCAACAATCTGCATAACCTCCTGGCGGGCACTTTCCCTCGACGTGGCATCGTGGCGATACCAAAGCTCAATCTCCACTCGGGCCATGGTCTGTCCAACGGCCACATCCTCACGCCACTGTTCAAGTAACCCCGTCTCACGCACACGATCCTCTGGGCCCCACCGGCGAATACTTCGCAACAAACCAAACACGCTCTTTAGCGGGTTCAAACCGCGATCGAACGTTATGGACTCATCCTCCTGCCACAACTCAAACAGTCGAACGAGCTCAGTCACAGCCTGGGCATTCGTCATTACCATGTACAGCGATTGCGGAACCCCATCGTCCTGAGGTTCCCCATCGGCCTCGTAGTAGAAGTCGTCGTCAGCGTTTACATAGTCCTCCTGCAGCTCAACGAGGAACTCCAATCCCTCAATCAGCGCCGCAGCTCTCATGAAATGTTCAACGGATCCGGCCAAGTCGAACACGGCGACGAGCTCGGGCTCGGGAGACGCCGTCTGATCCGTCAGCTGTGCGCGCTCGGCTTCAAGCGCCTCACGAAGAGTCTGAAACTGCGGAGTGAGTCGAATGCCCTGTCGCCCGGCGCTTGGCCGTTGAACGGGTCGGTAGGGAGGGCGAGTAGTCGCCGCGGGGATAGGCCCTGTAGCGGGTGCCGGAAACGCCAGTAACGGGCGCCCACTGCTCAGGGATGCGCTTGCGTCCGCCACTGTTCGATTCGAGTCTTGGCTATCTGAGTTAAATCGGCGTCAGGGAGCGCGAGAACAAAACGACGTCGGATATCGATTGCAACCTGCTCCAGCTCCGCGTAGCTGGCGCCGGCGAGCTTGTCTGCCAATGTCCTCGGAGCCAGGCCGAGATCCCCCCCGAGACGGATCTGCAATGTCTCCAAGAACTCGGTTGCGTCCGAGCGCGACGGAGCTGCGAGCTCAAGACGAAGTTGGAACCGACGCCATGCCGCCCTGTCCAGAAGCTCCGAGTGATTCGTGGAACACACTACGATCACGTGAGCGGGGAGCCGATCGATCTGGAGGAGAAGTGTCGACACCACCCGCTTGATCTCGCCGGTTTCATGGATGTCTGCACGTTCCTTGGCAATCGTGTCGAACTCGTCGAAGAACAGCACACACCTGCGAGTCCTGGCGAATTCGAACGCGTGATCGAGACGTCCCGCGGTCTCTCCCAGGAAACTGGAGACGACCCCCTCATATCGAATGACGTAGAAAGGCACCATGGTCTCAGCAGCGATAGCCTCGGCAAGGCTCGTCTTGCCGTTCCCTGGCGGTCCATCCAGGAGAACACGATTCCGAGGTTCCAGCCCATAGCTGCGCAGCAGGTCAGTCCGTTGGTGCTCCTCGATGAGCTCTTGGACTGAGGTGAGCACGGCTGGCGACAGTTGTAGCGAGCTAAGTCTCCGCTGAGGGACGAGATCTAGAAGCAAGTCACTAATACGTGACGAAGCGTCATCACGTAGCAGCTCTGAGGAGCCCATCGTAGTGATGAGCTCCGACAGGCGATCCGCCACCAGGTGGTGCTGGTTGGCACGTTCCTCCGCGATTATGGCTTCCACCAGAGCGCGGAATTTCGCCTTATCCCCGCGACGTTCAGCGTCGACAAGGTCGATCAGAAGATCTGAGCGCGCCACCTAAATCCCTTCATTTTGCCGCTGATTCTACGATAGTCGCCTTCCCAAGAGATGGCACCTAACAACGCTAATTTGCCAGCTCGGTTGCTGTGGAAGCTCACCCTAGTCCCCCCTAGTGACAGTTTTCTGTCGTGCCACCAATGCCTCATCCAAGGGGTTACCTCAGACTCGTGATGAGGTCAGCAAGGAAATTCGCGGCGCGCTTCAGCTGGCGCTTTGTGATGCGGTGGACATTGCCGTTGTAGCCGTGAGCGTCGTAGGCGTTGACCAACGCCCAGTACTTCTTGTGCGCCTGGCGAGCGAGGTGACGGACCGTCGCGTCCGGCTTGGCGCTCCCGGCGCCGTCGTAGGTGAAGGTGAAGTCGGCGATGCGGGTATCTACCGCTCGCTCATATGAGGAATGGATCGGCTCTTCCTTGTTGGACTGATCGGTATGCATAGGTTGGGCGACGTCGCCGACGATGTGGGCGAGGATGCCCAAGGCCCTGCTGGCGGCCTTGCGCTTGCCTTTCGCCAGCCGATCCTCGACGCGGTGGAACCACACGGTCGCGGCTTCGTCGGCCCCGCCGTACTCGCTCCCCCATCTGTCGTACACGTGCCACCACGGGCTCGACGCGTGATCGAGGCCGTCCTTGCTGTCGGGGTCGTCGGTGGCGCGCAATGCGACTCCAACCTTGACCCAATCGGGGTCGGTCGCATCGAGGGCCTTGTCGAGGATCCAGTCGTGGGTCCCGTAGGAGTTGTAGCCGTCGGTCCCGTTGGACCAGGCGAGGGCGCGGGTCGGGTGAAGGATCAGTAGCAGCATCGTCATCGCGCTGAGGAACCTAGTCATGGACTCAACACCACAGCCAGTGTCTGGCGAAGCGCTTCATCCCGACGGCACCGGCGCACGTTCTCTCGCTCGTTCCTGCGGTTCTCGATGTAGCGCCCTTCCAGCTCCTGCGCCTTCTGCGGGCTGACCCACAGGTCGTGCCACAGGTCGTGCCACCGGACGAGCCCCCGCGAGCGCATGTAGGGCGTGAAGCTCGACGCGCTCGGTGCGTTCGTTATGGGGGTCACCCGCTCGCTCGACGAAGCCGCGGCCGCGACGGCGCGCCACGACGCGATGACGCTCTGGGGTGTCGGCTGCCATCCCGGGGTGCCCACGTCGGTCGACGCGTTTGACCGGCTTCGGTTCGCTAGCCTGCTTCGCCAGTCGGCGTTCGTCGGGGAGGTCGGACTCGACCGTCGTTCGCGTGTGCCCATGGATCGGCAGGCGGAGGTGCTTGGGCAGATCCTCGATGTGGTCGGTGAGACGCCGCGCGCCGTCTCCCTGCACTCGACCGGCGCGACCGGCACCATCCTCGATGTGCTCGAGCGCCACCCGATCGCCTTCCCGATCCTCCACTGGTGGCGCGGGACGCGCGCTGAGACTACTCGCGCGATCGAGCTTGGTTGCCTGTTCTCCCTGAACGGACACGAGGCGTCTTCTCCCAAGGTGATCGACTCGATCCCGATCGACCGGGTCATCACTGAGACTGACTTCCCGCATACGCGACGGTACGACAAGGCGGCCGACCGTCCCGGAGCGGTGGCGACGGCCGAACTTGCACTCGCGCGACGTCACGATGTCGGTGCCGACGAGATGCGGGCG
>CALMBW010000021.1 GCA_937863385.1 uncultured Actinomycetes bacterium | reverse complement strand
CGGGTTAGGGGTGTCCACTATGGCCCGCGACATGCCCGATCAGCCGTGTCCACTATCCGCTGGAATCACACACCCCCCACCGCACGAGCCAGAAGCCCGGCCCTTGGGCCGGGCTTCTGACCCTTTGAAGCGGCCGAGTGGCGTTTACAGGTGCTAAGTGTCTAACTTGGCTAGGGAATGCAATAGAGCGTGAGCCGTCTTCTCGCAAAGTTCGATCGAGCTCAGGCGGAAGCTCTCATTCGGTGCATGGATCGAGTCTTCGGCGAGCGCGAACCCCGAGACGATCGTCGGGATGTCGCGGGCGGCTAGGGCCGCGAGGATCGGGAGACTCCCGCCGATCCTCGTAAGGGCAGGCCGGGTGCCGGTAGCTCTCTCGAAGGCTTCGAGCGCCAGTTCTATCGCCTGCGAGTCGGCGTCGAAGAGAGCTGGATCATTCATCGACTGATAACTGATCGTTACATCCGCGTGTGGGGGGATGTCCTCGCGGAGGATCTCGTCGAGGTTCTGTCGCACAACCTCTGCGATCTGTCCGGGGGCAAGACGTAAGCTGAACTTGGCTTTCGCGGTGACCGGGATGATCGTCCTGATCTGCTCGGCGTCCCCGCCTGCGATCCCATTGACGTCCATCGACGTGTCGGCCCAATTCTGCATGTAGTAGTCGCGCCCGGAGCCTTCCCAGATGGGACGCCCACCGATCTCGGTGATCAACGTATGTCCGTCTGGCAGACCCTCCCACGCAGCGATCTCCTGAGCGCTCGGTTCGGCGATCCCCACCCTTAACTCGTCCCGCACGCGACCGTCGGGACCTGGCATCACCTTGGCCAAGATCCCGTTCAAGACATTGACCGCGTTGAGTGCGCTACCGCCGTACATCCCAGAGTGGAGGTTGCGTTCGCCGACGGTCACGTCGATGGCGACCATGATCATGCCCCTGGCGCCGAGCGTCAGGGTGGGGGTGTTCTCGTCGATCATCAAGGAGTCGAAGATGATCGCAGCATCGATGTGCCGCGGCTCGTTCATCAGATGGGCGATGATGTTGTCGCTCCCTACCTCTTCCTCACCTTCGACGATCACCATTACGTTCACCGGCAACTCGCCCTTCTGCGCGAGCTCACATGCCGCATAGAGAACGGGATAGAAGTTGCCCTTGTCGTCAGAGGCGCCCCTCGCGTAGAGCTTGTCGCCACGCACGGTCGGTTCGAAGGGAGGGGAGTCCCACTCCTCTAGGGGATCGGCGGATTGAACGTCGTAGTGCCCGTAGATCAGGATCGTCGGCGCGCCTTTCGGACCCGCGAGATCTCCAACCACCAGCGGGTTGCCAGCCGTCGTCAGGATCTCCGAGGTGCCACCCGACCGGATGATCTTGTCTCGCAGCCACTCGGCAGCGCGCCGAAGGTCGGCAGGATCGCCGCCCCCCGACGAGATCGATGGGATACGCAACAACTCCAGCAGTTCGTCGAACATGGTTTGGTTCACGATTCCCCTCCGGTCCTCGATCGAGTGCGTTCACCCTAATCACCCTGAGAAAGACTCCGGTCGCTCGGTCAGACCTATAGTTGGACCATGGATATCCAACGGATGATCAAGTCCTATGCAGACCTCACGATGAAGGTGGGGGTGAACCTCCTCCCCGGTCAGGTCCTTGCTATCAAGTGCTACTACGACCACGCCCCGCTGGCCCGAGCTCTGACCGAGTCGGCCTACGAGATGAGGGCCGGATTCGTCGACGTTTGGTATTGGGATCCCCACACCAAGAAGGCGCGGGTCGAGAATGCTGCTGAATCGACCCTTGGCTGGACGCCACCCTGGTTGCATGCGCGCTACGAGTGGCTTGTCGAGAATGGGGGAGCTTTGGTGCAGATCTCGGGTGACCCTGAACCCGACCTGTTGAGTGACGTCGATCCGAGGCGTGCAGGTCTTGACCCGATGCCCAGATTCAAATCCGTCATCGACCTTGTCCATTCCGGCAAGGTCAATTGGACCTACGTAGCATGCGCATCTCCCGGATGGGCGAACAAGATCTATGGCGAGCCCGATGTCGAACGCCTCTGGGGCGACCTAGCGGAATTCATGAGACTGGATCAGCCGGACCCGATCGCAGCGTGGAAAGAACACGTTGATCGGCTCGGTGTGCGAGCCGAGGCATTGAACGCCGAAGCCTTCGACGGGATCCGATTCCGAGGGCCCGGTACGGACCTCTTCGTTGGACTGGTCGACAACCACCGTTGGAACTCGGGGGCTTCCGAGATGGAGGATGGCCGCCCGGTAGTGGTGAACATGCCGACCGAAGAGGTTTTCACGACCCCGGATCTTCGCCGCGTCGAGGGAACGGTTACTGCAACTCGCCCACTCGTGCTCCATGGGTCAGTCGTGGAGGGGCTAAGCGTGTCGTTCGAGGGTGGAGTGGTGCGCGATGTGCAAGCTGATCGAGGCAAGGAGATCGTCCAGGGTGAGATGCAGCGAGATGAAGGTGGCTCGCGCTTGGGTGAGGTAGCTCTCGTAGACAAGGTGTCGCCTATCGGGAAGAAGGGGCGTAGCTACTATGACATCTTGCTAGATGAGAACGCGACTTGCCACATCGCGTATGGGGCGGGTTACCCGCAAGGTCTCGAAGGGGGAGCATCGATGAGCCTCGACGAGCTGCATGCAGCTGGGGTTAACCACTCGAGCGTTCACACGGACTTCATGATCGGCGGGCCGGAGGTGTCGGTCTTCGGAGTGACCCGTGACGGCAGCGAGGTGCCCGTGATCATCGACGACACCTGGCAACTCGCCTAGGAAGCCGCAGTGCCCGAGCTGCCTGAGATGCAGGCATTGGCCGAGCGGCTCGACCGGATGTATGGGCAAGCACGGTTCCTTCAGCCGCAGGTATTGCAGTTCTCGGGATTGAAGACGGTGTCGCCCGATCCGTCGGATGTGGCCGGACGAACCGTCACAGGGGTTGGACGACGTGGCAAGTTCCTCGTGCTGGAGCTGGGGGGCCCTCGAGTACTCGTCCATCTCTCGCAGGGTGGACGAGTGGATATCGAGGACCCTCCCAAGGTGACCGGGAAGAAGATGGGCGTGGTGCGATTCTTGTTCGAGAACCGCCCTTCGATGTTGGTCAAGGAATTCGGAACGCAGCGAAAGGCCGGTTGGTGGGTTCTTGCGGAGGGCGATGACGGCCCGTTGACCAAGCTCGGTCCTGATCCTTTCTCGAACGATTTCGAAGAGTTCGTCAAAACCTCGGACGACCGCCGGCAGCTCCACAATCTCTTGAAGGACCAGCGAACCGTCGCCGGCATAGGTAGAGGCTTCGCGGACGACATCTTGCATCGAGCGAGGCTCTCGCCGTTCGGCAAGCTTGCAACCCTGGATCTAGAGCAGAGACTCGGACTGGTGAATGCCACGCGCGAGGTGCTGACCGAAGCGATCGGGCGTGAACGCGAGCGAACCGGAGGGCTTCCCACGAAGCTCTCCGGTCGGTTTCAGGTGCATGGAGCCGCAGATAGCGAGTGCCCCGCTTGCGCGGACACCCTTGCAAGCGTTTCGTTCGAGGGGAATCTCTTGGTCTATTGCCCTTCATGCCAAACCCGCGGGAAGAGGCTTGCGGATCGTCGGCTCTCCAAGCTGCTCAAGTAGTGCAGCGTCAGCACGCTTTACGCTGCCAAAGACCCCCGAACGGTGCCGAACGCCATCGGGCACCGAGACTTAGGTCGCACGTCGGTCTACGCAACCATCCGTATCGACTCCGCCCTGAACCAACGGTTAGCGTGCCTGCTTAGAGGTGGTTGGTTAGCAGGCAACAGCGGCTAGCTTCTCGAGTCTTAGAAGAGGGTCGGTAGTTCGAAGCGTGATGACGATGCGTCGATCGCTCGGCTCAACCCTCAACCGGTGGACGATCTCGCCACTGATTCCGCTAACCAACCCCTCGCCCTTGAAGGGCACTAGCATCGGTCGATGAGCAACCTCCGAGACCCCACATGAAACGTCGAACCCTCTTGGTTGGCCCGCCCGGCAGCGGGAAAGGGACTCACGCCAAGCGCATCAGCTCCCGATTCAAGATCCCCCACGTCGCCACGGGCGACATGTTGCGTGCCGAGGTAGCGGCAGCAACCACGCTCGGCCTTGCCGTCCGAGACGTGATGGAGGGCGGCGATCTGGTCCCAGATGAGCTCGTGCTCGAGATCGTCACCACGCGGCTCAGTCAGCCAGACGCGTCGCGGGGGTGGCTGCTGGATGGATTTCCCAGGACCATCCCACAAGCTTTGGCACTGGACGACAGGATGGGGAGTCGAGGCATCGATCTCGTACTCACCTTGGAGGTGCCTCGGGCAGAGATCGTCGGGCGCATCTCGGGGCGCAGGTCGTGTTCTAGCGGTCACGTTTTCCATGTCGATGCCGACCCCCCACGCCGAGAGGGCTTCTGCGACTTCGACGGTGAAACCCTCTTCCAGCGCCAGGACGACCGTCCGGAGGTCGTCTTGTCAAGGCTCGAGGTCTACGAACGGGAAACGGAGCCGCTTCTCGGCCACTATCGCACCTCAGGCCGCCTGGTTGAGGTTGACGGTTCTGGGCCGCCCGGCGAGGTTTACGCACGGGTCGAGGCGGTTTTCTTGGACCGCACCGACGGCTGAGGCTCGACAGGGCGGCTGCCCAGGTTTGGCTGCCCCGGCTGCGTGGGTACAACGGTACGAGCAAACCTCAACCAGCAGGAGGCAGTATGTCGATCAAGACGGTGGTCTTGGTTATCTATCTCGTTTTGGGTTTCTTCGTTGCTCAAGATCACAACTACCTGCAGAACCTGGACAGCCTTGGGCGCATCATCTCGGCGGTTCTGGCCGTCCTCCTGTGGCCTCTGGTCGTGTTGGGCGTGGACCTCCAACTCGGGAGAGATTTCATCGATGTAGATGTGAATGGGGGCCGGAACTAGAGACTAGTCCCCTGGGGCTATTTTCCAGAATGACCCCCGAAGGTGGGTTCAGCATCGGGAGCTCACGCCGATAACTAACATGTGAACTCTGCAGCGGTTGTCCAGCCCTCCGACGAACAGCAAGAGCAGCGGTCCTTCGTGGCGGCATTGTTAGCCACGGTGGCTGTTTTCGGCCTACCTGGTGGCGCCGTCTTCTTGTGGCTGCTGCGGGCGGACCCGAAGCCTCCGATCTTCCTGATCGCTTTGGCAAGCGTGCTGCTTTCGGCCGTCATCTCGGCGGTCGGCTCGGCACTTTGGATGCGTACGGAAGCAAGCATGCGCCTTTCCTTCGGCGACCTCATGCTGTGGAACTGGCTGCGGATACACCGAGCCGAGTACACGCTAAGGCGCAGTACGCGGCGACTTGGGCTCGAACGAGATGGCCACGTAGCGACTGACATCTCGCTTAGCCGTGAGGACCACTTACGGATCCTCGGAGAATTGTCCTCTGCGCTGGAAGCGAAGGACCCCTACACCCACGGACACTCCAAGCGGGTGGCGCGCCACGCGTATCGGACGGCTGCACAGATGGGCCTTTCCGTTGGAGATCTCGAAACGATCCGTACGGCCGCTCTCGTCCACGATGTTGGCAAGATCCGGATCCCCGATCACATCCTTCGGAAACCCGGCAAGCTAACCGACGAGGAATACGGCGTCATCAAGGAGCACAGTGTCGTCGGCGCCTACATGGTCGCCGCCGTCGGCAAGATCGACATCATCGATGCGGTTCGGCACCACCACGAGCGCTGGGACGGTCTCGGCTACCCGGACAACTTGGCCGGGGTCCACATCCCGCTGTTCGCACGGATCTTGGCGGTCGCCGACACCTACGACGCGATCACTTCCAGCCGCCCCTACCGTGACAAATCCGAGCGTGATCGAGCCTTGCAGATCATCAAGGAGGAAGCTGGCACGCAGTTCGACCCTATGGTCGTGGATGCTTTCGTGGCTTCCTTGCCGGCCCCTTCACCTATCGCTGCTGGGATGCTAGCCCTGGTACCGGGATCGATGGCTGCACTACGCAAAGCCACGACCGCAGCGCGAAAGATGGGCAGTGCCAGTGTTCTCGAAACGGTTCGTGCTGCAGGGGTATCGGTCGCGATCTCCGCCTCGGTGGTTGCCCCTGCTGCCGCCCAGGTTCGGTCCTATCACGCCGACAACAAGGTCCAGCTGGCAAGGCCCGAAGGACCGGACTCGGCGGAGACGGTTTCGATGATCGACCAAGCTCCCATCGCTTCCATGTCTGCGCAGGAACAAGCGACCCTCTTGGCTCTTCGTCCAGAGATCAATGACGATGACATGAAGGGCCCGCTGGCCCGGATGCTCGTAGCACAAGCCTCGGTCGAAGAGACCGAAAGCGTGGACGAAGAGCCTTCTACGGACACGGTGTCCGATGGCTCTGATCCCGGGGGCTCAGACGGCAGCTCCGAGCAGGCAGGTTCCGGTGGGGGATCGGAAGACTCTCCCGCCGCAGTTTCGTTACCTAGCGTCGATGACATGGTGCCCGGCGTCGAAGACGACGTTGATGACGATGACGACGTTGATGACGATGACGATGCGCCCGGCAAGGGCAACGGTAACGGTAACGGTGGCGGCAACGGCAACCCCGGCAACGGCAACCCCGGCAACGGCAACCCCGGCAACGGCAACCCCGGCAACGGCAACCCCGGCAACGGTAACCCCGGCAACGGCGATGACGACGTTGATGACGATGACGATGCGCCCGGCAACGGCAACGGCAATGGTGGCGGTAACGGTAACGGCGGTGGCAACGGCAACGGCAACCCCGATCCCGGCAACGGCGGTGGCAACGGTAACGGCAACCCCGATCCCGGCAACGGCAACCCCGATCCCGGCAACCCCGGCAATGGCGGGGGTGGACCCGACAACGGTGGCGGCAACGGTAACGGCAACCCCGATCCCGGCAACGGCAACCCCGATCCCGGCAACGGCAACCCCGATCCCGGCAACGGCAACCCCGATCCCGGCAACGGCGGTGGCAACGGCAATCCTGGCAAAGGCAACGGGGGTGGCACTGGGGCCGATAGTGGCCCCTCGGAGCAACCCCCGCCCTCGGATGGTTCGCAAGACCCCGAGGGCGGCGACCAGCCAGACGGAGTGCTTCCGGATGAATCCGAGGAAGAGGCTCCCGGCTCCGGCAACGGAAACGGCTCCGGCAACGGAAACGGCAACGGCTCCGGCAACGGAAACGAGAGCTGACTCGCTCTCTCTAGATCGTTGCGATGCTGCGCAGAGGTCGCTTGCTACCTCGAGCTGACGGTCTAACCCCCGAACCGACGATCAGCCTCTGAACCCTTGCCCGCTGCCCTTGGAACGGTTGTAGGAGCTCCATCATGCGACCGTCGTTACTACGCTGGGTTCCCTCGAAGTACCACCCGACGATGTTGGGGACGTGGTAGTCGCCGAGCAAGACGGCATCTGGGTCGCCAAAGGCAGCTTGCATCACTAAGGCAGTCGTCCACGGCCCCACCCCGGTCAGGGAACGCAGAACGTCGCCCGCCCGCGCACTGGCTGAGAGACGTCCGATGGAAGCCGCGCGGGTGGCGACCGACCGGATCGTGTCGGCCCGTCTCCGTTCCACGCCTAACCGATGGAATGCGTAGTACGGCAATGCAGCGAGAACCGCGGGATCCGGTGGCAGATAGATCTTGCCCGGGCCAGGGGCAGGTTCGGAGTAGCGCCGGACGAGCTGTGAATACGCCAAGTGGGCCTCGTCTGTAGTTACCTTCTGCTCAAGGACCGCAGGGATCAGGGTCCTCATGGCGTCGTTGGTTCGACACATGCGAAGCCCGGGATTGTGGCGGTGCAGTTCGTTGACCGATGGATCCTGTCCCAACGTATCTGGAGGATCGTCAGAACCGCCGCAAAGGTCTGGAGCAGCATCGAGAGCATCTTTCGACCCGGGCCCCCACGCGGTGGCCTCGACGGATCCGTCCCCTGCGCGCAATCGCAGCAGCGCCGGGCCCCTTGTGGTTCGCAAACCCAGGGCGACCCCGCCGGGACCCATGGCGATCGTGGGGTCCGAGATCCCATGGCGCAGTGGGGCCAGGGTCGACCGAAGATCGACCGGTCCAAGGGTTTGAAAGGTTGTCCTCACCTTCCAACCTTACGTGTGTCGTGCGACAGTTGGCCGAGCCTGGTGCCTATGATGCTCTCATGGTCGATCTTCCCGTGGGCGAGCCCCTAGAGACTTACATCGAGGAACCCGAAGGCTCCCAAACGGCACTTGCCACTGCAACAACTTCAGAAGAGATCGCTGCTGTTGCTGCCGCTTATCCCGAATGCCTGACGGCCTGGGCTTGCCTAGGGGAGCATGCGTTGCGATCCGGCCGCAACGTCGACGCGTACGCGTACTTCAGGGTCGGTTACCACCGCGGTCTTGACCGGATACGCCGGGCAGGATGGCGCGGCTCGGGCAAGGTTGTTTGGGGCCACGAAGGCAACCGTGGTTTCTTGCGCTCGCTCAAGGGTTTGGGTGACGCCGCCGCGGCGATCGGTGAGAGCCAAGAAGCGGCTCGTTGCCACGAGTTCTTCAGGCAGCTTGCGCCCGACGCACCTTGATCACCAGCCCATCCAACCCCCTGGTCCGACGTCTTCGGAAACTCCGGCATCGTAAGTTCCGAGAGTCTGAAGGGGTGTTCTTGATCGAGGGGATCGCCCACGTTCGCCAGGCCCTCGATCACCAAGCTGAGCTAGAGCGCATCTTCTACTGCCCAGAGTTGCTCCGAAGCGGATCGGCTCTAGCCGCTGTCGAACGCGCTCAAGACCAGGGCGTGGAAGCGACCGTGCTCGGTCGAGAACCTTTCGAGAGCATCGTCGAGCGTGATCATCCATCGGGGCTCGCTGCTGTTGCCGTGATGCATCAAAGAGATCTTCGTGAGCTCAAGCCCTCCCCGACGGCGATGATCGTCGGGCTTGTGGACATCGGAAATCCTGGGAACCTGGGATCGATCATCCGCACCGTTGACGCAGTTGGCGGACAGGCCGTGGTCCTGATGGGAGAGTCCACAGACGAATACCATCCGCAAGCCGTGAAGGCATCGATGGGGACCCTGTTCTCCGTGCCCGTTTATCGATGCGCAACACCGCAGGGGTTGGTCGAGTGGGGAGCACGGGTGGGCCTGCCGGTGGTCACCACTTCGGCCCGAGCGCGTCAGGTCTTGTGGGACGCTCAGCTTCCCGACGCCGCGGTCTATCTGTTCGGCAGTGAGGCACAAGGGCTCGGTCCCGAGCTGGTTGCTGCGGGTCAGCTCTCGGTTGCGATGCCGATGGAAGGGGTGGCCTCCTCACTCAACCTCGCCGTAGCGGTTGGAGTCGTTCTCTATGAGGTCAAGAGACGTAGGCCGGCATGATCTCTTCGATGAATCGGTCGACCTTAGGATCACCCTCGGCAGGCCAGCTCACGACGAGATAGCCAAAACCTCGAGCTACGAGCGCATCGAGTTGCCTGCGGATGTCATCCATGGGCTCCGAGATGGATAGGGAGGTCGACCTCATCACCTCCGAAGGGTCCCGCCCGGCCGCTTGCGCGCTTTCATCTATCACTCGGTTCTTTTCGTCCAGTGTCGATAGATCGCCGAAGCCGTGCCACACATCGGCGACACGCGCTGTAAGAGGGAGCATCCTTTGGGTTCCCCCTGCCCCGAGCCAGAGTGGTGGCCGGGGGTTCTGGACCGGTTTGGGGTTATAGGTGGCGCTGTCCAGCTTGTAGTAGCGCCCATGGAAGGAAACGTCGTCCCGGGTCATCAGTAGATCGATCAATTGGATCGCTTCCTCCAAGCGCCCGATGCGTTCCCCCGTTGGGGGGAACTCGATCCCCAACTCTCGGTGCTCGGTATCGAACCAGGCGGCCCCCAAAGCCATCTCGAGGCGGCCGGCCGAGATGTGATCGACGGTCACGCATTGGGCGGCCAGTACCGAGGGGTGGCGATAGGTGATCCCCGTTACGAGAGTGCCGAGCCTGATACTCGAGGTGTGAGCTGCCAACCCTGCCAAAAGTGTCCATCCTTCGAGGCATGGGCCCTTCGGGTCCGCGTACAACGGCTTGAAATGGTCAAAGACCCACGCCCCGTCGAAACCGGCCTCTTCAGCCTTGAGTGTGCGGCGCAGGATCTCGTGCCATGTGAGTTGATGCTGCGAAACGTCGATCCCGAACCTCAAGATTGGCTCCTCTCCAGTTCTTTCTCCAACAAAGCTTCAACATGTGACACGAGCTTGTCGTACTTGGCCCAGAAGAAGTGGTTAGCCCCCTTCATCACCTCGCAAGTGGCCCCGGTTTCCATCGCCCATCGTTCGCAGTCGTCGGGGTCCACCAGATCGTCATTTGCTCCGACTATCAGATATGTGGGGATCTTCAACGAGATGTCTGAGGCTGGAGGGACCCCTGCTGTGATTCCGGGCTTCGGTTTGATGGCCGGCGCTATGCCGATGCAGGTGAGGAGGTCGTCGCGCTGCGCCGCGACGCGGATGGCTACCGCTGCGCCGAACGACCAGCCCGCGAGCGCCCTCGGAAGCTGGGGTGATTGTCTAGTGGCCTCATCGATGGCGGCGTGAGCGTCGAGAAGCTCCGCGTCACCGATCCCGGTCTGTCCCTGAGAGGTTCCGATGCCTCGATAGTTGAATCGGAGCACGGCCCACCCTCGTTCGAGCAGGTGGTCGCGCAAGGCAAGAAGGAGTGGTGCGTTCATCGTGCCGCCCATCTTTGGGTGCGGATGGCAGAGGATCAGGACGGCCCTCGAGGCATCAGGTACATCCCACTCGGCTTCGAGCGACAACCCGTCGGAGGTCTGCAAACGGAGTTCTCTCATAGGGCGTCGAGTGCGGCGCGGATCTTGTCGCCGGCGGCCGTTCTTGCCCGATCGTCGTCGTAGCGGGAGCGGGGCCAGAAGAACCCGCGCAAGCCGTCTTTCGGCCGGCGGGGGACAACGTGGGCATGCAGATGAGCCACACTCTGGCTGACCTTGTTGTTCATCGCCACGAACGTTCCATGTGCATCCATCGCCGTCTCGATCGCCATGGCCAACTTCTGAACCGAGCAGAAGAACGGTTGGATGAGAGTTGCGGGAAGATCGGTGATCGTTTGGAGGTGCTCCTTTGGAACCACCAAGGTGTGGCCCGGGAACAAGGGACGGATATCCAAGAAGGCAAGGGTGTCTGCGTCCTCGTGAACGATCTCGGCGTCCTCGGTTCTCGCGATGATCGAACAGAAGAGACATTCGGACATCGTGCGAGCCTAATCGCCGCCCAGCCGGCTGGAGGTTGGCGCGAGAGACCGCTGTCGATCGGGCGAATACGATGGCCGGATCTAGGTAACAGATCGCGGTGACAGATCTCAGGAGGTTGGCTATGGATGCCGAGATGGTGCGTGCGGAAGCTTCCAAGCATGGCGACGCGGTAGCCCAAGGCGATATGGCAACGGCAGGGTCAAGCCTTGCGAAAGAGGCTTATGGACAGGCCGGCGAGGTGATGAAGGCCCTGCCAAAGGAGATCAGGAGCGCGGAAGTACTCTCCGTCGAGGCCGACGGAGAGCGCTTCATCGCAAGGATCGTCTATCGAGGTGATGACTCCGAGACGGTGGTCGCGTCGACCTGGGAAGAACGCGATGCGCAACCGAAGATCGTTGGTCTTCAGACCGCATGAGAACCCGGACCGCTGTGGGTCGTTGATATCCTTGCCCGATGCCAACAGCCGACATCGCAGGTAGCCAGAAGAAGGTGATCGAACAGTCGGTCAGGCCGGCTCGGATCGCTCACGGTGGCGCCGGTATCCCGGTCCGCGGGGGTAAGACACTTCCGTTCGTCGTCGAGCGCGTCTGGTCGGCACCGGCCGGTCACTACCCGGAGACCTTTTACGTCATCGACCCTAAGAGTCGTGAGGTCTACTACGAAGGGCCGGTCGGTGAACCACTGATGCTGGGGTTGCAAGCGCGGACCGAGCTTTCAACAACAGTGCGCGAGCGGATCGAGCTGACCCCCGGGAGCTACGCGATCGTCTTTGCACTCCAAGCGACCTCGGGCGGCGAGTTCCCCGTCGAAGTCTTCGAAGTTTCCGCTTCTGAGGCCGCCTAGCCCTCTTAGTGAACTCTTAGGTCCTGGCTTAGAGTTTTCTCGGAGAACGAGCCTATGTTGGACGGCATGAAGAGAACCCTCGTCGCCATCGTCGCCATCGTCGCCATCGCTGCGATCTCTGCCGGATGTTCCTTGGAATCCGTCGGTGGCCTCTCTGAACAGCAAGTTGAACCAGATCCTGCCGTTTCGATAGATGTAGCTTCTGCTCCGGCCCCTCATTCGGAGCTCGCGGACGTTATCGAAGAAGTGGTGCCGTCCGTCGTCAATGTTCGAGTAACGGCGGTCTCACTCGATGATCTAGGCGGTATCCAAGAGGGGCAAGGCGAAGGGTCTGGGGTTGTGATCGATGACGAGGGCATCATCATCACGAACAACCACGTGATCGCGGGGGCCACAGATGTTGAGATCGTCTTCAACGATGGCGATTCGTACGATGGAGCCGTGATCGGCACCGTGCCGGAGAACGACATCGCAGTTATCAGGATCGAGCCCGATGAGCCGCTTGAAGCGATCGAAATCGGTGACTCGGACAGCCTCCGGCTGGGTGACGATGTGATCGCGATCGGATTCCCGCTCGATCTGGGGGGAACCCCGACGGTTACGCGCGGGATCGTCTCGGCTCAAGACCGTGACATCACGCTTGGCGATGGACCCGTCGATGGGCTGCGGGGATTGATACAGACCGACGCTGCGATCAACCCCGGCAACTCGGGAGGAGCACTGATCGACAGCGCCGGACGTCTCGTCGGGATCAATACCGCCGCTGCGAACGCCGGCTCCGCGGAGAACATCGGATTCGCCATCCCGATCTCTACGGCACTGCCCATCGCCCTGGAGATCGTCGAGGATCCCCCGGAGGAACGCGCGTATCTGGGGGTCTCCATCCGTGACATGGTTCCGGCCCTCGCTGCTCAGCTGGGACTCGATGCGGATACCAAAGGGGCTTTGGTAATGGGTATCTATCCCGACAGCGCGGCCGAAAGCGCAGGTATCGAACGGGGGGACGTGATCATCACGATAGCGGGCGAAGAGATCGTTTCGACCGATGATGTCAACGACGTGCTTCGGGATCATTCTCCCGGCGAAGAGGTGGACGTCGAGGTATTGCGGGATGGAGACGCCCTGACTATCGAGCTGGAACTAGGACAGAGGCCCACAACCTTGGGCTAGCTCCCTCGGCTAACCTTCAAGAGTGAAAGTCAAGCTTCGCAATCCAGACCGAACCGTTGAGGTTTCGGGCCCCACCAACGTCCGTGCACTTCTCGAGGAACTCGGGATAGTTCCGGAGGCGGTTCTCGTGATCCGGGACGCGACCCTTTTGACACGTGACGAGGACGTGTTCGAGGATGACGAGATCGAGGTTCGTCCGGTACTGAGTGGAGGGGCGCGATGAAGTGCAAGGTTTGTCGTGACCGTGCGGTGATCGACATCCGCCGTCACAATGCCGGCTTCTGTAAAGACCACTTCCTCGAGCATCTCACCGGGCAGGTCGCTAAGACGATCAAAGAGTTCTCCATGTTCGAAAGCGACGATCGCTTGCTTGTTGCGGTGTCTGGGGGCAAGGATTCCCTTGCCCTGTGGGACATCCTCTTGAACCTCGGTTACGACGCTACCGGCTTCTACCTGGACCTCGGGATCGGGGCTTACTCAAGGGCATCGAAGGATGCATCGGTCTCCTTTGCAGAGCAGCGGTCTGCGAAGTTGATCGTGCGTTCCTTGGCGCAGGAGCATGGGCTCACGGTGCCCGAACTGTCGAAACTAACCGGCCGGGTTCCGTGCTCTGGGTGTGGGCTGAACAAACGGTACGAGTTCAACCGCGCGGCCCTGGAGGAGGGCTTCGACGTCTTGGTTACGGGTCACAACCTAGATGACGAAGTGGCTACTCTGTTCGGCAACGTTCTTCACTGGAACGTCGACATGCTTGGTCGTCAGGCTCCGGTGTTAGAAGAGCGGGCTCTGGAAGAGTCCGGTACTGCCTTGGTTAGAAAAGTGAAACCACTTGTGCGGGTAGCCGAACGGGAAACTGCTGCGTACGCCCTCCTAAGAGGGATCGACTACATCGTCGAGGAATGTCCGTTGGTCGAGGGCAACGTGCAGCATCGCTATAAGGAAGCCATCACCCTGCTGGAGGAGGCATCACCAGGGACCAAACATCAGATGTATTTCGGATTCCTGAAGAAGGCATCTCATCGATTCCAACAAGAACCGGATGGGGCTGAGGTAGTGGCCTGTAGCACCTGCGGGGCCCCGACGGCCGTATGGGATCCCGCCAGAGCGGCCGTGTGCTCCTTCTGTAAGACGAAAGCACTCGCTCTCAAGCGGAAGTCCGAAGGTTCGGTCGCCCGGCCCCCCCGCAAAAGACGGACGCACTAGTGCCCAAGGACCTTGAAGCGGGCGAGCGAGTCATGTTGATCGATTCGCGGATGCGTAGGTACTTGGTGACTTTGCGCACCGGTGGTGAGTTCCACAGTCACCACGGGATCATCTTCCACGACGAGCTGGTCGGCCGTCCTGAAGGCCGCGTGTTGCGATCGACTCGAGGTTCCGCCTTCTTCGTGTTTCGGCCGACGCTGTCCGACTACGTCCTGAAGATGAAGAGGGGGGCCCAGGTCGTCTATCCCAAAGACATCGGGGCGATCCTCACCCACGCAGATATCTTTCCAGGAGCAACCGTGATCGAGGCGGGAACGGGATCGGGCTCGCTGACCCTGGCTCTTACCCAAGCGGTAGGCCCTACGGGCAGAGTGATGTCCTACGAGCTTCGTCAGGACCACCACGACCAAGCGGTCGAGAACATCCAGGCCTGGTTCGAAGGTTCCTCCGGCAAGCCGGAAAACCTCGAGCTGTTCGTTGGCGATGTTTTCGAAGAGGATCCCGGCGTGGTGGCCGATCGCATGGTTCTAGACATGCCGGAACCCTGGAGGGCGATAGGTACGACCACGAAGGCTCTGACCCCTGGGGGGATCTTGTGTTGCTACCTTCCAACCATCCCTCAAGTGATGCAAACCGTCGAAGCCATGAAGCGAGAGAGGTTCGCCTTTATCTCGACGTTCGAAGTCCTCCACCGAACCTGGAACGTGGATGGTCAGTCTGTCCGCCCCGATCACCGGATGGTGGCTCACACGGCATTCTTGATAACCGGCCGGAAGCTGGCCCCCGCCGAGGGCGATGTTTCGGGCTTGTAGGCATCTGTGCCGAATCCCTGCCGTTGATTTCGGTTCGGAGTAATGTTCTGCCAGGGAGGTGGTTCCGGTACGCGATGACGAGCTAGATCCGAGGATCGCCGAGTACGATCGCCAGGTCTCGGACCTGCAAGGCCAGCTGAAGCTGCTCGAAGACGAGCTTGCGTTGACTCGTCGCAAACTGGAAGCGGCACCGAAGCAGATCCTCTCGCTGGAGAAGCGGCTCTCGGATACCAGCGCAGATCTGACACGGTCCCTGGAAAACAACGAGCGGCTCGCATCGACCCTCAAAGAAGCGCGCGAGCAGATCGTCGCGTTACGCGAAGAGGTCGAGAAACTGACACAACCACCAGCAACCTTCGGTATCTACCTCGGGATCAACGAAGACGACGGAAGTGTCGATGTGTTCACCAACGGCCGAAAGCTACGTGTCAACGTTTCGCCTGGTGTCGACATGGCAAAGACGCAGCGCGGCCAGCAGGTGATCCTCAACGAGGCTCTCAACATCATCCAGGTCACCGACTTCGAGATCGCGGGCGAGGTGGTGACCTTGAAGGAAGCGTTCGTCAGCGAGAAGCGGGCGATCGTCATCGCTCGGACGGACGAGGAACGCGTTGTCGAGTTGGCCGATTCACTTCTGGAAGAGCCACTGAGATCGGGTGACAACCTGCTGCTCGAACCGAAGTCCGGATACGTGATCGAGCGTCTCCCCAAACCCGAGGTGGAAGAGCTCATCCTCGAGGAAGTCCCAGACATCTCTTACGAAGACATCGGCGGGCTTGCGGACCAGATCGAGGAGATCAGGGATGCCGTCGAACTCCCATTCCTGCACGCCGACCTCTTCAAGGAGCACCAGCTCGAACCTCCGAAAGGCATCTTGCTGTATGGCCCGCCGGGATGCGGGAAGACATTGGTCGCCAAGGCCGTGGCGAACTCACTCGCTAAACAGGTGGCCGAGAAACTCGGTCGTGCGACGGGGCGCCCTTACTTCCTGAACGTCAAGGGTCCCGAGTTGCTAAATAAGTACGTGGGTGAAACAGAGCGGCAGATCAGGATGATCTTTCAACGAGCCAAAGAGAAGTCTGAAGAAGGCGTTCCGATCATCGTGTTCTTCGACGAGATGGAATCGCTTTTCAGGACACGTGGCTCCGGGATCTCTTCCGATATCGAATCGACGATCGTTCCTCAGCTTCTGGCAGAGATCGACGGTGTCGAAACGTTGAAGAACGTCATCGTGGTGGGTGCATCCAACCGTGAAGATCTGATCGACCCAGCGATCCTGAGGCCGGGCCGGCTCGATGTGAAGATCAAGATCGAGCGACCCAACGAGATATCCGCCAAGGACATCTTCAGCAAGTACCTCACCGAAGATCTCCCGATCGCAGAGAGCGAGATCGCCAAACATGGCGATGTCGGCACCGCGATCGGCGAGATGATCGAGGCAACCGTCATCCGCATGTACGGCGAGGACGATGACAACCGGTTCCTCGAAGTGACGTATGCGAATGGTGATAAAGAGGTTCTCTACTTCAAGGACTTCGCTTCCGGGGCCATGATCGAGAACATCGTCCGTCGCGCTAAGAAGACCGCTATCAAGCGCCGGATAGCCGGCGGAGAGAGGGGTCTGAACCAGGAAGATCTCATCAACGCGATCGGGCAGGAATACAAGGAGAACGAAGATCTGCCCAACACCACGAATCCCGACGACTGGGCCCGTGTGTCCGGCAAGAAGGGCGAGCGGATCGTGTACATCCGGACGCTTGTTGGGGGCCAAGACAAGGAAGATGAGGGCCGCCAGGTCGAGAACGTGCAGACGGGGCAATATCTGTAGCTCCGCCTCCCGGACGGAGTCACGACTACTCTGTGACCATGGCCATCCCTAAGATCTGCGGCATCGAGACCGAGTACGGGATCTCCATCCGCGACGCGGTTGATTTCAATCCGATCCTCACTTCTTCCCTGCTCATCAACGCGTACGCGAAGCCGGCTTTCAAGAGAGTCAAATGGGACTACGAAGAAGAGAACCCGCTGCGCGACGCACGAGGGTTCGACCGGGCCGGTCCCGAGAGCCCGATCGAAGACGACTCGGGTTTGGTCAACGTGATCCTCCCGAACGCGTCTAGGTACTACGTGGATCACGCCCATCCCGAGTATTCGTCACCAGAGTGCTCGAACGCGCGGGATCTTGTCATCTGGGACAAAGCCGGAGAACGGATCCTCGAGGATTCCATAGCAGCGGCTCGATCGGTGGTTCCCAGCGGGGAGAACGTCTTCATCTACAAGAACAACTCGGACGGCAAGGGAAACTCCTACGGATGCCACGAGAACTACCTCATGGCGAGGGAGACTGCGTTTTCGTCCATCGTCAAGCACCTGACACCCTTCTTCGTGACCAGACAGGTCTTCACCGGTGCTGGCAAAGTGGGGGCCGAGAACGGCGCCAACGCCTGTGATTTCCAGATCAGTCAACGAGCGGACTTCTTCGAGGTTGAGGTTGGACTGGAAACCACCTTCAAGCGGCCGATCATCAACACACGGGACGAGCCTCATGCCGATCCCGAGAAGTACCGCCGGCTCCACGTGATCGTTGGCGACGCCAACATGAGTGAGATCTCGACGTTCTTGAAGGTCGGAACCACCTCGATCATGCTGAAGATGATCGAGGATGGCTTCATCGCAGATGACTACAGCCTGCGCGAGCCGGTTCGATCGATGCGCGCGATCTCCCACGACCCGACCTGTCGAACGACGTTCGAACTGGAAGACGGACACAAGCTGACGGCCGTCGAGTTGCAGTGGGAATATCTTCGCCTCAGCAAGAAGTACGTGCAGGAGAACGGCTCCGACGACGTTACGGACAAGGTCCTCGGCCTATGGGAGACAACTCTGGAGGGCTTGGAGAGTGACCCGATGCAGCTGAAAGACAGGTTGGATTGGGTGGCGAAGCTCTCTCTGCTTGAGGCATACAGGGAGAGAGACGGTCTGGCGTGGGACGCACCTAAACTGAAGATGATCGATCTCCAGTACCACGATGTCGTGAGGTCCAGAGGGCTCTATCACAAGCTCGCTTCGTCGAACAAGATCCAGCGCTTGGTTACCGATGATGAGATCGATTGGGCGATCGATCATCCTCCTACCGACACCCGCGCCTACTTCCGCGGCGAATGCTTGCGGAGGTACTCAGACAAGATCGTTGCGGCCTCTTGGGATGCGTTGATCTTCGACACGGGCGCCGAGCCTCTGCGCAAGGTGCCAACCCTAGAGCCGACCCGGGGTACCAGGGAGAGGGTCCAGGCGCTGTTCGATGCCTCACCCGACGCTTCCAGCTTGCTGGGGAAACTCTCCGGCTAACCCAAGCCCATGCGGCTGCCGAAGTATCATCTAGAGAGACTCGAAAGAGGTGTGTGATGGCGGACCAAACCCGCAAACCCAAACCGAAGCAAGAAGAGGAAGAGGCAAGGGTCGAAGAGACCAAGGCCGAAGCCGCATCAACCGAGGACCTCGATGATCTTCTGGACGAGATCGATGAAGTCCTTGAGACTAACGCCGAGGACTTCGTGAAAGCGTTCGTTCAAAAGGGCGGTCAGTAGGTCTTCGAGATTGACTTGCCTTATCCCTTATCGTGTCGGACATGGATAGCTCCGATCGCTCCGTAGTGGAAAAGCTCCTCGTCCCGGTGCACGGGCCCGGAGCGTCGTTCTCTGACCTCCTTGCGGCCACGGCTCCAGGACTCCTGCCGGGCGCTTCTTTGGGGGAGGGCCAGGTTCATGCTCCTGAAGGCACGACCGTTCTTGCCCTCCGTTTCAAAGACGGCGTGATCGTCGCCGGAGACCGGCGAGCCACCGAGGGGCTGCAGATCGCTCACCGCAGCATCGAAAAGGTGTTCTCGGCCGACGACATGAGTGCGGTTGCGATAGCCGGAACGGCCGGTCCTGCCGTCGAGATGGTGCGACTCCTCCAAACGGAGTTGGAGCACTACGAGAAGGTTGAGGGGGAACGCCTCAGCTTGGAGGGCAAGGCCAACAAACTGTCTCAGATGATCAGGGCGAACCTTCCCGCCGCCATGCAGGGACTCGTTGTAGTGCCCCTGTTCGCCGGGTACGACGAGCGGCGCGGCCAAGGCCGCCTATTCAAGTACGACGTGACGGGTGGCCGGTACGAAGAGGACGACTATCACGCCACGGGGTCGGGTGGGAAAGACGCCAGGGGCAGCCTCAAGAAGAGATTCCGCCACAACCTGGAGCGAGACGAGGCCGTGAAGATCGCCATCGAAGCGCTCTTTGACGCTGCCGACGAGGACGTCGGCACCGGTGGCCCGGATCTCTTGCGCAACATCTTCCCGACGGTCGTGGCGATCTCGGCGGAAGGCACCTACGAGATCGGCGAATCAGAGATCCGCCGGTTGTTCGAGGAGTTGATCGGCGAGCGCGAAGAGCAGATGCAGCGTCCCGAGACCCACACGGTGGACGTTAGGCGTCCAGCGAAGGAGAGCTAGCTGATGGCGATGCCTTTCTACGTCTCACCGGAACAATTGATGAAGGACAAGGGCGACTACGCTCGTAAGGGGATAGCCCGCGGGAAATCCGTCATCGCCCTGGAGTACGCCGACGGGATCTTCTTCATGGCCGAGAATCCGTCGGTGACCCTTCACAAGATCTCGGAGATCTACGACCGGATCGGCTTCGCCGGCGTGGGCAAGTTCAACGAGTTCGAACAACTACGGATCGGTGGTATCAGACTCGTCGACGTCAAGGGTTACTCATATTCCCGAGAAGACGTCACAGCCAAGAGCCTGGCGAACGCCTACTCCCAGAGTCTCGGAACCATCTTCACCGAGGCTCCCAAGCCCTACGAGATCGAAGTCCTGGTCGCCGCTGTGGGAGAGAAGCCCGAAGACAACGAGATGTTCCATATCTTGTTCGATGGGTCCGTCAGCGATCGGGAGAAGTGGGTCGCGATGGGCGGACAGGCCGAGGCTCTAGGTACGCACCTCGAAGAGAACTATCCGAAGAAGCTTCCCACCCTCGAACAAGCGATCAAGCTTGGTCACGGTGCTTTGCACGCGGTGGAAGCACGCGAGATCCCGGCGCGTAACCTCGAAACCGCAGTCTTGGATCGGAAACGCGCTCGGCGCAAGTTCCGCAGGCTGGCGGCAGACGAGCTGACCGCCGTGCTTGGCTGAATCAGGCTCCGGCTTCTAGCTCCCGTCGCCCATATCCTGTATCCGTGGAGCGACGCATATTCGGCACGGAGAACGAATACGGGGTGACCTGCACCTTCAAAGGGCAGCGGCGCTTATCGCCGGACGAGGTGGCCCGCTACCTATTCCGCAGGGTCGTGTCGTGGGGCCGTTCGAGCAACGTCTTCTTAGAGAACGGAGCTCGACTCTACCTGGATGTTGGAAGCCACCCCGAGTACGCAACTCCTGAATGTGACTCGGTCTACGATCTGGTCGTTCACGACAAAGCCGGTGAACGGATCCTCGAGGATCTCCTGAAAGCCGCCGAAGCGCGCCTTCGAGAAGAGGGCATCTCCGGAGATATCTACCTTTTCAAGAACAACACCGACTCCGCCGGGAACTCCTATGGCAGCCACGAGAACTATCTGGTGTCCCGCTACGGCGAGTTCGGACGCTTGTCGGAGGTGATGATCCCGTTCTTCGTAACGCGACAGATCTTTGCCGGAGCGGGCAAGGTCCTTCAGACCGCGCGTGGAGCACTCTTCTGTATCAGCCAGCGTGCCGAGCACATCTGGGAAGGGGTGTCGTCGGCTACCACTCGTTCCCGTCCCATCATCAATACGCGCGATGAACCCCACGCCGATGCCGAGAAGTATCGGCGGCTGCACGTGATAGTCGGCGACTCCAACATGAGCGAGTGGACCTCTTACCTGAAGGTTGGAACGACCGCGCTCTTGCTGAGGATGGTTGAAGAGGGCGTCCAGATGCGTGACATGACGCTCGAGAACGCTATCCGAGCGATACGAGATATCTCTCGTGATACGGATTGCAAGAGACGGGTTCGTTTGGCGAACGGCCGAGAGCTCTCGGCACTCGATATCCAGAAGGAGTATCTGGAGAAAGCCTTGCGGTGGGTGGATGCCCGGGACGACCACACCATGAAAGAGATCGCCCGGATGTGGGAACACGCTCTCTACTCACTCGAGCACGACCAGGACGCTTTGGTGCAGCAGGTGGATTGGATAGCCAAACGGAAGTTGATCGACGAGGTTCGGTCCCGCCACGAGCTTCCCCTCACCGCTGCGAAGGTTGCCCTGATGGACCTTGCTTATCACGATGTCAATCGAAAACGTGGTCTCTACTACGTGCTCGAACGCCGCGGTCTGATGGAGCGCATCTGCGATGAGGCGGATATCGAAAGGGCTAAACACGAGCCTCCGCAGACGACCCGTGCACGTCTCCGCGGAGAGTTCATCCGAGCAGCTAAGCGCAAGCGCCGGGACTACACGGTGGATTGGGTGCATCTCAAGCTCAACGATCAGGCCCAGCGCACCGTGCTATGCAAGGACCCATTCAGGGCCAACGACGATCGGGTGTCGAAGCTGATCGCGAGTCTCTGATGGCGGCGTTCAGAACCGGGGTCGTCACAGAGATCCAACCAGGCAGCGACGTGATCGTTGAGTTGTCGGTGCAACTCGGTGACACAACCCTTGAAGCCGTCGCCTTTCCCCAGATGATAGGTCCGCTCGCCGTAGGCGATCGGGTGGTCATCAACACGACGGGGATCGAGCTAGATCTGGGGACGGGCGGAGTTGCCTTCGCACTCTGGAACCTGGACGGGCCCTCAGAGGTCGATCCCGGCCCCGGTCACATCGTGAAGATGCGGTACACGCCCTGGCAAACGGAGGTACTGGCCGCCGAAGCTCCAGAGAGTCCTCATCACGAGGTTCTGAGGGGGATCGAGACGATCGATGGGGTTCCCGTGGTCGTGTGCGGGCTTCACAGCCAGCTAGGAGCAGCTTGTGCCGGGATCCTGGCCACCGCCCCGGATACGAAGATCGGCTATCTCATGACCGATGGGGCGTCCCTGCCGCTCGCGTGGAGTCGCCAGGTGCGCGAGCTCAAAGTCGCCGGCCTCATCGATGTCACCTGCAGTGCCGGCCACGCCTTCGGCGGGGATCTCGAAGCCGTGAACGTCTACTCGGGCCTGGTGGCTCTGGTTCATGCCGGGGGAGCCGATGCAGTTGTGGTTGCCATGGGCCCAGGGGTGGTGGGCACCGGCACAACGCTCGGAACGACATCGATCGAGCAGGGATGGATCCTTGACGCGGTAACGGCTCTCGGCGGGGTCAGCATCGCGGCTCTACGGGTCTCCTTCGTCGATCTGCGCGAGCGCCATCTGGGGGTGAGCCACCACACGCTGACCGCTCTCACGATAGCGGCTCGTGAACGAAGCACCGTGGTGGTGCCCGTGCTACCGGATGATCGCCTCCAAGAAGTGACCAGGCAGTTGCGAACGGCAGGTGTCTACGAGAAGCATGACGTGGTCGAGGTCGACGGGGCAGCCGCCTTACGGTTGCTTGCGGACCGGGGGATCCGGCCGTCCTCGATGGGCCGGCCTCTGGACGACGCACCCGACCTCTTCGTGGCCGCCGGCTCGGCAGGGGTCCATGCAGCCAGGTGTCTTGGAAGGTGACCCGCCGCACAGTCGTCGTGGGAGCACGCCTGTAGACCCTTGGCATGCCCAGAACGAAGGCTTCTGCCGGATACGCTCATCGGATGCGGCGGATCGAAAGACTCATCAACCTCATCGCAGCTCTGCTCGAGACCGAGCGCCCGATGACGGCCGAGCAGATCCGCAGCGACATCGCTGGATACGACCAGGCGAACTTCGACGCCTTTCGACGAGCGTTCGAGCGGGACAAGCAGGACCTGCGCTCTATGGGCATCCCCATCGAGCTCGTGACCTCTGATGCATTCAAGGAGCAGCCGGATGCTTATGTGATCCCCAAAGACCGCTATTACCTGCCCGAACTCGACCTCGAGGCAGACGAACTAGCGGCATTGAAGCTCGCTGCAGACGCCGTGCTGGGAGCAGGGGAGGACGCGTCCAGCGGGCTTCTGAAGCTTTCGATCGACTCGACCATCTCGCCTTGGAACGGTTCCCGAGTGGTATGGGGTGCAGATATCGCTGCAGAGCAGCCGTTGTTGGGGCCGATATGGGCAGCGCAACTCGATAGGTCTCCGATCACATTCACCTACGAGCGCCCGGATACGGACCGTAGCGAGAGAAACCTCGAGCCATACGGCCTCGTGCACCGACGTGGGAACTGGTATGTGGTTGGGCGGGACATCGATCGAGATGACGTGCGCAGTTTCCGGCTATCGAGGATCCGGTCGGACATCACTCGATCCGAGGGGAGCTACGTCGTTCCACCCGGCTTCGATGCGGCTCGTTACGTCGCCGGTGAGGCATTCGAGATAGGCGGTGTGGTTCGCGACACCGCAGTGATCTTCTTCAGTCCGAAGCTCAGGTGGTGGGCGGAGCGGGCATGGCCGCAAGCGACCGCCCATGAGACTCGGGACGGCGGACTTGAGATCGAGATCCCGCTCGCGAACATGGATGCTCTCGTTTCTTGGGCCATCGGCTTCGGAGGCGACGTCGAGATCGTCTCTCCCGAGGAAGCAAGAACGGCTTTGTTGGAGCACCTTGCACCGTTCCTTGAAGGCCCCCGATGAGCGAGGGCAGGCTCTCGAGACGGTTACAGCGGATCCTCTTGCTGCTGCCGTACGCGATCAAGCACCCCGGTGTGGGCGTGGATGAGTTGTCCATCAAGTTCGGTGTCAAGCGCAACGAACTACTCGAGGACCTGCGGCTCGTATTCCTCTGTGGGTTGCCGGGCTACGGTCCGGGGGACCTTATCGACGTCTCATTCGACGACGATCGCGTCTACGTACGGATGGCGGACTACTTCAAGGCTCCCTTCCGTCTGACCCCTGCCGAGGCCTTGGCCCTGTACGCGGGAGGCCAGGCATTGGCGGCCCTTCCCGAGATGTCGGAGGCCGAAGCTCTTGTGAGAGCGCTGGAGAAGTTGCGCCGGGCGCTCGGGTGCAACGATGACGAAGGACCGGGCGTCGAAGTCCTGGTCGAAGGCGGTGCTGGGTCGCATCTGAAGGCGCTTAACGAAGCTCTGGAGAGGGCAAAGCGCTTGCGGATCGAATACCTGTCGGCTTCTACCGGCGAGCTGAAGACGAGAGACATCGACCCGTGGGGACTCGTTGCATCCTTAGGCCGCTGGTACTTGATCGGTCACGATCATCTGAGTTCCGAGGAGCGGACCTTCCGGGTGGACCGCATCAAGTCGGCGGAGGTGCTGGACGAAGATGCAGAGGTTCCCGACGACTTCGATCCCGACCGCTACAAGGGAGTGTTCTCGGGGGACTCGGGCGAACCATCCATCTCGTTCGAGATATCTCCCGACATCTCACGCTGGTTCGAGGACTACTACCCGGTCTACTCGGCTACCACTTTGCCCGACGGCTGGACCCGAGTAGAGCTCATCGTATCGGGCGAGCATTGGGCCGCATCGTTGCTGGTGCGGCTTGGGGCCGGAGTGCGTAACGTGGAACCGGCGGGCATGCTCGAAGCGGCCCGAGCCCTGGCGGCCGGCATCGCCGCCAACTACCGCTAGAGGGCAGGAACTACGAGACGCGCCGCTCCTGCCCCTGCAACGTGACCACATCGGTGCGGGTCGACTGGCGGGGGAGCGAGAAGGAGAACGTCGAACCTTTGCCCCAGGTAGAGTCGACCCAGATGGACCCCCCGTGAACCTTTACCAGTTGCGCTGAGAGATACAGTCCTACCCCCGTGCCGCCGTGACGCCTGGTTGAGGTTCCATCTACCTGACGGAAGCGCTCGAAGATATGGGGGATGTCGGTGGAGACCAATCCCACACCTCGATCGACAACGTCGATCCTCAGCTCGTCCTCGACGATGTCTGCTTGCAGGATGACAGGGTCCGGGGCATCTGAGAACTTGAGGGCGTTGTCCAATAGGTGGCGGAGAACCAAGCCGACCTTGGTTTCGTCGCAGGACCAAGCGAGGAGTTCCGGGAACTCCAAGCTGATTTCACGTCCCTTGTGGTCGTCGAGGACCTCGTTGGCAACCCGCTTCACGAGATCTTTCACGTCGATCAGATCAAGCTTGAGGTTCGCTTCCCGGCTCTCGATGCGCGAGACGTAAAGGAGATCCTCGATCAAGCGCTCTAGCTGCGCAGCCTTCTGGTCGATCGTATTCAGAGCTTCGAGAGACTCCTCCAAGCTTACCGATTCGATCCGGCGCAACATCATCCGGGCGAATCCCTTGACCACGGTCAGTGGCGTTCGTAACTCGTGACCGATCATGGCAACGAAATCGCGTTGCGTTTGCGCCATCTCCCTTTCTTCAGTGATGTCGTCCATCACCAGGAGGCGTCCCACCGGTGCACCCGGCACTCTTACATCGGCCGCGCGGACCCGGAAATGCCTGGTGGGTACCCCGAGATCGACCTCGCCGATCTGGTAGCCGTCTGCCGACAGAAAGGCGGCGATCTCCGGGTGGCCGAGCACATCTGTGGCAACGTTGTTCACAGCGAACCCTGCGGCCACTTCGAAAAGTTGTTCGGCAGCCGGGTTCAGCGAGACGATCTTGCCTTCGGCATCGACCAGGACGATCGGGTTGGGCACGCTGAGGATCAAGGCTGAAAGCTGGCTTTCCTTCCGTTCGACGATGCCGTGCAGCTCCGCTGCGCCGAGCGCAGACGCGCACTGCTGAGCGTAGGCGTGGAATGCGTACCCCCGTTCGTTGACTATCTCCGGAGAGCCGGGGACGACCAAGAGCCCTCGCGTTCCCTGGGAGCTTCGGAGTCCCAAGGCGATGAAGCTTCCCACCGCGTGCCTCAGGACGTTGAGAGATCCATTCTCGATCGTGCGTCTAGCTTCGGCCGTCTCCGTCAGGGACCGGATGTCGTTGCGATCGATGCCGCGATAGACGCCGCGGGTCACGGCCCCCGTTTCGTCGAACAGGCATACGAACCCAGCCTTGCTCTGAGCAAGACGCGTGGCTCCATCAAGGATCGCGTGAAGCAGGGCCTCGAGATCCAGGGTTCCGATGAGGCCTTTGGTGCACTCCACCAAAGCCGCCAGTTGCGAGGACCTACGTTCCGCTTCCTCGTGCAGTTTGGTCCGCTGTATGACGCCGGCTGCTTGGTCGGCGAACATCTGAGCGAGGCGCCTGTCTTCTTCGGTGAACGGCTTGCGTTGCTGGCACACGGCCAGGTTCAGGACGCCGACAACGTTGCCGCTGATGCGAAGGGGGACCACCAAGCTCGACGTGATGGTTCTTCCCTTGGGGATGAAGTTCACGAAGGCTGTGGGATCGATCTCATCGAGCTTCAAAGGCCGCCCCGTGGCCATCACGTGGCCGGCGACGCCGTCGCCCAAGGGAACGCGGTGCCCGATCGGAACTCCGAGTGAGATACCAGCCGAGGCCATGAGGACCAGTTGGCGGTCTCGGTCGTCAACGAGCATCAAGGATGACTGTTCGGCCCCCAAGACGTCGACCGCAGCCTTCACTACGGCCTGGATCACGTCTGGGAGAGCAACCCCAGAAGAGGCGATCTCGCTGACCTTGAGGGCCGCATCGAGGGCGGTTGACCATCTCTGGGGCTCGGCGAGAGGCTCACGGCCTTTGGCGAACAGGGACATACGTCTCTATCGGCGGAAATCGTCTGGAAGTAAAGGGATGCAAGGCGGATGAGCTTAGGGCAACGAATCGCTAAACCCCGCAACTTCCCGGCCGATAACACCTCTGTAAGCACCCGAGACCACATGGAGCAGAGTAGATGACCACGATCAAGGCGACTTGCCCGGGTTGCGGAGAGGTCAGCTTGACGGCAGACGATGTGATCCTGAGGATCAGCTCGATCTCTTCGA
This sequence comes from uncultured Actinomycetes bacterium, assembly GCA_937863385.1. Lineage (GTDB taxonomy): Bacteria > Actinomycetota > CADDZG01 > CADDZG01 > WHSQ01 > CALMBW01. The sequence continues at coordinate 231,618 of CALMBW010000021.1, read as the reverse complement.
GCAACTCCTATGCATTCGACTGTCCTGACTGTGGGGACTTCATCGAGAAGCCCGCGGACGAACGGATCATCAAACTCCTGCTTTCGGGTGGTGTGATGCCCGTGATGACCCACGTTCCGGCGGAGGCCCTCGAGATCCGCACAGGCCCTCCGATCAACTATGACGACATCCTCGCTTTCCACGAGATCATGAAGACCGAGAACTGGTTCGAGGATCTGCTCGGGCGGACGTGAACAGATAAGGATCGGATGGATCAAGAGGCGATGGGCCGATGCCCATCGCCTCTTATGCTTTGCTGATGCCACAGATCGGACCGATGGAGATCGTCGTTGTAGCGGTGGTCGCTCTGATCGTGTTCGGCCCTCAACGCCTTCCGGAGATCGCTCGAACCCTGGGGCGAACGCTGAACGAGTTCCGAAGGCAGGCCGCAGATATCCGAGCCGAGTTCGAGTCTGGGATCGGGGACATGAGCATCTCCGACGAGCCCGACTACAACGCCAATGTGGCGCTCGAGGCTCAAGCTGACGCTTCCCTTGAGGTCGACGGTGACAACCCGGCCACTGTTGAAGAGGATGGCGGAACCAGTGGGTGACCCAAACTCGCTGGCTCGTCGCAGGAGGATCTTCCGCTGGCGCAAGAAGCGGAGCGAGTTCGCCAAGACCATGTCGATGGTCGAGCACCTGACCGAATTGAGGCGGCGGCTGATCGTCTCTCTTGCAGGATTCTTGGCGGTGTCTCTCGTCGCCTTCGTCTTCTTCGATCAGATCAGTGACGTTCTCTTGCGGCCTCTCTGCGGACTTCCTGCCGACCGGCTGGGAGCCAACGGCTGCAAGCTCGTCTTCACGTCTGCCCTCGAGCCGGTTGCGGTCCGATTGAAAGTCACTGCGATGACGGGCGTGGTGGCGTCCTCACCTTTGTGGCTGTATCAGCTGTGGGCGTTCATCGTTCCGGGTCTGACCTCCAAAGAGCGTAAGTACGCGCTGCCCTTCGTGGCCTCATCCGTGTGCCTGTTCCTCTTTGGCACCGCATTCGCCTATCTGACCTTGCCAGGTGCCCTTAGCTTCCTCGTCGGGTTCGGAGGGGACAACCTCACCCCTTTCTTCACCGCTAACGAGTATCTGGGTTTCGTGAGTCTCGTGATAATCGTCTTCGGTGTCGTATTCGAGCTGCCCTTGTTGCTCTTCTTCTTGGGCCTTGCGGAGATCGTGTCGGTCGAGTCACTACGCAGGCACCGGAGGATCGCGATCGTGGGCATCACCGTGGTCTCCGCCGTCGTTACTCCCTCGCAGGATCCCTACACGATGCTCGCCATGTCTCTGCCTCTCTATCTGTTCTATGAGTTGGACATCGCCTTGCTCCGCCTGCGGGAGCGGCGGAAGAGGCGCAGCGCTTAGGTATCCTCACTCCCATGGCTATCAAAGGAAAGAAGAAGAGCGGCTCGTCCGTGCGCCGGCCTGCGGGCGCTCCCCGTCCGCAGATTCCCGTCTCCCGTGCCCGTACCCCTTGGTACCGAACCCGGGACGGGATGATGATCGGGGGCATATTCGTTCTGGTGGGCCTAGGAGTTGTCTTCTGGCTGGTCAGCTCTGCTCAGGACCGGGCCGACGAACGTAAAGCCGAGCAGCAGGTCCTGATCGACTACACGGACCAGGTCGAGCCCGTCCTCGACAGCGTCACGGATCCGGCCAACGAGATGGTCGAGGTACAGCAGCTGCCCGCCGGCGAGGACGAACTCAAGACGCTTCAGAAAGACGCCACCGAGTGGGCGTCGGCCTTCCAGTCTGCCCAGGGCACGTTGGCCGCTCTACCTCCTGCAGCTACGACCCAGGCAACCACACAGCTTTTCAACGAAGCCCTGGCTCTGTATGCAAGCGCTGCGAACATGTTCGCTCAACTGGAGACCGTAGAAGCCGAGGACGCCAGAGCATTGATCTTCACCAACGCATCGAGCCAGCGCGACCTTGCCACTGCCGTTTTCCAGTCGGCGATAACCGGCTTCGATGTGCTTAGGGAACAGCTCGACCTTCCCAGCTCCCGGTTGAGCGCGCCGACCACGGGAACGCCACAGGACACGCCTGCTCCGGTCATGAGCCCGGCCCCGACCTCCGGCGACGGCGGGCAGAACGACGACAACTGATGGACCGGGACCGGCGGCACCGCCGGTCCCGGATCTTGTAGCCCAGTTCGAGGCTTCGTACGGCTTCTCGTTCGACGATTTCCAACGCCGAGCGTGCGCGGCTTTAGCCGACGGCTCTTCCGTCCTGGTTGCGGCACCCACCGGGTCCGGCAAGACGGTGGTGGGGGAGTTCGCAGCTTGGCTGGCCGACCGCGAAGGCGGCAAGACCTTCTATACGGCGCCCATCAAGGCGTTGAGCAACCAGAAGTTCGGCGACTTCGCTGCGGTCTACGGACCGGATGAAGTCGGGCTGCTCACAGGGGACAACTCCATAAATGGGAATGCCGGGATATGCGTTATGACGACCGAGGTTCTCAGGAACATGATCTACGAGGACTCCGAGACCCTCAGAGGTTTGCGTTACGTGGTGCTGGATGAGGTTCATTACCTGCAGGACCGATACAGGGGGGCAGTCTGGGAAGAGGTGCTGATCCATCTGCCCGTGGACGTCCAGATCGTCTCTCTGTCGGCCACGGTCTCGAACGCCGAAGAGTTCGGCGAGTGGCTGCAAACCCTCCGAGGCCGCACGGAGGTGATCATCGAAGAACGCCGGCCGGTCGATCTCGAGCAGTGGTACATGGCTTCGTCCGAGTTGATCCCGATGTTCATCTCCCGCGGAGATGAGGTCGTGCCCAATCCCCGGGGGCGTGAATTCGACCTCCGGAAGCGATCGCAGGGTTCCCACAGGCCGAAACGGGGCGGAAAGCGCCCTCCGATGCGGAGGATCCGCGTCCCGTTCCGAACCGACGTGGTGGACATGTTGTGGGCCGAGAAGATGCTGCCCGCCATCTACTTCATCTTCTCGCGCAAAGGCTGCGACGAAGCGGTTCGACAATGTCTGCGCGAGGGGATCCGGCTGACCTCGGCACAAGAGCGATCCGAGATCTTCGAGTACGCCCAGTCACGTACCGCCGATCTCGATCCGACCGAGCTGGACATCATGGGGTACGCGGATTGGATCTCGGGGCTCGAGCGAGGCATCGCAGCGCACCACGCGGGGATGATCCCTCCCTTCAAGGAAGTGGTAGAGGAATTGTTCGCGCGCGGCTTGGTAAAGGTGGTTTTCGCCACGGAAACGCTCGCTCTTGGCATCAACATGCCTGCTAGGAGCGTCGTGATCGAATCCCTCATGAAGTTCAACGGTGAGAAGCATGAACTGATGACCCCAGGAGCATTCACACAGCTTTCGGGTCGCGCGGGCCGGCGCGGCAAGGACGAGATCGGTCACGCCGTCGTCCTGCTCCAACGATTCACGAGGTTCGATGAGATCACGAGGCTCGCTTCGACCCGGACCTATCCGCTTCGATCTTCGTTCCAGCCGAGCTACAACATGGCCGTGAACCTGGTGCGCAATTACACGCTCGAAGAGGCGGAGCATCTCGTGAACTCCTCTTTCGCGCAGTTCCAGTCCGACCGCTCTGTCGTTCGGCTGGAACGGTCGCGCGAGCGCAACGAGGCCTACCTGGCAAGTTACCGAGAGCGCATGACCTGTGAGCTTGGCGACTTCGAGGAGTACCGCGATCTCAAGACCAAGCTTCAGAAGCTAGAAGGGGCAACGTCGTCGTCTCGCTCGCGCACCAAGAGAGTGAAGGATTCCTTCTCCACCCTGTCGCCAGGGGATGTGATCGACGTACGTGCCGGCAAGCGGCGCGGTCGCTACGCGGTTATCGAGGTGGTCCAGCGTCGATCAGAGAAGAAGCCGCGTATCTTGGCTCTTGCGCGCAACGGCTCTTTGGTGCGTTTCGGACCCGCGGATCTCGTCGAACCGCCACGCCGCCTTGGATCGCTAGCCATGGCCGACCGCCACCGGATGGGGCAGGCACCGCAGCGGAGGGAGGTCGCTGAGAAGCTTCGGGCCTTCAGCGAACCCGACGAGCCACAAGTCGCACAAGAGTCGCCCGACGTCGAAGAGATCAAAGCTCTTCGACGAGCGGTCGCCGGCCATCCGGTATCTGCTTGCCCCGAGATCGGCCGGCACATGCATTTCTCCGAGCGGGCAGTGCGCCTCGAACGTGATCTGGCCTCGATCGAAAGACAGATCAGCCGTACCACGGGCACGCTTGCTCGGAGGTTCGACCAGGTACTCGGCGTGCTGGAGTCGATGGATTACGTCGCAGAGTGGAAGTTGACGACCAAGGGTGAAACCTTGACGGGCATCTACAACGAGAGTGATCTGCTTGTGGTGGAGATCGTGGAGCGTGGGCTTCTAGACCCACTGGACAGTGCTGAGATCGCCGCGGTCTGCTCAACCCTCGTGTACGAGACCCGTGGACCGGAGGGACCTCCGCCACCGGACCTGCCCACCACTGGGACCAAGCAAGTCTGGCGTTCCTTGATGCGCGTTTGGAGAGAGATCCGTGCCGAGGAGGAAGGACGAAGGTTGGACCTGACGCGCGAACCAGATGCAGGGTTCGCACGGCGAGCGTATGACTGGGCGCGTGGTGAGTCACTGGACAAGGTTCTTGGTGACGAGGATGCCCCCGGTGACTTCGTGAGGTCGGTCAAGCAGCTCCTAGACCTGCTTCGGCAGCTCGATCAGATCGTTACGTCCGAGACCCTCCGTTCCAGATTGCAAGAGGCAACGCGCCAACTCAGCAGAGGGGTCGTCGCTTACACGTCTCTGGAACTCTAGGGAGCCGAGATGGACGACCAGGGCATCGATGGGAGGATTGCCTGATGGACGAGGCATACATCGTCGACGCATGCAGAACCCCGATGGGGCGTTTCGGAGGGGCTCTGGCCGGAGTGCGTCCAGATGACCTTGCCGCCTTAGTCATCGCGGCGATCGTCGAACGGAACTCGGTGATCCCCGGAGATATCGATGACGTCGTTTGGGGTGCCGCGAATCAGAGTGGGGAAGACAACCGGAATGTAGCGAGGATGGCCGCATTGTTGGCAGGGCTGCCCGTTGAGGTGCCGGGGGCGACCGTCAACAGGCTCTGCGGCTCGGGTCTCGAGGCGGTGAACGGTGCCTACCGACAGATCCGTTCCGGCGAGGCGGATGTCGTCATCGCCGGTGGTTCGGAATCGATGACTCGCGCCCCGTTCGTTACCGGCAAAGCGACGAAACCGTTCGACCGAAGACAAGAGACTTACGACACCGTGCTGGGATGGCGATTCGTGAATCCCAGGATGCAACAGTTGTACGGAAGCGAAGCCATGGGAAAGACAGCCGAGAACATCCGGCGCGACCGCGAGATATCGCGCGAACGGCAGGATCGTTTCGCACGGGAAAGCCATCGTCGCGCTGTCGCCGCACAGAGCGAAGGCCGCTTCAAGGATGAGATCGTCCCGATAGAGGTTGCCGGGGCCGGCGGGCCCGTTTTGGTCGACGCCGATGAGACCCCTCGGCCCGACACGACGGTCGAGAAGTTGGCCTCTCTCAAGGCGGTGTTCGAAGAAGGCGGCACCGTCACTCCCGGCAATTCCTCCGGCATCAACGATGGAGCTGCTGGCGTCCTGCTGGCGGACAAGGATGCGCTGGTCCAAAATTCCTGGACCCCCCTGGCCCGGATCGTCACTTCGGCGGTCGCCGGTGTGGAACCCTCAAGGATGGGGATCGGTCCGGTTCCGGCCACAAGAAAGGCTCTCGAGCGTGCCGGTCTCTCGGTGGGCGACATTGACCTCGTTGAGCTCAACGAAGCGTTCGCTGTCCAGAGCCTCGCCTGCATAGACGACTTGGGGCTGGACGTCGCAAAAGTCAATGTCAACGGGGGTGCGATAGCACTTGGACACCCTCTCGGTTGCTCGGGGGCGCGCATCCTTACGACCCTTGTTCATGAGATGAGGCGCCGCGAGGTCAGGTACGGTCTCGCCACTATGTGCATAGGGGTAGGTCAAGGGATAGCGACGATCGTTGAACGTGTCTGAGGTCGCCGCCGGTCTCAAAGCGCTGATCGGAGATTCACGCGTGAGTATCGATGCGTCGGATCTCGAGGCGCACGCACGAGACTGGTCGCCTGCGGCTCTGCTAGGACAACGGACCGGCTCACCTCCCGCGCTTCCCATAGCGGTCGTTCGGCCCACTTCCACCGAAGAGGTGTCGAAGGTCTTGGGGTGGGCGTCGCAGAACTCGGTACCGGTGGTCGCCTATGGGGCAGGGTCAGATGTCGTGCGCGGGATCGAGCCCCGGGGATGCGTAGTGATCGATATGGGCGAGATGTGGCAGATCCGCGAGCTGGATCAGAAGAGCCGGGTAGTGATCGCGGAAGCCGGGGTCACCGGTCCTCAGCTGGCCGAGGCTCTGGAGGCTCAAGGCTTCACCCTCGGGCACGAACCGCAGAGTCACGACATCTCTACGGTCGGAGGATGGGTTGCGACGAAGGCTTGCGGCCAGCTCTCCTCGCGCTATGGGGGGATCGAGGATCTCATCGTGGGGATAGAGGCGGTACTTGCTGATGGACGGGTGGTGGAATCAAAGGTCGTGCCCCGCCGGTCGGCGGGTCCCGACGTGGCGTCGTTGATGATCGGATCCGAAGGCACACTCGGCATCATCACTGCAGTCGCTCTGCAGATCTCTTTGCTGCCGGGCCCTCGTTCCGACCTATGCCTTCGGTTCGAACACATGACCGATGGAGTGAAAGCGGCACGCTCGATCGCTCAAGAAGGTCTCCAACCGACGATGCTTCGCCTCTATGACGAACAGGACGCGATGCTTTTTCTCCGCAACCACCCAGCCGAACCCCAAGGACCTCTGATGGTGATGTCGTTCCATGGGGCTCACTGCGCAGAGCGAACCGAACAGGCGCGACGGTTGGCGGGCGGGAAAGAAGGAAACGATGGATTGGTCGAGCACTGGTGGAAACACCGCAACGATGCGGTAGTCGAGTTTCGGAAGGTGATGGAGGGCGAAGGCTTGCTTGGGCCCCATGGCATAGTCGACACGATCGAGGTTTCGGCCTCATGGACGAGATTGCGCAACGTCTATCACTCGATCAAGGATGCCCTAACCCCACATGCCGATCTCGTTGGATGCCACCTCAGCCACGTTTACCCGTCGGGCGCATGTCTTTACTTCACGATGGGGGCAGTTGCATCGAGCGATGAAGATGCGAGGCAACGCTTGGAGACGTGGTGGTCGGAGGCGATGACGAACTGCCTTCGGGAAGGCGGTTCTATCAGTCATCACCACGGGATCGGCCGGACGAAAGCCACGTGGCTCCCTGAGGAGCTGGGTGGCTGGTTCGCGGTTCTTCGAAGTGTGAAGCAAGTTCTGGACCCGAACAACATCTTGAACCCTGGAGCACTCGGCTTATGAGCAGCCCATTCGGCAAGGCCATCTTGATCGTCAACGCTCGCGCAGGTCGCGGGGGTGTTTCCAAGAACCTCCCGGAGTTGCTGACGAGCCTCGACGAAAGAGACATCGACTACGAGGTGCGTATGACCACCGCCAGAGGTCATGCGATCGAGCTCGCACGTGATGCCATTCATGCGGGAGAGAGGTTCCTGGTTGCCGTCGGAGGAGACGGGACGATCCACGAGGTGGTGAACGGGATGATCGCCGATGACAAGGCCGTGAATCCTGAGGCGGTCCTTGGTGTCGTTTCGGCCGGCACGGGGTGCGATTTCATCAAGACCTTCGGACTTCCTCCATCACCGTCGCACGCGGCTGCTCATCTCGATGGGGGGGAGTCTTTCCCCATCGATATCGGGAAGATCACGATGCAATGTGACGGCAAGCCCGAGATACGTTACTTCGCCAACATCGCCGAAGTTGGGATCGGGGCCGCGACCGTAGCTACCGCCGAGCGTCTCCCTCGATGGCTGGGACCGACCGTGTATTTCTTCGCTTTCTGGCTGACCTTGAGGAAGCACGCAAGCGCGGAAGTGGTCGTCGACCTGGTCGACCGCAAGTACGAAGGGAAACTGAACAATCTCGTGGTCGCGAACGGACAGTTCTTCGGTGGCGGGATGAAGATCGCGCCCAAGGCAGCCCCAACCGACGGCCTGTTCGACATCCAGATCGAACATGCGAAGAAGCGTGAAGCGATCGCGATCATGCCCAAGGTCTACAAGGGTCAGCACATCCCACACCCAGATATCTTCGAGGCCAAACGGGTACGCCTGGCCATCTCGTCGGATCGGAGTCTCCCGATCGAGGCCGATGGAGAGGTGCTCGGGCAGACCCCAGCAGAGTTCGAGGTTCTGAAGGAAGCTATCAACCTCAAGGTCTGAGAGAGGGACCCAAGGTCTAGGAAGAAGGCCGATGGCATACGCAGATCTAAAGGCAGGGAGATTCCACTACAAGGACACCGGAGGAGACCTTCCTGCCGTCGTCTTCAGCCATGGATTCTTGATGGATCACGAGATGTTCGAGTCGCAGGTAGCGGCATTGGCGTCTCAGTATCGGTGTATCGCTTGGGATCAGCGCGGCCATGGGCTAACCGAGGTGCGCGGGAAGCACAGCTTCTGGGATTCGGCTGCCGATGTGGGGGAGTTGTTGGACTCGATCGGGGTCGGCAGGTTCTTCCACGTGGGGATGTCCCAGGGCGGCTTCATCGGGTTGCGGGTTGCCTTGAACATGCCGGACCGTGTGCGCGGCCTCATCTTCATCGACAGTCAAGCCGGACAAGAGGATCCGAACGCGACGCCGATGTATGAGGCGATGGTCCAAGCGTGGGTTGCGGGACAGGAACGCGAGAATCTGGTCGAGACCGTGGCCCAGATCATCTGTGGACCCAACACGGACCACGGTTTCTGGACATCGCGTTGGCTCGGGTTGGACCCTGACGTCGTCCCCGTGATCTTCGAGACGCTCACCACCCGTGAGGATCTGCACAACCGATTGTCCGAGATCACCTGTCCTGCCCTCGTCATCCACGGCACCGAAGACACTGCGATCCCGTTCGAGCGAGCGCGGGCGCTTGCCAAAGGACTGCGAGCCGGCGACGTGGTGCAGGTCGAAGGGGCGGGCCACTCGGCCAATCTGGCCGACCCCCTAACCGTGAATCACGCGATCAAGGATTTCCTGACCGCCCATGCCGGCATCTAACCGGGCGCCTAGGTGAGCGTGTTCTCGATCTCCTTGAAGAATCGTTTCAGGTCGTAAGCGAGTCTTTCCGGCTGCTCGATCGGAAGGTAATGGGTCGAGTCCTCGTAGACCTCGAGGCGTGCGTCCGCGATCTTCGCGACGATCTCGGTGGTTACGGTTCTGGTGGTGAATCGATCGTGCTCTCCTGCGATGACCAGTGCTGGGGCAACGATCTCTCGTAAGAGGTGGGGTGCTGAATCTCCCGATACCGCGTGGTAGCTCTGGAGCAGGATCTGAGGATCAGCCTCCGACAAGCCACGCAGGAATCCGATGAACGCCGCAGTGTCGGCACGGGCACCGATCATCCCGGACTGTCGAACGAGGCCGGCAACCTCTGGCCTTGCCAGCAGCGTCCGTAGAAGCCCATGCAAGGGCGGGGCGACGAATCGCGCTATCCCCGCCACGCGGGGCAAGAGCGATGTGAATTCCAAGCGCAAGAGTCCGGTAAGCGAGTGTCCATAACCAGCGCACACCAGGCCCAGACTGACCACTCGTTCTGGATATTCCTGAGCGAGCTCCAAGGCGATACGACCACCTGAGCTCCACGCCACTACGTGGAAACGTTCGATGCCCAAAGCCCTGACGGTTGCGATCGCGTCCAGGACGTGTGCGCCTGCATCCAGCCTGTTGGATGCAGGAAGGCCCGAGTCGAACATGCCCCGGTGGTCCCAGGTCACAACCCTTCTCGAATCTGCTAGCTGCGCCAGGCTAAGGTCCCAGATCGAGAGGTTCGCCCCGATCGCGTTGCAGAGCAGCACCGGGATGCGATCGGCCTCCCCGAAGGACCGTGTAGCGATGAAGGTTCCGTCGAAGGAGCGGATCATCTGTGGTTCGTGGACGATCACAGCGCCCTCACTGAAGACTCCTCGGACGGGTCCATCTCTGCCCCCAGGCAAGCGCCACGTTCCCGCTCTACCTCGGCGCGATGCGCGTCGACCTGTGCGTGAAGCTCCTGTTCGCTCCATCCAAGAGTGTGGCCCATGAGCTCGGCCGCCCGGCTGCGGGAGCCGATGCCTGCAGCCGGATCGGTGAGGGCCAAGCGGGTTCTGCGACTCAATAGATCGTTCAGATGCACCGCCATCTCGCTGCGGGCACAGTAAACAGCCTCTGCTGCGGTCGGCTGGGCTCCTTCCACCAGCGGACCTTCCAGCCCCTCTCGCTCGGCGACATCGATGACACCCAGTGCCCGGTCTCCATAGCAGCGGATCAGGTTCTCGGTGGCGTCTCTAGCCATGCCGAGGCGCCGCGCTCTCCGCTGCACTGCCGCAAAGAGCGAGTCGAGATCGACAGTACCCAATCGGATCCACCCCGTCCGGCACTTCGTGCCCACGCCGATGGCCCCGGCCACGTGGTCGACAACATCCTTGGCCATGCGACGGTACGTCGTGAGCTTGCCGCCGGTTATCCCGACCACACTGGGAGCGATGTCGTAGATGGTGTGCCGCCGGGAGAGATCGGCTGTCGAGCCAGCTTCACCCATGACAAGAGGCCTCAACCCAGCCCACGCGCCCGCGATATCTGCTGGGGTTAGACCCAGATCGAAAACGGAATTGATCGAATCGAGCACGTAGCGCCTGTCCTCGTCCTCGACACAAGGATGATCGATCGACCCTGGATACGCGGTGTCTGTGGTCCCAACGATGACGGCGTCTAGCCACGGGATCACGAACAACATCCTTTGCCGTTCTACGTCTGGGATGAAAGCCGCATGATCTGCCAGCGGTAGCTTGCTTCGCCGGAAAGAGAGATGGATGCCCTTGCTCGGCCGGGTCCTCTCGGGTGCGCCGGCGTTAGCCAGATGCTCGATCTCATCGCTCCAGACCCCTGCCGCAGCGATCACGCGTGTCGCCCTAACGTCGAACGTAGTCCCTGAAACGGCGTCGGACACGGTAGCGGTGCATCCATCCGCACCGGGGTCCAGGTTGACCACCTTGCAGTAGTTGGCGACCACCGCACCGTGGCGGACCGCCTGGATCAGAACCTCCATCACCAGCCGCACATCGTCGTTCTTGCAGTCGTAGAAGAGGAAGCCCCCCTTGACCTTGTTGCGGGGGAGAACGGGAACCGCCGCCTCGGTCTCTTCGGTCTCGAGGTAACGGTGGGTCTGCAGATTCTTGAAAGATGCAAGTGCGTCATATGCCCATAGCCCCACGCCGAACTTCGCTCGCATCCACTTGTCGCTGACGGGCAACACGAACGGGATCGGTTCGACGAGATGTGGGGCCAGCACGCGCAGCAGATCGCGTTCCTGAGCCGCCTCTCGCACCAATCCGAATTCGTAGTGCTCCAGGTAGCGCAAGCCGCCATGTACGAGCTTCGAGGACTTGCTCGACGTGCCGGAGGCGAAGTCGTTAGCCTCTACCAGAGCAACCCTTGCCCCACGCGATGCTGCGTCAAGGGCTATACCTGCTCCAGTGATACCGCCACCTATCACCAACAGATCGAAGTCCGTAGCTGCTGTGAGCTTTTCCAGCGAGCGCTCGCGCGTTCCGATCAAGAGGCGAGCCCGATCGCCCAACGCACGGTCGTGATAACGCCGATCACTACGAAGAGGCTGCCGAAGAGCACCAGGGGACCCAGCCACCAGTCCATCTGGCGGCCGATGGGGTCCGCCTCGTCCTCGTAGGTGCGCCGGATCACCAGTTGGGGTCCTCCGAGTTGCTGGAAATGCAGGTGTTCTCGCTTGGCCTCGACGACGTCTGCGAGCCCTTCGAGCAGGTCGATCAGTTCCTCATCGTTGATGGTGACCGTTGCCTCTGTGATCGAGGAGCCGGTGTGATCTTCGATCCTCATCCGTCACTTCCTGTGGTTTAAGGGGCTATCGCGACCCTCATGCCAGCCTACTAAGCGGGGGTCTATCCTCGGCGACATGTCCGCGTACTTGAAGGAGATGCCCAAGGTCGAGTTGCACGTTCACCTAGAGGGAACCATCTCGGCTTCGACGGCTGTCGAACTTGCTGCCCGGCACGGCATCTCGGCCGATCGGCTGCCTCTGGTGGATGGCAGATTCCCGGATCCGTTCTCTGACTTCGAGCACTTCGTCGCCGTCTACATCGCCATCTCGAAACTCGTTCGGGAGCCACAGGACCTTCGGACGATAGCCGCAGCTTTCGCCCGCTCTCAGGTAGAGCAGAACGTCTTGTACACGGAAGTCACCTTCACGGCCGGGACCCATATCGACAATGGGATGGACGAGCGCGCCATGTGGGAAGCGGTTTCTGATGGACTGGGGCAGTCAGGACCCGGCCACGAGATACATCTGATCGTCGACGCGGTTCGCGATAAAGGAGCTCAGGATGGTGCACGAACGGTTGCGTTGGTGGAAGCGAGCAGCGCGCCCATCGTAGGTCTTGGCTTGACGGGTATCGAGGGGTCGGTGGCCGAGAGGGAGTTCAGGATCTTGCGAGAGGCTGCGACGGCTAACGGTTTGGGGTTGGCGGTCCACGCGGGAGAAGCAGGGGGGCCGGGAAACATCATCGCAGCGCTGGACGATCTAGGAGCAGACCGGATAGGTCACGGTGTTGCTGCTGCCCGAGAGCCGCGATTGCTGGCCCGTCTGGCCGCCGAAGGCGTCCCGGTCGAAGTTTGCCCTTCCTCCAACGTGGCACTCGGGCTCTTTCCCACCCTCGAGGACCACCCTTTCCCCCAGATGCTCGCGGCCGGTGTGAACGTCTCGGTGAACTCAGACGATCCGCCCTTTTTCTCGACCACTCTCACAGAGGAACTGGATATCGCGCAGCGGCTGACGGGTCTGAGCGCGGCGGGCATCCTGGATCTCCAGAGGCAAGCAGCGCGAAGTTCCTTCGCTCCTGCGGAAACGGTGGAGAGGGTCCTCTCGGCCATCGACGCCTATAGCATCGACTGATGCCACAAGACCTGCGCCTCCTAGAGGACGACGTCAAAGACCTGCTTCAGATGGTTCGAGAGTTCACCGATGAGAAGCTCCTCCCATCTGCGCCGGGATACGAGGAACGCAGCGAAGACCCTCTGCCTCTGTACCGCCAGCTCGCAGAGCTCGGGCTTACCGGACTCCCATATCCCGAGGAGTACGGCGGAGGCGGCCTTAGTTACGAGACCTACCTTTGCGTAGTAGAAGAGATCGCTCGCGGCTATCTGGGCTTCGCCATCGGATTGTCCGTCCACACCCTCTGTGCTTTCGCGGTGAACGGGTTCGGTTCCGACGATCTGAAACAAGATGTGCTGACCAAGTTGTGCTCGGGGGAGTGGTACGGGGCCTACAGCCTGTCCGAGCCGCACTCCGGGTCGGATGCGTCGGCACTTTCGACGAAGGCCGTGCTTGAAGGTTCCTCTTACCGGCTCAGCGGCTCGAAGGTCTTCTGCACCAGGGGCAACGAAGCCGACGCGGTGCTCGTGATGGCGCGCACATCTGAGGAACGCAGCAAAGGGATCTCAGCCTTCATCGTAAGTAAGGGCACCGAGGGATTCGGCGGATCGAAGAAGGAAGACAAGATGGGGTGGCGTTCGTCTCCCACCTGGATGCTCCAACTAGACGACGCGGTCGTGGATGCCGGCCGCTTGGTGGGCGAGGAGGGTCAGGGATTCCGCATCGCATTGGCGTCCCTGGACTCCGGCCGGCTTGGTATCGCAGCCTGCTCGATCGGCCTTGCCCAACGTGCTTTGGACGAGGCCGTCAGGTTCACTTCCGAGAGAGAGCAGTTCGGCAAGCCCATCAACGCCAACCAAGCCGTCCAGTTCATGCTCGCCGACATGGCCACACAGATATCGGCCGGCCGCGCTCTCTACCGCCACGCAGCCCGGCTCAGGGATGCCGGCCAGGACTACTCGATCGAGGCGGCGCAAGCCAAACTCTTCTGCTCCGACGCCGCCATGCGCGTAACCATCGATGCCGTTCAGCTGCACGGCGGCTACGGGTACGTGACCGAGTACCCGGTCGAGCGACTGATGCGTGAGGCCAAGGGACTGCAGATCGTCGAGGGTACGAATCAGATCCAACGCTTGGTGATCGGTCGCAGGCTTACGTTCTGACGACTGGGTCGGAAAAGAGAAGACCGGCCCCGGGGGGAGGGCCGGTCTTCGAGCACCTAGCGCGGGAGGGAGGGGGGCGCGCTGCGTGCGGTGGCTAGTCCTTGCCGACCCGGAAGGGGATGGGGTCGTCGCTTCCTTCGAAGATGAGGGAGAAGTTGTCGGCTTCCTTGCTTACCTGGTAGGTCAAGGTGAAGCGCTGCTGCCTGCCCGGCCTGATGCGCTTGACGCTGGGGGTTGCCGCAACGGGCTCCATGCCGAGGTACACGAGGTATCCATCGATCCGGAAACTCGAAGCGTTGACCACGAGAGGCTTGTCGCCTGCAGAGACCGCTACGTCTACCTCGAAGCGCCTGAAGTCACCACGAGCTCCTTTGGTTGGAGCCACCCTGCGGGCTGCGCCGATACGAAGCTCTCCGCCGGGGACCGATATCCACCGCTTGACGGATCGTTCGCCGTCCGAGCCCGCCATGGCCGAGATGCTCCAGTAGCCGCCCAGGGCGAGAGCTGCGGCAACGAGGACCGCTCCGGCCCGTACGGTGAATCTGCTCGATGAGCGCATCTGGGCACGGTCGGCCCGAGGGACGATCGTTTCGTAGTCGTTGCTGGTCGCTGCCATGCTCATAGCAATCTCCTTGGCTATGAGCAGACACTAGGGGCTGGGAGAAACTGGTACATCGACCGGATGGCGCAAAGTCGCAGAGGCCGATGGTCGCCACCCGAACGGGTCAGCGACGTGTAGCCCGCTGGGACCAGCCGGTCCGTCCACCTGCATCCCTATGCGGGTGAAGGAGTTGCAGCGTGAGCGTCGTATCGGTAGAAGACCGGACAGACGGGACCGGACGGTCCGAGTCATGGAGGACGGGTGCGCAGGCTTTTCAGCATCGCGGTGTTGTTCTGTTTGGTCGTTCCGATCTGCCTGCTCGCCCCGGTCCCGGGCGTGTCAGCTACCGGGTTCACCTCCGACAACGTCAACTACGTCACCACCGTGCCGATCGAAGCCGGCTCTCCCACGGGCGCTCGACTGGTCGGGGACCATCTCTACGTTGCCGGCGCCAAGAGCTTCTCGATCTATGACGTTAGTGCGCCGCTCGATCCGAAGCTGCTCAGCATCACGCCGGTAGGCTTCTACTTCGCCAACGAAGATGTTGACACCAATGGCGAGATACTGCTGATCACGGGGGATACGGGCCGTAAGCAGCTCGGCGTGTACTCGGTTGAGGACAAGACCGCCCCGAGAGAGTTGGCGGTCGTCACCGGTGTGACCGATCACAATTTCGCCTGCGTGATGGATTGCCGCTGGGCCTACGGGTCGCGCGGCAGTATCGTCGATCTCAGGGAGCCGTCCAACCCCGTGGTGGCGGCCTCGTGGGGGGGTGGCATCACTCCCGCAGACGGCTACGACACGACCGAAGTGTCCAATGGCAGGATCTTGACCGCAACACGGATGATCCGCTTGCTCGATGCCCGCAAGGACCCTTTGAACCCCAAGACGCTTGCCATGGGATCGACCAGCGATCAGCGCTTGATCCATTCGGTGCGGTGGCCGCGGCGGATGAGAGACAGATTCTTCCTGGTGCAGGGCGAGACCCCCTTCTCCCAGACCTGCAATGAGGACTCCGGGGCCTTCATGACCTGGGACGCGTCGGACTGGCGTAAGACGCATACGTTCCGGATGATCGACGAGTATCGGGTGCAGAACGGAACGATGGTCGACGGGAATCCCCCAGCCAACGGTGCGGGATGCACGGCGATGTGGTTCCAGGAACACCCCAAGTTCCACAATGGGGGTCTGGTTGCTTCATCCTTCTTCGAACACGGGACCAGGTTCCTCGAGGTGGACGCGGCGGGAGAGATCTCCGAGCGTGGCTACTTCGTTCCCTTCGGCGGATCGACGATCGCCTCGTACTGGATCACGGGCGAGGTTGTCTATTCGATCGATCTCGTGCGTGGCATCGACATCCTGACTTTCGAGAGTTAACCCCCCGTTCAAGAGGGGAAGCTCCTCTGGCGTCGAAGAAGCAGTCGAAGGAGCATCGTGATGTGCCCAAGTTGATCTGCTCACCGTCTGAACTTTAAGGAGTACGGCCGTGCCCGTCACCAGGCGCGAGATACTCAAGGCAGGAACCGCCGCCGGAGCTCTCCTCATCGCCAAGCCCTTCGGAGCGCTCGCACAGGGCCTCGGCCCCCGTCCGTTCGAAACCTCACGCGCGTCCAGACTCTTCCCTGGGACCTGGCTCGCCCACGCGGACCTGCACAATCACACTCTCATGTCGGATGGCGATGGCACGCCGGAAGCGGCTTTCGCTTCGCTGAGAAGCGCGGGCCTTGACGTCGCGGCACTCACCGATCACGCAACTATCGGCATGGATATCCCTGGGATGTCATCGTGCGGCGAATGCGCGTCACTGACAGGCATGAACGAAACGAAGTGGGCACAGGCCGGGGAGATAGCGGATTCCCACTACGAGCCTGAAAGGTTCGTGGCTATCCGCGGGTTCGAATGGTCATCTCCGACCCTGGGGCACGTGAACGTGTGGTTCTCGGAGAAGTGGGTCGATCCACTCCACACGGCCGGGGTGTCAACCGGTGAAGGTATCGGCCAGTTCCTGCACACCGAGTCCGACAAGACCTTCCCCTCAGGTCTTTCCGAACCGTTGGACGCTTTCATCAGGATGGCTCCAACCTCCGGCACGACGATGCAGCCGTTCTACGAATGGCTGAAGTCGAATCCCGATACGCCCGTCCTCGGCGGAGGACTTGACGGTATAGCCGGGTTCAACCATCCCGGACGGGAGACCGGGCGCTTCGGGTATTTCTCTTTCGAGCCGGACCTGCGAGACCGATTGGTCTCGTGCGAGGTGTTCAACCGCACCGAGGACTACCTCTTCGAAGGAACGGACCAGGGCGTGGGTTCGCCGATCAACGAGTGCCTGAACGCCGGTTGGAAGGTGGGCTTGCTGGGCGTGACCGATGAGCACGGTACCGATTGGGGCTACCCGGACGGCAAGGGCAGGACGGGTCTGTGGGTCAACAGCCTCACGAGAGACGACGTTAGGGAAGCCCTTCTTGCCCGGCGGTTCTTCTCCACGCGCCTCAAGGGGTTGCGACTGGACGCAAGCGCGAACGGGGTGCGCATGGGTTCGGAGCTCGCTCATGGCTCAGGGCCGGTAACGTTCAAGCTGGATATCGACCGGGGCCGCCAATGGTGGGGCAGGCGCCTCAACGTCCAAGTCCTGCAGTCGGGCACTCATATGCCCGAGATCATCGCCAACCATGAGATCCGGGTACCGACCGGCGGTCAGCCGGTCGTCGCGTTCACGACACCGGTGGATGCGATCAACGGCGGCTGGGTCGTCCTTCGGGTGACGGACCCTTCAGAGCCGGCCGACGAGAGAGCTACGGGAAGCTTCGCATCGCTCGGAAACGCGGTCGCCTACGCGAGTCCGTTCTTCCTAGTGCCACCCGCGTGATCTAGCGGGGCTCCTCGGGCTCGTGACCAGCCTCGCGGGCCTGGTCTAAAGCGTCGGCCTCGTTGACGTCGATCGGGATATCGGGATCGGGTTGCTCGGACTCCGGCTCCCACTCGCGTTCCTGCTCCAATGCATCTGCCTCCGGAACGTCCATGTCCACGTGCTCTGGGAACTCGTCCTTGTCCGCCGAGCCGTCACGTTCTTGCGTGTCGTTCATCGGATCTCCTCCAGCCGTCGCGCCTTAGGGCGAGGGTATCGCAGAGCCGCAGTTGCGTCGTGGTCGGGTAGGTTCGAGTTCCGTGGGACATCAGAGGAAGATCCGCTGCGCGACGGTAGCGCTGCTCATCGCCGCTGTGATGGCGGCGTGTTCTGGTGGCTCCGACGAACCGATGGCAACAACAGATCGTGGATCCTTGCCGGCTTCGGCTTTTCCCACAGATAGATGTGACGAGATGCGGGAACTCGCTCAGCTTTCCAGGCGAGGGTTGTACAAGGACCGCTCTCCCGAGGTCATCCCCATACCGGCGGAACCCAACTTCATCGGCGGGGAGACGACCCTCGTTCATTCGGGGCCGTGGGAGTACCTCACGCGCGTCCCATGGATCATCTACGGACCGGGACATATCGACGCCCGCGGCGATATCGGGACTCCGGTGACGATGGCAGATCTGGCCCCTACGACGGCCGAGCTCATAGGGTTCGACGGGTACCGAGCCCCAGATGGGAAACCACGTACGGAAGGTCTCACACAGCGAGGCACGCCCCGGTTGGTGGTCACCGTTGTTTGGGATGGAGGCGGTTACAACGTCTTGAACCACTACCCTGATTCGTGGCCGTTCGTTTCGAAGATGATGGAGGAAGGTGTCTCGTACACGGACTTCTCGATCGGCTCGAATCCGTCTGTGACACCGTCGATCCACACGTCGCTCGGAACGGGTGCCTTCCCCCGCAGTCATGGTGTCGTCGGCCTCAAGATGCGCACGCAGGACGGCGCATACGTGAATCCGGTGGGAGGGAGTGATCCGGCGCGCATCATGGTTCCGAGCTTGTCCGATCTTTACGATCGCGCCCTCGACAACAAGCCGAAGACCGGGATGCTCGGCTCTGTTTCGTGGCACATCGGGATGGTCGGACACGGCGCAGCCTTCCAAGGCGGGGACAGGGACCCGGTCGCGCTCCTCGAGCACGAGCGCCCGGTCGTCAAGACCAACCCGTCCTTCTATTCGCTCCCGGATATCGACGCTCCCGGGCAACTCGATCGGTTGGTCGATGAGACCGATCTGGAAGATGGTGAGCGTGACGGAAAGTGGTTCGACCGGCCTCTGGAGACGCAGAAGGACATCTCGAAGACCCCTGCCGCCGTGCGGTACAACCGTGTGCTCCTAGAGCGGATGATCGAGCGTGAAGGTTTCGGTGCCGACCGCATCCCCGATCTCCTGTACGTGAACTTCAAGAGCATGGATCTCGCCGGGCATGCGTACAGCTTCTTGTCCAAGGACATGCCGCGCTTGCTTGAAGCCGAGGACTCAGCTTTGAGGCAACTCAAACGATTTCTCGATGCAAAGGTCGGCAAGGAACGATGGGTGATGATGCTGACGGCGGACCACGGGCAGACGCTGTTCCCGAAAGATTCCGGAGCCTGGCCTATCCGAGGCGGCGAACTCGCCGCCGACCTCAATCGCCGCTTCGATCCAAGCGCCGATGGTGTGGACCTGATCGATCGTGTGGGCGCGTCGGGTATCTACGTCAATACCGACCAGCTGGAGGACGTGACTCTCAACGAGATCGCACGTTGGGTGGGTGACTATCGTCTTTCCGAGAACCTCAAGGACTCCGAGGAGGTGCCCGGGTACTACGAGGGGGAGCGCGACGACAGGATCTTTGACGCAGTTCTCGTGCGTGGCAAGCTCGTGGTCCCGAGCTGCGAGGGATAGATGACCGAGTTGATGGTGTGGTCGGCCGTGGGCATCTTTGCTTCGATGACCGCAGTCTGGCTTGCAAGCTTGAGGCTCAGAGATGCGAGCATCGTTGATGTTTTCTGGGGACTCGGATTCGTTGGTGCTGCCAGTATCGGGCTTGCTATCGGAGATGGTGTCGCCGGACGCAGGATCTTCATCTTCATCCTGATCGCCGTTTGGGGCGTGCGCCTCGCCACATACATCGCTATGCGCAATCGCGGCGCAGGGGAGGATCCCCGTTACATGAAGATGCGCCAGAGAGCGGGCGATTCGTTCTGGTGGGAGAGTCTCATGCGGGTGTTCTGGTTGCAGGGGGCCATCATGTGGGTAGTCGCACTGCCCTTGATGGCCGTCGCAGCGGGAACCTCACCAACGTTCCCGTCGGCATCCGATGTCATCGGTGCAGCTCTCTGGGCCATCGGAGTGTTCTTCGAGGCCGTTGGGGATCGGCAGCTTCGGACGTTCAAACGCGATCCCGCCAACAAGGGCAAGGTGATGGACCGGGGGTTGTGGCGCTATACCCGGCATCCCAACTATTTCGGTGATGCCGCCATGTGGTGGGGGGTCGCCGTCATCGCTGCCGGGGTTCCGTGGGGTTGGGCTACTGCGGTAGGGCCCGCGCTGATGACTTTCTTTTTGATGAAGGTATCCGGGGTCGCTCTGCTCGAGAAGTCACTGGCGAGTACCAAGCCCGAGTACGCGGACTATGTCCAACGCACGAGCGCATTCGTCCCGCGGCTCCCGAAACCTGCGGGATCTTAGGCTTTCTTCGATGTGCTTAGAGCCTCTACCAGTCCCATGCGGTCGGTGACGGTGACGGTCAAACCCGGATGCCGGAATCTACCGAAAGCGGGCTTTGCACTCACGGGTTCGTCGAACGAGATGCAGACTCCCTCGAGGGCCGATCCGAACGTGAGCCCACGGTCCTTGAGCGAGGCGCGGACCCCGATAGCTCGCCACCACCTATAGGGACCAGTCATCTTCGCGCCGGTGACGTTGGCAAGCTCTGTCCTCAAGCGAACCTTTCCGAACCGGGCCTCGAGGTACCCATCATCGGTTATCTCGACCGAACAGGTCTGGGGTGAGGCTCCGATGAGCGAGAGGAGCTTCTCGAAGCGCCTGTCGAAGTGGAAGTCGAAGTGACTGGCCATCAGCAAAAGATAGCTTGGACCCGGCCTTCAACTGTCTTGCAGATCGAGCCAATCGATCGGCTCCGGAGGGGTCCACGCCTCCATCATGTCCAACAGTTCGTCGGGATCTTTCGAAACGACGATCATCTCTCGGTAGACGGGGCGTATGAACCCTTCGGAAACGGCGTGGTCCAGGAATGCGAGGAGGGAGTCGTAGAAACCCCCAACGTTCAAGATCCCGAAGGGCTTGGAATGGATGCCGAGCTGCGCCCACGTGATGACTTCGAAAAGTTCTTCTAGGGTGCCGAAGCCACCAGGTAGCGCGATGAAACCGCCGGATCGCTTGCTCATCAGAGCCTTTCGCTCGTGCATCGAGGTCACGACGATCAACTCATCTACATCCTCGAACGCGACCTCACGTTCGGTGAGAGTGCGAGGGATGATGCCCGTGACCTTGCCACCCAGATCCAGAACACGCCGCGCTATAGCTCCCATGAGGCCGATCTGCCCACCGCCGTACACCAACCCATACCCTCGCCGATGGAGTGCAGTGCCCAGGTCGAGCGCTGCTTGTTGGTAGGCGAGCTGACCGCCGGGACTCGAGCCACAGAACACGCAGATCCGGCGTGGCGCGTCTCGTTCCTCTGACATGGGCTCAACATACAGTCCAAGCTTTGTACGTATTGCGAGAGGCCCCTCGGGTGGGTTGGATGCAAGGATGATCGAATCCTTGTTCCAAGACTGGCCCAATGGTTTCGGCCCGATGGTCGTTCAGGTTGTGATCGCCATCCTGGGAGCGAGCTTCGGCATCAAGCTCTTCGACGATGCGACGGCGGTGGTGTCACGCGTGAAGGCTCGCCGGATCAAGCGCTAGACGGGGGATACTGCCAAGGGCGGACCGCCGTTAGTTGACGAAACGCTCGGTGTACATCCCGAAGCCCACTTCGTCATCGACCAAGGCCCACAGTCGCTCGAAGGCCGTAACCATGACGATGTGGGTATCGCTTCGCTCCGAGGCATGTCCGGCGAACGGCGACGCGTTCTGTCCGGAGTACCCGGTGATAGTCGTACCGGATTCGCCGTCGCCTTTCTGGCCGACGGTGTAGGACTCGACAGGAATCTGACGGGCCGCTAGTTCGGCGACGATCTCGCGTGATTGGTTGTAGGGAACGAGACCGTCCTCCAAAGCGTGGACGACCATCACACCTTTAACCCCGGAGTCCGCGATCTCATCGATGTGTGAAACGACCGCAAGATCGCGGTATCCCTCAGGGTTATCTGCTGGTGTACCGCCCAACTCTTGCTCGATGTCCGCTTTGGCGTTCGCAGCGAATTCGTTCACAGGGGCGAGGGCAGAGGCGCCGGCATATGTTTCGACTGCGTTGACGGCACCCTCCACGTTGAACCAGTAGTCGAAGAGGGCGGTGCCGTCGTAGGCGGTCTCCTCGGAGGCCTTCGCCAAAGCAAGGCCTGATGCGTTGCCGCCCATGCTTACCCCGAAGAGGACGGTCTGCTTGATCGAGGGACACGCCTTGCGGAAGAACTTCGTGGCAGCGACGAGGTCTTCTGCCCCCTCTTTGACGAACCAACCTCGTATCGTCACACTGCCATCCTCGTTGCGCTGCTCGTAGGTACCCCGGTAATCCATCGCGACGGCCAAGACGCCGTGCTCGGCTGCAGCCTTTTTCATGTGGTCGACCCAAGAATCTGAATCATGTCCGTATCCGTGGGCGAAGACGACCAGTGTCGTTGGCTTCTGCTTCGGTGCCGCGAAGCGACCCGTGGCCGGTTCTCCGTTCACGTCAAGCTGCAGCGCCTGAGCCTCATCGACAGTGTCTCTGCACATCAGCGAGGACTTCGGACCCTTCTTGCCCGCGCTCGCAGGCAAAGCTCCGATGAGCAGGGCGACGAGGACCAAAGGAAGGAGACGACGTGTCACTTCTTCTTGTCCACGATCTTGTAGTCGGTTCCGACCTTGGTCGTGTCGGCCGTAGGCCCGGCCATACCGGTGGGGTAGTCGCCGGAGTAGAGGAAGGACTGGGCCTGCGGGGACTTCAGTACCGCACCCTTGCCGAAAGCAGCGTTGGATTTGCGTGGGATCGATATCTGGGTGCCAAGTATCTCGAGGGGGAGGGGGTCGCCGCCGGCGCAACTGTCGATGAGATGCGCTTTGGGTCCGGTAAGCACGTTGTTGGCACCAGGAAAGAACGCCTCGACCAGGATGCAGTGGTCGCCGGCGTCATCGGGGTTGAACCGAACCCTGTAGCCGATGCCGGTGGTGGCCGGAGGTGCAGCCTCGGTCAGGATCATCAGGTAAAGGTTCTTTGCATCATTCGATAGCGTTACTTCGGTGAGGTCACTGACCGTTCCGGCGTCTGCGGCGGTCACATCGCCATTCGAACCATCTCCTGTGCCTTGATCGTTCACGAAATTGGCGTCGCCCAGCGGGTCCTCGATGATCGTCTTGGGGACAGGAGCGGCGGTCGCGAACGTGTTCGCACCCACGATGCATGCGATCGAAAGTACGGCGGCTACGAGTGTCGGTCGTTTCATGATGGCGGTCTCCTCGTCCTAACGGCCGGATGTCGAACCGGTGTAGGGGGAGAGATTCGCCGCCGGGGGCCCAGACCCCTGCCGGGATCAGTTGCTGGGCTGCAGACCGGCCAAGAGGCGTTGAGACGCACCGGTTATCTCTTCAACCGCCCGGTCGAAGGTCTCCTGGTTGACCTTTGATGGCTTGCGGAACCCAGAGATCTTCCGAACGAACTGAAGCGCAGCAGCCTCGATGTCCTCATCGCTCGGAGGGTCGGTGTAGTCCCGCAAGACCTTGATGCTTCTGCACATGCCGTCTTTCTACCCGATATGACCTTGCGGCAGGAGTGAGGGGGCGGGCCGGCTTTCCCCAGAAAGATGGGTTACCGCTCTTGTGTTTGGTTTGCCGGAAAGCTCTGGGGCGTCCGGCAAGGCGCCTCGGTTAAGAGCGGCCGGCTATATCGGTAACGGCAATGACGAAACTTGGGGTTGCGACGAGGATGATCAGCACAGCGATGGCTCGGGACCACTTCAGAGCCGGAGGACTGTGCATCGCTTCAACGAGGGCAGGGAAGCGATGGAGGGCCACCAAGAGTCCCGCCCCTACTGCGAAGAATGCGATCAGGGGGAAGGCGGGGAGCAACAGCAGGAGTGGGAGGTAGCGGACCAAAACGCTGCGTTCGGCCGACAGCAGCGGCAACCTCCGGCTATAGCGACCAGCGATGGTTGCTAGCACCGCTCCATGGACGATGCCCAGAGCGGTGAAGACCGTGATCGATACCCAGCCCGGACCGACGATGTCGAAGTCGGGGTTGCTCACTCGTAACGGTTCGATCCGCGTTCCGGCAGTCACCAAGAGGGCGAGCCCGAACAACGCCCCCTTGAAGGCATTGCTGGGAAGAACCTTGTTCATGAGGACGTAGAGGATCCCGGTGACCAGGCCGCCGAAGGCGCCGAAGAACAAGACGAACCCCACCGTGCCGTCCAACGTGATGCGGCCGACGACTTCTTCAGCTTCGGTGATGCGTCCCTGGGCCGCCTCGTCCGCCGTGATGGCGAGGAGCCTCATAGCCAATCTTCCCCCCGCTCCGATAATGAGGAGACCCGAGGCGACGCCGGCCCCGATGCCGACTGTCAAGTACCAGACGTATCGGCGGACGATTTCTGTGCCGTCCGTCGGGGGGCCGCCCCAAGGCGGATCTATCTCGGACGGGCGCGAAAACGCCAAGAACACACCTGCACCGAAGGCGATGCCACAGATCCCCATGAGAAGCACGTAAGCAGTATGTGCTTGTCTTGCCCGCACGTCTACGTTCCGGCCACCGGCCTGGTTGTGGGGTCCCTTTGAGGGCCACACGTTGCTGTTGCTCCACCACCGTGGATCCCCTCGGGCATCAAGGGCAGCAACCGGCAGTCTGTCGGATTTGTCCGATATAGTCCGAACCCGTCAAGTGGAGCATCGGGGATCGGAGTGACTTTGAAGAAGCTGCGTATGTTGTTGGCTGCAACGGTTCTTGCGGGTTCGATGTTGGTAGTGGCGGCACCTCAGGCCAGTGCGAATTGCGCCGGAGAGCCCAACGTATGTGAAGCCGTTTGTCAGATCGGGCTCGGCAACAAGTACACCCGCGACGCGTTCGAATTCTGCTACGTCTGGTAGACGAAACGTTCGATAGCTGCAGTCCATCGAGGCCCTGCGGGGCCTCGATCTCTTCCGAGTACTGATGTGCACCGAGCGCCGATCCGTTACCGAGCGCGCTCCGGCCCAGAGGTCGCAGTGTCCCACTCCTTGAGATCATCAGAACGGATCCGGGGCTAAGTGCCCTCCGGACACTAAGGGCTTGGGCCCGGAGTGGGCGGGGTTTCACCAGGTGCAAGCCAGATGCGCTCGCCAGGTTTTCCGGCCAATACGTATCCCTTGTGCGTCTTGAGGTAGTGATGGTGGGGGCAGAGCCAGTCGAGGTTGTCGAGCTGGGTTTGTCCGCGGTCACGACGTTCTTTCGTGTGGTCGATCTGAAGGTGATGGCGAACACCACACCCGGGCACCGCGCAGCGATAGCCGCGGGCGTGCAGGGCAGTGCGCAGACGCGCGTTGATCGTCTTGCCGGGATGCGACACCGTCTTGATGTCGATCCCGTCCTTAACGAGCACCCTCAGATAACAGTCGGTGGCCATCGCTTCGGCTGTCGCGACCGGGATGGGTCCTACGCCTGCGATCTCACAGACTTCACCATCTTTCGTGTGGCCGCGTTTCAGCGCCTTGTAGTCGACGAAGACGTGCACCATCGCGCTGGGGCCCTTGGTGGGGGAGTTCTTGCGTGCCGATCTGGCCAGCTCGAGCAATGCGTCCGCGCCGTAGGCCTCGTAGGACTCTTTGCGTCCCTGCTTGCGGGCGTCGAGAAAGATCTTGTCGATGATGGGATCGAGAGCGGCATTCAGCTGGGCACCAGCATCCGGAGTCATGGATACATCGACCCGGTAGGTGCCGTCGGCTTCGGTCCACCGACGAAGGCGACGTCGAGTGTGGATGCGGTGGTATCGCTTTTGCTCGTCGGGGAGGGCCGCGGCTCTAACCCGGCTGCATTCCTCCTTGAGTCCAACCAGGCTTTCTTTGGCAGCTACTTCGAGCAGCTTCTTCTCGGCTTTGGGGTCTGCTGCAGCCGCGGAGGCGATCTCTTTAGCTTGGGTCTCCGACAGCTTTCCTGCCCGGAGCGCCTGCTCGGTCATGGGCAGTTCCGCCAGCCGGCTAGCCGTCTCGATGACGTTGACCGCCTGGCCCACCGAAGTCCCCGTTTTGATCGCCAGGTAGTGGGCCGCGCTGCGTTCACCACTGGCCCGCCAGGCACCCGACTCGGCCACCCTGCGCGCCCATAGTGCCTTGCCTGCTGCCATGACCCGCTCGCCTTCGGCGAACATCTCCATGATCCTCGAAGCGTCCTTGCCTTCGAAGATGGCGGGCTCGCTCTCGGCAACGATCCTCTTCGCAGCCTCTACGACTTCGGCCAGTTCCTCGGACACGGCCCGGCCACCCCCCAGATGAGGGAAGCGTGAAGGGTTGGCGTCGGTCATAGCTTCGAACATGATCGTTCAACCCTAAAGACGACCTACGACGAAAAACCCCCCTTGTGGGGCGCTCGGTGAAGATTTCTTGCTGGAATCTGCAGACACCTAGACGAACCCGAGGTAGTCCTACTCGGGAAACCCGACGCTGCCTTTCGATGTCACTCTGGTGAGTAGAGGCCCCGTAGAGGTGACTGAGGGAACTTAGTTTGTCCCCTAGAGCAAGGGGCGGTCCTCGAAGGGCGTGGATAGGACGATGGTGGTGCGGGTGGTGACGGAGAGCTTGGAGCGAAGGGCATCCACCAGGGACTCCAGGTCCTTGGTCGACGGGGCCCGGACGATCAGGGCGTAGCTGTTGTCGCCGGCGATGGAGTAGCAGGATTCGACGAGGCCGAACTCAGCTATCAAAGCGGGGATGTTCTCCGGCGAAGTGGGGCTCAGCGCCAGGGAGACGATCGCAGTGATGGGCAGCCCGATGGCGTCGCGGTCGATGTCTGCCCGGTATCCCTTGATGGCGCCGCCCTCTTCGAGTTTGCGCACGCGCTCGTGGACGGCCGATTGACTCATACCGACGGTGGCGGCGACTTCCGAGTAAGAGGCTCGGGCGTCGGCCTCCAGACAGGAAAGGATCTGGCGGTCCTTCTCGTCCAACCTCATACGCCGGATATCCTTTGCTCAAATGGCTTGGAAACCGAATGATATTCGGTTATCCTGTCTATGTCCAGGATAAACCACGAGCCAGCCCAGTCCGGAGTGCTCACCGAGGAGGACCGAGACATGTCCATGCAAGCCATGCCCGAGACCTCCACCGAGCGCGCCCTGAGGGCCCACGCCGGCCCCCAGCCGTACCAATACCCCCCTGGGATCGAGTTCGTGGAACCTGACTGGACGAGACTCCCCGGGTATCGCGACGTCACTACGGCCCAGTGGGAAGACGCCAAGTGGCAGCGACAGAACACGGTAAAGAACCTCGATCAGCTCCGCAGGGTCTATGAGGACCTGATCCCCGAGGCGTACTACGAGCAGATCGCCAAGGACCAAGAGCTCCGCGCGACGATGAGCATGCTCGTGCCGCCCCAGATGCTCAACACGATCCGTGAAGACGACTTCGAGGGCGACCCGATCCGCCGATACATGATCCCGATGTTCCAGGACCGCCAGGTGGAGTTTCCCAGTCACCCCTTCTCGGAGCGCGACAGCTTGCACGAAGCGGACATGTGGGCGGTCGAAGGACTCACGCATCGTTACCCGACAAAGGTGCTGGCCGAGCTGCTTGCGACCTGCCCTCAGTACTGCGGGCACTGCACGCGCATGGATCTGGTCGGCAACAACGTCGCGCAGGTGGTCAAGCATCGCTTCGAGATGCGCAACAAGGAACGCTACGAAGCCATCCTCGAGTACCTGCAGGTGACGCCGAGTGTGCGCGACGTGGTCGTAAGCGGGGGAGACATAGCCAATCTGCCGATCCACCAGTTGGAGGATTTCGTCACCCGTTTGGTCAAGATCGAGAACATCAAAGATGTCCGTTTGGCGACCAAGGGTCTGATGGGCCTGCCCCAGCACTTCCTGCAAGACGACGTGCTGGCGGGTATGGAGCGGATCGCGAAAGTGGCTCTGGATCACGATGTTGATGTCGCCATCCACGTTCATATCAATCACGCCCAGTCGGTGACACCGCTCGTCGCGAGGGTCGCTAAGAAGATGCACGAGATGGGATTCCGAGACGTGCGCAACCAGGGTGTGCTGATGCGTGGGGTCAACAACAGTCCGAAGGCACTGTTGGACCTTGCATTCATGCTTCAAGACAAAGCCAAGATCCTTCCGTACTACTTCTATATGTGCGACATGATCCCGAATGCCGAGCAGTGGCGACTGTCGGTGCACGAGGCTCAGCAGCTTCAGCACGCGATCATGGGCTACCTCCCCGGCTTCGCGACCCCGCGTATCGTGTGCGACGTGCCGTTCGTCGGCAAGCGGTGGGTGCACCAGGTCGAGGAGTACGACCGGGTCAAGGGGATCAGTTACTGGACCAAGAACTATCGAAACGGCATCGAGTACGACGATCCGGATGCGCTGGACAAGCGGTATCCGTACTACGACCCGATCTACACGCTGCCCCCCGATGGTCAAGAGTACTGGCGTCGGTTCGAAGCCGAACGTCAGACGGCGTAGGTAGAACGATGAAGAGCAGGTCTGGTAGCACCCGGAAGGACGCGCCCGGGAACCGTCAACGCACCGTGAGGATGGCTTGATGGAACGATTCGGAACCCACCGTAGTCTCGATCCGAAGGGATCTCTGCCTCAACAGGCGCGGGTACTGGATCCCATGGCTCCGCTCGTCGACGACGAGGTTGCTATCGATGTGGATTACCTGAACATCGATTCGGCGTCGTGGCACCAGATCCGCCAAAGCTGCGATGGCGATGCCGAGAGGATGCGCGAGGGCATCATGGCGATCGTGACCGAACGGGGAAAGATGCAGAACCCTGCTACCGGCTCGGGCGGGATGCTGGTGGGAACGGTCTCCGGGCTCGGCCCCCATCGAACGGAACCGGCCGTTGGCTCTCGAATAGCAACCCTCGTGAGTCTGACGCTCACCCCGCTTCACCTGGATGAGATCGTGGAACTCGACCCGTCGAGCGAACAGGTCAAGGTCAAGGGCCGGGCGATCCTGTTCGGCTCCGGCATCTACTCGACGGTGCCCGATGACCTCGATGAACGGATCGTGCTGTCCGTGCTGGACGTATGTGGAGCACCTGCATGGACCAAGCGCCTGGTCGAGCCGGGCATGAAGGTCGTTGTGGTCGGCGCGGGAGGGAAGTCGGGGATGTTGTGCGCTGCGCAAGCGGTGCGCGAAGCGGGCCCAGCGGGCCGGGTGCTCGGCCTCTGCTGGCCGCCGGACTCCGTCGATGCTGCCCGGGATGCGGGTGCCGAGGCCGTAACCGTGGATTGCACCGACCCGATGGCCGTCCTTGAGGCAGTGGTCGAAGCTTTCCAAGGCGAGTTGGCCGATCTGGTGATCGTCTGCGCGAACGTCCCGCGTTGTGAAGGCGGCGCCATCCTTGCGTGCGAGGACGAGGGCCGCGTGCTGTTCTTCTCGATGGCAACATCGTTCTCGGCAGCGGCACTGACTGCAGAAGGACTCGGTAAGTCATGCGAGATGACGATCGGGAATGGCTTCGTTCCGGGACATGCAGATCTCGCCCTCGATCTCGTTCGAAGTGAACCAGCCCTGTTGAAGAGGTTCGCGGTATGAGCAGTGTTGCTTTCGTGAACGGAACGATCCGCTCCCTGTCCGCCACACACGAGTGGCTGGTCGTCGGCGGTGACACCATCGCCTCGATGGGCGATGGAGATGCGCCGTGCTCGGATCGAACCGTGGACCTGCAAGGTGGCGTGCTGATCCCCGCCTTCCGTGATGCCCACGTTCATCTTCCTGCGACGGGTTTGTACGCGACCGGTATGGATCTCCGCGGTGAACGTTGCGCCCGCGCCATTCTGGATGCCTATTCCGAGCGCGCCCACGGCAACGAGATGCTCTTCGGTGGCAATTTCGAGGATCCGTTGGATGAGCCACTGGACGGCCGCGACCTCGATCGTGTCGTCGGCGATGCTCCAGCGTTGTTGGTTCGCGCCGACATGCATTCGGTCATCGCGTCCACGGGCTTGCTTCGCGCTTTGAACCTGGATGACATAAAAGGCGTCGATCGAGGCTCAGACGGTGCTCCAACCGGCTATCTGCGGGAACAAGCGGCATCCGAGGCATACAGGTGGTTCGAGGACAACCTTCCGCGAGCACAACAGGTCGAAGCGATCCGCGCGGCTGTGAGCCTCGCCTACGCGAAGGGGATCGCTGAGGTCCACGAGATGTTCGTGATCGAGTGGCGAGGGTGGGACTCGGCAGAGATATTCGAAGAGGCCATCCAAGGCGTGGCGCTCGACGTGGCTGCATTCCTAGGGACCACCGAGGTCGAGCGAGTCGTCGAACTGGGATCGCCCCGGATCGGTGGGGATTGGTTCCTCGACGGCAGCTTCGGCTCTCACACGGCTTGGATGTCCGAGCCGTATCCGGGTGAGGTGCCCGCCGGCTCGACGCCCGTCGGGATCACCTATCGCAGTGACGAAGAGGTCTACGACTTCTTCCGCCGCTCGCAAGAAGCCGGGCTGAAGGTCGCCGTACATGCGATCGGCGACGCCGCTATCGAACAGTGCATCAAAACGTGGGAGAGGGTGGCGGCCGATGTCGGCAGCGGCGCGGTCCGTTCGCTGGGTCATCGCATCGAGCACTTCGAATGCGCCACGGACGACCACATCGAACGCAGCGCGGCCCTCGGCCTGCGGCCTTCGGTCCAACCTGCTTTCGATCATTACTGGGGTGGGCCCGACGCGCTGTACTCCGAACGGCTCGGTTGGGACCGCGCTAGGGATATGAACCGGTTCGGGTCGATGCACGCCGCTGGGCTCGTGATGGCTGCAGGTTCTGACTCGACGGTGACCCCGATGGACCCCTTCTTGCAGATGTATTCACTGCGTAACCACCATCTTCAGGGCGAACGTCTGTCACCGCAGGTGGCTCTCGAGCTCAGCACCGTGGGACCGGCTCGCATCAACGGTCATGAAAACCTCAAGGGGGACCTCGCCACAGGATCGCAGGCGGACCTCACATGGCTCGACCGAGATCCGATCACCTGCTCGAGCGAGGAGCTACTGAGCACCGAGGTCTTGGGAACTTGGATCGCGGGGCAGAGGGTGTGGCCTAGAAGTGAAGCGGAGGCAGAGTGAAGATCAGTAGCGGGTTCGAACGCCCGCTGAACAGGCTCGACATCGACCGGGGAACGGTTCAGGAATGCCGCGACCTTGCAGCAGAGATCGCCGCCCCTATCGAGGAATTGGCGCACACGCGCACGACCGTGAGCATCGAGCGAGCCTGTCTGCGATTGATCGGTGTCGACGGTGTTGTGGGCGAAGGCACCGAAGCCACCCCCATCCCGAACCTGGTTGTGGATCACATCCGAGACTCAGTGGGTCTCGAGCGGGGAGTGCTGATCCCGTTCCTGGCAGCGGCTCTAGACGGCGATATCCAACGGGTCGCCGAGCGGATCGCCACCGGAGGGTCGCACGTCACTTGGCCAAAGGGCGAGGTGCTTGACCGCGCGGTAGCACTCGCTCGCGAGCTTGCGGGAAAGGCCGTTGACAACATCATCGCGGCCAAGGCCGTTAGGGCCGGCAAGATCGAGCGGTACGGCGACGGTGAGAAGCCCTGGTTCTATCTGATCGTCGCCACCGGCAATATCTACGAGGACGTACCTCAAGCGCAGAGCGCGGCTCGGAACGGGGCGGATGTGATCGCGGTGATCCGCTCGACGGGACAAAGCCTCCTGGACTACGTCCCTTATGGCGCCACCACGGACGGGTTCGCCGGTACCTACGCCACCCAAGAGAACTTCCGCGTGATGCGCAAAGCTCTGGATGAAGTCAGCGAGGAGCTCGGTCGCTATGTCCGTATGACCAACTACGCGAGTGGACTGTGCATGCCGGAGATCGCCGCGATGGCGGCGATGGAACGCCTGGACATGATGCTCAACGACTGCATGTACGGGATCATCTTCAGAGACATCAACATGCAACGGACATTCGTGGATCAGCACTTCTCGCGCATGATCCACAGTGCAGCAGGGATCGTGATCAACACGGGCGAGGACAACTATCTGACCACTGCGGATGCCGTTTCTGCCGCCCATACGGTTCTCGCTTCCCAATTCCTGAATGAGCGCCTGGCTTGGGCCGCGGGTCTGCCCAGCGAGCAACAAGGGCTTGGACACGCGTTCGAGATCGACCCCAGCGTCCCCGATCAGATCGCTCTCGAGATCGCACACGCACAACTGATCCGTGAGGTGTTCCCTCACGCCCCCCTCAAGTACATGCCACCGACCAAGCACATGACGGGGGACATCTTCCAAGGGTTCCTACTGGATGGCATGTTCAACCTTGTCGGCGCTTTGACGGGTCAGGACATCATGTTGCTCGGGATGTTGACGGAAGGGGTCCACACGCCGTTCCTGTCAGACCGGCACCTCGCCTTGAACAATGCCAACTACATCTTCAACGGTGCAGCCACTCTTGCCGGTGAGGTCACGTTCGCCAAAGGGGGGGATGTCGAGCAGCGAGCGGCCCAGGTGTTGGAAGAGACGCGCCAGATGCTACGCGAGGTCGCCGAGATCGGCATGTTCGATGCCATCGAGGCCGGCATGTTTGCGGACACGGTGCGGCCCCGTGACGGAGGAAAAGGCCTCGATGGTGTCGTGGTCCGCGCAGCCGGATACTTCAACCCGATAGCGGAAGGCCTTTCGCGGCACCTGGAGGTGAAGGTATGAAGCCGTACGGTGACTGGACCGATGACGGCAAGGTTCAGATGTCCTTCACGCTGCCGATGCCCGAAGGTGAACGGGCCCGGCAAGCAGCCATCGCTCTGGCGGCCAAGATGGGCTTCGAGCGGATCCTCGTCGCGCACATGGTGCCCATGGGCCCCGATTTCACCTACTTCGTGGTGTACGGATCGACCACCCATTCTGTCGACCCTGATTCGCTGGTCGTAGCCGAGAGGGAGTTTCCGATCCTCACACCCAAGGAGGTCGACCTCAAGATCCGCAGCACTCTCAAGCGCCCGCTGGTCGTGGTGGGGGCGTGCACCGGCACCGACGCCCACACGGTGGGGTTGGACGCGATCTTGTCGATGAAGGGGTTCGCAGGGGACAAGGGCCTCGAGTACTACCAGGAGATGCAGGTTCACAACCTTGGCTCGCAGGTTGACCCCGAGCACATCGTTGAAGTCGTTGCCGAGGAGGGTGCCGACGCCGTCTTGATCAGTCAGGTAGTGACGCAGCGCGACGCCCACATCCATCATCTCCAAGAGGTACGGGACGCTCTGGCGAGTGCCGGCCTACGGGAACGGGTGGTGCTGATCGGCGGCGGGCCCAGGTTCAGCCCGGAGCAGGCAGATGAACTGGGCTACGACCGGATCTTCTCGCGCGGAACCAAACCGTCGGATGTAGCCAGCTTCTTGGCCTGGGTGATCGGAAGCAACGAAGCAGCCTGACCCACCGGGGTCAGGCTGTGAGCATGAGCTGCGCGCGCGTCCGGGCATTCCCACTCGGCCCCCGGTAGGGTTGCGTCGTGGAAGCAAAGCTGCGGGTCAGGATGAGCCACGCCGATGCTCACTACGGGGGAGGACTCGTTTCCGGCGCCCGCCTCCTCGAACTCGTGCACGATGTCGCCACCGAACTCTGCATCCGTAATGACGGTGACGAGGGCTTGTTCGCCGGGTATTCCGACGTGAAGTTCCTGGTACCGGTCTACGCGGGGGATTTCCTCGAGGCCCGGGGAGAGATCGTTCGGATAGGCAATACCTCCCGGGAGATGAAGTTCACGGTCGCCCGATATGCGAGGCAACTCCCGGATGTGTCTCCTTCTGCAGCCGATCTTCTCGAAGAGCAAGAGACGGTTCTAACGGCAACAGGCACCTGCGTCGTGAGGTCAGAAGACCAGCGCCACGCCTAGATTGCGTAGGCCCGAAGACTTGAAGCACCACCATCTTTCTACGTAGCGTGAGCGTGAGCCGTCATGGCTCCTTGATCGCCTCGGCGCTGGCCGTGGTCCCTGCATCAGAAGGAGGGCATTGTGTCACCTCAACGAAAGTGTTCGCCCCGCCGCGCCCGAGTGTTGCCGGTGATGGCTATCGTCATCCTGGGCTTGATGGCGCCGGTCGCTTCCTCGCAAGAGACCCCTCACGGGACCATCGCTTTCACCAAAGGGCGAAAGGTCGGGACGATCTCGGCCGACGGGACCGGGAAGACCATCTTGTTCGACAAGGCCAAAACCAGTAGCTATTCGCCCATGACCTCGCCCGACGGAAGTGAGGTCATGTTCACGACCTATGACCGGGCCTCGAACCTGAGTGCCCTGTACGTGAGTGACCTTCAGACGGGTGCGGTGGAAAAGGTCGCCGGAAAGAAGTTCGATGTCGGACCGGCAGTCTGGTCCCACGATGGTTCCACGATCGCGTTTGTTGCGTACGCGAAGGAGAAACGGGGCCTATGGACGGTATCTCCGGACGGCTCGGGCAAGTTCCACGTCTACGGAAAGTTCTCCGATGACCCGACATGGAGCCACGACGACACCAAGCTGGCCTTCGTGAACTTCCGCAGAGGTGCAGGGGTTATCTCCTACTGGGATCTCGATACGCAGGAGTTGTATGACGTCCCCCCGGGCCAGACCAACGTGTTCGATCCGCAATGGTCGCCCGACGATCAGATGATCGCCTACACGCAGTACGACGAAGTGGCAGAGACGGCGTCGCTGCATGTTGTCGATTCACAGGGACAACAGATCACGGACCTGACCTCTGAAGGAAGCATCTACAACGCAACCTGGAATCCGGACGGTTCCGGGCTCACGTATTCGACCTGCTGCGTAGATGGACCCGACTCCTTGCGATTCACGTCGGTGGACGGTTCGCAGACGGAAACCTTGTTCGTCCAAGCGGCATCGCCCGGTGTGAGCTACTTCGTGGCTTTCTGGGGATTCTCGCCCGATGGGACCCAGATGGTCTTCGAATCACTCGGCTACGACGAGGCCTCTTTCCGAACGGTCGAGTACACGCTCTACACGGCAAACGCCGACGGGAGCGACCAGATCCAGCGTTCGATCGACACGACTCTCAGCTTCATGGATTGGGCGCCCGACTCCGATTCGATGTTGGTGTGCTCGTACGACTACGAAACGGGCGCTACCGAGCTCCGGTACATCCAGGGCGAGGCGATCTACACGATCATGCCCGGCACCTGCAGCGCCGACTGGGGGCCATAGTTCCGCTACTGCAGCGAGGGTGCGGCCCCGGAGGTGTGCTGCGGGGCCGCACCCGGCTGCGGTGACCGCCGCTGAAGGTTCCTAACGTCGGGGATGCAAAGGATCGTGAGAGTGGAGATGACCACGAAGATCGCCGCGAACCAGAGTACGGTCGCAGTGCCGAACGCGACCGCTATCGGTCCAACCAGAGCCATCCCGATCGGTTGGAAGGCGAACGATCCCATCCAGTCGTAGGCAGAGACGCGGGATATCGATCCCTCAGGGATGTTCTCGTGGAGCGCGGTCATCCACAGTGCTCCGAAGAGGCTCATCGTGACTCCAGTTAGCACAGACGAGGCCACGATGGTCCATAGGGGAGCGATCACAGCCAGGAGGATCAAGCGAGGCACTTCCAAGAACATCAGCAACTCACCGACGAGCAAGAGCCGCTTCGGCCTGTAGTACATCGCTAGGACTCCGCCCAGCACCGACCCGACTCCGAAAGCGGTCGAGATCGCCGCCCACGCCGACGCACCTCCGTAGTGCTCGTCAGAGAGGAATGGCCCTAGAACGAAGACGGCGGAGAGGGCGATCATGATGAAGAACGAAGCGTGCAGGACGATCGTCCACAGCCACGTGTGTGCTTTGAATTCGGCCCACCCCTCGCGTAGATCGCTAAGGAAGTTGCGGACCTGCGCCTCCCGGGCGATGGCGGGGACACGCATCCTCACGAGGAAGGCTGCGCTGATCAGGAAGGTGCCCGCATCTACGAGGATCGCCCATCCCGCCCCTATCAGAGCGATGGTCACTCCGGCCGCGATGGGTCCGAAGATCGCCGTGATGTTCCTGGACAGCCCCAGCAGGGCGTTCGCTTCTTGGAATCGATCGCTCTTGACGATCAACGGAGGCATCCCCGAGAAGGCGGGGAAGAAGAATGCGAGGGCGCTGCCGTAGATCGCGGAAAGAGCGATCAGGTGACCGATCCTCGCCTCTCCTGTGATCAGCAGGATGGCGATGATGGTCTGGCACACGAAACGCACGATGTCCGAGGCCAGCATCACCTTCACGCGCGATATGCGATCCGCCCACACCCCTCCGACGAGAAAGAAGATCACCATCGGAACCGACTCTGCGGCCAGAGCGAAGCCGACGTCGGAAACATTGCCCG
The DNA here is from genome assembly GCA_937863385.1 of uncultured Actinomycetes bacterium. Taxonomy (GTDB): domain Bacteria; phylum Actinomycetota; class CADDZG01; order CADDZG01; family WHSQ01; genus CALMBW01. The sequence continues at coordinate 195,246 of CALMBW010000021.1, read as the reverse complement.
TGAGCTCGAGGATCGCGAAGGTGTAGGCGATCGGGGTCATCCGGTCGCCGAAAGACGAGATCAGCTGGCCGAAGAAGAGGAGCCGAAACTCTCTCTCGTGCAAGGCGTCCGGCAGCAGTCGCATCGACTCAGGATATGCAAGGCGGTCCAAGGGCTTTCCGGCGTTTCCAGACAAAGCGAGCGATTCAGAGCTATGGCGCAGATGTCACCCCACTTGGAATCCGTCTCGGGACAGGAGTAACGTAGGGACCTTGAGATACAAGGAAGTGTCAGAAGCGAGAAGTTGACGGCATGACTCGACGATCTTAGGGAAAGGGGTGGTGCCAGATGAGAAGATTCGAAGGGATCCGAGCAGTGACCTACGACTGCTGGGGAACACTGCTGCGGGACCATGATTGGGAGGGCGCTCAGGCAACTAGAACGAGCGCCCTTCGTCGTTTCTTAGACCTGACCGAGACCGAGGCCCAGGAACTGATCGAAGAAGCATGGGCGCGGCACGACGAGGCCTGGAAACAGGTCGAAACCTTCGGGGCCGGCCGCATGGCTGCCTACTGTCTCGAAGCCCGCGGCGTCTTCGACGACGATCAGATCTCTCAACTGACCAAGATCTTCGAGGAAGCCTCTCTCGATGGCGGCGTCGATGCCGTTGACGGTGCCGTCGACACACTCAAGGCTCTTAAAGCCAAGAACATCCGCATAGGTCTCGTTTGCGATACCGGCTTCTCGACCGGGCGCATCGTTCGTCAGATGCTCGAGAAGGTCGGTCTGGCCGAGCACATCGACGTCTTCTGCTTCTCGGACGAGGTAGGCGTTCCCAAACCGGGCCACGAGATCTTCGACAAGGCGTTAGCGGAGCTTGGCGTCAGACCCCCCGAGGCCGTCCACGTCGGCGATCTCAAGCGCACGGACATCGCTGGTGCACATGAAGTCGGCATGCACGCCGTCCGCTTCGTCGGGGTCCACAACGACCAGACCGATGCCAAGGAAGCCGAGTCCGTGATCGACCGCCACGAGCAGATCCTGGAGTGCCTGGACCTGGAGTGACCCACAGAGCCTTGACCGGCTCCTACGCGGTTTTTCCGCGCGCATCAGGTGTGGGATAAGCGCGTGATGCTTCGGTAGAAACTAGGAGAGTTTCTGGAGGCCGGACATCAGGTTGTCGGCGAAGTCGGGTGCGCTCAGGCACGCTAGCTGGGCGGCTGCCTCGGCGTCCATGCCATCGTTCACCGACAGCGACGCAGAAGCGTCGATCAGCTTCTTGGCCTGACGTACCGGGGTCACCGGCGCCTCGGCCAAGCGTCCGGCAAGCTCGTCTGTAGCCTCTTGGAGCGCTGCAGCTTCCACCACGACCTCGGCCAAACCGATCCGACCGGCCTCGGCTCCGTCGATCCTTTCGGCAAGCCAGATCATCTTCTTGGCACGACCGGCACCGACGATCTGCGGCAAGCGGGTCGATCCGATCAGGTCGGGGATCAACCCGAAGTTCGCTTCCAGGAGCCCCAGCTTGGCATCTCGTGCGATCACCCGGATGTCACACGCTAGAGCGAGCTGCAGGCCGGCTCCGAAGGCGAACCCCTGAACCGATGCGATGACCGGCATCTCGAGAGCGGCGATCTTGCGGAACCCTGCCTGGGCGCGGGCAACCGTCTCTTCGGTGCTGCCGGCGATGCTGCCGATGGCGCCGACGTCGATCCCGGCCGAGAAAGCCCGGCCCTCACCCGTCACGACCACGACCCTTGTGGCCGGACTATCGGCGATCTCATCGGCGGCTGCCGCAAGGCCGTCGAACACCTCCATGTCCATGGCGTTCAGCACGTCGGGCCGGTTGAGGCGGAGGTCGGCTCGTGGCCCCGAGAAAGTGACTTCCACGCTTGCCATCAGTAAGCCCGGCCCCAGATGGCGGTTTCCTCGCCCGCTTTCCCGCACACGATGCAACTGCCGTGGGGGTCTTCCTTGTCGAGGGGAACCGTTCGGATCGTCGCCTTCGTCGCTTCGGTGACCTTGGTTTCACAGGTCTCGTCTCCGCACCAGATCCCACGCCAGAAACCACCTTTGGATTCGATGCCTTCGGCTATCTCTTCGAAGGTGGAGAAGTCGTAGGTGTTGGAGTCCCTGAAGCGGGTCGCGTCGTCGTAGAGGGCTTGCCATGAACTCTTCAGTACGTCCGCCATCCCGCTGACGGCCACCGAGGTGGATACCGCGGACTTCTCCGAGGTGACCCTGTCGGCAACGATCAGCTCGTCGTTGCCGACATCGCGCGGGCCAAGCTCGATGCGGATCGGGATGCCTTTCAGTTCCCACTCAGCGAACTTGTAGCCGGGCCGGAACTGGTCACGATCATCGATCTTCACCCGGATACCGTCTTTGACCAGAGCGTTGCGCACGTTGTCGGCGCGTTCCATGACGGTCGAGCGTTCATCGTCGGAGCGATAGATGGGCACGATCACAACCTGCGTCGGTGCAACCTGGTAGGGGAGTCGCAACCCCTTGTCGTCCCCGTGGGTCATGATCACGGCTCCCACGGACCGGGTCGACAGGCCCCAGGAGGTGCCCCACGCGTACTCCTGCTCGCCGTCTGGGTTCAGATACTGGACGTTGTACGCCTTGGAGAAGTTCTGACCGAGGAAGTGGCTGGTGCAGCACTGAAGCGCTTTGGTGTCGCGCATCATGCCTTCGAGAGTGGTGGTCTCGTCGGCGCCGGCGAAGCGCTCGCTGGGAGACTTGCGACCCCGATAAACGGGGATAGCACAGACGTCCTCGATCACCTCTCGGTAGACCTCTAGCATCCGCAACGTTTCCTCCCATGCTTCTTGGCGTGACGCATGGGCCGTGTGGCCTTCTTGCCACCAGAACTCCGACGTTCGCAGGAACAGCCGCGATCGCTTCTCCCACCTCAGCACGTTGCACCACTGGTTGTAGAGCAGTGGCAGGTCCCGGTAGCTCTGGATCCAGCGAGAGTAGGCATCCCAGATCAATGCCTCCGAAGTGGGCCTGATGGCGAGCGGCTCTTCCAGCTCTTCGCCGCCACCGTGGGTCACGACGGCGACCTCGGGAGCGAATCCCTCGACGTGTTGCGCCTCGGCCTCGAACAGCTTCGTGGGCATCAGCAGGGGGAACATCATGTTCTCGTGTCCGGTCGCCTTGAATCGGTCGTCGAGCTCGCGCCAGATCGACTCCCAGATGCTCCAACCGAACGGTTTGATGATCTGGGACCCCCGCGCCGGCCCGTTCTCGGCCAACCCGGCTTCCCGGACGACGGCCTGGTACCAACCCGGGAAATCCTCGGACACCTTCGGGAGCTTGTTCATCTACTCACCCACGATCTGGATCAGGACCTTGCGGTCGGATGGTTTCTCGAGCTCGAACAGCAAGATCCGCTGCCAGGTCCCTAACCGCAGCTCGCCTTGGATGATCGGAAAGACGACCGACTTGGACCCGATCGTGCTCGGCGCGTGGAGTTGCCCATGGGCGGTAACACGGTCGACGGCACGTCGGATGTCCTTCAGGAGGCCCGACTCTCGCTCGTTGACCAGTAAGGGGCACAGATCGGAAGGTGAGAAGACGGTGGCCCGGCCCCCATCCACCCCGGCCCCGGCAACGGCGGATCGAACATCGTCGGTGATATCGACGAAGTCGTATAGGTCTTCGGTTCTGGCCAGGCATGAAGCTTCAAAGGTCATCATCGACACCCAAAAGCTCTCCTTGATGCGACCTCGGTGGGGGACCTCGGCGGGGTGGCTAAGTCCCAGTGAGGTTAATCGACCCACCGAGGGCTTGGGATTGCACCTTCTGCACAGAAATCTGTTGAGGGGATGGGGATAACCCAAGAACTTTCGCGAGGAGTTCATCAATTCGTCAGAACCCGTTGACGTGGGCCTCAGAACTCCATATCTTCACGAACGTCCCAAGCAGCTAACGGCAGCCACATCGCCACGGGAGACCCGAAAGGGAGTCCCGCCGGACACCGGCAGAGGGTCGAGGCGCTTCGAGCGGTCGACACCGAACCGGAGAAAGGACCTGAGGGGACCGAGACTGAGATCGCAAGAGCTCAGGAAACGGCCTCGGGACGTAGCAGCAGCAGGATGGGTTGAGGAACCTGAAGACGAGAGTCCGAAGGAACCGAGAACGTCGAAGGCTTCGGCCTAAAGACGGACACCATCCGAACTCTGAGTTTCGGAGTGCGGTCCGGTTCGCCGGGTCGAAAGCCGAACCAAGGAGGCGCTACCGGATCCACCGGGGGCTTCGGCCACCGGGGTGAGACGGAAAGCGGTGCGGTTACGGGAGCGGTGTTCGCATCCCACGGTTGCTTGGGACATTTGATCTGGGGAGACCCGGGTGATCTAGGGACAACGCAGCAATAACCGGCTCGCCGGCTAACCTGCGGCCCCCTACGTCATCCGGGTCTTCGTCATCCCTACCCCTTCCGGGCCCTTGATTGCGGCCCAGGTTCCGATAACCTCCGCCCTAGGAGTCCGTGCGAGATACCCAAGGAGCGATCGATAGGTGAGCAAGAAAGACGACGATTCCCTCGACGAAGAGATCGAAGTGGATGACTTCGATCTGGAGGAGGACTCTTCGTCGGACTCCGACGACGATTCCGGTTCCGATGACGAGATCGCCGGCGACGACATCGACGACGACGACATCGACGACCTCGATCTGGATGCCGACGAACTCGACGAAGACCTTGGGGACGACTCGGTAGATGTTGCGATCGAGGACGACATCGACATAGAGCTCGACGGCGACGACGACGACGATGAAGAGGATGAAGACGACGAGGCGAAGACCCAAACGGACGATGATGACGATGGCGATGACGAAACGAGTCTCGACGCCCTGCTCGCCAAGCGCTCGGCTTCCCGCCGTGGCACCGACGATGCAGATGACGACGACGAGCTTCTTTCTTTCGGACCGGACCCCCTAGCCGAAGGATCGGTTTCTCGCAAGAAGATCAAACTCGTCAAGGACGAGGCCGAGTTCGTATGCTCTCGTTGTCACCTCGTCAAGAAGCGTTCACAGCTGGCGGATCCCGACAAGATGCTCTGCCGCGACTGCGTCTGAACGACTTGAACCGCACCAGGCGAGCCTTCCCGGCCGTGCTGGCCGCCGGGGCCCTGTGTTCGACCGCGTTCCCGGAACTCGACCTGACCCCCGTGATGTGGGTGGGGATCGTTCCGTTGCTATGGGCACTTCAGGGGGCCGGAGGCAAGAGAGGGGCCGGACTTGGGTTTCTGTTCGGACTCGGATTCTTTGCAACCCTCCTCACGTGGGTGTCGATCATCGGGGTTCTCGGCTGGGTGGTGCTGAGCTTGCTGCAAGCGTCTTTCGTGGCCGTGTTCGGAGCCGTTTGGGGTCGCTTGTCGCTGCGTGCCGGTCGTTCGTGGGAACGGATAGTCATCCCGGCGCTGCTGTGGGTCCTGCTGGTAGAGGGGCTCCGTTCGGTGGTGCCCGTGGTGGGCTTCACGTGGGGCCAGATCGCCCAGAGCCAGCACGACATGACATGGCTGCTGAAAGCGGCTTCGGTTGGAGGGTCGTGGCTCGTCGCCGGACTGGTGGTGGCATGCAATGCGTCGATCCTGCAAGCGGCAACCGCAGCCGCCAGACGGCAGGGTAGGGGAGCAGCAGCCTTCGTGCTCCTAGCTCTGCTTATCCTCGTTTCTCCGGCGCTGATCCCGGCAGCGAGTGCCGACGGAGACGAGCTAAGGGTCGCCATCGTTCAGGGAAACATCCCTAGGTACATGGAGCCCTCCTACAGCAAGGATCTCGAGATCCTGGACAATCACCTACGGCTGACATCGGAGCTGGCCGGCCGGGCAGACCTGATCGTGTGGCCGGAAAGCTCGGTGGCAGAAGACCCCTTTATCGACGAAACCTTCCGACGGGCCCTTTCCGATGCCGCCCAGGCTTCAGGAGCTCCGATGATCGTGGGCGGAAATATCGAACGCGACGACGGCAAGTATCAGGTGATGGCGTTCCAGGTGGCCAGCGACGGCCGCATCGTCGATCAGTACCACAAGACGCATCTCGTGCCGTTCGGTGAATACGTTCCGGCTCGCAGTTTGTTCGATTGGATCCCGGCTCTGGCGCAAGTGCCTCGCGACGCCGTCCCCGGGGCCGAGGTGGGCGTGTTCGACATCAACGGTAAGGCGGTCGCTCCAGTGATCTCTTTCGAAGCCGATTTCGGCTCACTGGTTAGGAGACGGATGGCAGACGGCGGCCGGTTGTTGGTGGTTGCGACGAATACGTCGACATGGGAAGACTCTTGGGCCTCAGCTCAGCACGTCGCGATGAGCCAGGTCCGCGCGGCTGAGAACGGGGTCTTCGTGGTTCATGCAGCGCTGACCGGCATCTCCGCCTTCATCGCCCCGGACGGGACCGTGCTGGACGCAACGGACCTATGGCGGTCTCAAACTTTGATAAGGGACGTACGCATGGCAACGACGACAACCTTGTACTCCCGCTGGGGGGATTGGGTCTGCTGGGTGGCTCTGGTTGTTGTGGTTTCGTGGGTCGCAACGACGCGACTACGACGGCGTGACCGTGGGGATCGACCGCACTCCGATACGGTGGGCTGATGACTGCGGGGGTTGCAAAGGCGCTCGTCGTAGTGCCGACGTACGAAGAGGCGGATTCGATCCGCGAGGTGATCGAACGGCTATTCGAAGCGACGGGGGACTCGGTTGCGTTGTTGGTTGTGGACGATGGGTCGCCCGACGGGACCGCCGAGATCGTCGAGGAGGTGGCGGCTTCTTCTCCGCACGAGATCGAGGTCCTCAGGCGGGCCACGAAATCTGGCCTCGGCAGCGCCTACGTCGCAGGCTTCGGCTGGGGGCTGCAGCGAGGCTACCGAGCCCTCGTTGAGATGGACGCCGATCTCAGCCACGACCCAGCGGTGGTACCCCGGCTGCTGACCGCCTTGAACGATGCGGACCTAGCGATCGGGTCGCGTTACGTGCCGGGTGGAAGCGTGGAGAACTGGGGAGCGTTTCGCCGGGCGTTATCCCGATTCGGGAACCTCTACGCCCGCACTTTGCTGGGCTACCCGGTCAGGGACTCGACCGCAGGGTTCCGTGCGTTCCGAGCCGAATGGCTGGCGGACCAGGATCTGGAGACGGTCTCCTCACACGGTTACGCTTTCCAGATAGAGATGACCCGCCGTATGCACAGGAGCGGCGGACGCATCGTGGAGATCCCTATCACCTTCGTCGAGAGGGTTTCGGGACGCTCCAAGATGTCGCGCAGGATCGTGGTCGAGGCACTGATCGAGGTGACCGGGTGGGCTTTCAAGGACAGGTTCGCTCGGTCGCGGCGAAGCGAGGCAAGCTGATGGCTCTGCGGAGCCGAGAGACGAGGAGGATCAACCCCATGACGCTGATGGTCGACTTCGTGACGATCGATGCGCACGATCCCAGAGCCCTTGCCAGATTCTGGGAACAAGCTCTGCCGGACTACGAGATCCTGGACGATCCCGATTCCGAGCCGAGCGACGACGACGAAGAGGTCGGGCTATTACCGGTGACGCGTCGTGGTCCCAAGCTGCTGTTCTTGAAGGTGCCCGACGCCAAGAAGTCCAAGAACCGGCTGCATCTCGACCTGAGACCCAGCGACGGGACCAAGGAAGACGAGGTGGCCCGCTTAGAGGCTCTGGGAGCCACCAAGGTCGATATCGGTCAAGGCGACGAAGTCACCTGGACCGTGATGGCCGATCCCGAAGGCAACGAGTTCTGCGTGCTGCGAGTGTTGACCGACGAAGAGAAGACCAAGTGGGCTGCCTGGGCGTGGTGACGTGTCATCGCTGCCCCCGAAAAGCCGAGCCGGATGTTTGGATGCGTTGACCGAGCAGCCTTCTACCAGAACGCCCATAATGCATATTATGGTAACTAGAGCCGAGAAGGATGGCGTGAAGGGGGTTCAGGCTGGGTTCTCCCCCCGCCGGATGGGATGTAGGGAGGTTAGGCAGGCGGCATAGGATTCGTCGCCATGCGACGCGTGCGGACGATACTTGCAGACGATGTTCCCGAGCTTCGTCGTCTCATCCGTCACGTCCTGGAGTGGAGCGATCGCTTCGAGATCGTCGGCGAGGCGGACGACGGTCGTGCCGCCATCGAGCTCGCCCGGAAGCTGACCCCAGACCTCGTGCTCCTCGATATCTCGATGCCCGTCATGGACGGCATGGAGGCTCTCCCCCGCATCCTCGAGGCATCTCCGGCAACCAAGGTGATCATGCTCTCTGGGTTCGAGGCGGGGCGAGTGGCACGCAGTTCGGTCGCTTTGGGCGCGGCCGGCTACATCGAGAAAGGGTCGCCGCCCGGGGATCTGATCGAGCGTATCGAGGGCTATCTCGAGCGTCCTGAGGTTTCCGACGGGGAACCATCCGATATCCCTTCTGTCCTCACCGATGTACCCAGAACGGATGAAGCTCTCGACGCGCTCACGGATTTCACTTCCGAGGAGATGATGTCTCTGGTTGCACACGAGATCCGCAATCCGCTCGCGGTCATCCAAGGGTTCGGGGTCGAGCTGATGAACCGCTGGGAGACGATGCCGGAGCACGTTAGACGTGATGCCGTGCGGAGGATGACGGATCGTGCTCGCTACCTCAACACGGTGGTCAGCAACCTGATGTACATGCGCCGGGTCAAGAGCACCCCCGAGTGGGTGGAGTCGACCTCGGAATCCTGCCGGCCGCTCCTAGAGCGCCTCGCCGACGAACTGCGGGATCTCGCCAAGGATCACCCGTTGCATCTGCAGGTGGCCCAGGATCTGCCTCGGATCGATGTCAACGTCCAGCGTCTGCGCCAGGTGCTCACCAACCTCGTGGTGAACGCTTCGAAGTTCAGCCCCAAGGGAACTGCGATAACGGTCGCTGCAGCAACCCACCCCGAGGGAGTGACCATCAGCGTTAAGGATGAAGGCCCCGGCATCCCTGCCGACAAGCGCGAGGAGATCTTCGAGAAGTTCAGAAGATTGAGCGAAGGGGGTTCCGGGATCGGGCTTGGGCTGTACATCTCCCGGGCGCTGATGGCGTCGATGGGAGGCGGATTGTGGGCGGACGGGGGCGCCGGTAAGGGGGCGTGCATGGTGTGCCTACTGCCCCGCAGCCGCGCACAGGAAGGTTCTTCGGCTCCCTAGCGCTCCGCCAGCTCCCCTTGGTTCGCTGGGAAACCGATGGCCTACCGGTTACAGCCCGGTTTGCCCTTCTGGCAGCGCGGCCGCTTCGGTTCTGCCGGCTCTTCCCACTCGCGCGTCTGGGAGCCGGACAGGGAAGCCGTCACGTCGGTGATCACCGGCCCGAAGGGGGCATTGGCGAACGGCCGGGCGCTACATGCGTACAGGGTTTCAACATCGGGAGGTCCCGAGGTCGAGAAGTCGTTGAAGCTGAAACAGTTGTCTTCTCCCCCACCGTCGATCGCCAGGTCGTACATGCCGGAGTTTCGGATCACGTTGTAGGTAACCGTGTTGTTCTTCGGAAGGCTGTCTGCGTCGATGCTGGGCGTGATCAAGATCCCGTAACGGTCGTGATCGACGACGACGTTGTTGCGCGCGACCGAATTCTCGATGCCGGCGAACCAGATACCGGTTCCGAACGGTATCCCTACCGTCTCGCTGAAACCCTTGGGGGGGATCTTGGAGTAGTTGTTGTTCTTGACGAGGTTGTTGTACATGAAGGTGCCTCGGTTGGGGGCAAGTTCCTCTGTGGGCAGTGTGTTGGGGACTATCCCCGCGCCGTTGCGGGCGAACACCGAGTCACGGATGGTTACACCGGTCGCGTTGGTCCCCGAGTATCCCAGGTAGTTCTTCACCGACTTCACGTTCTCGATCAGCGCGCCGCAGCCCAGGCATTGACCGATGTAGAAGGCCGAGTCCCCGCTTCCGTATCCATAGCTGTTGCGGAAGACGCCGTAGTAGGAGTTGAAGGCATAGAGACCGTAGGTGCGGTTCTTGATCGAATCGATCTTGTTGGCCGTGTAGTACTTGGTGTCGACGAAATAGATGCCGTTACCCGTGTAGTTGCGCACGGTCAGGTTCATGATCGTGACGTGGTGGGTACCGTCCACCGTGAACCCGTTGACCCGTTTGTCCTGGCCGTTCAAGACCGTTCGGAACCTGTCCACCCCGCGGATCACCAGGTGCGGGGTGGTGACCACGACGGCCTCTCGATACTCACCGGGACGGATCACGATCGTCGTGCCTTTGTTGGCCGCGTCTACGGCTTTCTGGATGGTTGGGAAGTCGTCCGGCACGAACAACTTCGGCCGGTCGTCCTTCTCCCCTACTTCCTGGTCGGGCGGAGGCGGGTTGCCCACGATGACCACACCCCACATCCCAACATGGCCGGAGGCTCCGTGGTAGGTGCAGTGGTAGTAGTAGTACCCCTCCTCGGTGAACGTGTGTTGGTAGGTATCCCCGGGTTGCATGTCGCCGGAGCGGAACTCACCTTGCTCGTCTGACTTGATGTCGTGGACGCGTGCGCCCTCGTTGACCCAGATGACCGTGTCACCCGGGTCGATCCGGACCTCTTGTGGAGTGAAGCGGTTGTCGCGCATCGAGACCGTGGTCGTCGCGCCCTGCGATGGCGCGGGTGGCAACCCGAGAAGGACGAGGAGGCCGCCAACGAGGGCGAAGAAGGCGCGAAAAGAGACTCTTGTCGAGTTAGTGGTGGCCACGGCTCTCCTCCTTCCAACGGGCGATGGCACGCTTCATCTGCGCGGTGACTTTGCCCTCCGGGGTGCGTACGACGAACAGACCCGACATGCCTGCGTCCGAGTGACCCTGAACGTGACAGTGGTACATCCACACCCCCGGCCCAACTCCCTCACCTGCTATCACTTGGAAACCGAACGAGTCGGCAGGGCCGACCACCTTGTTATCGATCACCGTTGTTTGGTCGGTGACACCGTTCGGGTAGCCCGTTCGATTGTCGGCCCAGCGGTGCCCATGGAGATGGAAGGTGTGGAACAGCTCGCCGTGAGCGATGACCACGAACTCGACCCGGTCCCCTTGGTTCACGCGGATGATGGGGGTCTTGGGCGCACGTTTGAGGTTGAACTGGGTGCCCGACATCACGAGTACGTTGGTATCACCTGTAGGTAACGGATCTCCCGGACGGCGCACGATCAAGGCCCCGAATAGCCCCCGCTTCAGCCCACCGGTGCCGTGCACCGTTCCCAGACAATGGTCGTGGTAGGTCCAGTAGCCGGCCGAGCCAGCCTGCACGGTTCCGTCTGCTCTGGTGCCCGGCACGTGGGTGTTGATGACGTAAGTCTTGGACTCGCCTGGAGGGACGCAGCTTCCGTTGATGGTCGTCCCATCACTTCGTACCGAGTAGTCGACGCCGTGAGGGTGGAAGCTGACGCGGTCGCTAGCGTCGTTGATCAGATTGACCTGCATGCAGGTCCCTTCCGTCAGCTCGATCGTGGGGCCTGGTACCGAGAGTTCCTCGGGGGTCAATCCGTATCCAACCTTGCCCCCCGACATGTTGCCGGCGAACAGTGTCACGGATTCGGTCGGATCCTGGCAGGCATCGTCTCCGGGCCCGATGTCCAGAGGTGGTAGCTGCGCGGAAAGGGGCACGGAATAGAAGAGACCTGCCGCCACCGCGAGGGCTGCCAGGAGCGCGAGGGTCCGCCGGATCGTCATCGCTACATGAAACCATCTCACGGTGGCACTATCAGCCCCAATGGCCGACTTCTTCCGAACCCACAAGCTTGCCCTGCTGTACTGCCTGAAGGTCTTCGTCGGGGTCCGTTCGGCACTGTTCGTGGTGGGACTCCTAGGAGTTGCCGTGATCCCGGTCAACGACCATTCCGGGCTGCCCGGTTGGGAGTTGATAGAGGGGCCGGGGTGGAACAACCTCTTTACCGCCTGGGAGCGCTGGGACGCCTTGTGGTTCTTGCAGATCGCAACCGACGGTTACTCGCCTACCGACTTCTCGGCCGCGTTCTTTCCTCTGTATCCCCTGCTCATCCGGTGGTCCTCTCCGCTGGTGGGCGGTCATCCCTTCGCGGCGGCACTATTGATCAGTAACCTCGCTTACCTGGCCGCGATGTTCGTGTTCTACGAGCTCACGCGCTTCGAATTCGACGAAGCCACGGCGCGGCTGAGCGTGCTGTGCTTGGCAGTCTTTCCGACCTCGTACTTCTTCGTGGCCCCCTACAGTGAGTCTCTGTTCCTGCTCCTTTCGCTGTCTAGTCTCTATGCCGCGCGCCTTCGCCGCTGGGAGATCGCCGGAGCCTGCGCAGCCCTGGCATCGGCAACGAGGAGCATCGGCTTGGTACTCGCTCTCGTCCTGGCCGTTGAAGGCCTGATGCAGTTCCGAAACGATCGCGAGCCCGGCCGCGGCAAGCGGCTCGCCTTGGCCTGGTTCTGGAGCGCGTTCGCCGCCGTGGGGACGGCCGTCTACTTCTACTACTGGTACCGCAGCAACGGCGATCCGCTCACGCCGCTGAACGATCAGAACGGATGGCAGCGGTTCTTCTCGTGGCCGTGGGAGACCTTGAGGGACGGGACCCGTATCGGCTTCCAGTTCATCGGTCAGTACGCCGGCGGGTACCACACGCTCGACTGGATCTTCGTCGTATTCGGGATGGCGGCGACCGCGTGGGTGGCCGTCAAAACTCGGCCCCCATATGCCCTCTACTGTCTGGCCGGCTTCGTGGTGCCATTGTTCTTGGCTTTCGCCGGACGCCCCTTCATGTCCCTGCCACGCTTTCTGATCGTGCTGTTTCCCATCTACTGGGCGATGGCGCGTTTCGCCCTGCGTTTCAAAGCCGAGCCACTGGTCATCGGGGTGAGTGCGGGGGGTCTCGGGATCATGACCCTGCTGTTCGTCACCTGGTACTGGGTCTTCTAACCCGGCGCCGGCAACTCCACCCAACGGGTGGGTAGCTCCGTGAGATCGTTCAGAATGAGGTCGGCGATCTCGAAACCTTGTCTTTCCCTCTTCGGGACGTCGATCGGTACAGCGATGCAGATCATCCCGGCCGCTTTTGCAGCCTGCACCCCGAAAAGTGAGTCTTCGAGCGCGACACAGCGAGATGGGCCGGCTCCGAGGCGACGCGCTGCGGTTAGGTAGACGGCGGGGTCGGGTTTGCCTCGCTCTTCGTCTTGGGCCGACACGACCTCGTCGAAGTTGTCACGCATGCCCAGGCGATCCAGCACCGCATCGATGAGCACCATCCAGGACGAGGAGGCGATGGCGAGCTTGTCCACGTGGCCTTTGACGTGATCTATCGCTCCGGTAACCCCTCTCTGAGGGACCCCCTTGGTGGTGATCAGCTCGGCCATCCGGGCCACGACGCGACTGACGACCTCTTGCCGGGGGACGTCGCTGAGATGGCCCTCGCTCTGCCAGTAGGCCACGACCTCATCTATGCGCATCCCCATCGTCCGGCGGCACATCGCGCGCGAGATCGAGAATCCGAGATGGGTGAAAACCTCGATCTCAGCGTCTTGCCACAGAGGTTCGGAATCGATCAGCAAGCCGTCCATGTCGAACACGGCCGCGTCGAACCTGGGCCCGCTCAGGGGGTCCAGCGCACCTTCAGGTCGCGTGCGGCGCGTGCTTCGTCGGGGCGAGCCACCGGGGTGGTGACGGGAGCCGCGTGCAGCAGGTCCGGGTCCGTCGCTGCTTCTTCGGCGATCTGGTTCAAGGCGGCGGCGAGGCCGTCGATCGTTTCTCGTGACTCGGTCTCGGTGGGTTCGACCATCAGCGCCTCTTCGACCACGAGAGGGAAGTACACGGTTGGGGGGTGATAGCCCAGGTCTATCAGCCGCTTCGCTACATCCATGCCGCGCACACCATGCTTGCGGAGGGGCTTGGCTGTGGCCACGAACTCGTGCATGCAGGTGCCCTCGTACACGGTCGGGAAGCTTTCCCGAACCAAGACCCGGAGATAGTTCGCGTTCAGCACCGCACGCTCGGCCACGCGCCGCAACCCCTGTGGACCTAGGGAACGAAGGTAGCAATAGGCCCGCACGTTGATCCCGAAGTTGCCGTGGAACGAATGGATCCGGCCGATGGAGTCCGGGCGGTCCTCGTCCCAGAACCACCGCTCGGCCCCCTCGTCCCACCCGAGAACCGGCGCGGGCAGAAAGCGAGCCAAACGTTCCGACACCGCCAGGGGGCCCGATCCCGGGCCTCCCCCGCCGTGGGGCGTCGCGAAGGTCTTGTGCAGGTTCAGGTGGACGATGTCGAAGCCCATGTCGCCGGGTCGCACCACTCCGACGATCGAGTTGAAGTTCGCGCCGTCGTAGTAGAGAAGGCCGCCGACCTCATGCATGGCCTCGGCGATCTTTTCGATATCGCGCTCGAACAACCCCAGCGTATTCGGGTTCGTAAGCATCAAACCGGCGACGTCGGCGTCAAGCGCATCGCGTAACGCGTTCAGGTCGACCAACCCGCGTTCGTCCGAGCGCACCTCGTGGGCTTGGAATCCCGCAAGAGAGACGCTGGCCGGATTCGTCCCATGAGCAGAGTCCGGGATGATGACCCGCTTGCGTTCCTCACCGTGGCTACGATGGAAGGCACGCATGATGAGCAGCCCGGTCAGCTCTCCGGTGGCACCAGCGGCCGGCTGGAAGGTCAGCTTAGACATCCCCGTTGCTTCGCAGAGCGCTTCCTCGAGGACGCCGAGGAGCTCGAGTGCACCAGGAGTAAGTGATTCGTCGCTCAACGGGTGCAAGCCGGAGAAGCCCGGTAAGGAAGCGGCTTCTTCGGAGATCTTCGGGTTGTACTTCATGGTGCAGGAACCGAGTGGGTAGGCACCTACGTCGATGGCCCAGTTCCTCTGCGACAGACGCGTGTAGTGGCGCACCAGGTCGCGCTCGGAGACTTCAGGTAGCGCCGGTGGATCCCGTCTGCGGTGAGCGGCAGGGATAACGTCTTCTAGCGCCGGGCTGGAATCACCGGCCTCTGGGAGCGACCATGCCCTGCGCCCGGGTTGAGAGGTCTCGAACACCAAAGGGAAATCACTCCCGGCGCGCGCGCCGGACGAACGCTCGAGCGGCGCTCCGTTCGAAGTGGTCATCTCTCGGTCAGCGCTTTCTCGATGGCTTCGGCGAGTCCGTCCACGTCCTGTTCGGTCCTCTTTTCGGTGACGGCTATCAAGAGATGATCGGTCAGATCGGGATACCAACGACCCAGATCGGGCCCGGCCAGGTAGCCTCGCTCGGCGAGCTTGCCGATCAGGTCTTTGGCCGGCATGGGCGTTTCGAGCACGAACTCCTTAAAGACCGGCCCTTCGAAAGCCAGCCGGCATCCGGGGATCTCGGCGAGCTTGGCAGCGGCCAGGCCCGAGCGGCGGGCGCAGATCTCGCCCATGCGTTGGAGCCCGTGGGGGCCGAGCCATGCCATGTGCACGGCGGAAGCGATCGCCATCAGGGTCTGATTGGTGCAGACGTTGCTGGTCGCTTTGGCGCGGCGGATGTGCTGTTCACGAGCCTGAAGGGTCAAGACGTAGGCGCGGTCCCCGTTGCTATCGAGCGTCTCTCCTGCGATCCGGCCCGGTACCTGGCGAACCAACTCGAGCTTGGTGGCGAAATAGCCGACGTAGGGCCCTCCGAAGGTCAATGGGTTGCCGAACGCCTGTCCCTCGCCTACCGCGACATCGGCTCCCGCCTCCCCCGGTGAGCGGAGCACACCCATGGCGGTCGGATCCGTTATCGCGATGCAGAGTGCCCCGTGGTCGTGGGCACGTTGCGCGGCGGTCTCGAGATCCTCGAGGCGTCCAAAGAAGTTGGGGTCGGCCACCACCACGGCGGCAGCATCCCTGGCATCTACCGATGCCCAGTCGACGGCCCCATCGGGTTCGAAGGGGATCGTCTCGATGTCAAACCCTAAACCTGAGGTCCAGGTCTTGAGAACCGCGAGGTAGTGAGGGTGGACCGTTCCCCCGATCAAGATGCGCTCTCGTTTGGTGGCCCGCACGGTCAGGTTGACGGCTTCCACCAACGCCGAAGCCCCGTCGTACAGCGAGGCATTCGCGACCTCCATGCCGTACAGCTCGCACACCATCGTTTGGAACTCGAAGATCGCTTGCAGCACACCCTGGGACAGCTCCGGCTGATACGGCGTGTAAGAGGTCGCGAACTCGCCTCGGGACACCATCGCCCGGACGATGGCGGGCACGTAGTGATCGTAGGCCCCCCCACCGGCGAAGCAGGTCAGCTCGGACGCACCCTTGTTACGTGCGGCGAGTGCTCCTGCGTGCTCGATCAGCTCGAGCTCACTCAATGCGTCGGGGACCGCGAGGTCGCGTGCCAGCCGCAGGTGGACGGGTATGGGCTCGAACAGATCGTCTATCGAGGCCACACCGATCGCCGCAAGCATCTCGGTTTCGTCACTGGGGGTATGTGGGCTGAAGTCCAAGTTTCCTCTAGTCCCCATCTCTACTTGTCGACATGTCTACTTCTCAGTGGATGATCGGTCATCGCGGATGAACGGCGGCTTGACGATATCCGCGCTCAGGAGACGTCCACGCGCTTGGATCTCCACTTGGTCCCCGGGCCGCGGGAGCTTGTCGATGGGGGCATAGGCAAGGGCGATCCCGGTTCGCAGCGTCGGTGAGTAGTTGCCGGAGACGATCGTCCCCACCGTTTCGCCGTCACGCGATACCTCGTAGCCCTGCCGCGGGACGCCGCGATCGGTCAGTTTGCATCCGAAGAGCTTGCGCTTGGGCCCCTGTTCCCTGATCTTCAACAGGGCATCGCGCCCTCTGAAGGGAGCATCCCACTTGATCGCCCATCCCAGACCAGCTTCTAAGGGGTTGGTCTCGAGGTCGATCTCGTGGCCATACAAGGCGTAACCCATCTCGAGCCGCAGGGTGTCTCGAGCGCCTAGTCCAGCCGGGGTCGCCCCCGAGTCGAGCAACGCCTGAGCCACCTCGCGGGCCACCTCGGATGGCACGTACAGCTCGAAACCCCGTTCTCCCGTGTAACCCGTGCGAGCCACGATCCCCTGGTGGCCGCTCATGTCGAGGTAGGTCCAGCGGTGCAGCGGCAGAGCCGTGGCGTCCGACCCATGAAAAACCTTGGTAAAGACGGCGAAGGAGTCGGGACCCTGCAGGGCGAGGATGGCGTAGCGGTCCCACTCATCTGCCGGTTGGCCCCCGGCTTCGGCTATCGCCTGAGCGACGGCGGCGACGTTGGACGCGTTGGGCACCACCATCCACTCGTCGTCACCCAACCGGTAGACGAACACATCGTCGATGCAACCGGCGCCGTCGGTGAGCACCAAGGCGTAGGAGGCTTGGTCCGAGCCGAGAGCGGAGACGTCACAGGTGAGGGCTTGCTGCAGAGCGTCTTGCGCCGCCGGCCCGGTCAGGCGCAACTTGCCGAGGTGAGAGACATCGAACAGGCCGCACGAACCCCGCACGGCATTGTGTTCGGCGATGATCCCCTCGTACTGCAGGGGCATATCCCAGCCCCCAAACTCGGTGAGCTTGGCCCCGAGCTCGACGTGCAGGTCTAGAAGTGGCGTCTTACGTTGCCCCATGCCACCTTTCCTATCAGCCCGCGAGCATCTCGCGCAGCGAAGACTCGCCGGGTGGCGGCTGGGGCAAGAGGTTCTTCTGGGAGGGTTCTTCCAGCCCGTACTTCACCAAGAGGTTCAGGTAATCGCGCTGGTACAGCACCCGGCAGCGAACATCCGGGTAAAGCTCCTGGAGCCGGCGCGCCTTGCGGTTCTTCTTTGTTACCAACTTCTGGTTGAGGGTCGTGATCTCGATGTAGGTATCGAACTCGGGAAGGTAGAAGTCGGGCGAGAACCGCTGACTGGGGTTGCCCAGACGGTCCCACTCGATGGTGAACGTGGTCGGCTCGTAGTCCCAGCGGATCTGATAGAAGTCGAGAAGTTTCGCGAACTGCTTCTCAGAGTTATGAGCGAACGACACCTTCTCGTGGGGAAGCAAAGAACGGGCCTGATCTGTCCGTGCTCCCTTTCCCTGCGAGATGTCAGCCCTCCTCGGCTCTCCTTGGCCCTGTGGCAGAACCGTACTCCACCGCGGCATCTTGCGGGCGGAGTTCCCGTAGGTCCCCCGCGAGTTGACGACGAACCTGGTCGACCGCCACGACTGCGCCGAGGACACCTTGACCCTTGCGCAGCAGATCGATCACCTCGGCATCGGAGGTGCAGGCGTAGACACCCGAACCATCTGCGACGATCGTCACCTTGCTCCAGTCATCTTCGACGTGGTTGCGTACATATTCGATGGCAGAACGAACCTTCTGGAGGCTGGCCCCCGCCTCAATCAATCCCTTGATCAGCTTCAGCTGCAGGAGGTCGTTGAACGAGTAGAGCCTTTGGGTACCCGACCCTTGAGCGGGCTGGAGGGTGGGCGTGATCAGACCGGTGCGGGTCCAGTAGTCGAGCTGTCGGTAGGTGATACCGACGATCTTGCAGGTCTGAGGGCCCCTGTAGCCCGGTTCCTCAATCGCCATCCCCGGCCTCCCTTTCGAGTCACACGCTCGTAACTACGAGCGTGAAAAAGGTAAACCTTGAACCCGCGCCTGTCAATGACAACCGTGCAGGAAACCTTTAGCCTTCGCTGGCGAAATCTTCAGGGGTCACCTGATCCAAGAACTCCCTGAACTTCTCGACCTCGACCTCTTCGTCGTCCTTGAGCTCGATACCGGCCGCTTCGAGGACGTCTTCTGCCCCGTAGATGGGGGTCCCCAGGCGTACGGCCAATGCGATGGCATCTGAGGGCCGTGACGAGACCTCGATGGCGCCGGAGCTACTGGACATCCTGATCTCGGCGTAGAAGGTCTGGTCGACGAGCTCGGAGATGGTCACAGCTTCGACGGACACGTTGGTTTCTTCGAGGATGTCGCGCATCAGATCGTGCGTCATGGGACGCGGCGTCTGGATGCCCTGCAACGCGAATGCGATCGCAGTCGCTTCGACCGCCCCGATCCATATGGGCAGGTAGCGATCCCCGTCGACCTCTTTCAGCAGGACGATCGGCTGGTTGGAAGGAAGCTCAACCCGCACGCCTACGAGCGATAGCTCGATCATCTTGTGAACCTAACACCCGGCTTGGGCAACTACAGCGGGCGAGGGCCGTCGCTAGAGGAGAACAGGGCCGGCACGTACATGTTGGGATCGCCTACCAAGGAAGTGATGTCTTCGGTGGCAAAGATGTAGCGGACGTTGCGGTAGATGCCGTTGTGATCGAGCCCGTATCCGAGCACGAAAACGTCGGGGATCTCGAACCCGGCCCATTCGAGCTCGACGGGGATCAGTCTGCGAACGGCCTTGTCCAGCAGGGTTACGGCCCGCAAGGAGGCCGGTTGCCGGCTGCCCAGAGTGCGCCTCAGGTAATTCAGGGTGAGGCCCGTGTCCACGATGTCTTCGACCACCAACACGTGGCGCCCCTCGATCGATTCTTCGAGGTCTTTCACGATGCGTACTACCCCTGATGCGGACCCATCTCCGTACGAAGAGATGGACATGAAGTCGAGGCGGACGTCGATGTCCAAGGCGCGGATCAGATCGGCGAGAAAGATGGCCGACCCCTTGAGCACGCTGACGAGGACCGGCATCTCATCGATCGCGCGGTAGTGATCCGAGATCTGTTGGCCGAGCTCCTCAACGCGGCGGCGAAGCTCTTCTTGCCCGATCAAGATGTCAGGTTGGATCGCAGTCACTCTCCTGGTAGCACGCCTGCGACCGCACCGAGCAGATCGCCTATCGCTGTAGCCAACCACGAACCGCCGGAGTCACCAATGCTTTGGGCTGCGAGAGCGGGACTGCGTCCGATCACTGCCCCACCGGCAGAAACGAGAACCGTCCCCACCCGCTGCCCGGCCACCACCGGTAGTTGCAGATCGGATCGCAAGGCGACGCGGTACTCGGCGCCGTTCGGGGGCTCCAGCCCGCGAACGGGCCCACCACTCAAGATCTCGAAGGCTCCCGCACCGTCGGCGAGCATGGTCGTCACGACGACGTTTCGTTCCAGCAGGACCTGATCGCTCAACCTCGCGAATCCGAGATCCAACAGGACCCGGGTGTCGGCGAAATGGTCTACGGAACCAAGGGCAACGGTCACGATCCGCCGCCCATCCCGTTGCGCGGCCGCGACGAGCACGTTGCCGGCCTGAGCCGTGAAGCCCGTCTTGACGCCCAGGAGTCCGGGATAAGTCTCAAGTAGAACATTAGTGTTTTCGAGGATCACGCTGCGCTGGCTTCCTGCGATCGTGTGGCGCAAGCTCCCAACCATCTTGGCCAGAACGGGATCTTGCAACAGCTCCTCGGCGATCTTGGCCAGGTCGATAGCGGTCGAGTGATGCCCTGGGGAATCCAAGCCGTGTGAGGTGGTAAAGCTCGTGTCTCTGGCGCCGAGGCCGGCCGCCAGGGTATTCATCTGGGCTACGAAGGCGCCTTCGGACCCGGAGACGTGCTCGGCTAGCGCCACGGCGGCGTCGTTGGAGGAGTTGAGCAGCAACCCCCACAGCAGCTCGCGGACCGAGAACCTCTCGCCTTGAACCAAGGACAACTTGCCTTGTTCGGTGGCAGCTGCTCGTGCCGAGACCGTGACCTCTTCGTCGAGGCGGGCCTCGCGGCGAACCACCAGTGCGGTGACCATCTTGGTGGTGCTCGCTATGGCGACCCGGGCGTGGGCGTCCCGCTCCCACAGGATCTCGCCGCGATCGCTGATCACCAAGCAGGACCGGCACGACACCTCGGGGTCGGCGGCAGCCCAAGCCGGAGGCCGAGCGAGAGCCACAGCGCAGGTGACGGCAAGAAGATAGGCGACAAGTAGACGTGTCGACAAATCTATAGCTGAAGCATGTCGCGCACGTTGGCGCGAGCCAAGCCCTCTCTCATCGTCCGGGACAGGGCCGCGAGGGAGTTCAAGGTATCGGCGGTGCGCTTGCCGGCATCGGCGTCCTTACGCAGGGCTGCAGGTCCGACGAGCTGTTCGAAGAATCCCGCTTCACGCTCGGTGAACTGGCGGTACATCCTCAGATGCCGGGGCTCGATGCCCATCTTCATGAACCCCTTGGACGCCTTGCCGACCATCAGGTCGTTCTCGTCGTAGGACCCGTCGCGGGCGGCGATGATGCCGAAGTCCTCCAAGCCGGCAAGGTCCTGCTCGGTCAGGCCGGTGGCAGCCAGGAACTCGGAGCGGTCCATCTGCACGCCGGTCATGACTTCTGCCGGCGCGCTCGATGGCGCAGCGGGCGCCGGAGGAGCGACGATCGGGGCTCCCCCGTTGCTTTCCGGTGCTGGGGCGCCGGTCTGGATCCGGTCCTTGATCACCTTGAGCGGCATGAAGTGGTCGCGTTGCAAGGTGAGGATGTAACGCAGCTTGGAGACATCTTTCTCGTAGAACTTGCGGTACCCGGAACTGGTCCGTTCGGGTTCGAGCAAGCCTTCGGACTCGAGGAAACGGATCTTGGAGATGCTGACGTCGGGGAACTCCGGGCATACGGCGTCGAGCACCTCTCCGATGCTCAGGTAGTCCCGGGACCTCGACAGCGGCATAACTCAGCTCCCCGTCAGAAAGACCAGCTTGAACTTGCCTACCTGGATCTCATCTCCTGAACTGAGCTCGACCTCTTCTACCCGTTCACGGTTCACGTAGGTGCCGTTGAGGCTCCCAAGGTCGTGGAGAGCGAAACCGTCGCCGCCGCGCCGGATCTCGGCGTGACGCCTGGAAACCGTGATGTCGTCCAGGAAGATGGCGCTGTCGGGATGGCGGCCCACCTGTGTCTGATCGGTGTCCAAGAAGAATTTCGAGCCTGCGTTCGGCCCCCGCTTCACTATGAGCACCGCACGCCCTCCCTCGAGTTCCTCGGGAGAGATGTGGATCTCTTCGTCGATGTCGGTCTCGAGTTCGCCCGCGGCGAAGGTGATCGTCGTGGTGTCGGTGGCCGGATCGCTAAGGGGTTTCCCGCACGACGAACAGAAGTTCGCTCCTTCGGGATTCTTATGGCCGCAGTTGGTACAGAACATCTGCTGACCCTATAGCGAAGCTTTAGGGTTGGTCAACCGGCACCTCATGGTTGCTCCTGCTCGGTTGCCGTGGCGTACTCCTGCGCGGACATCAGGCCCTCGAGCGCCGCCACGTCACCGTCGATCGACACGAGCCAACCACTCCCGTAAGGGTCGTTGTTGATCAATTCGGGGTTGGATTCGACCTCGGCGTTGCGCTCGATGATGGTCCCGTTCACCGGACTGTAGACGTCCGAGACGGACTTGGTGGATTCGACCTCTCCCATGGGCTGCCCCGCCTGCACCTCGGTACCGGCCTCGGGGAGCCCCACGAAGACGACGTCACCGAGCTGGTCTTGGGCGAAGTGGGTGATCCCCACCACGATGCGGCCGTCGCGTTCCTGGGCCCATTCGTGCTCTTTGGTGTACCTGCGGTCGTTGGGTACCTCGGACGGCACCAGCGGCTCCTTTCCTATCGACATGTCGACATGTGACTAAGTTGCTTCTCGATGCGTGACCTCGTAGACGATGGCGGCGAAGCGATCGGCGATCTCCTCGGCGCGCGCTTCGGTAGGGCCTTCTGCCCATACACGGCACAGCGGCTCGTCGGGCAAGGGGATGACCAAAGCCCAACCGTCGTCTTCGGCGACCTTGACTCCGTCGACCAGGGTCAACCGTTCCGAGGGGGCCGATAGCGCGACGTTGCGCATGACCGCCCCCTTCTGGTGCCAGGGGGTGGGGACGTCACGTGTTGCGACATGCACCATGGGGAGATCCTCGATGATCTCGGACAAGGGTCTGCCCGCTGCCGCTACCAGCTCGAGGAGCTTGGCGAAGGTCATCAAGGCATCCGGCGCCGGCATGAAGCGAGGGAAAAGCAGCGCTCCGTCGGGGTCTCCTGCGAAACCGATGTCGGGATGGCTGGCACGGCTCATCAGGGCCGGCAGGGCCGTCGGGGTCTGCTGCACCTTAGCCCCGTAGCGCTGTGCGATGGCCTTGCAGTGCGAGGAGCACGACACGGGGATGGCGATGGTCGAGGCCCCCGCGGCCGCCTCGTGGGCGATGAAGGCCAAAAGGAGCTCCTGCTGGGGCACGGTGCGACCCCGGTCGTCGACGACGTGCGCCACTTCCCCACCGGGTTCGAGCAGCACCCCCAGGTGCGAACCCGAGTTCGTGACGTGGTCCGCGAGCGCTCCCAGCATCTTCTCGACGTCCTCGGCCACCAACACCGGGCGGTGTTCGTCGGTGAACCCGTGGAGCCCGAGGGTTTCACAGCCCAAGCGTCCCATGAGCGCCGGTCCCACCAGCGAGGTGGGCCCGTAGGCATAGTCGACGACGGTCCGCGGTGTCAAAGCTCTGATCGCGCGGACGTCGACCGCCCCGAGGAGGCCGCTCGTGTACTGCTCCAGGGCGTGGGGTGGGAACTCGAGTTCGCCCAGGGCGCGGGGGCCGGGACGCCGGTAGTCCTCGCGAAAGAAGATCCGTTCGACCTTGCGCTGAACCGATTCCGTGACGTCGGCCCCGTCGGCGTCGAACAGACGGATCTCGACCACATCGGGGTCCCGGGGTGAGGTTCGAACGCTGACCCCCCCGGCAGCTTGCTCGCTGCGCACCGTGAAACGGGTCAGGGGCAAGGGCATCAGCTCGAGGTCATGAACGGTCACCCCGGTCGAGTTGAGCCCGGCGATGATCGCCCGCTTCATGGCTCGGGCCGCCCGGCTGGCATCTCTTCCCGTCACCACCACACTGCCTCTGTCCAGTGTGGTCCCGTAGGCCATGGCGAGACGGACCGCTACTTGCGGGGTAACCCCGATGTTCACGATGCCCGAGACACCTCGGGCCCCGAACAGCGTTCTGGTCCCCCTCCGTTCGTGGACGATGCTCTGGGTAACGATGGCGCCGGCATCGACCGTTCGCGAAGGGTAGATCTTTACTCGAGGCTTTATCAAGGCACCCGCGCCGACGATGACTTCGTCGCCGGTGACGGCCCCCTCCTCGAGAACCGCTCCCTTGTCGAGTGAGGACCCCCGTCCCAAGACCCCTCCTCGCACCTGGCCCATGGGCCCCACGTGAGCGCGGTCCATGACGACCCCCTGGCTTATCCTTGCATCGTTGCCCACCAGCACGTTGTAGCCCAGCACCGCGTAAGGTCCGATGACGCTTCCCGGCCCCACCCGGACGTTGTCCCCGATGATGGCCGGCCCCTCGATGCGAGCCGACGGATCGATCTCGACGTCCTGGCCGACCTTGACCCCCGGGCGAAGCTCGAAACCCTCGACCTCAACCTCGACCCTGCGGGCAAGCACGTCTCTACTGGCTTGGAGGAAGGCATCCGTGTTGCCGACATCGGTCCAATAGTTCTCGGTGACATACCCGTAGAGCTTCAGACCCTTATCCAGCATCGAAGGAAAGACCTCGGACGAGAAGTCGAATGGGCGGCCCGGTGGGATCAGGTCGAAGACCTCCGGTTCCAGGACGTAGATGCCGGTGTTGATCGTGTCGGTGAAGACCTGTCCCCAGGTCGGCTTCTCGAGGAACCGTTCGATCCGCCCGTCGTCGCCGGTCATGACGATGCCGAACTCCAGGGGGTCTTTCATGCGCTTCAGCACCAGGGTTGCGGCGGCTCCGGTCGAGCGGTGGCGCTCGATCACCGCCGTGAGATCGAGATCGGTCAAGGCGTCTCCCGAGATGACCAGGAAGGTCCCGTCCAAAAGATCTTGAGCGGCGGCGACCGACCCAGCCGTGCCCAGGGGTTCGTCCTCGGTCGAGTAGGACATCGACACCCCAAGATCGGACCCGTCTCCGAAGTAGTTGCGGATCAACGAGGACATGAACTGCACCGTGGCGACGACATCGGTGATCCCGTGCTTGCGAAGCAACGAAACGATGTGCTCCATCAGCGGCCGGTTGGCGACCGGGAGCATGGGCTTCGGCAGCGTTCCCGTCAGAGGACGCAGACGCGATCCCTCCCCGCCCGCCATGATCACCGCTTGCATGCCGTCACCTCCCCCCGGCGGTTTCCTGTGTCGCCCGAAGATATTCGACTGCCTGGCGTGCGTACATCGATGCCGCCACCCAGTAGGCCACCGCACCGAAGATCGTGAAGCTCATCCCTAGCCCCCGTGCGATGTCGGTGAGAGGGAAGCTCGTTTCGGCCCATGCCAGCCACGTGAGCCCGAACAGAAGCGCTGCGGTAGCGGTCTTACCCGTGAAGTTCACCCTCATGCGAGGGACACCGCGGTGTTCCAGGATCGGGAAGGCGGCCAGCATGATGAGGTCTCTTACGACGATCGCCGCAGCAATTCCCCAGGGCAGGGCCTCAGTGGCCACCAGAGCCACCGCCAAGGCGATGATGAACACCCGGTCGGCCAGCGGGTCGAGGAGCTTGCCCAACTCGCTTACCTGGTCGAACCGGCGGGCGATCACCCCATCTAAGAAGTCGGTCCATGCGAAGACGCCGTACAAGATCACGGCCGCCTCCTCACGATCGTTCACGAAGAGGTAGAGGAATAGCGGCACGGAACCCAACCGGAGCAGGGACAAGACGTTCGGGAGGGTCCAGACCCTGGAGTCTGCAGCAGGCGGTGCGATCTTGTCCGAGTCCTCCATGGCGCGAACAGCCCCCCTATGAGCCTCCATCGGTCGGGACGGCCGGATTTGAACCGGCGACCCCTGGTCCCCCAGACCAGTGCGCTAACCAAGCTGCGCCACGTCCCGTCGTGCAGGCGCATCATAGCGGCCGTAGGCGTTCGCAGGATTGTCGCTAAGTCGATCTGTGGATAAAGAGACTGATCTACTAGTCGTTAGGTAGAGATATCCATGAAGCGACTTGTCTAACTGTTGCTACCGGTCCCGGTACGCCCTGCGGATCGGCGATCTTCCCGGAGAGCCTCGAGCGCAGGTTGCCGAGCCTGTTACGGGACACCTGGGTCCGCGGCTACGGCCGACCACGCCGCTATCTCGAGTCGTGTATCCAGCTGCTGCAGGGTACACGACCGATACCTAACTGTAAAGTGCAACTTTAGTCTCGGCTGCGGACGCGGTAGTGCATCCGGATGGGGGTTCCTTCGAAAGCTTCCGATTGCCTCAACCTCTTCTCGAGGTATCTCATGTAGCCGACCTCCAGGGGGCCGTTGCAGAACAACACCATCGTGGGAGGCGAGACGGCGACCTGCGCCGCGTAAAGGATCCGGATCGCGCGCCCCCCGTGGCGGGGGTGGGGCCGTTGTTGTTGAGCGTCTCGCACCAGACGATTGACCTCGGCGGTCGGCAGACGACGACGGTGGGAGTCCACCGCCTGAGTGGTCAGCCCGAGGAGCTTCTCGATCCCCCTGCCGGTCAGCGCGGAGATCCGCAACAGCGGTGCCCACTCCAGGAAGCCGAGTGCCTGATCGAAGTCCCGATCGAGTCGGTCACGATCCGGGCCCTGGGTGACGACCAGATCCCACTTATTCAGGGCTACCACGCAGGCTCTGCCCTTCTCCAGGATCTCGCTAGCGATCCGCTGGTCGTGGGTGGTCATCCCCTCTGCGGCGTCTACCACGAGGATGGCGGCATCGACCCGCTCCAGTGTGCCGCGGGAGCGAAGCAAGGAGAAGTACTCGATCGGATCTTTGACCTGCACCTCGCGGCGCATCCCGGCGGTGTCCACGATGCGAAGCCGCTGTCCGGTGGGCGCCTCGACGAAGCTGTCTATCGGATCCCGGGTCGTGCCTGGAGTGGCATCCACGATCGACCGCTGCTCCCCTAGCAACCGGTTGAGAACGGAGGACTTCCCAACGTTGGGTCTGCCCACCAGAGCGATCGATGCCCATGCCGACGATGAAGGTTCACGGTGTTGTGGCAGCGCTTGGGCGATCCGGTCCAAGAGGTCGCCCGTTCCGGTCCCGTGAAGCGCCGAGATGGCGTGGGGATCCCCCAGGCCGAGGCTGTAGAACTCGGTGGGTGTGCTGATGTCCCCGGGGTTATCGATCTTGTTCACCACGACGATCACGGGGATCGGAGCGCCTCGAAGATCCGAAGCCACTTCGAGGTCTGCCTGGGTAGGGCCGGTCGTCCCATCGACCACCAGCACGATCACGTCCGCGAGCGCCATCGCAACGTGCGCTTGCTCTGTTATCCGAGCGTCGATCCCTGTAGCCCCAGGCTCGAGGCCCCCGGTATCTATCAGCTCGAAGGCTCGCTCTTGCCAGTGCGCCTCGAACGACCTCCGGTCGCGGGTTACCCCTGGCGTCTCTTGGACTATGGCCTCGCGGCGGCCCAGGATGCGGTTAACCAAAGAGGACTTGCCGACGTTGGGCCGGCCCACGACCGCCACGACCGGAAGACCTGTGGCCGCGCTCATCTCGGCTCTACCAGCACGGCGATCTCGTCGACCACCTCTGAGATGGTTCTGCCGGTAGTGTCAACCTCAACTGCACCTTCAGGTATGACCAGCGGAGCACTGGACCGTTGGGAGTCGCGTGCATCCCGCTCGACTATCGCGGCCTCGATGTCGGCGATCTCGCCGTGCCTCCCGTCCTGCTCCCAGCGCCGGCGTGCCCGTTCCTCGACGGACGCCGTGAGGAACACCTTGACCTCGGCATCGGGAACGACCACCGAACCGATATCTCGTCCCTCCATCACGACATCCCCCCGTGCCGCCTCGCCGCGCTGGATGCCGATCAGGGCCTCGCGGACCGAAGGGTGCGCGGCCACGCGCGAGACCGCCCGGGTCACGTCGGCGGCGCGGATACGGGTAGTCACGTCGTCCCCGTCAAGGGTGACCGTGCCTGCCGAGGTCCGGATGTCGCACCCGGCGGCGATGGTCCCGACCGCGGCTGCATCGTCCAGATCGACCCCGGCTAAGAGAGCGACCAGTGCTACGGCGCGGTAGATGGCTCCAGTGTCGACATATCGATAAGACAACTTATCTGCAAGTAGTTTTGCTATCGTGCTCTTGCCTGCCCCCGCGGGGCCGTCGATCGCGACGACCGTCATCGCCCGGCCCTGGCCTGGTCGAGCAGGGCTGTGAACTCGGGGAAGGAAGTCTCGACGGCACTCCAGCGCTGGATGCGGACCCTGTCGGGTGCCAGCGATCCCGCCACGGCGAAAGCGAGTGCGATCCTGTGGTCCCCCAAACTGTCTACCTCGCCCGGGGTGATGGAGCCCCCCACGACAGTGAGTGTCTCGTCGCTAGCGTGGGCGCCTATCCCCACACAACGCAGCCCCGCTGCAAGAGCCTCGAGGCGATCGGATTCTTTGACCTTCAACTCACCCACCCCGGTGAAGGTCGTAGTGCCCCGAGCGAAGGCGGCGGCGATAGCCAGGATGGGGATCTCGTCGATGAGGCGGGGGATCAGATCGACACCCCCTACCTCGACGCCGACGAGATCGCTGTGGCTGGCGGTAACCACTCCTACGGGTTCGCCGAGCACCGTGGCGGTCTGCTCCCAGTGGAGCTGGGCACCCATCGAGACCAGCACCTCGAAGGCCCCTATCCGGGTGGGGTTTAACCCTAAACCTTCGATCGATAGTTCCGATCCCGGGGTTATCAACGCCGCCACCAGGAGGTAGGCCGCCGATGACGGGTCGCCCGGAACCTCCATCTCGAAACCTTCCGGCTGCCAGGGGCCGTGGATCGCCACCTCGAGACCCGATGTTCTGATCGAGGCTCCGAGTGCCGCGGTCATCCGTTCGGTGTGATCGCGGCTGGGCCCGGGCTCGCTTACCGAGGTCGTCCCCCGCGCGTGCATCCCCGCTAGTAGCAAAGCGGACTTCACCTGGGCGCTGGCCACCGGCAGCTCCTTGGACACCGGGGTGAGCTCACCCCCCCTGATGGCCAGTGGTGCTAGCTCGCCGAAACGGCGTCCGTCGATGACCGCCCCCATCTCCCGCAGCGGTGCGACGACTCTAAGCATCGGGCGGCGCTTGAGGGTTTCGTCCCCGGTGAGGATGCTGAGGCCCTGCAGACCCGCAAGAGGCCCCATGAGCAGTCTCATCGTGGTGCCGGAGTTCCCACAATCGAGGATCTCCGATGGCTCGCCCCATGGTCGCGGGGTGACCGAGGCCGAGGCTCCCGAGCGCTCGATCTGGGTGCCGAGAGTGCGAAGGCACGAGGCGGTCGAGGCAACGTCGGCTCCCGTGTTGAGGTTCTCGATACGGCTGGGTGAGCTCGCCAAGGCAGCCAGGAGCAGCGCCCGGTGCGAGATGGACTTGTCGCCGGGCACCCTCAACACGCCGGTCAGAGCACGACGAACTTTGCGTCTCACCGTGGTCGCCCGTTCCGACGCAAGCGTGTCTGCCCAAAAGTCGCTAAGTACAGATATCTATATGTCGACATATCTATCCTGGAACCCCCACGTCGACGTGGTAACCGAGGTCGGTAAGGGTTGCCACCAGCTCTGTGGCCGCCGCCCTGCCGGCCACCACGAGCTCGAGACGTCCCCGTCCACCCTCGGTGGAATGCAAGATCCGGAGATCCTCGATGTTGGCCCCGAGCTCCCCCGCCGCCGTGGTGACCTCCGCGAGCACTCCCGGCCGGTCCGGGATCAGCAACGAGATGCCCACCGGCTCGCCGGTGTAGACGGGTTTGGCGAATAGCTCGAGCCGGGCGGCCCGTGCCCGATGAAGGACCGAATGAAGTGCCTTCCAGTCCTGTGCCTCGATCGTCGTCCGCAAGGCCTCTAGGATCCCTTCCAGTTCACCTAAAGCCTCAAGTATCGCTTCACGGTTCGATCGCACGATAGCAACCCACATGGAGGGGTCCGAGGCAGCGATTCGGGTGACGTCCCTGAAGCCGTTAGCAGCGAGTCCCAGCAGTGGCTCGTTGTCCACATCGGAAGCAGCCATCTCTACCACCGCGCTGGCGGCAAGCTGAGGAACGTGGCTGAGCCTGGCGATGAGCGAGTCGTGGACCTCGGGAGCAAGAGCGATAGGCCGGGCCCCACACTCGGCGGCCAGGGCCGCCACCTGCTGGTAGGCGCCTGAAGCCGTGTCTTGGGTTGGCGTCAGTATCCACCAGGCGTCCTCGAACAGCTCGTCGTCGGCCGCGTCGACGCCGTGACGCTCGGATCCGGCCATGGGGTGTCCCCCTACGAAACGGTCACCGAAACGGGCCAAGCCGCTCGCCACCACCGCTGCCTTGGTGCTGCCCACATCCGTGACGGTCACTCCGGAACGGACATGAGGTGCGATCTCAGCGAACAGCTTCGGCATGGCGTCTACCGGTACGGCGACCACTACTACATCCGCCACCGCCGCCGCCCGGGCCGCCGTTGCCTCTACCCGGGAGCAGACGCCCGTGGCGACTGCCTTCGAGGCGGTGTCCGGGTCGTGGTCGTAACCCACGACCGTATGAGTGACGCTCAAGCGCTTCCCGAGGGAGCCCCCGATCAGGCCCAGGCCGAGAATGGCGATCTCACTCATCGCTAAACCTTAACTTCACACTTCGAGATCACTGCGGAGGGACTTGGCACCGTGGAGATAGACGGGTTGAGGGGCGCCGCCACCGTAGTGGTGGATCAGGACCCGGATGCACGCCGCCGGTGCGCCGGGGACCGCCATCTCCTGAGCACACAGCAGGGGGACCTCGTTCAGCCCCAGGTCACGGGCTGCGACCGCAGGAAACTCGGCCGACAGGTCGGGGGTCGCCGTGAAGACGATGCTTACGAGATCGCCGGCGGTCAACTCGTTGCGCGAGAGCAAAGCACTGAGGAGCTCGGTGGTCGCCTGTGTGATGGACTCAGCGGTGTTCGCGCGGCAGGTCGTGGCACCTCGAAGGGCTCGGAT
Source organism: uncultured Actinomycetes bacterium (assembly GCA_937863385.1). Lineage (GTDB taxonomy): Bacteria > Actinomycetota > CADDZG01 > CADDZG01 > WHSQ01 > CALMBW01. Next base: position 164,537 of record CALMBW010000021.1, on the reverse strand, counting down.
CCTGTTCTCTATTGTTGTGGACATGTCTACTTATCTCTCGCATCGAGGCCGGGAGATCCCTTCCCAGCAAGGGTTGTAGCCGTTAAGGACTCACCGATAAGTGTCCGAAACGACTTGTCTATCTATCGACTTATCTATAAACCTGTAACCCGGTACAGCGTCATGACCTCTTCGGGCGAGAGCCGTCGGAAGCTGCCGGGCTTCAGACGGCCCAAACCGATCGGACCTATGGAAACCCTAACCAAGCGGCGGACCGGGTGTCCCACGGCGTCGCCCATGCGTCGCACTTGTCGATTGCGGCCTTCGGTCAGCGTGATCTCGACCAGGGTGCCACCCGCCACCCGTTCCACGATCCGCACGGCGGCCGGCTGGGTCTTGCCGTCGTCGAGTTCCACACCCGTGGCGAGCAGGCGCAGAGCTCGATTGCCTACCGAGCCCTTCATGTCGGCCAGGTAGGTCTTCTCGACCTTGAAACTGGGGTGGGTCAGGGCTTGGGTGAGCTCGCCGTCGTTGGTGAGGATCAAGGCCCCTTCGGTGTCGATGTCGAGGCGGCCCACCGGCCACACGCGTCGCTCGAGGTCGACCACCTCCAGCACCGTGGGTCGATCCTCGGGGTCGTCGGCGGTGGTAACCACTCCCACCGGCTTGTGGAGCAGGTAATGCACCAGGTCGACCGCCACCGGGACGCTAGAACCATCAAGTTCCACTTTATCCTTAGATGGATCCACTCTCTGCCCCAAGCGGGCCACCTGACCGTTCACCTTGAGGCGTCCTGCTTCGATCATGGTCTCCACCGCACGGCGGGATCCGACCCCGGCGCGCGCCAACACCTTCTGAAGACGCTCGGGCTCGTTCACGCTTGCGGGGACAGCTTGGTTTCCATGTCTTGGACCGCTTCGGGGTCGGGCATGAAGGAAGCGAGCGGAGGCAGTTCCTCGATGCTCCGCAGCCCCAGGCGCTCCAACAGCTCCTCGGAGACCGTGAAGAGCACCGATCCGCCGGGGCCCAGGTCTCGGCCCGCCACGTTGAGGAGCCCCCTGCTCTCGAGCGTCTTGACCGCGCTGTCGGAGTCGACACCCCGGATCTCGGATATCTGGCTCCGAGACACCGGACCCTTGTACGCCACGATCGCAAGCACCTCCAGCGCCGCCGAAGAAAGTCTGGCGTAGGCGTGACCCGAAACGAAGCGCTCGAGCCATGGCCCGCATTCTGGGGCGGTGTAAAGCCTCCAGCCCGAAGCAACCTCCCGTAACACGAATCCCCTGTCCTCGTCCTCGTAGGCGGCCGCTAGATCCCGGAGAAGGGTCTCCATCTCCCCCCGGGGCCGCTCCAGCACCTCCCCGATCATCGAAGCAGTCACCGGCTCTTGCGCCAGAAGCAGTATCGATTCGACGATCTTGCGGTCGTTGCTCATCGGGTCCCCTCTGTGGCCACGGAATATTCCTCGGCGTCGGCAAGGATGTCTGCGATCTCGGCCTCTCCCGTCCAGTGGGCCTGGATGTCTCCGAAACGGTCGTGCTGCGACAGTTCGACCGCCCCCGCCTTGAACAGTTCAAGCAGCCCGAGGAAGCGGACGACGACGTCGATCCGCCGGGCGTCGCTCCCACAGAGGCTCTCGAAGCTCATAGCGGGGGTGCTTTGCAGTAGCGAGATCATCTCTAGGAGCGCCTCTCGGACCGAGGCCTTGATCGGCTGGACGTGCGACATATCAAGCTGAGGTATAGGCTTAGGTGCAAGCGCCCGTATCGCCGCGCGGGTCAGGTCGGCGAGCGAAACCTTCAAGGTGACGTCGGGCACCAGGTCACGCCAGTGGGGCTCCAGAGGCACTTCACGAGGATGGAAACCTGCCCCCTTCTCGAGCCCCACCTGGATCCAGTTCCCCGCCTCCCTGAAGGTCGCACATTCGACCAGGCGGGCGAGTAACAGATCGCGCTCTTCGAGGAAGCGAGACTCGAACTCGTCATCGGAGTACGGCGCCGGCAGCAGGCGGATCGATTTCAGCTCGAGCAGGGTGGCAGCCACGACCAGGAAGGATGTGGCGGTCTCCAGGTCCAACTCCCCCATAGAGTCGAGCACGGCCAGGTACTCGTCGGTGATGGTCGCTATCGACACGTCGTAGATATCGACCCGCTGCCGGGTTATCAGGTGGAGCAACAGGTCGATCGGCCCTTCGAAGACCTCCAAGCGAACCTCGTGAGTCACCTCTGCTCCTCTGCGTGGATATGTCTATTTGTCGACAGATCGATAGGTCGATGATGGGGACGGCCATCGATCCCGGCGGTCAGACTACCGGGCGCGGCCCCCTGGTTAGCGGATAACCGGGCTGTCCTCACGCAGGGGGCACCAGCCCTGCCGCCCGCCTGACATCGGCCATGGTCGTAGCCGCAACCTCGCTGGCTCGAGCTGCTCCGATGGCTAGAAGCCGGGCGGTCTCGGCAGGGTCGGCCATCAGCTCCTCGTAGCGCTCCCTCAGCGGGCTCAAAGCGGCCACCACGACGTCCGCGAGGGCCACCTTGAGGTCCCCGTAGCCCTTTCCCACGAAGCGCTCCTGCACGGCCGCTATGGACTCGCCGGCCAGGACCGAATAGATCGTAAGGAGGTTGGTGACCGCGGGTTTGTCGGGCGACGCCGTTACCTCCCGCCCTGAATCGGTCACCGCAGAGCGGATCTTCTTGGCGATCACCTCGGGCTTGTCCTCGAGCAGGATGGCCGAATTCGGCCGGTTAGCCGACTTGCTCATCTTGCTGGAAGGATCGTCCAGCGACATGATCCGAGCGCCGGCGGCGGGGATCCAGGCCTCTGGGAGGACGAAAACCTCCCCCAGCTGTGAATTGAACCGAGTGGCGATGTCCCTCATCAGCTCCACGTGCTGACGCTGATCCTCTCCCACCGGTACCCCGTGTGCCCGGTACAGCAGGACGTCGGCCGCCTGGAGCACGGGGTAGGTGAACAACCCCACGCCCACCGACTCGGTCTCACCCTTGGACTTCTCCTTGAACTGGACCATCCGCCGCAGCTCTCCCATCCGGGCGATGCAAGACAGGACCCAGGCGAGCTCGCTGTGGGCGGGGACGTGCGACTGGAGGTAGAGGGTTGCCTGAGTGGGATCGATACCGCAGGCCAGAAGCATGGCCCCGGTGGCAACACTTCGCTCCTGGAGCTCCTTGGGGTCCCAGGGCAGGGTCATGGCATGCAGATCGACGATGCAGAAGAAGGAATCGAACTCGCTCTGCTGGTCGACCCATCGCCTCACCGCCCCGAGATAGTTGCCGAGATGGATGTAGCCGGTCGGTTGGATCCCACTGAAGATACGTTGAGCTTCGGTCATGCACCTAACCCTCAAGTTGAACTGGAGATATGGATAGTCCCGCCTGGCGCTGCAGGTTGCATCGCGGCCCCTACAATACTGCCCGTGAATGGACCGATAGAGCTTCTGCGCAGTGACCCTTTGGCGTTTCTCCTGCTGGCGGTGGCACTGCTCCAGGCCATCGCCCTGCACGAATTCGCCCATGCCTACGCGGCCGACCTTCAGGGCGACCGCATGCCCCGAGCTATGGGGAGGGTGTCTCTGAACCCGATGCGCCATCTGGACCCGATGGGGACCCTAGCCATCTTCCTGATCGGTTTCGGGTGGGGCAAGCCCGTCGAGTTCCGGATGGCGGCGCTATCGTCCCAGCGCTTCGGAGCAGCGATCGTGGCGCTTGCCGGGCCCATGATGAACGTCCTATTGGCTTTCGTGGGAGCTATCGCCTACCGACTGAGCGGCGTCTCGTTCCTGGACACCGGCTTCGCGGGGGCCCTGGCCGAGCTGTTCCTCAACTTCGTCTCGATCAATGTGGTTCTTGCCGTCTTCAATCTGATCCCGCTACCGCCGCTGGACGGTTCGCGCTTGCTGACCATCTTCCTTCCCCCAAGCAAACAGAGGGTGATCTTCTTCCTCGACCAGTACGGGTTCCTGATCCTGTTGGGGTTCCTGTTCCTTACCGGCTTCGCGTTCCTATCGCCACTGCTGGAGAACATCCAATGCTGGGTGGTGGAGGTTACCGGGGCTGCCCAGTGTCTGGGGTAGGTGCGCTAGACAAAGCTTTACTTCAGGTGTAGGGTTTGCCGCATGCTGGCCACGTCCAAGGCGTATCCACTCTCATACGAGTGTTGGTCTTCCCGAGAGACCGCCTCGTGGAGTGCGGGTCATGCACCAACCCCGTCCTCTGTCGCTGCACCCCCTACTCCTTCGGGCGGTGGGTGGCAGCCGATCGGGCGCGGCCTTGCTGGCAGCGATGTGGGTGCTCGCGGCACTGTTGCCCCCCGACCTGGGTCCACATGGTTACTTGATTACAACTCGCTCAGTCGCCTAGTAGATGAATCGCTAGATCGATATATCGATGCAGCGACCAGTCGTCTTAAAGACTTACCTACTTATCTATAAGTCTTGGAATCGATATGTCGATAGAGCCTCTGAACTGGGCTTCTACAAAGATTGCTCTGTAGATTTGGTGCTAAAGCAACTCATCTACAAGTCTATTTATGGATGTGCTTGGCAATGTCCCGGCTCCCGCTCCCCCGATACCGTCCGGGACAGGGCCACTCCGATCCCCGATCCTAAGGTGATCAGACGGGCTGTCAGGGGTGGACCCGAATCGCTCCGAGGATCAGGTACCACCAGAAACGCTGGAGCACTATCGGCGCAAGACCCGCTCCGTAACCGCAACGATGGTGACCGTGAGCTCCAAAGTGGTTCCCCTCGGGCAGAGCTGTTGCGTAGACACTCTCCTCAGAAGGCTCTAGGTAAGGTTAAGGCATAGAGTTATACAAATGGGTTTAGTTAACCTCAATTGATCGGTGGCGTGTGACAGCTTCCCCATCGCGCATCAGACAATCGGCGCGGATGGAGCGCGAAAAAGACCCGTCGGAGATCGACGGGTCTTTTCCTGGAAGTCGGGTTGCTTAGTCGTCCAGCTCTCGCAGCAGGATCGAGTCCGTCGAACGAGCGTCGAAGTCCTCGAGGACGTAGTGAAGCGCTGCTCTGACGATCCTGCCTCGGTCGGCAGCGACCCCGTGGACGGAGCGCAGCTCGAGACGGGCCTTCTCTAGGGCCATCAGATCCTGTCTGGTGCAGTAGAAGGTGATCTTCTCGTCGTGCTTCGGCGCCTTCTTCGAAGGTTCCTCAGCTACTTGTAGTCTTGTCGACTTGTCGACTTCTGGAACGGGGGCCGGAGCCACCTCTGGCTCGCGAACCACCTTCGGCTCGCTAGATGTCCGGCGGAAGAGCTCATCAGCCCCTGGCAGACTGGCTCTGCGCGACACGGGCCACCACCTCCTTGGCAAGGTTCCGGTAGGCCGTCGCTCCGGTGGAGGACGGGGCGTAGGTCAAGATGGACTCCCCTGCCACGGGGGCCTCTGCGAATCGGACCGTTTTTCGGATCGGAGTGTCGAATAGCCTGGCCCCGAAGGCGTCCCGTACCCTTTCGAGGACCTCTTTGGAGTGCAATGTCCGGCTATCGACCATGGTGGCCACGATCCCATCCACGTGTAGCCGGGGGTTCAGACGCTCCCGGATCCGTTCGATCGAGTCCATGAGCAGGCCCATGCCCCGCAAGGCGTAGTACTCCGTCTCGAGGGGCACGATCACGCCGTCGGCCGCCGTGAGGGCGTTGATGGTAAGAAGTCCCAGGGAGGGGGGGCAATCGATCAACATGAAGTCGTAGCGGGATCGCAGGGGCGCCAGGACCCGCATCAGGGACTGCTCCCGGGCCACCTCCTGGACCAGCATCAGCTCGGCAGCAGCCAGATCGATGTTGGAAGGTAGCAATTCGAGCCCATGGACCGAGGTCTTGAGGATGACGCTCTCAACGTCACAATCCCGGTCCAGCAAGGCGTTGTAGACCGATACTTCGAGACCCGAGGGCTCCACTCCGAGACCCAGGGCGCATCCTCCTTGAGGGTCGAAGTCTACGATCAGGACCCTTTGCCCCAGCTCGGCTAAGGCGGCCCCCAGGTTGATCGTGGTCGTGGTCTTGCCGACGCCACCCTTCTGATTGGCGAGAGCGATTATGCGGCCGGTGTGGCCAGTGCCCTCATCGAATAGGGGCGCTGGCGATACCGCCGGCTGGGGCGGCTGCAACGCCGGGGTAGTTGCGTGTTGCTCCATCCAACCTCCCTAGAAGATGCAAACCCTGATGGGGATTTGTCGACAAATCATCAAGTCGCCGACGAAGGGTACCTGAGGGGAGGCATCTTTGACAAGAGCCACAGCAGTAACAGCCCGAAAGAACCGGGATATCTACAGCACAACGGTGGCGAAAGACGTGCCCGGTGTCGTCGTGGGAACGCCCAGGAGTTCTGCGATGGTGGCACCGAGGTCTGTAAATGTCTCTCGTACGCCGAGGGGCCCCGGCTTGATCGGGCCGCCGGCTACCAGTACCGGTACCCGCTCACGCGAGTGATCGGTCGACGGGGTCGTCGGGTCGTTGCCGTGGTCCGCCGTGATGAATACCACGTGGTCCGTGCCTGCGGCCGCGAGTATCTCTGGGAGCTTCCGGTCGAAAGCTTCCAGCGCCTGGCCGTACCCACTCGGGTCGTTGCGGTGGCCGAAGCTTTGGTCGAAGTCCACCAGGTTCACGAAGACCAGGCCACTCGCTACCGTCTGCATCTCCTCGATCAGCACCTGTATCCCGTCGTCGTTGGAGCGGGTCGGGCGAGACGAAGTGACGCCCCGGCCGGCGAAGATGTCGGAGATCTTGCCCACGGCCCTGACTTCAAGCCCGGCGGCACAGATCTCGTCCATCACGGTGTCTCTTTCGGGTTCGACCGCGAAGTCATGGCGGTCTGGGGTCCTTTCGTAGGCACCGGAGCGACCGGCGAAGGGCCGGGCGATGACCCGGCCGACCTCATGCTCTCCCCGTAAGAGATCTCGGGCCGTACGGCAGAGCTCGTAGAGGCGTTCCAGGGGCACGACGTCGACGTGGGCGGCGATCTGGAAGACCGAGTCTGCCGACGTGTACACGATGGGTTTTCCGGTCCTAACGTGTTCGTCGCCGAGCCGGGCGATTATCTCGGTCCCCGAGGCGACCTCGTTGCCCAATGTCTGCACCCCAGCACGCTTCTCGAATTCCGCGATCAGGTCTGCAGGAAAACCGTTCGGGTAGGTAGGAAAAGGCTTGTCGAGCACGATCCCCATGAGCTCCCAGTGGCCCGTTGTGGTGTCCTTGCCGGGAGATGTCTCGGTGAGGGCCCCGAATGCGCCGCCTGGGGCAGTTACCGGCGGTACACCCAGGATCTCGGTGATGTTCCCCAGGCCGAGCGCGCCCAGGTTCGGCAGGGCGATACCGCCCATGGAGGAGGCAACATGCGGCAGGGTTGCGCTTTCTTCGTCTCCGAACTCGGCTGCGTCCGGGGCACCTCCGATCCCCACGGAGTCCAGGACGATGAGGGTCACCGCCCTAACGGCCCCAGCCATCAGCCGGCTTGCTGCTTGCAGGCCACACACAGAGTGGCCGTGGGCAGGGCCTCTAGCCGCTCGAAGGGGATCTCGTTCCCGCACCGTTCGCACTTGCCGTAGGTCCCGTCTGCGATCCGAGCCAGGGCGTTCACAACCTCGTTGCGGTGCGATCCGAGCTGGTCTGCCAAGGCGATGGCCTCGGCCCGTTCAGTGGTGGCGGCGGCGGAATCGGCGAACCCCTCGTCTACCTCCACGGTGACGGATGCCCCATCATCGGAGAACCCGTGCTCGGCTAGCTGACGCTGCACGTTAGCTAGATCTGCTTCGAGCGCTGCGCGGATGGCCTCGAATCTGTCTGCGGTCATAGCTCCCCCTTGTATGGGTCCTATCCCCTGGCCCTGGGGTGGGCCGAGAGGTAGACCTCTCTCAGGTGCTGGTCGCTGACCAGCGTGTAAACCTGCGTCGTCGTAAGGCTCGCGTGCCCGAGTAGCTCCTGAACCACCCTGATATCGGCTCCAGCATCGAGCATGTGGGTGGCGAAGGAGTGTCTCAGTGTGTGCGGCGAGACCTTCTCTCCCAGTCCCGCCTCCCGGGCGTACCCCTTGAGTATCTTCCAACATCCTTGCCGGCTAAGCCGCGCTCCCCTGGCATTCAGGAACAGAGCCCCACCTGCGGTTCCCGTTCTCGCTGCGAGACCCGGACGGACCGACGTAAGGTACCTCCCCACGGCCTGCTTCGCTTGCCTGCCCAGCGGGACCATCCGTGACTTGCTCCCTTTTCCCGATACGACGTGGATCGCCCCGGAATCGAGATCGATGTCGTCGACGTCTAGAGCCACCAATTCCGAGATTCGCAGACCGCTGGCATACAGCGTCTCCAAGATGGCCCGATCTCGCACCTCTAGCGGTGACTCGCCCGGGCGTTCGAGCAGTGCCTCCACGTCGCGTGTCGAGATCGCTTTAGGGAGGGATCTGGTCTGTTTGGGACTAGCGACCGTCGCGGTCGGGTCTGAGTCCACATGGCCCTCTCGGACCAGGAATCGATAGAAAGATCGGATCGACACCAGCATCCGGGCGACACTCGACGCTGCCAGAGGCTGGCTAGCCGGCTCTCGGCCAGATCGCAAGCGCTCGAGGAAGTCGGTTATCTCTTTGTGCGTCGGCTGGAGAGGCCGCATCACATGCTCGGCGGCGAACCTCCTCCAGGCCCCGAGGTCCCGGCGGTAACTCTCGACGGTGTTGGCCGAAAGGCCCTTCTCGAAGCGGATGTGGGCGACGAAGTCGTCGATGAGCGGGTCCAGCGTAGAGGCGCGCGCGGCCCCCTTGGTTGCCACCGGCGTTTAGAACAGATCCGAGAGAGGCGTGTAGGGGATCTGGTGAGCGCTAGCAACGGGCTCATACACGCACTTGCCCTTGTAGGTGTTGATCCCCAAGGCGAACCCCGGGTCGGCGACCGCCGCCTGGAGCCCATGGGCCGCCAGAGCCAGGACGTAGTCCAGGGTGGCGTTGGTGAGGGCGTAGGTAGATGTGTGAGGCACGGCGCCGGGCATGTTTCCCACGCAGTAGTGGACGACGTCGTCCACTACGTAGGTCGGGTCCGAATGGGTAGTCATCTTCGATGTCTCGAAGCAGCCACCTTGATCGATGGAGATGTCAACGATCACCGAGCCGGCCTTCATGGACGAGATGCTGTCCCGGGTCACTATGCGAGGAGCCTTGGCGCCGGGCACGAGCACAGCACCGATAACCAGGTCCGCCTGGACGACCGATTCCTCGACGGTGAGCTTGTTGGACATCAACGTCTTGATCTTGCCTTGGTGGATCCGATCGATGTCGCGGAGTTTGTTGATGTTCTTGTCGAGGACGATCACTTCGGCCTCCATGCCCTGGGCGATCCAGGCGGCGTTCATCCCCGACATGCCGGCACCGATGACCACGACGTTGGCGGGGCGGACACCCGAAACGCCGCCCATCAAGATCCCCCGGCCCCCATGACCCCGCTCGAGGAGGTTGGCACCCACGTGGGGCGCCATCCGGCCGGCCACTTCGCTCATCGGGGCGAGGAGAGGCAGCGAGCGGTCGGGCAGCTCGATGGTTTCGTAGGCGACACCGGTAGTGCCGGAGTCAAGGAGTGCCTTCGTCACCGGTTCGCTGGCCGCCAGATGCAGATAAGTGAAAAGGATGAGCCCCTCGCGAAGACGATGGAACTCTTCCGGTACTGGTTCTTTGACCTTGAGGACCATGTCTGACTCGGCAAAGACCGTGTCGGCATCGGGGGCGATCTTGGCCCCGGCACTTTCGAACTCCTCGTTGAAGATGCTGGAGCCACGGCCTGCGTCTGTCTCGATCAGAACCTCGTGCCCATGGCTCGTCAGCTCACGAACACCGGCAGGTGTGATCGCTACCCGGTATTCGTGATCCTTGAGCTCTTTCGGTACGCCTACCTTCATGGACAGCGAGTGTATCCGGGCGTCACGACCGAGACTCGGAGTACGACGGTGCCTCGTTCAGGCCGGCCTCGCTGCTCTTGTTCGCTAAGGCAGCCCCAACGAAGTCACGGAAGAGCGGGTGCGGCCGGTCGGGGCGGCTCTTGAACTCGGGATGGAACTGACCGGCTACGAACCAGGGGTGACCGGCAAGCTCGATGATCTCTACCAGGGTCCCGTTGGGTGACTCACCCGAGCACACCAACCCTGCGTCCTCGAGACGTCTGCGCATCCGGGGGTTCACCTCATAGCGATGACGGTGGCGCTCGTAGATCAACTCGGCTCCGTATGCATCCGCAGCCTTGCTACCAGGTGTCAGTTTGCATGGGTACGCCCCGAGACGCATAGTGCCGCCCAGCGAAGCGAGGTCTTGTCCGGGAAGCACATCCACCACCTTGTGTTCGGCATTGCTCTCGAACTCGGCCGAGTTAGCACCTTGCAAACCGGCCACGTTGCGTGCGAACTCGATCACGGCACACTGAAGCCCGAGGCAGATGCCGAAGAAAGGGATGTTGTTCTCGCGTGCGAACCGGACGGCTTCGATCTTGCCCTCGATCCCCCGCACCCCGAAGCCCCCCGGCACCAATATCCCATCGAGGTGGCCGAGGGCTTCGTCCAGGTTGCCGGCCTCTAAGTCATCAGAGGCAACCCAAGTGATCTCGAGCTGCGCCGAGTGATGGAAAGAGGCGTGTTTGAGTGATTCGACCACCGAGAGATACGCATCCGGGAGGGTGACGTACTTACCGATGACGCCGATGTTCACCTTCGCCTCGGCAGCCTCGATGCGTCCGACGAGGTTCTTCCATTCCGTCAGATCGGCGTCGTGCGGGGCGTCTAGCCGCAAGCGGTCGAGCACGAATCCGTCGAGACCCTCGTCTTGTAGGACCAAAGGGATCTCGTAGATGTTGCTTGAGTCTACGGCAGAGACGATGGCATTGGTCGGTACGTCGCAGAGCAATGAGATCTTGCGCTTCAACCCCGGGGTGATGGCCCGGTCAGACCGGCAGACGATGGCGTCGGGGTGGATACCGATACTGCGCAGTTCTCGGACCGAGTGTTGCGTGGGCTTCGTCTTGAGCTCTTCGGCCGGGGCCATGTACGGCACCAGGGTCACGTGGATGTAGCAGGTGTCGTCCCGGCCCAGCTCCGTCTTTAGCTGGCGGATGGCCTCGAGGAATGGCAACGATTCGATGTCACCGACGGTTCCGCCGATCTCGGTGATCAGAACGTCTGCGCCCGAATCGTCGGCCAGGGCCCGGATACGGTCCTTGATCGCTTCAGTGATGTGAGGGATCACCTGCACCGTGTCTCCGAGGTAGTCACCGCGGCGCTCCTTGGCGATGACACCCTGGTAGATGGCCCCGGTCGTCACGTTGCTAGCCTTGAACAGGTTCTCGTCGATGAATCGCTCGTAGTGGCCGAGGTCCAGGTCGGTTTCGCCGCCGTCTTCGGTCACGAACACTTCGCCGTGCTGGAAGGGGTTCATCGTTCCGGGATCGACATTGATGTAAGGGTCGAGCTTCTGCATCGATACCCTGAGACCCCTGGCCTTGAGAAGGCGGCCCAGCGAAGCGGCCGTGAGGCCCTTGCCGAGACTCGACACCACTCCACCCGTTACGAAGATGTGCTTCGCCACCAGCGCTCCTCCACATGTCACAGCCCTTGATGGGCCTGGGTCTTCGATCCCTCGGAGGTGCCGAGGGGTCAACAACAGGTGACGACCCCCGGCCACGAGTGGCAATAGCTCCGCCCGGATCGAGTTCCGGGGGAAGTCTCCTCACGTTAGCACGCGCGGTGTGTCGCTGGTCCGGATATCCACTTCAGGATCTTGTTCGACCCCACGAATCGACCGCTCTCATCCACGGGGTGCGAGCTATCACCTCAGAGAAGGACCACTTCTCCGACGCGAGGTTGAGAGCGAGCAGCAAAGCGATCGCTAGCCAGCGCCCGGGTCGCTCCAAGGACACCGCCGTTCCCAGCCCAACAACGGCCCCGATAGGGTTCGCTCCACAATCGCCCAGCATCCCTCTCTCGCCCAGGTCGTCCCAGATGACAGCGAGCAAAGCGGCAATCAACCCGCAGGAGGCCACCAGGTAACCGGCGGGAGCGATCAAGGCGAAAGATATCCAGGCAGCCACGGATACCTTGCCGGCTCTCCCAGGTGCGCGATCCATCAGATTGATCAGATTCGCCATCAGAGCGACGGTCAAGCCGATCTCGATGGTCGACAGTGGGTCCGCTCCTGTCACCAGCGCCCCTGCAGCGAGTCCGGCAACCCCTCCCGCCAGTAGCTTCACGAGACCTCCCGTGAGGCGTACAGATCTCAAGGCCCCCAAGTGGCCCTTGAATCCCCGAGGGCGTTCGTCGCCTTGATGGTCGTCCCAGGCGCCGGCGGCGCCCATCACGAGGATCAGCAGGGCGACCGCCCCTGCCATCCGGGGACCCGGCGCGGGATCCCAGCCGGCCGCACCGGCTATCGCCAGGGTTCCAAGGCCCAGGAGGCCGCCCATCACGACGGCTTCACCGAGCACCGCGGGCACCTTCAGACCGCGGTGATTGAGGCGGATCAGTGCTGGCGGAGGCGCGGCCAATCGTGGACCAACCACGGCTCGCGCGCCGGCAACACCGACGAGAGCACCGATCGCAAGCGCCAGGGCGATCACGCTCCACCTCGCTCGGAGAGGTGATCACGTTCCATGACGACATGAAGGATCAAAGACATCGGTACCAAGAAGGAGAGCACCATCGCAGGTACGACTATGCCCGAGTCGTTTACCGCGAACCCCAGTGTCGCCAAGATCAATCCTCCGATCAGACCGGCGCGTAACTTGGGATAGCTGGTGGCCATATCGTGCCAACGTCCTTTCGGGCGCAGCAACAACCAGGCGATCACGCCGAGAGCAGGAGGGACCAGGTAGGTCCAGATCGTCGAACGGAAGACGCGCATGTTCGTCCGGATCTTTCTCCCTAGAGCTTCGGTGAAGGCATCTATCCCCCGTCCCTGAACGTCTTCGACGAGGCGCGCAAGGTGCGTGCGTGACTCGGGGGGGCGCGACAGGTCGACGGCTAAGAACAGCCCGAGTGCCACGAGGGCGCCAAGCAGAGTGAGGGCAACCAGCTTCAAGCTGGGAGCCTGCCCAAGGAGCAACAGGAACGTGACTCCAAGCGCCGGGACGAGTGCCAGCACTCCCCCCACATCGCTACCGAGCTGGGGCGCACCATCAACAACCACTGTCACCCCGAACAAGATGGCAACGAGCCCGAAGACCCATCGCCTGCCGGGGAAGCGATGAACCAGCAGAGCGCCGGTCATCAGGCTGCTCGACCCCAGGATCGCGAACGCGATGTTACCCAGACCCGTGAACCGACCCGCAACGATCGGATCATTCCCCCAGACGGCATTCAACTGAAGCGCCTTGAAAAAGGCGAGATCGAGGATGAACAGCAGGACGGTTGCGCCCGTGATAGCCAAGAGTCGTTCCAAGGGGTCGCGCAACGCTCGGCTGACGATAGCAACGACGACGATGTCGATCGCGATCAATGCAACGACGAACCAGGCGAGCCCAAGGTTCCTAGCGGGGATAGGCGTCGCCAGATAGGTAGCGAAAGGGAACGCCACGATGCAGAAGGCGATCCTTCTAAGCCAAGTCACCGCGGCCTCCTGTCGTTCGCGTGGCGCTGGGACCTGACGCTTGGCCAGGAAAAGTAGTGCCAGTACGTACACGATCAACTGCACGATCACGAAGGCCGTCGAGATCTTTGTTTGAACGCTGTGGGCGAAGACCGACTCCTCATCGAGGTCCGCTAGATACCCGAGCATCTCCGGGCGGCCATCGATCGCAACGAACGGTCGCCCCAGCATCGAAGGTGGTCTTTCGATACCGTAGAAGTCCAACACCGTCGGTGCGATGTCGGGCAATGTGACGAACCCGGCCTGGCGCGTAGAGGCGGACTCCATCGATGAGCCAGGTGGAAAGCCAGGGCCGCGAGCGACGGCGACACCCAGATGCACCTGTGGATCGGCCCACGGAGAGGTGGGTGCCACCACCAGGAGCAGATCCTCATCGCTCATGGCTGAAGCCACATGCCCGAGGATCTCGTCGGCGGCGGTGAGCGCTTGATCCATCGCGTCGAGGTCGGTTGCCCCGCGCATCTTGCTCCAGGTGTCTGCTCGGATCAGGTCCCCTTGATCGATGAAGATCGTCGCGCACGGAACAGAGAATGACTCGTCGACCGCGGCGCGAAGTGCTGCTTGATCGCTGCGGAGGCCGAAGGGAACCGCGCTGTCCGTGACAAGAAGATCAGTGCCTACCGCTGCCCGGTCGGTGACCCCCGAGGTATCCGAACTCGCCAACAGCAACGTCAGTCCCCCACTCAAAGGAGAGACCGGTTCCATCGTGGGCGCTCCGTTGCCGATAGCGATCGTTTCTCCATCCAAAGCCGAAGCTAGAGCTCCCGGCTCGGCGACATAGTCCGCTTCTCGTGCGATCTCGATGATCTCGTCGAAGCCTCCGGCGCGAACATCGGTGGTGAAGAACCCGTCTTGATCGTTCCCATCGGCGATGTAGCCGGCGGTGCGTCCTCCATCGGCGCGCGTGCCGGCCCCGATCGTGACGAAACCCGAGGCGTGCGATGTACGCGAGGAGTTCGTGCGCACCGCCATCTCCGCCGAAGCCCCTTCCCGCATCACTTCGAGCAGGTTCGGCGGCTGTATGCGTTCCACCTGACCCCAAGTCACTGCCGGAAGGGTGAAGATGACGGCCCGCGGGCAGGAAGCCTGAGCCGTGGCACTGCCACCCAGAACCATGGAGGCAAACCCCGCTGCTACCGACGCCGTCATGAGTCTCCTCATCGACCCGCCATCACTAGTGAGCGATACACATCTCCTAGCCGTTCCAGCATGGCGTCTCGATCGAAGCGGAGCCGAAGGTCTTGTAACGCCCGGCTGGCGAAGGCGCCCCTCAGTTCAGGTTCGTCCAGAAGCTCCTTTATCGCTGCAGCGAGTTGATCCGCATCATCCCGTGGCACCAACCGTCCCGAGACCCCGTCGGTAACGATCTCTCGCATCCCCCCGACATCGGTTGAAGCGATCACTGTTCCCACGAGGATCGCTTCCATGGCGCTGATCGGGATGCCTTCCCAGATGGAGGACAGGGCGAACACGTCGGACGCCGCCACGATGTCGGTGACGTCATCCCGAAAGCCGAGGAACTCCACGCGTTCTCCCAGCAATCGCATGGCCAACGATCGAAGCTCTGCGCGTTGCGGTCCATCGCCTAAGACGATCAGACGTGCTTCGGGGATCTGTGCAAGGGCCGTGAAGAGTATGTGAAGGGCTTTCTGTGGTGCAAGCCGTGCAACGGTCACAACGACCAGATCCCGGTCGGAGATGCCCATGTCTGCCCGTACCTTCGATCGGTCTCTAGTGACGGGCTTGGGCTCTGCGATGCCGAGGTAAGTGACCTCGATCTTGTGGGTGTGTTTCGGCACCGATGCACGCAGATGACTTGCGATCTGTTCGGAGACACACAACACCTTGTCGTTGGCTTCCACGGCGAGCTTCTCGGCAAGGCGATAGACAGGGGCTCTCAATCTCCCCGCGATCTCGGGTTGAACGAGGTTGTGGATCGTCACCACCGAAGGGATGTCCCCGGCTGCCCGTGCCGCGTCGATCCCTGCCCGCAGTCCGTGTGCATGGATGACGTCGAAGTCCCCTCCCCCGATGATCTTTCGGAGGTCTCTTCGTGCCGCCCCATGGCCGAAAGGGCCGTCGGGTATCTGGACGGGATAGGTCGTTCCCGTGATGGGGACCGGCAAGGCCGGCGGGGCAGCCGTTTCCACCTCGATGCGTGAACCCTCGAAGCCTTTCACGACATCTGCAACATGCCTGGCGATACCTCCCGCTGAATTGCCAAGGACCTGAAGAACCTTCATCGCCGATCCTTCAATGATCGAGCTACAGCGAGGAGTCGTCCCGGCTCCCGTGCTCCTGTCGCTAGCGCAACGCCGGTGTATACGACCGTGCCGACGATAGCCCCTAGAACGGCGGCCGCGACGGCCTGCTCTTTAACGGAGGTGTCGAATAGGTCGACGATGAGGGTCATCGCAACGCCTGCCACGGCCGCCGAGAAAACCTGCCCCATGAAGGTCTGGATGTCGACCAGGGACCTCCGGGTACCGAGTCGTTTCTTCAGAAGTGTGCCCAGCACAGATGCACCGACGAAGAACCCAGCCGAATGGCCGAGGGCGAGCCCAGCGACCTCCCACCCGTGAGGGAGAGCGAAGAATGCAGCGGCACCTATGACCGTCGTTAGAGCCATGGTAGCCAGGTTGACGAGCGCAGGGGTCCGGGCATCCCCGATCGCGTAGAAGCCTCGCGTGAACACGAGGAACGCCGAATAGAACGGAAGTCCTGGCGCGAAGCCGATCATGATCTTCGCCACTAGGTCAACGCCGGACTGGTTCATGACCCCATAGTCCAGAGTCATGGTTGAAACCGCGTGGGCGAGCACGGCTAGTCCGGTGGCGACCGGGACCAAGATGAAGCCGAGCATCGCCAACCCTTGCCTGAGCCGCTCGGACAACGCCTCTCGTTCCCCTTTCGCTTCGTGCTCGGCCATCGCAGTGAACAACACATTGAAGATCGGCACCCCGAACAGGGCATGGGGCAAGTAGAAGAAGGTGTAGGCCCACTGGTAGCCGGCCACACCCCCTTGGATACGGTTGGCAAGGATCAGTACGGCGATGAGACCTGCTTGATACCCCCCCGCGTAGCCCAATGCCCACGCGCCCAGACGTGCCCCGCGCGTCACACTCGGGTGCCGGACGTCGGGCCGGAAACGGAAACGCCACCCCAGCCTATGCAGGGATGGCAGCAAACACAGGGTCATCGCAACTACGCCCAGCGTCGTTCCTGCTCCGAGAACCCATATCTGTGACGATGTCACCGAATCCACCGACGGCGGTGAGTCACCACGCATCGACGCGTAGGCTAGGTACACACCGATCACGACGACATTGTTGAAGATCGGGGCGACGGCTGCCATCCCGAAGCGACGATGCGCGTGCAGGGCACCGGTCATGATCATGCCAACCCCGTAGAAGATGATCTGAGGGGCGAACAAGCGCAAGAGGTCTGTTCCCACGGCGACCGCGTCGGCACGGTCCTCGGTGCGTCCCACTAGTAAGAGGCGCATGATCGCGGGAGCGAAGAGCATGACCAACAGCGAGATGCCGACCAAGGCGAGTAGCGCAACCGACGTCATCGCGTTGCCTGCCTCCCAGGTGTCTCTCTCTTTCCCTTTGACGATGTGGTCGACGAACGTCGGGACGAAGACGGAGGTGAGAACCCCCGCGGCGAGAAGCTCGAACACGAGGTTGGGGGCAGTATTGGCACTGTTATAGGTGTCCGTCAGGAAGGTGGCACCCATCGCGTATGCCACCACTACTATCCGTATCAGTCCGGTCAGACGGGAGACCGCCGTAGCGAGTGTTATGAGAGCCGCACCCCGTCCCATCCAAGGTTGGGTTTCAGCGGACGGACGTTCCATCAACCCTCGGTATCAGGTGGGGGCAGGAGGTCCCCGGCTCCCTCGGCGCGGCCGTAGTGCCCTATCTGCCCCTCGATGGCCCTTTGCAGACCCAGCACCGCTGCCACGCGTCCGGCCACCGCCTGGATCCCATCTACAGACGCCACCACGTCGCGGCTCTCGCCGTCTTCGCGGATCGCTTTCACGAGACCCCAGGTGCTGAGATCGGGCTCCCCAACGAGCATCGGGACGTCGCGGCGCGCGGCCTCGGCAACCATCGGGAGGCAGAGGTCCGCAACGTCGAATGCAGGATCGTCGACGGAGCCGCCAACGATCAATACGGCAGCCCCTTGGGTGACTATCCCATCGTCCCCCTGTGATTGGCCCTCCACGTCCAAGAAATCGGCACGCTGTAGTTCATCGACCAATCCGATCAGTTCGGAAGGGTCACCCTGGGTGGCTAGGGCGATGGTGCGTCCCAACTCGCGGCCCGCTTCCACACGAAGCTGGTCGGAGTCGCCCGAGATCGAGCCCAACGCAAGTGCCAATGCATCGGTATCGACTTGGTCCTGCAACGAGAATCGGTCGAGTATCTCGATCGTGGAAGTCACGGTGCCGCCTGCCGTCGCGATCGCAGCTCGAAGTTGATCCGCCACCGCTCCGTCCGTGCCGGCAAACTCGATCACCACGACGTCTTGATCTTGCAAACGGTCCTGGAGGAGGTACGGTTCTGCCGCTAGCCCGAAGGCAAGCTCACGCTGCAGGTCATCGTTCAATTGCGCGTTCTGAGCTCGCCGGTCACTGATGTCCTGTTCTAGCTCGCGAACATTGCTGCGGATGTCTCGCAAGAGCGGGTCGCCGAAAGCTCCTGTGCCCAGCACCACACCCACACTGAGAGCGATCAGTACGGCCGCCAGGGAGATGACGTGATATCTGAAATCGACCATCAGAAGATCGCTTGCCTGATGTTGAACCACCAATCTTGAACCTTCGCCCAGTAGAGCTGAACTTCCAGGCGCAGGATGTCGGAGAAGGAGAAGGCTACGACGAGAGCCACCGTGGCGGCGGCAAGTAGGAGGGCGAGGTCACTCCTTCTGACTCGTTGTCTGTAGAGGCGGCTGACTCCCTTGGCGTCTACAAGGATCGAGCCGACCCTCAGGCGAACGAGGAACGTCGATGCCATCCCCTTGCGGCCCTTGTCCAAGAACTCGATCAGGTTCGCGTGGGTGCCTACAGCAACTATCAACTCGGCACCGCGCTCGTAGCCAAGCAGCATGGCGATGTCTTCGGATGTACCGGTCGCCTCGTAAACGACCACATCCTTCACCCCGAGTGCGGTCAGGCGTTCTAGTCCCGGCGCGTAGCCACCCGGGTACGCGTGCACGACAAGCTCGGCCCCCGAAAGCAGCGCTTCGGTCGTTACGGAATCCATATCTCCGATGATCATGTCCGGCCTGTGACCCATGTCGAGCAATGCATCGGCGCCGCCGTCGACGGCAACCAATAGGGGTCTGACCTCGCGGATGTAGGTGCGCAGCGCCTGGAGATCCTCTTTGTAGTCGTACCCACGGACGACGATCAGCACCTGCCGGCCGTGGAAGTCCGTTGCGACTTCGGGCAAGTGGATCGCATCCAACAAGACATCGCGCTCGTCCTTGATGTAGCCGATCGTGTTCTCGGCGAACTTCTCTAACTCGGTCGAGATCTGCCTCTTCGCAGCGTCCATCTGCCGCTCGATCTCTTCACGCGTCAGCGGATGGCCCTCTGCTACCACTTGGTAACGATCACCGTCAACAGTGACGACTTTGTTCCCGTCCACCATCACACGAGCGCCCTCGGGGATCGACAAGACCTCAGGTCCGGCAGCGTCAAGAAGAGGGATGCCTGCCGCCACAATCATCATCGGGCCCAGATTCGGATAGCGACCGGTGATCGAGCGCGACGCGTTGATGACCGCACGCGTCTGCTTTCCAACCAAACCTTCGGCGGCGATGCGATCGATGTCTTCATGGTCTATGACTGCAACCTCCCCCGGTTGGAGGCGCGTGATGAGGTCTTTCGTCCTCCTATCGACGCGAGCCGTACCTGCTGGATGATCGCTCGCCGTTATCGAGGCACGCTTGCGTCGAAGTGCCTTCACTTGCCACTGCCTTGGGTGGACAGCTCGAGCAACTCCTCGGCGTGTTTGCGTCCCAGTTCACTGTCGGGTAGTCCCGCGAGCATCCGAGATAGCTCTTGAACGCGCTGCTTGCGAGAGAGGACTTCGACCGTGGCCGTGGTCCGTCCATCCGATGACGCCTTTCGAACGGTCAGGTGGTTGTCGGCGGCAGCGGCAACCTGCGGGAGGTGCGTGACGACGAGGACCTGAGCCTTGGTCACGGATGCAAGCTCGGAAAGAGCTGCGCCGACCGCCCGGGCGGCCGCCCCACCAACTCCGGCATCGACCTCGTCGAACACCATCGTGTCTAGATGATCGGCCGTCACGCAAAGGTTGAGGGCGAGGGCCATCCGGGACAACTCCCCGCCGGAGGCTGCCTTCGCGATCGGCCGGGGGGCTTCTCCTCGGTTGGTAGATGCCATGAAAGTCACTTGTTCCAAACCACCTTCGTACAGTTCTCGTTCCTCGAAGGCAACCTCGAACACGGCTGCCTCAAGTGCCAGCGCGCCGAGTCGCACCGACATCTCATCCCGGAGGCGAGTGGCAGCAGCTCTCCGAAGCTCCGAAAGTTCGGTGGCTGCTCCCGCTGCGGCCACCCTGGCTTCTTGCAGTCGTTGCTCCCACATCTGTATCTGCGAATCGGCGTTGTCCAGTTCGAGAACCCGCTGCTGACTGCGCTCGAGATGCCCGATGATCTCGGCTTCCGAATCGCCGTACTTACGCCGAAGCTTGGAGATCACATCCATGCGTGCCCGTGCCGATTCCAGTGCCGCCGGATCGGGTTCCACAAGCTTGGAGACAAGCTCACGCGATAGGTCGGTGAGCTCGACTTCGATGGTTTCAAGGCGGTCCACTGCCTCTCTTAACTCTTCGCGGGTCTGTGACGCCTCCCCTAATGCGGACCGGGCCCTTCCTACTGCTGCTGCGGCGCCCTCGTCCCCGCCTAGGTAGTCCACCGCTTCGTCCAGTGCACCGGCGATATCTTGTGAGCTTTCTTGAAGACGTATCTCCGCACGAAGGCGCTCGATCTCTCCCTCGACCAGGCCCGCGGCCTGGATCTCGGAGATCTCGTGGGCAAGCATGCCGAGTTCGCGCTGGCGCTGCCGGTCACCCTCTCTCAGAGCCGATAGCTCCCGGGTTGCCTCGATCATCTCCCGGTAGCGAGCTGCGGTCGTCGCGGCCAATCCGGTGGCTCGTTCGCCCGCGTATCGATCCAGTACCGCCCGTTGGTAGGCGGGATGGGTAAGTCGGTGGTGTTCGTTCTGACCGGCGATCTCCACGAGCGAGGACATCACTTCCGAAAGAACGGAGAGGGTCACGAGGCGGGAGTTGATCCGCACCTTGTTGGAGCTAGAGGTGATCACCCTCGAGACCACGATCTCGGTCTCACTCTCGGGAGGTTCATCGAGGAGGCCGTGGGCCAGCAATCGATCGATGCTGGGATGTCCCGATGCCACCGTGAACCGGCCCTCGATCAAGGCGCGCTCGTTGCCCGACCGCAGCGCACCTCGGTCTGCCCGGCCCCCGAGAAGCAATCCCAGAGCGGAGACAACTAGCGTTTTCCCCGCGCCGGTCTCGCCGGTGAGAGCAGTGCTGCCACGCGACAGATCGACCTCGGCTCGCTCGATCACACCGAGACCTTCAACGACCAACTCTTCAAGCACCCTTGAATCCTAAGGGCGGTGCGCGACGCTGCTCTGGTTTCAGCCCGGCAGATCGAGTTTGCTGCGCAAGCGGGCCAGAAAGAGGGGTCCTTCGAGCTTGACCAGTCTCAGCGGCCTCTCGTGCCTGCGCACGGTCGCCGTGGCACCACTCTCTATCGGGGTACTGATGGCGCCGTCTAGCGTTACTTGAGCCTCGACGTCTTGTCCCTCCAGCTGGATCTCCACCACCTCATCGGGTGCCAAGACGAAGGGGCGAGAGAAGATCATGTGGGGGCTGACCGGGACGACAACGATCGTTTCCGCTCGTGGTGAGACGATCGGGCCCCCGGCACTGAGAGCGTAGGCGGTCGACCCTGTCGGTGTCGCCACGATGATCCCGTCTGCATTGAAAGAGGCAAGCCGCTCTCCGCCGATGGTGACTCCAAGCCTCACCAATCTATGGCGCGCTGCTCTCTCGACCAGGACTTCGTTCAAACCCACGTGGGAGGTTGGCCCCGCAGCCGTATCGACATCGCATCGCAACATCATGCGCGGCTGCACCGTGAAGCTCCCCGCGAGAACCGCCTGCAGAGCATCGATTGAGCCAGAAGCTTCGACCTCGGTCAGGTAGCCGAGGGTCCCGAGATTGATCCCCAGCAGAACAGCATCGTTGAGGTGCGCGATCTGGGCGGCGCGCAGCATGGTCCCGTCTCCGCCTAACGAAACCACGAGATCGGGCTGGGTTGTTGATATCTCCACGCCGGCTCCGGCGAGGAATCGCTCGATGCTTGCCCGTAGATCAAGCGCACGTTCCTTACCGGGATGCTCGACCAAGCAGGCTCTACGGATCTTCATCCAGTTGCCCTCTCGAGAGCCGAAAGCAAGGTTCCCATATCGGAATCATGGCGCTTACGGAGATGGACGAAGAACTCGACGTTGCCCGCCGGGCCTTTGAGGTCTGACACCGTGGCGTTGACCAGCCCCATCCCACACCCCTTGGCCGTTTCGACCACCGACCTCATAGCCAGCTCCCACGCGGCCGGATCCTTCACCACTCCACCCTTCCCAACATGGCTACGACCTGCCTCGAACTGCGGCTTCACCAAGAGGACGAGATCGGCTTCATCGGATGAAACTTGGCCGAGGACTTCCAACACCTTCACCAGAGATATGAAGGAAAGGTCTGCGACGACCCCCTCGGGCTCCCACGGCAGGTCACCGGGGGTCAGGTCCCGAACATTGGTGCGTTCCATGACGATCACCCGTTCGTCGGTGCGCAGCTTCCAATGAAGCTGGCCGTACCCGACATCGACCGCGGCAACCGCTTGAGCCCCTCCTTGTAGAAGCCGGTCGGTGAACCCGCCGGTTGAAGCACCCGCGTCCAACCACCGCTTGTTCTCAACCGAGATACCGAAATCACGAAGAGCACCATCTAGCTTCTCTCCGCCCCGAGACACGAAGCGGGAAGGGGGTGATGTGATGACGATCGCGTCGGAAGTGGACACCATGGTCGCTGCACGTTGAACGGGCATGCCGTTAAGGGTTACGAGCCCGCCGGAGATAGCGTGTTGCGCTTCGGTGCGGCTGCTCGCAAGCTTTCGTCTGACTAGCTCAGAATCGAGCCGGACCCGCTTGATCTAGATCCCTTTCGAGCTCCTGCTCGAGCGAGGCATAGAGGTCATCGAGGGTCTTGAGCCGGACCTCGTCACCCTGGACATCGGCAGCCTGCAGGTCACGGCGGACCTGCTCGATCATCTCTTTCGGTTCCATGGGGGTCATCTAATCATCTGCTGCGGTTCCAGAGCCGTCACCAGCAGAGTCGTTCGTAGCACCTTTGCTTTGACTCTTCTTGGCAGTGACCTTCTTCGCCGCGCTCTTCTTGGCAGGGGACTTCCCGGGGCCCGTTGTGGGTCTCTTTGGGGCACTCTGGGCCTTGGCGCTACCTTTGGCACTGCTCTCGAGACGTGCGATGCGACGCTCTAGCCGCTCGAGGTCGCGAGCGGACGCCAATCCCAGCTTCTCAACTTGGCTACGGATCTCCGAAGAGACGAAGCGTGTCAACTCGGCGCGATTCTCCGAGCTTCGCTTCATCAATTCCTTGACGAGACCCGAGGCATGGTCGCGTTTAACGTCGCCTGCCTTGACCAGATCCTTCACTACTTTCTCGGCCTTGCTTCGCGTCAGCTCCGCAACGCCCGAGGTGATCAGTGCCATCCGTCGAAGTTCATCCAACACGGCGCCTCCTTGGAAGGTAGATGTGCGAGGGTCAACCTATACTCGATGAGTGTTCAGCCTGAGCCTGATCCCGATCTCCGATACCAATCCGGCTCGTAGGCGGCCATACGTCACTTTGGCCCTGATCGCCGTGAACGTCTTCACATTCTTTGCGACGCCGGGACTTGGAACGGACCTTGCGGGCGCCCGCTATTTCATCAAGAACGCTCCGATCCCCTGCCAGCTCCAGGACCTGTGCCCGGCTCAGGTCTTCGGCATCGGGATACCCGATCGTGGCCTAGGGGCCTTTTTGATCTCGATCGTTTTTTCGACCTTCTTGCATGCAGGGCTCCTGCACCTGCTCGGCAACCTGCTGTTCCTCTGGATATTCGGAAACAACGTCGAAGATCACCTCGGGCACGTGCGCTATCTGCTTTTCTATCTGCTCGGCGGGATCGCTGCTGGATTCGGGCATGTGCTTACGCACCTCTCGGACCCGATCCCATCGGTGGGAGCATCGGGAGCCGTCGCCGCTGTGATGGGCGCCTACATCTTGTTGTATCCCCGGGCGAGAGTGAACGTCCTAGTTCCCATCTTCTTCTTCTTCACCGTCGTTCAACTGCCCGCCTTCGCCGTGCTCGGTCTTTGGTTCCTCTACCAGTTCTTGATCGGAGCGCAAGAGGTCACAGGCGCGACCGAGGTCGCATGGATGGCACATGTCGGAGGGTTCGTGTTCGGCCTGATAGCGGTGTTCTTGTTGGGCGGGCGACCGCAGAAGCCCACCCCCCATTGGGGGCCGGAGTGGCGCTATTGAGGTGGCAAGAGATCTGCCAGGCTCTGCAGCACGAGATCGGGTGGTGGTGAAAGGCGGGTCGCTTGCGCCCGGTCTGTCACCCCACTGAGCGCAAGGATGGCCGTCCACCCCATCGAGCGCGCACCGTCGAGGTCGGTGTCGTTGCGATCACCTACCATCGCGATGCCGCGGCTTCCATGCAATCGTTCCTGGGCAACCTCCATCATGGGACGATGCGGCTTGCCCATCACCTCGGCCTGTCTACCCGCCGCCTTCTCGATCGATGCGAGGATGGAACCGGCCCCCGGCCATAGACCATCGGGAGCCGGGAAGGTGGCGTCAGCGTTCGAAGCGATGAAGATCGCTCCGGCTCGGACCGCTGTAGCCGCGATACGCATCTTGTCCCAAGTGAAGCTCCGGTCCCATCCCACCAGGACCACCGATGGGATCTCATCGGACTGCTCGGGCAACGTCCGCAGCCCGGCAGAGAGTGCGGCCGCTCTCAGCCCCTCTCCACCGATGACCAGTGCGTTTCCCGTAACCTTTCTCCGCTTCAAGATCTCACGCGTTACCGACGCCGAGGTGAGTATCTCCTCGGTATCGCATTCAAGTCCCATGCTGGCGAGCTTCGCGATGTACTGCTCATCGGTGAAGGCGGAGTTGTTCGTGCACAACAAAAATCGCCTCTTTGAGTCGCGCCACCGAACCAGCGCTTCGGCCGCCCCGGGGATCGGCACGTTACCTCGGTACACCACGCCGTCCAGATCGCACACGAGCGCATCGATCGACTCATTTAGGGTTGCCATATGCCTGAACTGAAACCTTTCAATGCGATCCGCTTTGCCGACAGCGCCGCCTACAAGGACCTCGTCTGTCCTCCGTACGACATCATCTCCCCATCCGAGCAAGACGCGCTTCACGACCGCCATCCCCATAACGCTGTCCGTCTAGAGCTCGCCAAGGAAGCCGGCCCTCAAGGCTACGCAGAGGTAGCCAGGCTCTTCTCCGGGTGGCTGGAAGAAGGCATCCTGGTTCGAGACGAGAGGCCTTGCCTTTACGTGTACCGGCAGGACTTCGGACACGAGGGAGAACGCAGACGCGTCATCGGGGTACTGGGAGCGTTGCGCCTCGAGGAGTTCGGTGAGAACGCCGGTGTACTCCCACATGAACGAACCATGCCCGGCCCGATAGAAGATCGCCTGGCGCTCCTGGACGCTCTGCAGGTGAATGTGTCGCCCATCTACGGCATCTATCGTGGCGGTGGAAGTATCCAGCCCTTCCTGAGCTCGCTCGAAGACAGACCAGCCATGGCTCGATTCGCGGATGACGAAGGGATCCTTCACCGGCTCTGGGTGATCACGGCACCGGCGGAGCTTGAGATGCTTTCGGCCGAGATCTCAGCACACACCCTCGTCATCGCCGACGGGCACCATCGTTACGAGACGGCGTTGACCTATCACCGCGCCCATCTAGATGAACCCGGTGCACACGACTCGATCCTATGTTTCTGCGTGGATGCCGACACCGAAGGGTTAGTGGTGTTGCCCTACAACCGAGCTCTGCGCACGAACGATGACATCGCTGCGATCCTGGGCGAGCGTGGATCCCTAGACGTAACCGATGCGACCGCAGCGCTCGAAGCGTCGCAGGCAGACCATCCGTTCGTCGTCATCACTGCCAAGGGTGAGTCACTGGTCGAGGTTTCCGACGACGAAGTCATCGCCGCGGTCGGTCAAAGAGCCAAAGCATGGAGGGACCTGGACGTCGTGGCGCTTCACGAAGCGCTGCTCCCAGCCCTCGCCCCATCTGGGATAGAGGAGTTCCGATTCTCCAAAGACCCCGATGAGGTGCGGAGGCTGGTGTCAGAAGGCGACTTCGATGCAGGAGTCTTACTGCGCGCTCTCAGCGCGGCACAGATAGTGGATGTAGCCAGCTCGGGTGAAAGGATGCCGCAGAAGGCCAGCTACTTCTGGCCCAAGGCCGTTACTGGTCTTGTGTTCCGCTCGTTGCGGTGATCGGCTGAGTGTCCTTACTGAATGAAGGTGGCTTCGGCGGGTCACACGACCGGCAGGGGTCAAGTCCCTCCGCGACCGCTTGTGCAACCGAGATGGTGGTGAGGTTGCTCTTACCTTTCAAGATCTTGCACTCCGGACGGTGATATGCATCCCCGCCGGCGATCACCTGCTCGGTGTTCGCACCGGACCCGTTACTCGCCACCGACAGGCGGCCGAGATTGCGAGACAGAAGCGTTGTCATCTCATCGAACTTGTCCGTCATCAGCTGCCGCTCCGACCGCACGGTGGAAAGCAATAGAAGGGTGCATCCCGTCACCACCATGCCGAGGCCCAGGAAACCGCCTGAGAGCAAGTAAGGCACCTGGCTATCGACCCTTACCTTGCTGGCGGAACCGTCCCAAGCCTTCGCTATGACGGCGATCCCTATGACGATGAACCAGAACCCGAGGATGCGACCGAGACGAACTCGGCGGTCCGCGTCTCCCCACAATGACTGCCAGAGGGCTCGGATCTTCTTCATGGCATCTCCCCTGAGGTTGGTCCCAAGTAACAAGCGTATCCCACACGACCCTACGTAGTTGCTGCAAGCGCGGTGATAAGCTCGCCCCTCGTTCGGGGGCGTGGAGCAGGGATACGGCGTAACGGGAAGAATCCCTTCCAAGACCCCGAAACATCCGTTTCCTTGCCGGGAGGGATCAGTGAACACAAGGGCACTCTTGCGAGGTCTATGCGCCATGACCGTCGCCGCGCTCGTGGCCGCTCCGCTAACTGCTGCACATGCCGAAGAGGCTGAGATCGCAGTGTCCAGTTCTGCCTGGTACTGGAAGACGCAGCAGAGCCAGCCTGTGACGGACCCGACATCGGGCGCCGATGTGGTCACGATCGAAGCCCCCAACCCCTTCTGTCCGGCCACCCCTGCGGGTGGTGCCCCCGAGCAGACCGGAGCCTGCGAGTCGGGCCGCCTGCCAGTACAGGTCCAAGGATCGGACTACGAGGAACCTGAGATGCTTCCGCTGGTCGCCTTCGATTTCGCCCTCGTGCCGATCGGGTCGACCGTGAGTGACTTCCAGGCAACCTTCTTGGAGGCTAACGACGACCAATCGCAGCCCGCCAACGTTGACGGCAAGCAGTTGAAGGCCTGCCTGGTCGAGCAGTTCTTCGGCGACGGCGAAGCCCGGCAATACAAGGAGATCCCGCGCCATTCCTGCTCTGACTCCGACCCGGTCGGCGAACGCAAGGCGGTGAAGATCAAGGGCGAGGACCGCTTCCAATGGACCTTCGACCTGACCCCTTACGCCGAGCGATGGGCTGCCGGCGAGCTGCCGGTGGCAGCGATCGCCATCTACCCGGTCCAGCCCAAGGATCCCAACCCGTCGACCGACGCCAACTGGAGGGTCGTGCTTTCGGGCCCCGCGGTGGAAGGCGGCATCACCACAAACCTTGTCTATGAACCTGCGGAGGAAGAGGGTCTTGGCGACCCCATCACCGATCCCACGTTGCCCACAGATCCCGGCTCCACCACCACGACCGTCGGAAGCTCGGACTTCGGAACGAGCACCCCCACAACGACGACGCCAGCCGCCGGTGAGGAAACGGCGCCCACCGAAAGCGAGCAGCCTGTAGCCCTAGAGGACTCGGCCGCCCCGACAGTGGCTACCACCGCGGGAGCCCTTCCCGGCTATGTCTGGCTGGGCCTCCTCGTCGGACTGATGGGCTTCTCGCTACTCAAGCAAGCGGTCATGGAGTCCGCTGCTGGCGTTCGACCTGATGGCGTCCTTGCTCAGATCCAACAGATAAATGCGGCCCGGCGGGGCACCACCGCTGCCGCTGCGATGGCCGCCGCCAAAAGTAGCCGCTTGGCTGGCCTGCGCTCCGCAATGAACCGGGTCGGTAGCACTTTTTCAGGTCTCACATCCAAGTTGAAGAGAAAGGGCTGATCGCAGTGATAAGTCGACGCCAACTGCGCCTATCTGCAGTAGCCCTGCTCATGCTGATGGTGGCTGCTGCTTGCGGACAGAAGCCTGGGGTGGTTGACAGCACCGCGGTCACCACCGCATCGGGGGAAGAGGGGGTGATTGACTCCTCGGGGAACCTGATCGACCCTGAAACCGGAGAAGTGTTGGCGACCGCCGAAGAGCTCGCAAGCGGAAGCGAGACCACGGGTGGCGGTGGCACCACCACGACGACCACTGGTGGCGGCTCGAGCACCGATGATGGCGGGAGCGACACCGCGGCCGGGCCAAGTGGCGGGGAGGAGCCAGCTCCCAGCGGCGGTGACTCCACCGGCGTCGAAGGCGACACCATCAAGATCGGCATCCATGCTCCGATCACTGGGGCAGCTCCGGTTCCTTCACAGTCTTTCGACAAGGGGAAGGACCTGTACTGGGAGTACTTGCGCAACTCCAACCAGTCGATCAACGGCCGCAACGTCGAGGTCGTATTCCGTAACGACAACTACAACCCCTCGCAGGCCGTTGCCGCTTGCCGCGAGATGGTCGAAGACGAGAAGGTCTTCTTGCTGGTGGGGATCGCGGGCACGGATCAGATCCAAGCCTGCGCCCGCTACGCAGCATCGGTAGGCGTCCCCTACGTCTCTGCAGGTGTGACCGAGATCGGTCTCACCACGCTTCGCAACTACTTCGCCATCTGGATGACCTATCCCCAACAGGGTCCGCTATTGGCCGACCTTCTCGTGACCAAGCTGGGCGCAAAGAACGAGAAGAACGGGATGGTCCGCTTCAACACCCCAACCTTCACCGATGGCCACGATGCGTGGGTTTCCGCCATGGAAGAGGCGGGTGCCTCGGTCGACTACGACCGGGCGGTTTCGAAGACGGCAGGAACTTCGGAGGCACAGACGATCGCAACCGAGCTTCGAACCCAGGGCATCGAGAACGTCCACGTGCTCGTCTCGCCGACGTTCTTCATCCAACTCGCTCAGACTGCAGCCAACCAGCAGTACAAACCTCAATACGTGGGCTACGGGCTGACCAAGGGGCTCGACACCGTCGCCAACGTCGCCTGCAAGAACAGCCAGTCCATCCAGAACGCTCGCTTCCTCAGTCCCTTCCCGGCCTTCTTCGACAGCAACCGCTTCGATCCGGACTTCCGCAAAGCCGGCGGTACCGACGACATCATGTTCGGCCTGTGGGGATCGTCGAAGGTGATCGCAACGATGCTCAAGAATGCAGGCAAAGACCTGACTCGGGAAGGCTTCATCTACGCCAACGAGCGAGCTTCGACGATCAAGACCGGGGTGTTCCCCGACGTGAAGTTCAGTAGCTCGGATCACCTAGGCGGTAGCGCGATGCACCTGCTTCGGGCCGACTGCCCGAACAACCGGTTCGTGACCGAGCAAGCTTTCGTGAGCGACTTCTAAAAGGGGCTGGATTGAGAACGACGATCGTCTCTGCGGTACTCGTTGTCCTCCTCGGGCTTGGCTTGCTCGTGGGAGCCGGCGTCGAGAACGGTCCCAACCCGTTCAT
Source organism: uncultured Actinomycetes bacterium (assembly GCA_937863385.1). GTDB lineage: Bacteria > Actinomycetota > CADDZG01 > CADDZG01 > WHSQ01 > CALMBW01. The sequence goes on along the minus strand of CALMBW010000021.1, from coordinate 134,777 downwards.
CACGTTGGGGGTCATGAACGGCGCTGTCTTCGGACTGGTCGCGTTGGGACTCGTCTTGGTCTACAAGGGGACGCGGGTCTTCAACTTCGCGCAGGGAGAGTTCGGCACGATAGCGGCTTACCTGCTGTTCCTCTCGATCAACCGGGGCTGGCCCTACTGGGTAGGGATCCTGGTTGCCCTCGCCGGGACGGTGCTGATCGGTCTCGTGCTCGAACGTGGTGTGATCAGGCCGCTTATCAACGCTCCTCGGATCAACGTCTTGGTGGCCACCATCGCTGCGGCCCTCTTCATGATCGGGATGGAGATACTGATAGCCCGGATCGAACCTCGGTCCTTGAGCCCGATCATCGCGGCGGTCGACTCCTCGGGTAACCCCAACGGCGTCACCGTCTTCAACCTCCCGATCGAACCGCAACGCTTGATCGCCCTTGGTGTCCTGCTGTCTCTAGGTGGCGTCCTGGCCTGGTTCTTCTCCAAGACCGACCTGGGCTTGGCGGTGCTGGCAACCTCGCAGGATGCTTTCGCGACCCGGGTGATGGGTATCGGGATCGAGCGGATGTCCCGTTTCATCTGGGTCTCCGCAGCCTTGCTCGGAGCGATCGCCGGGATCCTTTACGTGCCCTTGACGGGGGCGTTAACGCCGGCCGTCATGACCTCGAACATCTTGATCCCTGCATTCACGGGGGCAGTCATAGGTGGGATGACCTCACTTCCGGGCGCTTTCGTCGGAGGCATCGTCATCGGTGTCGTGCAGAGCGTGGGCCTATGGGCGGGGGGTCACTTCACGATCGGCGAGAAGGCGCTTCAAGAAGTGATCCCTGGCGTCGAACAGGTGACGATCCTCCTGGTGCTGTTGGCGGTCCTCCTCTCCCGGCCGCAAGGTCTTCTTGGGAAGGAGGCCTGATGAGCACCCAAACGGACGAAACCCAAACGATCTCTCCCGTGGCGAGTGAACCGTCGCGATTCCGCCCCAGCACCCGAGGGTGGGCGATCCGTCTCGTCGTCATCGCACTGCTCGCTGTGGTGACCGTTTGGCGCGTCGCGACGGTTCAACCGTTGTGGGCGGACCACATCTCGCTGGCGGCGATCTTCGCCATCATCGGGCTTTCCTTGAACATCGTTCTCGGATACACCGGCCAGGTGTCTCTGGGCCATCATGCCTTCGTGGGATTGGGTGCATTCATCGCGGCCCACCACATCACCGAACGCGCCGGATGCGCCCCCGAGGAGGGCTGCATCGAGTCGAGCCTCGGAACTTTCTCCGTGGCGATCCTGCTTGCGATCTTGAGTGGAGTCATCTCGGCCGGTCTTCTCGGGATGGTCGCCCTTCGCATCAAGGGCCTGTACCTGGCGCTGATCACCCTCACCTACGGATTCGTAGCCGTGAACTCCATCTTCGAGATCTCCAGCCTCACCCGTGGCGGCGCTGGGATGCCCGCACCTCGCCCTGCCACGTTCTTCTCGGATCACAAGTACATGGTCTTGTGCCTGGGCCTGCTCGGTGTTTGCATGTTCATCGACTGGCGCTTCCTGCGGAGCAAGATGGGACGCGCCGTGCTAGCGGTCAAATCGTCCGAGGCTGTAGCAGCTTCCTATGCCGTCAACGTCACGGCCTACAAGCTGATGGCGTTCATGCTGTCTGGCGCGTTCGCAGGACTTGCAGGCGCTCTGTTCGCATTTCGGCGGCAGATCGTCGTGGCCCCGGACTTCAGCTTCTCTACGGCGCTGCTGTGGGTTCTTATGGTGGTCGTCGGTGGCCTGGGCAGCCGGCTCGGCGTCGTCATCGGGTCTATGTTCTTCGCCCTGTTCCCATTCTTGATCCAGCTCGTCGGTTTCCTCAACGATTTCTTGGCCAACACCCTGCAGCGGGACCCCGAAGAGCTAACGCTGGTGATCGGGCCGTTCTTGGCTCTCCTAACGATGATCCAGTTCCCCGGGGGTATCGCAGAACAGATCTCTCCGATCACGCGATGGCTCGGTGGTGACCGGTTCACGATGCATCCAGAGGGAAAGCATCACAAGCCCAGCTTGCTGCAACGCAGGCGAGCCAAGAAGCAAGGCCTCGAGGTCCATGACGATGCCGAACTGGTCGCGACGAAGTCCGAAGACCTCTTGCGCGATGCAGCCGGCGAACCCGATGCGGCATCTACACAAACGATGGCAGCGGTCGACTCGTCCGAAGAGGTGAAGAGCTGATGGCCGTCCTAGAGATCAGAGACATGAGCATCCGTTTCGGCGGGCTGCAAGCACTCAAAGACGTCAACGTCGATGTACCAGAGTGGGAGATCGTCGGTCTGATCGGACCGAACGGTGCGGGCAAGACGACCTTGTTCAACTGCATCATGGGGCTCTACTCCCCCAACTCCGGCACCGTTACCTATCGGGGCCGGGATATCTCCCTGCTTCCGACCCATCGTAAGGTCTCGCTCGGCATCGGGAGAACATTCCAGAACATCGGACTCGTTCGTGAACTGACAGTGATCGAGAACTTCCTGCTGGCTCAGCACCCGCGCATCGGTTACGGGGCGTTCGGTGGCATGTTCGGCATGCCTCGAACCTTCTTGGAGGAACGGCGGCTCAGAGCCAACGCGATGGAAGTACTGGACTTCATCGGATTGGCTCACCTGGCCCACAGCAAGCTCGGCGGGCTTCCCTACGGAACCTTGAAGCTGATCGAGATCGGCACCGTGCTCGCAACCGACCCCGACGTGATCCTGCTGGACGAGCCTTCTTCGGGTATGGGTCCCGACGAGGCTCACGCTTTCGGTGAACGTCTTCTGAAGCTGCGTCAGACCCTGAATCTGACCGTTCTCATGATCGAACACCACGTTCCCTTGGTTACCTCGGTCTGCGATTACGTGTACTGCTTGAACTTCGGCCAGATCCTCACTCATGGCAAGCCTCGGGACGTCGCGTCACACCCCGAGGTCGTGGCCGCCTACCTGGGTGGCGAGGTCGAAGGCCTTCACTCCGAGGACGATGCCGAGGAGGTTGCCGATGTCACTTCTTGAGGTCCAGGAACTAAGCGCGGGATACGGCTCGCTTCCGGTACTTCAGGGGCTGAGCTTCAAGATCGAAGAAGGCGAGACCGCCGTCCTCTTGGGTCTGAACGGGGCGGGAAAGACCACCACCGTTCTGTGTCTAGCGGGCCTGATCAAGCCCTGGGGTGGCAAGATCACCTTCGATGGAAAGAACGTCACGGGCTGGGATCCTCGCAAGCTCGTGGCAGAGGGAATCGTGCTGGTTCCCGAGGGACGTCACGTCTTCCCCGAGCTCACGATCGCTCAGAATCTCCGCATCGGAGCCTGGCCCTATCGCCGTGACCGCAAGCACACTCGGGCGATCGTCGAGCAGGCGGTCGAGTATTTCCCTCGGTTGCAGGAGCGTTGGACGCAGCTAGCGGGCACGCTCTCGGGTGGCGAACAGCAGATGCTTGCCATCGCTCGCGGTCTGATGGCCCGGCCCAAGATCCTTCTGATCGACGAGTCTTCGCTGGGCTTGTCCCCCAAGCTCACGAAGACGGTCTTCGAGGTCGTCCAGAAGATCAATAGTGACGGCACCACCGTCCTCATGGTCGAGCAGAACGCCGGCGTGCTCAAGATCGCCGATCGCGCTTTCGTGATGGAGAAGGGCACCTTGGTCTACGAGGGACAAGGTGGCGAGATCCTCGACCACGCCGAGATCAGAGAGGCCTACCTGGGCGCTCCTGCCTAGCGGGCATCGGAAGCCGTAGCACGTCCCAGGATCCTTTCGCGTTCAGGACTAGCTGTGTTCGAAGTCCTTCGGCCAGGTCGTCTGCCGCGTCGATGGCCGCGGCGATCGACGCGACGGAGAGTTTCGGCTTCCGACCGATCAACGTGCGGCCAACCACGAGGATCGTGTACTCGAATGGGGACGCTTCGAGCAGTTCGCTATGGACCGCGGAAGGGGTGGACACCACCGAGATGACCCTTCCCACTCCTGCCGCCCGGGCTCCCTTCAGCACTGCGCTTAGATGTTCACGAGGGAGTTCGCCGACAACGATCGTTCTAACGTTCTGCGCAGCTCTCTCGACAAGGTCATCGTCTTCGAGACTCCGGCCTTTGGCGACGTGCAAACCGGCGTGGCGGTAACGGTCGTCGTCTTGTTGCGCCGTGACCAGGATCCGGACCTCGTCTCCAGCGGACAGGAGGCGTTCGCCCAACGTCTCGACCAGTGCACCTTCGAGCCCAACCAGAAGGATGCTCATGCGAACACTTTCAGGGCTTCAGGTGCGAGTGAGAAGGACGTGCTGGAGGAAGGTTCCAACGGCTCGCCGTCTACGTGGCGTTTGAACGAGGTATCCGAGGAGACGCTGAACCTCTCTTGATCCGATGAAACGAACGAGCCCGGCATCTTGGAGACATCTCCGAAGGCGAGTGCATCGAAGACATACAGGGGCAGAACCTCGAGCTTCATCCGGCGCAGACCGAAAACGTCGAGACCACCTTGGAGTTGCACGCGAGGGGTCAGGCGGATGGGTCTGCGGAAGAGATAGGCGTAGGGGCCAGTGTTGCATGCGACACACATCGACACATCGATCTCTCCGAACTCACCCTTAAGGGTGAGACGTGGTCTCCGGTAGGCGCGGGACCCGGCGAGGACCTTGAATGCGCTCCAGTAGAAGTACAGCTGTCCGAACATCCTCTTGTGGACCCTGCGGAGTTCCACTAGTTCTGCCGCTTCGGCGTCGAACCCACACCCGGCCGAGAACGTGAAGTAACGATCGTCCATCAGGCCGAGGTTCACGACTCGAGGAGGTGCCGTCGCTCGCTCTGCGAGAGCTTCTGCCGCCAGGAGGGGATCCAGGGGGACGTCGAGGGCCCGGGCGAATACGTTCATCGTCCCCCCGGGGACTATCCCAAGTCCCGACCCCGTCCCCGCGATCCCGTTGACGACTTCATTGACGTGCCCGTCGCCCCCGAATGCGATCACCAGGCCCATTCCGTCCGATGCCGCGTCGGCCGCCAGAGAGACCGCAGAGTTCCTCCCGGTTGTGAAGAACACTTCCAGGCGAAAACGATCGTTGAGGCGGTCTATGGCCTCGTCCCGGACGCGTTCGGACAACCGGCCCGCGTTGGGGTTGACGATCAGTACTGCTGGATCTTTCGTTTCTCCGGCTACCATCAGGACCCTGACGCTAACCCCCCGAAGCCCGGAGGTCTTATGTCCCGCCCCGAGATCATCGACACGCATATGCACGGTCGCCCCGGGATCACCGCATCGTTCTTGGTCCGCGGGGAGTCCACTGCCTTGGTCGAAAGCGGGCCGAAGACCTCCGCAGAGGCCGTTATGAATGGACTCGAAGAACTGGGGGTGGATTCGCTCGACTGGATCGTCGTGACCCATATCCATCTCGATCACGCTGGTGGGGCGGGAACGTTGCTGCGGCACTTCCCCATGGCTCGGGTAGCGGTTCACGAGATCGGGGCCCCTCACCTCGCAGACCCCGCAAAGCTATGGAGCAGCGCGTCGCGCATCTACGGGGATGCGATGGAAACCCTTTGGGGAGGCATGGACCCGATCCCGGCCGGCAAGATCCACGTTCTGAAGGATGGGGACTCGATCGACCTCGGAGGGCGATCGCTCACGGCGATCGAGACCCCCGGACACGCCAGCCATCACCACGCATATCTGGATAGTGATACCGGCGTGGTCTTCTCAGGTGACGCGGTAGCCGTCCGGCTTCCGGAAGCAGGCGTCATCCGTCCTGCATCCCCGCCCCCCGAATTCAACGTCGAGGTCGCCTGCGCCTCGATCGAGAAGATCCGCTCTCTGCGACCCACAGGCGTGTGGATGACTCACTACGGTCCAACCGATGAGGGCCGCGATCCACTGAGCACCGACGAGGTGTGCACCCGGGCCATCGAAGCCCTCCGTATGTGGGAGTCGTGGGTTCGGGAAGCCCGTGAATCGTCCGGCGATCTTGACGACGTCACCGAGTTCCTGAAGCGCAAGACGATGGAGCATCTCGGCGGCACCCTGGACCAAAACGTCATCGACCGCATGGAGCAGACAACTTCTTACCGCATGAACGCGATGGGCTACATCCGGTACCTCGACAAGTTGGAGCAGGCGGCGAGCTAGTGAGCGCTCCTAGCGCAACTTAGCGAGACGCTCGGTGGCGTCGGTGAGCTCTGCGTCGTTGTCGACAACGGCTTGGAACCATCGTCTGGCTTGGGTGAACCGCCCCAACCGCTCGAGGAGATCGGCGAGGACGTACCAAACCCTGAGGTGGTGCTCGCTCACTTCGTTGGGCGTCAGATCCAAACGGAGAAGTCGCCCTACGGCGTCTTCCAACCGGCCCATGTCCGCCAGTGCTCCGGCCGCCACGATCTGCCCCTCGTAGTGGACCTCTTCGGGGACCGTCATATCCATGTCGTCGCAATACTCCAGAGCCTTCTCGGGCTTTCCTTGGGCTCTGTAACAATCGGCGATCACGTGGTTCTGCGCGGTCGAGCCACTCATCCGCCGGAAAGCCGCCAGCTCGCGCGCCGCCTCCTTCCATCGTTCCGACGCGTAGTAGGCCAGGCCGAGGAACTCTCTGACATTCGTCGATCGCAAGGCCAGCTGCTTGGCCTGCTCTCCGAGCCGGACCGCCTTGTCGAGGTCGCCATCCCCATATGCAGTCATCGCATCGGTGAAGACCTTGACGAGGATCTCGCCCTTGCCCGGGCGCGAAGACGCGTTCAGCTCACGAACGATGCCGTCACCGAGGTGGATCTGGCCGTTTGCATCAGGGTCGCGGCGCGGCCGTTCGGAACCGCGTGTGTGGGAGCTAGGGGTGGACACCCATGCACACTACTAAAGCCCGGGATGCGTCTTCGTTCAGAACCTGTCGAGGAGGGATAAGCCCATCGCTACTCCGCCAAGCACCATGGCGCCCGATGCGAGACCCTCGGTCACAGACTCCCGCATGAAGCGCCGGTTCTGGTTATGCGCCCAGTAGCCAAGACCTATCGCTGCCGCCGAGGTCAGGATCTCGAGGTAGAACCACCCGACGAAGAACGCTGCGATGCCCAAGACGACTCCGATCGCCGCACCGGCTCGAAGCTTGTCTCTGGTCGCGTTCGAACCTCTGGCTGCAGGCGCCGGGCTGTGTTGGGGATAACCATATGCATCCGAGTAGGTGCCTGGCCGAGGGGCTGTTGTCGAACGTTCTCCGGGGTCGTTCCACAGGTCTTGGAAGAACGTGCGGGTGCGCGACCGCCAGTCCGTCGCCGGAGCCGATGACGGAGCGGGAGCGCTCGGGGGTGCAACGGGGGCCGGATCCAAGACGATCTCGTCGGGGGCTGGCGCGTGGTGGTACACGGCAACATCACCGGTGCTCTGCATGCCTGCCACGGGCGCGTAGCCAGACGCAACTGCGGTGGCTTCACCCTTACGCTCTACCAGTCCAGAGATCTCGGCCGCGCGCATCGGCGGGATGATGTCTCTCCATGTCGTCACCCGCCCCCCCGCTGTCACGCTGAGGCGCGCCGATCCTCCGATGTCCTCGTAACCGACAAGGTCGATCTGGGCCAAGGGGCAGAACAACTGCGTCGAACCGTCGATCTGTCCGATGAAGAGCATCTGACGGTCGGTCACGGCGATCAGCCCGGGGTGCCCGGTCGCTTGCTCGGTGCCGAAGGTAAGACCCATAAGGACCTCATCCGGGGCAAGGCATCCCGCAAGTACCGTCAGTCGCTGCTGCGCATTGACGCGTTCGGCCTCGGTCAGTTTGCTGATGGCCATCTGACGGACCTGCTCCACCGGCGGAGCGGTCTGGACGGGTGTCGTCGTCACCACCTGTGTCACATTCGGCGCGACCTGTTGGACGTTGACCGCCCCCTGCTCGAGAGGTGGGGTGACTACCCCTCGCTGTTGCGTGCTAACGACGTAAGAGTCGGGAACGATCAGCTGGTCTGCCGGGGGGCGCGTCGCGTCCGAGCGCGCGATCAGACCGGGGGTCGGCCCCGAGGCCGGAGCGGGTTCGTACGCAACCGGTTGAGTCAAACTGGTGCGGTAGCCGGTCGCGGGCGGAGGCGCATGCTGGTCGGGGGTCATCGAACCGGCGTTGTGACCCATCGAAGCCGCGGGGGCTTGCGCCGCTGCCGGAGCCCCCGGCACGGGCTCCGCCATCGATCGGGGCGCTATCTGTGTTGCAGATTCGGCCGAGGTAGGGCTCGGCTGCCCCGGATGAGGTCCTGCCGGGATCTCGGGTGGTGGCGGAGGCACGCTCTGGGCCTCCCAGGTGCCCGCACCCTCGTTCCAGTGCAGCCAGCTCCCGTCAGGCTGCTCGTAGTACCACTGTCCTCTGATCTGTACAGGCTGTGCCACCTTCAGCCTCCCGTTTCCATCCGCCGCTGCCCCAGCTAACTCGAACAACCCAGCCCTCACCTTAGGGAAAGCCCAAAGGCACCCGGAGCCAGCCCCGAGTGCCCATCTGACCGCTTCTCCGCTGTCGCAGCCCCAATCCTGGCATCTTTCCCTGATATTGGAAGGGGGTTCCCAGATTTTCTCCCACACTCCTGCCCATGCCCTCCACCGCAAGCAAAAAAAACGACCCCGTCTGGGGTCGTCTCTCGCTCTGTGAGTGCTGAACGGTGTGCCTGCCAAGGGTTGAGCAAGTGTCTTCAACTAGGAACTTGAAGCTCCTTAGAAAGGAGGTGATCCAGCCGCACCTTCCGGTACGGCTACCTTGTTACGACTTCACCCCAATCGCGAGCCCCACCTTCGACGGCTCCTTCCAAATGGTTAGGCCACCGGCTTCGGGTGTTGCCCACTTTCGTGGTGTGACGGGCGGTGTGTACAAGGCCCGGGAACGTATTCACCGCAGCGTTGCTGATCTGCGATTACTAGCGACTCCGCCTTCATGGAGTCGAGTTGCAGACTCCAATCCGAACCAGGCGCGCCTTTTTGGGATTCGCTCCCCCTCGCGGGATCGCAGCCCTCTGTAGCGCGCAATGTAGCATGTGTGCAGCCCTAGGCATAAGGGCCATGCTGACTTGACGTCATCCCCACCTTCCTCCGAGTTGTCCCCGGCAGTCCCCTTAGAGTCCCCGGCATTACCCGCTGGCAACTAAGGGCAAGGGTTGCGCTCGTTGCGGCACTTAAGCCAACACCTCACGGCACGAGCTGACGACAGCCATGCAGCACCTGTGCTAGCCCTATAACGACACGGGCTTTCACCCGCTTTAACTAGCATGTCAAGCCTAGGTAAGGTTCTTCGCGTTGCATCGAATTAAGCCACATGCTCCGCCGCTTGTGCGGGCCCCCGTCAATTCCTTTGAGTTTTAGTCTTGCGACCGTACTCCCCAGGCGGAGTGCTTAATGCGTTAGCTTCGGCACGGAGAGGGTTGAAGACCTCCCCACACCTAGCACTCAACGTTTACGGCTGGGACTACCAGGGTATCTAATCCTGTTCGCTCCCCCAGCTTTCGCTCCTCAGCGTCAGGTAAGGCCCAGAAAGCCGCCTTCGCCACCGGTGTTCCTCCTGATATCTGCGCATTTCACCGCTACACCAGGAATTCCACTTTCCCCTACCTACCTCTAGCCGATCCGTATCGAATGGCATCTCAGGGTTAAGCCCTGAGCTTTCACATCCGACGCGACCGGCCGCCTACGAGCTCTTTACGCCCAATAAATCCGGATAACGCTTGCCCCCTACGTATTACCGCGGCTGCTGGCACGTAGTTAGCCGGGGCTTCTTCTGCGGGTACCGTCACTTTCGCTTCGTCCCCGCTGAAAGAGGTTTACAACCCGAAGGCATTCATCCCTCACGCGGCGTCGCTGCGTCAGGCTTTCGCCCATTGCGCAAGATTCCCTACTGCTGCCTCCCGTAGGAGTCTGGGCCGTGTCTCAGTCCCAGTGTGGCTGGCCACGCTCTCACGCCAGCTACCCGTCAATGCCTTGGTAGGCCGTTACCCCACCAACAAGCTGATAGGCCGCGGGCCGATCCCTGACCACGAAAGCTTTGCCAACGGAACCATGCGGTTCTGCTGGGTCATCAGGTATTAGCAACGGTTTCCCGTTGTTATCCCTGTGTCAGGGGCACGTTGCCCACGTGTTACTCACCCGTTCGCCGGTTTCCGCAGTTCTCCTTACGGAGAACTGTTTCGTCCCTCGACTTGCATGTATTAGGCGCGCCGCCAGCGTTCATCCTGAGCCAGGATCAAACTCTCCGTAGAGAATCTGAATCAACTCGGTTGAACGCATGACTTAGTCACGCGTTGTAACCGGATCCATTCATTTTGGGTGCGAGATTACGTTCTCGCCAACGTCGTCTTTCGACGAGGGTCCACTTGCTGTCACCGATAGAACCAGATGGTTCTCTCGGCAGGCACACTGTTCAGTTCTCAAAGAGCGAGGAGCAGTACCTCACGCAACAAAAAAGCCCGGGATCTGCATTCCGGGCGACACACCAAGCAACCTGATAGTGATCTGGCTCAGGTGCCTTATAGGCGGTCTCCCGTCTCTCGGACTCACCCTGTAGGGGTGATGCCAACGTTCGGTACAGCCTGGGTAATCTACCAGAAGCCCGGCTCCCCTTTCAACCCACGGGAATCCGGGCCCCGATGATCACGGACCGAACGGCACTATACCCCGCCTGGTTGCGCTTGCGAGGGATATCCGTCCAGAGACCGCCCCAGACGCGCCGAGAGGGCGGGTGGCCCCGCCCTCTCGATCGGAAGCTCTGCTCGCTACTTGACGATCACTTTTCCGCCCATGAAGGCGCCATGGATGAGACAGACGAACTTGAAGCCTTTCTTGCCCGACGCTTTCGGGAATCGGACGTTCATCGGATCGGGGTTCCTCTCGCTGAACGCGTTCCCGTCGGGGAAGTAGGGGCCGACAAGCCCCGAGTTCTGGTAGTCGGAGGCCTGGGTCACCTTGCCGTCCCCTATGGCCCAGGGCAGCATCTCGTTGATATCCAGCTCCATCTCGGTGGTGTCCGGACAGATAGGGTCACCCGTCTCCTCGTTGAAGCCAACCGGCTCGACGTCGGGCCCGGCACCATCGTCTCCATCCGGGTCGCAAGCCGGGATGAACGGATTGAACAAGACATCCTTGGCCACTGCGCCGCCGAAGGTCGCCGTGTGTGGCTCCATCTGGCTCATGAAATGGAACTGTGTCCGAGCCCCTTCGGGGATGACGGTCTTGCGGGGGAAGGACGCGAACAGCTCGAGCGGGCCAGCGGATGCCCCAACGAACACGTCGTACACCTTCTGCCCGGCAGCATTGCGGTGCCAGGTTGACTTGGAGGACATCCGGTTGTACAGCGCCTGGATGTTCTCGAGGTCTTTCGTGAAGAGCAGGTTCGCGCGTTCGTCGAGCTCCTCCTGGGTGGAAGCCTCTTCGTTGTTGCCAACGACTTCCACCTTGAGGTTCACGTTGGCGTCTGGAGACATAAGGCTCGAAGCCCACAAGGTCGTTCCGGGAGCCGCATCGACCCGCACGTAGACATCGAACGGAGGCTCTTCGCTGAATGGAGGAAAGATGTTCTCGTCGTTGGGACCCCATACGCATGGGTTCGTCTCGGTGCCACAATCGTCACCCTCGTCGAAGAACACGTCGAGGTTCACCTTCAGGGCATCCGCGCCATCGTCCGGATCCCAAGCGACGAAGTTCTCGGGGTGTCCTACCTCTTGGTACTCGCCGAATACGTCCTGTGGGTAGTCGCCCTCCTGTCCCAGCGTGAAAGCTGGAAAATCGAACTTGATGACATCGTCACGATGCACCTTCATCGATCCCGGGTAGAACCGACCGGAGAAGCCCGGGATCCCGAGGCCGAAGTAATCGGCCCCTGCCATAACCTCGTACGTAGTTGCAGTCTGGGCACTAACCGGCCCTACGTTCATCAACGATGCAAGCAATGCAGCCGCTGCGAGCGCGGCGAAACCCTGTTTCTTCAAATCGTCTTCCTCCGCTGTCTGCCGTCCGCCAACCGAACGGTTCGGAGGAATCCAATATCAACAAAAGGCGTTGACACAAGCTTTCGCGCAACAAAATCGCGATGTCGGCGAACCCGATGTCGTTGAAGCAACACAAGCACGTTGGGACGGGATACCTCAGCGATCAACGCAGGAAACGAGGTGGACCCGCGCGCCATATCGATGCCCAGAAGCCCAGGCTTCCATTGACGGTGCCCTGCATCACCGGGAGATACCACTCCCCCCAACCGATTCCAGGCTTGGACGAGAAGCCGTAGAACTCCGCGCAGTGCAAGAACACGTCCGTCTCAAGGCCCGGCGAGGCCTTGTCTCGGTCCGTCTCACAGTTCGGAAGGGCGTCTTCTCCCCAAACCAAGGGTTCGTAGTCGCGGTAGGTCCCTTCGGCTTGATGGAGCCATTCGTGCATGATGAGGTGATGAGACGGTTCTTGCCCGCCGTTGCCGAAATCGGCGTGAGCTGTGGGAAGTGTGATAGACGCGAAACCGGCTCCGTTGGTTCCGTCTCGATAACCTTGATCGGCCGTCCCAACATGGCGGCCTATCGCCAGCCCGATCTCCTGGCCCTTGGCTATCCCTCCGAGGTTGGGTCCTAAGCGAGTCGCTCCATCGTCGTTGCGCCAGTACACGACGACACTGTCGTAGGTCCCCTCGGGGGCGTAACGGTCCAGCGAATCCCTTACATCTCTCGGCCCTACCCACCAGCTGTTGCCGTCTCGCGATAGAGATGTGATCGTCCCTGCGTCCGAGACGAAGTCCACACTCAAAGACACTGCCCCTTTGGAGAGGGTTGAGACCGCTTCTTTGAGGGGCCGCCGGGAGATGCTCTTGATGTGGTCCACGTCGCCTTGATCCATCTGGGTGGTCAACGGAGTTCCGGCTATCCCTAGATCAGGTAGAGCGGTCCGTTGGAAGATCAGAACGAGCATCCGCCAGCGCGACGTGGGGGCTGGCGGATCGGTGAATCTGAAGCGCCACATCCCATCCTTGAGCTCTTGGTAGCTGTTCCACTGTCCGCCCGCGTATTGGGAGTAGTCGCAATCGATGCTGTTCTGCGGCACCCGATCGAATACTTCCATCACGGCTTGGGTCACCCATAGGTCGCCGCAGTACATCGCGAATCGATCCCTGACGAACTGAACCAGCTCGGGATAACTGTTCCAGTTGGCGTTGCCGTAGAGGTACGGATCACAGACCTTGCCGGTTGGAGGGGACCCGCTTCCGGTGACTTCGAGGATCGCGTCGGTGACCCACGGGTCCTTGCAAGGCTGGAAGCTCAAGGAGCCAGGGCTCTGTCTCGATACGTTGACCCCCTTGCTGGCCGAGCGCGTGAGCGCTGCTAAGCGTTCCCTGCCCTGGGTCGGGGTGTATGGATGCTCTCGTTTGGCTTGGGTTTCACCGCTACGGGCAGCCTGCTCGTTACTACGGACGCTTCCGGTGCCACCGTCGCTACTGCAGGCAGCCACCAAGATGGCGACAAGAAGCACTGACGAGACGAAACGAGCTCTATGCACGAGATCCGCCTTCCCCTGAGAATCGACCATGGCCAGTATGAGGGGTACCGGAAAAGTTCACCAGGTACTTCAGGGTTTTCGCAGCGTCGGTCAGGCTGAGATGCGCACGAAGCGGCGCTTGCCTACCTGCAAGACGCGCCCCTCGAGCTCCGAGATTCCGATCTCCTCTTCGGTCACGACCTCTCCGTCGATGCGGACGCCTTTCTGAGCGATCAGGCGTCGTGCTTCCCCACGCGACGATGCAAGGCCGAGTTCGGCGAGCGCTGCCGGAAGGAAGACCGTGACATCCGTGATCGCAACGAGCGGGATCTTCACCTCCGGCATGTCGTCGGGGGCTTCATGTTGCTTGAATCGTTTGTCGAACGCTTCTTCGGCCGACCTGGCGGCGTCGACGCCGTGATAGGTCGCGACGATCTCGCTTGCGATCGAGCGCTTCACTTGGCCGGCTTCGGGCCCGCCCGCAGCAACAGTTCGCTGAAGAGCCGACACCTCAGCTTCGGTCTTCCACGCTCCGAGTGACGCGTAGGAGCCGACGAGCTGGTCGGGGATGCTCATCAGCTTGCCGAACATCTCCTCGGGCGCTTCGCGGATCCCGATGTAGTTGCCGAGGCTCTGAGACATCTTGTTGACCCCGTCCAAGCCAACCAACAGAGGCATCGTCATCGCGATCTGCGGAGACTGGCCATACGCCTTCTGAAGGTGGCGCCCGACCAACAGATTGAACAGCTGGTCCGTTCCCCCCAATTCCACATCGGCCTCCACCGCTACCGAGTCGTATCCCTGCATCAACGGGTACATGAACTCGTGCAAAGCGATCGGGCGGTTCTCGGTGTAGCGCTTGGAGAAGTCGTCTCGCTCGAGCATCTGGGCGACCGTGTAACGAGATGTGAGCGTTAGGAGGTCGCCAAGATCCATCGGTTCGAGCCACTCGGAGTTGTAGCGGACCTCGAGCCGGCTGCTGTCGAGGATGTCGCCGAACTGGTCGAGCACCGAGGCAGCGAAGTCCTTAACCTCTTGCTTGCTCAGTTGTTTCCGGGTATCTGACTTTCCGGAAGGATCACCGATACGTGCCGTAAAGTCCCCCACTATCAAAACCGCCGTGTGACCTTCGTCCTGGAACTCTCTTAGCTTTCGGAGAGGCACGGCCCATCCGAGGGTCACGTCTTTCGCCGTCGGATCCAGGCCCAGCTTCACACGTAGTGGCTTTCCGCCCTCTAGGCGTTCGGCGAGATCCTCGGTGCGCACAACGTGCTCGGCCCGTGCCGTCAGACGTTCCAGCTGGGGGTTGCTCATGACCAGGGAGACTACCCGGGCGACACAGCCACCCCCGGTAACATGGGGGTCATCCCATGAGATCTTCTTCCAAACGAACCGTCACGGCTCTGCTGGTCCTGCTGGCCTTGTTCTCAACGGCCTGCAGAGAGCTGACGGACCTGCCCACTCTGACCGATAAGGACCTCGAGAAGATCAAGCTGGCGCAGTCCTCGCGCATCTATGCCGGGAACGGCGACCTCATCACGACCTTGCATGGCGTCGAGAACCGAACCATCGTCCCCCTGAGCAAGATCCCCGACGAGCTCGTCAACGCGGTGATCGCCATCGAAGACGAGCGCTATTGGGAGCACCACGGTGTCGACGTGAGAGCCATCTTGAGAGCCCTGGTAGCCAACGTCACCAGCGGTGGGGTTGCGGAGGGTGGATCCACGATTACCCAGCAGTACGTCAAGAACGCGATAATCGCCCCTGGGGAAACTGCAGAGCAGACCTTGCGTCGCAAGATCGACGAAGCAGCTCTGGCCAGGCAGCTCGAAACCAAGCTCAGTAAACAAGAGATCCTCGAGCGCTATCTCAACACCGTCTATTTCGGGAAGGGTGCCTACGGCATCCAGGCGGCAGCATTGACCTACTTCGATGTCCCGGCCCGCAAGCTCAAGCTTCACCAGGCCGCTCTGCTGGCTGCAGTCATCAAGGCCCCCGGCGACTACGACCCATATGAACGCAAACAAGCTGCTACCGAGCGCCGCGACGTCGTGCTGTCACAGATGGCGAAACTCGGCTACATCTCGGAGGCCGAGGCGGATGAGGCACAGGCTAAGAAACTGGGGCTGAAGGAAGGCTTCAGTGAATCCCGCTACCCGGCCCCCTATTTCCTCGACTACGTCCAGCGATTGATCAAGTACGACCCTCGCTTCAAGATGATCGGGAAGACGCCGGAACAACGAGAACAGCAGATGTTCCAAGGTGGACTGCGCATCTACACGACCGTCGACATGGCCATGCAAACAGCCGCAGAGAACGCGGTGTCCGAGATCCTGTACAACTCGAGCGATCCGTACAGCGCCATGGTCTCCATCGATCCTGCTACGGGCGACATCAAGGCGATGGTCGGGGGCCGGGATTGGTTCGCAAAGCGCAAGACCGACCCCTTCGCGAAGCTCAACCTCGCTATCGTTGGAGAGCCCGGCCTCGCCTGCCAGCGCAACGCTGAAGACAACTGCAAGCGCAACGCGGAGCCGGGCCCTGCTCCCGGAACAGGCCGGCAGGCAGGTTCGTCCTTCAAACCTTTCGCACTGATCGAAGCCGTGCGCCAGGGCATCCCCCTCAGCAAGCTCTACAAGGCGCCCAGCTGCATCAACCTCTTCACCCAGAGCGGCGAGCCGTGGAGGCCGTGCAACTACGAACTTGCATCGAGCGGGAAGCTGACGCTCCTAGAGGCAACGGTGCGCTCCACCAACACCGTGTACGCACAGTTGATCCAGGAGGTCGGGCCCGACAAGGTTGCCGAAACAGCCCAGGCGATGGGGATCCGCACCGAGGTCGAACCTTACGAATCGACTGTCCTTGGTGCCAACGAAGTCAATCCACTGGGCATGGCATCGGCCTACGCAACGCTCGCTTCCGGTGGCATCTATCGTCCGCCAGTCGCCATCACCAGGATCACATCAGCCGACGGCAAGGTGCTTTATGAAGACGACGCCGTCGAACAGAAGGTGCTCGAACCGCAAGAGGCGTATCTGGTCACAACGACCCTTGAACAGGTGATCCAGCGGGGCACGGGAACCGGAGCGGCCATCGGTCGTCCCGCTGCCGGCAAGACGGGAACAGCGCAGGAATACCGAGATGCATGGTTCGCGGGGTACACACCCAACCTCGCCACAGCAGTATGGGTCGGCTATCCCGAGGGCCAGATCGCGATGAAGTCGAGCTGCTCCGGAGCCACCTCCCTGTGCCGCCCCACAAGACTGCTGAGCGGCGGAACCGGAGTCACCGGAGGGTCCTTCCCCGCCGCCATCTGGCGGGCTTTCATGAGTGTTGCACTCCAGGGTCTCGAGGCTTTGGGCTTCACCTCTCCGGGTGGATTCGTCACCGTCACCATCGACGATCGTTGCGGCAAGCTCGCCAACGAATTCACACCCCCCAAGAACCGTCAGAGCGCGCAGTTCATCTCGGGGACCGAGCCCACGGCTTCCTGCCGCATCGCCAGCAAGAAGGTCAAGGTACCCGACGTCTTCAGCTTCCCGGTCGACGACGCGATACGTATCCTGGAGGACGCCGGCTTCGAGGTCGATCAGGTTGAAGAGGAGAGCAAGAAGTATCCACCCGGCCGCGTCATCGGTCAGGATCCGGGGCCGGGAACGAAGGCCGACCGGGGCTCAACCGTGACCATCGTCGTTTCTATCAAAGAGGCTGACGACGCCGTTACGGTTCCCGATGTCATCGGCATGACCGAAGCCGAAGCCAAAGATGTCCTCAAAGATGCCGGCTTCAAGGTTGAGGTCCAGGAAGAAGACGGTCCCGGCCGAGGCGCGAATCGCAGGGGCAAGGTCTGGGCTCAGGACCCCGAAGCAGGCTCTCAAGCCAAGAGCGGATCGACGGTCACCATCTTCGTCGAACCCTGACGTTCTCGGCTGCTAGTAGCGGCGCGAAGCGTGGGGACTTCCCTTGACCACGAACCGCCACGGCAGATCATCACCCTTGCCCGGTGAAAGACCGATGCGAACGGTTTGAGCGATCTCCTTGGAGCGATAACTCGCCGTCTGAGCGTCTTCGTAGAGGTAGACCGAAGCCTTGTTCCCGACCAGTGCCACACCATTCTGGGTCTTGTCGAAACCCATCGCTTGCGCGAGGCGGGCCGGGCCTGCTGCGAGCATCTTGTCGGGGATCGCGCCTCGGCGTTGGCGCATCACGTCTATCCCCTCCAGGGGTTCCCCAGCCCGAAGTAAAGCTGCCTCGCATACACCTTCGGTAGCGCATACGACGTTGGAACACCAATGCATGCCGTAGGTGAAATAGACGTAGAGATGGCCGGGAGGGCCGTACATGACCTCGGTACGGGGAGTCACGCCGCGATATCCGTGCGAGCCGGGGTCGAGTACTCCCCTGTATGCCTCGGTCTCGACCAAACGCACCGAAGTCACCGCGTCCGCATGATGCACCAAGACACACCCGATCAGATCCCTGGCAACACTGAGGGCATCGCGCGCATAGAAGCTGCGGGTAAGCCTTTTCAATCGGCGAGGATCTGGGCCAGCAGAGCTTTCTGTGC
Source organism: uncultured Actinomycetes bacterium (assembly GCA_937863385.1). GTDB lineage: Bacteria > Actinomycetota > CADDZG01 > CADDZG01 > WHSQ01 > CALMBW01. The sequence goes on along the minus strand of CALMBW010000021.1, from coordinate 116,770 downwards.
GTGCATCCGGTTCTCGGCCTCGTCCCACACCACCGACTGGGGTCCGTCGATCACCTCGGCGCTGATCTCCTCGCCTCGGTGGGCCGGCAGGCAGTGGAGCACGATGGCGTCCGACGCGGCCCGCGCCAGGATCGCTGAGTCGATCCGGTAGTCGGTGAAGACCTTCTTCTTCTCCTCGGCCTCGGCTTCCTGCCCCATCGACGCCCATACGTCGGTGTAGAGCACCGTGGCACCGTCGGCGGCCCGGTGGGGGTCGTGCGTCACCTCGATGCTGCCGCCGGTCCCCCGAGCGATCTGTTCGCACCGCATCACAACCGTTTCAACCGGCTCGTATTCGGCCGGGGTCGCCACCCGAACGTGGGCCCCCAGCATCACTCCCCCGAGCATCAGGGAGTGAGCGACGTTGTTGCCGTCCCCGATGTAGGTGATGACCTTGCCCGCGGGGTCTCCGCGGTGCTCGATGATGGTTTGAAGATCGGCGAGCGCCTGGCAGGGATGTTCTTGATCGCTGAGTGCATTGACAACAGGCACTTCGGCCGCTTGCGCTAGAGCTTCGAGCCGGTCCTGACCGAACGTGCGGATAACTATGGCGTCTACGTAGCGAGATAGGACCTTGCCGGTGTCCTCGATCGTTTCACCGCGGCCCAACTGAAGCTCATCGCCGCGCAGCACTATCGCATGACCACCCATGCTGACGACGGCGCTTTCGAACGACACTCGAGTCCGCGTTGACGGCTTCTCGAAGATGAGGGCGACCCGTGCACCGTGCAGGCGGTCACCGAACGAAGCTGGGTCGCTCTTGACCGCGCGTGCATCCGCGAGCAGAGAGCGCAACTCTTCCGGAGCAAGATCGTCGATCGACAAGAGGTCGCGCCCCTTCATCTCGTCACCCTCTCAGTTCTGCCGCGAAGCGTTCCGCAACGGCGGCCAAGATCCGATCGCGAACGCGTTGAGTATCTTCGTCGGTCATCGTCCGTTCGGGTACACGCATCTCTAGAGAGAATGCAAGGCTCTTGCGTCCTTCGGCTACCTGGTCGCCTAGATAGACATCGAACAGTCGCACGGAAGCAACCTCGGGCGCCCCTGCCCGCGCCACGACATCTTGAACCTTGCCCGCAGCTACCCCCGCGTCAACCACCAAGGCGAGGTCGATGAAGACGCTCGGGAAACGGGACAGCGGTTGGGTTTCGCGCCGGCCGGGAAGAGCGCGGAGCAGCGGTTCGAGTGCAACCTCGAATGAGACGGTGCCCTCAGGTACCTCGAATCGCTCGCAGACATCGGGATGAAGCTCGCCGATGACGCCGATCATCGCTCCGTTCAACGACAGGGCTGCCCCGCGGGTTGGGTGGAAGGGGGCTGATGGGTAAGCCAACGATGCATACGACAGGCCCGAGACACCTATGGCGGCAGCAGCTCCTTCGAGCGCACCCTTGGCAGTGAAGAAGTCCCACACCGTCTCGGGAGTGTTCCATGCCTTGGGACTCCGTACCCCGGCGAACACGGCTCCCAACACCAGCTCTTCTCCGGCGAGGTCTCCCGAGCCCGGTTCATAGACGCGGGCGATCTCGAACAGAGCGACACCCGATGCCTGGTGGGCCGAGTTGCGAGCGACACACCCCAAGAGTCCCGGCAGCATGGTGCTGCGTAGCGCCCGCTCCTGTTCGGACATCGGGTTGGAGACCTCGACCAGGCGGCGCGCTGGGTGGTCTTGGTCGAGCCCAAGGGCATCCAGCGACGACGGTGAGCAGAAAGATCCCGTCCATGCTTCGGTCACGCCCGCTGCCACCAGAGCGCGGGTGATGGCTCTGATCGCCTTCTGGGATGCATCGAGCTCGCCTCCCGGCCCGCTCGGCACCGTTGAAGCCAGGTTCTCATATCCCTCTAGTCGCGCGACCTCCTCGATAAGGTCTGCTTCCCTTTGAAGGTCTGGACGGAACCCCGGGACCGAGACCTCGATGACCACATCCGACAATGACGCTTCCAGGCCGATCGAGCGAAGGTGCTGGAGCTGGCGCTCGGCAGGGATATCGATGCCCAGCAACGCCCCGGTGCGACGTGGCCGAAGCACGATCCGCTGGGGAGCGTGCGGCTTCGGGTATGCATCGGTCGCCGGAGCGATCACGTCGCCTCCCGCGCTTTCCCGTATCAGTTCGGCGCACCTGGCTGCAGCGAGCGGGACCGCCTGGACGTCGGTTCCTCGTTCGAAGCGCGCCGATGCCTCGGTTCGCAATCCGTGATGCCTGCTGGTGAAGGACACCGAGGTGGAGTCGAAAGCAGCGCATTCCAAGATCACTTCAGTGGTCGAATCCGATACTTCCGAGGTTCCCCCACCCATGACACCCGCTAAGGCGAGTGGTTTGGACACGTCGGCGATCAACAGATCGTCGCGTCGGAGTTCGCGCTCGACCCCGTCCAATGTCATCAGCCGTTCACCATCCATGGCTCTTCGCACGACGATCTTCGTCTCGACCTTGGCAGCGTCGAAGGCGTGCATCGGCTGGCCCAGTTCCAACAGAACGTAGTTCGTTGCATCCACGACGTTGCTGATGGGGCGCACCCCCGCAGCAAGCAATCGAGCCGCCATACGATCCGGCGAAGGACCGATCCGGACGTTGCGTAGACGACTCGCCAGGTAGCGCGGGCACCCGTCCGGGTCCTGGATATCGACCTCGATATCCGCCCCGGGCCCACTCGACAAGATCTGGGGGGCTGGGAGGTTCAACTCGCGGGCGTAAAGAGCTGCCACCTCGCGCGCTATCCCTACGACGCTCATGCAATCTGGCCGGTTGGGAGTTATCTCGAACTCCAAGATGGCACTATCCAGTCCCAGGAGTTCGACCACATCCCCCCCTGCCGGAGCCCCCGGCGGAAGGATCAACAGCCCGGCGGCATCCTTGCTGATCCCAAGCTCGGCCGCAGAGCAGAGCATCCCCCTGCTGGTTTCCCCACGGATCTTGCGCGCGGTGATCTCGAGGCCGGGCAGCTTGGAACCCACCGCGGCGAAAGGAACCTTGTCCCCTACTGCGAAGTTCTTCGCTCCACAGACAACGCGCTCGGTGCCGGCACCGGTATCGATATCGACCATGGAGAGGTTGTCGGCGTTGGGATGTTTGTCTATCCCAGTGACCTGTGCCACGCGGATGTTCTCGATGCCCTGACCGGGTCGATGCACGGCCTCGAGTTTCGTCCCCGTCAGTGAGAGCCGTTGGCCCAGGGCCTCTGGCTCGAGGTCGTCGATCGACACATATTCGTTCAACCATGACAGGGGGACCCTCACGCTAGACCTCCGAACTGGAGGTTGAACCGGAGGTCGTTCTCATAGAGCATCCGGATGTCGTTGATCCCGTGAGCGAGCGCGGCGATGCGTTCGATGCCCATGCCGAAGGCGAAGCCCGTGTAGCGCTCGGTGTCGTATCCGACACCCTCAAGGACGTTGGGATCGACCATCCCGCATCCGAGGATCTCTACCCAGCCCTCGCCTTTGCACACGCGGCAACGCGGATCACTCCCCCGGCACAAGAAGCACTCGACGTCCATCTCGGCCGAAGGTTCGGTGAAGGGAAAGAAGTGGGGACGAAGTTGGATCTTCAAGGAATCACCGAATAGTTCGTGCGCGAAGGTCTCCAGCGTCCCTTTCAGATCGCTCATGGTGATCCCTTCGGCGACGGCGAGCCCCTCGAGCTGGAAGAACTGCATCAAGTGGGTAGCATCGAGGGTGTCGCGCCGGTAGACGCGCCCCGGCACAACCACGAACACCGGGGGTTCGTGTTCCTCCATCGTGCGGATCTGCATCGGTGAGGTCTGGGTTCGCAGGCAAACGTCCTCGCCTTTGCCCGCGATGTAGAACGTGTCCACCGGCGACCGAGACGGATGGTCCGCCGGGGTATTCAACGCGTCGAAGTTGTACCGCGAATACTCCACGTCCGGACCCTCTGCAACCCGGTAACCCAGCCCTACGAAGATGTCCACGATCTCCCACAAGGTTTGAGTCAACAGATGGATCGCACCCATCGGGGGCAGAGAACCCGGCAGTGTGACGTCGATGCGCTCGCGCTCCCAGCGCCGCTTGCGCTCGCGTTCGAGGAACTGGTCCCGTTTCGCGGCTATCGCCGCGTCGATCTGTGACTGAACGTCGTTCGCGAGCTGTCCTAGCTCCTTACGGGCGGCGTCATCGACCGATCGCAGCTCGCCTCTGGCCAGTGAGAGTGGCGCTTTCCGGCCGGTGACCCGGATCTTCGCTTCTTCGAGGGAAGCCATGTCGGTAGCTTGCGCGATCCGCGCCAGGCCCTCATCGAGGGCGGCATGGAATCTCTGCTTCAGATCGTTTGCTTCCATCGATCTCTCAGACCTTCTGCGCCGGGAGGCGCACCGTGAAGGTCGTGTTCACATCGGGTTTGCTCTCTACCGCGATCGCCCCACCGTGCGCCTCGATCAAGCGTTTGGTCAGATAAAGGCCCAGGCCCGTGCCTTTGGGGGTAGCGGATTGCGCCGTGGGACCGGGCCCCAGGAAGATGTCCTCGAGCCTGTCGGACTCGATCCCAACTCCGCTGTCAGAGACACGAACGACGATCGTGTCACCCTCGGCGTCGCCTGCGATGAAGATCGGTCCATCGTCCGAGAACTTCACGGCGTTCTCCACCAGATTGAAGAAGACATGCTGCAGACGTTCGGGGTCCCCTAGGACGATGAGATCCTCGGGTACGTCGATGGCGATCCGAGCCGAACCCGGCAGCGCGGCAACACCCGAGACCGCCTTGTCGACGAGTTTGCTGATGTGAACGCTGTCCCGGTGGAGTTCCAAGCGGCCCGCTTCGATCCGGGCAAGGTCCAAGACCTCGCTCACTATGCGTCCCATACGCTCGGCATCACTGTGGATCGCCTCGACCAATTCGTAACGCTGCTGATCGTTGAATCGGTCCCAACGCGACAACAAGGTCGCCGAGAAGCCCTTGACGGACGTCAAGGGCGAGCGTAGCTCGTGCGCGATCTTCGAGATCATCTCGGCGAAACGGACCTCACTCATCGGCGACAGACTACGACGAGGGTTTCCGGCGCTGGCGCACGGCCTCGAACAGGAGCAGAGAACCGGCGACAGCGGCATTGAGAGATTCCATGGGGCCGGGCATCGGTATCGCGACCGTCTCGTCCAGGAGCTCGGCGGTCCCTTCCGAGAATCCCCATGCTTCGTTACCGACCACCAGCGCTACCGCCTTCGTAAGATCGGTGTCGTAGAGATCCGCGCTCGCCGATGCTGCAGCACCGACCAAGCTCGCCCCCGCTCCCTTGATGAGGGCGCTTATCTCTCTCATCTGCATGTTGCGGCGGACATCGATCGCGAAGAGCGCCCCGGCCGACGATCGCACCACCTTGGGCCCATAGGGGTCGACGCAGCCCGGGGTAAGAAGCACCGAGGATGCACCGGCGGCATGGGCGCTGCGGATCAGGGTGCCCATGTTGCCCGGGTCACGCATCTGATCGAGAACGAGCATGAGATCACCCAGAGCCCGGCTGGGGTCCTCTGCCGGCGTGCGGAACACGGCAACGATCCCTTGGGGGCTCTCGGCATCGCTGATCGCCTCCATCACCGCATCGGATACGACCAGACCCCCACCTCCTTCCGGCATCAGCGCTGCGTCGGTGGCGAAGACGTCCACCAACCCGAGCCCCGCATCGAGGGCCGCGCTCACACCGGCGGGCCCCTCTACCAGGAAGGCACTCTCGGCGTCCCGAACCCTCTTGCGCGCCAGCTTGCGAGCGTAGGAAACCCGAGGGTTCGAAGTGCTGGTGATCAACTCCATAGCGACAGAGTGCACCCGTTCGGTCGCACTCTGAGACCCCTATCAGATCGCGAGGAAGGGCCTAGGACGCTTTCTCGAGGGACTGTTTGGCGACTTCGGCTAGAGCGGCGAAGGCGTCGGGGTCGTTGACGGCCATGTCGGCGAGGATTTTGCGATCCAGCTCGACGCCGGCAGAGCTGAGCCCATTCATGAACCGCGAGTAGCTGAGACCGTTGATCCGCGCGGCCGCGTTGATCCTTTGGATCCACAGACGGCGGAACTCTCCCTTGCGGGCCCGGCGGTCGCGGTAGGCGTACACACCGGAGTGGGTGACTTGCTCCTTGGCTGCCCGGAAGTGCTTGCCGCGAGCGGAGTAGTAACCCTTCGCCTGCTTGAGCACGCCCTTCCTGCGCTCCCGGCTCGGGACGCTGCGCTTGACGCGTGGCATCTCTCATTACCTCCTTAGTGAGTGGGTCGCGCTACTTGCCCAGAAGGCGGCGGACCATCTTTACGTCTGCGTCGGCGACAACGGCGTCCGGCGCGTTCAGGTGGCGCTTACGCTTGGCCGTCTTCTTCTCCAAGATGTGGTTCGCGAAGGCACGACGACGACGGATCTTTCCGGTCGGCGTCACTTTGAAGCGTTTCGCTGCGCCCTTGTGCGACTTCATCTTCGGCATATCTAACCTCCCTCGGCTCGAGTCACCTTCGGCGGCCGAGGCTTGGCGGACTCGAGATCTTCCGCTTCTTCCTCCGGTGCCGGTGGTGGCTTCGGCTTTGACTGTGCCGGCTGAGCCGCCGGACGTGGGGTGACCGCATCCTTGTGGGGGCTGAGCACCATCATCATGTTGCGGCCGTCCACCTTTGGCGGAGCATCGACCTTCGCGATGTCCTGAACCTCGTCGGCGAGACGATCGAGCAACCGGCGACCCAGCTGTTGATGCGCCATCTCACGTCCGCGGAACATGATCGTGACCTTGACCTTTGCCCCCTGGCGGAGGAACCGGACCACATGACCCTTCTTCGTCTCGTAGTCGTGCGAGTCGATCTTGGGCCGCATCTTCATCTCTTTGACGACGATGAGGCTCTGCTTCTTACGGGCCTCTTTGTGGCGCTGGTCCTGTTCGTACTTGTACTTGCCGTAGTCCATGATGCGACATACGGGGGGATCGGCCTTGGCAGCCACCTCGACGAGGTCGAGATCTTGCTCGGCAGCCATAGCGAGCGCTTTCTGCGTGTCCACGATCCCCACCTGGGAACCGTCTGCAGCCACTAGCCGGACGTTCGGCACGCGGATGCGCTCGTTCACTCTCAATTCCGCTGCGATATCAGCTCTCCTATCTATCGACGGTACGAAAAAAGCCGATGATGCCAAGAAGGGACATCACCGGCCATTGCGGCGCGGGCCGCGGCGGTAAGACCTTGACCCCAACGGCCTTTAATCTTGCGGCGGCCGGGAGGTGAGGGATCGAGCCGATGAGGCGTCCCTTCTTGGCACAACGACCACAGATGATAACAGGGGGCGACATGACAGACGATCCCATCGTCGGAGAAGGCAGCGAAGGCGAGCGTCCACGGCCGCGGGTCGTAGATCGCAGGGTCTCATCCCGGGCCGCCGAACCATCCCCCTCGCCCAAGCAAGCTCCCGGTTCACCCTCTTCTACGCCGGAGCGCGAGGCGTCGGAGTTTGCTGCGGCGGAGCCCCATCGACCTACCCCGGCCGGAACCCCCCAGCAGACGGAGCCCCCGCCCGCTGAAGCGCAAGGCCCAGGCGGCCAAGTGTGGACCCCAGAGGCAGAGGCAGAAGCCCGCGCCATCGCCGAGGAGATCGTGCGGAGACCGTCCAGTGATTGGGTCCTGAACTCGGCCGTCAGTCTTGCCAACATCGCGGCAACCAAGCTGGAGATGGGCGACCCCGCCGATGCTCAACTGTGTATCGACGCGCTCGCCGGGATCCTCAAAGAAACCGGGAGCAAGCTCGGAGAAGCAGAGCAGCCTCTTCGTCAGACCCTGGCTCAGCTCCAGATGGCGTTCGCACAAAGGGTGGCGGGACCCCCGGCGGGCGCAGAGTAGGCGGGCGCGGCAACGGCCCCCCGAAGGAGGCCGCTGTCTTTAGACGTCGATGATCAGTTGGGGCGAACGTTCGAAGCTTGCTTGCCCTTAGGACCTTCGGTCACGTCGAACTCAACCGACTGACCCTCTTCGAGGGACTTGTAGCCCTCGGTCTGGATCGCCGAGAAGTGAACGAACACATCTTCTCCGTCGGGCTGGGAGATGAATCCGTAACCCTTTTCATTGCTGAACCACTTGACTACACCTTGAGCCACTACTTCCACTTCCTTTCCTGCACGAGGGCCCACAGTGACGATTCGCTGTGCGACAACCCCCGCTTCAACCGCCGAGAACCGTAGCACAGTGTGGCGACGGGTATGCGATTCGTCCCTTTCCCCGAGCGGTCGCTCAAGGGATGATCTTGGTAACCGGGAGTTCCAAGATGTCCTCGGCACCGAGCGCCTTCAGCTGTGGGATGAGGGTGTTGATCGTGTTCTTCGCCACTACCGTTTCGACCGCGAAGAAGCCGGTTTCTGCCAATTCGCTCACGGTCGGTGCACGCATGGCCGGCAGCAGAGCCACCACTTCGTCCAGACTGGCCTTCGAAACGTTGAGCTTGACCAGCACCTTGCCACGAGCGTCAACGGCCCCTAGCAACAGGATCTTCAGGTCTTCGATCGCGCGCCGTTTCTCGGCGTCCTCGTAGGCGGACGGGTTCGCGATCAACTGGGTTCGCGACTCCAGGAGCACGTGGACGATCTCCATCCCGTTGCGTTTGAGGGTCGAACCGGTCTCTGTGAGGTCAACGATGGCATCCACGATCTCGGGAACCTTGGCTTCGGTGGCTCCATAGGACAGGAAGACCCTCACCGGTATCCCGAGCTCATCGAAGAAGCGCTTCGTCAGATTAGGGAACTCCGTCGAGATGCGGGACTCTGGCTTCATCTGCTGCGGTTCGGTGATACCGGCATCTCTCGGCACCGCCAGGACGAGTTTCACGGGGCGGTCGGTTTGTTTCGAGTAGTTGAGAGCGGTGACCTTCACGACCTGGCTTCCGGTTTCGGCGATCCAGTCTTCTCCCGTCACTCCCAGATCGAAATACCCATCTTCGACATAGACGGGGATCTCTTGGGGACGCAGAACCGAAACGGAAGCGATCCGTGGGTCATCGATCGAGCCGTTGTAATCGCGATCGCTCCCCCGGTTGATCTTCAGGTCCGCAGCCTCGAAGAGCTCGAACGTGGCTTTCTCTAGAGAACCCTTCGGTACGACGAGTTTCAGCACGACTACAGCTCTCGCCGCAACGATGGTTTCGGAAGCTGCGTATACAACTGAGCCATCTCGATGGCCGCGGCTGCCGCCTCGAACCCTTTGTTTCCCATCTTTCCGCCGGCTCGGTCGGCAGCTTGTTCGGTCGTTTCGGTCGTCAAGATCCCACAGGTGACCGGGATATCACCGGCCGCAGCGAGCGCACCGATACCGTTCATCGCCTGCCCCGACACATACTCGAAGTGGGCGGTCTCGCCGCGGATGACGACCCCGATCGCGATGACGGCATCCACCTCACCGGACTCCACGAAACGTTTGGCGACGCCAACAAGCTCGAAAGCGCCCGGGACCCATGCGATGGTCACTCGGTCCGGCCCAACACCGTGGCGAGTGAGGCAGTCCTCGGCGCCGGCAACAAGACGGCGGGCGATGGTCTCGTTGAACCTCGAAGCAACGATCGCGACGCGAAGATCTCTAGCGTCGAAGGATCCTTGCAAGATGGTGGTCATCGGTCCTCCTCTTTCGTCATCGACGACTCGGCTAAGGAGTCGAGCAGATGTCCGAGCTTCTCTTTCTTGGTGGTCAGGTACCGGATGTTCTCTGGGTTGGGGGCCGACTGCAGCGACACCCTGTCGGTGATCTCTAGACCGTAGCCTTCCAGACCAGCCCTCTTGGTTGGGTTGTTGGTCAGCAACCGCATCGTACTGATACCTAGGTCGACCAAGATCTGTGCCCCAACGCCGTAGTCACGGGAGTCGGGCGCAAAGCCCAGTTCGACGTTTGCTTCGACGGTATCGAGACCTTGATCTTGCAAGGCGTAGGCCTCGAGCTTGTGCCGCAGTCCGATACCCCGGCCCTCATGACCGCGTATGTAGACGATCACGCCCTGGCCTTCCTCGTCGATCTTCTTCATCGCGTCGGCAAGCTGCGTGCCGCAGTCACAGCGGATGCTGCCGAGCACATCGCCGGTGAAACATTCCGAATGGACCCGAACCAACACGTCCTGCTTGCCGGCTGGCTCTCCCTTTACCAGCGCCATGTGCTCGCGCCCGTCGTGGCTGTCGTATGCGATGGCTCGGAACTCTCCGAAGGCGGTGGGGATGCGCGCTTCCGTGGCACGTTCAACGAGCTTCTCGCTTCGGCGCCGGTACTTGATCATGTCTGCGATGGTGATGACCTTCAGGTCGTGCTCGGCGGCGAATGCCATCAGGTCCGGCATACGTTGCATGGTTCCATCGGCATTGACGAGTTCGCATAGAACCCCCGCCGGATAGAGGCCCGCCATCCGAGCAAGATCGACGGCTGCTTCGGTGTGACCGGCACGCCGGAGAACTCCGCCGGGGGTGTACCGCAGCGGAAAGATATGCCCGGGCCGGGCTAGGTCTCCGGGTGCACTCTTGGGGTCTAGGAGCGCCTCTATGGTGCGCGCCCGGTCCGCGGCCGAGATACCGGTGGTGACCCCATGAGCCGCATCTACGCTGATGGTGAAAGCGGTGCGCATAGCCTCGGTGTTTTCGGACGACATCAACGGCAGCTTGAGCTCGTCGAGCCGCTGGGCCTCCATCGGGACACAGATGATGCCCGAGCAGTGATTGACCATGAAGCTGATCAGGTCCGGCGTCACCTTCTCGGCGGCGAAGATCAGATCGCCCTCGTTCTCGCGGTCTTCATCGTCCACCACGACGACCATCCGGCCCTGTTTGATCTCCTCGATCGCTACTTCGATCCGTGCTAGTTCCATGTCAGCTCCTTGCCATCAAGCGCTCTACGTACTTCGCCAAGATGTCGACTTCGACGTTGACTTTCGTCGTGACCTCGAGGTGCCCGAGTGTGGTTACTTCCAGGGTGTGCGGGATGAGAGCGACCTGAAAGGTCGTGTGCCCTACCTCGACGATCGTTAGAGAGACCCCGTCGAGCGTGACAGACCCCTTTGCAACCATGTAGCCGAGCAACTCTTCGGAAGCCGAGAACCACACACGTCGCGCTCCGTCGTCGTCCTCGATCCGGGTCACGGTCGCGATGCCGTCCACATGCCCTTGGACGAGGTGGCCACCGAGGCGCTCGTTGAGTCGCATAGCCAGCTCGAGGTTCACGTTCGAGCCTCGCTTGAGCGACGCGATCGTCGACCTCTCCAAGGTTTCGCCCATAACCTCGACTTCGAATCGCCGCCGTCCCGTACTGGTGGCCGTTAAACAGACACCGTTCACGGCAACCGATTCGCCGAGTCTGAGATCGCGCGCGATCTCTCCAGACTCGATCTGCAAGGTGACGACCCCGCGACCCCGCACCCGCCGCACGGTTCCCCGATCCACCACGATCCCGGTGAACAACTACTTCTTCTCCAGAGTGATCACCACGTCATCAGCGATCCGGCGAAGTGACCTGGTTACGAATCGTTTGGCATCAGAGATCGAGTCGGCGCCGATACCCCTCAAAGTGTGGCCCGCACCCAGCACTAGGGGGCCATGGTGGACCTCGAGCCGGTCGACCAGGTCGGCGGCGATGAGGGCAGACGCCAGTTCCGGTCCGGCCTCGCAGAACGCCTCGAGCACGCCGTGTTGCCCGAGTTGGCTCAGAACGTGGGTGACATCGATCTTGCCTGCCGTCTCTGGCGCTATCAGCACCTCTGCGCCTGCCTGTTTCCAGGCCGTCTGAACCTCGTGCGTGCTCCGGTCTGTGGTCACCATGATCACGTCACCGGGAGACGAGAAGATCCGTGCGGAAACCGGAACACGCCCACGGCCATCGAGCACGACCTTGAGCGGTTGACGATCGGCCATCACCGCACGTACGTCTAGCGACGGATCATCGGCAAGGATCGTCCCGGAGCCCGTCATCACGGCTCCGGCTTCGACCCGCCGCTCGTGCACGTACGCCCTGGTGGCCTCGGATGTGATCCAACGCGACGAACCGTCGGCGGCAGCGAAACGTCCGTCCAGGCTCAGCGCAAGCTTGAGGGTCAGAAGAGCCCGCCCGGTGGTCCGTTGATGAACGTAGGCTCGGTTCAGCTCGGACGCTTCTTCTGCACACAATCCCACCTCAACCTCGACCCCGGCTGCGCGCAGTGCCTCAACCCCTTTGCCCGAAACCCGCTCATCGGGATCGGTCATTGCAACCACGACCCGTCCAACACCCGCTCGCGATACGACGGGTGCACAAGGGGGTGTTCGGCCTTCAACGGTGCAGGGTTCCAGGGTGACGAACATCGTTGACCCGGTGGCGTCGCAGCCAGAAAGGGCCTCTATCTCGGCATGAGAGGACCCGGCACCTCGGTGATATCCCTCGGCGATCACTTCGGATCCTCGCGTCAGAACACAACCGACGCGAGGATTAGGCGAAGTGTACGGAGCGAGGCGCGCGAGTTCGATAGCCCGCTGCATGTGTTCGATGTCGCCGGGTTGACCCATCATCGCTCCCGTTTCCGGCTCTGCGGGGCGATGGATACGCAGCATCGGACCGCTCGCGCACACGCGAACGGCTCGACACCTCTTCTCCCATCCGGACTTTAACCGTCGGTCCCGGGATCTCACCGGGTCAACCGTTGAGGTGGTGGCTTCTCACCTCAAGGCTCGCGGACTGTAACCGCCGGTCGGGAATCTCACCCTGCCCCGAAGAGGTTGGTTTGACCTGCTGAAGATGATAACCGCAGGCAGCGGCCGGAGATTCCTTTCCCAGCCTAGGAACGTGCCCCGGACTCGGTCCTCGTCACCTCTTCGCCGGCTTCATCTCCAGGCGCGCGGCGGCGATCGATCGCATACGTCGAGCGGGCTTCTCGCTTAGCGAAGGCTTTCATCTCTGCTGCGATCTCCGAAGCCTCCCAGTGCGACTGGATAGGCCTTTGGGAGTTCGTTGCGATCCCGATGGACACGGTGGTCAGCGGGTATCTGTGCAAGTCACCCTTGCGATCCCCCACCTCTATGTAGCCGCGCTCCGCATCCTCGGGATCGTAGTGTGTAAGCACCGCTTGGTCCCAACGGGCGATCAGATCCTTGGCCATCGGTTCTGCAACCTCTGGTGGAACGATGGCAACGAAGTCATCCCCGCCGATGTGACCCACGAACGAACCGATCCCTGCATGGGCGTCAAGAGCGTCACGCGCGCAAGCAGCCAGCAACTTGATGACCTCGTCGCCACGCAGGAAGCCGTAGTGATCGTTGAACGACTTGAAGTTGTCCAGGTCGATATAGAGCAGGGCGAATGGCTCGACATCCTCCACCCGTTTCTGCACCTGCTCCTGGACCTCGACGTTGCCCGGCAGTTGCGTCAGTGGGTTCAGACCGCGCATCGTCTTGCTGCGGCGTAGAGCGGACTTGACCCGAGCTACGAGCTCGATGGGGTCGAACGGCTTGATCATGTAGTCATCCGCCCCCGCGGTCAGCCCCACGACCTTGTCGGCAGACAGGGACTTCGCGGTGAGCATGATCACGGAGAGATGTTTGGTGCGAGAGTCGCTGCGCAAGCGCTGGCAGACCTCGAAGCCGTCTAGCTTCGGCATCATCACGTCGAGCAAGACCAATTCCGGCATCAGGTCATAGGCAGCGTGCAAGGCAGCCTCACCGTCGGAGACGGTGTGCACCTCGAAGCCCTCGAGGCGGAGGTTCACCTCGACGAACCTAACTATGTCCTCGTCGTCGTCTGCGACGAGGATCAGTTCCCGTCCTTCACTCATTACCGACCCTCAACCCTTCGAGCCTCTCTATAAGGCGTGCCGCGGCAGCGGGTGCGTCAACCCCATCGAAGATGGCGCTGCCTGCGACGACGATATCGGCACCCGCGGCCACCACTTCGTTCACGGTGCTCAGGTTGACGCCACCGTCTACCTCTACTTCGGCATCCAGAGCCTCATCCTCAACATAGCCTTTCACTTCTGCGATCTTCGGGACCATCTCGTTCATGAACCTCTGTCCGCCGAACCCAGGTCGGACCGTCATCACGAGGATGAGATCGACCTCTGAAAGGTGCTTTCGTACCGTTTCGACCGTGATGTCCGGATGGATAGCGAGACCTACCTCGGCACCCGCGGCACGGATCTCCTTTATCGCCGCAGACGGATCGGGTGTGACTTCGGGGTGAAAGGTGATGCGCCGGGCCCCCGCCTCTACGAATCGACCGGCGAACTCCAGCGGGTTGTCGATCATGAGATGGACGTGGAAGGGCGTCTCCACCTCCCCGCGCACCGCGGCCACCACGTCGGGGCCGAAGGTGAGGTTAGGAACGTAGTGGCCGTCCATCACATCCAGATGGAACCAATCGACCAGCCCGTCGACCGATGCCATCTCCTGGCCCAAACGGGCGAAGTCTGCCGTAAGGATGGAAGGGGCCAGTTTCACTCGTCGCATGGAGTCACCGTACCTAACCGAGCCTGGCGTCGTTCGGCAAACGCGCCCCGCGAGAGAACATGGAACCCTCCATCTGTTTCTTGCCCGCGGGCTGCACGACGTCGAGCCTCACCGCACCGTCGCCGGCCGCCACCACCAGCGTCTGAGGGTCCAGCACTGCCCCTGGAGCTCCCGAACCTTTCGTCACACTCGCTCGATGCACCTTCAAGCGGACGTCACCCGCGATGGTCCAGGCTCCCGGTGCCGGATTCAAGCCCCGCACCTGGGAAACGATCTCTCCTGCGCGGCGTGTCCAATCGATCCTGGCTTCGTCCGAGGTGATCTTGGGGGCGTAAGTGGCGGCATCGTGATCTTGCTCCCGAGGCTCAAGTCGGCCGGCGAGGTAGCTCTCGACGGTCTCTGCGAGCAGGGGCGCCCCGATCCGGGCCAGTCTTTCCCCTAGATCACCTGCGGTCTCCTCCGGCTCGATGGAGACCTCGGCCATGCTCAGAACGGGGCCTTCGTCCATCCCTTCTGTGAGAACCATGATCGCGACACCGGTCCGGTCACACCCTTCCATCACCGCTCTCTGAACGGGTGCTGCCCCCCGATACTTCGGCAGGAGTGAGAAATGCAGGTTCACGAATCCCCACTTGGGAACCTCGAGGAGGCTCCTTGGGAGGATCTTTCCGTACGCCACCACTGCACACACATCTGGGGCGGCGCCACGTAACCAGGCCTCGAACTCCGGATCACGGGCACTCTTGGGTTGAACGACCTCTAACCCGAGTTCCAAAGCTGCAAGCTTCACTGGAGGGGGTGACAGCTCGTAACCTCGCCCTGCAGGTCTGTCAGGATTGGTCACCACCGCGGCGACATCGGCTCCGGTAGAGACGAGCGCTCGCAGGCTCGGCACCGCCCAATCGGGCGTGCCGAAGAACACGAGTCTCAGAACGTGTCCTCTCCGTGACCCGCTACGGGGACTGAAGGAAAGCCGAGAGCTTGGTCACGCAGAGCACGTAGGGCGTCGCGACGATCTTCGTCGGTCAGGCGATCGATGAACAACACACCGTCGAGGTGATCGATCTCATGTTGGAAGATGCGCGCTTTGTAGTCGCTAGCGGCGATCGTTACAGGTTCACCTTTCTCATCCAGCGCCTCCACGACGATCGAGGTGGAACGCTCTACCGGGTAGAAAAGACCGGGAAGAGAGAGGCAGCCTTCGTCGTCGATCTCAGTCTCACCCGAGCGGTTCACGATCTTCGGGTTGATGAGCACCCCACTATCGTCCTCGGAGGCCTCGTAAACGAAGATCCTCTCCATGACCCCCACCTGTGGGCCGGCCAAGCCCACACCCGGGGCGTCCCGCATCGTGTCGAACATGTCTGCGATCAACCTTTGGTGGATCTCGGTGATCTCTTGGACGTCGGTGGCAGGCGAACGGAGAACGGGGTCCCCGAACGTTCTGATCGCTAGCACCGCCACGAGGTGATTCCTTTCCTTAGCGAGGGTCGGCGTCTATCTTCAGCGTCGATCCCTTGGGCACGTCGGGCAGGATAACCCGCAGCGCGCGGGCGATCTCCTGGGTGTCGGGGCACTTCAGCAGCAGCTCCTCAACCCTCGAATCGCCTCGGGAGATCTCCACCGGTCCCAGGGCTGTCGCGCCGTGCTGCTGCGCCAGCTCCTTCACCCTGTCGAAGAGCGCTCCCGCTGCCGGACCGCTCGCCTGGACTTTGATGAGCTCGGTGAACGGTGGATATCCGAGGTCTTGGCGGAGCTCTAGCTCGCGTTCGTAGAAGAACGTAGTGTCTCCCCGCATGAGTGCCTGTAGTGCAGGGTGGGTTGGTTCTCGGGTTTGGATGACCAATCGGCCACCGTCCGAGGCCGGACCCGCCCAGGCAGCCATCTCGTTCAAGGCTTGGAAGGCATCCTCGGCTGCACGTAGCTCCGGCCGCCGGATCATGCGATCGGCATCGAGGACCACTACCAGGTCGACATCGGGACGCAGGGTTTGCTTGGTCCCGATCCAGGTAGTCACGTAGATGTCGGCGTCATCGTGATCTATGACCTCGTCCAGATGATCGAGTGTCTGTCGGTCCGTACGCGTAACGCGCGCGCGTGGGAAGATCTTGCCAAGCTGCTCCTCCAACCGCTCGCTCCCCGCCCCCAGGTACTTCAGGTCTATCGACGAGCAGTGGGGACAAACGTCGGGCGCTCGCGCCGTGAAGGAGCAACGCGGGCACCGCGCCGAACGTGACGACCTGTCGTAGCTCACTCCGGCCTCGCAGCGGGGACAACGGACCGATCGTCTGCACGTCGCGCACCACAGCGATCGTGCGTAGCCCGCCTGAGGGGTAAGGATCCCCACCCGGCCCTTCGAGCCAAGAGCACCCGCGATCGCGGCACGCGTCCGCTTTGAGTAGCCGTCGTCATCCGGTTCGCAGAGTTCGATGACGGGCAGTGCCTTGCGAGCTAGATCGCGGGCGGGACGCACCATCACCGCTCGTTGTTGAGCCACGAGGTGTACCGATTCCAATCGATGCGTCCTGCCCAACGAAACGCAGACCGCCCCCGCCACAGCACAACGATGAAGCGCCACAGCACGAGCGTCGAAACGCGGCGACCGATCCTCTTTGAGGGCGATATTGCCCTCGTCGATCAGGACCATCAGTTGGAGATCGGGGGCCGGGGCCAGAACGGCAGCCCGGCCACCGGCCCCCAGAGACGCGCCCGAGGCCATAGAGAGAAGCGCCTCGCTACGTACCGACGGAGCAACCGCGGAATCCAAACGAACCCCACCAAGCTCCTCCATCCGGTCGAGTACATCAGAGCCCCACCTGACCTCAGGTACGCAGACGATCGCCTGACCTGCTCCCAGTGTGGTGACCAGAGCGACAACCTCGTCGGCATAGCTCCCCATCGTCTCGACACAGAAGACGCCGCCGGTGCAGTTGCGCAATGCGTTGTCTAGCAGCTTGGCTCCTTCGATCCCGTCTCGGATGTAGGGCTGGTGTGGGGGTCTCACGCTCGAACGCGCGGTCACCCGGACACGGGGAGGAACGACACGGCTAAAGACTGCACCTATGGGTGTCGTGTACCTCTCTGCCACCCACTGCAGGGTCTCGATCAGACGAGTGTCGCAAACCGGTGCCTCTACCACCTTGCTTGCGATCGCTCGTTCCGGTTCGGTTCCGGCGACGCCTACCCCTGCTACGACGCCGCGGATGGTCCTTGACCCGAAGGGGATCCGAACCAGGGAACCTGCCGTTACCTCAAGGCCGGGTGGGATCGCGTACGAGAAGGTCCGGTCGACGCCCCAAGCTGGGACGAGCGGAACGACCTCGGCTACGAGCAGAGTCGCTTGAGTTCCTCGGCGCGCTCTGTTGACTCCCAGCTGAAGTCCTTGTCGGAGCGGCCGAAGTGTCCGTAAGCCGCTGTGTTCCGGTAGATGGGACGGCGAAGATCTAGGTCTCGGATGATGGCAGCCGGCCTCAAATCGAAGACTTCATCCACTGCGGAAGCGATCTTTACCGGATCGACGTGCTCGGTACCGAACGTCTCGAGTAAGACCGAGACCGGACGCGCTACACCGATCGCATAAGCGACCTGCATCTCGAAACGGTCGGACAGACCAGCAGCAACCACGTTCTTGGCAACCCATCTCGCCGCGTAAGCGGCGGAGCGGTCGACCTTCGTCGGGTCCTTGCCTGAGAAGGCGCCACCACCATGGCGGGCCATACCGCCGTAAGTGTCGATGATGATCTTGCGACCGGTCAGCCCGGTATCGGCACGTGGTCCACCGATCTCGAAGACCCCCGTCGGATTCACCAGCACCTTCAGATCGGAAGCGTCGAGTTCGTGTGGAAGCAAGGGCTCGATAACGTGCTGTACGAGATCCGGTTTCAGAAGGGTTTCGATATCGACGTTGGGCTGGTGTTGCGTAGAGACGACGACGGTCTCCAAGGTCTTGGGCACCCCACCGGCGTAGCCGATCGTCACCTGGACCTTCCCATCGGGACGCAGGTAAGGGAGGATCCCAGCCTTGCGTACCTCCGAGAGCCGGCGGGCCAACCGATGCGCCAACCAGATCGGCATGGGCATCAGATCGTCGTTCTCATTGGTGGCGTACCCGAACATCATCCCCTGATCCCCTGCACCCTGGCCGTCAAGGTCCGAGCCGGCATCCGTTCCGGTCCGCGCTTCGTAGGAAGCGTCGACTCCGGTAGCGATATCTGGACTTTGCTCCTGGATGGTTATCGACACGCCGCAAGTCTCGCCGTCGAACCCGATCCGCGACGATGTGTACCCCACGTCTGTGATGGTTCTGCGGACAACCGACGGCACGTCAACGTAGGTGGTGGTGGTTATCTCGCCGCCGACGACGACGAGTCCTGTCGTCAGAAAGGTCTCGCAGGCCACCCTGGCGAAGGGGTCTTGGGACAAGATCTCGTCCAAGACCGCGTCCGAGATCTGATCGGCAAGCTTGTCTGGATGCCCCTCGGTCACCGATTCGGAGGTGAATGGAGCCAGTCTGTCACTAGAGATCAAGGTCGGGTTCTCCCACGATCGAGGAACTTGTCGGTCCCATAGTAGTGCGCCCCCGGGCGGCCAACATCTAGCTGCAGGTCGCAGCCCAGCCGGCGCCGGGTCCTAGAGGAGCCCGGCGATGTCGTCCAACAGCCGCTTGGCCAGACCGAGTTTCGTGACCAACCCAAGGCGGTCCACGTCGGTTCGCGTAACGATCACGGCCCGATTGGTTGGTACTTCGAAACCCGAGTCGGGCACGCCTACCTGGTTGGCAACCACCATGTCGGCACCCTTGATCTCGAGCTTGTGACGAGCAAGCTCGACGAGTTGTTCTTCGTCTCGCACCGTTTCGGCGGCGAAGCCAACGAGGATCCCCCCGGGCTTACGAAGTCCCGAGCTGTGGCCCAGCTCCTTGAGGATGTCGACCGTCGGCACCAGCCTCACTTCGGGGGGGCCGGCGTCCTTCTTCAACTTCGAATCTGCAGCGATCTCAGGCCGGAAATCGGCCACCGCAGCCGCTTTGACGATCACATCGGCATCCGATGCATGTGCGAGCACGGCATCGTGCATCTCCTGGGCCGAGGATGCCTTTACGACTTCGACGCCGACGGGAGGGATCAGGTGCGTCGACCCAGACACGAGGATCACTTTCGCACCTCGGCGTGCGGCCTCCTCGGCAAGCACGTAGCCCATACGACCAGACGAGTGATTTCCGATGTAACGAACCGGATCGATAGCCTCGCGGGTTCCTCCCGCGGTGATGAGGAATCGCTTGCCGGTTAGTGAGCTGGTCCGAGCGAGTATCTCTGCAGCTTCCGAAACGATCTCGGCAGGCTCGACCATCCGGCCCATCCCTTCGTCGCCGGAGGACAAGGCACCGGATGTAGGGCCGACGATGTAGTAACCACGGCCGGCCAGTACGGCCATGTTGTGCTCGGTTGCGGGGTTCTGCCACATCTCGGTGTGCATCGCGGGAGCGATCAGCACGGGGCAGGTGACGGTCAAAAAGGTTGCCGACAGGCTGTCGTCGGCCATCCCCGCCACCACTTTGGCGATGGAGTTAGCGGTCGCAGGGGCGAGGATCGCAAGGTCGGCACCTCTGGCGAGCTCGACGTGAGGCACGTCCGCGCCGCTCGAGAACAGGGAAGTAAGAACCGGGTGGCCCGAGAGAGCTGCGAATGTCTGCTGTCCGACGAATCTTTCGGCCGAGCGGGTCATCACCACCCGTACATCGGCCCCCAATTGCGCCATGTCGCGCGCCACCTGGACCACCTTGTATGCCGCTATCCCTCCGGTGACGCCGAGAACGATCTTCTTTCCGCCGAACGCCTCGTGGAGGTCCTGCATCCCAGGGGTCTTCTTACTTACCCGGGTCGGTGTGCTCGTAGGTGACCAGGCCCTCTGATACCTCCTGCATCGAGATCGACAGTGGCTTGGGGGCGCGGTCGGGGCTGAGCGGGATCTGAGGTGGAGCGAACTCGGCGATGCCCTCCCCCAGCTGGGAGAAATAGGAGTTGATCTGACGGCTGCGCTTGGCGGTGAGGATGACCAACGTGTACTTGGAGTCAACGCGCTCCAACAGATTCTCGATCTTGGGTTCGATCACAGCAGGGTTCCTTCCATCGGCTCGTAAGAAGCGCCTCAGGGCGCGCCGTTCAGCGCCGGGCTTTCTCTTGTTCCTCAAGTATACGGAGAAGTTCACCAGCAGCCGTCTCCACCACCGAATTGACCACGATGTGGTCGTAGACCCCCTTCGCTTTGACCTCCTCGTAGGAGGCTTTCACCCGGCGCGACAGTGATTCTGCGTCCTCCGTACCCCTGCCCCTCAGGCGTAGGACGAGATCCTCGAGCGAGGGGGGTTCGATGAATACCAGGACGGCATCGGGTTTGGCCCGTTTGGTCGCCTGGGCCCCCTGGATGTCCAGCTCGGCAAGCGCCGTCCTGCCTTGTGACAGTGCCGTTTCGATCGGAGCGCGGGGGGTGCCGTAGAGGTTCCCGTACACCTCTGCCCACTCCAAGAACTCACCCCTGTCCCGCATCGCGAGGAAGCGCTGGGTGGAAACGAACAGATAGTCGGTCCCATGGCGCTCGCCGCTGCGAGCGGGCCGGGTCGTCGCCGACACCGACACGAAGACATCGGGGCGCATCTCCAGCAAGCGCTTCACCACGGTCCCCTTGCCGGCGCCGGAGGGCCCGGAAACGACTATCAGCGGGGCTGGCTTGGCCACCCCGCTACCTGCGGGCGAACTCTTGGAGCAGGTTCTCTCTCTGCTTCTGGCCCAGACCCCTCAGTCTGCGAGAGTCGGAGATGTCTAGCTTCTCCATCATCTTGCGGGCCCTAACGCGGCCAACGCCGGGAAGAGATTCCAGGACGGTCGACACCTTCATCTTTCCGACGATGTCATCGGCAACACGATCGAGTAGCTCGCGCAAGGTGAGCCTGCCGGACTTCAGCTGTTCCTTCAGCTCGGCGCGCTTACGCCGGGCGATGGCGGCTTTCTCGAGAGCCTGTCGACGCTGTTCATCAGAGAGCGGCGGAGGCAGCGGCATCAGATGTGTCCTCCTCGATCGGTTCGGTCAGATGGGAACTGAACCTCCTCCACCATCCGGGGGGTTCCAGAACCGTCGCGGATTATAGAGGTCCGTTGTGACCTGTCGACCGTGCTTTGCCTGCTGGCCTAGCCGGCGGCGGCTCGCCGCGACCCTGGATCTGTCAAAGGTTCGCCCCGCTGACACAGCGGGCATTCATCCGACTCCCAAGATTCGGAAGGCAGCGAGACGAGGGCCTTGAGAGGTACGCCGATGTCTGCGCGGGCGGCATCTTTTCGGTCGATAAGAACCCCAACCCCGATAGCTTCTGCTCCTTGCGAGCGGATCAGATCGACGACTTCTCGGGCCGACCCCCCGGTTGTAACGACATCCTCGACGACCAGAACCCGTTCTTTGGGTTCGAAGGAGAAGCCTCTGCGGAACACCATCTGATCGTCCACGCGTTCCGCGAACACGAAACGCTTATGCGCCGCGAGCGCTGTGCAGAAACCCAAAACAAGCGCTCCGATCGCAGGCGAGGCAACCGAGTCGTAGGGCTCGTCGAACATCTCGGCCAGATGTTGACCGAACGACTGTGCCAGCCCTGGATGTTCCAGCACCCGGAACTTCTGGGCGAAGAGATCTGAGTGACGGCCCGATGACAACCGGAAGTGGCCGCGCATGACCGCACCCCTCTCCTCCAGCACCGAAAGGATCTCGGTCCGGTTCACGTCAGCTCCTGCGCCAGCGAGGCTGCTGCGCGTGCGGGATCGTCAGATCCCGTTATCGGTCGTCCGATGACCAGCACGTCGGCTCCCGCTGCCAGTGCTTGCCCCGGCGTCAAGGTCCGGCGTTGATCACCGCGGTCGCTCCCAGGCGGCCGGATGCCCGGAACCACGAGCAAGGGTCCCCCTTCGGCCTGCGGTCCGAATCGAGCTCGGATCGCCTCGACCTCGAGTGGCGAGCACACCAGACCGTGCGCCCCATTGGAGATGGCCAGCTCGGCAAGCGTTAGGACAGCTTTCTCGGTAGGGCCGGTCATGCCTATCTCGGTCAAAGCCGGGTCGTCCATGCTCGTCAGGACGGTAACTGCTAGCACGGTCACGTCGCCGGCTGCGTCAACCGCAGCCCTGATCATCTCGGCTCCGCCGGACGCGTGGATCGTCACCAAAGATGCCCCTGTGGCAGCCACCGAGCGAACCGCTCCGGCTACTTGTGCTGGGATGTCATGAAGCTTCAGATCCAAGAACACCGGGAGGCGCGCGGCCAATGACGCGGTCAGGTATGACCCGAAGGCCACGTACGTGGTTAGTCCTACTTTGAACATCCCGACGTGTGGCTCCGTCGCTGCGGCTACCGATGCGACGCGGTCGGGGTCGCGTGAGTCGAGCGCAACGCAGATGGGGTTGGTCAACCTGAGCATCGTGTCAGTCCTCCAGTTTGAGGGCACCAACGAGCTCGGAAAGATCAGTGAGCCTGTGGGTCTTCATGTAGGTGGAGATCCCAGCACAGATGTCGCGCGCGCTCCTTGGGTTAACGAAATTCATCGTCCCTACCGCGACTGCGCTTGCTCCCGCCAGCATCAGTTCCAAGGCATCGGTAGCATCGGCGACCCCGCCCTGGCCTATCAAAGGAACGTGCGGGAAGGCTCTGTGAACCTCGTGCACAGCACGGACGGCGATCGGGCGGATAGCGGGACCGGAGAGACCCCCCATGGTTCCTGCAAGCTTCGGCCGGCGGGTCTCTATGTCGATCGCCATGCCGAACACCGTATTGATCAAGGACAATCCGTCCGCGCCCGCTTCGAGTGCAGCCGAAGCGATCTCGGGTAGCGAAGTCACATTGGGCGAGAGCTTGGGAAATACCGGAACCCTGGGCAGCGCCTTCTTGACCCCTTCAACCACGGCTGCCGTCGAGGTCGTCGAGTGAGAGAACATGTTGTTGCGATCCTCTAGGTTCGGGCACGAGATGTTCACTTCGACACCTGCGATCCCACGCGCTCCCGTTCGGAGCTTGTCGGCAACCCGGACGAACTCTTCCACGGTGTTCCCGGCGATGGATGCAAACACGGTCGCCTCGCGCTTCATGAGCCACGGGAGATCCTCCGCGAGGAAGTGGTCCACACCCTTGTTCTGGATACCGATCGCGTTGAGCATCCCCGAAGGAGTCTCTGTCATCCTCGGTGTCGGTTTTCCCTTCCAGGGGTTGAGCGTCATCGATTTGACGATGATCCCGCCGAGTTTGGAAACATCGATGAAGTTAGATCCCTCCCGCCCTGCGCCGAAGGTCCCCGAAGCAACGAGGATGGGGTTGGACAACGAGATCGACCCAAGCTGTACAGAAAGATCCGGCTCGCCCACGTCAGTTCCCGGGTGGTGCGAGTTCGTCATCGAGATCCCCTATGGGACTTTGGCGTATGGGGGTCCCAGCTGGTGCGAGCTCGACGTCGGAGACGAGGTCGGGCGTGCCGTTGAAGATGACGTGGGCACCATTGAACACGGGCCCCTCGGTGCATGACCGAGCGTAGACGAAAGCGTCTTCTTCCCCCGCTCCGCCATCCTTCTTGGACGACTCTTTGGTTGTCTTGACCGGCTTACGCAGTGGCATCACACACGTCATGCAAACGCCATACCCACATGCCATCAGCTCTTCAACGGCGACCTGAACAGGGATCCGATGGGACACCGCTACCTTCGTCACCGCGTCGAGCATGGGATGCGGACCACAGGTATAGATCACCTCCGTCTGACACTTCTCGATCGTTTCATCAAGGATGTCGGTGACCCTGCCGTTGTCGCCCGCACTTCCGTCCTCCGTGGTGATCCTGCAGACCGAGGCCAAGCGCCGAGCATCGATCTGATTGAGAAGGAGACCCGAGTTGCGCGCTCCGAGGATGACGTCTACTCGATGGCCCTCATTGCGCAATTCATCTGCAAGGAAGAACAATGGAGCGGCACCGATACCTCCACCCACCAGCAGACAGTGTGCTCTTCTCTTGGGAAGCGCGAACCCTCGGCCCAAAGGACCGATCAGATCTACTATGGAGTGCCCCCGGAGCTGCGATAGGTAGCGCGTTCCCGGCCCTTGGAGATCGAACACGATCTCGATCGTCGATGCCCAGCCACCGCGCTTGTGCACTCGGTACACAGAGAACGGTCGACGAAGGATGTTAGACCGGTCTTCGCCGCAGCGGATATTCACGAACTGTCCGGGCTTGACACGCTCGCCGATATCGGGAGCAACGATGGTTAGCGAGTGGTAGTGCTCGCCATACTTCTTATGGCCTAGCACCTCACCCGTTGCCATCATCATCGCCATCTAAGCGTCCCCCGGGATCTCGGCGAGGTACTCCTGTAGCCTTCGGACTCCGACCGCCCCACCGATCAGAGCTTCGATGGCCTGCACCGCGGCCGCCATCCCCGACATCGTAGTGATGCATGGAACACCTGCTTGCACCGCCGCCGTACGCAGGAAGTATCCATCCGTGCGTGCGCCTCGGCCATAGGGGGTATTGAAGATGAGGTCTATCTCCCCAGCAGCGATGCGTTGCAAGATCCCATCCCCGGCGGCCGCGGCGGTGGCCGAGAGTTTATCGACGATCTCGACCTGAACCCCCGCCCGTTGCAGCACCTTGGCCGTGCCGCGCGTGGCAACGAGATGGAACCCAAGGTCGGAGAGCTTCTTGGCCGGAAAGATCACAGATCGTTTGTCACGGTTCGCGACGGAAACGAAGACGGTTCCCTTCGTTGACAGACGGACCCCGGCGCCCGCCTCGGCCTTGCCGAAGGCCATCCCGAAGTTCGAGTCGATGCCCATGACCTCGCCCGTCGACCTCATCTCTGGGCCGAGGATCACGTCCACGCCGCTGAATCGATCGAAGGGCATCACCGCCTCTTTGACCGCCACGTGAGAGAGGCCCTCGTGGCCAACCTTCCGAGCAGGAACCATCCCTTCGGCCCTCAGTTCAGACAGCGTGGACCCGGTCATGACCCGCGAAGCAACCTTCGCCAGGGGCACCCCTGTGACCTTCGACGTGAAAGGAACGGTACGCGACGCACGAGGGTTCGCCTCGATCACGTAGACATCGTCGTCCTTCAAGGCGAACTGCATATTGATCAATCCTCGTACCCCGAGGTCACGCGCGATCGTCTCGGTGTAGTCGATGACGGTAGCGATCTGATCGTCGGCGAGAGTGAACGGTGGGCATGCACAAGCCGAGTCCCCAGAATGGACACCGGCCTCCTCGATGTGCTCTAGGACCCCGCCAACGTACAGCTCTTCGCCATCGAAGACAGCGTCGACATCTACCTCAACCGCCCCTTCGAGGAAGCGATCGACCAGCACCGGATGCTGTGGTGAGATCTGCGCGGCTGTGGACATGTATCGCTCGAGAGATGATTCCTCATAGACGATCTCCATGGCGCGGCCTCCCAGCACGTAGCTAGGGCGGACCAGGACGGGGTACCCGATCGATCGTGCGATCGCCCTCGCTTCCTCGGTCGAGCGGGCCAGGCCGTTCGGTGGATGAGGCAGGGATTGATCCGCGAGGAGGGCACCGAACCGCTCGCGGTCCTCGGCTCGGTCGATGGCGTCCTGCGATGTGCCCAGGATCGGAACACCTGCCCTGGCAAGCGCACCCGACAGCTTGAGAGGCGTCTGCCCACCAAGCTGCACGATCACACCCTCGGGCTGCTCGCGTTCGACGACGTTCATCACGTCTTCGAATGTCAGCGGTTCGAAGTAGAGACGGTCGCTGGTGTCGTAATCGGTAGAGACAGTCTCTGGGTTGCAGTTGAGCATCAAAGTCTCGAAGCCGGCATCTCGAAGCGCGAAGGCTGCATGGACACAGCAGTAGTCGAACTCGATGCCCTGTCCGATCCGGTTGGGGCCCGACCCAAGGATCAGCACCTTACGTCGGTTCGAATCCGTGACTTCGTCCTCTTCCTCGTACGTCGAGTAGTGGTAGGGGGTCGCGGCTTCGAACTCTGCAGCACAGGTGTCCACGGTCTTGAATGTGGGGACGATGCCGAACTCCTTGCGCAGAGACCTGATCTGGTCCTCGGTGCCGCTGCAGAACCGCGCGATCTGAACGTCCGAGAACCCGGCTCGTTTCGCCCGGCGGAGGGTGCTTGCGTCCAGTTCAGCAGGGGCCTCTAGGTCCGATAGCTCGCGGCGGATCGACGCGAGCCGGTCGAGCTGGGCGACGAACCAGGGGTCGACCCGTGACGCCTCAGCCACGTCTTCAACGGACCCACCTCGGAAGAGGGCCTCTTCGATCGCGTGGAGCCTGCCGTCACGCGGTTCGGCCACTGCCGTCGCGAGTTCCTGCTCCGACAAGTGGGAGACGTAGCCTCCAACCCCGCCTTGCCCGGTTTCGATCGAGCGCGCTGCCTTCTGGATCGCCTCTACGAAGGTGCGGCCGATAGCCATGGCCTCACCCACCGATTTCATCTTGGTTCCCAGACGCGCATCTGCACCCGGGAACTTCTCGAAAGCCCAGCGAGGAACCTTGGCGACTACGTAGTCGATCGAGGGTTCGAAGCTGGCCGGTGTCTTGTGTGTGATGTCGTTAGGGATCTCGTCGAGGGTGTATCCGACGGCGAGCTTCGCCGCGATCTTTGCGATCGGGAAGCCGGTGGCCTTACTCGCCAGAGCCGAGGAACGAGACACCCGCGGGTTCATCTCGATAACGACGCGACGCCCGGTCTCGGGCTGGACGGCGAACTGGACGTTCGATCCACCCGTTTCGACCCCGATCGCCCGCATCACTTTCGCTCCGTCGTCACGCATCCCCTGAAACTCGACGTCGGTCAGTGTCATGGCAGGGGCAACCGTCACGGAATCACCGGTATGAACGCCCATAGCGTCGAAGTTCTCGATCGAGCAAACGACGACCACGTTATCGTTGCGGTCGCGCATGAGCTCGAGCTCGAACTCCTTCCAGCCGAGCACTGACTCCTCGATCAGACATTCCCCGATGCTCGACAACCGGATCCCATCGGCTGCAACCCCAGCCAGTTCCTCGGGCGTATAGACGAGTCCTCCGCCGGCTCCTCCCAACGTGTAGGAGGGGCGGACCACGACCGGGTAACCCAACGTCTCCGCCACATCCAGAGCCTCTTGCACGCTATAGGCGAAACTCGAGCGAGGCAGATCGAGGCCGGCATCCTCCATCGTCTCTTTGAAGAGCCGCCGGTCTTCGGCTCGACGGATCGTTTCCGGAGATGCGCCGATCATCTCGACCCCATTGGCTTCGAGAACGCCCGAGTTGTGAAGCTCGATCGCAGTGTTCAGTCCCGTCTGCCCACCGAGCGTGGGCAGCAATGCATCCGGACGCTCCCGTTCGATGATCTTCGTCACGTACTCCGCGGTGATGGGCTCGACGTATGTGCCGTCGGCGAACTCGGGGTCGGTCATGATCGTCGCGGGGTTCGAGTTGACCAGCACGACTTGGTAGCCCTCTGAACGCAGCACCTTGCAAGCTTGAGCACCCGAGTAGTCGAACTCGCATGCCTGCCCTATGACGATCGGTCCCGATCCGATGATCAGGATCTTATGGATGTCGGTTCTCTTGGGCATCAGTCGTGGGCCGTTATCTCGATCCGGTTCCCAGCCGGATCGCGCGTGTAGAAGCGTCGGCGGCCGGGGATCGCCGCCGCTTGCTCGATGTGGCACCCCGCCCCCCGAAGGGTTTCGATCGAAGCATCGATATCCGACACCACCATGCAGAAATGCGCGTCCTTCGGCGGGTTGTGCTCATCGATGAGGATGTGCAACTGTTGGCCGCCGACCTCGAACCATCCGCCTTGAACGCGCGTTCCTTCAGGTTTTCCGATCCTCTTCAAACCCATGACATCGGCGTACCAGGCGATGACTTCATCCTCTAGCTCGGCCGGCGCCGTGATCGCGACATGATCGAAACCTTCGATCTCGATGGTCACCTCGTTCTGCTCCTTCGGCTCATGCTCGCAACGCCTGCTGGGCGGGCTGGTACGTCTCCATCAAGGTACGGAACTCTTCGAATAGGTAGCGGGAATCGTGGGGGCCCGGGCCGGCTTCGGGGTGATACTGCACGCTATACGCCTGCAGTCCCTTGTCGGTGCGAAACTCCAGACCTTCGACCGTCGAGTCGTTGAGGTTGACGTGCGTCAGGGTCGCTCCAGTGGCGGCGATCGATGCCTGATCCACCGCGAACCCATGGTTCTGACAGGTGATCTCGATGTGATCTCTGCCGACCCGCTTGACCGGATGGTTGGATCCCCGGTGACCGAATTTGAGCTTGAAGGTAGATGCCCCTAGCGCCAGTCCAAGGATCTGGTGCCCCAGGCAGATCCCGAACACGGGTACCGATCCCACCAAGCGACGAACGGTCTCGATCGCATAGGTGACGGGCTCAGGGTCGCCGGGGCCGTTCGAGAGAAACACCCCGTCGTAACCGGATCCGATGATCTCGCCGGCTGGGGTTGTAACCGGCAACACCGTCACTTCGTTCCCGGTTGCCACCAGCAGATCCAAGATGTTCTGCTTCATCCCGAGATCGAGAG
This sequence comes from uncultured Actinomycetes bacterium, assembly GCA_937863385.1. GTDB lineage: Bacteria > Actinomycetota > CADDZG01 > CADDZG01 > WHSQ01 > CALMBW01. Next base: position 87,757 of record CALMBW010000021.1, on the reverse strand, counting down.
CAGCAACCTTGAAGCGCCGGTCATGGTTCATGCTTGTCATGAGTGACGCAGTGGCGGGAGCGGATTCTCGGCCCGCCGCGTAGCCCTCACGTGCCCTTTCGTGGAGGTCCTCAAGGCCCCAGTGATACGGCGCGATCGTCGATACTTCCTTGGCGAGATCGAGTCCCATCATGCTTGGGGCCATCCGAGCGAGATCCACCAGGTCGGATGGATCACCCTCGGCAGGGCCGATCGCAGCATTCATCGCCCCCGCTTCGCGCAGGTGGCGGGTCAAGCGCCTGGTGTCAACCTCGGTTATCCCCGGTATCCCGTGACGTTTGAGGTAGTCGTCAAGCGTGCCCGTCGCTCGCCACGAGGAGTGGCGCTCGCACAGATCCCGCACCACGAATCCGGCTACCCACGGGCGGCGCGATTGATCGTCATGGTCGTTCACGCCCGTGTTGCCGATCTGCACCGAGGTCATGGTGACGATCTGCCCGTGATAGCTCGGGTCCGTAAGAACCTCTTGATAGCCGGTCATGCCGGTGTTGAAACAAGCTTCGCCGGCGGCGGACACCTCAGCGCCGAAACCGACACCTTCGAACACGGTGCCGTCTTGGAGAGCAAGCCGGACGGGCCGCGATGCACTCATGCGCTCTCCAGTTCGGCTACTTGGTCTCTCGAGGTCTCACGGCCTTCGAAGAACGTATGGACGACCTTGCCCGTAAGCTCCCAACCCCTGAAGGGTGTGTTGCGGCTGAGCGATCGGAAACTCGACGGCTCGACCCGCCAAGTTGCCGCGGGATCGAAGACGCAGATGTTCGCCGTAGCGCCGCGAGCGAGCCTGCCTTGTTGGTCGAGACCGAGGATCGCGGCAGGCTGCGTGGACATCCTGGAAACGACCTCGGCGATGCTCAAGTGACCCGGCTCCACGAGTTTGGTGATCGCGAGTCCCAAGGCTGTTTCGAGACCGACCATCCCCGGTGGCGCGTAGGAGAACTCTTGATCCTTCTCTTCGAGTGCGTGAGGGGCGTGATCGGTAGCGATCGCATCGATGGTGCCGTCGCGTAGGCCTTCGATCACAGCTCGTACATCGTCATCGGTGCGCAAAGGGGGGTTCACCTTGCAGTTGGGATCGAAATTCTCGAGCGCGGAGTCGGTGATCGAAAAGTGATGTGGGGTCGCCTCGGCGGTAACGCGCAGGCCTTCGGCCTTCGCTTTACGTACGAGCTCAACGGTCCCCGCCGTGGATATGTGCAACAGGTGAAGCCTGCATCCCGTGAGTCGCGCCAGTTCGATATCACGTGCAGCCATGAGCTCTTCCGCGGCAGCAGGCACACCCCGCAGCCCCAGACTCATCGAACGGTCCCCTTCGTGCATCTGCCCGCCTGCAGCAAGAGCAGCGTCTTCACAGTGCTCTGCGTAGATCGCGTCAAAGGCGACGAGGTACTCCATCGTGCGCCGAACGAACAACGAGTCCTGCACGCCGTGTCCGTCATCTGTGAACAACCGCACCTTGGCGGGCGACTGGATCATCTCGCCAATATCGGCCATCTTTTCGCCCTTCTGGCCCTTGCTGAGTGCACCGGCGGGCACCACTTGGACGAGACCCACCTCGCGTCCCAGAGCCCACACCTTTTCGACGATAGAGGCGGAGTCGGCGACCGGGTCCGTGTTCGGCATGGCGCAGACAGCCGTGAAGCCACCGGCCGCGGCTGCAGCGGAAGCGCTGGCGATCGTCTCCTCGTCCTCGCGTCCCGGTTCGCGCAGATGAGTGTGCATGTCGACGAACCCAGGGCTCACGATCAACCCCTTGGCATCGATCACCTGGGCGTCGGCAGCATCAGATATGGAACCGATCTCGGCCACCTTGCCATCGACGATAAGGACATCTGCCGTCGCGTCCTGACCCGATGAGGGGTCTACAACTCGCCCTCCGGCGATCAGATAGCCCGTCATGCGCTCACCGCCTCGGGCCCACCGAGCATCAGGTAAAGCAGGCTCATCCTTATCGCCAGACCATTCGCAACCTGATCCAGGATGATCGAACGAGGCAACTCCGAAACGTCTGCGGCGATCTCGACCCCGCGGTTCATCGGCCCAGGGTGCATGACAAGTGCATCCGGCTTCATCTTTGCAACCCGTTTCGAATCAAGTCCCCAGATAGCAGCGTACTCACGCAGTGACGGGAAAAGTTGTTCTGCCTGGCGCTCCTTCTGCACCCGAAGCAGGTAACAGACGTCAACGTCGGAGATCACGTCATCGAGGCTGTAGGAGACCTCGGCCCCCCATCCGGTAGCTTGCTGCGGAACGAGCGTGGGAGGACCCACCAGGGTCACGTCTGCTCCCATCGTGACCAAACCTTTCACGTTCGATCGGGCCACGCGCGAGTGCACGATGTCGCCGACGATGGCCACCTTTACCCCCTCGAGGTCCTTGAAGTGCTCACGGATCGAGTAGAGGTCCAGCAACGCCTGGGTGGGATGCTCGTGGGCGCCGTCTCCAGCGTTCAGGACACTCGCCTGCACCCACCGAGACAGCTGTTCGGGGGCTCCGGACGAGCCGTGACGCACGACGATGGCGTCGACCCCCATGGCTTCCAACGTCCAAGCCGTGTCCTTGAAAGATTCACCTTTCGCTACGGAGGACTTCGAATCGGCCGCGAAGTTGATCACGTCCGCCGAGAGGCGCTTCGCTGCAAGTTCGAAAGAGATACGGGTCCTCGTAGATGCTTCGTAGAAGAGGTTGCAGACGGTACGGCCGCGAAGGGTTGGCAGCTTCTTAATGGGCCTCGATGTCATCTGACGCAGCGACGAGGCGGTATCCAAGATCTTCGTGATGTCCTCGGCCGAGAGTTGGTCCATAGACAACAGGTGCTTGTGCATCAGTGCATCCCCTCTTCTCCGATGATCACGGCATCGCGTCCATCGATCTCGTCGAGCAGGACCTTCACGACCTCGCCAGCCGACGTAGGGAGGTTCTTACCGACGTGATCTGCCCGGATCGGGAGCTCACGGTGGCCCCTGTCCACGAGAACCGCAAGCCGGATCGCACGCGGCCTCCCGAGATCGAGCAGAGCGTCGAATGCGGCGCGGATGGTCCGGCCCGTGTAGAGGACGTCATCGACGAGGACGACCACCCGGCCATCGATGTCCGCCGGGACGGTTGTTGACTCCAAGGACCTTGGGCTTCGCAGAGCGACGTCATCCCGGTAGAGAGTCACATCGAGAGCACCGGACGGGAGGTCGACCCCCTCGAATCCGGCGATCGACCTGGCTATCCGATCCGCGAGTGGGGCCCCCCTGGTACGGATACCGACGATCACGAGATCGTCGGTGCCCTTGTTGCGCTCGACGATCTCGTGTGCGATGCGCACCAGCGCCCGGCGAACGTCGTCGGGGCTCATGACCTGAGCCTTAAGGCGCACGTCGGAAACGCGAGCCGAGTCGGACTCAGACATAGAAAACGCCTCCCAACCGTGGGGAAGCGTAGATGTGCAGATATAGCAACTCAGCTCACTCCTTTCCGGCCTCGCGGGGCCGGGTTAAAGGGCGAAATCTGATCCCAGGGTAACGCGCTCGGACCCGGGTCACAACCAACCTCAGCTGTCACCCACCTGCGCCTCCTCGGCGATCCGTCCCAAAAGCCCGTTGACGAAGCGCCCCGAGTCGTCGGTCGAAAGGGATTTGGCAAGCTCAACGGCCTCGTTGATGGCGACGGGCACCGGAACCTCGGCGCCCCAGAGGATCTCGAAAAGGGCGATCCGGACCAGATTGCGATCGATCACCGGCATGCGCTCGATGGCCCACCGATCGGCGTACCGCTCGATCAGTTCATCGAGGGCAGCATGATGCTCCTGGACACCGGTCACCAATACCCGGGCATATGCGAGCACGTCGGCCGATGGCTCGTCGGTCGCCTCGGCCCCCTCATCGATGTTGCCATCGACGTACCAGCCCAGACGCGACCGCTCCTCGAAGGTAGTCAGGGGAAGCAGGTCGCGGATCTCCGCTTCGTACAAGACGTCTAGCGCCAAGCGGCGTGAAGTCCGCCGGGCTCTCAAGATCAGGCTCGCGAGATGTACTCGCCGGTGCGAGTATCGATCTTGATCTTCTCGCCTTGCTCTAAGAACAAGGGAACCTGCACCACCGCGCCGGTCTCGACCGTCGCCGGTTTCAGGGCGCCGGAGACACGGTCGCCCTTGGCACCGGGTTCGGTTTGCGTGATCTCGAGCTCGATAGTTATCGGCATCTCGGCACCGACGGGCCTGCCTTCGTGCGTGGGGACCATCACCACCGTTCCATCCTTGAGGAACTTTCCCGAGTCGCCGAGGATCTCGGGATCCAGGTGCACCTGCTCGTAGCTCTCTTGGTCCATGAAGACGAGCCCGGCATCATCGCTATAGAGGAACTGCATCTCGCGCTTATCAAGCACCGCGAGCTCAACCTGTTCGTCGGCCCGGAAGGTTTTGTCGACCACACCGCCGGTGGTGAGGTTGCGCAGCTTCGTACGCACGAAGGCCTTGCCTTTGCCGGGCTTCACATGCTGATACTGCAGGATCGTGAACAGGGTCCCGTCTATGTCCAGCGTCTGACCGGGCCGGATGTCGTTAGTTGATGCCATCTTGTATCCGAAACCTCCTAGAGCTCCAATAAACTTTCTTTCTGAGCCGAGGTAAGGACCTCGGCCCCGTCCCCAGTGACCAGGACGCAGTCCTCGATCCTGACCCCTCCATCCCCGGGCAAGTAGATGCCGGGCTCGACGGTTACAACTTCGCCCATCTCCAGGCGATCGGTGGAGGTCTTGCCTAGGCCAGGGGCTTCATGAATCGCCAGGCCTACCCCATGCCCCAACCCATGGTTGAAATGCTGGGCATGACCGGCATCCGCTATCACCTTACGGGCAACGGAGTCCACCTCGCGGCCGAGCGCTCCGGCTGAGATCGAATCGATGGCTGCACGCTGAGCCTCGAGAACGACCGTATACATCTCAACCTGTTGCGCCGAAGCCGCACCCAGCACCACCGTCCGGGTCATATCGGAGCAATAGCCGCGGTAGCGGGCGCCGAAGTCCAGAAGGACCAGATCACCCTTCTCCAGGGTGCGATCGCCGGGGGTGTGATGGATGTGCGCCGACAGTGGGCCGGAGCCCACGATGGGCGGAAACGAAACCGCCTCGGCCCCACTGCTCCGCATGAAGGCTTCGAGGTCGAGCGCCACATCCCGCTCCGCTCGTCCGACGTCGAGTCGATCCACGATGTGCTCGAAAGCTGCATCGGCCAGCGCCATCGCCTCGCGCAGCAGGGTCATCTCGCCGTCGTCCTTCACCCTTCGAAGCTGCTCGACCACCCCGGAGGTAGCCACCCATTCGGCGTTACCGAACAGCTCCTCGAGTCCCGCGAACTCCGTCACCGACATGTTGTCTGCCTCGACACCGATGCGCTCGGAGCCCGCGATCAGTGGCTCAAGGACCTCAGCGGGTCCCCCTTTCCACGAGACCCCGGCTCGTCCCTCGTAGATGTGGATCTCGCAGTCCTTTGCGAGAGATCGTGCTCGCTGGTCGTATCGAGGGTCCGTCAAAAGATGTGCCTCCGAGGGCGTCACCAAGAGCTGAGCGTTGCTGCCGGAGAAGCCGGTCAGGTACAAGACGTTCGTCAGATCGGTGACGAGGATGGCGTCGACACCGGTCGTCAGCAGGGCCCGTTGAAGACGTTCGGTTCGGGTCACCGATCCGGCTCCATCGCGTCGGACAAAGCCCGCAGCCCGAGAAGGTACGAGTGAACGCCAAAGCCCGAGATGACTCCGAGCGCGGCCTCTCCGGTCACCGACTCCTTCCGCCACTCCTCGCGAGCGTGGATGTTCGACAGATGGACCTCTACCACCGGGTAATCGATCGCACGGATCGCGTCGCCGATCGCGCGGCTCGTGTGGGTGTAGGCCCCAGGATTCAACACTGCCCCACCGACTCTCCCCATGCCGTCGTGGAGGAGCTCGATGATCTCGCCCTCGCGAGCAGTCTGATGGACCTCCACCGTGATACCCAGCTCGGATGCCGTCTCCTCGATCGCTCGGTCCACCTCTTCGAGCGTCGCTGCACCGTAGACCTCGGGCTCGCGTACTCCAAGCAGGTTCAGGTTGGGGCCGTGGATCACCAGAACATTCATCGCGCAAGCCTTTCCAATACTCGCTGCAAGAGGTCCCGCTCAAGCAGCACACCGGCCTGTGGCTCGGCCGGCCCCCGCAACAGCACGAACCGAACGCCTCCCGAGTACTTCTTGTCCAGGCGCCAAGCAGGTTCTAGGTCGTCGATCTTGAACTCAGCACGGACCGGCAGGCCCGCATCCTGCAGGGTACGCCTATGGAGGTCTACGAACGAGTCGTCGATCCACCCGAGTTCTCGCGAGGCGTGCGCGGCTGCCATCATCCCCAGAGATACGGCGTCGCCGTGCCTCATCGAGTATCGGGTGACCGTTTCGAACGCATGGCCGAAGGTGTGTCCGTAGTTGAGGGATGCACGACGTCCGGACTCGCGCTCGTCGGCGGCGACGATCTCGGCTTTGACCCGGACCGATGCCTCGACGATCTCGATCGATACGCCCGGCGCCCGTTGCGTGATCGCGTCATGCTGCGAGGCCAGGAGATCGAGGATCGCGGGGTCGGCTATGAGTCCGTACTTGATCACCTCGGCGAGACCCGAAACGAACTCCTCGGCGGGAAGGCTTTCCAGCACCCCGACATCGCATACGACCGCTTGTGGTTGATGAAAGGTGCCGACCAGGTTCTTGCCCCGTGAAAGATTCACACCCGTCTTGCCGCCGATAGCCGCGTCGACTTGGCCTAGCAGCGTCGTCGGCACGTGGAGCACACGGATCCCGCGGTTATAGATCGAGGCTACGTACCCTCCGAGGTCCGAGACGACTCCGCCACCCACCGTCACAACGAGATCGTTGCGGTGAAGTGACTTCGCGGCCATCTCTTCCAGCAACCCCGCGGCCACGTCCAGACTCTTGCTGGTCTCACCTTCCGGGACTTCGAGCAGTTCGGTGCGGTGCTCGGAAAGAGCCGCCCGCACTTGCGCGCTGTAACGGCCGAGAGATGGATGGGAGATGACCAAGGCTTTCTCTGCGCCAAGGACGCCGGCGAACATGTCGAGGTGTTGGATCGTCCCATCACCGATCACCACCGGGTAGGGACGTCCAGGAACCTCCACTCGCACCGCGCGCAGGTCACGCAGGACCGCCGCCAGACGCTTGACGATGTCTGAGATCTCTCCGTCGCGGACCCTCAGGGTCGCGACCTCCCGGTACACCGGCAGGCGCTCCTCAAGCAGCGAGGTCAGGTCCCCGTCACCCAAAGGCCGCACAGCAGACGACTTCGAGATGCGAGCGCGCGCGGTAGCGGCGTCTACCTCGAGGAACACGACGACATGTCCGCTCAACGCAGCTCGAACCTGCGGCGTCGTCACTGCACCACCACCCAGAGCCAGAACCCCGTCGGCATCGTCCAGCAACTCGCGAACGACGGCCGCTTCGATCTTCCTGAAGCCTTCCTCGCCTTGTTGAGAGAAGATCTCTCCGATCGAGGTCCCCTGGCGCTCGGCGATCGTCTGGTCCGAATCGAAGAAGGCGACACCAAGGGCGCTTGCGAGTTCCGCTCCGATCGTGGACTTGCCCGCACCCATGAACCCGGTGAGAACGATCACTTCTTATCGCGCTCGCGGAGCCGGTTCTGATAAGCGTGGAGATTCGCCTTGAGGTCGCCCACGGTGTCTCCGCCGAACATCTCGAGCAGGGCGTCGGCCAGCACCAGTGCCACGACGGTCTCGCACACCACGCCCGCCGCGGGAACGGCGCAGACGTCGGTTCGCTCTTGGAAAGCTTCTGCGGCTTCGCCCGTCGCCATATCTACCGTTCTCAGACGCTTCTTCAAGGTGGACAGAGGTTTCATGTAGGCGGATACACGCAGGGTCGTTCCCATCGACATGCCACCTTCCGTGCCCCCTGCACGATCCGTCATGCGCGTAAGGCCCGGCGAGATCTCATCGTGAGCGACGCTTCCACGCTCACCTGCCACGCGGACCCCATCTCCGATCTCGACCGCCTTGATCGCCGGCACCGCCATCAGGGCGCCGCCGAGGCGGCCATCTAGCTTGCGATCGTGCGAAACGTGTGAGCCCAACCCAGGCGGCAAGCCGAACGCCAGGACCTCGACGACACCGCCGAGAGAATCTCCGTTCTCGGCCGCGTCTTCGATCTCGGCGACCATCTGTTTCGAAGTTTCGTCATCGAAGCACCGAACCTCAGAGGCGTCTATCGCGCCAAGGTCGCCGGGGCCGGGTCTGGTGGCTTCGGACGGGAGGGCAGCAGCACCGATCCTGGTGACGTGAGATAGAACCGTTATCCCAGTCTCGGCCAGCAGGGCCTTGGCGAGAGCACCTAACGCCACCCTCGCTGCGGTCTCGCGAGCGCTCGCCCTTTCGAGCACGTTTCGGGCGTCGTCGAAGTCATACTTGAGCATCCCCACGAGATCTGCATGGCCCGGACGAGGTTTGGTTAGCTCCCGGCCCGCCGGCCGCCCCTCGACCGGCATCACATGAGCCCATTTCTCCCATTCCGAGTTGCGGATCACCAGACCCACGGGGCTGCCGAGCGTCTTGCCACCCCTGACTCCCGAGAGCACCTCTAGCTCGTCGCGTTCGATCTTCATGCGGGGGCCACGTCCGTAGCCCGCCCGCCGGCGGGTTAGTTCGTTGCGGATCGAATCCACCGACACCGGCATACCCGCCGGAAGGCCTTCGATGATAGCCAGGAGCGCGGGACCATGTGACTCGCCGGCGGTTAGGTAATGGAGTCTGGGCATGCCTCTATCCTCGCACCGGTACGGACGGGCCGGAGCGTTATCGGTGGAGCCCCTACTTGTAGGCCGTTTCGCCCTCGCAGAGGGTGAACTGATCGTCACCGAAGAGCAGTGAGGCACACTTTCCCGAGATCGAGAGCAGCCGGAAGCTGTCGGCGAAGGTCTCGCCTACATCCACGATGTACACGGTGCCTTCCACCCTTATCTGGGCTCGCTTGGAACCATCGGCGCGGAACACATCGACCACCCTCACCTCGGTGCCGGATGTGTTCGAGTCCGTGTTCGTGTCTGTTTCGTCGGGTGTGGTGGTGTCGTCGGTCGGATCTGGGGTGAAGGTATCGCCACCGGAGTCTTCGATGACCTCGCCTTCCGGTGTGGTGACGACCGTGCTGACCGGACCACCTTCTCCACCGGAGATGTCCACGACCGGCTCGAATGGATCGCGACGTGTGAACACCTCGAAGGTCTCGACCGGGGCCTCGTCATCCGGGTCCTCTTGGGGTGCAACAGACGTGACGGGAGCCGGAGATCCCACCGGTGGGACGCCGAGATCGGCCGGTTGCTCGCCGCCGCCCTTGAGGAAGAAGAAGTACACCACTGCCAGCAGCACCACAGCAAGCCCAACGACCAGCAATAGCTGTTTGGAGTTCAGATCCTTACGAAGTGCACTCTCGTCGTTAGTCATCGACTGCTCCTATGTTGCCGGGTTCTCGGTGTTTGACACTCCGGGCGTCCCCGATGTTCCAGGGGTCGCTTCCGGTGCGGGCGAACCGGTGGTGTCCGTGGGTGTGGTCGGAGCCGGCGCGGCACCCCCAGCGGGTAGCTCGAAGAAGATCCGTGCTGTTATCGCCAGGTCGATAGTGGTCTCGCCACCTTCGGTCGCGCCGTCCATAGTGACAAGGTCGATCCGCACAGCTCTGTCGAGCTCGTACAAGCGCCGAAGGAAATCCTGCACCGAGAAGTAGCTCCCACTACTGCTGATCGCAACCCGGACCTGCGCGAGGGTTGCGCCCTCCGGGGGCTGCTTGGGGAGCTCGGGTTTGATCTCAACAAAGTCAACCCCGGCTTCGCCGGCGGCTGCCTCTACTTGGAGCATGAAGTCCGGGACCTGGTTCTTACGAGGAACCAACTCGAGGATCTGAGCCAGCTCGGACTCGAGTGCACCCTGATTCTCTTGCAATGCCTGCAAGCGCTCGAGTTCGAGCTGAAGTCCAGCAGTGGTTGAACGAGCCGCGGCAACCTGCCCCTTCACAGTGTTCACTTCGCCCCGGCGAGGAGAAACCAAGAACAGATACACGCCCAGGAGGACAACCACGATGACACCACCGACGGCTATCAGCCGTGATCTCTCTTTCATGGGAGATCTCCCTGGAACCTCTGGCTGAGTGCTTCGTTGCCGAGTTCAAGCGTGCTGTCGATAACGAACAGCTGCTGCGCAGTGGTGCCGGGGGTTGTGCCCGTAGCGGAGTTCAACCAGATGGCCGAGAACGCGTCCACCGATGCTTGCCTGATGAGCCACTTCGCCACGCCTTCCATCGAAGTCGATTGTCCGTTGAACTGGATCCGCCCGGTGGGGGTCCCATCTGAGATCCGTACCGCGGCACTCTCGGTCCCCACGGGGGCCGCGCCCTCGGTGGCACCGGCCGACGCGGTGAGGCTATCGAGCCATACTTCTCCTGGGATGATCATGGCGATCTCGGTCATGATCGACGGCCAGGCGATGTCACCAATCATCACGGTTTGGAGTGCGCCTCGTTTGGCCAGGACCTCGGTCTCGAGCGCAGCGAAACGTGCCAGTTCGTTTATCTGGGCTTGGAGATCGGCATTGGTGGCCTCGGCAGCGGCCAGGTCTTGACGTTGAGTGTCGAGCTCGCTGCCCAACATGAACCACCATCCGACCAACAATCCCACCAACGCCAACCCGGCCACAGTCATCAGCGCGATCGTTCGGCGCTGTCTGCGCCGCGATGCGTAGCGCCCGGGAAGAAGGTCGACGGAGCGCATCATCTCGCTATCGCTCCGATCGCAAGTCCGATCGAGGCTGCGGCCACAGGCTCGATCTGGGCTACCTGTTCTTCCTTCCAGCGAGTCTTGACGTTGATGTCACGCAGCGGTGTGGCCAGAGTGACGTGCATCCTCAGCGAATGCTCCAACTTTGGGACGAGCCCGTGGGCCAAGGAACCGCCGCCGGTCACGATCAGAGAGCCGATGGGTTCACCCTCTTCGCGGGATACGTAGTAGTCGATCGACCCGCGTATCTCCTCGACCAGCGCGTCAACTTCCCGGCTCAGAACACGAGCAGCGTTGGGCAGCCCCACGCCTCTGCCAAGATCGATCTTGGCTGCCTCGGCTTGCTCGAATGAAACATCGAGCTCGCGTGCCAAGGCAGCGGTGACATCGTCCCCGCCCACCAATAAGATCCTGACGAACCGAGGTTCGCCCCCGACGTGAACGACGATGTTCGTCACGCCGGCTCCAACGTCGATGATCGCCTCGGCGCCCGCGATGCCCTCTTCACCGCGCGCCGCTCTGCTTACTGCGCGGGCCACAGCGAAAGGCGCTAGATCGACTCCGGTGACCTCGATACCGGCTTCTTGAACCGCATCGACGTAGGCGCTGACCATGTCCGAGGCTGCGGCGACCAAGAGAACACGCATCAGGTGCTCGCCGTCTTCGTTGGTGTAGTCGTGAAGGATGTGGAAGTCGACCTCTGCCTCATCGATCGGCATCGGAACGTGATCGGCTGCCTGGAATCGTATCGAAGCGCGCAGGTCTTTCTCGTCGAGGTATGGCAGGTCCACTTGACGAACGACGACCCTCTGGTTGGCGATCCCGATCACAGCCTTCTTGGACCTGATCTTGGAACGTTTCCACAGACGGCTAACCGCATCCGTAAGAGCACCGCCATCACGGAGCTCGCCATCGATGACGGTCTCCGGGGTTAGCGGTATCTGACCGAAGGAGCTCAGCGCGTAGCCACCGCGGCCACTGCGGACCATCGCGGCGCGAACGGCGCTGGTGCCCACGTCTAGACCAACGACGGGGCTGGAACCGAAGGACAACCTAGACCTCTTCCTCGAATCGAACCGCTCGTTCGTTGAGGTAGCGATCGACGTCGTTACGCCGGATCCGGTAGTTCTTGCCAACGCGGATGGCAGACAGCTGGCCCGATTTGATCAATCGGTAGACCGTCATATTGGACACCCGCATGATGCCGGCGACCTCTCCCACCGTCAGGAGCGGCTCATCGAAATAGGTTTGCGGCATCTCTCCACCTTTCGACTCGCTGCCGCCTGTCGGGACCTTTGAGCTTTGGGAGGCTATGGGACCGTCGGGCGACAACAGTCAACACTCTTTAACAGAAGTGGTCAAGACAGACTTCGACCACGGAAGTTCACATCTTTAGAGTTACACCAGGGTAATTAACTAGTCAGCTCAGCGAGACTATCTACTAGCGGCGCTCTAGGAGCAAGCGGTCTGCCCGCTGGTGCCCGGCGCGTCGAACGGTTTGCACTCCGCCCATGTCTTGATGCCCCAGGCACTGGCAACCGGATCGAGGAAATGCGGCGGTGAAGTGAACCTCAACTTGGTGTCGTAGGTGTAGTTCTTGGAGTAGCCGGTCGTGGTCGATCCGCCCGAGAACGTTCCGACCGCCCCGCGATACAGCTGGCCGATGGTTCCGAAGACGCTAAGCGTTCCGAGGCTCGATCCGTACGCGTAGTTCTGCACACGGAAAGAGTGATCAACGGTCAGGATCGCAGCCTGCACGGTCGGGTTGGTCAAGGAACCACTGAGATTGCTGGTACTGGTGCAGTAGCCATCCTCCCAATCGTTGCACGCCACGGGGTGGTAGATCTCGACGTAGTTGTTGGCGACCAATCCCAACAAGTCGTCGCCCGTCGTGCCTCCCGCGTACGTGGTGTTACCCGTGATGATGACCGAGTCCTCCGCCGCGATCGTTAGCTGCCCGTCGAGCACCCCGGAAACGAAAGCATCTCCGTTCCCGCAGCCATACTGAGCCGTGTTGATGTCGCCGGAAACTGGATAGCCGAGCGGATGTGAGCTGCAGGTGCCGGCATTCGGACCAGAAGACGGCTGGTTCTGGACGTAGATAACCCCATTGGAGGGTAGCGGCCGGCTGGTACCGGTCTGACAATTGCTGGACACCGTCTGGGGACTCGTTACGTTCATCGTCCCGTTGCTGTTCAAAGTGATCCGGGTCGGACCCGTGAACAGGCAGCCTTCACCCCCTAAGGCGGCATCGGCTTTCTCTTTCACTTCCGAGTTGCTCGGTGGAAGCGTCAGAGGAGGCGCGTACGCGGGATCACCGGGGTTGGCGAAGTTGGGGGTCCCCGATCCCCTATAGCGGTCGGCGCTTGCGACGCACTCGCTGTTCTGACAGGTCCCATCCCAACTAGTGGTCGTGGAGTCCTGGAAGGTCGGCGTCCCGGAGATCAAGATGGCATCGTTGCTATGCAGGGGGCCTTTGATTACGTCCTGGCTGAAGAACGTGATGTTGCTGCAGTTCTCGTGACGCCCGACCGAGTCGTAGTAGTGGTGAGCACAAGCAGCCTGTGCCTCGCTGGCGGAGAAGGGGTACCCCGTGTACATCGCCGGGTCTATCGTCTCGTATTCGGTGAAATAGAGATAGTCCAAGAAATTCCGCCGGCGCAGCAGCGCCTCCACGGTGCGAACGGTTCCGCGAACCTTCCCGGAAGAGACGATCCGGATGATCCCCTCACTGCTCAACTGATCGGTGTTCACGTGGTAGCGGAACTGGCTGTTGCTGCTACCGGGCACGTCCACCCATTGGCTGAAGGCAACGTTGCCATCGCTCGGCAGGTTGCTTGCGTTGTAGAGCCAATACTCGCTGTCGCGGTTCAGCCGGTAAAGGTAGTCATCGAGCCCCGCCTCCGCCGCAGATAGGGCCGAGTTCCAATCCTGATCGAGGCGAGAGGTATTAAGGGAGTTGATCGCGAATCCTGCGGTCGCACCAACCAAGGTCATCATGATCACGGCCAGGATGATGACCGCCGGCAACGCGATCCCTTGTTCGTCCCTGAAGCGAGCTCTCACGGCGCTCATCATCCCTGTCCCTGGTTGATAGGTGAGTAGTAGACGTTCGGCAAGCGGACCCTGTTCACCAGAGTGGTCGGCGGGGTCGCAGCGGTACTGCTCTTCCGGATCGAGATCCGAACCTCGATCGACTCGACGAGCTTTCGGTCCGCCTCCGATAGAGGGAGCGCACTTAGATCGACGAAGGATGCGGTGGTCTCGTTGAAGTACTGGTACGTGAAGATCTGTGTGTTGGGCACGACATAACTGCCTACGGCGCGTACCGACGCCGGCCCGGTGTACGTGTAGTTGGGAGCGGACCCGGCGTCAGGTTGGGTCACTTCTTCGATGATCCGGTTCTCGCCATCGATGAAGATGTGCACCTTGCTCGGTCCTGAGGTGGACCCAAGATTGGCATAGAAGATCAGTTCCCGGGCGTTCGCAAGCTCGAAGGGGGCCGCGTTCGGATCGGGACGCGCCGCGGTTCGAAGGTCCTTGGTAACGGTTGCCATCATGACCCGCGCCTCTTCGAGGTTCACCAAACGCTCTTGGGTACCGGCTGTAGAGGCTGAGATGTTGTCCATCCCCTTGTACATGACCCCCAGAACGATCGCCAACATGACGATCACCACCATCGTCTCGACGATCGTGAAGCCAGCTTCGTCGCTTGCGTTCAAGCGCTTCTTCAGGCGACCCATCAGTTCACCGTCACAGTCACGCTCTGTGGGTCGGTCGTAAGAGGCGAGAATGTTGGAGACGGCCACGGCCCCGACGGGGTCATGCCTGAGACCTCGAAGCGCCACGTTCCGTACGGCAGTGCGACCTTGGCGGTCCCGTCCAATCCGGTGACCCCCAGGTTGAGCGTCATTCCTTGTGGACACCCGTCGTCAGGGTCGTGATAGGCGCGCAAGGCTGCGCCGGGAACGGGAACCAAGCTGGCCATCTGGACCAAGATATCCACGCTCTTGAGTTGGACGTCGGAGTTCGTCGTCACGTTAGGAGAGGTGGTGACGGGAGCCGCGCGCTGGGCTCCTGCGTAGTACGGCTGGCCACCGGCGGGGTTCACACCCTCGGGGTCGGCGTCGCTGCACAACCCGCCCCAAACGTGGTAGCCGCTGAGGTAGGGGAACAGTGGGGTGGCAGTAACCGTCTGAGAAGTGGGTAGCGTCTGGTCGGCAGAGAACACGAGCTCGAGCTTGGGACGGGTGGTCGAAGAGCCGTTCTCGCTCGACCGGTAACGCTGCTCCCGAGAGCTCGACGCGCTCTCAGAAGAATCCCTGAGCTGGAACCCATAGTTCGTACCCGAGTACATGGCCTGGACGATGGACAGCACGTTCCAGGATTGCCATCCAGCAGAGCCCAGCGAATTCGAGGAGGCAGGAGAACCCGTCGTGGTTGGTTGGCTGTTCCAGTTGACCACTGTCTCGGCCCAGTCAGAACTGATCTGGTAGGCGTGGATGATCCGTCCCGAACCAACCGACTCGGCATACAGCTTCAGGGTTGCCCCCGTGAGCACGCATCCGGCACCGGGGGTCGGCAGATCGAACTTCACTAAGGAGCGTACGTTCCTGTTACTGCTTTCCGTGCGAACACGGAAGGTGGTCTCGTTCCCATAGTTGGTCGTGGCGCTGCTCTGACGCACACGCGTGTCTGCGCTCGCAGAAACGCTCTGGGTCACCGCGCACGCAGGGACATCCCCCCACACGAGCACGAGCTGCGGATCGTTGGTCTGCTCACGCACGTCGATACCGGTCCAGTAGGCGGTTGAACCGCCCTCGGCGGCATCTTTGACCTGGAACCCGTAGTTGCTCCCAGACATCTGGCTCGTGACGATCGCGGTTACCCCGAACTCGAGCCAAGCAGCGCTCGTCCCGGTCACATCGGTCGCTGCGCTCCCCGTGGTCGCCGGCTTGTTGGACCAGGTCGCTCCACCTTCGGTCCACGACGCGGAGTTCTGATATGCCTGGATCGTGCGTGGGGACGACGGGATCGTGTTGTTGTACAAGCGCAAGGTCGCGGTATCGAGCCCGCATCCCGATGGAGCCGTTGGGAGCGAGAAGTTGATCAGAGTACGGGTGTCCGATCCATCTAGCGCATAGGTGCCGCCCATCGCGGTGGTCCCGAAGTTGCTGGAGGAGTATGCCTCGCTGACCATCGTGTCTGCACTGCTGGTAAGTGTCGTGGGAGCCGCGGTGCACGTGCTATTGGCGTCGGCGTCGAAACCGATGTTCCCCAACGTCAGACTCGTGTTTGCCACTCGCGCGCCGATCCCCTTCGGAACCCCATACCCGGCTAGTCCAACAAGCCGAAGGACTAAGGTAGCTCGCTGGTCGTAGTCGAATTCGGCCGAGGTGATGGACCCGGCCGTGACGGCGATCGTCTGCACGGGGTTCTGCAGCCCCTGGCCATCCACATGATTGGCCGTGTTCAGCGAAACCTGGAAGTCCCCCGGGGTCAGGCCAACGAAGAAGGCACAACCTGCGGCATCCGTCGTGAGGTTGTAGGTGCCCCCAGGCCCCGACACTGTAACCACTTTGCCGACCAGCGGCGCGGCATTGCGATCACGCACACGAACGGAGAGGTGGCCGGCATCCGAGTCGTAGGCGCCGACCGGCGGTGCAAGGATCGTTTCGGAAGTAACCGGAGCCACACCCTGCATGTCCGGCCAGGTGACCGTAACCACAACGCGCAGGAACGCCAGAGAAGTCCCGGAGGGGGGGCTGCAGACACCGTCGGTTCCGTCCTTGGTGACCCACGCGACGTCCCGAGCGATCTTGTAATCAACCGAGTCCACAGACTCGGTCCGTTCAACATAGGTGATGGGAAGGGATTCGAACTTGATCGACCGGACGACATCCATCTCCTTGGCGGCAAGGTTCGCCGCTACGGAACGGTTGCGGTTGTTCCGGGTAAGGCCAAGTGCACTTCCCATCCCGACGGCAACCCCCGAGGCCACGATGGCAAAGATCGTCATGGCGATCAGGAGCTCGATGATCGAAACGCCGGACTCGGACGCGGACAAGCGGGATAGGACTCCCCTACCCCCGCTGCTGCGTCTGCGGTCTGTGGCGGTTCTGTTCATCTGCTTTCCCTCAAGCCCTTCTGCTTCCCACATCAGTATCGGCACGCGTAAGGCCCCCGTTTAGGGGGCCTTTAGACGTTTCTAGGGTCTTTATGGACTAGGACGTTGCCCAACCCGCTGCCTGATCCCGGCTATAGGTCCCATCACAAGAAGAGGCGGTTACCGTCGTTGGAGGCGTCGTATAGGTGGCCGTTGCCTTCGAGTAGTAGGTCCCAGCCTGCGTCACGCCGTTGACCGCCGCGGTCTGATCGGTAGCGACATTCATGATGCAGAACATCCGTCCCGACGACGCCGTAGAAACCAGGACGACGACCGATCCTGCGGGGACACCAGCGGTAGCGACCATGACACCTTGGACCTTGGCGTCGGTGGTGTCCCACACGACATTGGGCTCGATCGCCCTAAGTGCGGTGGCGTCGGTGGTATAGGTCTGGTAGTCGACGTACCGGGTGCGCTCGGCTGCCAGCCCTGCACGCAGGGCCCCGTGCGCTTGGCTGTCTTGACCATCCTTGCGAGCCCCAAGGAAGCTGGGGATGGCGATAGCGAGCAAGATACCGATGATCACGATGACCACGAGCAGCTCGGGGATCGTGAATCCTTCTTGGCCCCTCTTGCTGATTCGCTCCATGCCTCTCACCTTTCCATCCCATCTATGCCCTGCCAAGGATTTCGGCGCGCAGGAGCGTCGACTTGAAGAAATGGAAAGGGGGCGGGTTTCCCCGCCCCCTAGTGACACTTGCGCTTTTGGCACTCCTAAGGCGTCCAGGGGGTCGCCATGGGCGTCGGGAACGAACCCGAGGCACATGCGGCACTGGCCTTGAACGGAGCCGTGTTGTCGCTGCTGATCGCCACGACCTTGCTGGTGTCCGCAAGGCTGCTGTGGGTCACCGACACGCAGTACTTGTCGTTAGTGGCGTTCACAGCCACCGTCGGCGTGACGGCCGGGGAGTACTTGTAACCCTCGGTCTGAAGGGCCGTGAGATCCATCCCGGCGTAGTTGCCGCCGGTAGTACCGGTTGCGTACGACTCTGCAGCGGTGGCAGCGTTCTTGACTGCGGCTTCCATCTGCGAGACGTAACCCTTCTTCCTCTGGTTGAGGAAAACCGGGATGGCGATCGCCGCCAAGATGGCGATGATCAAGATGACGACGAGGAGTTCGATGAGGGTGAACCCTCGCTCGTCGCGTTGCTCACGCATGGCGTGAAACTTGCTGAACATGGTGGCCTCCTCCTTATGTGTAGTCCACCCTCTGCCGTGCAGTTCCTCTGCACTACTTGGGTATCGACGCCGGGGAAGGCCACTTGAGAAGATTCAGTTGGGTTTCTCTGCGACCAACGTCGGTTGCATCGCTAGGTCTTTCGGCCTATCTGATCCGGAGCTCACGAACGCGCAGGAACGGCCCCTCGTCGAGGCCGTTCCTTGAGTCACGCAGTTACTTGATCAGTTCGAAGATCTTGAACATGGGCATATAGAGAGCGATGATCATGGCCCCCACGATGCTCCCCAGAACGCCGATCATCACGGGCTCGATCAATGACGTCAGAGATTCCGTGGTCGATTCGACCTCCTGGTCGTAGAAGTCAGAGACCTTGTCCAACATCGCATCGAGAGCGCCGGTGTCCTCGCCGACCGAGATCATCTGCACGACCATCGGCGGGAACACGTCATGTCGCTCGAGCGGCGAAGACATCGACTCACCTTGGCGAACACTCTCCTTGACGTCTTGGGCAGCTCGCGCCAGCACCTCGTTACCTGTGGACTCACCAACGATGTCCAGCGCCTGAAGCACAGGGACGCCGGCCCGCAACAACAAGGCCAGGGTTCGGGAGAAACGCGACAGAGCGACCTTGCGGAACAACTCGCCGAAGACGGGGATCTTCAGTTTCACTTGATCGGTGCGCAAGCGGATGTCGGCGTTCTCCTTGCGACCCTTCCGATAGGCGATGAAGCCGGCGACGGACAGGACCATGCCGAGGGGAATGAGGATCTTGGCTTGGTTACTCATGGCAAGCAGAAACTTGGTCGGTAGCGGCAGTTCGCCGCCCAGTCCTTCGAACATGCCCGCGAACGTGGGCACGACGAACAAGAGCATGACGGTGACGAGCATGACGGCGATGAAAGCAACAACGACCGGGTAGGTCATCGCCGACTTGACCTTCTGACGAAGCTTGTAGTCGGCTTCGAAACCATCGGCCACACGGTTCAACACGGTATCGAGCTGACCACCCGTTTCTCCGGCTCGGACCATCGAGACGAACAAGGTGTTGAACACCTTCGGGTGCTTGGACATCGACGCTGAAAGACTCGAGCCTCGCTCGACGTCCGTCCGTACTTCGCCGATCGTCTTCGCCAGAACTGGATTCTCGGACTGATCGGCCAGGATATTGAGAGTCCTCAGCAACGACAGGCCGGAGTTGATCATGGTCGAGAACTGTCTGGCGAAGATAGCGAGATCGCGCAGCTTGACCTTTTGGGGAAGCAGGTGGATCTCGGTCTTGCCCGAGATCTTTGCCTCTTTAGAGATCTGGATCGGGACGAGGCCCTGCGAACGAAGGCGCGTTGCAACCGCTGCTTCGCCGTCGGCTTCCATGGTGCCCGCTACTAGCTTTCCTTCTCTAGTGCGAACCCTGTACGCGTACGAATCGGCCATGGCCTAAGCCTTTCCTGCCAGTCGATTGAACTCCTCGACGTGGTGACACCTTTCGAGCGCGATCTCATACGTGATGGTTCCAGCCTTCACGAGATCGGCAAGGTGCTGATCCATCACTTGCATCCCGAACTTGCCGCCCGACTGCATGGACGAGTAGATCTGATGGGTCTTTCCCTCCCGGATCAGGTTACGCACGGCGTCGGTTGCTATCAACAACTCGCAGGCCACGACCCGTCCGGAATGGTCCGCACGCGGGACCAGCTGCTGAGATACGACACCAGCGATGGTGCCCGCCAACTGGATCCGGATCTGCTCCTGTTGGTAGGGCGGGAAAACGTCGATGATCCTGTCGACAGATTGAGGAGCGTCTTGCGTGTGCAGAGTGGCAAAGACCAAGTGGCCCGTCTCGGCGGCGCTCAGGGCGGTCTGGATGGTTTCCAGGTCGCGGAGCTCCCCTACCAGGATCACATCGGGGTCTTGCCGCAGCACATGCCTAAGCGCTGAGGCGAATCCGTGGGTGTCGGCGCCAACCTCACGCTGGTTCACGATGGATCGCTTGTGCTTGTGAAGGAACTCGATCGGATCCTCAACCGTCATGATGTGCTCGGCTCTGGTGCTGTTGACGATGTCGATCAGGCCCGCAAGGGTCGTGGACTTCCCCGATCCGGTGACGCCTGTAACCAGGACCAAACCCCGTCGTAGCCGGGCAAACTCTTTGACCGGTTGGGGCACACCGAGCTCATCCAGGGTGCGGATCTCGAAGGGGATCATGCGCATCACTGCCCCCATGGAGTCTCTCTGCTGGAAGACGTTGACACGGAAGCGACCTCGTCCCGGAAGTGAGTAGGACATGTCCAACTCGAGGTGTTCCTCGAAGATCTCACGCTGCTTCTGGGTCAACATCGAATAGATGATCTCTTGCAGGTCTTTGGGCAGAAGCATCCGATAGCCCTCGATCGGGCGCAGCTCTCCGTGGATCCGCAGCATCGGCGGCAAGCCCGATGTCATGTGCAGGTCCGACGCCCCGCGTTCGATCACAGCGTTCAGGAAATCAGACAGACTGGGATCCTTCTCGGCGGGGGCCGGAACCGGGGGTGCGGGCTCGTGGCGCACGGACTCCACCATCGGGAGGTCGTCGCCGGCGAAGGCCTGTGACCCTCCTGTGCCCGCAGGCCGGTCGCCAGCCGTTACCGCAGCCGGTACCTGAGGAACCTGTGTGAAAGCTCTCTCTATCGCGCCCTGTAGGTCCGACCGTGCTGCAGCTGCCGCGATCACTTCACGGCCCGCCGCCCGCTGAGCCTCACCACGTGCGATGTGGTCCTGAGGTTCGGCCATGGCAACGACCAACTTGCCCCCCGAGAAACGCATCGGCAGCATCAGATGCTTCCGGACGATCTCGGCTGGGATCACATTCATGGCCTCGGGTGCGGGAGCTTCGACTTGCAGGTCTACGAAGGGGATGCCAACCTGAGCAGCGCGCGTCCTGACGAGGTCGGATTCACTGAGGATCTTGCGCTCGAGCAACACCTTCCAGGGCGTTTCACCCGTGCGTCTGCCTTCGGTAGCGGCCATGTCCAGCTGTTGAGCCGTGATGAGCCCCTCGGCTATCAGGGCATCGGCCAGCTGACGCTGTGGATCAGACAACCTCGAACTCCCCTCTCGTTCTCATCTAGACGACAACCCTCAATATCTCTTCGATCGAGGTTTGGCCTTGGCGAACCTTCGTCATCCCGTCTTGGCGCAAGGTGATCATCCCTTGCTCACGTGCCACTTTCCCGATCTCTTCGGACGAAGCTCGCTCCGTCACGAGTCGTTCGATGTCTTCGGTCACGGTCATCACTTCATGGAGCGCCATGCGGCCCTTGTAGCCGGTGTTCCCACAAGCCGAACACCCGCCCGCCTTGTAAAGCGTCGGAAGAGACTCATCGGCGCCGACCTCAAAGCCTGCTTGCTCGAGCTCGTGCTTGGTTGGCGTGTAAGCAACCTTGCACTTGGGACAGAGCTTCCGTGCGAGCCGCTGGGCAAGGATGCAGTCCAGAGACGACGCCACGAGGAAAGGCTCGATACCCATCTCGACCAAACGCGTGAGTGCGGACGGCGCATCGTTGGTGTGAAGGGTCGACAGAACGAGGTGACCAGTAAGGGCCGCCTCGATCGCGATCTGTGCCGTCTCGCGATCGCGGATCTCGCCGATCAGGCAGATATCAGGGTCGGCACGCAGGATCGAGCGCAACGCAGAAGCAAAGGTCAACCCGGCCTTTGGGTTCGTTTGGATCTGGTTCACCCCGGGTAGCCGGTACTCGACCGGGTCCTCGACGGTGATGATGTTCACCTCGGGCTTGTTCAGGATGTTCAAGGTCGCGTACAACGTCGTTGACTTCCCCGAACCGGTAGGACCCGTCACGAGGATCGCGCCGTACGGCTTGCGGAATCCATTCTCGAAAGCCTGGTAGTTCTCGGGCTGGAACCCAAGGTCTTGTAGCTTCAGCAGGACACTCGACTTGTCCAGCAAACGCATAACGATCTTCTCGCCGTAAACGGTGGGGAGCGTCGCAACTCGGATGTCGATCTGCTTGCCCTGAACGGTCAGTCCGATACGGCCGTCCTGTGGAACACGACGCTCGGCGATGTTGATGTCGGCCATGATCTTGAGGCGCGAGGTGATCCCGGCCTGAACGGACTTCGGCGGGTTCATCACCTCGTGGAGAACACCGTCGATCCGGAACCGGACCTTCAGATCGCGCTCCCCCGGCTCGATGTGGATGTCCGATGCCCGGTCGTTGACGGCTTGGGTTATCAGGAGATTCACCAGTTTGATGATCGGGGCATCCTCTGCCCCTGCGGCCTGGATCGCGCTCTCGAGAGACCGTTCCTCGGCCTCTTGCTCGGCGGCGGCCTCTTCGACCAAGGCATCGGCGGTCCGGTCCAGTCGGTAGTGGCGATTCACAGCTGCCGCGACATCGGCCTTCGTCGATACGACGATCCGGATGTCGTAGCCCGTCATGGCGCGGATGTCGTCAACTGCAACGACGTTGGCCGGATCTGACATGGCGACCACGAGGCGGCGCTTCTCGTCGAATCGGATCGGGATCACATTGTGCTTGCGAGCTGTCGCCTCGGGCACTAGAGCGACCGCCGAAGGATCGAATTGGACGTCACCGAGGTCGATGAACTCGACCCCAAGTTGCTCTGCCAGGATCGCTACCAATGAAGATTCACTGACGTAGCCCAGCTCGATGAGGGTTCTGCCCACAGAACGGCCGCGCTGGGCCGCCTGGAGCCTTGCCTCCTCCAGCTGTGCCTCGGTGATCAACCCACGCGAGAAGAGCAGCTCATCGAGCTGACTCACCGGTCGCACGGTCGAACTCACGCTCATCGGTCCCCTCTTGTGCTAGGCGCTTACAGGAGTTCCATCGGTATCCGAAAACCCTGACTGAAATGCAGCGCTACAGGCAGAGACGAAGGTCCTAAGACCCTTCGGGCGGGAGGATGTTCTCGGCCAGGTACCGGATACGGACACCGGCTGGACCCGATGCCGTTAGCCGGGAGGTGGATCCGTCCGAAAAAACGAGCTTGACGGTGGGGTGATCGGTACCCGTGGCCTCTTGGACCTCGGCTTCGGCTTGCTCGGTCTGCGCTGAGGGCACGTCACCGCTTCCACCATCGAAGCCGGAGTCGCGGTCGATCGCTTCACCCTCGGTCTTGTCACCTTTGATGAGACGCAGCCCGCGCGGGGGCTTGGGAACCTCTTGGTAGGACGGTGCGGCTATCGGTGTCTTAGCGAGAGGTGGAGGAGGCGGTGGAGCCTCGAGGCGTGGCCGCTCCTGCCCCTGCAATAGAGGAGGTCGGTTCGATCTCTCGGTCCTGATCAGCCAGGCCCACAGTCTCTTGATCATCTACTCGTTGGCTTCGGCACGTTCGAGGCGCTCCTTGACTTCATTCAGGACCGCCAGCATGAGGCCTTTCACGTCTTCTTTCTTTCTCGGATCGCAGGGGGCGACCGAGACGTGTTCGGGCAGTTCCAGGACTTCTCTGACCTTGGCGATGAGAGCCGTTCGCTGTTCGTCGCTCAGCTCGTCCACGTGGGAGAGCCCGATGACATAGGGGACGTCGGCGTAACGTCTGAAGGTGTCGAGGATGTGCCACGACTCCATCAAGGAGCGTTCGTCGGCGGCGTGGACCAGCAAGATGAAGCCGACCATCCCGTCCGACAAGATCTCCCACATGACTTCGAAACGCCGCTGCCCAGGAGTCCCGAACAGGAACAGAGACGCGCTCTCGAAGCTGATCCGCCCGAAGTCCATAGCGACGGTGGTCCGGTCCTTGACACTTCGTGTGTCGTCGGTGACGTCGCGTTCGGTCCCGACGATGGCGACCTCACTCACCGTGCGGATCAAGGTGGTCTTTCCGGCCGAGAAAGGCCCCGTCACTACGATCTTGACCGGCTTGCTGGTCGTGGTTGGGGTCGCTCTCTGGCGACGAACCATCCCGGCTCTTGCGCTCACCCGGCGCCCCTAGAGACCTTTGACACCGTCGATCAACCGCGAGATGAGCCCCCGGCTGAGCGCATCATCATCTTCGACCCGCTTGCGTTGATCGCCGTCGGGAGCACCTTCGGCCCGAGGCTGACGCTCGTCGTCACTGAACAGCCCGGCAAGCTCTCGCACGACGGTGCTCCTATCCACCTGGGGGGCGGCCGGTGAGGGCGCCGGGGGGGCAGGGCTGGCTGCAGGAGGTTGCTCGAGCAGGTCGTTCAAGAAAGGATCGGGCTTGTGGGTATCGAGCTCGCCGGGAGCCGGAGCGTCGAAGCTCTCGGGAGCCGGTGAAGCTTCGAACGTAGCGGCCGCCGGAGCCTCATCCACAGGCCGCGTGGTCTCGGCTTGTGGTGCCCCCAGGGTCTGGTCGGAGAAGCCTTCGGAGATCACAGGTTCGTAGCTCGCCGGATCGGGCGAAGGCGCCTCGTGGGCAACCTCAGCTCCGAACTCACCCTGAGTACCCGGCGCTTGCGGCTCCTCGACCTTGAACACGCTGGACAGGGTTTCTGCATCCCAAGTGGATCCGGTTGCAGGCTCGAAGACCGATGAAGTGTCCCCCTGAGCCGCGTGGGGCTCGGGCGTCATCACCGGATCCTCGTACACGGGCTCGCGGGTGACCTCTTGGGCGGGTACAACCGGTTCGGTAACGGCCGGTGCCTGCATCTCGGATTCGGCAACCGGGTCTGTCGCAGGAGCCTCGCCTCCGGCAGCAGTGACGGCAGGCTCGGTGAGAACGGGCTCGGTCGTTGCCGGCTCGGCGGCAGGTTGGGCCTGGGCCTGCTCGATCGGGTGGGAGATACCCTGGGGCGGCTCCGGGGCCTCGACCGTTTCCTGGTCCATAGGCTGCAGAGCACCGTCGGGGATGAAAGCTCCGACCGCTTCTCCCCCGGAAGACGGCTGGGGTTCGTGATCGGAGACGACCTCGACGAGGCCCGCCGACACGAGACCGTAAAGGCCACGCAGCGCCCCGAAATCGTCCATACCCACAAGCAGCGCGATCTCATGGATCGTACGGTTCCCGTCAACGAGAACCAGCATCCGCCACTCCTCCGGTGTGATGTTGATCTCCGCGGCCCCCTCGGGTGGTTTGTTGGCCATCTTGAGGCGGGCATCTTCATTCGGGATCTTGCGCTGGATGACCTCAAGCTCGTCTAGCCGGCGAGAGGCTTCGATGATCAGGTTCTCGACACTGACCGAGATCTGGACCTCGATATCCGCCTCGACCTGAGGTTGGAAATCGAACTCGCCGATCTCCCAACGAAGCAGGTCGAAAACCGCATCCTCGATCTGCTGTCGCAGGGCCCCTTGGAGCTGTTCGGCGGTGACCCATCCACTAGCAACGAGGATCTGGCCCACGCGCTCGCCGCTCTGTGCGTTCTGATCGAGCGCCTTCATCAATTGACCGTCGGTCAGTGATCCAGAGCGGATCAGCTTCTGACCTAAAGGCTCGCGCGACAGACTCGATTCGGCGTAGTAGACCTCACCGTCCCGAAAGAAGATCTTTCCGCGACCAGCGCTCCGAGCGACTTCTAGCTTGCCGGTCTTCTTGGCCCAAGACATGAGCCTGAAAACATCCGCCAGCGCGAAATGTTCGAGGGTGCCCTTCAGCATGACTTAGCTCCTTGATCGCCCCTGGACATCGACTATTCCCAGGCCGAGACCGTGGGATGAACCACCTCGGCAGCCGGAGTCGGCTCGGGCGGACGCACGTTGTGCTGCTGAAGGTCTGTAGCGTTATCGGGCGCAGGTGGCATCTCGGTCATCTGCGGCGGCATCTCTGGCGCACCCTCCATCACCGAGCGTACCTCCGAGGCCGCCTTGCGCATCTCGAACAAGATGAGGCCCACCTTCGCTTCTTTGGAAGTCACCGAAACCAGGACTGCGTCCGATCCGGCAGCCATCAAGATGACGTAGCCGGTCGCTCCTTCGACGAATACCTGAGAGAGCTCCCCTTTGCCCAAGCCGTCGGCAGCCCTGTCGCCAAGGGTGAGCAAGGCTGCGCTCATGGCCGCAAGCCTGTCTTCCTGGACCTGTGGCGGTAGTGCTGATGCCATAGGAAGGCCATCGCCGCTGACGACCGCGGCCGCCTCGACCTCCGGGGAGACATCGAGGAAGCGGTCCAGCGCCTGCGCCAGTCGTTCTGCCTTGGTCATCGGGTCCTCCTACCTCTCCAGCCTGCTGTTGGGAACTATCGCCCACAGTGGTATTCGGCAACGGTTAGGGGGTGGTTGAGAGAGATATCGGTGTTTCTTGTTGATGCTCACGACCGATATGCCCGATTCAACCCCCCCTCGGCGGTTCGAGCCACATCTTTCGCGTTCTAGCTTAGGTGCGAGCCACGCGAAACGCCACTGCCGATCGCGTGAAGGGCAGCAGCAGACATGACCTCCAGCGGCGGCTCCTGGCCCGTCCAGATCCTGAAGCTGGCGGCAGCCTGATGAACCAACATGCCGAGACCGCCCCAGGCGTCCGCCCCCGCGTCGCGAGCTGCCTCCAGGAGTGGGGTTCGGGCCGGTTGGTAGATGAGATCCACCACCACTTGGCGATCGTGCAGCGAATCGGCAGGAACCACTTCCTCACCGTTCATCCCTAGTGGCGTGCTGTTCACCACCACGCTTGATGCAGCGACCACCTTCTCGCGCTCTTCCCAGGAGGCGATCGACGCACCTTTGGCGAGTGCTGCCACCGACTCGGCGCGATCAAGATCGCGAGCCACCACGGTCACAGAGGCCCCCAGAGACTCCAGTGCTGCTACTACGGCACGGGCGGCGCCCCCCGACCCGAGGACACAAACAGGCCGCTCGCCGACCTGGACGCCTGCGTCTCCGTCGAGGAACTGTCTGAAACCGTCGACGTCGGTGTTGTGTCCGATCAACCTGCCGCCGACGTTCTCGATGGTGTTGACTGCTCCGGTCATAGCTGCGTCTCCACCGATCTCGTCGAGCAGCTGCACTACGGCTTCCTTGTGCGGCATGGTCACGTTCGCCCCTCGGGCCGACAAGGCGCGCAGTCCGGCGACGGCGTCACCCAAGGATCCGGGCTCAACCGGAAAGCTCAGATAGGTCCAGTCTAGGTCGAGCCGGCGGAAGGCTGCATTGTGGATGACCGGGGACAGGGTGTGATGCAAGGGCCAACCAAGGATGCCAACGAAATTGGAATGCTTCTTCAAGCTCCCATGCCCCCTAGCAAGAAAGTTGCTGGTAGGCGGCCTTGTTGTTCAGAAACTCGTCGTAGCTTTCGCTGAAGGCGTGATTGCCCTCACAGTCAGCCAGGACGTAGTAGAGCCACGGTCCTTGCGCGGGTTGCGCTGCAGCTTGGAGCGATGCAGCCCCTGGTGCACCGATGGGGGTCGGCGGAAGTCCAGCGACCAATCGAGTGTTGTAGGGCGAGTCGATGGCAAGCTCCGATTCGGTAAGGGTGTCCTTGCGCTCCCCCAGCGCATAGAGCACCGTCGCGTCGATACCAAGGGTCATCCCCTCGCGTAGTCGGTTGTAGATCACACGGGCGACCATCGGTCGTTCCTCGTCTACTCGTGTTTCGGCTTCGATCATCGATGCCACGATCAGGATGTCGTAGGGGGTCAGGTTCAACTCTTCGGCCGCCGACATGTCGATGGAGGCAACCTTGCTCTCCATCTCGTCGATCAGTCGTTGGGCAACACTGCGAGCGGTATCGTCCTCCACGATCTGATAGGTAGAGGGAAACAGAGCACCTTCGAGAGATGGCGCATCCTCGGGAACCAACTCCGAAGAAACCTTGCGCTGATCCAACACCTTCATGAATGCCTGGGCCGAGATGTGAGTGTTGTCTCCCAGTGCTCTGGCGAAATCTTCGAGCCAGAGTCCTTCCCTGAAAGTAACGTTGACGAACTTCGGGCCGGTAGGGCCAGAGTCAAGCAATGCCGCCAAGGCATCGCCGGCGGTCAGACCCGTTGCGATCTCGTAGCGGCCTGCCTTGATGTCTTCCGCCCCGTCTTCGAAGAACAACGCGATGCGCCATCCGGTTGTGCTCTTGATCACACCCGCATCGGCCAACAGTTTTCCGATAGCGGAGGTCGACGCCCCCTCGGGGATCTCGATGGCAACCTTCTTGCCAGGGTCGCTTGACCCCCAGACTCCGACCGAGCGCAGATAGACGTTGGCGACCGCCAACGGGGCCAGACCCAAGAGGGCCAGGACCACACCCACGGTCACGACCTTGCCCCGGCGCGTCAATGCCATAGCTTCGAGTCCATATAGCCCTGCAGCATGACCTGCGCTGCTACCGCGTCACGCAACTCCTTGCGCTTCTTGCTCGATGTCCCTGCCATCTTCATCCCACGTTCGGCGATCACGGTAGTGAGGCGCTCGTCGTACACGTCGACTTCGACCTCGATCGAACTCCGAAGACTAACGAGGAAGGTCTTCTGGGCTTCCATAGCCGGGCCCTCGTACCCCGATAGCCCAACGGGCCGGCCCACGACCACCTTCGTGACACCATTCTCGGCGATCACTTCGACTATCCGGGCTATCGGATCCGTGACGGTCCTATCGATCACTTCCAGTGGGCGGGCGAAACGGGTCTCGAGATCGGCCACGGCCAAACCGATCCGCCTTTCCCCGGGGTCCACTCCGAGGATCACGACAATTTTTCGAGCGCAGCGGCCCGCACCGCCTCCAGGGCGCTATCCAAACGATCGGCATTGGGCCCACCCGAGATCGCCAGATCGGGTTTGCCGCCGGCGCCGCCACCTAAGAGAGCGGCTCCCGGTTCGAGCAAGGAGCGGGCGGTAACGCCCTTCTCTACGAGATCCTTGGTCACGCCGGCGACTAGATTGGCTTTCCCATCGACCGACGTTCCGATCAGGACGATCGACGATCCAAGCTTGCCCTTCAAGCTCTGCACGAGTTGCCGCGCTGCGTCTACCCCGACATCGCGGCGTGCGATCACCACGCGAGTCCCATGGTGGTCGGCAGCCTCCGCAACGAGCGTTTCCGCATCCGACTCGGCCGAGCTGCGTTCGATCTCGGCGATACGTCGCTCCATCTCTTTCTGAGCGGCAAGGAGCCGCTCGATCCGGCTGGCGACCTCTTCTGGGTTGCTCTTGAGGAGCCCTGCGGCCCGCTCTAGCTGTTCGGATCGCCGTTCGAGGTGCTCGATACCTTCCTTACCGACGAGAGCTTCGATACGTCGAAGGTTCGAGCCCACCGACCCTTCCCCCGTGATAACGACGACTCCGATATTCGCAGTGTGATCAACGTGTGTACCGCCGCAGAGTTCTTTCGAGTAGTCCCCCACTTCAACGACCCTGACGACATCCCCATACTTCTCTCCGAACATAGCCATCGCCCCCAGCGACTTCGCGTGGTCGAAGCTCGTCTCGAAGAAGCGGGTCGAGTCATCGGCAAGTATTAGCTGCGTCAGCAGCTCGGACATCTCATCTAGCTGATCGGCATGAACACTGTCGAAGTGATTGAAGTCGAAACGCAAACGTCCGGGCTCGACCAAGGAACCCGCCTGGGTTGCATGCTCGCCCAATCTGTCGCGAAGGATCCAGTGCAAGATGTGGGTAGCGGTATGCGCGCGTTCTGCCCCCCTCCTGCGTTCGGCATCGACCTCACACTGCACGTGATCGTTGACCGCCACCTCACCCGAAGCGATCCTCACCTTGTGGCCCGTCAACCCGGGAGCGAGTCGATGCGTGTCCAACACCGATGCACGGCCCGAGCCTGTGACGATCTGCCCTCTATCCCCTACCTGGCCTCCGCCCTCTGCATAGAAAACGGTTCGATCCAGGACCAGCTCGGCTTCATCCCCTTCTGAAACCGCCGGGACGCCCTCACCGTCCTTGAGGATGGCTACGACCGTGGCTTCGCACGTTAGGTCCTCGTAACCGAGGAAATCGGTTCCGGTCAGACCTTCGATGCCGGCAGGAGCCTCTCCAGGCGCCCCTGCGCCACGTGCCTCTCGGGCCCGCTCTCGTTGCTGCTGCATGAGGTGGTTGAAACCCTCGACGTCTACCTCCACCCCCGCTTCACCCGCTATCTCCGTCGTGAGATCGATCGGGAATCCGAAGGTGTCGTGAAGCTTGAAGGCCACATCTCCGGCAAGCATCTTCGAGCTGCCCTTGCTCGACTCCAAGGCTCCTTCGAGCAGGGCCGTACCGGCCTTCAACGTTGCCCCGAAACGCTCCTCTTCACGGGCCGCGATCTCTTCGATCAAGGCACGCCGAGCTACGATCTCGGGGTAAGCGTCACCCATCAGCTCGATGCATCGTCCTGCTAGCGGCGCGAGCACGTCTCCTTCGAAACCGATCAACCTCGAGTGCCTGATAGCGCGTCGCATGATCCGTCGGAGCACGTAGCCGCGGTCCTCGTTACTCGGCAGAACCCCGTCTGCTATCGCGAAGGTCAGCGAGCGTCCGTGGTCGGCCAGCACCCGAAGTCCGAAGTCGATCCGCTCCTCGCGACCGTAGAGCTCACCGGTGATCTCCGAGGCTCGTTCGATCATGCCCATCAAGACATCGGACTCGAATACGGTCGGCTTTCCCTGTAGGAGCATGGCGATGCGCTCGAGTCCGGCTCCCGTGTCGATGTTCTTCTTCGGTAACTCTCCGATCTCTTTCAACTCGCCATCACAAAGGTTCTGCATGAAAACGAGGTTCCAGAACTCGAGGTAACGCTCGTCGTTGTCGAGAGGGCCCCGTGGCGAGGCCTCCCCCCACTCGGGCCCTCGGTCGTAGTGAAGCTCCGAACAGGGTCCACAAGGACCGGCCACACCCATCGACCAATAGTTGTCCTTCTTTCCCAGGCGAAGGATGCGCTCCGGGGGAACCCCCACGAGATCGCGCCAGATGTCGTAAGCCTCATCGTCGGTCTCGTACACGCTGGCCCAAAGTCGTTCTGGGTCCATCCCCCAACCTTCGGTGGCAAGTTCCCACGACCAGGCGCAGATGGCTTCCTTGAAGTAGTCCCCGAACGAGAAGTTACCCATCATCTCGAAGAAGGTGAGGTGCCGGGTGGTCCGTCCGACCTCTTCGAGGTCGTTGTGTTTGCCTCCCGCGCGCAAGCACTTCTGAACCGTCACTGCCCGGTCGTAAGGCGGCGTCTGGTCGCCCTGGAAGTAGGGCTTGAACTGGTTCATCCCGGCATTCGTGAACAGCAGGGTTGGATCGTTCGGGACGAGCGAAGCCGATGGGACGCGTTCGTGCCCGCGTTCTACGAAGAACGCGGTGAACTGACGGCGAATCTCATCGGTTCTCATCTACCGGCGGTGGCCTTACTTCGTCCGGCTCTTCTCGAGCTGGTTGTTCAGCCTGTCCAGCATCGAGTCCGTCACAGCACGGGGGCTGATCCTTGCTCGGACCTTGTCCATGCGCTTGTCGAGCTCGAGTGCTGCCACCGCCCCGGCGACCACTAGAAGTGCGCTTTTGATCATGTTGCCAGCCTACCCGTGTTCAAGTTCCCGCTTGATCTGGGCGTACAGCTCCGCTTCCCTGCCGCGGATAGGGGTGTAGTAGGACCGCCCTGCGGCAACGTCGGGCAGGTACTGCTGGGCCACGTACCCACCGTGATCGTGTGGGTAGCTGTAACCCTTCCCGGCGCCGGTAGATCGAGCGGCACCGGAGTGGGAGTCACGGAGATGAGCCGGCACCATCTGGGGCCCGTCCTGCACCACATCATCCTCGGCTCTCCAGATCGCAAGTGCCGAGGCGTTGCTCTTTGGGGCAAGCGCAAGATACGTGGCCGACTGGGCGAGGTTGAGCTTCGCCTCGGGGAAGCCAACGAACTCCAGCGCCTGATGAGCGGCAACCGCCACTTGAAGCGCCGTCGGGTCGGCGTTACCGACATCCTCGCTTGCGAAGATCACCATCCGCCTAGAGATGAAACGAGGATCTTCACCGGAGTCGAGCATGCGCGCCATCCAGTAGATCGCGGCATCTGGGTCCGAACCCCGCATCGACTTTATGAAGGCCGAGATCACGTCGTAGTGCCAGTCGCCTCCTTTGTCGTAAGGGATCGAACGCCGCTGCAAGGCCTCCTCAGCCACGTCCAGGCCTATCTTTCCTCCCTCGCCCACGATCATGGCTGCCGCTTCGAGAGCGTTCAGAGCAGCGCGGGCGTCACCACCCGTCATCTTTGCGATGTGCGCCAGCGCGGAATCTTCTACTTCGAGATCGAGGTGACCCAGCCCTCGGGACGCGATCCCTAGTGCCCGCTGCAGCAACGTCGCTACATCCTCCTCATCGAGGGCTTCGAGACGGAACAGCAACGAGCGAGACATCAGTGGGGTGTTGACTTCGAAACTGGGGTTCTCGGTGGTGGCTCCGACCAATGCGATCCATCCATTCTCGACCGCAGGCAGAAGTGCATCCTGTTGCGACTTGTTGAAGCGGTGGATCTCGTCCAGGAACAGAACCGTGCGACGTCCCTGTTGGGCAAGGCGATCCTTAGCTGCCTCGATGGCCTTGCGGACATCCGCCACCCCCGATGTAACTGCGCTCATCGGCTCGAAATGGGCTTCGGTTGCCCGAGCGATCACATTCGCCAAGGTTGTCTTTCCCGTCCCGGCAGGCCCCCACAGCACAACAGACGACACGTCACCTGAAGAGATGAGAGCGCGAAGTGCCTTTCCTTCGCCAAGCAGGTGTCGCTGCCCCACTACCTCATCGATCGACCGCGGTCGCATCCGGGCAGCTAGTGGCGCATATTCGTCGAATCGATCCTCGAGGGCGTTCTCGAACAGGCTCACTTCGCCATCGTCCCACCTTCACCTAGTGCCCCGAGCCATCAACACCGTCGCATTCGAGCGATCCTGCATCTCCGATGGCTACGTTGCTCGTCGGCTCCGTACTCCCCGGTACGCACCGCTCCTCGCGCCTTGCCCTCGGAGCGCAGTATCGCTCTCGGTGCAGGCGAACTAACCCTCGGGACACCTTGCGTTCGCACCGGTTTCGCTTGACCTATCGCCTCTATAGGAGTAGGCCGGTCCTAGGACGTCGAGTAGAGGGAGAGGGCATGTTCGTACAAGTGATCCGCGGCAAGGCAACCGATGCTGCGGGACTGCGAAAGCAGCTCGATCGTTGGCAAGAGGAGCTGGCACCCGGGGCCGAGGGGATGCTTGGCAGCACGGGCGGAGTGACCGCCGACAACGAGTTCTTCACCGCCGTCCGGTTCGAATCGGCCGAGGTCGCCGAGCGCAACGGTTCCCGTCCGGAACAAGACGCGTGGTGGTCCGAAACCCAGTCCTATCTGACCGATGTCAGCTTCGAGAACTCCGAACATGTCGACACCTGGAAGGACGGGGGTTCCGATGACGCGGGGTTCGTGCAGGTGATGAGCTACAAGATCAAAGATCGTGCCAAAGCCCAGGAGTTGTGGGACGAGATGACTTCGCTACCGGATGACCGCCCGGACGTCTTGGGCGCGCTCTCGATCATCGGGGACAACGATCAGGCGACCGATGTCATCTACTTCAGCTCGGAAGCCGAAGCGCGCGAGAACGAAAAGAAGCAGCCCGAAGGGCGCAGTGCGGAGATCATGCAGGAGTGGATGGGTTTGGTCGACGGAGAGATCTCTTTCCTGGACCTCACCGAACCTTGGTTGTTCACCCGCTGATGTCTTGATGTATCGAGCCGGAGCCCAGCAACTAGCTGGGCTCAGGCTCCGGTGCCGTGCTCTTCAGGTGCAGCACCTTCAATTGCTGCGCGTCAACGGCACTAGGGGCCGACGTCAATGGGTCAAAGGCGGTCTGTGTCTTGGGGAAGGCGATCACCTCACGGATGTTGGTCTCTCCGGCGGCGAGCGCGACGATCCGATCGATCCCTGGGGCGATCCCACCATGCGGAGGTGGACCGAAGCGGAACGCATTCAGCAGGAACCCAAACTTCTCCTCGGCTTCTTCATCTGAGATCCCCAGCGCCCTGAACACCCGTGCTTGCATCTCGGGATCGTGGATCCGGATCGAGCCCGACGCCAATTCCCATCCATTCAAGGTGATGTCGTAGCTCTTGCTGATCACCTTTTCGGGTTCGCTATCGAGATACTGCAGTGTCTCTTGCACGATCCCGGTGAATGGGTGATGGATCGGATCCCACCGATCCTCTTCCTCGTTGTGTTCGAACCATGGAAAGTCGACTATCCAAGCGAACCGCCAACGCCTCGGATCCTCTAGCGGGTAGTCGGGGATCAGGTCGTACCTCTGCGCCAGCCGCGTTCTTAGACCACCGAGAACCTTGTGAACCACACTGGTCCGCACGTCGGCCACGATCAGGACGAGATCGTTATCCGCAGCACGGGCCGTTTCACGCAGAGCGGTTCGCTCCAAATCGGTGAAGAACTTGTCCATGGGAGAACGCAGGCCCTCGGACGTCACGGCGACCCATACCAGTCCACCCGCCCCGAGGGACTTCGCTTCCTCGACCAAGCCGTCAAGTTCCTTGCGTCCGGCATCGCCCTTCCCGGGGATGGTGATGGCCTTCACCGCCCCGCCCCCGTCCAGAACGCTTCGGAACACCTTTATCTCGGTATCGGCAAACACCCCGGCGAGGTCTACTAGTTCCAGTCCGAAGCGAAGATCGGGCTTGTCTGAGCCGAAACGATCCATCGCTTCGCGGTAACCGATCCGTGCGAAGTCCTCGAGTTCGACCCCCATCACCGTGCGCCAGACCTGCTTGAACATGCGCTCGGTCACATCTAGAACGTCCTCGACGTCAACGAAGGACATCTCGAGATCCAACTGCGTGAAGTCGGGCTGGCGGTCCGCCCGCAGATCCTCATCGCGGAAACATCGGGCGATCTGGTAATAGCGGTCGAGCCCCGACACCATCAGGAGCTGCTTGAAGAGCTGAGGGCTCTGTGGGAGCGCGTAGAACTTGCCCGGGTGAACGCGCGACGGCACGAGGTAGTCGCGCGCTCCCTCAGGGGTCGCTCGGGTAAGCATGGGCGTCTCGACCTCGACGAAACCCTCGTCGTCGAAGAAGCGTCTGATCGCCGAGATGATCGCGTGGCGGAGCCGAAGC
Organism: uncultured Actinomycetes bacterium; assembly: GCA_937863385.1. Taxonomy (GTDB): domain Bacteria; phylum Actinomycetota; class CADDZG01; order CADDZG01; family WHSQ01; genus CALMBW01. The sequence goes on along the minus strand of CALMBW010000021.1, from coordinate 52,602 downwards.
TTCTCCTGCATCTCCGGACGCCTCAGATCGAGGTAGCGGTGTTTGAGGCGCAGCGTCTCGTCGACCTCGGCATGTGCGTCGACCTGGAACGGCGGAGTTTCCGATCGCGCGAGGATCTCCAAGGCGGATGCCGTCACCTCGATCTCGCCGGTGGGCAGGTTGGGGTTGGTAGTGCCCTCCGGCCTCGAACGCACCGTGCCGGAGACCTTCACGCAGAACTCGTTGCGCAGCTGTTCGGCGATGGCGAAGGTTTCCGCTTCCCCCGGCGAGAACACGCACTGGACGATCCCGTACGCATCCCTCAGATCGATGAAGATGACCCCACCATGATCCCGGCGCGAGTGGACCCACCCACACAGTTCGACATCGGTGCCTTCATGGTCGCGGCCCAATTCACCGCAACGATGCGATCGCATCATGCTCCCAGCCACTCCTCTAGTCGATCGAGCGCCACGCGCTCCTGCTCGCCAGTGGCGAGATCCTTGACGGTAGCTTCCCCGGCTTCGAGCTCGGCCTCACCGATGATCACGGCGAAGCGCGCGCCCGAACGGACTGCATCTTTCATCTGCCCCTTCATCTGGCGGCCCATCAGGTCGAATTCGCATCCGATCCCAGCCCGGCGAAGCCGGGTCGCCAGTGGGAACGCCTCTCGTATCGCTTCATCGCCGAGAGCAACAACATAGGCCGTCACCGCCGGCTCCAGGGCGATGTCGCCGAGAGCCAGCATTATCCGGTCGAGTCCCAGGGCGAAACCGATGCCCGGAACGGGCGGGCCTCCCAGGACCTCGGCTAGACCGTCGTAGCGGCCGCCGCCGCCGACCGCGTTCTGGGCGCCAAGATCGCCGGCGACGAACTCGAACGCGGTGCGCGTGTAGTAATCGAGGCCTCGAACGAGGCGAGGATCGAGCTCGTACTCGATCCCAACGGCGTCCAGAGCAGAACGGATCGTCACGAAGTGTTCGGCGCAGTCGCTACACAGGTGATCGGTGATGACCGGCGCTTCGCTCATCACTGCGATCGTGGAGCTCTCCTTGCTGTCGAACGTCCTCAAAGGATTGGTAGCGATCCGGGCACGGTCTTCTTCGGCCAGCGATGCTTCGTGCTCTCTCAGGTAGGCCACTAGGGCGTCGTTGTAGCTGCCACGGCAGCTTTCGCCCGGGTGACCGATGGAGTTGAGCTTCAGGATCGTCTTCAGTCCCAGACCCTTGTAGAAGCGGTCGGCAACCTCGATCACCTCTGCATCGACGGTTGCGGCACTTGCCCCTAAGGCCTCGATACCGAGCTGGAAGAACTGCCGGTACCTGCCCTTCTGCGGACGCTCCTGCCGGTACATCCAGCCGAAGTAGGCAAGCTTCACCGGAAGGGCCCCTCGGTGGAGGTTGTTCTCTAGAACGGCCCGCACCACCGAAGCCGTAGCCTCGGGTCGCAAGGTCAGAGACCGTCCGCCCTGATCGGTGAATGTGTACATCTGTTTGGTCACGACCTCGCTCGTCGCGCCGACGCCCCGCGCGAATACCTCGGTCTGTTCGAAAGCCGGGGTCTCGACCGGCTGATACCCGGCCTTCGAGAACGAGTCCTGCGCGTAGCGGATCACCTTCTGCCACGCGGACGAAGCCGGCGGCAATAGATCCCGGGTGCCGCGGGGCGCGCTGAATCCGGTTTCTTCTGGGGCCATCGGCTCAGTGTAGGGCTTGCATGAACGTCCAAGTTCTGTGGTCACGGTGGGGCGGGTAGGTTTGAGGCGTTCGATGCCGACGCGGGAGGACCGATGCCAGACCTGCAGCGCCCCAGATCAGATGACCTCGATGCCGTAGCAGCAAGACTGCGCCACCACATCGTCACGTCCACTACCGCCGCAGGCTCGGGTCACCCCTCGACCTCGCTGTCGATGGTCGAGATCATCGCGGTTCTGTACCGCGGCGGGGTGCTCCGCTACGACCCCAGCGACCCGGTGAACCCCAACCGCGACCGTTTCATCCTCTCCAAGGGCCACGGTGCACCGGCCCTCTACGCGGTTCTAGCAGAGGCGGGCTACTTGGACGCATCGGAATTGACCGAACTCCGTAAGATGGGCTCACGGCTCGAGGGTCACCCCAACATGTGCCGGGTCCCCGGTGTGGAAGCTTCAACGGGCTCACTCGGACAAGGGTTGTCGATCGGCGTCGGGCATGCCCTAGGCCTTCGTTTGGACGGGTCGGATGCTCGCGTGTACGTCATGGTGGGAGACGGAGAATCCGAGCAAGGTCAGGTCTGGGAAGCGGCGATGTTTGCCGGCAACCACTCGCTTTCGAACCTCACCCTCATCGTTGACCGCAACGGCAATCAGCAAACCGGCCCTGTCGACGAGATCCAGCCACTGTCGCCACTAGAAGACAAGTTCGAGGCCTTCCATTGGGCAGTGCGCACGATCGATGGACATTCCCTGAACGAGGTACAGGAAGCGTTCGAGTGGGCGAGGTCTGTGGGTGACCGGCCCCAGGTGGTCATCGCCAACACCATCAAAGGTAAGGGGGTCAGCTTCCTCGAGGAGCGGCAGTCGAGCTATCACGGCAAGCCTCTGAACGAGGACCAAGCGGCCATCGCGCTAGAGGAGATCGGAGCCAGCGTATGAGTTTCGGGCTTACCCGGGTAGATCTGCCCGAAGGTGACGCAACACGAGAGGCCTTCGGCGACGCGCTCGCCGAGGTCGGCGCCAACGACGAGCGCGTGGTGGTCGTTGATGGAGACGTTCACAACTCAACGTTCACCGGGAAGTTCGGGGAGCGTTTCCCCGAACGCTTCTTCAATGCCGGCATCGCCGAGAGCAACATGGTCGGGATCGCATCCGGCCTGGCCGCCTGCGGAAAGATTCCGGTCGCAGCCTCCTTCTCGACTTTCCTCATGAGCAATGCCTACGACCAGATCCGCATGTCGGTCGCCTTCCCGAACCAGAACGTGAAGCTCGTTGGAACCCACGCAGGGATCTCCATCGGGGAAGACGGCCCATCACAGATGGCTATCGAAGACGTCGCCCTTGCGTGCGCACTTCCGGGATTCACGGTCATCGTTCCCGCCGACGGGATCTCGGCAGCCGCCGCCACCCGAGCCATGATCGCCAGGGAGGGCCCCACCTTCCTTCGTTGCGGCCGCCCCAAGGTCCCTCAGATCTACAGCAGTGAGGACCAGTTCCATATCGGCAAGGCGAACACCCTGCGAGAGGGCGATGATGTGACCTTGATCGCCAACGGAATCATGGTCGCCATGGCCCTGGACGCAGCGGAAGGCCTGGCGGCCGCGGGCATAGAAGCACGGGTGATCGACATGCACACGGTCAAGCCGGTAGATGTCGGCGCCATCGAACGTGCGGCCAACGAAACCCGCGGGATCGTCGTCGCGGAAGAACATCTTGCGTTCGGTGGTCTTGGATCGATCGTGTCGATGGTCGTTTCCGAGAGGCGCCCAACGCGCATGGCTTTCGTGGATGTCGGTGACACCTATGCAACGTCGGGCCCGCCCGATGACCTGCTTCGCCAATACGGGCTGACACCCGACGCTATCGTCGATGCCGCAACGCGCGTTCTGAAAGACTGATCAGAGTCCTAGGGCTAGAACGTCTTCTCAGAGTCCAGCAAGATGGTCACGGGCCCGTTATTGACGAGGGTGACATCCATCATCGCTCCGAACCTTCCGGTGGCGCAGGTGACACCCATGCGTCGCAAACCGGCCGCCACCTCATCGTAGAGAGCTTCGGCCTCGGGACCACTTGCGGCTTTGATGAAGGAAGGCCGTCGTCCTTTCCGGGCATCGCCATAGAGGGTGAACTGGGAAACAAGTAGCACCTCACCACCGATGTCTAGGAGAGAACGCTCCATCTTTTCGCTCGCGTCGGGAAAGATCCTCAGATTGCAGATCTTGTCCACAGCCCAGGCAGCCTCTGCAGGGCTATCCGAAGGTGATATCCCCAACAGGACGACGAGCCCCGGCCCGATCGCGCCAACGATCTCGCCGGCAACCTCCACGCTGCCGCTGAGCGCCCGCTGAACCACCACTCTCATCGCGCCGTCACCGCACCACGTTCAAGGTCGCCAGCAAGATCCGGCGCGCTATCGGCGCGGCTACCTGTCCCCCAACCCCTCCATACTCGGAGACCACCGACAGCGCCACTCGGGGTCCATCGACGGGGGTGAAGCAAACGAACCAGGCGTGGTTGCGCCGTTCACCGGAAACGTCGACCTCCGCGGTGCCGGTCTTACCGGCGATCGAAACTCCGGAGATACGGGCGTTGACGCCGGTTCCTCCCTCGACGGCAGCCTGCATCATGGCTGCAAGCTGCTTGGCGTGCCGCTTCGACATGACACGCTCCCCTTCCAGCGGCTCATCCATATCGATCCGAGGCTCCATCCGCTTTCCATCGTTCCCCACAGTGGCTACCACCGATGCCATCTGCAGTGGCGTTGCGAGAACCTGAGCTTGGCCCACCGATGCCCACATCACATCACCAAGCCCCACCGGCTCGGGGAAGGAGGACTCACGCGCTGCGAGCGCCATCTTGGGAGACCTGTTGAACCCGAAAGCTTCTGCGAAGTGTGTCAGCTTCGATCCACCCAGGTCTTCTGCTACTTGTGCGAAGGCGGTATTCACGCTGAACTTCACAGCCGTCGCGAACGGGATCGACCCGAACTCTCCGGACTCGAAGTTGCGCACCCCTTTGTATTCCTTGGGACCGGTCAAGGTCGTGTCGGGCCTCACCGTTCTGGTCTCGAGTGCGGCCGCGGCGGTCACTACTTTCATCGTGGAGCCTGGGGGGTAACCGCCGAACAGCGCTCGGTTGAAGGGCTCGACATCCTGTGCTCCCACGTAGTTGTTGGGATCGAAGCTAGAGGAATCAACCACGGCTAGCAGGTCCCCCGTGCTTGGTTGGATCAGTACCGAACCACCGATGGTCGAGCCGAAGGCATTCTCGACAGCTCGTTGCAACTCCATATCGAGCGTGACCTTGACCGTCTCTCCCGGATAACCTTCGATCCCTCCCAATGTTTCGATCTGGCTACCTTGAGAGTCCACCACGATCAGACGTGAGGATGGGAGCCCAGCAAGGCGCTCTTGGAACGCTGCTTCAAGACCAGAGGCGCCAACCAGATCGCCGGCATCTCCGTCCGCTCCCTCGCGAAGATCTGCCTTGGTGAGAGAACCGATGTGCCCCACCGTCGTGCCTCCTACCGGCCCATATGGATACCGGCGGGACGCTACAGGACCCTTGGCGATCACGTTTCCATGACGGTCTTTCAATGTCCCGCGCCTGAACCACTCGTATTCAGTGGCGAAGCCTGCTGCGCCCTCGATGCCCGGCCAGATGGCCTCTGGCGTCAGAGAGACCTCCCACTCATCAGCGAGATCGCGGTACTCGATACGGAGTTCGCCGGCTAGGGACACGATCTCCGCCGCGGCCTCAGAGGACCACTCGATCTCGTAAGGGACATCGAAGGCCACCGAGATGTCCTCGTTCACCGGTTCGATCTCGATGAACTGTGGCTGGCCGTCGCTTCGTACCGACGCAGTGGATATCTCTCCTTGACGTTTGGCGCGCGCGAAGACCTTTAGGAATCGCGTGGCCCTGCTGCTGTCTCCAAGGACACGGGCCAAAGCCTCTCGATCTTCGGTGGCCCACGCATCCAAGGTCTCCTGGGCTATCTCTGGGGCCTGGGAGCGCGCCCGCTCCTGCACCTCGGCAAGTCTGTCCTCGGCGGTATCACAAGACACTGCCGAGACGACGAGAGTGGCCGCGATGAGATAACGCTTGAACAAGTAACTCCCTTCGATGAACCGTCAGGTCCTCGCCGATGGCGGGACCACCCTGTAAGCGTCGAAGACCGAGTCGACCCGCCGCACGTTCTTCAGAACGTGCTCTAGGTGATTCGGGTCCGCCAGCTCGAAGCTATAGGTCAGCGTTGCGATCCCATCTTTGCCCGTTCGGGTGGCGGATGAAACGATCTGGATGCCTTGCTCCGAGATGGCGTCCGTGACATCTCGGAGCAATTTCGTTCGGTCCAGAGCCTCGACCTGGATCGCAACCACGAAGGTGCCCTCCTGGCGTTGATCCCACCACACCTCGGCCATACGTCCCTCATCGACCGCAGCAAGAGCTTTCGAGTTCGGGCAGTCGGCCCGGTGAACCGACACGCCGCGGCCTCTGGTTAGAAAGCCAACGATCGGGTCACCCGGGACCGGTGTACAGCAACGGGCCAATCGAACGAGCAGATCGTCCATCCCCTGAACCACGACCCCCTTGCCCCTCGGTTTGGTTGAGCGCCGGCGGGGGGTGACGGGTTCTGGCTCTGCATCCTCCGCGGGCTCGGGCTGGAAGAGCCGGATCACTCGGGTCACCACCGTGTGGGGGGAGGTGTGGCCCTCTCCCATCGCCACGTACATCGCATCCAGCTCGGGGAATCGCAACTCTTCAGAGATGGTGGTCAGTACACCCGACTTATGGATCTTGTCGACGGGCAGCCCTTGTTTGCGCATAGCAGAAAGCAGTGCGTCTCGCCCTTGGGCGAGCGCATCCTCGCGGCGCTCTCGCGCGAACCATTGTCTGATCTTGTTCCTCGCACGCGGCGTCTGGACGAGATTGATCCAATCCCGAGAGGGAGCACCTGTGCCTTTGGACGTGATGATCTCGATGGTGTCCCCCGACGACAACCGGTGGCTCAGGGGCACCAAACGACCGTTGACCCGGGCTCCCACCGTGGCATGTCCAACCTCGGTGTGCACCGAGTACGCGAAGTCCAGAGGTGTGGCCGCACGCGGAAGCTCGATCACGTCGCCTTTGGGCGTGAAAACGAACACCTCGTCGGAGTAGAGATCGATCTTCAACGACTCCATGAATTCCTTGGGGTCGGCCGACTCTCGCTGCCAATCCATCATCCGCTGCAGCCATGCAAGCTCTTCCTCGGGAAGCTTCCGGCGTTGCTGCTCCTTGTAGAGCCAGTGTGCGGCGATACCGAACTCCGCTGCCTCGTGCATCTCCTTGGTGCGGATCTGGATCTCCATCGGTCTTCCCGACGGACCGATGACCGTGGTGTGCAAAGACTGGTACATGTTGAACTTGGGCATCGCGATGTAGTCCTTGAAGCGTCCCGGCACGGGTGTGTACACGGTGTGAAGGGCACCAAGAGCGCCGTAACAGTCCCGCACGGACTCAACGACTACACGAACGCCCATCAGGTCGAAGATCTGATCGAACTCTTTTCCCCGTAGCACGATCTTCTCGTAGATGGAATAGAGATTCTTCGGGCGGCCGGTGACCTCAGCCTTGATCTTTACTTCGTGCAACTTGGCGCCGATCTCGTCGCTGACTTCCTCGAGCAGACGCTCCCTCTCGGGTTGGCGCTGGGAAACGAGCGTCTCGATCTCGTGATACCGCTTGGGATGCAGAGTGGCGAAACTAAGGTCTTCCATCTCCCATTTGATCGCGTACATACCCAAGCGGTGAGAGAGCGGCGCGTAGATCTCGAGCGTCTCGCGAGCGATCAATTCCCTCTTGTCGGCCGCCAAAGGTGCAAGGGTTCGCATGTTGTGAAGCCGGTCGGCGATCTTGATCAGCAAGACCCGCACGTCTTTCGCCGTCGCCACGATCATCTTGCGTAGATTCTCTGCTCTGCTCTGCTCGGCGGAGCGAAACCTGATCTTGTCTAGTTTGGTGACTCCATCGATGAGCATCGCAACGTCGAAGCCCATCTCGGACTCGACCTCGGCAAGGGTCAATGAGGTGTCCTCAACCGCGTCGTGTAGCAACGCGGCCGATACGGTGGTTTCATCCAGGCCGAGCTCGGCAAGGATCCCGGCAACGGCGATAGGGTGCGACACGAATGCGTCGCCCGACTTACGAACCTGGCCTTCGTGTGCAGCGACTGCGATGGCGTACGCGTGATCGATCAACCGTAGATCGGCCTTCGGTCGACGATTGCGAACCTCTTTGATCAGCTTCTCGAGAGCAGGATCAGACGGCCCCCTAGAGGCTCGAACCTTCTTGAGAACTGCTTTTACGCCACGCGGCTGTGCCGGTCCGAGCTCTTGCGTGCTCTGGATCGCGTGTTCGTTATCGGTAGAGCCCATGATTCATGGTACGACGCACTCGATATGTCTTCGCCGCGCTACGGCCCGCCGGGGCGATCAGTCGAGGATGATCTCCGGCGACTCGCTACGTACGAAGATGATGCTTGCTCCCTCTTGGTCCATCCCTTCGACCTCCCAGCCGGCGGTGAGCCACGCTCGGGAGTGCATCTTGTGGGAATCGTTACGCCACCAAGATGGAAAGCGCGCGTTTCCGGGTAACGGCTGGCCGACAAGCCCTTCGATCTCGGACAGAGTCAGGGACAAACGGTCCACACCGGGAGGCTGACCGGCAAAGAACGCAGCCAGCCGGATGTACCTCAAGGATCTTCTCTGACGCGCTCGCGGTGATGTCACAGGTAAACCCTAGGAATCCGGTCTCCCATGCGTAAGGGGGTTGAGAGCCATATTTGCGCACTCCAGCAGGTCATATCGGGGCTCTCAGGGGGTTTTGCCCTAGTAGGTGACGAGCGAGAGGACGTCGTAGCCATCCAGCTTCTTGCGTCCTTGCAGGAAGCTCAGTTCCATGATCATGGCGATGCCGGCCACCTTGCCCCCGCACCGCTCGGTGAGGTGAGCGGTCGCTTCGGCGGTCCCGCCGGTCGCCAGCACATCATCTACGACCAAGATGCGCTCTCCGGGCTGGATAGCGTCGTTGTGGATCTCGAGAAGGTCGGTCCCGTATTCCAGGTCGTACTCCTGTGCTTCGACCGCCCAGGGAAGCTTCCCCTTCTTGCGCACGGGGATGAGCCCTGCTTGGAATCTGTAAGCGAGAGGAGCTGCCACCATGAAGCCGCGCGCTTCGATGCCGAGCACCTTGTCGATCTCGTCGCGGTCGAAGTGGTGTGCGATCGCATCGATCGTGTAGCTGAACGCCTTCTTGTCGGCGAGCAGGGGCGTGATGTCTTTGAACACGATCCCTTCCTTCGGGAAGTCGGGGATATCGCGGATGTGTTCTTTCAGCCACTCGTGATCGGGTCGGTGTGGCATCTAACGCTTCCTCCTGCGCTTGGCCTTCTTGCTGCCTGCGGTCGGTCGCTTTACGGGCGCTTGCGTCACGGCCGTTGCAGCGCTGCTGCTGGAAGCCCTTGACGAGTCGGAAACCGTTTCCTCGTCGACGGGCACCGGTGCCGCGGTGGACCGTGCCGATGACGCCGCCCTCCGCTCTTGAGTGCGCTTGTCCACGCGTTCTATCTTCTCGGCGATCTGCCTATATCTCGTCTCGCGCTCCTTCATGACCGACAGGACCGGGGTGGCCACGAAAACCGATGAGTAGGTGCCGAGCAAGATGCCCACGAAGAGAGCAAGGGCAAGGTCTTCAAGGGTAGTTGCGCCGAGTAGTCCTGCTCCGACGAACAACAACGCCCCGATCGGCAGAAGCGTTGACAGAGAGGTGTTCAACGAACGCATGAACACCTCGTTCAAGGCAGCATTCGCAGCCTGGTTGTAGGTCGATCTTCCGGTGGTGGCCATCAGGGCGACCTTCTCCTCCACCTTGTCGAACACCACGACGGTGTCGTAGAGCGAGTAACCCAGGATCGTAAGGATCGCGATGACCGTCGAGGGCGTCACGTCGAAGTTCACGATCGAATAGATGCCGGCCGTGATTATCAAGTCGTGTAGCAAGGCAATGATGCTTGCTACCCCCATCTTGGGTTCGAATCGCCAAGAGATGAACGCAAGGATCACGAATAGGAAGATGATCAGCGCGCGCAGAGCCTTATCGGTGATCTCCGATCCCCACTTGCTTCCGATCCGCTGCACATCCGTTTCGGTCACATCCGCGCCCGCCGCGTCGGCCACCGCTTGCGAGAAAGCCTGTTGTTCGGCCGGATCGGCGATGACCTTCGTTTGAACGACGATCGAGCGATCGTCACCCTCCCCCGCTACCTGGATCTGAGCCTCGCCACCTTCGAACTCCGCCAGCGCGTCACGCATCGTGGAGATCGCCTCGATGTCGTCTTGATCGGCCAGAGGACTATCCGCGCCGATCGGTGCCAGCACCTGCACCCCACCCTTGAACTCGATACCGCAAGAAAGGCCGCGCAAGGGGAAGAACGAACCGCATCGCGTTGCTTCGCCGTGGTCACGAGCCAAAGCACCGAAAGAGATCAGCAGGATCAGCAGGGAGACGGCGAACCAGATCCGCCGTTTCCCGATGAAATCGACATTGGTTTCGTTGCGGTACAAGCGACCGATCAGCCCGCTCATGACGCTTTCACCCCCAGGGCATCTCGGATCCCGATGAATCGCGTGTCTGCGAAGAACCGGCTTCGTGCCATCACCGTCACGAGAGGCCGTGTGAAGTAGTAGGCGATGATCACATCGATGAAGGTCGCCAAACCAAGTGTGAGGGCGAAACCTCGAACAGGGCCAACGGCGAGGAAGAACAGGATCACGGCGGCCGAACCGGTGACGAAGTCGGCCACCAGGATCGTCTTGAACGAACGCACCATCCCGCGATCGACCGCGGTCCGCAGCGACTTGCCTTCTCGGATCTCGTCTTTCAGCCGTTCGAACGCAACGATGTAGCTGTCTGCCGTGACCCCGATCGACACGATCACACCGGCCACCCCGGCCAGGCTGAGTGAGAGACCTGCCGATTCACCGAGCAGGCTCAGCACCGTGTAGTTGATGGCCGAGAAAACCGCGAGGCCCGCCCATGCCACCAAACCCAGGCCTCGGTAGTAGAGGATCATGTAGAGAAAGACCAGAGCCAACCCGATGGAACCCGCAGTTAAGCCCGCCTGCAGGGAGTCACTCCCTAGAGTCGGCGATATCTTTCGCACTTCGGACTGCTCGAGTGTGATCGGAAGCGCACCGGTTTTCAGCACGAGAGCCAGCGAGCGCGCCTCCTTCTCGCCCGACACGGTGATGGAAGTACCCCCGTCGATCCCTTCGCCACAGAGGACGCCGCTCGTTCCCCCGCTCGGATCGGACATGCCCGCCGCGCTTTGGACCTCTCCGTCGAGGACGATCGCTACCTGTGACTTGATCTGCTCACCTTCATCGCGAAGACACGCCAACTCGCTGGTGAAGTCCTGCCATTCGTCTTCGGCGTCACCCGTGAATTCCAGTGAAACGCTCCAACCGGTCTGTCCCGTGGTCGCCGATGGAGGTATCGCTTCGGCTCGGCGGATCGCCTCGCCGGTAAGGCGAGCGGGTTCGAGCACGTACAGGACGCCCTCCTCCCCTGTCTGGATCGAGGGGTACACGACCTCTTCTTGATTGACCGAGGAATCCTTCAACTCGGTAACTTGGGGAACTTTCTTGGCCTCCGGCGGCACTACACGCTTGACCTGGCGGAAGGTGAGTTGGGCCGTCGTGCCGATCACGTCCAGGGCAGCTTGCTCATCGTCCACACCGGGCAGCTGGACCAGGATGTTGTCACCCGAACGCGATACCTCGGGTTCCGCCACGCCAAGCGCATCGATCCGTTGCCTGATTATCGACACCGTTCGGTTGAGCACCTCTTCGGTGATCTCCTCATTCGAGGTCGCCGTCAGGATGACGCTGGTGCCTCCTTCGAGGTCCAACCCCAAACGAGGAGAGGTATCGGTTGCGATAACCCCGCCCAACCCGCCGAAAGCGAGCAGGAGCATCAGGAACAGATGCACCTTATGTCGCCGCTTGCTCATCGATCCCTAGCCTTTCCCCGAGCTTCCCGAGCTCTAAAGAAGCTGAGCCCCATTGATGTCGATCTTGAACCTGCACTCCAGGAACTCCGCCGCGCGCCTGCACATCACCATGCGCGACAGGAAGATCTCGAAGTACTCCATCACCCCTGCTTGTTCCGTATCGATCGTCAGCTCGAGCGTCAGCGTTCTGGCCTCGGCATCGACCCTCAGGAACGAGTGATCCACAGCGTGATTAACACGGTCGTGGATGTCGAAGATAGCAGGGTCGGTCTCCCTCACCCTGCTCCGGTGCACATCGGACTTGTCGGCAACGATAAGGGCCGCCCCGGCAGGGTTCACTGGATGGCCGAACTCTTCCTCGTGGTTCCCGATCGCCGCCATAACGATCCCGATCTCGCCATAGCTCATGCCGAGTTCCTTCAGGAGGTCATAGGTGATCGCCGCCCCGGTCTGGCTGTGCATCGTGCGTGAGACGAAGTTGCCAAGGTCATGCAGATATCCCGAGATGGCGGCTAACTCTGCCGTGCGATCGTCGAACCCCAGACGATGCAAGACGTTGTAGGCAATGCTCGAAACGAGACCGGCGTGGCGGAATCCGTGCTCTGTGTAACCGATCTCGCCGAGATACCGATCCGCCAGCGAGATGAAGGTCTTAACGCCTTCGTGCTCCTTGACCATCTCGAGAGTGACGTTCGACGACGCGTCGACCGGCTCGCTGCCCTCGGCAGGTTCTATGGGAGAGAAACGTTTGGGGTCCGTGGCGCCGGTCTTGATCCGTTCGGCTCCATCTTCGGGCAACGACATCGTGCTGACTACTGCGGGACTTCGATCTCGGGACTCTCGTCGTTCTCTTCGGCTTCATCGACGTCATCGATCCGGCGAGCGATGGCAGAACGTACGAAACGGACCCGCGTCCCCGCAGCGACCTCGAGCTCGATCTCTTCGTCGGTTTGCGAAACGACGGTGCCGAACATCCCTCCTATGGTGACGACCTGATCGCCTTCACCGATGCTCTCCACCAACCTCCGGTGCTCTTCCACACGCCTCTTCTGGGGACGGATCAGCATGAAATAGAAGATGAAGATCAGCAGTGCTAGGAAGATCAGGCTCGAAAGGCCCTGCTCCATTCTCGTACACATCCTTAGTTCGGAACCCGGGTTCGCGGCCTCCGGAACACACCGGCCTGCGACGCGAACCGAGCCGCGAAGGCGGCTCCGGGCCAGTCTAAGCCCTGTCGGAGCGCCCGAACTTCCCCGGGGTCAGGTTGTCCAAGAGTCGATCGGCCTACCGGTCGAACAGACTCCTGGCCGACGCGGGAACCGGTGAGCCCAGGTGCTCGAAGGCAGGCTTGGTGGCCACCCTGCCACGGGGGGTCCTGCGGATGAAGCCCAGCTGCATCAGGAACGGCTCGTACACGTCCTCGATGGTGTCCGGCTCTTCCCCCACCGCTATGGCAAGGGTGGAAAGCCCGACCGGGCCGCCCCCGAACCGATTGACCAATGCGTCCAGCACCGCGATGTCGGCCTTGTCCAATCCCTTCTCGTCCACCTTGAAGACCGCCAGTGCATCGCGAGCGACCGGCCCGTCGATGACCCCGTCGGCTCGCACCTGTGCGAAATCTCGGACCCTGCGCAACAGGCGGTTAGCTATGCGTGGGGTCCCTCGTGACCTCCGAGCGATCTCATGGGCGCCATCGGCGTCGATCTTTACCCCCAAGATGCGCGCGGAACGTTCGACGATCCGCTGAAGATCCTCGGCGGGGTACAGATCGAGCTTCTCGGCCAGCTCGAACCGGCTGCGCAAAGGTCCGGTGATCAACCCAGCGCGGGTCGTTGCCCCCACCAGCGTGAATCGCGGGACGTCGAGCCTGATCGTCTGAGCGCTAGGGCCCTTGCCGATCACCAGGTCCAGCTGGAAGTCCTCCATCGCGGGATACAGAACCTCCTCTACCTGGCGTGGCAACCGGTGGATCTCGTCGACGAACAAGACATCCCCGTCGTCCAGATTGGTGAGGATGGCTGCCAGGTCCCCGGCCCGCTCCAGTGCGGGGCCCGAGGTGGGGCGGATCTGCGCATCCATCTCGCGTGCCACCACGTACGACAACGACGTCTTTCCAAGCCCGGGGGGGCCGGACAGCAACAGATGCCCAACCGGCTCGGCACGGTCCTTGGCGGCTTGCAGGACGATGCCGAGGTGCTCTTTGAGCTCGGCCTGACCGACGAATTCGTCCAGCGATCGGGGCCTGAGCGACGTTTCTGCCTCGACCTCGACCGGGTCGACGGCGGCCGCGAGCATCTCTTCTCTCACCGATGGACCCTCACGCGAGAACCTTCAAGGCCCCTCGCACGACGTCCTCGACCGTCGAGTCATCGGCAGCTTCGAGGTCCGAAAGCGCCTCGCGTATCTCGCTGCTGGAATAGCCCAGGTTCTCTAGGGCGGAACGTGCCTTGTGCAGCGCGTCTGGGGAGCTGCCCGCGATCTCTAGGTCTGGGAGATCCAGTTTCTCTTTGAGGTCGATGAGGATCCGCTGCGCGGTCTTGCGGCCGATCCCCGGCACCGACGCTATCCCGGCAGCGTCCCCGGTCACGAGTGCTCTGCGGAACTGTTCGGGGGTGAATGCCGAACACACCTGCAAGGCAACCTTCGGTCCCACGCCGGAGACCGTCAACAACGCCTCGAACGTTCGCTGTTCGGCTTCGGTCGCGAACCCGAACAGTGCCAGCGCGTCCTCCCGCACGTGCGTATACGTCCACAGCTTGGCAGGCTTGTCGTCTGCGGGAAGAGAACGCAGGGTCGTGGCCGAGCACGTAAGCCGATAGCCGATACCGCCTACGTCGATGAAGCAGTGGTCCGCACCGCGTCCTGCCACGTCGCCTCGGAGATAGCCGATCATCGGTACACCGATCCGATCGCCTGGCGCAGCCCACTGCGGTTCAGATGACAGATCGCCAGCGCGCACGCGTCGGCTGCATCCGGGAACTTGGGCGCCTCAACGAGACCCAGCAACGACGTGACCATGATCTGGACCTGGCGCTTGTCTGCATCACCCACCCCCACTACCGACGCCTTGACCTCGGGCGGGGTGTACTCGAAGACCTCGAGACCGCGTTCGGCAGCGGTAGCAAGGACGACTCCTGCAGCTTGCGCCACCGACATCGCGGTACGGACGTTGGCGTTGAAGAACAGCCGCTCTAGCGCCACCACGTCGGGCCCGAAGGTCTCCAGGATCTCGATCAGATCCGTGCGGATCAGCGCCAACCGCTGAGCCGCCGGGAGGTTCGACGGTGTCCTGATGACCCCCAGGGCCAAAGGACGCAACCTCCCCGTGTCGCGCCCGACGACGCCGTAACCCATCGTCGATAGTCCCGGATCGATCCCCAGTACGCGCATCCTTCTCCTCGGTCGCAGGGTTCCCCAGATCGCAGGGCTCCGCAAGTTGCAGGGTGCGTCGCCATGCGGGCCCCGGCCGGGGAGCTGGGCCCGCATGCGAACGCCTGTTCGACTGAAGTCTAGTGGAAGGGTGCGCCGCTTCCCCGGTTTTCCACCCGAAAGGCTCACAGATGACAACGGCTATGCCCTAGGTGTCGGACGCGCATCACGGCTGGTGCCCAAGTGGCTGCGTCAGCAGGTGCTTGCCCGCGACGATTTTCAACTTCGTCAGCCGGCTGGAAGTCTCGGGCGGGAAGAGGCATCCCAAAGGCTCGTAGCAATGCGCGATCTTCGTCGAGGAAGAGCAGCAGTACGCGTCCTGGGGTATCTGGGTCGTAACTCATGCGCATCTTGTAAACCTTGGAGCCGACGACTCCGGTCAAGATCTTCCCCTCTTCGTCGAGCCCTTCGAACACCCATTTCACCTGGACTGTCGGCACTTCAGAATCAGTATCGAAAACAAGCGTCACCCGATCCGCTTGGAAGCTGACGCTATGAACACCGGAGGCAGCTTGTGGTCCCGAAACGTGCGTTACCGCCCAACAATCGAACGCCTTGTCCTCCAAGACCAAGGTCGCTACCTCACGTCCAGTTGAAGAAATCACCCTCATCGACATCTCGGCCCTCCGTGCGGTCAGCACATCGAGGCTTCCAAAGATCCCAAGGCCGAGATGGACGAATCGCTTGGCCACTTGGAGAGGCTCGCTACGCCAGGAGGGAAACTTCCGACATGCGGGCAGGTCGGAGCGCGGAGTGAGGCGCGGCCACACTGCATATCCGTCTTCGGACCCCACTCTGGCATCGATGAGCATCAGGCCCTCGAGTACGTCTCGGAACGGCCCCCATGCCAGCCCGAAGGCGACGATCGAGTACTGGCATCTCCTCACCTTGAACTCGGCCGCGAATCCCTCATGAACCGCGCCGATCCGCGCCCTCACTACGCCGCCGAAGAGCTTGACGCGCGAGGCGTCATCGGTGAGCACGTAGTACTCACCCTTTTCGAGGACATCGATGTACCGGCCCTGGCCCTTCGACCAATGCCCGATCGCTTTGGGACTCTGCTCGTCCAGCGGCACGCCGACCAGACCTCCCGAACCCGGCTGCAGCTCGTATCCCCAGCCTGCCGGCAGGTGAGCCGGCGCGAAGGGAAGGTCCGAGCAACCACTTTCAGCGGCCATCTCAGGAGAAGCCGCCGCCTTCGGGCTCTCCTGTGTCCCGTCTGCCACCGACGCACTTGTTCTCGGATCGCCCGCCGCCGGTCCATCTGCACCCCCGATGCAGGACGAGGCAAGACCCGCGAGAGCGAGTAGCAGGATCCTTCTGCCAGACCTAGTCCTGATGGCCACCTTCATGACCATGTAGACGATGAAAGGGTTCTCTTGGTTGCCACTCGCTTCCACACGCCGCTATCGAGAGGCCCTGACTCTAGTGGTGGGAGGTGGTTTCTAGGGTGTTGTCGTGGTCGGCGGGGGGCAGTGGGGTCACGGGGATCGTCCCGGCGTCGCGCTTGGCCTTGTCGGGCGCGTTGGCGAGCTCTCCTATCGTTCGATAGACGAGAGTGTCGGGGTCTAGATGCAGGTCCGCTGCGTCTCGGTCGCTGAGATGCTCGATGAGGTTCTTGCTTACGAGGGCTTCACCATCTCTAGCCGTTTCCTGGATGCGAGCGCATTCGTTGACCGCGTCACCTAAGGCCGTGATCTCGAGGCGTCCACCCGTCACGAGTTGGCCCATGTATAAGGTGCCACCCCAGTGGACGCCGACGTTCACGCACAACGAGGAGATCTCGGTCACTCCCGTCTCCTCGATCACCTCTTTGACTACCGCACCAGCAACGGCTTCTATCGACCGCGCCGCGTTGATCGCCGCTTTCGCTGCAGCCGAAGATGAGCCGATCTGGTCGGCAAGGAAGTACGCCGTCACGCCGTCGCCGGCGTGCTTACCGACGATCCCCACATGGTCGATGACGACGCGATCGATCGCGTCCGTCAGGCGCGCTATCAAACTGAAGTACGCAGCACTAGGGAGGCGCTTGGACAGCAGGCCCGATTCCTGAAGGTCGGCGAACAGGACCGCCGCTTGCCTGCGGCCCGGGCGCACGAGATCGGCCATACGAGCAAACATATGCTCGTCACCACGGGCAACCAGAGCCAGGATGCGCGCAGGCAGCGCCGACCCGTAGATCATGAGGATCCCGAGCGAGCATCCATCGGCATCATGGATCCTCATGGTCATCGAACGGACCTGGGTGGGCTGGAAGCCTTCCGAGACGTACTCGAAGATGCTGACGTTGATCGGCGGGGGCTCGACCGGCTCCATCGAATCGATCATGTCGCCCAGGCCCCCCAGCATCCGCTTGAGATCTTCCTTGGGGGTCTCGTACATCAGGTAAGGCAGGTTCTCGACGAAAGTGGAGTACTGGCTCTCGGGCGTGATGACCGGAAGCCACGTCTCGTTCAGCCAGGCCTCGACGATGTGGCGGCCGTAGCCCAGCCTCTCTTCGTCATCCTCGCCGACCAGCACCTTCATCTCTTCGGAAACCCACACCAACTTGTGGTTCGGGTCGAGGAGCATGGCCGCCCAACGAGTCTTCTCGAGCTCGTCTACGACGGATCGCAGTTGAGCACTGAGGTGCGATGGACCTAGCTCACCAGTGATGCCATCACCTCGTCAGAGATATCGAAGTTCGCGTATACCTCTGCCACATCATCCAACTCCTCTAGGGCATCGATCAGATTCAGCACCTTCTTCGCTTCAGATCCATCGATCTCGATGGTGGTCTTCGGAACCTGCGTGAGCTCGTAGCTCTCGATCGCGATGCCTTCGGCTTCCAACGCCTGTCGAACGGGGGTTAGAGCATCCGGAGGCGTGACGATCTCGAACGAGTCCTCACCCGAGCGCAGGTCTTCGGCCCCCGCGTCGGCCGCGATCAGAAAGATGTCGTCTTCGCCCGCACTGCCGGCCGCTACGACGAGCACGCCCTTGGGCTCGAACATCCAAGCGACGGCACCGGGCTCGGCGAGCTTGCCGCCGCTACCGTTGAAGGCACTGCGCACGTCCTGAGCGGCGCGGTTGCGGTTGGTGGTGAGGCACTGCACGAGAACGGCTACCCCACCGGGTCCATAGCCCTCGTAGGAGGTCTCTTCTACGGATTCACCCTGGAGCTCCCCGGTCCCACGCTTGATGGCACGGTCGATGTTGTCCTTGGGAACCGAAGCGCCTTTCGCTTTGGCGATCGCAGTGGCCAGGGTTGGATTGCCTTCGGGGTCTCCCCCGCCCTCGCGCGCCGCTACCTCGACGAAACGAAGCAGCTTGCTCCAGGCCTTCGCACGCGCCGCGTCGTTCGCGCCCTTCTTTCGCTTGATCGTTGCCCATTTGGAGTGACCCGACACCTGACTACCTCTTTCAGATCGTGTTAACGAACAGCTCGTGGATGCGTGCATCCGATGTCATCTCTGGATGGAAACTCGAGGCCAGCAAGGACCCTTGCCGGACCAGCACCGCAGTGCCCTCGACCGTCGCCAGCACCTCTACATCTTGCCCGACTTCTTCGATCGAAGGTGCCCTGATGAATACGGCTCGGAACGGCTCGTCGAAACCCGTCACTTCGAGATCGGCTTCGAACGAGTCCACCTGACGGCCGTAGGCGTTGCGCCGAACGACCACATCCAACACACCAAGCCGGCGCGGCGAGACGTGAGCACCGACGATGTCCCGCGCCATGAGGATCAGCCCAGCGCAGGTCCCGTATAGCGGCATCCCGTCTGCAGCACGGTCTCTCAGAGGTTCGAGCAAGCCGAAACGGTCGAGGAGCTTGCCGATCGTTGTCGATTCACCTCCAGGCAGCACCATCGCGTCCACGCCGGCCAGCTCGTCGGCACGCTTCACCGGGCGGGGGCTGACGCCCGCCGCATCGAGAGCGCTGAGATGTTCGCGAACGTCCCCTTGCAGAGCGAGGACCCCGACCTTCAACACCCGACGCCCACCGTTACCAGCCGCGCTTGGCCAGCCGCTGCTCTTCGGGGATGTCCGAGATGTTGATCCCGACCATGGCTTCTCCGAGTCCCCGGGAAACCTTCGCGATCATCTCCGGTTCATTGAAGTATGTCGTCGCTTCCACGATCGCTCGTGCCCTTGTTTCCGGATCACCTGACTTGAAGATGCCGGAGCCGACGAACACACCATCGGCACCTAGCTGCATCATCAAGGCAGCATCGGCAGGTGTTGCGATGCCACCTGCGGTGAACAGAACGACTGGAAGTTTCCCCGTCTGGGAGATCTCGCGGATCAGTTCATAGGGAGCGCGGTGTTCTTTGGCAGCCGACATCAACTCTTCGGTCCCCATCACGCTTAAGCGTTTGATCTCAGACACTATGGAGCGCATGTGCCTGACCGCTTCGACGACGTTGCCGGTCCCGGCCTCGCCTTTGCTGCGGATCATCGCCGCACCTTCACCGATGCGTCTAAGCGTCTCACCGAGGTTGGTCGCTCCACACACGAAGGGGACGGTGAAGTCCCACTTGTTGACGTGGTTGGCCTCATCGGCGGGCGTAAGAACCTCGGACTCGTCGATGTAGTCAACACCTAGCTCCTGCAGGACCTGCGCCTCAACGAAGTGCCCGATGCGGCACTTGGCCATCACAGGGATCGACACAGCGTCGACGATCTCGGCCACCTTCTCGGGGTCAGCCATACGAACGACTCCCCCCTCGGCGCGGATATCCGCCGGTACGCGCTCCAAGGCCATGACCGCCACGGCACCAGCCGCTTCCGAGATCTTCGCTTGCTCGGCGTTGGTGACGTCCATGATCACGCCACCCTTGAGCATCTCTGCGAGCCCTCGCTTCACGCGAGTACCACCGGTTTCTCTATCGATCTCGGCCATGCCGTCGCTCCTTGCTTGCTGATCGAGAGCGTGTCGTTTGCCGGGCGAAATATCCGAACGCGCCCCTCTGCTCTTGGAACAACATGGTATCAGTGGCCCTTGTTCCGCCTGGGGTCGGGCCCGCGCTCTACTTCTTCGAGAAGGCGAAGGCGCCTTTCACACTGCCCTTCTTGGATGGCACGAGCTCGATCCAGATCGGACCTTCACCGAAGACGAAGGGTGTTCCATCCTTGGTTTCGAAAACGGGGGGCTCACCGGCATCCGCCATCGACCAGACCCCTTTGACGACCTGACCGTCACGGAAGAGCAACGCCTTGCCCTTGTTGATCAGGTCGATATCGGGGCTGGGGTTCCCGGCGACATCCACGATCGTCTGTGAGTTGTTCACGTCGACCTGCATCACCACCAGGTTCGGGGTGGAGATCTGTGAACCCGACGCACTCATGAAGGGCACACCCGCCTCGTAACGTTTCCACGAGCCGCCTTCCCACTTGTACTCGATCGTGTTCGTCGCCCTGAAGTGAAGGGTCACCGTACGAGCCTTCTTGGCTCCGTCCTGCAATTCGCCGAAGGTGAACAGATCCGTCGCCGGAGCTTCCACCTTCTCTCGACGGGCCGTCTTCTTCAGGGCAGCAACGTCCGCGTAGAGGCTGTGCACTTCAAGGCTACCGGGAGGGTCTCGGAACAACGCTCCGGCTGCGGAATCCTCGTCCAACGAGATGATGCCCTGGTCGCTGAGCTCACGCTCAACGATCGCATTGGCTCCCGAGAACGCCAGCACTTGTGTGAATGGAAGGGCCAGCTTGGGA
This sequence comes from uncultured Actinomycetes bacterium, assembly GCA_937863385.1. Classification (GTDB taxonomy): domain Bacteria; phylum Actinomycetota; class CADDZG01; order CADDZG01; family WHSQ01; genus CALMBW01. The sequence continues at coordinate 31,756 of CALMBW010000021.1, read as the reverse complement.
TCATCGAAACGGGCCGAGCGCACCGGCCCCGCCTGGTCGGTGACGCCACAATGGTAGATCGCCATGAACCGCGTGATGCCACCTTCGACGATCTCTTCGAACACGATGTCTGCTTCTTCAAGCCCGCTCTGCGGACGCGCCTGGGGCGAGTTCTCGATCTTGACGGCAACCGCCGGCTTGGTCAGATCACTGGGGTGCTCGGGTACTTGTCCGGTTAGTGGACAGGTCGGATCGGGTGTGGGCGACTGAGATGCAACCGGCTCCTCGGCTTCGGGTTCCGCCGGGTCGTCGCCGCCACATGCAACCGCCAGCACCGTTAGTGCCGCAAGTGCGGCCATGGACCGTCGTTTCTTATTTAACAAAGGAGAAAGAACCTTTCACTTCGCCGGCATCGCTCGGTACCAGATGGATCCAGATCGCTCCCGGAGCGAACACCATCCTGTCACCTGACTTGGTCTCGAAAACTACCGGAGATTCGAGGCTGTCCCGGGACCAGGTCCCAACCACAGCACGGCCGTCGCGGAACAGCACGGCTTTCCCGGTGCCCGTCTCATCCGTGATCTCGACCGAGGGATTCCCCGCCACATCGCTGATCCCCGAGTAATCGACCTGATGCTGTTCGATGAGGACGTTGGAGACCGAGATCTGCTCGCCCGACTCGGCCATGAAGGGAGCCCCATTCTGCGTCCGTAGGTACGAATCGCCGTCCCACGTGTAGCCGACCGAAGTGGACCCCGAGAACCCGATCGTGATGTCTGACGCCTTGCGGGTCTTCCCATTGTCGGCGACGTCGTCCGAGAACTCGAAAAGGTCATCGGGTGGAGGATCCGAGAAGTCGTCCCGGCCGGTCTTTCGCAGCAACTTGGAGTTCCCATAGAGGGTGTGCTCGGATGCCAGACCCTCGCGGGGGATCCGCTGCATACCGGTACCGGCATCCGACTCCTCGATGATCACCACACCGGCTTCTTGCAGCTGCTCCAGAACCGGACCGTTCGCCCCCGAGAACGCGAGGATCTTTGTGATAGGTGACATGATCGCGGGGTCAACGGCCCTGGCGCTTCGCACCGGGCCAGCTTTGGTGGAATCGGTGCAGTGGTAGATGGCCATGAATCTCGTGATGCCACCCTCAACGACCTCCTCGAAAACGATCTCGGCGTCTTCGAGTCCCGACAGCGGATAGGCGATCGCGGCATTCTCGATCTTGATGGCGACGGCAGGCCGCTCCACCAAGGCTTCGTTACGTGGTTCGACTCCCGAGAGCGGGCAGGTCACCGGGTCTCCAACCAGATCCTTGACGATAGGGATGTCGTCTTTGTTACGGATCAGAAAGAAGGCTCCGACCGCCAGTACGAGGACGCCACCGACGGCGCCTAAGGCTTTCTGCTTGTTGGTCATGCGCGCGTTTCTCCTTCAGACGTTCGGCATCTGTGGCGGGGGCCACCGGAGTGCATCTCACTGGTGGCTGGGGCACCGGTATATCGGCGCCACCTCCGCTCCACTGTTTCCGCTGTATGTCGCGAAAACGCCCCATCTAGGGGCGAGCAGAAGTTATCACGCAGCGGGGTGCCGACCGGGGCTTTCCCTACAGGTCCGCCAGAGCCTCGATCCGCTCGCTTGCTTCGTCATGCGTGGGGGGGGCTCCGCAGAACCAGAGCGCCGCGTCACGCCCCGTGGCAGGTTCGCAGCGTTCCAGAGCCTTGATCAGGCCCGGTGGGTAACGGGTGATCGACACGGCCACGACATCCAGGCTGAGACCGACACGCTGCGGGCGCATGGGTGATCCGGTAAGGAGCGCGGTGGTTCTCCGAGCCTCACCCGAGGCGATCCGCCCCAAACAGAACGCCACTGCAGCTTCGGTCTCGGTGCGCGACGCCTCTTCGGCGAACGACTTCCGCACGGCAACCGCAGCACGACGCCCGCCCGTCACCATCAGGTTGGGGGGACCACCGTCGATGATCAGCACACGAGGGGCGGGTATCCCCAGGTCGTCGGACAAGCCTCGAACCACGTTCATCAAGCGGGCCGCCTCGCCGGAGGCGGGGGGCCGCGCCGAATGCACCTTCAGCCACCGCTTGCCGGGGTCTCGGAAACGAACCGCCGAGACGATCAGCCAGCCCAAGATGAAAGCGACCGGTGAGACAAGAGACCACTGTCCGTTCAGGAGACGGAACGCGACCAAGAAAGAGACCCCTCCGATCGCGGCCGCCCCCACCATGCCGGCCCAGACCGGCCACATCGAGTTCTTCGGAGGCGCTACGCCCCAATCCTTCAGCTGCAGATCTCGCTGTTTCATCCCGCTCATGGTCGCGCAGGTCGTTGAGCCTCGCGGCACGCAGCTATAGAAAGGACACATGGGACATCATCACCATCATCACGAGCCCGCGCCCGTGGACCCTGCGACGGCTCGCAAGCTGACCTTCGCGATCGCCCCCTTCGTCGCAGCAACGCTGGTCGGGATGATCCTGATGTGGCCATCTGGTACCACTATCGAACCACCGGCGGGATCCTCACTCGCCACCACCCGATACAGCGCCGGCGTGACTGCGGTGGACCGTGCGCCTTGCGATCAGGCCGGTCAGGAAGGTTTCGACTGCGCCGTCGTAACCGCTCGGCTTGCCGAAGGTCCCGACGAGGGGGAAGAGGTGTTCCTCAACGTCGCCGAAAGCCCCAGCGGCAGGCGCATCCAGGTCGGAGACAACATCTTGCTGGGGCATGCCGAAGAGGGAGTGCCGGGGCAGCAGTACTACTTCCAAGATTTCGAGCGAAGCGGATCCTTAGTCGTGCTGGTTGCGTTGTTCGCTGCCGTCGTCATCGCCTTGAGCCGGTGGCGTGGCGTTACGTCACTCATCGGGCTCGCTGCTTCTCTAGTGATCCTGCTCTCGTTCGTTCTGCCGGCGATCCTCGATGGTTCCTCCCCCGTGCTCGTTGCTCTCGTCGGTGGGGCCGCGATCATGTTCGTGACCCTGTACCTGGCGCACGGCTTCAACGCGATGACCACAACCGCATTACTCGGCACACTTGGAAGCCTCGCCATCACCGGGATCCTTGCGGTCGTCTTCGTCGAGGCAGCGCGTTTCACCGGCTTCGGTTCCGAGGAAGCCACCTTCCTGCAGTTCGCAGCCCAGCAGGTGAACCTGCAAGGTCTGTTGCTCGGGGGCATCGTCATCGGAACGTTGGGCGTACTCGACGATGTCACGGTGACCCAAGCATCGGCGGTGTGGGAGCTGCACCGTGCCGATCCAACCTTGGGCGCATCCGGGCTGTACCGAGCCGCGATCCGCATCGGCCGTGACCACATAGCGTCGACCGTGAACACACTGGTGCTCGCCTATGCCGGGGCATCGCTTCCGCTCCTGATCCTGTTCTCGTTGTCCGACGGATCCTTCACGGCGGTGGTGACGAGCGAAGTAGTTGCAGAGGAGATCGTGCGAACGCTCGTCGGCAGCATCGGCCTGGTGGCTTCGGTGCCCATCACTTCGGCCCTCGCCGCACTGGTTGCTTCGGGCGAGAAAGGTTCCGCTTTGATCCGCCGCAAGAAGGCAGCCGATGGGTTCAAGAGGCCGCGCGGCGAGGGCTTCTTCCGCGACGCTGAATAGATCCGAACGAGTTTCAGCCTTGCTCGATCGCCTCGAGGTAGTTGTTCTCGACCCCCGCGGCCAGGCGCTTCCAGTCGTACAGGCGAGCCATCTTGCGGCTCATGTCCCGCATCTGTCCAGCCTTGACCGGATCGGTCAGCACCTCGCGGATCGCGTCGGCTAGTGCCCCTGCGTCACCTGCTGGAACCAGCCTCGCTACCTCCCCTGCGACAGCTCGATAACCGTCGAGATCGCTGCAGACGACGGGGACGCCGGCAGACAGCGCTTCGACCAGAACGATCCCGAAAGACTCCCCACCAAGTCCGGGAGCGCAGTAAACACTCGCTCCTCGGTAGATCCCCGGCTTGTCCTCCTCGGGGACCCGCCCCAAGAACTCTGCCTTCACCTCGAGATTCGACGCGAGCGCACGACAATGTTTGTCTTCAGGCCCTCCGCCGGCCACAACGAGGGTGGCATCTATCTCTCTTAGACGCGCCATCGCCTGGATCAGGACCTCGAGACCTTTCCTTCTCTCGATACGACCGAAGAAGAGCACCGAGGGACCTTCGCACGCGACGATCGGTTCTGCGTCGGCGAAGCGTTCTACCTCGACTCCGTTCGGCGTCAGCACGTAGTCACCGGGGAAGTAACGCGAGATCAGCTCACGAGCCGCGTCTGAGACGACGGTGCGCACCTTGATCTTGCGCATGGCGCGTTCGAGCGGCAGCTTCGCTGCTCGATACCCGAAGCTCCCCTCCGCAGACGCGTGGAAGGTCCCGACGGCCGGAACATCACTGTTGAGCGCGGCGAGGAGCGACAGGCTCGGGATCAGAGGTTCGTGTAGGTGCAGAACATCTGGAGACAGTTCGCGCAGCGCCGTTCTGATGCCGGTAGCGGCAAGAGGGCCGAATGCCAGCGGGGCGATGCTGCCGTTGGCCGGGATGCCGACGGCACGGCCGACCAGGTGGACGTTGGGCTCTTCTGCCGGCTTCAGCGACCGCGACATCGAGACCGGAGCGAAGATGTGAGCTTCGTGACCACGTTCCGACAAAGTGTGAGCCAGCGCAGCGATGTGCGATTGAACTCCCCCGAAGCGGTCCCATGCGTAGGGACAAACGATCGCCACCCTCAACGAGGGACCTCTTTGCGGTCGGCGATCCAGAAGGGTTGGAAGACGTGCCATTCCTCGGGGTGCTCGGCGATACACCTGGCAAGTTCATCGGCGATCCGTTGAGTCAACTCCCCCACGGCTTCCTTACCGGTGCCTGGTGGAACTTCGATGGGGTCGCATATCTCGGTGGTCCATCCCCTCTTGCCGTCCTCGTGGGTAACCGAGTAGACGCCCGCAACGAGGATAGGGATACCCGTCTCTATCGCTATGGACGCCGCTCCGCCTGGAAAGGTCGCCTTCTCACCAAAGAACATCACCTCGGGACCGGTTCCTTTGAGATCTCGATCGGCCAAGATCGCGAGCACTGCGCCGGCCTCGAGGTCCTCGATCAGCTCGGCCGAGATGCCTTTAACCGCGGGGTGGATCTTCATCCCCAGGGCTGCTCGGTGATCGACGAAGAAGTCATACATCCGCTTGGGTTTGAGCACTTCGGCGACTGTGACCAGTAGATGACCATGTGCGCCAACCCAGGCCCCCGCAGCATCCCAGTTGCCCAGGTGCCCCACCGCAACGATCGCTCCCCTGCCTCTGGCAAGCACGGCCTCGATCTTGGCCATGTCCTCCGATCGGAAGCGATCGAGAAAGAACTCGCGATCCTCCCGAACCAGCGCGAAGGTCTCGAACCAATACCTCGCATAGCTCCGGTAAGCCTCGACCACCAGAGCCTGAACCTCCGCCGAGTCGGCTGGCTTTCCGGTGATCCGAGCGAGATTCCTGGCCACCTGAGCGCGCTTCTTGCTGCGGCGCGCAGCTAGGCTGCCGAGTCCTTGGGCACACCGATAGGCAGCCTTCTCGGGCAACAGCCGCAGCAATGCCGAAGCAACGACATAGCCGTAGTACACCAGTTGTATCAGCCGGCCCTCGCCGGGGGGCCGTCTAGGCGGCACGAGCCTGGCGAGCCACATGCACCATCCTTTGGATCAGCGTCACGAACGATGCTGCAGCAAGTAAGGCAACCCCGATCAACACCTGATCCAGGATGAGCGCAGCGATGATGACGATCAGCCTCTCGGCGCGCTCTGCTATCCCAACGTTGCAGTCGTAACCGAGCGATTCGGCTCGGGCCTTGCTGTAGGAGACCAAGAACGAGAACGTACAAGCGACGAGAGCAAGCCCTGCGACCCATGGGTCGTAGCGAGTTGGGGTGTCCGGCTGCACTCCGTACAGCCATGCGATCGGCAACAGATAGAGGGCGTCGGAAAGCCTGTCGGTCGTGGAGTCGAGGAACGCCCCCCACTTGCTGGCCACCCCCCTCGCCCTGGCTAGAGCTCCATCGAAGGCGTCGGCGAATGCGGCAAGGATCGAAACCAGACCGGCGAGCAGCAGGCGTCCGTCCACGATGAGCCAGGCACACCCAGCCTGGAGCAGCACGCCGAAGTAGGTGACTGCGTCTGGGCTCAGCGGAGTTCGGGCCAAGAAGCGTCCCACCGGACGCATGAACTTGTCCCACCCGCGTCTCAACTTGGCATTGATCACGAGCCGCATCCTAGGATGCGGCTCGTAGCCGTCAACACATGCCCAGAGATCAACGGTGCCCGTGCCCGGTGAAAAGTGCGCCGAGCGAGCCGCTACGATTCATCCCTGAGCTGGTTTCGGGCCAAAGGGGGGTTCGTGAAGAGCTATCCGACCGAGAACATCCGCAACATCGTCCTCGTAGGTCATGGAGGGTCGGGTAAGACCTCGATCGCGGAGGCCCTGCTCTTTGCGTCCGGCGCCATCAACCGGCTAGGGAAGACGACCGACGGCAACACCGTCACCGACTTCGACGACGAGGAGATCCGAAAAGGCATCTCTATCCAGACCGCCCTGGCTCCGGTCGAGTGGGGCGGTTGCAAGATCAACGTGCTGGATGCCCCCGGGTATGCAGACTTCGTCGGAGAGATGCGCGCTGCCATGCGCGTCGCCGATCTTGCCGTGTTCGTCGTTTCGGGGGTAGAGGGGGTCGAGGTCCAGACCACGCAAGCATGGCTCTACGCTGAAGAACTCGAGCTTCCTCGGATGGTGGTCGTCAACAAGCTCGATCGCGAGAACTCCTCGTTCCGCAGGACCCTGGACCAGATGCGAGAGATGTGGGGGAAAGCGGTCGCTCCGATCAACCTCCCGCTTGGCAGGGAGCATGACTTCAAGGGCATCATCTCGGTCATCGACGAAGAGGCCTTCTCGTACGACCAAGACGGCAAGCCCAGCCCTGCCGACGTCCCCGAAGAAAGGATGGCTCGGCTCAAGGAGGTGCACAGTGACCTCCTCGATTCGATCGCCGAGAGCAACGACGAGCTTCTGGAGCGTTACCTGGAAGGCGGTGAGATCACCCGCGATGAGGTGATCAAGCAACTGCACGAAGGTATCGACGACGCGACGATGTTCCCCGTGATCTGCGCCAGCGCTACCCACATGATCGGCATAGATCGGCTGGCAGACGTGATCGTCAACGCCGGTCCTTCTCCTCTCGACCGGCCCGCCGCCGAGGGTGTCGATGGCTCCGTGCGGGAATCCAAGCCCGACGCTCCTTTGTCGGCTCTCGTCTTCAAGACGATGACAGACCCCTACGTCGGGCGCGTCAACTTCTTCCGCGTCTACTCCGGAACCTTGAAAGGCGATACGACGCTCCACAACTCAACCAAGGGAACCGACGAACGGGCCGGGCATGTGTTCACGATGCGCGGCAAGACCCAGGAACCGATGACCGAGGTCGTCGCGGGAGACATCGCCGCCCTTGCGAAGTTGACCCACACGGTCACCGGCGACACCATCTCGGACAAGAACAACGAGATCGTCTACTCCGGGATCGAGCCTCCCGAAGCCCTGCTCCCCAAAGCGATCGCCCCCAAGACCAAAGGGGACGAGGACAAGCTGATGATCGGGCTGCACAAACTGATCGAAGAAGACCCGGCCTTGCAGCTTGAGCGTAACGACGAGACCCACCAGATGATCCTGTGGGGCATGGGCGACGCTCATCTCGATGTCACTCTCGAGCGCCTCAAGCGCAAGTTCTCGGTCGAGGTCGAAGAGGTCCCGTTCAAGGTGCCTTACCGATCCACGTTCAAAGGTTCTGCGGACGCGCAGGGCCGTCACGTCAAGCAGTCGGGCGGACACGGTCAATACGGGATCTGTAACATCAAAGTCGAGCCGCTGCCCCGGGGTGAAGGGTTCCAGTTCGTCGATTCCATCTTCGGAGGGTCGATCCCGAACCAATGGATCCCCTCGGTCGAAAAGGGTGTCCGGCAAGCGATGGAGGACGGCGTCGGCACCGGATTCCCGATGATCGACGTGAAGGTCGAACTGTATGAGGGCAAGTACCACTCCGTCGACTCTTCGGACATGGCCTTCCAACTGGCGGGCAAGGACGCCATGAAGGAGGCAGCAGACAAGGCCGGGTTGACCCTTCTCGAACCCGTATGGGGACTCGAGGTCTTGGTTCCCGAGCAATACACGGGCGAGATCATGGGCGATCTGCAGAAGCGCCGCGGTATCCCTGAAGGCATCGACACGGTCGGCGTCGGTCGTCAGATCGTCAAGGCAAAGGTTCCGTTCGCTGAGGTGACCCACTACGCAACCGATCTGAGATCGCTGACCGGCGGACAAGGGACCTTCTCCTGGAGTTTCAGCCACTACCAAGAGGTTCCGCACGATCTCGCGCAGAGAGTCATCGAGGCCGCAAGAGCGGAGCGGGAACACTAGTGCGCTCCCCCGCAGGGCACTAGTTCTCGAGGCAGGCGCAGATCTCCGAGCAGGCCACCGAACTACGCATCGTCGTACGTCTGTGGGCGCGGTTGCTGAGCGCGGTGAAAACCGGTCTCGCATTCTTCGCGACTAGCATCGCTTTGGGGGCCGTCGCACAAGGCAGCGAGGAGCTCGCTCGCCAAGACACGATCGGATCCATCCTGAAAGCCGTGCTTGGGGCGATAGCGACGCCCCTAGCATTCTGGGTTGCCATCTCCTCCCTGGCGGCAACGTTCGTGCGCAGAGCGCGGATCGAGGTGTGGTCCGACCGCCTCGTGATCCACCATCGAGCGCTGTTCCGCAAGCCCGTATCTATCGACCGCTCGGACATCGCCGCGGCCGACTTCGACATCCGCCCGGCGCGGCTTCGCCGCTTCAGGGATCACAAGAGGTTCCAGATCCCTCTCACCGACGACGAACCTCAGAGGCCCGAGTGGCTTTATTCGAAGGTTGCGGGATCGCCGTTCGTTTCACTCAGCCAGGTGGGCGACGTTCCCAACGCCGTCCTGTGTTTCAGGAAGCCGCTGCTGTTGCATCCGGCCAGGCGATGGCAGAAGCCGTTCCCTGCCCGGGTCTCTCACCACCCTCCACTTCATCGTCACCGCTCGAGAGGATTGCTGATCCGCTTCAAGGACGCCCGGCGCGCCCGTGAGGCATTGGAGGGTTGGACCGACGTCCGCCCGCTGAACATGGCGGACATCGAGGCCCTAGCCCCATCGGCAGCCGAGATCCGCAAGGCCAGACGCCTCTACATCTTCGACGGAGTGATGATCGTCGGGATCTTGGCCACGGTTAGCGCGTTGCCATTCTTCATAGACGACGAGAGGCCGGGCATGCTGCTCAGCCCCGGCACGGGCATCTGCGCGCAAACAGGCAAGGATTTCGCCGACGATCCAACCCCGGACATCTCTCTGGATCCTCCGGCGATACTCGAGTCCTACCTACCCAGCGAACTGGCGGACGAGGGCTTCTTCTTCCTACAGGGAAGCACCTTCGAAGAAGATGACCTGGAAGCCGAAGGCGTTGAGCGCGTGATCGCCGACTCCGAACCCGATCGAGCCTTCTTCGCTCGATACGCATCACCGGAGCAAGACGTCTATGTCTATCTGCTTCAATCGGGCTCGGCCGACGACGCTAACGACCTTTTCAGTGGCATGTTGAGCGAGATCTGTTCTCAGGCTAACGAGGCCTTCGAGGTGACGGGCGTGCCGGGTGCGCTCGGTATGCGTTGGATGGGAACGCAGGGGGTCGTCGATCACGTGGTCATGCAGAGAGACGAGTTCGCCGTCTGGTTGGTCCTCGTCGAAAAGACCTCCAACGGGCCCGCAGCCATCTTGCGGGCCGCGCGCCTGATGGATTCGAAGATGCGGTAGCACCGCCTACTTGGGAAAGAGCCCCCGCAGCTTGGCATCGGTCTCGGCCAGCATCTCCGGGAGCACCTTGGACTCACCGATGGTCGTCATGAAGTTCGTGTCACCCGTCCACCGCGGCACGACGTGCATGTGGAGGTGGCCGGGGATGCCGGCCCCCCCAGCGCTACCGAGGTTCATCCCGATGTTGAAGCCATCGGGTGCCATAGCCGTGCGAACAACCTCGGTCGCGACGTGAGTCACCTCCATCAACTCGGCCCGCTCATCATCGTCTAGGTCGCGCGTGTCGGCAACGTGACGGATCGGCGCAACCATGAGGTGGCCGGTGTTGTACGGAAATGCGTTCAGTAGGACGAACATCGATCGAGCCCGGTAGAGAACGTGTGCCTCGGTATCGTCTGCAGCCTCCAGGTGGTCACAGAAGATGCACCCACCGGCATTGGTCTTGTCAGCGGAAACCACGTAGGTCATCCTCCATGGACTCCAGAGCCTCTCCACCTAGAAGGAGAGCTCAGTGTCCCGAGCTTGGATCTCGGCGGTCACCCGGGAGACGAATTCGCCGACCGCCACTCCCCTGCTTTCCTTGCCGGACCTCGACCTTACGGACACCGTTTCGCTCCCGGCCTCGTCGTCTCCGACGATGAGCATGTACGGAACCTTCTGAAGCTGGTGATTTCGGACCTTTGCCCCCATGGTGTTGTCGCTGGTGTCCACATCTCCACGTAACCCGGCGGCCTCCACGCGTTCGAGCACACTGCCTGCGTAGGCCACGTGACGATCTGCGATGGGGATGATCGCCACCTGCTGGGGAGCACACCAGGTCGGAAACGCTCCGGCGAAGTGCTCGACGAGCACACCGATGAAGCGTTCGATCGAGCCATAAAGCGCCCGATGAAGCATCACGGGCTGCTTGCGAGAGCCGTCCGCGTCGATGTACTCCAGACCGAAACGTTCCGGGAGGTTGAAGTCAACCTGGACGGTGCATAGCTGCCAGTAGCGCCCGATGGCATCCCGGACATCGATGTCGATCTTGGGACCATAGAAGGCGCCGTCCCCCTCATCGACTTCGAACTCGAGCCCCGCCTTTGACAAGGCTTGCGGGATCGCGGCTTCGGCAAGCTCCCACAACTCATCGGAGCCGACCGATTTCGCCGGGCGCGTCGAGAATCGCACTGCGTCAGGTGACAACCCGAAAACCGCATACAGGTCTCGCAAGAAGTCGATGACGCCGACCATCTCTTCGACGATCTGGTCCTGTCTGCAGAACAGGTGAGCGTCGTCTTGGGTGAGGCCCCGCGCCCGAAGGAGCCCGTGAAGGGCGCCGGAGCGTTCGAAGCGATAGACCGTGCCCAGCTCCGACAACCTCAGCGGCAGATCGCGATAAGAGCGGGTCTTGCTGCGGTAGATCAGAACGTGGAAGGGGCAGTTCATCGGCTTGGCGATGTAGTCCGCGCCCTCCATGCTCATGGGAGGGAACATGTTCTCGCTATAGAAATCGAGATGGCCCGAGATCTCCCACAGGTCCGATTTCCCGAGGTGGGGTGTGAAGACTGGGTCGTATCCCCGTTCGATGTGCATCTGTCGTGAGAGGTCTTCGACCTCTTTGCGAAGGATCCCACCCTTGGGATGCCACACCGCGATCCCGGCACCCACTTCCGACGGCCACGAGTACAGGTCGAGTTCCCGGCCCAGCTTGCGATGGTCCCTTTTCTCGGCCTCTTCGAGACGGTCGAGATACTCCTGCATCGCGTCCTTGGACTCCCATGCGGTTCCGTAGATCCGCTGGAGCATCGGGCGCTTCTCGTCACCGCGCCAATACGCCCCCGAACTTCGCAGCAGTTTGAATGCCTTTATGCGACCCGTCCCGGGGATGTGGGGGCCGCGACACAGGTCGACGTAACGAACGTCGTCACCGACGCTGTTGCGGTAGACGGTCAACACCTCACCGGTGCCGCCCTCTCGCTCGGCCCCCTCAGCGTCACCTGCCACGCCTTCGATGATCTCGACCTTGTAGGGCTGGTCGGCGAAGAGTTCGAGGGCCTCTTCTCGGCTGACCTCCGCGCGCTCGAAACGTTGGTTCTCCTTAACGATCGCACGCATCTCCTTCTCGATCGCTTCGAGATCGTCCGGCGTGAAGGGGGTTTCAACGTCGAAGTCGTAATAGAAGCCGTCCTGGATAGGGGGGCCGATCGAATACTTGGCACCCGGGTAAAGCCTCAGCACTGCCTGCGCCAGAACGTGTGCGGTTGAATGTCGTATGACCTCGCGACCAAGGTCGTCCGTGCTCACAACGATGCTTACATCGGAGCCTTGCGGGGCAACGAAAGCCAGGTCCTTCTGACGTCCATCGACAACCAGGGCGACCGGAGCACTCGCCGAAGCCGCTTTGGCCAGGGCGAATCCATCCGACACGCCATCTGCAACGCTGCTAACACTCATCGGCCGATGCTATCCCTCCACAAGCTCTCCAGGCGCGTCGCATCAACGTCTAGAACACGTTCGAGAACGTCATCGAGGTGGAATCTCGCGGTGCCTGGCTGCACGCCTCTCTTGCCGAGCCGCACGTAGAGCTCTCTGAGCGACGCAGCCCCCCACCTCTCCTCTATGAAACCGGCAAGTGACAGCGCGGATCGGTAGACGCGCAGGACATCATCACCATCCCCAAGGAAGAACTCGTAGTTGTCGGGGATCCGGTCGCCGGCAAGCGCGTCGGCGCCGGCGATAACGGAGTCGTCAGAGTCGTACTGCACGAGCTGTGCGTATCCCTCTTCCAAGAAGTTCGGGACGAAGGGCCCTGAGCTGGGCAACGATGCGACGTGGAACATCTCGTGGGTGAGGATCGACAGCGCCCGGCCCCCGTCTGAGGGATCGAAACCACTCGGATTCACGATGATGCGCGACCCCGGATCTTGGCCCTCTTCCCCGGTCCAGAAGGCGAAGGCCACATAGTTGTCGACGGGATAGGTGGCCTGGATCATCCGAGAGAGCTGCTCGCTACCTTGCGGGATGTAGATCGGAACCGATCTGCTCCACGGCTCAAGCCAGTACCGGTCCACTGCGCGCAGCGCCTGATGAGCAACATCGAGCACTCCACCAGCCTGAGGGCAGCCGGGACACCGCCCCGCGATCGCCATCAGACCGGCCTTGCGGGTGATGCTCACCGGAGAGAAGTCCCACGGGCTGCGCGCGGTCATGAACCCAGAACGGTCCAGGTCGGTATCGCTTCTGATCGTCCACCCTTCTGACCCTTCGACGAAGGTCAGGTACAGGTCTTGGTTCACAGGCTTCTCGTCGATGCCCTCGATGCGGTAACGCTCGATGGTCCGCGGGATCGCAACATCCGACCCGTAGCGACCGCGGTCGGATCTACGCGCAAGGTCGCCATACGCATCCCAGTCGGCGATCAGTTCGTAGGACGCCAGAGGGACGTCGCCGATGTTGTCGAACCAGCGGCTCTGAGCAGCATAGAAATCGGACCCTTTCGGTCCGACAGTAGCCATGAATGCCGTCCGGTCACGATCGCGCACGGCTTTCGCTCTGCGATCGAGCAACGACTGGATCGCATCGTCACGGCTGGCTTGTGCATCGCTGCTTGGAGCACCGGTAACGAGCAGTGAAATCATCAGGGCCCCCACAAGGAGGGCCCTGATAGATCTCTCGCGTGCTACCGGGTATGGCCCGGGAACGTTGCTCGGCATCAACCCTTGTAAACGTCGATGAAGCGCTTGTAGTTGGCTGCGATCTTCTCGGCTGCAGCTTCGCGATCCAGGGTCTTGTCGAGGTAACCCTTCAAGGCATCCCACCAGATCGTGCGGCCGATAGCGAACCCGACGTATCCGTCGACGCCCGCCCCCTGCTTCAACCAGTGATCCACGGCCGCATCGTTGGCGCCTCGGCCGAGAACGACGCACACGACTCCGTCGCGCCCACCGGAACGGACCTGGTCCGCGATCCGGGCGCAGTCCTCTGCGGTGTCGATACCCTCGATCTTCCAGATATCGGCCTCGATCCCGGCCTCCTGGAGCTCCTTGATAGCCGTGATCATCAGGTCGGGGCGCAACTCCTTGTCGTAGCGGTCGGCGTCCCCGTCCACCGAAGCGAGCTGTTCGTCGGTCGCCGGAACGAGTAGTTCGAACAAGAACTTGCGATCGTTAGCGTGCAGCCAGTCGCTCAGTTCCTTCAAGCGCGCAGACTGCCGTGCGTTCATCTCGGCCTCCCCGTCCGGGTTGTATCGGACGAGCACCTTGCTGAAGCTGGGGTTGAAATCCTCGATGTGCTTGCCGAACTCGGTGCCGTACTGGAAGTCGAATTCGTCTTGCCCCGACTTCTCGACCGGCATGGCGAAAACGAACCCTTCCTTCTCGGCTTCGCGCACGATGTCGGCACCGAACTGCTCGTCCACCAAGATCCCGGCAGTGGTGCGATCCACACCGAGTTCGTTCACCGCCCGCTTGAAGCCTTCGAAGATGACTTTCTTGGCGTCCGAGATGACGGCCGTCTCCTCGGCGTTGGGCTCGCCGGCGATGCCGAACATCTTCTTCTGGAACGAGCCTCGGTGATCGAAGGCAAGGATGAACAAGCTTGAGTCGTATCCGAGTGCCATTGGGCTGGGGTCCTCCTCGTTGAGTCCTGTGATCTGTCCCGTTAGCCCCTCTGGGGCCCACACATCCTAAACGGCGCCCCGCAACCGGGCCGCTGTGGTTCGATTGGTCCATGTCGTCAACAGATGAGGTCGGGATGGTCAAGCATTACCTCAAGGGGCAGAACCTCGAGCAGCTGGGCCGCATAGACGACGCCATCTCCCAGTACGAGATGGCGGTAGCGGGCCGTTTCGACTCGACCGGCCCTTACGAGCGCCTGATATCCCTGTACGCCGGCCTCGCCCGGCACAAAGACGTGATGCGCATCGCGGATGCCGCTCTGAACAACGTCCGGACCTACAGCGAGAAGAAGCATTGGTATGCCACGATGCACAAGGAAGCTGAGAAAAGGCTGGGCGCGTCGCCGCGACCGCTTCCCCGGCCAGCTACGGAGCAGAGTTGAGCAACGCCCTATCCACTCAGCTCGTTGAGAGGATCCGTCGAGACGGCCCCATGCCTTTCGCGGCCTACATGGCGCAGGCCCTCTACAGCCCCGACCACGGGTACTACAGCACCGGCAAGGCACGCACGGGTTGGGCCGGTCACTTCGTCACTTCGCCGGAACTCGACCCCGCCTTCGGAGCATTGTGGGCACGCGGTTTCTCAGAGATATGGGAAGCGACGGGCACGCCGGACGTGTTCGAGGTGGTCGAGATCGGTCCGGGCGAAGGGGGGTTCGCCGCCGCCGTTCTCTCCTCGGTCACGGGACCGTTCGCCCGGGCCCTGAGATACCGGCTCGTCGAGCGGTCTCCGGTGGCCACACAGCGCCAACGCGAGACCTTGAAGGACCACCCGGAAGTCACGTGGGTCACGTCGTTGAACGAGATCGGGCGCATCGACCAAGGGATCATCATCGCCAACGAGGTTCTGGACAATCTGCCGGTGCACATCGTCGAGCAGCACGCCGGCCATATCCAAGAGATCTGGGTCGGAGAGAAAGATGGGCGCCTGGTTCCGCTACTCAACGTTCCTTCCAACCCGGACATCCTCGGTTTCCTGACCCGGCACAACGTCTCCTTGCGCAACGGCTCCAGGTTCGAAGTGGGTCTTGCAGCCGAGACGTTCGTACGCCAGTTGGTGGGTTTACTGAACTGGGGAGCAGTGATCTTGATCGACTACGGCGCAACCTCGGCCGAACTCATGGCCAGGCCCGAAGGAACCCTCGTGTGTTACTCCTCGGCCGGTCCCGATGCATCCCCGTTGGAGCAACCCGGAGAGAAGGACATCACCTCGCACGCCAACTGGACCGCCGTCGCGTCTGCTCTCGACGCGGCGGGCGCGGAGGTCATCGGACCCTTGGGCCAGCGCGACATCCTGGTGAAACTGGGGCTTGCCGAGATGGATCTAGTGCTACGAGAAGAGCACAACAAGGCGATGCTCAAGGGTAAAGGGGCCGAAGCCGTGCGCATACTGTCGCGCCGTCAGGCTCTCGGAGCTCTAGCGGACCCCGGGGGTCTGGGCGGTCTGCAGACGATCTTCGGATTGAAAGAGGTCGTGGCTCCGCGCTTCATGCGGCTTTAGCAGATCTCTACTCCAAACCCGCTTCTCTCACCGCTGCCAGAACCTTCTCCTCCCACTTCAACGCAGCAGGTTCACCGTTGCGGTTCCTCTGGCAATGAGCCAGTTCGTGACCCAAGATAGCGGCCCAGAACTGGCGAAAGGTCGGCGCAGGGTCGTCCAGCAATCCCGACGCGTAGTAGTTGCGCCAGCGTTCAAGGTCGGCCGACATGGCGGCGGGAAAGAACATGATGTCGCAGTAAGACCCGCCTTCGTTCCCGTCGATCTTGGCGGTCAAGTACGCATCGGCAAGGTGGCCGTCCTCCGGAATGTTCTCGAGCCCTAGGCGGGAACCGACCTTGAGTTCGTAGAGGTGGCCGGTTAGATCCTTCCAATAGCCGATGTCTCTCAGATCGTCGATCGCCGAGGCGACTCGGACGCGGCTGCGTCCGAACGCAGAGTTGGTCAAGATCAGCCGCTGGGGCGTGGTGATCCCCCGCTTTGCACTTGCCGTGGGCCGGGGGGTAGCCGATCCGCCACCGGCATCGGGTTGCCTCTCGGAACCTGAGCACGCTGCTGCAAGAAGGCTCAGAACGAGCAGCGTTGCCAACCACCGGTACGACATCCGGCCGGGATCCTGCTTCATCATCGATATCAATACCCAAGATCGGGATCGACGATGCCCTCGAGTTCTTCGCCGCCGGCGAAGTGCTCCACGTTGCGTCGCACCAGCTCGCGCAACTCGGGCAATGCCATGTCCCAAGTGTTAGCGACGTGCGGAGTGATGATGACGTTCTCGAACGACCACAAGGGATGGCCGATCGGAAGAGGCTCTGGATCCGTGACATCTAGCGCGGCACCACCGATGGTCCCCTGCTTCAGGGCTTTGACGAGATGGTCGGTAACCACCAACTTGCCTCGAGCAACATTGACCAGCCAGGCGTCTTCCTTCATGTAGTCGAGCATCGACCGATCGAACATCCCCGTCGTCTCGGGGGTCAAGGCGCAGGCGAGCACCACGTAGTCGGCTTCGGTAAGAAGATGAACGAGATTCTCGACCGGTTCGGTCACCTCGGCCCCCTCAAGAGCCTGACCTGTTCGGTTCGCCGCCAGCACCCGGACACCCAAAGGACGCAGCATCGGAACGAGAGCCTTGCCGATCCCGCCCGTCCCGATGACCAGCACCGTCGAGTCTTTCAATCTCCGTTCCGGCGTCCCGAAGCCGCCGTACCGCCACCCCATCGCCCCGATGTGATCGTTCAATCTGCGCGCGGCTGCGAGGACCAACGCAAGTGCGTGTTCGGCGGTTGCAGGTCCATAGACCCCCTTCGCACAGGTCCACACGCGGTCCTTGTCAACCACCTTCTCGCGGATGAAAAGCTCGATCCCGGCGAACGGTAGCTGCACCCATCGCGGGTTCACCTTCCGCACCAGCTTGGCCAGCGCCTTGAAATCGTGTGGATCGGTCCAGATGATGGCCTCGGCGTCTTTGCCCTTCGTGTAGCGGCCGCCTCCCTCTTCGATCGCCTCACGGAAGGGCGCATCGGAACGCGGGGCCACCATCACAGCCGGTCCCTGCCCGTTCACAGAAGTGGCTCGGTCGCCACTTCTGTCCGCTCGCTCCCACAGCTTGGACACCGCGCCTCCTGGTCGACAGAGATAGGAAACGTATCCCCACAGTCACTGCAACGTAAGACGACCAACTCGGGGCCGCGGTTCACCGCTCTATGCCTTGTCTTCGAAAGTGAGGCCTTCTGACCCAGCAGACACCACGATCTTCGAGCCTTCGGCAAAGGTGCCGTCGAGCAGACGCAGGGCTAGCGGGTTTTCGAGCTCTCGCTGTATCAAGCGCTTCAGCGGCCGGGCTCCGTAGGCGGGCTCATAGCCTTCCCGAACCAGATAGTCCTTGGCGAGTTCATCGACCTCGATCTCGATGCCTCTCTGCCGGAGTCTCTCTCGCAGGTGGCCGAGCTGTATGTCGACGATCCGGTTCAGGTGCTCGCTGCCGAGTCGATGGAAGACGAGGATCTCATCGACTCGATTGAGGAATTCCGGTTTGAAATGCTCCCGGACCACCTCGAGCACTTTGGCCTCGGCACTGTCGGACTCCCCTGCCGATAGCAACCACTGGCTGCCGAGGTTAGAGGTCATGATCACGACGGTGTTGCGGAAGTCCACGGTGCGACCTTGTCCGTCGGTGAGCCTGCCGTCATCCAATAGTTGGAGCAGCACGTTGAACACGTCTGGATGCGCCTTCTCGATCTCGTCCAACAACAGCACCGAGTACGGGCGCCGGCGCACGGCCTCGGTCAACTGGCCGCCCTCGTCATAACCCACGTAGCCGGGCGGGGCACCGATCAGGCGCGACACCGCATGTTTCTCCATGTACTCGCTCATGTCTATGCGCACCATGGCCCGTTCGTCGTCAAAGAGGAACCCAGCGAGGGCTCGGGCGAGTTCGGTCTTTCCGACACCGGTCGGACCGAGGAATATGAATGAACCGATCGGTCGATTTGGATCGGACAACCCCGAGCGCGACCTGCGGATCGCATTGGACACCGCGGATACCGCTTCGTCCTGACCGATGACCCGTTCGTGGAGACCGTCTTCCATCTTGACGAGCTTGGCGACCTCGCCTTCGAGCAACCTAGTCACAGGGATATTCGTCCACCGCGCCACGACCCTAGCGATGTCTTCTTCATCGACCTCTTCTTTGAGGAAGCGCCGGTCGGCCTGCAGCTCGGTCAATCGAGAGTTGGCTTCGTCTATCTCCTTGTCGAGCTCGATCAAGCGCCCGTATCGGAGTTCGGCCGCTCGCGCGAGGTCCCCGTCTCTCTCCGCACGCTCCGCTTCTCCCTTGGCGATCTCCATCTCTGCTTTCAGAGTGCGGATGCGATCGATGATCTCCTTCTCCTTGCCCCAATGAGCCTTCATCGAATCCATGTCTTCGTGAAGTCCGGCCAGCTCCTCCTCGATCTTCTCGAGTCGCTGCTTAGAGGCTTCGTCGGTCTCCTTGGAGAGAGCCGCTTTCTCGATCTCGAGCTGCTTCGCACGCCTGTCAAGGACATCTATCTCGGTCGGCATCGAATCGATCTCGATCCGGAGACGGGATGCAGCTTCGTCGACGAGATCGATCGCCTTATCCGGCAAGAACCGTGAGGTGACGTACCGGTCGGAGAGAACGGCCGCGGCGACAAGCGCGGCGTCCTGGATACGCACACCGTGGTGAACCTCGTAACGTTCCTTGAGCCCGCGCAGGATCGCTATCGCGTCGACAACCGATGGTTCGCCCACCAGGACCGGCTGGAACCGCCGTTCCAGCGCGGCATCCTTCTCGATGTGTTTGCGGTACTCGTCAAGAGTCGTGG
Source organism: uncultured Actinomycetes bacterium (assembly GCA_937863385.1). GTDB lineage: Bacteria > Actinomycetota > CADDZG01 > CADDZG01 > WHSQ01 > CALMBW01. The sequence continues at coordinate 12,415 of CALMBW010000021.1, read as the reverse complement.
CACCGACCATCCGCAACTCGCCTCGGGCGAGCATCGGCTTGATCATGTTCCCGGCATCCATCGATCCTTCGGCGGCGCCGGCCCCCACGATCGTGTGCATCTCGTCGATGAAGGTGATCACCTGGCCATCCGAAGCCACGATCTCGTCAAGGACGGCTTTCAGTCGCTCCTCGAACTCGCCTCGATACTTGCTGCCGGCGATCATGGACCCGAGGTCCAAAGCGACCAGCCGCTTACCTTGAAGCGACTCGGGAACGTCACCTGCAACGATCCGATTGGCGAGCCCCTCGACGATCGCAGTCTTGCCGACGCCCGGCTCCCCTATCAGCACGGGGTTGTTCTTCGTGCGCCGCGAAAGCACCTGGATCACTCTTCGGATCTCTTCATCTCGGCCGATCACGGGATCGAGCTTTCCGGCCCGGGCTGCGGTAGTGAGGTCCCGGCCGAAGCGTTCGAGCGCCTGGTACTTATCCTCAGGGTTCTGATCGGTGACCTTGCGGTCACCCCTGATCTCTTTCAAGGCTGCGGCGACACCCTCGGACGTGACACCCGCTTCGGCTAGAAGACTCGCGGCCGGCGAGTCGGTCTCGATCAGGGCCAGCAACAGATGCTCGGTGGACACGTAAGCGTCCCCCATGGATGCGGCGCGCGCTGCGGCTAGGTCGAGGACATCGCGCATCGACGCCGACAGGTAAACGTCTGAACCCGAATAGACCTTTGGCAAGCGCTCGATGGCCGAGTCCAATGACGGACGCAGGCTCGCTGGGGTGACCCCCATCCTTTGAAGCAAAGGCAGGACGATGCCCTCAGGCTGTCCGACAAGAGCCCGCAATAGGTGCACGTTCTCGATCTGCTGTTGGTTATGGTCGGCAGCGATCCGTTGGGCTGCCATCAAGGCCTCTTGCGACCTCACCGTCAGTTTGTTCATGTCCATCGCGTTACCTCTGTCTCTTTCGTTCCTTACTGCTGCCCGTCGTTCCCTGCGCCCGGCATGGTGAACGTCCGGCGGCGAGACATCTCTTCGATCGCGTCTGTTTTCATAGCCCTTCGCACACGCTTGACATCCCGCAGTGGAACCAAGGATGCAGAGCTGCGCGCCTGAAGGAGTTGCTGCATCTGGTCCTCTAGGATCCCGATCTGATCTGCCGCGCGATCGAAACGTGACCGCAACCGGCCCAGTCGCTGCTCGAGCTCGAGGATCCTCATCACGCCTGCAAGGTTGATCCCCTCATTCGTCAGTTCCTGGATGCGGCGCAACAACTGGATGTCGCGTTCCGAGTAGCGCCTGCTATTGCCGGACGTTCTCTTCGGCGCCACCAATCCCTTGCGCTCGTACACGCGCAACGTTTGCGGGTGCACCCCCGCCAGCTCGGCAGCGATCGAGATCACATAGATCGGTCTCTCTGGATCAAACGCTTCGCTCACTCGTTGCCCCCTTACAGCACTAGGACGCTTTCGGACGATCCATGTAGCTCTCGAGATGCGAGCGAGGCGACTCGTCTTGCTCGTCGGCCAGCTCCTCGAGCAGCTGCTTGCTCTTGCGCGACACCTTCTGAGGCACGGCGATCTCGATGCGGACCAACAAGTCTCCCCGTCCACCGCCTCGCTTGGGAGCCCCCTTGCCCTTGACTCGTAGACGTTTGCCATTGGGCGTGCCCGCCGGCACCTTCACCGTGACGGGACCATCGAGGGTCGGGACATCGACCTTGGCGCCGAGAACCGCCTCGGGATACGTCACGGGTAGATCAAGGGAAAGCTCGCCATCGCGACCGAGCTTGAACACCGGGTGTTCGCCGACCGAGACCCGCACGTAAAGGTCGCCATTGGGCCCGCCGGAGCCGCCCGGGTTGCCCTTACCCGGAACCTTGATGCGCGAGCCGCTACCGACGCCTGGTGGGATACGGACCTTGGTACCGTCGCGCAAGACAACGGTAGTGCCGTTTACGGCATCCTCGAAACTCAGGTGCGTCTCGGTCTCAACATCTTGGCCCCGGCGGGGACCGCCGAAACCGAAGCCTCCCAGCAGGTCACCGATATCTACCTCCTGGCCACCGCGCCCCGCGCCGAACAGGTCACCGATGTCGACCCGTACGCCACCGCCACGACCCGAGCCGAAGCCATACACGCGCTCGCCCCCGGCCTGTACGAAACGGCGCATCTCGTCGTACTCGGCACGCTTCTTGTCGTTGCTGAGAACCGCGTGTGCCTCCGACACCTCCTTGAAGCGAGCCTCGGCCCCGGCATCACCGGTGTTCGCGTCCGGGTGATACTTCTGCGCGAGTTTCCGGTACGCCTTCTTGACTTCCTCCTTGGTCGCGTCTTGGCTCAGGCCCAGCACCTTGTAGTAGTCCTTGTCCATCCAATCGCGCTGTGCCATCGGTCCGTCCTCAGTCTCTGTCTACGTCTTGCACGGGTTGAGCGACAACCACCTCAGGAGCACGCAGTACGTGGTCCTTGAATCGATAACCCTTCCGATGAACCTCGGCAACCACATCGGTGGAAACCGAGGCATCGGTCACGGTCGTCAAGGCATGGTGGACGTTGGGGTCGAACGGTTCCCCTTTCTCCACCGCGATCTCTTCGAGACCCTCGTGTCCAAGCGCCGTCAGGAGCTCCTTGAGGGCTAGTTCTATGCCGCTACCACCCTCACCGTGCTCGATGGCCAGATTGAAGTGGTCGATCACCGGCACGAGTCGCTTGGCGAGATCTTTGGTGGCGTAGGCAACCGACTCCTGTTGCTGCTTGAACATCCTCTTCCGGAGGTTCTCTCCCTCTGCTCGTTCACGAAGGTAGAGATCGCGGTAGTCCGGCTCGGCGACGGCTTCGCCTGCTGGGGTCTGTTCGACCTCCGACGTTTCCTCGAGCAGGTCTTGTCCGTCGCCCCCCCGCGCCTCGACGCCGGGAGTGGACCCGGCAACCTCTTGCGCTACCCGGCCCGGTTCTCGCTCGGCCATCAGGAGGTTCCCTCGCCCTCATCGACGACTTCGGCGTCGACGACATCGTCATCGGTCCCCGAAGAAGCGGTCCCCGCCGCCTGCTCCTGCGAGCTGCGGTAGATCACTTCAGCGATCTTCTGTGATGCCGTCACCAAGGCCTCGGTGGTTTCACGGATCTTCGCCGCGTCCGAACCGTTCAACGCTTCCTTGGTCTCCGCCAGTGCCCCCTCAACGAAGCTCCGGTCGCTCTCGTCGAGCTTGTCGCCATGCTCCTTGAGCGACTTCTCGGTCTGGTAGATGACGTTGTCGGCTTGGTTACGGGCCTCGACCTCTTCACGACGCAACTTGTCCTCTTCCGCGTGAGATTCGGCCTCTTTCACCATGCGTTCGATCTCGTCGTCCGCGAGCTTGGTGCCCCCGGTGATCGTCATCGACTGCTCTTTCCCGGTGCCGAGATCCTTTGCCGAAACGTTCACGATGCCGTTGGCGTCGATGTCGAAAGTCACTTCGATCTGTGGCATGCCGCGCGGTGCCGGCGGGATGTCTGTGAGCATGAACTTCCCGAGCGATTTGTTACGAACGGCCATCTCGCCTTCACCCTGGAGCACGTGGATCTCGACGTTCGGCTGGTTGTCGGAGGCAGTGGTGAAGACCTCTGAACGTTTGGTCGGGATCGTTGTGTTCCGCTCGATCAAGCGGGTGAAGATGCCACCCATGGTTTCGACCCCGAGGCTCAGCGGCGTTACGTCGAGAAGCAAGACGTCTTTCACGTCTCCCTTGAGCACGCCCGCCTGGATCGCCGCGCCCACCGCAACTACCTCGTCGGGGTTGACGCCCTGGTGAGGGTCTTTCCCGCCGGTCAACTGCTTGACGAGCTCGCGCACCATCGGCATGCGGGTCGATCCACCGACGAGGATCACGTGGTCGATGTCGTTGACAGAGATCCCTGCGTCCTTGACCGCCTGATTGAAAGGCGACCTGCAACGATCCAGGAGGTCTTCGGTCATTCGCTCGAACTCGCTGCGGCTGAGGGTGAGCTCCAGGTGCAGCGGGCCTTGCTCGGTAGCAGTGATGAAGGGCAGGTTGATCGACGTCGTCTGTGTGGAAGACAGCTCGATCTTGGCCTTCTCGGCAGCTTCCTTGAGGCGTTGTGCCGCCATCTTGTCGGCGGAGAGGTCTACACCGTGCTGATCCTTGAAGGTCTTGACCAGGTGATCGATGATCCGTTGGTCCCAGTCATCACCACCGAGCTCGGTGTCCCCATGCGTTGCTTTCACCTCGAAGACGCCGTCGCCGAGTTCCAGCAGCGAGACGTCGAAGGTCCCGCCACCGAGGTCGAATACGAGGATCGTGTGGTCGGTCTCCTCGGCCTTGTCCAGTCCGTAAGCCAGAGCAGCCGCGGTCGGCTCGTTGATGATGCGAAGTACGTCGAGACCGGCGATCTGCCCTGCCTCTTTGGTCGCCTGGCGCTGGGCGTCGTCGAAGTAGGCGGGGACGGTGATGACCGCTTCGGTCACCTTGTCTCCGAGATAAGCCTCGGCGTCCGCCTTCAGTTTCATCAGGATGCGGGCTGAGATCTCTTGTGGGGTCCATCCCTTTCCGTCCACATCGGTCTTGTGGTCGGTTCCGATGTGCCGCTTGATCGATCGGATCGTGCGGTCGGGGTTGGTGATGGCCTGCCGCTTGGCGACCTCACCGACCAAGATCTCGCCGCTCTTGCTGAACGCCACCACCGAGGGCGTCGTACGCGCCCCTTCGGCGTTCGCGATGACCGACGGTTCGCCACCTTCGTAGGCGGCGACCACCGAGTTGGTGGTCCCAAGATCGATACCTACTGCCTTACCCATCGAAGCGCTCTCCTTGACTAGCCGGCCGTCCCCATGCGGGGCCGGGACCCTATGCTTTCCGATACTGCAGACGATTTAGTGCATAACCATTATGCAACTTGAGTACGTCTGTATCAACTTTGCCCAGGACCCGGCTATTCCCGCAAGGGGCGCGACGAAAAAGAACCGTGCTTACAGAGAGCGGCGAGGTATCAGGCGGGAGCCGAGTGACTGGTACGTATCGGTGGTGCCACCGGAGGCTGGCTGGGAACCCACAGACTGAACGTCGACCCGCTCTCATCCGAGCGTTCGAGCCAGACCCGGCCCCCCAGAGCCTCGGCCAAGCGACGGCACAGGTAGAGACCCAACCCGGTCCCACCGACCTTGCGGGTCGAGGATTGATCCACCTGATAGAAGCGATCGAAGATCCGCTCGTGTTGGTCCAACGGGATGCCGTTTCCCTGGTCCACTACCGAGATGGTGACGCCATCACCTTCGACCTGACCCGTGATCCGGACCTTGGTGCCGCTCGGGGAGTACTTGCAGGCGTTGTCCACGAGGTTGGTGACGATCTGCTGGATCTTGCCCTCGTCACTCTCAACGGTCGGGATATCTGCAGGAACCTCCATCGATAGCTCGTGTTCGGATGCGCGGTCTCGCAACTCGACGAGCACACGATCTGCTACGCGTTCGACGTTCACAGGCATCCAGGTAGGACTTACTTCATGAGCGTCGAGCCGGGCCACGACCAGAAGATCCTCGATCAGGCTGCGCAACCGTTCACTCTGACGATCGACCGCCTCAAGGAATGACACCTGAGCGTCGGGGTCATAGTCGCGCATCTCGGGCCGCAACAAGGTTTTCACGTAGCCCTGGATCGACGTCAATGGTGTCCGCAGCTCGTGCGAAACGGCAGCGACGAAATCGTCCTTCAATCGGTTCATCTCGGTTAGGTGAGCAAGAGACTCCTTCAACCGGTCAACCAGGCGAGCGTTCTCCAGTGAAACCGATGCATGGTTAGCGAGGGTTTCGAACATCTTGAGGTCCTCTTGGTCGAACGTGCTGACCTCGCCGAGACGATCTCCCACCAACAGCGTCCCTATAACTCCGTCTCCGCCGGAGAGGGGAGCCACCATGGCGTCCTTGAAGATGTGGCGGGCTGCGAAATGCAGACGCAAACGCTCGTTCTCGATCGGTCGCGGGATCAAGATGGCTTTATCTTCGGACGCAACGCGCGCCCACACACCCTCACGGGGATTGAGCTCCACCCGCTGCATCACATCTGCGATCTCCCCCGGTCCTAGAGTCGTCCGGTACGCGATGCATTCTTCGTCCTCGGAAAAGATCGTCAGTTGAGCCGTCTCGGCCCGGAACATCTCGCGTGCCTGCGTCAACAGAGTGATGATCGCTTGCTCTCCCGACCGGGAGTGCTGCACAGATCGGGAGGACTCGTACAGGAGCTCGACGGTTTCCCTCTTCTCACGCTGACTCAGGTAGGCGCGGTAGGACATGAACAGCAGCAGTACCGGAACGACGAGGAGCCAGGCCGCCTCCGGCTTCAACCACAAGGTCTCCACCCCGATCAGGGCAAGACTGATGTTCGTTGCCATCACGGCACCGCCGTACATGAAACTTGTCGGCACCGTGTCGAGGCGCAGGCGTCCTTCGGACAAAGAGATGGCGAAGGCGACCATCCAGATGCTGACGAACATCGCGCTGAACGCGGCGAGGAATGCGCCGAGCCAGGACCGTGCCCCGATCCCCGTTCCACTGTCCGCGATAGCGTTGAAAATCACCGTTGCAAGGGCCGCCTCGAGCACGTAGTGGGAAACGTTGAAGACGACCTTCAAGAGCGACTGCCGGCGTACCACCAGGGCCAGTCCCGATCCCACCAGCTGGCCGACGATCAACGTTTCCGGAGTGGCGAAGAAGAGCCCGAAGATCACGGTCATCTCCGAAAGCGAGAACGAGTAGGCGTCCCGCTTGAACTGGAGATGGACCACCAAACTCTCGCCCAGGAACGCCACCGCGACCATCAGGGGAAGCGGGATGGTGAAGGGCGGGACGAGTGAGGACCGACTCGGTACGAGCACCACGACGACGAGAGCCGCGCACGCGACGATAAGGGCGTTCAAGCCCCACACCCGTGCGGTGCCATTGTTCCGGAGCCACTGGAAGCTCTTTCTCGCCCCGGAGCTTTCCTTCTGGGTCATCTGCGGTCCTTTGCCGATGTCTCTATCCCATCGGCCTTTCAGGGCCCTCGGTTTAGGTCAGACGCCTAGCTCTGACCCCTGCACTTCACGACCATCCTGCTCCGGACCAGCCGGCTCCGGACCAACCGGCTCCGGACCAACCGGCTCCGGACCAACCGGCTCCCGACCAGCCCGCGCCCGACCAGCCTGCGCCCGACCAGCCCGCGCCCGACCAGCCCGCGCCCGACCAGCCTGCGCCGGACCAGCCTGCGCCGGACCAACCAGCGCCGCTCCAACCTGCGCCGCTCCATCCGGCGCCCGACCAACCGGCTCCGGACCAACCGGCGCCGTTCCAGGGAACACCCGACCATCCGGCAGCGTCCCAGCCGGATTCACTCCAGCCTGCGCCCGACCAGCCTGCGCCGGACCAACCGGCGCCGCTCCAGCCTGCGCCGGACCAACCGGCGCCGCTCCAGCCTGCGCCGGACCAACCGGCTCCGGACCAAGCAGTTCCGGAAGCGCTGGCGATCGACCAACCGGCTCCGTCCCAGGGGTTACCGAAGATGTCCTGCTCGCCTTCGAGAACGACGCCCTCGGGGGATATCACGTGGAGGGATCCGCGAGCCGCTTCCAGCGACCCGAGGCCGGTTGAGGGCTCCCAGATTTGCACGGCGTTCGGCGTAGGCGCTCGAGAGGCTTCCTTCAGATCAACCAGACCTGCGCCTTGCGCTATGGGGTCGCCACTCTTCATCTTGTCGGCGGTACTAGTCAGCAGTGCCTTCACCTGGTCCGGGGTCAGCTCCGGACGTTGCGACAGTAGCAGCGCGGCTGCACCCGACACCACCGCGGCAGCCTGAGACGTTCCGCTTCCTTTGAAGAAGCGATCGCCGACGGCGCCGGTACTCGAGTGTTCGAGATCGATCTGTGATCCTGGACTTCTCAGGCTCACGACCGACTTGCCGGGGGCCGATATGTCGGGGTTGCGTATCCCGTCACCGCGGCTGGACCAGTCGGGCGTGCTCTTTCCCTTCTCGTCGGTCGCCCCGACCGCTATCACGTAGGGGTCATAGGCGGGGTTGTTCAGCTTCTGCGTGCCATAGCCGGTGTTACCGGCCGCTGCGACCACGACGATCCCGTGCTTCCAGGCCTGCTCAACGGCATAGGTCAACGGGTCGACGCGGTAGTCCTGAACACCATCGGTGCCGAAGGAAAGATTGACGACTCGGATGTTCAGTCCGTTGTCGTTGCGGTGCTCGACGATCCAGTCAAGCGCAACGATGACTTGCGACACGTCGGCAGCGCCCATCGCATTGGCAACCTTGATGTTGATCAAGCGTGCATCCGGCGCGATCCCCATGAATCCGGTCTCGTCGCTATCGTCGCCGTCATCATCGCCGTCATCATCGCCGTCAGCGCCTGCCTCCGCGCCGGTGTCCTTACCGGCGATGATCCCGCCGATGTGCGTACCGTGGCCGAAGGTGTCCATGTAACGCAGCGCGTCTGAGCCTTGCTCGAAAGAAAGATCGGGTCCGTTAACGACCTTGCCGGGAGTACGCAGTCCCTCCACCGGCACCAGTCCGGAGTCGATCAGTGCGACGTCCACCCCGGCTCCCGTGTAGCCGTCCTCCCACATCTTGTCGGCCCGGATCTGCTTGGCCACGTTGGGCAGCGCCCCGTCGGCCTCGCTGTAATCATCCTCGGACGACAGGAGCTTGATCGGACGACTCGTAGCGACGTCGATGACGCCGTTCGTCGCACGAAGGTTGTCGATCGAGTCTGCGGGCACCTCCGCCGTGAAACCCTGGATCAGGCCGACCTGCGCGCCCACACGTCCGCCGAGATCGCGCACGGCCTGCTCTGGTGCGTCACCGGCTCCAGGGGCTTCACGGACGATGACTCCAACCAGGCGTGAGATCTCTTGCGGCGTTGCGGTCGAAAAGAACGTAGATAACAAGAGGGCGCACATGAATCCAGCCAGAAGCCGCCCCTTCTTGTGGTCGTCCCAGGTCACCCCGTACACGATGCTCATACTGCAACTACTCCCCTCGGTCGAACGGTTGACGCTCCCCTACGTAGGTTCGGCACTTCGGGGTGTGAACTTGAGCAGAAAAAACGGGGCCCCGCAGGGCCCCGTTCTGGATCACGTGGTTGCCGGTTCTATCAACTCCAGCCAGCACCGGACCAACCGGCACCGGACCAGCCTGCGCCACTCCAGCCTGCGCCACTCCAGCCTGCGCCGGACCAGCCGGCACCACTCCAGCCGGCGCCGGACCAGGACTTGCCACTCCAGCCGGCACCGGACCAGCCTGCGCCACTCCAGCCTGCACCGGACCAACCGGCGCCGGACCAGCCTGCGCCACTCCAGCCGGCACCGGACCAGCCCGCTGCGGACCACCCAGCACCGGACCAGCCTGCGCCGGACCACCCAGCACCGGACCAGGACTGTCCGGACCAACCGGCACCGGACCAGCCTGCGCCACTCCAGCCGGCACCCATCCACCGGACGTAGCTGGCAGGATCGTAGGCGCCACCGAGGGCATCCCTCTCACCGTTCAGGACGGTGCCATCGGGCAGGGTGAGAACCATGGAGCCGCGTGAATCGGCGATCGAACCCAGTCCCGTTGCAGGCGGGTGCGATTGCACCGACTGAGGGGTAGAGGCCTTAGCGGCCTTGTTCAGATCCACCATCCCCGAACCCTGGGCGGTAGCGTCCGCGTTCTTCAGACGCTTCGCAGTTGTCATCAACAGAGCCTTGACCTCATCGGGCTTGATCGTCGGACGCTGTGAGTAGATCAGTGCAGCCGCCCCCGAGACGGCGGCCGCGGCCTGAGAGGTTCCGCTTCCTTTGAAGAAGCGCTCTCCGAATCGACCGGTGCTGCCATAGTTCTCGTCGATGTAGGAACCAGGATTGCGCAGTGAGATCACCGACTTGCCTGGAGCGACAAGATCCGGGTTGCGCTTGTTGTCTCCGCGGGCGCTCCAGGACGGGATCTCATCGTCATCGATCTCGTGAGTGCCCTTGGTGTCGTTGGCGCCCACTGCGATCACGTAGGGGTCATAGGCCGGGTTGTTCAGCGAAGAGTTACCGAACTGCTGGTTACCAGCCGCGACAACCACCGTCACGCCGGACTGCCATGCACGCTCGACCGCGTAGGTCAGCGGGTCCAGCTTGTAGTCCTGCGTTCCGTCGGTACCGAACGACAGGTTCAGGACCTTGATGTTGAGGCCCATCGAGGCGTCATTGCGGTGTTGGATGACCCAACCGATCGCCGCCAGGACCTGGGATACATCTGTTGCGCCCGAGGCGGATGCCACCTTGATGTTCACTATGCGGGAGCACGGGGCCATCCCGATGAACGCCTCAGGGTCCTCCAACTTAGTACGGGTCACACCGTCGTCACGACCAGAGATGATCCCGGCCATGTGCGTGCCATGACCGTTGGTGTCGAGGTAACGAACCGACTCGAAGCCCGACTCGAACGAGAAGTCCGGGCCGTTGATGACCTTGCCCGGATAGGTCAACCCATTGACGGGAACCACACCGGTGTCTATCAGAGCCACGTCAACACCCTGCCCGCAGTACCCGTCACGCCACAGAGCGCGTGCACCGGTGGTCTTGGCAAGGTCGTAGAGGGATCCCGTAACCGTAGGCGCTGGCTCGGTCGTCGGAGTCGGGCTCGGCTCGGTCGTCGGAGTCGGGCTCGGCTCGGTCGTCACTGCGACGGTCGGACCACTCGAATCGGCGGTCGCATCGACCGTGCCCGTAACCGTGTCGGTAGTCGTGTCGACCGTGGTGGTGGCCGTATCGGTAGTCGTGTCGACCGTGGTGGTGGCCGTATCGGTAGTCGTGTCGACCGTGGTGGTGGCCGTGCCTGTCGCGTCACCGATCAGATCGCCGCTCACGCTCTGGACGTACAAGGGGTAGTTGCGCGTGACGGCCCTTACCTCAGGGCTTTGGCGCAACTGCTGCAGGTTCGCTTTGGGGATCTCGGCGGAGAAGCCGTTGATCACGTCAAGCTGCAGCTCGACCTCTCCTCCGAGACTCGCGACGAGTTCCTCGGCATTCGCGTTCCCATCGACCTCTTGCACGATCACGGAAACCATCCGTGTCGTGGAGTCGGAAAGGTCGCGCATCATGGCCACCCTCTGTGACGGCGTGGCCAGCGACAGCAGCATCACAGGGGCCAACATCATCCCCAGTAGCCGCGATTTCTTGGAGTCTTCCCAACTGACTCCCCAGGCAATTCTCATCCGTATACCTCCGTGGTTAGGAGTGATCCGACCGCCTATAGCTGGTCCTTCTCCGTCTCCATCGGCCATCGGGTGCCAATTACTGGATAGCCCAACTGGGTAGATTTGGTAACTAGCCCGGGTAGGTCGAAGGTCTGAGAGGATGCGGCGGTGATCAGCTTGCCGACCCGCCGTACCAGCCTGAGGGGGCAAACCTACGAGGGAGAACGTCTCTTGCTCTCGGCAGCGGTCGCTACCAAGCTCTATCGCTGCCCGAGTTGCCGGGAGCCCCTAGGTATAGGGGCCGATCACATATTCGTGCGCTATCTGGATGCCGATCCCCCCTGGGATCACGAGCATTGGCACACCCGCTGCGTCTCCGAGCGCCTGCTGAGAACCTTCGCAACCGTGCACGAGGTTCCCGCCCCCAAGAGACCCCGCCCTCAGAGGCGTTCCCGGCGCTGAAGCCCTGCTACGGCCGAGCGCCTCGCCCTACCGGAGACGGCACCTTGCCCAGCGTCAGGAACCCCGAGCTCGCTTCCTCGCATCCGGGGTTGCGCACCTGGAAAGCGACGTTGCCACCGCTGGAGGCGTCCCGCCAGTACAGCTCGGCTTCGAAGCCTTCGTTCTCGGCGTCGATCAGCTCGAACCGATCGCCATCTAAACGTTCGCGATATGTGTCGTAGATCTCTTCTATCCCGGCCGGCACGTTGACCGCATAGACGGTGACACCGCCTTCCTCGGTCACGTAACGCACCACCGTCCCCTCGATCAGTTCGAGCTCTGCGGGGATCTCTGCCTCGCCGGCACCCGGAGATGGAGAGGGCAGGTTGCAAGCAGCAGGGAACGGCTCGTCTGTGGCCCCTCCGCCACACGCCGCAGTCAGCGACACCATCGCCACCACGACGCCCAGAAGCTTCATGTCCGAAGCTTAGGGCCAACCAACCATCACATCCCGAACCCCCGAAAAAACCCCGCCAGACATGGACTTTCCGCTTGACTATCGAACGTCTGTTCGAGTATGGTTAGAGAGACATACCGGACCACCAGGAAATCCTTCGAGGCGGACATTGAGCGACACCTCCACCATGCAAAGACCAAGCAGCCACGGGCTCGAAGAGCTGCCCAGCTCGGCATTGATCATGGGGCTTTACTACAGCTCGGCCGAGGTGGGAAGCGCCGAACGCCGTCGTCTGGCCCACATCCAGGCGCTGTCTCAGCGACGGGTGTG
>CALMBW010000020.1 GCA_937863385.1 uncultured Actinomycetes bacterium | reverse complement strand
CCTCCGGGTTAGGGGTGTCCACTATGGCCCGCGACATGCCCGATCAGCCGTGTCCACTATCCGCTGGAATCACACACCCCCTTCCCGACCAAGAACCCCAGGGCTAGCCCTGGGGTTCTTGCTTGCTCTAGGTTCTTGCTTTGCTCTGGATCGATCAGGAGATGCCTGCCTGCTGCCAGATGCTCTTGGTGTAGCCAGTCCGGAGCCCAACACGTTCCATGTTGCGCTGACTGGCCGAGCCCACCCCGCAGCGCGAGACGACAAGGTCGCACCCCGCCTCGGCGGCGTCGAAAAGCCGCTGCTGAAGAAGGGCCCGCTGGCAGCCGCGCCCTCGCAGGGTAAAGATCGTCGCTCCACCAGCAAGTGTCGCCACGCCATCTCTCATGTGGAGCGCTGCGCCCCCAGCAGGCATACCGTCCACGGAGGCCAGATAGAAGGTCCACTCCGGCCGGGTAGCTCTTGCCTCGATCGAGGCGGAGCGCAGCTTCGACAACATAGCGGGAGCGTCCGGCCCGTAGTAAGCACGCTCATATAGCTCGGTGAAGAAGCCGATCTCTGACTCGCGCACCGGACGTACCTTCACACCCGGAACGGAGGGAGGTTCGGCATCGATCGGGTGCATGTAGAGATTCGTTTGGAACTCCTTGGGATGGAATCCAGCACGGTTCAGAGCAGCGAGCAACTCTGGGCCCGTGTAGAACGGATTGATGTCGAAACGGCAGGGCGTGAATCGCTCCGAGAAGTAAGCCAGGGCCACATCGACGACTTCTGCCGTCGACTCGTCGATGCCAAGGACTCGGTTGAAGTACGGGGTGGGGGCACTGTGGACGTGCAGAGCAGCGATCTTCTGCCGAGCCGCAGCCGATGGCTCGGTCGGATCGAACCCTGCGATATCGACCCCGAAGGGGTTCCCTGGGATCGCTCGTAGCGCCTCCATCCACTCTGTCCAGAGCGTGATATCGGCGTACGCGAGGCGCTCAGCAACATCTGTTGTCGCGATCACGGCTCGATAGATGCTAGAAAACGCGAAAGAATCCCAGCTGAACGATCACTGACGCCGCAATGAACTTCCGAATGCCGTCTACAAAGTGCGGCGGGGGGAGATCTCCCTGGTCAGCGAGCCGATGTCGCCCGTGAGCATGTACCGAAGCCGCTCACCGACCATTACGGAGTGGTCGGCGATCCTCTCGAGTGCCCGGCCCGCAAGCAGGGTCTTCACAGCGGTGGCAACGGCGTGCGGTCCATCGATCTCTAGGATCGCCTCCATCAGCCGCTTGTTGTATTCGTCCATTGCCGAATCTCGCTCATCAAGAGATCGGGCCAGTTCGAGATCACCAGCCGCGAACGCCTTGCAGGCGAGACGGTAAAGATCGAGTGCCTCGCGCGACATCTCGGTGAGTATCGAGAAGGTGTGAAGGCTGCCCGCAAGCAGATCGTGGTCGGGGTGGAGCTTGACGATGCGCAGACAGAGATCCCCGGTACGTTCGAGATCACCAAGGATCCTGATAACCGAGACTACGAGCCTCAGGTCAGAGGCCATCGGGTTCTGCCGGGCCAGCAGGTCATAACAACGTTCTGTAAGGGACACGAGCATGTCATCGATCTCGTCGTCAGAACCGACGACATCAGCTGCCAAACCAGGGTCGCCAGAGATAAGAACCTCATTCGCGCGAGTGATCTGTCGATCGACGCGCAACGCCATAACCTCGACCTGCAGCTTCAACTGCTCCAACTCGGCCCTGAATGCAAGGCGCGTCGGCTCGTGGACCTCGTCGATCTCCCTTTCGGGTCCGGGGATCGGACCCAGTTCCTCTGGCGCCACGTGACCAACAGACCACGGTGCTATGAATCATCCGGGTGGAGAATATGAACCTCAGGCAAACAAACGTCGCCTCTCGTTCGGGAACCGTTCACATGAGCTACATACGGCCTGGATAGCGTCCCCCACATGGAAACTTCCTCCCATCCCAGCGAGCGATACATCAACCGCGAACTATCCTGGCTGGGATTCAACGCCCGTGTGCTCGCGCTAGCGGAAGATCCTCGAAGTCCCCTGCTCGAACGCGCAAAATTCCTGGCGATATTCGCCGGCAACCTAGACGAGTTCTACATGGTCCGAGTGGCGGGCTTGAAGCGCCAGCTGGCCGCAGGGTTGGCTCGGACCTCACCCGACGGACTGAGCCCCCGCGAACAGCTCCAGCACATCGGCGAGATGGTTCTCCCGCTCGTTGAGCGCCATTCCGCACTCTTCGCCGAGGCGATCCTTCCCGGACTCCACGACCAAGGGGTTCACGTGCGCCGCTGGGTGGAAGTGGACGAGATCCAGCGAAAGGAGCTCGACGAGTTCTTCACGCAGAGGATCTTCCCTGTGGTTACTCCCCTAGCGGTCGATCCTTCGCACCCTTTCCCCTACATCTCGAACCTCTCGTTGAATCTTGCCGTTCTGGTTAGGGAGCCGGACGCTAACTTCACGCGTTTCGCTCGGGTGAAGGTTCCTCCCCTGCTCCCGAGGTTCGTAGAACTCACCACAGATGCTGTATTCGTTCCCCTGGAAGACGTCATCGCCGCCAACCTCAGCAAGCTCTTTCCGGGGATGGAGATCCTGGAGCACCACGCCTTCAGAGTTACCCGCAATGCCGATCTGGAGGTAGACGACGACGGTGCCGAAGACCTCCTCGAAGCGTTGGAGGAAGAACTACGTAAACGGCGGTTCAGCCCCGCGGTCCGGCTCGAATGCGAAAAGGACATGCCGGAGCACGTCTTAGAGCTGCTCACGCGAGAACTACAGATCACGCCAGACGATGTGCACAGGCTGCCCGGCCCGCTTGACCTGTCGGGTCTCTGGGATCTTTACGGGATCGATCGTGCTGACCTGAAAGATGAGCCCTTCTCACCGGTCACCCACAACCTCCTTTCAACATCCGACGACTTGCCACCAGACGTCTTCTCGGTGCTCAAGAGTCACGATCTCTTGTTGCACCACCCCTATCAAAGCTTCACTTCAAGCGTGCAGAGATTCGTCGAGCAGGCGGCCAACGACCCCGACGTGCTCGCGATCAAGCAAACCCTCTATCGAACGGAGGGAAAGAGCGGGATCGTTGACGCGCTGACCGAGGCCGCGCAGGCGGGCAAGCAGGTAGTTGTGCTCGTAGAGATCAAAGCCCGATTCGACGAGCAAGCGAACATCGCATGGGCACGAACGTTGGAACGAGCAGGTTGCCACGTCGTATACGGCGTTGCTGGACTCAAGACCCACTGCAAACTCTGCCTCGTCGTTCGTCAAGAAGCCGATCGGCTCCGTCGCTATGTCCACGTCGGCACCGGCAACTACAATGCGACGACGGCTCGCGTCTACGAGGACCTCGGTGTCCTCACGTCTGATGACGTCCTTGGGGCCGATGTTAGCGACCTCTTCAACTTCCTCACCGGATACTCACGCCAAACCCGATTCAGACGTCTCGTCGTAGCACCCCACGGACTCCGTCAGAAATTCCAGAAGATGATCGAAGGTGAGGCTCAGCGAGCTCACAACGATGGCACGGGCAGGATCATCATCAAATGCAACAGTGTGGTTGACCCAGCGATCATCGACACCCTTTACCGGGCTTCACGGGCCGGTGTCCAGATAGACCTGATCGTTCGTGGGATGTGTGCGTTGCGCCCTGGCGTCGAGGGTTTGAGCGAAAACATCAGGGTTCGCAGCATCCTCGGGCGATATCTCGAGCATTCGAGGATCTTCTATTTCCAGAATGGTGGCGAGGACGATTACTACATCGGCAGCGCAGACCTGATGGAGCGCAACCTCGACCGACGGGTCGAGGCGCTGCTACACATCGACGATGAAGCCCTTAAGAAACAGCTCAAACTGCTATTGGACCTTCTTCTGTCCCCGGCGATCTGCAGATGGGACCTTGGGTCCGATGGTCGCTGGACGCCTGTATCGCTCGCGGAAGGCTCACCCGTTGACGTACAAAAGAGGTTGATGGCAAAGGCGCTCCATGAGCACGCGTGAGATCGAACTGAAGCTTTCGGTTCACGCTTCCTACATGATCCCCAATCTGTCGGAGCATGGGCTCGCTTTCCAGCAAGAGGAGCAGCCCGCTCGAACCTTGCGAGCGACGTACTACGACACTGAAGACCTCCGACTGGCTCGCAGCGGCGCCACCCTCAGGTATCGGAGCGGAGAGGCGGTTCCGGGTTGGACCTTGAAACTCCCGGTCGAGGGATCCGATGCGCAAGTGCGCGACGAACATACTTTTCCAGGCTCGCAGAACAGCATCCCGGACACGATCCGAGAGCTGGTAACGCCGTGGGCTAGAACCGCCCCCCTCGTCCCCGTGGCACGCCTGACGACAAGGCGTCGTGTTTGGAAGATCACAGGACAAGAGGGCGACCCGATCGCAGAGATCGACGATGACGAGGTGTCGATCCTCGAGGGACGACGCGTCGTTGCGAGGTTCAGAGAAGTAGAAGTGGAAAGCAATGGAGCTTCGCTAGCGACGCTGGAGGAGATAGCGCGGGTGCTCATGTCTGTCGGGGCGGTTGCTGCCGAGCCGATACCAAAGGCAGTTCGTGCTCTGGGTCCCAAAGCGACGGCCGCTCCGGATCTGCCACTCGCGCATGCTGCCGACCCGGACGCTCCCGCCGAGCTCGCCATCGCCAATGCCATCAGACACTCGGTTGAGCGGATCCTCAGCCACGATACGCCAGCACGCCTCGGTGAACCCGAGGGCGTGCATCAGATGCGTGTGGGAGCAAGACGTCTCCGCAGCGATCTGCGAACGTTCTCCTCACTGGTGGACGCTGAATGGGCAGCGCGCATATCCGACGGCTTGAAGTGGCTGGCCGGCGAACTCGGCCAGGTTCGCGATATCGATGTCTTGAAGGAGAGGTGTGAGGCGCTTCCTTTCGATGAGGCTCGGCGCGTATTGCTCGACGAGCTTGCCAACCGCCATGAGGCCGCCCGGACGGCGATGGTGTCCTCTCTGAATTCCACTCGCTATAAGGAACTTCTTGAGCAATTGGTGGCAGCCGCTCAGAACCCTCGATGTAGCGCCGCCGCAAGGAAGCCATCGACGAAAGTGATGCCGTCGATGGTCAACACCACTTTCACGAAGCTGGCGCGCAAGGCGCGCAAGGTCGGCCTCCACGACGACGAAGAAGATTTCCACGCGATCCGCATCCATGCGAAGCGCACACGATACGCGGCCGAGGCAGTAGCAGCCGCTCTCGGAGGATCGAAAGGCGCTCCAGCGGCTCGATTCGCTTCGCTCGTCGCAGATGTTCAGGACGAACTCGGCGAACTGCAAGACACGGCCGTTGCGCGCGATCTGATCGACTCGGTAGCGGGCACTCATACGTCGGCCCCACGCCTGCTGTTTGAGCTCGGCCGGGCCTACGAACTTCAGGTGATGGAGGCGGATAGGTTGAAGGCAAGCTTCCTCGAAACGTGGGAGCGCCTCGACCGAGGCAAGAACCTAAGGTGGATGCAGGCATGAGCGGATCCGTAATCAGGGCGGCTGGCGGTGTCGTCTGGCGGCAGGTAGCGACACCCAACGGAGATCATCCGATCGAGATCGTGGTGATCCATCGGCCTCGTTACGACGACTGGAGCATGCCGAAGGGCAAGCTCGCCCCCGGTGAGACTGACGTCGAGGGCGCCATCCGAGAAGTATTCGAGGAGACGGGCTATCGGGTCCGGCTGGGCCGTCCGCTCGGGCGGGTCCGCTACCTGAAAACCTCAGGAGGCGTGACGCGCCCGAAGATCGTTAGGTATTGGGCGATGCAGGCCGAGAGCGGCTCGTTCTCTCCCACGCGAGAGGTCGACGAACTCGCCTGGATGACGCCCGGTGAAGCAGAGAAGATCCTCACTCACGACCACGACCGAGACATCCTTCAGCGTTTCGTTCGAGGTCCGGTGCTGACCGGCTGTGTCTTGCTGGTCCGTCACGCACTGGCAGGCAGCCGCACTAAGTGGGAGGGCGACGACAAACAGCGTCCCCTAACCGAAACCGGTTGGCGTCAAGCGGAAGAACTTGTGAGATTGCTGTCGCGCTTCGAGGTTCAAGAGATCATCTCCGCCGACTTCCTGCGATGCATCCAGACGGTTTCACCACTCGCCGAAGCGCTAGGACTGGAAGTGAAAGAGGAGGAGTTGTTCTCCGAGCTGGGCTACCCAGGTCAGGAACACGAAACCTTGGGCCGCCTTAGAGATCTCGGGGCGTCTCTGGACACCACCGTGGTCTGCAGTCAGGGAGGCGTCATCCCGGGTCTGGTTGAACGCCTTGCCCTAGAAGATCACGTTGATCTTCCCGAGGCATCCAACCGCAAAGGCAGCGTGTGGGCGCTCAACTTCGAAGGGCGCAGGCTCTTCTCGGCCGAGCATTTCCCACCTTTGGTCGAGAGCTAGAACGTAACAGGGCGCCCCGATGGGCGCCCTGTCAACTTCCGTCAGGAAAAGCTACTTGCTAGAACCACCGGAGCCGTCATCGGCGGAGTCTTTGGGACCACCGGACGAGCCCGATCCCCTGGAACTGCCGTCTTTGCCGCTGCTCACGGACCCGCTGTCGTCGCCGGAGCCCTTGGAGCCGCCGGAGTCACCGCAGCCCGAACCGGACTTGCCACCGTTGCTGGCTTCCATGGAGTCCTTGGGACCACCGGACGAGCCCGATCCCTTGGAGCTGCCGTCTTTGCCGCTGCTCACGGACCCGCTGTCGTCACCCGAACCCTTTGATCCGCCGGAGTCACCGGAACCCGAACCGGACTTGCCGTCCTTAGAGTCGTCGCTTTCCCCGTCGTTGCCGTAACCCTCATCGTCGTCGTCATCTCCGCCCATGGACTTCGCGACCATCGCTTCGTCCTCGGCTTCAAGACGTTTTGCATATTGTTTCTCGCTCGTCCTCGCTTCGGCAGCGGGGGCAAACGCCATACTGACGCCGAAGAACATCGCGGTCACCATGGCTAGGGTGAACAGCGCCCTGCGAAGATTCCCTATGAGCTCCCTTTCGGATCCTGATCCTTCGATCAGTGCGAACTGCGCACGAGCCATTGAGTGCATCGACAAACTCCTTTACGTCGGCTCATCGTCTTCGGGCACTTGCCCGACACACGGCAACAGATTCGTCATCATGAGAGACCGAACGGCGCGTCTTAATGGGCGAGTGGGATGGTCGCGAACCTGGCCCGAACGGGTGTTAACCCACCCAGATGGACTACGACCGAGGAACTAGTGACCTAGCGAACGCCTGGACGAGCGCGACGCAGAACGGGCTTGCGCGGCAGTGCGGCTACGAAGGGCTCGAGGCTCTCCGCGAACTCCATGGCAGAGGGCCTCTCCAAGGGATCGCGTCGCAGGGTCGTCAAGATGACCTCGGCCAAGGAGTCCGGAACGTCACTCTCGAAAGGCTCAGGCTCACCATCTAGTTGCGGGAAACGTTGCAATGGGTCGTCCTCGTCGAAGACATCGGCTCGTGGGAAAGGAACCCTGTTGTTGACGGCCCGGTAAAGAGTCGCTCCCAGCCCCCACACATCTGCCGCTTCCGTGATCTCGCCACGCTGGCCGGGAAGGCACTGTTCGGGTGGCATGTAGGCATCTGTGCCCACCGGCGAGGTCATCTTCGCTGCCTGTTCAAAGGTGCGCGCAAGACTGAGATCGATCAACCGAGGGGGCACTCCCAAGATGATGTTGCGAGATTTGATGTCCAGATGCACGAACCCTTTTCGAGACATGTAGTGGATCGCCGAGCAGATGTTCAAAGCGAGAGGAAGGATCTGTTCATAGCCGAGGCTTCCGTAGCGGATCACGGAACGCAGGTTGCGCCCCTCCAAGTGCTCTAGCAGCAGGTGGGGACGCTCGCCGTCTAGCTCGGCCCCGAAACCTCGGACGATCAGCGGATGATCCAGCGAAGCCACGACTTCCGCTTCGCGCTCTAAAGCACGCCGGGACGAGACGCTCTCGATGTAGTCGGGTCGCATCACCTTGGCCACGAGAAGACAAGCCATGTCATCGTCCCAGACCACGTAGGCCTCGTAGACGTGACCCCCACCAAGGTTCTTCAGGGCGTAGCGGCCGGGTACTAACTCGTCTCCCTGTTGGAGATCCCAGGTGCTCTTCTTCTCAGGGTATTTCGTCATCGACCGTCCACGAGCAGTTCCGCGATCTGAACCGTGTTCAGCGCAGCACCCTTGCGAAGGTTGTCTGCTACACAGAACATCTCGAGGGCCCTGGGGTCGAACAGATCGGAGCGGATCCGTCCCACGTAACACGGGTCCTTGCCCGAGGCATCGAGAGGGGTTGGATAGGACTCGGTTGATGGATCGTCAACCAGCTCGACGCCGGGTGCGTCGCCAAGGATCGAGCGCGCCCAATCGACTGAAACTTCATCTGCAAACTCTGCATGAACGCTCACCCCGTGCCCGATCATCACTGGGACACGAACGCAAGTCGCCGTAACCGGCAACTCCAAGAGACCCATGATCTTGCGCGTTTCGAAGCAAAGCTTGAGTTCCTCGCTGGTGTACCCGTCGTTCTTGAATGACCCACATCGTGGGATCACGTTCATCGCGATGGGTTTAGGAAAGGTATCCCCCGCCTCCAGCACATCACCTGCACGTCCAGCGCGCACCGACTCCTCCTCCTTCGAAGCCCGCAGGCTCTGATCCCAGAGTTCGTCGATACCGCCCTTACCGGAGCCGGAGGCAGCTTGATAGGAGGCAAGGATCAACCGCTTGAGCGGCACCTCTCTATGGAGTGCCGCGATCGGGACAACCATCGCAAGCGTTGTGCAGTTCGGACTGGCGATGATGTTGCGCGGCCGGTCATGAACGGCCTCGGGGTTGATCTCTGGCACCACCAGGGGAACACCAGCTTCCATCCTGAAGGCACCGGAGTTATCCACGACCGTAGCCCCGCGTTGTGCCGCTGCCTCGACCCAGCGTCGAGAAAGATCGTCGGGAAGATCGAACAGCGCTAGGTCACCGTCGCGGAAAACGTCTTCGGATAGTTCAACGACCTCGGCCGAGTGATCACCAAGGCTCAGCGTGCGTCCAGCCGATCGAGCCGACGCCACAGGTACGAACTCGTCAAAGGGAAACCTCCGCTCTGCGAGGATCCGGATAGCCTCGGACCCAACCGCCCCCGTGGCTCCAACCACCAGCAGTCTCATGAGTTGCTCCCGTCAACCCGCAGCGCCTTCAATTGGCCGGTTGCGGTCTCGGGATGCTCCTCGCGCAGAACCGCTTCGTCGGAGAGCTCGAACTTGTCGTGGATCGCTTGAACAGCCTTCTCGACCTCGCCGGCACGCACGACACACGAGATCCGGATCGAAGACGTCGAGATGATCTCGATGTTTATCCCGGCTTCGGCAAGAGCATCGAACATATCGGCAGCGACACCCGGATGGGTCTTCATCCCGGCCCCCACAAGCGAGATCTTCGCGATGTCGGGGTCCGTTTCGACACCGGCGGCACCGATCTGCTCGCGGATCTGTTCGAGGACCGGCTCAGCACGCTGAAGATCTGACTTCGGGCAGGTGAAGAAGATGTCGGTTGAACCGTCGTGCGATGCGTTCTGCACGATCATGTCGATGTTGATACCGGCATCGGCCAAGGGCCGAAAAACGCGCGCTGCGATCCCAGGATGATCGGGGACCGCAACAAGTGTGATCTTCGCTTCTGACTTGTCGTGGGCGATCCCAGAGATGATCGCTTGTTCCATGCGTATGTCCTCCTCTCTCACCCACGTACCTTCATTGCCGCTGAAGGAAGAACGAACATGGACGAGCACACCGTAGTTACGAGCGTATTCGACGGATCTGACCATCAATACCTTTGCGCCGGACGCGGATAGCTCGAGCATCTCTTCGTAGGAAACCGCGTGAAGTTTGCGAGCCCCAGGCACCAAACGAGGATCGGCTGTGTACACACCTTCGACATCGGTGTAGATCTCGCACACATCCGCATCGAGTGCGGCCGCGAGAGCTACCGCGGTGGTGTCCGAGCCCCCACGTCCCAGTGTGGTCACATCGAACTCCGTTGAGACACCTTGGAATCCAGCGACGATCACGATCTTTCCTTGTTCCAGCGCCTCGAGAACCCTCCGAGCCCGGACCTCGATGATCTTCGCCTTACCGTGCGCGGTGTCGGTAACGATCCCCGCCTGCGATCCGGTGAAAGAGATGGCATCCCGCCCTAGATCCATGATCGCCATCGACAGAAGTGCCATGGAGATACGTTCACCTGCGGTGAGGAGCATGTCCATCTCCCGCTCGTGTTCCCGATCGGTGACCTTGGCGGCCAGCTCGACGAGCTCGTCGGTCGTGTCCCCCATCGCCGACACCACTACGCAGACCTTGGCTCCGGACGCGGCGGTCTCGACGATGCGCTTGGCCACGCGCTTGATGCGCGTCGCATCGCCGACGGATGTGCCTCCGTACTTCTGAACGATCAGGGCCATAGTGAGAACCTACAAGCACAACGAGCGGGGACCCTGCCAGGTTGCCGGCCTCAGCCGCAGTGCCGCTCTTTACCCTTGCCGTTGCTCTCCTTACGAGGATCGCAGTCCTTACCGTGCTCGGGCTGAGGGTCGCCGTGGGGCTCCCAACCGGGCTCGTCGTCCGGTGACGGTTGATCGGGGGTATCGAACCCTTGCGCGGTGGGGGTTTCAGCCCCGACTGTGCCCTGCGAGCCGGTTCCTCCCTGTCGGGTGGAGGACGGGCGGGGCTTCGAGGTGTCGGGAGCTTGCACCGAAACACCCTTAACGCGAGTGACGATCTCATCCCGGCCGGGCTTCTTCAGTCGGGGTTCGCTCTCGATCTCTTCAGCGGGTTGGTCGGGGACAACCTCAGGCTGCGCGGCGCCCGAAGCCGATGAAGTGTGAGGAACGGTGACCGGAACATCCGGCGGCGGGGCGAAAGCAGCCGTCGTCAACATGGCACCAGCACCGGCTGCGGCAACCGCTCCGGCGAGACTTCCGCCACCATGGGCAGTGGTCCACGCAGAGGCACGGCGCAATCCGCGGGCGGGCCATGCCATCAGGGTCATGAAGCCAGCCACTACCGGGATCGCCGAGGGAAGCGTCGACAAGAACGCATCGACGACCACAGGATCGAAGTGCACGCCCTTGTCCTCGATCAAGATACGGACCGCGTCTCGTCTACCGGTCCCGACCTTGTAGGGCCGAGCGGAAGTCATCGCGTCATAGGCATCCACAACGGCGATGATGCGCGCGAAGAGAGGGATCATCTCGCCGCGTAAGCCAGATGGATACCCACCGCCATCCCAGGACTCGTGGTGGTGACGCACGGCGTCAACGACGCTGGCTGAGGCCGCAGGGGCGATCAAACGCGCCCCGACCTCTACGTGATCCTGGACGATCTCTCGTTCTTTCGTGTTCAGCGAGCCGGGTTTGCGCAGCACCCGATCCGGGATCTCGATCTTGCCGACGTCATGAAGCGAGGCCGCCAGCTGAAGCTCTTTCACCTCGTTCGGAGACAGACCGAGAGCAACGCCCGTGTTGTATGCATGCCGCTCCACGCGCCGTGAGTGCCCCGCAGTGTACGGGTCTTTCACCTCAAGAGCCCCGTTCAGATCGTGCAGAAGATCGAGACGGTCTTCCTCAGTCAAGCGGTCCGCCGGACCCGGCTTGCGAAGTACGACTTCACCCTTGAGGATCGTGCGCTCGGCCCGGTGGCGACGGAACCAGCGCCACAGCATCAACTCGCCGAACGTGATGTCTAGCGATTCCGGTTGTTTGAGCCACCAGGCGGTCCCGATCACGGCCGCGATACCCGACAGAGTCAGTCCCGACACCGTTGCCAGCAGGATCTGCGGGTCGGGGAGACCTGCGATCACCATCACGAAGGTCAATAGCGCTGGAGCGACCACGGTGAGGAAGGTGGCCGCGACGGATCGGGGCAGAAGTGCCCGGACCTGCTCGTAGCGCGCTCTTTGCATCTGGATACTCTCCGTGCCGCTGTGCCTACGCAGAGCTATGTGCCCAGCTAGATAATGGCCTAAACCGGACCAATCTGTCTAATCGGTCAGATCTCTCCGGCCTATCAAGGCCTTGCCCAGCGTCACCTCGTCGGCGTACTCCAGGTCGCCTCCGACGGGAAGGCCGCTGGCCAGCCTGGTCACCCGCACCCCCACCGGCGAGATGAGCCGGGACAGATACATAGCGGTGGCCTCCCCCTCGGTATTGGGGTTGGTGGCAACGATGATCTCCGCCACGGCGACCCCCTCAGGAGGGCTCTGGATGCGCCCTAGCAGTTCCCGGACCCTCAGGTCGTCCGGAGATATGCCTTCGATGGGCGAGATCGCCCCCTGGAGCACGTGGTACAGACCCTTGAACTCGCGGGTGCGCTCGATGGCAACGATGTCCGGCGGCTCTTGCACCACACAGATGATGGTGCGGTCACGGCGAGAGTCCCGGCAGTACTCGCAGATCGCCTCATCAGCGACGTTGAAACACCGCTCGCACAAACGGACCCGATCCTTCGCCGTAACGATCGCATCGGATAGGCGCTTCGCCTCACCGTCGGACGACTTCAGAAGATGGAAGGCGACACGCTGTGCACTCTTGCGTCCGATCCCCGGCAGGCGCGCCAATTCATCGATCAGATCTTGGATAGGGCCGGTGAACACAGTTACATGCCGGGGAGACCGAGGCCCCCCATACCTCCGGCGAGAGGACCCATCGCCTCGGCCTGGGCCTCACGAGCTTTGTTCAGTGCCTCGTTGACCCCAGCGGTCACGGTGTCGGCAAGCATCTCGATGTCATCGGCATCCGGTGCGCCGTCGAACATCTCGGGGTCGATCTCGATCCGCAAGATACGCAGATCACCCGATGCGGTCACGCTAACGGCACCGCCGCCGGCAGAGGCTTGAACCTCCAGTTCGGCCAAGCTTTCCTGCGCCTTCTGCATCTCGGCGGCCATCTTCTGCGCTTCGCGCATCATCCTTTGCATGTCTTTCAAGCGATGCCTCCCCGGCTCTCCTCGATCACCTCGGCGGACAGGCCCTTCTTTAACAGTTCTACGGGGTCATGCTGACTGTCCGCCAGCGGTTGAGTCTGCTCGATATCCACCATCTCGTCTGCAGCACGGTCCTCGGGCGGCGTCGCGGAGGGACTCTGGACGGGAGCGGACGAACCAGCGACTGGCCTAGCCGCGGGCGAGCCCGAGCCGCGCGCCACGAATCCGACCGACGGACGTACGCCCAGCACGTCATACAACGCATCGATCAGGATCTGGCGGTTGGAAGCTTCGCTCATGGTGGTTTCGTGGAAGGTGCTCTGTACCTCGACCACTAAGTGGTCACCTTCGAGGCTGAGCGGTCGCGACGGATTAAGAAGAGCCTGGATGCGCTTGCTACCCGTACCTACCTGGTGCATGGTCGCCTGCCAGGCATCCTTGATCTGAGAGAACCCAACCGAAGCTGCGACATCGGTTACGGGGGCTGCCTCGACAGATGACGCAGCATCGGAGCTTGCAACCCCGGCGGCGGGTGAAGGACCGGCCGGTGTGCGCCGACGTGCTGCCGGAGCCGGTGTCGCGGCCGAAGTGGTTGCAGGCGGTGACGCGGGCTCTGGTGTGGCCGGGGATCGGCTTTGCTTCGGCGGTGAGACCGAAGCGGGGCCAGCCGACTGTGGTGCCGGAGCCGGTGCCTGGGGCTGAGCGGCAGGGGCGGGCCCCGACAGACCGATACGACGTTCAAGACGCTCGATGCGTCCTTGGAGCCCCAAAGCCGACGGGTCGGTCTCGGGTGCAGCCCCGCGGACCAGAGCTACCTCGAGCAGGAGCCGATGGTTGGGCGCCGTTCGCATGTCGGTGATGGCCTTGCCCACGAGATCGAGGACCCGCAAGAGATGCTCTGGGGAGAAGGCGCCGGCCTGCGTTTGGAGCCGTGGGAGGTCCTCGACCGCGGTGTCGAGAAGCCCGCCAGCATCTGGTGAAGCAGCCAGCAGCAGGAGCGAACGAGCGTGACGCAAGATGCCAAGGGCCAACTGGCGTGGGTCCGCGCCCTGCACGATCAATGAATGCATCGTCTGGAAAACACGGCCCACATCGGACTGCAAGATGGCATCGAAGAGTTCGAAGAAAGAGTCTTCTTCACGAAGGCCCAGCAGGCCCTCGGCATCCATCTCCGTGATGCGACCACTGATGTTGCTGAGTTGATCCAGTGCCGAGAGTGCATCACGTACACCGCCATCGGCGTGACGGGCGATAACACCCAAGGCCTCAGGCTCTATGTCGATCTGCTCTTGGGCGCTGATAGCGGCGAGATGCTTCTCGAGAACATCGGTGGGCACGCGACGGAAGTCGAAGCGTTGCGTTCGCGACACGATCGTCGGGATCACCTTGTGGATCTCGGTGGTGGCGAGGATGAACAACACGTGCTCGGGAGGCTCCTCGAGCGTCTTGAGCAAGGCGTTGAAGGACCCCGACGAGAGCATGTGAACCTCGTCGATGACGTACACCTTCTTGCGTCCACCGGCGGTGGCGATAGGGACCCCCGCAAGGATCTCGCGTGTCTCGTCAACCTTGGAGTGGGACGCGGCGTCCATCTCGATCACGTCCATGGACGATCCGTCGGTTATCGCTATGCACGAGGGACAGACGCCGCAAGGTGAAGGCGTCGGACCCTGGGCGCAGTTCAGCGCCTTGGCAAGGATCCTCGCAGTACTGGTCTTGCCCGTACCTCGCGGCCCCGTGAATAGATAGGCGTGAGCGACCCGGTCCTCACGGATCGCATTGGAGAGGGTGTGCGAGACGTGATCCTGTCCGAGGATCTCGTCGAAGGTCTGAGGACGGTGCTTGCGGTAAAGGGAGAGGTAAGCCACGGGGTCATCCTAGTTGTGGGCTCTGACAACAATCCCGAGAGCGGGAAAAGAAAACCCGGGACGGAGAAGATGGCCGTGCACCCTGGCCTGGACCTCTGCACAGCCGGCGCTAACCCCGGTAGCCGGCTCCGGCCGGGCACTCCCACGGCACTCCCGGGACACCGCTTAAGGCTGCTCCCTTCCGGGCCTGACCTGGTTCACGGCTCCGAGTCGCGTAGGACCCGACCATCAACACTGCTTGCCGGGGGCTGACCCGGTTCTACAGGGGCCGCGGACAGGTAATCGGTCCGGCGAAAGAGGGTTTCCGGTGACAGGGGACCCCTAACCCCCCACGTAGCACGGCCACGACAACTCTAAGCGCAAGCGCTTGCCTATGAGACAGCCCGGCGGACGCTCAAGCGCCGTCGGAGTCTTCGCACTACCGGTTCTGCGAGATACGGCCCCAGGAACACCACCAGGGCAGCAAACCCAAGCAGCAGGTAGCGCGCCGAGGCCGGGACAACCAATCCCTCGGCGGCAAGGATCGCGGCCTCTTGCATCTCGCGCGCCTCTTCCTCGGTGAGCAACGCCACCTCGAAACCAGCCTCGCCCGGCAGGCCTACCTGCACTGAGTCCGCCGGAGAGTCGTCTTTGGCTTTGGAACGATTGCCTCCAGCTTCGGAGGTCGAGCCGGCCGAGGTCCCTTGCGAGGTCGATGGTGCACCGGTGATGTCCGGTCCCTCTCCATAGACACCGCCGGCGCCGACGGTTGGGTTGTTGCATTGCGACAACGGTGGCGGCTCGGGGGCGCCGGGAACCCGTCGAACGGCTGCGAACACCGCCTCCACAAGGTTGGGTGGCAACGGCGAGTATCCGAGCACGTCGGCTTGCTGCTGACCGTCACACGCCATGTAGATCATGAAAGATCCGAGGACCTTGCCCTTCACGGGATCGAACCCTTTGGTCTGAGTGATCATGTAGCTGTAGCTCGAGATCGGATACGCGGATGCATCAGGGTGCAAGTAGACGCCCCCGAGCTCCTGGGTCAGATCGGCATTCAAACGAGCCTTGGTCAAGGCGGTGGCCACCGCGGTCGCGGTCGGTTGGACATACGCGCCGCTGGCGTTCTTTACGGAAGCCACCGGGCGGCGGCGCTGGATCGCGTATCCGGCCTCGACGTAGGTAACCGCTCCGACCCCGATCGAATCGTTAGCCACATAGTTGGCCACGCCATCCGAGCCTCTTTGTGCGACGCTTCCAGGAAAGTTCGGCCAATAGGAGGTCGGCGCGTTCTGGATGCCACTCTGTTGGGCAAACTTCGCCCACTGCGATGGTTCCATCGCCTTGAGATAGGCGGAGAACTGCGCCGACGTCCCCGAGCCATCCGAGCGGATAACCGGGATCACTTCCATGTCTGGCAATCGCAAGCCCGGGTTGTCCGCCTTGATACGGGCATCGTCCCATCTATCGATCTGCCCGGTGAAGATGCCGGCCAAGCTATCGGAGCTAAGCCGAAGGTTGTTGATCGGCTGTCCTTGCGAGTCGCGCAGGTTGTACATGACCGACGTACCCCCGGCAACGATGGGGAGGTATTGGAAGCTGCGGTTGGCACTCTTTAGCTTCTGCAATTCATCGGGCTCAAAAGGGATCTCTGAGACGGCGAAGTCCACCTGATCGATGATGAAGAACTGACGTCCCGCACTCGAACCGACGCCTTGATAGTTGATCCTCAGTCCGATGCGAGCAACATCTGCCCGCCATTGATCGACCGCGATCTGACTCCATGTGGACCCAGCCCCGGACACGGTAGGACCTTCGGCCCGGGCGGGCGAAGCAAGAGCCAAAGCCGCGATCGCAACGACCGAAGCGGTAAGAACGCGAGGGTGCGTGTATCTCATCCGAATCTCCCGTGTACGTAGTCGGCGGTCCGTTCGTCACTTGGGTCTTCGAAGATCTGGGTCGTACGTCCAGCCTCGATGATGCGACCAGGTTCGTTCTCTGCGGCAAGGAAGAACGCGCAGAACTCAGACACGCGCTGGGCCTGCTGCATGTTGTGGGTAACTATCACGACGGTCACTTCGTGGCCGATCTGACGGATCGTCTCCTCGATGACGCGTGTAGAGGTGGGGTCAAGTGCCGAGCAAGGTTCGTCCATCAGAAGCACGCTTGGCCTGACGGCAAGCGCTCGAGCGATACACAGACGCTGTTGCTGGCCACCCGATAGAGCCCCTCCGGGCGACTTGAGGCGGTTCCGTACCTCTTTCCACAGCCCCGCACGCTGTAGCGACTCTTCGATGAGCCCATCACGATCTGAGACCTTCGTTCCAGAAAGCTTCAAGCCGGACAACACGTTGTCGGCGATGCTCATGGCGGGGAAAGGATTGGGTTTCTGAAAGACCATCCCGATCGAACGGCGAGTAAGGGTGGCACGCTGGCCCGGCCCGTAGATGTCCTGGCCATTCAAGAGAACCTCACCCGCCAACCGGGCACCGGGAACCAGCTCGTGCATCCGGTTCAAGATCCTGATGAAGGTTGACTTCCCACAACCTGAGGGTCCGATCAAAGCTGTGACGCTGTGAGCCGGCATCCCAAGGCTCAGTCCTTCGAGCACTTTGTGATCACCGAACCATGCGCTCACACCCACCGCGTCGAGTGACGCGGCCGATCCCTCTAGTGGCGAAGCTTCGGACGACGGATCAAGCACGACTTCGGAGTCGACATCCATCATGTTGCGCTTTCCTTCCTGGTGCGCCGGAGGCGGCTCTTGCGGTTGAGAGAACGATTGCCGCCCAAGATGCGGGCGGCGATGAAGAGGATCAACACCAGCGCGATCAACACCAGCGCGCCGGTCCACGCTCGGTCTATCTGAGCTTCCTGCGGGGACTGGATCAGCTGAAAGACGAACAACGGCAAGCTGTCCTGCGCTCCGCTGAAGGGATTGGTGTTGAGCACCTTTGCCCCGAACGAGGTCATGATGAGCGGAGCGGTCTCGCCTATAGCACGGGCCACACCAAGGATCACGGCCGTAACCAGGCCAGCGCGCGCCGTGGGCAAGACGACCTGCCAGGTCGTCCTCCACTCGGGAGCACCAAGGGCCAAAGACGCTTCACGCAACCCGTCGGGCACGAGTCGCAACACTTCTTCTGACGTTCTGGTCACGGTGGGAAGCATCAGAACGGAAAGAGCAAGTCCCGCTGCGAAGCCTGAGAACGACCCTCCGAGTTGGATTATCACCACCGAGTAGATGAACAACCCAGCCACGATGGATGGCACACCACTCATCGCATCGACGAACATGCGCACCGGCCTAGCCATCCGGCCACCGATCTCATTCAAGAAGACCGCCGTCATCACACCCAAGGGAACCGAGATCGCCACTGCGATGCCCACCTGCTGAAGCGTGCCGACGATCGAGTGCAGAGCACCGCCTTCTGTCGCATCCGAAAGTGGCCCAACGGTTTCGAGTGTCTGCGTGAAGAAGGTGGGAGTTAGCGCACCTATCCCTCGAACGATGACGTAGCCAAGGATCAATGCGAGGGGGCCGATGACCAACAACGCACCACCGGTCACGACCGAGGCCATGACCTTGTCATTCGCAGCAAGCGCACCCTCACGTTCCCTAACGATCAGCCAGTGCAGCCCAAGGAAGGCGATGAACCACAACAACCAGAAACCCAGAGCGCCACCCAACGGCGTGAGGCGGTAGTAGATGAGCCAGACGATCGCTGCAGCAGATAGCGCAGCGCCGATCAAGCCGGTGAGGTCGGCGGCGTCGAAGGTCCGCGGCCGCCGTGCCACCTCGCTTGCCCCACCAAGTTTGACCGCGCTCGCGGCCGGAATCGCACTCATATCTCTACGCCCTTACCCGAGCGCGACCGAGCAACGATCATCGAAGCCAGCATGTTGACGAGCAGCGTCAAGACGAAGAGTGCCAAGCCGGCTGCCATCAGCGCGCTCAATCCCTGGGTGCTGGCATCACCGAATCGCAAGGCGATGTGGCTCGCCACGGAGTTCGCGCCCGACTCGAGGATGCGCGGGGACACGATGAATATCGGGGAGATGATGATCGCAACAGCGATGGTTTCTCCAAGGGCGCGCCCAAGCCCAAGCATCGAACCACCGATGATGCCGCCACGGCCGAATGGGAGGACGACGGTTCGGATCATGCCCCACTTCGTGCTTCCCAGAGCGAGCGCCGCTTCCTTCTCGCCGGGCGGAGATTGAGAGAACACTTCTCGCATGACCGAGGTAGCGATAGGGATCACCATCAAAGAAACGACCACACCGGCGATGAACGCAGAAGACGCAAAGATCGGACGATCGACCTTGAAGATCGGGATCATCTCGAGCTGACTGGACAGCCACCGTGCGACGCCAAGCAGACGGGGTTGAAGGAAGAAGAATCCCCAGATCCCATAGATCAAGCTTGGAACGGCTGCCAGCAGATCTACGAGGGAAGTGAAGAGCTTGCGAAGCCGCAAGGGTGCGTACTCGGTGATGAAAAGCGCGGCACAGATCGCCACCGGCACTGCCACACCAAGTGCGATGACGGCGATGACCACGGTCCAGTAAAGGATCGCCCCGATACCGAAGACCGACTTGTCACCAGAGTCGACCCACTCGAAGCCGGTGAGGAAATCCAGTCTCTCTGTTGCAAGGGTCGGCCAAGCTCGAATGAGCAGGAATGCACCGATCAGAACGAGGATGGCAAGTGTCACCACGCCCGCGCTTCTCGCGACCGCTCTGTAGATCCGGTCGGACCGGGTCCTGATCACCTGAACCGAGCGAGGCTCAGCTATCGCCATGGTGCCTGCCTCGGCTGAAGCGGCAAACGGTCTGCTCGAAAACTCATAACGTCGACGGCAACAATCGGTCGAGGTTCTCGAACAGCAAGAACACGAGAGCAAGAGCGATAGGAGTGGTGATGAGGTATGCGATGCGCGCCGGCCAGCGCCGGTACAACATCCACGTACCGACCAACGCTGCTATGAGGACCTGGGTCCACACCAGGATCAGCCACAGCGAACGCGTGTCGCCGGATGCTCCCGTCATGTCCTCTCCCACGACCATGGGTTGGCGCTCGGGCAAGGAAACAGGGTCTCCTTGAAGACTCGCTATGACGACAAGTCTTTCCGAAGCGAGGTACTCGGGGTTTGAAGTGGTGAGGATCAAGGAGTTCGAACTCTGATCGGGGGCGAGTACGTCGGGTGACCCGGCGTCGATGGTGCGAACCTCATCCACCTCGTAGGTGAACCGTCCTTTCGGTGTGGTCAAGACGACGTCATCACCACCGGACAACTCATCGATACGCGCGAACGGAGCTCCGTAGGTGGTCCGCCGCCCGGCAAGGACCACGCGGCCCACCTCCCCGGGCATGGGAGACCCCATCAGGTGCCCGGGGCCTTGCTTCGTCTCTTGCGCGGTGGAACCCTCCACCACGACCTTTTCGATGCCGAGCGAAGGGATCTGCAGAAGGGCTACGGGATCGCCCGCTGCCGGGCGAGGCGGAGCCGTCACCTCAGCCTGCTCTTGACCGATGGCATCGGGCGGCGGCGCCACGAAGGCCCCGCCGGACATGACCGACCGAAACTCGCCCAGCAGAGCCCTCTGGCTTCGGGCTTCGCTCAGATCTGAGACAACGAACTCGAACACGATGAACAGAAACAACAAGACACCGATCGTGGTGGTGATCGATCCGACGCGGCCCACGAGATCGACGCGCGTCCTAACGGGCGCAGGCGAGAGCGAAGGGGAGTCTGCCACTGCGGGCAACACCGCCGTCGGAGAAGACTGCCGTGGGCGGAGCCGGTCACCCAGGTCGGCCGCGATCGCCTGTAACCGGTTCCACTGCCGGTGGAGCTCTTCGGTCTCTCGCGCAGAAGGATCGGTGTCAACGAGACGGCGCAATCGCTCTTCAACGACGGCGATCTCCTCAGCCAATCGATCCAGGTCACGCCGGCTATCCGAGAGCGATGGGGGGTTCGTCATCTGGCCT
The DNA here is from genome assembly GCA_937863385.1 of uncultured Actinomycetes bacterium. GTDB lineage: Bacteria > Actinomycetota > CADDZG01 > CADDZG01 > WHSQ01 > CALMBW01. The sequence continues at coordinate 508,012 of CALMBW010000020.1, read as the reverse complement.
TGAATGGCCTTGCCAGCAGGTTCCTGCCCCGGCTGAGGGTGCGGCTTATCGAACCCGGACGCGAGGCGATCTGCAGTGCAGGACCAAGCAATATGAATGCCACCATCAGTACCGCGAAGGCCGGCAAGATGAAGCGGGCGCTCGAGGGCACGAAGGCATCCGCAGCAGTTGGCTCCAGCGCTATGGGGTCTTGCGTGTCATCGACGCCACCATCTGAGACGTCTCCGATGTCTACCTCGCCGGTCGAACCGAACCCGCCAGCGGGTGCACCACCGTCAAATCCGCCCGGTCCCTCAGGTGCCGCTACGGGCCCGGTGCCTGGGTCTTTGGAAGGCCGTCCCTTGATCGTGATCGCGTCGGCGACCTCTTCGGTCACGGAGCGCAAAGACGGACTCAACGCGATATACCCCGCGGGAAGTGCATCCTGACCGGGGCCGGCTGCGAACCGCAGGAAGTCTTGAAGGATGCGAGCCTTCCCGGCGGGAACATCACCGGTGGGAGCGATCATCGTCGTGAGTGTCAACAAGGGGTATGCCGCCGGGTCGGTCGAAGCGAAGTTTGGGACGAGGAATGGCTCGACCACTGCCGGCGAGGCAACGGCCAGAGCAGCTTGCAGCGACTCTTCGGTTGGGGTGACGAAAGCGCCCGCGCCGTTCTCGATGGCAACCGATGGAAGTCCGTAAAGATCCGCGTAGCTGCTGTCCACCCAGCCGATGAAGCCGAACTGCGTAAAGTCGCTGTCTTGAGATGGTGCTGCGATCTCTCTTGCCACCGTCGCCGCGCCGGTGCGAAGATCGATGTCACCGGTCGAAGGAAAGAGGTCCGTAGGCCCCGAGAAAGCCGGGCCTCCCGCCTCGTACGCCTCTTGGGCCATCGCATCGAACCAGCTCGTCACCAGCAACGTCGACGCCGAGTTGTCGGCTCTCCCGATCGCTCTGAGGATCGAGGGCAAGGTCCGATCGGGATTCAGTGCCTTGATACGGGGATCGTTCCAGTTGGCGATCTGTCCCGTGAAGATCTCGGCAAGTAGCTCGGGGGTCAGCTTCAGGTCCGTGATGCGTTCCCCCGTCTTTCGGTCGAACACGTTGTAGGCGAAGGAGAGTCCTGACAAGGACATCGGGGCATAAGCGAAGTCTTGTTTTCCGGCAGCCTTTGCTTCTTCCAGCTCGGACTCGGTCATAGGCGATGCGGTCATCGCATAGTCGGTCAGGCCACTGATGTAGTCGAGTCTGCCGTCCACCGAATTCTTCAGTGCATAGGAAAGACTGAGATCGTAGGGGTCCAGGCATACCTGGGCCAGCCACCGGAGCATCAATCGCTGAACCGATGATGCCCCCGAACCCGAGGCGAACTCTGCGGCATCCTGCGGGCAGTCGGTTGCCGGAAAAGCAAACGTGACAGCCCCGAATGCTGCAGTCGCAACATCCTGATCGTCGATAAACACACCGATGGAGCAACCTCTGCGGTAGTCGCAGCTGAAGCCTTCGTCCAGCAGACCGGTTGCGATCCGGAAGTAACTGGTGCCCGACCCGTCAGACCGGGTGATGCCGTTGATGAGCTCGTCGGTGCACTCAGCGACCGACTTGGGACTGGACTTGCACTGGCGCAGGTACACGAGACCATCGGCGGGGAAGCCACTCCAATCGACCCGGACATACTGTCCATCGATCAAGTCGCTCGACGGTGTAACGGTCACGATGCCAGGTTGTTGAGCAGTGGCCCAGGTGGAGAACATCGCAACGACCAACGCAACAGCAACGACAAGCGCGATCCACCTTTGCCGTCGCGGTGTGCTGCTGATTGTCTGTCGATGCTTCATGTGGAACGCGTCCTATCTGTTCACAGTCGTGACCAAACGACGCTAGCCGCGATGTTCACCGATGGGACAGGCGTTCGCGTGATGTTCACTCTTTAGCCGCTCATCCTTCACGCATGACTAGCCATACAAGCAACGGATAACGAACTCCGTCGGCACATCTTGTGAACGATGCGCGAACCCCATAGCAGAGCGCGCCCATCCCGAATATGAACTGCAGGTCCGTCGCGAAGTGCAACGGGTAGGAAAGGGAGGATGCATCGATGCGAGACCTTAGGAAGGTCACGCTCCTAGTGGGGCTGGTGGCGATCGTCGCCGCATTCGTGGTCCCAGCCGGAGCGGTAGAAGTTGTTCAGCGAGCAACACTTATCAGGGGTAGTGGTTCAGACACCACCTACTTCCTGCTGCAAGACATGGACGCGCACTACAACGCGTCCAAGGGATGTTTCAGCGAGGTTCTGCCCGGCAACACGCAGCCACTCGACAACTCATGTGTCGTCGACGATCGGTCTTATCCCACCAAGGCCAACGTTGATCATGACGTTGCCCTGTCGTACTTCCCCCTGGGTTCGAGCAACGGGATCGCCCAGCTCTGTCAGCGCGGCCTTGCCGGCGTGACTTTGATCGACTATGCCCGCGCTTCGCGTGGACCCAAGAGTTCTGACTGTGCGGGCCTCCGGTTCGTCGCATTCGCAAAGGATGCGCTGCCGTGGGCATCGTTCAAGGACGTTTCGGGAGCAGCCAGTGCGAACGTCGACTCGCTCACGCAGCAAGAGCTGAAGGACATCTTCGTCAACTGCACGATCACCAACTGGAGTCAGGTGGGTGGTGCCGATGCCGAGATCATCGTGTATGCACCTCAAGCAGGTTCGGGAACACGATCGGCTTTCGATGGGTTCGTGGGTGGGTCCTCGGACTCATGCATCCCGGATGAGTTCAAGGATGGCAATGGGGCCAACGGCGAGCGCGTCATCTTCGAGAACACCTGTTCCCCGGTAGCAGAAGCAGACAAGGCTGCCGCCATACTCCCGTACTCGTACGGCAAGTACCAGACCACGGGCGGTGAGGGATGCTCGCTCGGAGCGATCGACGGCGTCGAGCCGAGCCCACAGACCATCTCGGACGGATCGTTCCCCTTCAGCCGCTTCCTTTACAACGTGTACCGCCAGGGCTTCTCGGAGAACAACGCTACCGATGCCACGATGGAGTACATCAACGAGGACACCGGCTGGCTGTGCAAGACGGCGGCAGAGCACGACGTCAACCCTTCGACCGGTGTGAACTACCGCACCGAGGTCGAGAACATCCTTCAGGAGAACGGCGTGACGCCCATCGTGGAAGGTCCCATCGGTGGCGGAGTTGCCGGCACCAGCCACTGCCGCGTCACCCCGATCCCAGCGGCCTAAGGAGCGACGCATGAAGCTATCAATCAAGAACGCGGGGTGGAGCGGGGTGATCTTCTTCGCCGCGGCCGCCGTGATGATCGCACTGGTGGTGCCCCAGGTTGCTGCTGCGCCACCAACGGCGGTGGACGACACTGCCTCGGCACAACCCGGTGAGACGATCGTGATCGACGTGCTCGACAACGACACCGACCCCGATGGGGGCGACCTCGAGGTCACCGACGTCATCGTGAGTGCAGAGGGCATCCAGCCCGATTGCGAGTTGGACGGCACCTGCACCTATCAAGCGTTCGACGGTCCCAACTACACCGACACGTTCGAGTACCAGGTGCAGGACTCCGATGGCGAGATCGACACGGGCGTGGTGACGGTGACCGTACAAGGCGACCCAACGGAGGTCGATTCTCCTTCGAGCGTGACGCTCAAGTACAAGAAGGGCGCGTTCAAAGGGAAAGTGACTTCAGAAGCAACCGAATGCGTTGCCGGCCGCAAGGTGACCGTCAAGAAAGGCACCAAGAAGATCGGCTCGGACATCACCAACGATGCCGGGAAGTTCCGCATCCCGAAGAAGGATCCCAAGCCTGGCACCTACAAGGCAAAGGTGAAGCGATCGATGGTTGACGCGGGAGCCTTCATCTATGACTGCGGAGCAGCCAGCAAGAGCTTGAAGCTTTAGGCCTCCGATCGGAGAGAGCGGACTACCCCCCAAGAGCTCAACACTCCGAGCGAACGGCCCCCGGGTGATCCCGGGGGCCGTTCGTCTTTCCCGTGTCACAACGGCCAACAGATGACTCCGTACCCCTCGGTTCGAGGTGACACCAGGCGATAGGGACGACGCCACGCTTATAGGATGCCCGGCGGAGGCGTGCGAGAGCGGCCGAATCGGCACGACTGGAAATCGTGTGACCTTCACGGGTCCAAGGGTTCAAATCCCTTCGCCTCCGCTCACAGCACAAGAGCCACCCGGTCTGGGTGGCTCTTGTGGTTTTGGCGGTGGGGGCGAGATTCGAACTCGCGGTGAGCGTGAACCCACAACCGCTTTCGAGGCGGTCCCGTTATGGCCACTTCGGTACCCCACCAAGCACGGGCAGTCTACAAGGGGCCTAGAACCCCTTCAGCTTTCGCTCAGCCTCGGCGGGTCTGAAAAAAGCCTCGCAGAAGCTCGGCACAGACCTCTTGTTCGATACCGGTCACGATCTCGACCTCGTGGTTGAGGCGAGGATCCTGAACGATGTTGTAGAGGGTGTAGGCAGCTCCGGCTTTGGGGTCCTGAGGACCGTAGACCAGGCGCTTGAGTCTGGCCAGTACCAATGCCCCCGCACACATCGGGCAAGGCTCGAGCGTGACGTACAGGGTGCAGTCATCGAGGCGCCACCTTCCAAGTGCTTCGGAAGCGGCTCGAACGGCCAGGATCTCCGCGTGGGCGGTGGGGTCCTTGCGCAGCTCTCGCTCGTTGTGAGCTGCTGCTATCAGCTCGTCGTCGCGCACCACGACCGCGCCGATCGGCACGTCGCCATGTTCCTGCGCACGCCGCGCCTGAGCCAGGGCCAGACGCATGTAGGAGGAGTGGTCCAAGGAGTTAGGAAGACTCGGACGAGCTGCTCTTGCGCTTGCGGCGGCCGGTGACTCTCTTCTTGGCGGCTTCGAAGCGATCCTTGGTCCACTCGAGTAGGTCCTCAGCCCAGTCGTACTCACGAGAAAGAACCGCAAGTCCGGCGATGTTGAGCAGGAAGGACCACGGACCAGGCAGCGGGATGATCGCGATACCCACGATGATCAGCCCGGCGCCAAGAACAGTCAGGCCCACACGCTTGGCCATCTGACGAGGGGTTCTGTGCGAGTGATGGACCTCGGTTTCGGAGCGAGCTTCGAAGCTCCCGTTCGCGCCTTGGATGGCATTGCCCTCTGGCCAAGGCGCGAACTCAGCGAAAGAACGTATGAAAGATGAAGCGACCTTAGCCATCTCCCTGGTGGATACGGCGATCTGCACGAAGGTGGTCGAGTCGTCGTGGGTTTGGACACAAACAACGGGTCCGTCCTTGGACTCTTGGTTCAGACCCCAGGTTCGCACCTGCTCCCACGGCAGGTCCTCGGGGCCCTCACCGCGTCCAGACCAGGTCACGAGCGCACGCTTCTCGGTAAGGAAGAAGATCCCCTTACCTCCGTCCTCGGGGTCTCGGGCTCTCACCCACGACACGATCTCCTCGCCCTCGTCCAAGAAGGGTTCGGCCTTGCGCTCGATCTGCTCGGAGCGGAGTTTCCCCAGGCGAGCCACCAGTCCCATGGGTGTCATTCTGCCCGACTCAGCTACCAAGTTCATCCTTGTCAAAGAGAAACCACGATGAACGAAGGCCCCGGATCTCTCCGGGGCCTTCGTCCAAACCTTTCCTGCTGCCGAGCTAGACGGCCGGCGGCGAAGCTGCCGGAGGAGCCGAGGCGGCGTCCGGGCCCTTGACGGCCATGATGGCACCGACCAGGGCAACGATCGAACCCACCAGAAGCAAGTAGAGCCCGATACCGGCCTTCGCTGTCGCAAGGCCTGCGAACTCTTCCTCAAAGTCGCCGATCGAGGTCAGGTCGCGGATCGCGTTGAAGACCCCGAAGAAACCGATGCCGATGATGCCCAAGATGGCAGCGGGCTTGTGACCCTTGTCGCTGAAGTTCAGTACGGCCGCCACTATCAGGGCAAGAACACCCGCGATCATGTAAGCACCGGTCTCGTCGACATCACCGGCACTGAAGTCCTGGCTTACACCCCCACTTTCCACGGTGAGGAAATTCATGAAAGTCCCAATGACGACGATCAGGCCTCCCACACCGAGCAGAACTGCTGCCTTGCTCTTCAAAGCGACCCCTTTTACTAGGTGCTCAGATCCCAGCGATCGAGCCACCCGCCATCATCCCCCGAAGCAGGCGTCACTGCCAGGCTTTAAGGGGGCACGAACTCCCAGGGAAGGGAGGATTTCAACCGATGGATGGCACGCCCGGAGAGATTCGAACTCCCGACCTTCTGATCCGTAGTCAGACGCTCTAATCCACTGAGCTACGGGCGCTTGGTTACGACGAGACGGGCATGAGCCGCTCGGTCGAAGAGGCAGTCTACCGTGCCCGGCATCTGCAACCTTTACGCGACGGCCACACCTCTGTAACGGTACCGGGACCTAGGAGGCGTAGCGTGATCGCATGTCGCTAGTCACCGGAGCGGGTTCCCCTCCAGCCCTGAGGATCGCCTTGGTTGCTCACGACAACAAGAAGAAGGATCTCCTGGACTGGGCGAGGTTCAATCGGGGCACGCTTCAGCGCAATCGCCTCTTCGCTACCGGTACCACCGGCTCGTTGCTGGCTGACGAACTGGACCTCAAAGTCACGAAACTCCTTAGCGGTCCGCTTGGCGGTGATCAGCAGATCGGAGCGATGATCTCGCAGGGGGACCTAGATCTGCTCATCTTCTTCTGGGACCCTCTCGAGCCTCAACCGCATGACCCCGACGTAAAGGCACTCTTACGGATGACTGTCGTATGGAACGTGCCTGTTGCCTGCAACAGGAGCACGGCCGATTTCATCATCGCTTCTCCATTGATGGCAGGTCACTATCAACGTGCCATACCAGACCACGCACATAGCAACTCAGACATCTCTTCGAGCGTGGCATAGCCAAGGACTGCTAGACGACGGGAAGATCACGGGTGAGATCTCTCCCGCATCTTGGGATCGCGGCTTCATCATGTGGGCGGAGGCGCGGGGATTCGAACCCCGGAAGAGGTGTTAACCCCTTAACGCATTAGCAGTGCGCTCCCTTCGGCCACTCGGGCACGCCTCCGCCGGGGATTCTAGCCCCGACGAGTGCTTGAGACCCCCTTAGGGCCCCCTATGCTCGCTCTCAGGTCGATCTATGAGGGGGTCGCTTTGATGAAGTCCGTCCGTGTCGCCACAATCGCCGTCCTGGTCTTTTCGCTGATGGCTCCCGCTCCGGCCGGCGCCTTACCGAAAGGGACCGAAGCGCGTCAGTGGGCGACCGGTCTGAGCTTCGGCATCGACCTCGCTTGGGTCAAAGGCACCAACAAGATGTTCGTGACCGAGAAAGACGGCCGGATCAGGGTGATCGTCGGCGGCAACATCCTCGGGCGTCCATGTGCCAACCTCGATGTCGATACATCTGGGGAACGAGGATTGCTCGGTATCAGCCTTGACCCTAACTACAGCTCGAACAAGCGCCTGTACGTCTACTACACGAACGCTTCACCACTGGACAACCGAGTCGCGAGGTTCCGGGTTGCGAACAACCGCTGTCGCGATCGCAAAGTGCTCCTGAAAGGGTTGAGCGCAGCGTCCAGCGGCTACCACAACGGCGGACAGCTTGAGTTCGTGGGGGGCAAACTTCTGGTAGCTGTCGGCGACGCACACTCGCCAAGCGAAGCGCAAGACACGAACTCACGCCTAGGCAAGATCTTGCGCATCAACCCCGATGGGTCCATCCCGAGCGACAACCCTTTCAACAACGCGGTGTGGAGCTACGGCCACCGCAACCCCTTCGGACTCGCGCATCGGCCAGGAACGAACCGCGTTTACGTGAGCGAGAACGGACCGAACTGTGACGACGAGCTCAACTTCATAAGAAAGGGGCGCAACTACGGTTGGGGGCCGAATTACCAGTGTGGGACCGCCGGGGTTGGGTCGAACCCGAAGGCTCCGATGCGCAGGTGGACCGACACCATCGTTCCTACCGACCCGACCTGGTATGCGGGCCGCATGCGCTCACTCAAAGGCGATCTGTACATGGGTGACTACAACGGGCGGCTGCATCGGCTGATCCTCAACGACCGAGGCAACAAGGTCCGCAAAGATCGGATCATCCACCAACCGGGGTCAGGGATCATCGACACGACAACCGGGCCGGGACGTTGGCTCTACTTCTTAACTGCCAACACCGTCTACCGGATCGTCAAAAGTTGACTGGAAGGCATTAGAGGTATTGGCCGGTTCCCGTTGGGTTCGGTGGTTCCTCCATCCCGGGAGGTAATCCGCGCCGCCGCGATTCCTCCATGCGTAGCCGTCCTTCCATCTGCTGGGCGAACATCATCGCCTGAAGGCCGTGGAACAGGCCTTCCAGCCATCCAACGAGTTGGGCATGGGCAACCCGGAGCTCGGCTTCACTCGGCGTGCCTTCGAATGGGAAGCTGAGTCGCTTCAGCTCGTCCTTCAGGTCATCAGAGAGCACTTCGCTGAGCTCGGCGACCGAGGTTTGGTAGATCTCGCGCAGGCGGGCTCGGCTCGCTTCATCGAGCGGAGCAGATCGCACCTCCTCGAGTAGCGTGCGGATCATCGAGGCGATACGCATGACCTTGGCCGGCTGGTGCACCTCGCCGGAAGGATCCTGTTCCTCCTCGATCGCTTGGGAGGGTTCAACGAGTTCGACTGCGGGCTTTTCATCAGACATGGGGCAAATGTAAAAGACCCGGCAACCTATCGGTGCCGGGTCTCAAGATGTCTCTCGCAGCAAGTGAGCCTCCTTGTTAGCGAGGTCTCCTCGACTTCTGGATCCTGATCTGCCTCATGGCCCCCTCCTGCAGTGAACAACGGTGCGTTGATGAAGACGGTTCTCCTCTTAGACGCACCAACCTCTGAGTCTGGAGGGTGGTTTATGCAGTGGGTACGAGTAACTAGTTCCGTAAGCTCAGCGTTTCTCCCCGAGCGTCGAGTAACCGGAGCGGTCCTGATGGCTGTCATCGGTACCTATCACGATGCGATTGTTGGCGGCCACATACATGAGGTCGATGTTGCGACCCGACGATGCGATCGCTTCGAAGACCGAGGCAAGGGCTCCAGGCCTGTCTTCGGCCACGTGGACCTCGACCGAACGCTCCTCTGCTATCTGGAATCCGGCTGCCTCGATCGCCCGGCGAGCCCCCTGCGGGTCTTCGACCAGAAGATGGAGGAATCCCCACGTGGTGCCCTGCTGCGGAAAGCCACAGACCCCGTCGATGTTCACGCCCGCAGCCTTCAACTGATTCCATGCGCTTACGAGCGCGCCCGGCCTATCCGGCAGAACGATCGTCAGATCAGTTGCCATCTGTCACCCCCGACCTTTGGTTTAAACGACACCGTACACGGGCGGTCAGGGCCCGGAAAGGCGTTACCGGGGTCACCTCTCGAGTACAGGTGAGCAGGGGGCGAGCCTCAAAGGAAGAACCCTTAAGCCACCAGGGATAGACCGGAGGACCTGATGCTCAAGAGAACCATCGCAGTGCTGCTGGTTGGAGGCGTCGTTCTAGGAGCGGCGGGCCCCGTCCAAAGCAAGAAGACATCCGATGCCAGCTATCGCCCAGAAAGGGTCGCCAAGGAGCCCCAGTGGGGCGGCACCGACAGCCCGTTGCGTCCGGGTGCCTCGCTGGGTGGTTACTGCACCTTCAACTTCGTCTATTTCGAGCCCGGCACCAAGACCAAGGCGCCCAGGGCTTACATCGGCACCGCCGCTCACTGCACCGACAAGCTGGGTGAGGTCGTCGAGAACCCTGGCCTTGGTCCGGTCGGCAAGGTTGTGTACGACTCCGACCTCGTCAAGAGCACCGTTGACTTCTCGCTGATCGAGCTCGATCCGGCCATCGTCTCTCAGACCAACCCGCAGGTGCTCGGATGGGAAGGTCCCGTCGGCGTCGTGGACATCGAAACGATCGCCATGGGTGACCAGCTCGACATCTACGGATATGGGCTACTCGTGGGGGAGACCGAACCGACTCGTCCCCGTTACGGCTACCTCTTCTCGTGGAGCCAGGATGAGTACCAGGCAGACATGCCTGCGGTCAACGGTGACAGTGGAGCGCCTCTGATCCATCACGCAACCGGCACCGCATTCGGGATCATCAGTCGTTACGGACTGGCCGTACCTCCTTCAACCGACATGGGCCCGATGATGCCTTGGATCTTGCAGGAACTGCGTAAAGCCGGCTTCGAGAAGATCCAGCTGGCAGTCGTCAAGTAGCAACGGCCGGTAACACCGGTAATCAACGGCGCGCCGCTATCCTGCGGCGATGACGACCGACGACCGTGATGTAATCCGCGATGGGATCGTCATTGGCCTCGCTACCGGGGCTTACGGTCTCTCCTTCGGTGCTCTTTCAGATGCTGCCGGGTTGAGTCTTGTGCAGACGTGCGCGTTGTCGCTACTCGTATTCACCGGTGCATCGCAGTTCGCTCTAGTCGCGGTGATCGGCGGTGGAGGTGCCGCCATGACCGGAGCCGCAACCGCCATATTGCTCGGCGTACGCAACGCTCTCTACGGTTTGCGGCTCTCTCGCATCCTGAACCTGCGGGGTTGGCGGCGCGCCGGTGCAGCACAGTTCGTCTTGGACGAGAGCTCGGCGATGTCATTTCGCGATAGCGACCATCTGTCACGGCTGGGGTTCTGGTGGACGGGTGTTTCAGTGTTCATCTTCTGGAACGTTGCCACTTTGATCGGAGCGCTCGGCGCTCGCACCTTGTCCGATCCTGAGGTTCTCGGTTTGGATGCCGCCGCTCCTGCCGCCTTCGTCGCCTTACTGGCCCCTCGTCTGCGCTCCCGGCAAGCGTGGATGCTTGCCGTTCTCGCCGGCGTGGTTGCCATCGCTACTGTTCCCGTCGTGCCCGCTGGTGTACCCGTCCTGATCGCCGCAGGGACTGCGGCTGCCGCGAGCTGGTGGATAGAGCCGAATGACCCTGTCGCAGGCGAGGCAACAACAACTGGGTCCGGCTCCGTGCCGGATGATCCAACGGCGGGCACCGGATGACCTGGGCCGCGATCCTCGTCGCCGCCACCGGCTGCTACCTGCTGAAGCTGGCCGGTCTATCCGTGCCGCAACGCGTCCTGGAGCATCCCAAGGTCCGGCATCTTGCAGCACTGCTTCCGGTAGCTCTCCTATCTGCCTTGATCTTCGTTCAGACCTTCGCCGAGCGGGAGCATCTCGTGGTCGATGCACGCGCAGCAGGAGTGGCCGTAGGGGTCGTCGCCGTGACCTTGCGTGCCCCGTTCCTCGTCGTGCTCGTCCTAGCCGCGGCCACTGCCGCTCTGCTTCGCACGCTCTAGGTCCACCACTCGTCCTCGATTACGTACGCAATTTCACCCATGTCCTGCCGATAAGCATCTAGGTACCGTATCTAGCAGCTCTCTGAGAGGTGGGACATGAGTCATTCGAAGGTGGCCAGGGTCATTCCGATCGCAGTACTGGCATCCCTTGCGCTGGGGCTTGCTCCTGGAGCATCTGGGGCCTCCTCTCGAACCCAGGGTCCTCGCATCACACGCGCCAACGGAGTGGTTCGCATCGATCTCGACCCGGCAGACCGGGAACCGTGGACCCCCGAACGGATGGCCGAAGCCAAACCACTCGCTTACGAACCGGCCTCCACCCCGCGCCCCACTGAGGTAAACCGGCGTTTCCAGCTATCGGATCTAGAGGGCTCAACCCCTGTGATGATCCCGGGATCCCAGGCGGCCACTCCTGCGATCTTCTCTGAGCGGCTCAACCGTGCTACGGCCGGTCCACTCAACTACCAGAGGTTCCAGATCACGAACCCCGAGGAATATCCGTACTCAACCCACGGCAAGCTGTACATGCAGCTTTACGACGACACTGAAGCGGTCTGTTCCGGCACGGTGGTCCCATCGGCCACGGGTATGACCGTGATGACGGCCGGGCACTGCCTGGTCAGCCCCGAAAGCGGAGTGCCGGTGAGGGATGCTGTCTTTGTACCCGGGTATCAAGGAAACGATCAGAACCCGTACGGATTCTGGTTCGCAGAGAGCCTCCTCGTCACCGACGAATGGTGGGACTCATCCCAGCCCGGCGGTGAGGAAGCGGATGCTCGTTATGACGTTGCCGCCTTCAACGTCATGCAATACCCGTACGCGCCCGGCACTCTGGCCGAAACAGTGGGATGGCGAGGGGTCGCCTTCAATCTGCCCCAAGGACAGTCCTATCAGTCCTTCGGCTTCCCTGCCGCCGAAAACTTCGATGGCGAGAAGATGATCACGTGCATCTCGGATCCGTCGATCGTCGATCGCAGCAAACCTGCTCCTCCCATGCCTAACGGGATGGGTTGCGACATGACGGGTGGCTCGTCCGGCGGGGGATGGGTGATCGAAGACGGATACGTGAACTCTGTCGTCAGCTACAGCATCGGTTTCTACCCCGAGATGCAGTTCGGCCCCTACTTCGGCGACAAGGCATTGAACGTGTTCGAACAGATGTCGGGAATCGACTACCCGGAAAGCGAGGAGATCCCCGAGCAGGCCTTCGACACCTCGATCAACTTCAAGCCGCGCAAGCACCTGAAAGCAGTGGGTCAAATCACCTCGACCGATCCGGGGTGTGCGGCAGGCGCCATCTTCGTGATCGCGAAGGTCAAGGGTGGGGACGCCGTAGCGGTCGCTCAAGGCTTGGCCGCTCCCGACGGGAGATTCATCACCAAGCTGAAGGACAAGCCCGGCAAGTACGTGGCTTTAGCCCTCGATAGCTACCGAGACAGCTTCACCCTCTGCAGGGGTTCCCAGTCTCAAGCGATCAAGCACAGCCACTGACAGCACGACTACAAATCGGCGCCGGTACATCTCCCAAGGAAAGGGGAGGATCAGAGCTGTCCTCCGTCCCACTCGCCGATGATTCCTGGCCCTACGGACGGTCTTAGTCCTCGATAGGGTCCATTCGGTGAGACTCGCAAGGAGGACGTCATGACCAGCATCACCCCGCACCTCTGGTTCGACAACCAGGCTTTCGAAGCTGCCGAGTTCTACTGCTCGATCTTTCCCAACTCTCGGATCATCGAGCGGCAGACGTTCGAGAACACCGGACCCAGCGGCGACGACACTGCGTCGACCGTGGATTTCGAAGTGATGGGCCAAAGGGTCATCGCGTTGAACGCAGGACCGCATTTCCAGTTGAACGAGGCGTTCTCATTCTTCGTCGAGTGCGACACCCAAGAAGAGGTCGACGCGTATTGGGCGAAGCTGACGGCCGATGGGGGAGCCGAGGTCCAGTGTGGATGGCTTAAGGACCGCTTCGGAGTGTCGTGGCAGATCGTTCCCAAGTTGCTCGGTGAGCTGCTTCAAGACCCCGCCCGAGAACGTGCCAACAACGTCATGCAAGCGATGCTCAAGATGAAGAAGATCGACTCCGACGCCCTTCGAGCCGCTTACGACCAACCCATCAACGCATAGGCCCACTACCCATGCCTCTCGGAGACCCTATTGACAACGTTCCTTCCCGGGTGGTGTACGCATAGCCTGGTGTTGCCGGAGTCTGCGCGCGCCCATCCGGGGTACTCGTCGAGCGCATATCGGATGACTTGATCTTTCGACCAAAACGGCGCTGCAGGTCGTAGGGGCGAGTACTAGTGTGGGGATGAGATGAGTTCTACAGACGCCAACGATGCCGCGGTTCGGGTTGCGATCTACCGGTTCTTCGTGGACCGAGGTCGCCCACCCGTTCCGCTCGAACTCTGCGAGATGGTCGATACAGACCAGGCGTCTGTGGAAGCTTCTCTCCGGCGCCTGCATGACAACCACACCATCGTCTTAGCGCCCGGAACCCCTTACATCTGGATGGCGAACCCGCTCTCTGCGGTGCCTACGCCCTTCGTTGCCGAGACTTCCGAGAAAAGGCTCTACGGAAACTGCATCTGGGACGCGCTGGGGATCGTGGCCATGTTGGGCGGCACTGGATCGGTAAGTACATGGTGCCCCGATTGCCGTGAGCCACTGCAAGTGAAGGTCGAGGACGATCATCTGGTATCGGGAGAGGGGATGGTTCATTTCGCGATCCCTGCAGCCCGCTGGTGGGATGACATCGGCTTCACCTGAGCAAACATGCTTGCCTTCCGGTCGGAGGAGCACGCTGAACGTTGGTGCGAGAAGCGAGGCATGGGTTTCGGGGCGACCATGACGCTCGAGCAGCAATGGGAACTGGCTCATGCGTGGTACGCCGACCGCATGTCGCCGGGCTGGCGCCGCCGTACCCCAGAAGAAGCAGAGGCACTGTTCTCCGGGATCGGGTTGACCGGAGATTTCTGGCGCCTGCGAACACCAACCGGATGAAGGTTGTCGCCTACGGCGCTCCAAGCTGCAGGGAAGCGGGGCCGGATGGGAACCTTCCGGACATCTCAGGCATCTACCCCGCATGAGAAAGGAACTAGTTGGAGTCGCTACCGTCTGCCTCATGGCAGCAACAGCTCCCGTGGCGGCACAGTTAGGCGGCCAGCCGCAGGGGCTGTGCTTCGGACTGGAGCCCACCATCTATGGGACCCATGACGACGACCAGATCGAAGGCACTGCGGGAGATGACGTCATCCTGCTCGGAGACGGCCACGATGTCGCCGACGGCAAGGGTGGCAACGACAGCATCTGTGGCGGCCGAGGAGACGACCAGCTGTTGGGTGGCGAGGGCAATGATCGGATCAAAGGGGGAAGCGGTGGGTGGGACCGGCTCTTCGGCGAAGAGGGTGCCGACTTCCTTACCTCCTCTAGCGGCGACCCGATCTCGGGAGGACCGGGCGATGACGTGCTCAAGGGTGGGTATCGGCTGAAGGGAGGCAGTGGCGACGATCTGTACAAGCCGGCCTCCAGCGCCACCATCTGGGAGGGGCGAGGGAACGATCACGTGATGAAACCCAGCTCCGGATGCTGCTGGGTGACCCTCAGCTATCAGTTCTCCCACACAGACATGACGGTGGATCTCAGCGAGGGATGGGCGCGAGGCCAGGGACACGACACCTTCGAAGGGATCCACAGTGTGATCGGCGGGCACGGCGATGACCTATTGCTTGGTTCCTCGATGAAAGACAGTCTGAGCGGTGGGACCGGCAGCGACAGGATCTACGGCTACGGTGGCAACGACAGACTGGACGACTTCGAATCATACGAAGAAGACAGCTGGGACGACCTTCTAGTAGGCGGAGCTGGCGACGACCGCATCGGCCTCGCATATACGCCCGGGAACGATCTCGTGCGAGCCGGCAAGGGTGACGATCACATCTTGGGTGGAGGAGGTCGCGACCGCATCAACGGGGGGCCCGGGTCGGACATGCTCAGCTACTGGGCCTACTGGGGCCGGTGCAGTGATCTTCTCGAGAACGACCAACAGGGCCTGACGATCGATCTCCGTGAAGGACGGCTTCAGGAAGGTGAGATCGACATCACTTTCGAGCGCATCAATCGGTTGGGCGGCACGGACTGCAACGATGTACTGATCGGGGCTGCCGGTGATAACGCGCTCCTCGGACATGCCGGAGACGACGTGCTGTACGGAATGGCAGGAAACGACGTGCTCTACGGCAACCACGGCATCGACGATCTCCGCGGCGGGAAGGGCACCGACCGCTGCGCCCAAGACGCTGAGGACACCCACACCGACTGCGAGGAATAGCACTTACTGGGGTCTCGGCGTCTTCGGCTTTCTCACGTCTGCCAAGAGAAGCGGGGCCTGCTTTCGCCCACCCGAAGTTCTGGATCCTTCCGCTGATCCCCACGGCAGCGGCCAGCACTCCTTGCATCATTGCCCAAGCATGCAGGAGACCGACCGCCGGGGCCGAACCCCATCCAGATGCGGACGAAAGCCCCGGCCTTGCTATGCCTACTTTTACTCGCCTGGGGAGGGGCCGGCGCAGCCGCGTCGGATCGAACGCTCCCCACTCCAGTGGATCTCATCGATACGGAGGACTCAGACTGCAGCAGTCTCGACACTCTTGCTCCAGAACACCATGAGATCCCCATCGTGGGCGACTACACAACCGCTCTGGATCTCGATGTCCAAGTCCTGATGGTCGGCATCGACGAAGAGTCTGCTCGGCGGATCATGGCATGGGCCGAGCAGGTGTTCGGATCGATCAACATCACCGTGAATGCGGTCTACGAGCCGTTCGATCCTCAAGTGGCCACCGGCACAGACGATTCGGCCACCGGAGTGGTGCCTTCGTCGTCACAATCCCAGGCGATCATCGATGCATCCAAGGCTCACTACGGCGGCGTGCGACCACCGGACGCCGACGTCGTCTACACGATGATCAGCGGCGAGCTCGCTAGCTCGGTCGCCGGACAGGCCGACTGCGTGGGTGGCATCGCTTATGACGACGCTGCATTCGCGGTGGGCGAAGCGCGTGCCGATGACGCCGATTGGGAAAGGTGGAGCGGAAAGATCGCCGCCCACGAGATCGCGCACCTACTTGCAGCACATCACCACTACGCCAACTGCGCTCAAGGTGCTCCGGGGGACATCGTCGCCCACATCCAGCCGTGCACGTTGATGTTCAACGACGTCCTATTCATCTCGCCGACGTTTTCCACCTTGGAAGCTGCAGTGGTTCGTCGCTGGGCTTTGGACTACCTCCAAGACCCCGCCTCCCCTCCACCTGCGGAGCCTGAACCCGAGCCGGCACCGGAACCTGAGCCGGAACCTGAGCCCGAGCCCGAACCCGTCCCAGACCCAGACCCAGAACCTGAACCCGTCCCCGAGCCCGAACCCGAACCAAGCCCGCCCTCGTCGGTAGCGCGAACGATAGAAGCAGCCACGACCGGCGATGAGATCGCAGGCGAGGTAGCCGCTGAGGATGACCGACAAGAATGAGCGGCGAACGTCCCACTCATCCTGCAACGAAAGAAAGATGGTGAGTGGCGGCAGATCAGAACGGCTCGAACCTCAGACGATCGGACGTTCGCTTTCTCGGTATCGCGTCCCGGCACCTACAGGGTCGTAGCACCGCGCGTTGACCTCGACACGAGCGGCATTTGCGAACGAGCCGTTTCCCCTCGATTGCGTCAACGCTAACCGCCAGCACCGACCGATCGGAGCCTTCCCTCAAGCCTGGGCCCCAGTGCTGGGAGCGAGCCCAATCGCCTCGATTCTTCAAACGACACCGCGCTCTCTCTCGGGCAAAGCCGCAGGCGGAGTTGGCGGAGGGCTAGGGACTCGAACCCTAAAGTCGTTGCCGACAACGGTTTTCAAGACCGTCCGCTTGCCAGTTAGCGTAGCCCTCCAGGCCCCAAAGCTACCGGGTGCAGGGGTGGGCAGAGACCGCTGGGGGTCGATCCGGGGGGAGCGATCGGCTGGCGACTGCCCGGTATATGTGATTTAGGAGCCCGGGGTCCCGTACCGATGAAACAGCATGAAACTTGCATCCTCTGCGCGCCTGCGGGAGGTCCTTGGACGCAAGGGCCGGGCGGGCGCGCCCGAGATATCGCTCGACGACCTGAACAAGCGGCGAGGCCAGCTCTGGTCGATGTCGCTGTTCTGGGCCTCGGCGCTGACGATCTCGCTGGCGGTGTTCTCGGTGGGCCGGAACATGCTGCCCGAAGTGCTGCGGTTCGAGTCGATGGGGAACTGGATCCTGCTCGTACTCTTGGCCGGATTGATGGCGTCCCTACTTCTCTACGTTGCCGAGAAGGAATCGTCGCTCCGACGGTTGGCCGACCAGCTGCTCGAAGAAAAGGTGCGTTCGGCGGGACTTTCGCATCGGCTCCAGGAGGCGGCCAAGATGTCGGAGGTTGCCAGGGCGATCAACGGAAGCCTCGATCTGCCGGTGGTTCTCGACACCATCCTGGAGCAAGCTCTGGACCTACTTGGCGGCGATGAGGCCTCGATCATGCTGCTGAGTTCCGATGGGACCCACCTCGAGGTTGTGAGTTACCGGGGAACGGCGCACGACACCGTTCTCGGCGCCCGGGTCGAGCTTGGTCAAGGCATCTCGGGTGTGGTCGCCGAGCAACGAACGCCGCTATTGCTCGGAAGCGATCCCGGCCCCCCCGTGGAAGGACGCGGACACCCCGAACGCTCCATCACGTCGGCGATGTCTTGTCCGTTGGTGCGACGTGAACAACTGGTAGGTGTCCTCAACATCACGCAGACCTCCGAGAACCGCCGCTTCATCCAGGACGACCTGAAAGCGCTCGGGTTCTTCGCGGAGCATGCCGCTATCGCGTTGGGTAACGCCCGAACCTTCGCACGAGAGCGCGAAACGGTCACACGCCTAGAGGAGCTCGATCGGCTCAAGCAGGACTTCCTCGCAAACGTTTCCCACGAGCTTCGGAGTCCGCTGGCGTCGATCATCGGTTCTGCCAAGACCATCCGGCGAAACTCGGACAGGATGACTACAGACGATCTGTTCAGCTTCATCGACGTCATCGATAGGCAGGGTCAGCGGCTACTGGGACTGGTTGAGGAACTGCTCACCTCATCGGGCGTGGAATCGGGCGGCATCAAGTTGCAGCGCACGAGGATCGAACTAGCTTCGTTCATCGACGACATCGTCGCCGACATGGACGCTGCACACGGCAGTGGTCAGCGCAAGATCCTCACCGAGCTCCGGTCGCAGGATCCGGTCATCTGGTGCGACGAGCGCGCCTTGAATCACATCGTTCGCAACCTCGTCGACAACGCGATCAAGTACTCGGAAGAAAAGACGACGATCACCATCACTGCCGAGCAACGGCCGTCCGAGGTAGTCATAACGGTCACAGATGAGGGGCGCGGCATCCCAGGACATCTGCACGACCAGATATTCGACCGCTTCCGTCAGGTTGATCCGTCAAGCACCAGGTCAGTTGGTGGCGTGGGGCTGGGACTGGCCATCGTGAAATCGCTGGTAGAGCTGCACAACGGAACCATCACGTTAGAGAGCCAAGAAGGCAAAGGCTCGACCTTCGTAGTAACGATCCCGCAACGCTCACCCGACCGCTAGCCGGGCGGCAGCGTTAGGCAGGTGGAGTCAGTTTCGAAAAGCCCGTGTAGGGCCGCAAAGCTTCGGGGATATCCACGCTGCCATCAGCCTGCTGGTGGTTCTCGAGCAACGCAACGATGGTTCGGCCCACGGCGACGGCCGTCCCATTCAGGGTATGAACCAGCGCCGTTCCCTCCTTGCCGCGATGGCGGATCTTCAAGCGACGCGACTGATAGTCGGTCGTGTTGGACGCAGACGTCAGCTCGAGATAGCGCTGAGCCCCCGGCAACCAGGCCTCGTGATCCACTTTCTTGGCCGCCGACGATCCGAGATCACCTCCGCACATCACCGCCACGCGATATGGGATCTCGAGCGCCTGAAGGATCATCTCTTCGTTGGCACGGATGGTTGCGAACTCATCCCACGAATCTTCCGCGGTGGTCAGCGAGAACTGCTCGACCTTGTCGAACTGATGCACCCGGATCAATCCCTTGGTGTCCTTGCCGTAGCTCCCGGCCTCGCGCCTGAAGCAGGGAGAGAACCCGGCATAACGGACCGGCAGATCGGCCGCATCGAGCACCTCTCCTGAGTGATACGCCGCCAGCGGTACCTCGGAAGTCCCGATCAGGTAAAGGTCATCGCGCTCCAAGCGATAGATCTCGAACTCGTCGGCGGGAAAGAATCCGGTCCCATACATCGCGTGTTCTCGAACCAACAGCGGTGGAGCCATCGGCTTGAAACCACGCTCGGACAGACGCTCCAAGGCGAAACGGACCAACGCGAGCTCTAGCAGTACACCGTTGCCGGTGAGATAGACGAAACGGCTGCCAGACGTCTTCGCTCCCCGCTCCGAGTCGAAGATCCCAAGGGCCTCACCCAGCTCGACATGGTCTTTGGGCTCGAAGTCGAAGTCTCGGCGCTCACCCACCTCGCGCTCGATCACGTTGTCGTCCTCGGAGGCTCCCTCAGGAACCGACGAATGTGGAAGGTTCGGGAGGTGAGCAGCGAGGCTTTCGAGCTTCTGCTGGACCTCTTCCAGCACAGGCTCCAACTCTTTGAGCCGGTCCGAAAGCTCCTTGGCCTCTGCGATAGCTGCAGGACGGTCGTCGGGGGCAGCGTTACCGATAGCTTTCGATGCTCGGTTCTGCTCTGCACGGAGCTCTTCAACCTCTTTGAGCCGTTCGCGATAGACGGCATCGGCCGCGATCACTTCGTCGAGACCCTTGACCCCCCCACGCTTCGAATACGCGGCGCGAACGGCGTCAGGATCCTCGCGCAGAAGCCTCAGATCGATCATCGCCCCGGCCTCAGTTCGACGTAGCGGCGCGGTGCTGCTTGGATGAACCCTCGTTCCCGGCCGCCGCCAGGTCGATAGCGGCTCGCTCTTCACCGGACAGGTTGTGTTCGGAGGACAATCGCGTGACCGGCTTGGCGTAGGTGCGGGTTTCGGTCCGGCCATTGATCGATGTCATCACAAGGCCATCGCCGTGGTCGTCCAGGATCGCTGCCGAGAACGAGAGTCGTCCACCCATGTCCTCGAAAGCGTCGTAGCGGACCATCCCGAACCGCTGGAGGGCGAAGCGTCCGATAGCCGCTTGCTCTTCTTGGCGAGTGACGACGCTATCGACGCGCGAGTTGATGGATTCGACCTGGCGCATCGCATGGGAGACGGCAGCGAGCAGGTCGCGCGGCCCCGATTCCCCGCGCAACACCACGTACTCCTTGCGCGCTTTGCGAAGTTTGGCCATCGAGATGGCGGCGACTACGAATGCGATCAGAGCGAGTCCCGCCACGATGGCCAAGGCCAGCGTTAGTTGCTCGTTAGTTAGGTCCGGCACGGTCGGCATCCTACACTTCCGATATGCGCCCAGAAGAGGTGAAAGACCTGCTTGCAAGGGTCCGAGAGGGAAGCTCGTCGCCCGAAGAAGCCCTGGCAAGCCTCCGGCGCGTACCCACCGAAGACCTCGGTTTCGCACGTCTCGATACCCATCGAGAGCTCCGTCAAGGGTTGCCCGAGGCGATATTCGCCCAGGGCAAGACAACCGAGCAGGTTGTTTCGATAGCCACCAGATTGCTCGAGACGACTTCGTCGCCCGTGCTGGCGACCAGATGCACCCCCGAGACGGCCCGGGCGCTGGTCAAAGAACACCCCGATGCGGTGCACCACGAGGCAGCGAAACTGGTGGTGCTACGCAGCGCCGAACCGGCGCAGCGTAGCGAGGCTACCGGTCATGTGTCGGTCGTCTGTGCCGGAACCTCGGACCTGCCGGTTGCTTACGAAGCGCTCCACACTTCTCGCGCTCTCGGCGCGTGGGCCACCCATCTCAATGACGTCGGCGTCGCGGGCCTGCATCGACTGCTCGAAGCGCAAGACGAGCTTCATAAGGCCGACGTCGTCATCGTTGTTGCAGGGATGGAAGGTGCTCTCGCCAGCCTCGTAGGGGGGATCGCATCAGCACCAGTGATAGCGGTGCCTACCAGCATCGGATACGGATCATCGTTCGAGGGACTGGCAGCGCTGCTGGCCATGCTCAACTCCTGTGCTGCGGGGATCACGGTGACGAACATCGACAATGGCTTCGGAGCCGCCGTCGCTGCGCACCGCATCCTAAATCGGCGGAGCTCCGGCAACCGATGAGGACCGTCTACTTCGACTGCGCTTCGGGTGCGTCCGGCGACATGATCCTGGGTGCCCTGGTCGACGCGGGAGCCAACCGCGAGGCTATACACGAGGCTCTAGAGGCTCTCGACCTTCCGGGTTGGACCCTTAGCTTCGACGAGACCCGACGCGGCCCCCAACGTGCGCTACGAGCGAACATAACTACAGAACCATCTCCCACTCACCGGCACTTAGCCGACATCCGCTTGATCCTCGCCAACGCCGCGCTGGATGAACGCATCGCCCGCGTCGCGACGAGAGTGTTCGAACGAGTGGCCGCAGCAGAGGCGAAGGTGCACGGCACCTCGATCGAAGAGGTCCACTTCCACGAGGTCGGAGCACTCGACGCGATCGTCGATGTCGTCGGTTGCGCGGCCGCCTTAGTGAGCCTCGGACCGGACCGGGTACTGGTGTCGGCGATCGACGTCGGAACCGGAACCGTCTCGACCTCTCACGGTCTTCTTGCCGTGCCGGGCCCGGCGGTCGGCGAGTTGATCTCCGGTTTCACCGTGCTTCAGAGGGGTGAAGGCGAGCTACTAACCCCGACGGGAGCTGCTTTCCTCGCCGAAGTAGCAACGTCATCACCTCATCTCCCGCCGATGAAGTTGCACACAACCGGATACGGCGCGGGGAAACGTGAAGGCTCGCCTCTCCCAAATGTGCTGCGTGTACTCGTCGGCGACGTCAGCGAGGAAACGGACTCCGACCACCTGTTGCTGGAAACCAACATCGACGACATGACACCCGAGATGATCCCGTTCGCGATCGAGCGCCTACTCGAGTCCGGTGCGCAGGATGCGTGGAGCTTTCCGATAACGATGAAGAAGGGCCGGCCGGGAATCGCGCTCTCGGTCCTCTGCGAGAGGAAGGCACTTGGTCGCGTTCTGGACGTCCTTTACGCCGAGACCACGACCCTGGGAGTACGGATCGGGACCACAGGCAAAGATGAGTTGGTTCGCTCGTTCGAAACGGTGACGGTTGAAGGGTTCGAAGTAGCAATCAAGATCGGCTACCGCAAAGGCCATGAGGTCACCGCATCACCCGAGTTCGAGGATGCAGCAAAGGTCGCTCGTATCACCGGCTTGCCACTCAAAGAGGTCTACCGGCTGGCACTGCAGGCACGCGAGGAGATCTAAGAGGCGCTAGTGCTTGCGGAGATACTCGAGGATCCCTCTTTCGATCTTTGCTTCATCGGTCCATCTCTCTTCGAGGTTCTCGGTTCCCACGTACGCCCATAGGGCATCCTTGAGTGAGGAGTCGTACCCGGCCCCCTCGCCCGCGTCGTAGCCGAGTTCCATCAGATGCCCCCTCAGCTCGGTCGCAACCACATCGTCGATAACGATGAAGTCGAGCTCTTCGGGCCGTGGGAAGTACAGGCGATGGAGGTCCCAGAGACGCAACAACTCATCGGTTGCCGCCTCATGATCGTCGACCCTTAGGTCGACAGCCTTGTCGATACCGCCGCCGTACCCGCCCCCCTCGCGAACGATGTACAGGGCCGCGCCTTGCCGTCCTCTGCGGTCTCCACCGGCATCGTCGCCTGCCTTCAATGCCGCCAACAATCGAACGCCCAGCTCTCCTTTGGCGGCCTCGAAAGCCGAAGCCATCTCGTCAACGACCTCCGGGCCGGTCAGGATGTTTCCCTGGCAAGCGAAGTGTTTCCCCGTGATGCCTCCGGCCCAGTCCAGGCACTCCGATCCGGTGAAGGTTGCCGGCTCTCCCGCCGCGTCGACCACGCCCACCTGACGCTGCTCTCGCAACTCGTCCGGACCGGTTAGAGCGTTGACGACTTCAGTAGCGGAGCGTCCGGATGCAAGCATCCGCAGCCCGTCTGGTCCGTAGGCGAGGTTCGCTAGTGCCTGGGTAGCAACCGCTCCTACGCCCGCGCTCGCCCACGGCACGGCGGCCCCCACGGACAAGAACTTCGACGCCACCGCTACACCCCATTCGGGCGGATCGGAGCTGGGATCGTAAGCAACGATCGAGAAGGTCATGCGTGCGCGGCCTTCTGGAGAGACTCACCTTCCTTCAACGGATACCAGCAAGCACAGAGATGGCTTCTCGAGACCTCACCGAGCGGCGGGAACTCAGTTCTGCAGTTCTCGGGGACCGATCCCGCAGATCCGGCCACCTCACGCGCTTTCGGGCAACGAGGATGGAACACGCATCCGGAGGGTGGGTCGATGGGCGACGGCACGTCTCCGGTGAGAACGACACGTTGTGTGAGGTCGGTATCGGTGTGGCCCTTCGGCACCGCCGATAGCAGAGCCGCGGTGTAAGGGTGCTTGGGGTTCTGATAAAGCTCGTCCGCCGCCGCAACCTCGACCACATGTCCCAGGTACATGACTGCGATCCGGTCCGAGATGTGACGAACGACACCAAGGTCGTGGCTGATGAAAACGTAGGTCAGCTTGAACTCGTCCTGAAGGTCTTCGAGAAGGTTCAAGATCTGCGCCTGGATCGACACGTCGAGAGCCGAGACCGGCTCGTCGCAGACGATCAGCTTGGGGCGGAGAGCCAGAGCACGAGCGACACCGATGCGCTGCCGTTGCCCACCCGAGAACTCGTGGGGGAAACGGTTGTAGTGCTCGGGGTTCATCCCAACACGATCCATCAGGTCCTGGACCCGCTTCTTGACCTCACCCTCGGTCTTATGGATCGTGAACGGCGCTCCGATGATCGAACCGACGGTCTTGCGCGGATTGAGCGACGCGTACGGGTCCTGGAAGATCATCTGCATCTCGCGCCGGTAGGGGCGCATCTCGCGTCGCTTGAGCTTAGTGATATTCGTGCCTTCGAAGAATATGTTGCCCGATGTCGCGTCGATGAGCTTCAGCAACAAGCGCGCGGTCGTCGACTTGCCACAACCCGACTCACCGACGAGACCAAGGGTCTCGCCAGGATAGACCTCGAAGGACACGTCCTCTACGGCGTGCACGCGCGCTACTTCCTTCTGGAGCACGATCCCCTTCGTGATCGGGAACCGTTTGGTCAGATTCCTGACGGCGACGAGAGGTTCGCCGCGACTGGGGTCTTGCGAGGATGCCGCCTGAGTCATCGTCTGGTCCATCAGCTTGCCGCCTTCGTGCGTCGTGCTTCACGCTCGGCCCAGATGCGCTTCTTGTCTTCGATGCTCAGGTAGCACGCTTCCGGGTGACCCCCACCGCGATCTTGCATGGCGGGGATCTCTTTGTCGCACTTTTCGAAGCGGTGCGGGCAGCGCGGGTGGAAAGCGCACCCGGCCGGCTTGTTGATCAACGAAGGAGGCGACCCTTCGATGGGCACCAGTCTGGTCCCCTTGGAATCCACCCGGGGGATCGACTCGAGCAGACCCCATGTGTAGGGGTGCAGAGGGCTTTTGAAGACCTCGTCAATCGTGCCCATCTCGGCCCCCCTGCCCGCGTACATGACGAGCACGCGTTGGGCCACGTCTGCGATCACTCCCAGGTCGTGCGTGATCAGGATGACGCCGATGTTGAACTCCGTCTTCACCTTCTCGATCAATTCGATGATCTGAGCTTGAACGGTGACATCCAGAGCTGTGGTGGGCTCGTCCGCGATCAACAGGTCGGGATTGTGTACCAGCGCCATGGCTATCATCGCCCGTTGGCGCATACCGCCTGAGTACTGGTGCGGGTAGTCCCGGAACCTTTCCTTAGGGTGAGGGATCCCCACGGACGCAAGCAGATCGGTCGCGCGCTCGGCCGCTTGCTTCTTCGGCATCTTCTCGTGACACAGGATCGCCTCAACGAGCTGGTCGCCGACCCGGTAGAAGGGATGCAAGCACGCGAACGGGTCCTGGAAGATCATCGCAAGCTCTTTGCCGCGCACCTTGCGCAACTCTTCGCTGTTCAGCTTCAAGAGATCTTGACCCTTGAAGAGGATCTCACCGGAGATCTGAGCGGTCTCACGCTTGATCAACCCGAGCGCGGTCAGGTTGGTGACCGACTTGCCCGACCCGGACTCACCCACGATGCCGAACGTCTCTCCTCTGAGGACCTTGAAGTTGAGCCCGTCGACCGCCTTCACCAAGCCATCGGCAGTGGGAAAGTGGACGTGAAGGTCTTTGACCTCGAGCAGAACTTCCTGAGCCATCAGAGGTGGGGTCGCCTTTCTGTAGGGGTTAGGAGTACCGGACCCGGGGATCGAGGGACGCGTACGCGATGTCAACAACGAGGTTCGCGATGATCACGAATACGCCCGCGAACAACGTGGTGCCAAGGATCGTCGGCAGATCTTGGTTGCTGATGGCATCGACGGCGAGGCTACCGATACCGGGGATATTGAAGATCGACTCGGTGATAACGGCGCCACCCAACAAGATCCCGAGGTCGAGTCCGTACATGGTCACGACAGGGGTTAGGGCGCTGCGCAATGCGTGGCGAGTGACAGATTTCTCGCGCAGACCCTTTGCTCGGGCGGTACGGATGTAGTCCTCGCCCATCACTTCGAGCAGGTTCCCTCGAACCATGCGCGCATACACGGCCATGCTGACGTAGGCAAGAACGATCCAGGGGAGCCACATCGATTTCAGCCAGGCCACGGGGTCCGAGGTGATGGGCTGGTAGCTCGCAACGTTGTAGATGTTCAGACGGCCGTCGAAAAGGAACACCAACACGAGGCCTAAGAAGAAGGTGGGCAAAGAGACCCCGACAAGCGCGAAGAACATCGAGGCCCGGTCCATGAAGGACCGCCTCCTCAGGGCAGAAACGATCCCGATCGCGACACCGAAGACCAACCAGATGAACGAGGCGCCGATCGCGAGGCTGGCGGTCGCCGGAAGGCGGCGGAAGATCGCGTCGCGCACCGGTTCACTCGAGTGATACGAATAGCCCATATCTCCTTGTAGGAGATTCCCGACGTAGCGCCCGTACTGCACGTACACGGGCTTGTCTAAGCCGAGACGTTTGACGATGTTGCAGACGAGCGCGGGACGCGGATTCCGCCCGGCCATCATGATGGCGATGGGGCTAGAGCACTTGCCGGCCCCTTCGATGTTGCGACCGGAGCCTCCCGGGAGCACGAAGAAGATCACGAACACAGTGGAAATGACCAGCAAGGTCATGATCACTGCCCAGATCAGTCTGCGCACTATGTACTGGAACATGAGATTCCCCCGGTCCTTCTTCTTCCTCTAAGGGTCACACCACCACTGAAGCAGGATACGCCCGGCCATCCGTCCGGCCCATGCTTCCTGCAAGCGGCTCGATAGATACGAGCCGCCGGCGGGTAGCAGGAGAACCGGCGGGGGCCGGCGCCGAAGCGCCGGCCCCACCGGTACCACTTGTCTTACTGCTCGGAGTTGATAGCTATGTTGACCCAGTCAACTTGGCTGTGGAATCCGAAGTAGTAGACGTTGGTGATGTTCTCGCTGGAGTACGCGATCAGGTCGTTATCCCACGACCACGGGATCCAGACACCCGTCTCGGTGGCGTACCGGTTGGCAGCTTCCCAAGCAGCGGTCTGCTCTTCACCCAACGGAGATGCTGCCGCCTCGTCGATCAGGCGGTTCATCTCGGGGTCGTTGAGCTCAGCGTAGTTCTGGTTACCCGACTCCAGGATGTTGTCGCCGTGGAACAGCGGGTCCAGGAAGGTGAAGGCACTCTGGTAGTCCTTGCACCAACCGGCGGACGAACCAACGGCGGTCTCCGAAGAAGGAACCGAGTAGAACTGCGTGTACTGGTTCGGGAACTTCGGCGTCTTGCCCTGGATGTTCGTGAAGCCCAGCTCCTCGAGGTCCGAACGAACCGACTCGAAGATGCGGTCGTGTGGCGGGTCGGATGCACCGATCAACTTGATCGGCTCATCCCAGGTCTCCGCACCGATCGCTTCCTGGAACATCTGCTTGGCCGTCTCCATGTCACCGGCCATGTTCTCGGTCTCGAACGGGTTGAACTCCTCAGAGGGGAGGTGACCGTCGATACCAGGAGGCACGATGGAGGTAGCGATCGGACCGGTCGTAGGTCCACCGAACACGCGCTTGATGTTCTCGCGGTCGATAGCCAGGTTGACGGCCTCACGCACGGCTTGGTTGTCGAAGGGCTCGATCGTGGTGTTCAGGAAGAGGTAACGGGTGCAACCAGACGGCTCTTGGAGCAGACGCTCGTTGAGCTCTGGTGTGGTCACCCACTCCTCCAGCGCCGGGCCCTGCGGGGAGACGTCCAGACCCAGGTCGTACTCGTTGTCTTGGATCTTCTGAACACCTACGTCGTTGTCGAATCCGAGTTTCCAGTCAACGGTGTCCGGGTAGGCGAGACGAGCTTCGTCGGTCTCTGCATCCCAGTACTCGTTGCGCTCTAGGGTGATCTGCTCGCCCGGGGTCCACTCAGCGATGTAGTAGGGACCGGTGGCAACGACGTGGCGGTCGTAGTCGGAGTCTTCTTTCTTGTCATACTTCTCGGCTGCCGCACGGGGTACCGGTGACGCAGCCGGCATCGCCATGCGGAAGTCCCAGTCACCGGCAGGCTCACTCAGCGAGAAGGTGATGCTCTTGTCGCCGTCGCAAGTGATACCGCTGATGGAATCCGCGTCGCCTGCTTGGAACTCCTTGGCCCCTTCGATGATGTCGTAGTAGAAGGGGTAACCCGCGCCGACCGACGCCGTGAAGATGCGCTCGAAGGCGTAAACGAAGTCGTCACAGACGATCTCTTCACCCGTGACACCAGCGACCTCTTCGCCGCCGAGTTTCAGCCCGTAGGTCACGCCATCCTTGATGGTGTAGCTCCACTCGGTGAAGTCCTCGTTGGACTGCCCGGTGGACTCCGCCAGGTCGGGGACCAGCTCGTTCTGAGCTGCCAGGTCGGTCACGTTGCCGGGATATGTCACCAGGGTACGGAACACACCACGCGACAAGAAGAAGGACACCGTGTAGTACTGCGATGCCGGGTCCATATAGTCGACATCAGACACACCGGCGATCCGCAGGGTCCCACCTGGGTTCAGCTCATCCGATACTGTTACATCCTCGTTCGTGCGCTTGTCGCCCGTGTCTCCCGTCTCGCTGCCGCCGCCGCCACACGCTGCGGCGACAAGCATCAGAACGGTGAGCAGAGCGAAAAGCTTGATAAGCCTGCTGCTCTTCAAACGATCCCTCCTATCCTCTCTCTCCCAAACTTCCCATTACTGCGATGAAGCATCTTGCCAACAACCATCACTGCCTGTTCCTGCGTACTGCTGATAAAGCCCCCTCTCTGGATCTCTACCGGCCGGTCTTGGGGTCGAGCGCGTCTCGTAACCCGTCGCCCAAGAGATTGAAGCCGAGGACTGTGATGAACAGCGCCAGTCCGGGATAAAGCATGAACCACCAAGCCTTGCCCAGGGCGACATATGGGGTAGCAGCCGCAAGCATCTGTCCCCACGCTGCGGTCGGCTGCTGGATGCCGACACCAAGGAACGACAGAGCGGCTTCTCCCACGATGTTCTGCGGGATGATCAACGTCCCGTAGATCAAGATCGGCGCCAGCAGATTCGGAAGGATCTCCCGGAACATGATCCACCGCGTCGGTGCACCAACGGAGTAGGCGGCTTCGACGAACTGCGCTTCGCGCAGTGACAAGGTCTGGCCACGCACGATGCGAGCGATATAGGGCCATCCGAAGAAAGCGATGATAAAGATGATCAGCTTCTCTCCGCCACCGAGGAAATCCGTCACCGACAGGGCGATGCCGAGCAGCAGGAACGGGATGGACAGGATGAGATCGATGAATCTAGAAACGATCGTGTCCACCCATCCCCGCATGAATCCCGCAAGGATCCCGAGGAAGACCCCGATCACCAGCTCGACACCGGTTGCAACGATCGCGATCGTAAGTGAGACGCGCGCCCCGTACATCGTGCGAACCAAGATGTCGCGGCCGAGATCATCGAACCCGAAGATGAACGAGCCGGTCGGTGGATTGGGGCTGCCGAACGCGTTGGTGCCGATGTCGCGATACTGCTCGTCGTAAGGGTGTCCGACGATGCTTTCGACCACCGGCGCCGCCAGGGCAACGGTGATCATGAAGACGACAAGGAACCCGCCGAAGAGTGCCAGACGGTCTTCTTTGAACCTGCGCCAGAAGAGCTGACGTGGTGTTCGGGCTACAACCCCCGGCCCTTCGGCCTCGGGACCGCCGCCTGGTTGAGACGGACCCTGTAGAAAATCGCTCGCGCTTTGAGCCAAGCTGTCTGAACTCCTCGATTCCCCCGGTATGGCGTGAGGACGATACAGCTCTCCTCAAGCAGGAACAACCTACTACAGGTGTCGTACTCCGGTCTAGCCCACCCGGATGGCCCTCATCGGCCCCCAAACCACCACGAACGCCGCGTTCGGTCTCCTTCGTGGGGGGATCCTCGACCGCGACCCTCGTAACGCTTACAGTCGCCTTGAGCCACGGCGAGATAGGCAGAAAGGTGGGTTGCGATGTCACTCTACGAGGGTCTTCTGGCCGTCCACATCCTTGCTGTAGTGCTGTGGGTGGGAGGCGCGGCGATGCTCCTGATCCTGTTCACCAAGCTGAGCAAGATCAACGACGGTCCCACCATCGGCAAGCTGGGCAACATCGCAGGCGAGTTGGGTGAAAAGTACTTCATGCCGTTGTCCATCGTGGTTCTGGCCTCAGGGGTCTGGATGGTCCTGGACTCCGGCAGAGGCTTCGAACGCCTCTGGATCGTCTTCGGGTTGCTGGGGATCGTAGCCACGATCGTGATCGGGGCGGGTTTCCTGGGCCCGGGAGGCAAGAAACTCGATGCACTCGTCTCCGAGAAAGGGCCGGGAACACCTGAAGTGCTCGCCCAGCAGGAAAAGATGATGACGCTCTCTCGCCTCGATCTGGCGATCTTGATCCTGATAGTGCTGAACATGGCGATCAAGCCGGGGGCTTAGGACACGCTGCACCGGCGGCTTCGGTTTGAAGCTAGCCAACCAAGGAAAAAGACCCGCTGCAGACGCTGCGGGTCTTTTCGGGTGGGCGAGGGGGGATTTGAACCCCCACACCCTTGCGGGCACTGGCACCTGAAGCCAGCGTGTCTGCCGTTCCACCACTCGCCCGCGAGGCCCGCTTCGAGCGGGACGCAGGAGGGAAAGTTACCAGGCAGTGGCCTGGCCGGGCGCGGGCATAATCGCTTCTGAACGAGGGAGATCGATGGGAGTAGCAAAGAGCATCGAGCAACGACTGGAGGGCCTTGTCGAAGGCTTCTTCACCCGCGTCTTCAGGTCGGGGTTGCAGCCCATCGAGGTCGGCCGGCGGATATTGCGTGAGATGGGAGAGGGAAAAACCCTCTCGGTCAACAAGGTCTATGCGCCGAACGATTTCCGGGTGCTTATGGGGGCCGAGGATCACGAGCGTTTCATGCAGATGGAAGCGGGTCTCCAGAAGGAGTTCTCCGAACTCGTCATAGATAACGCCAAACAGAACCGTTGGAACCTGATGGGGATGCCTGAGATCAGCTTCGATATAGACGAGTCCATGGGCCGGGGCGAGTTCAAGGTGGAGGCCTCATTCGCTGCCTCAGAGAACGAACAGCCTCAAGTGGCGACCCACGCGCCGAGCGCCAACGATCCTTCTTCAACCGGGGCGATCTCGACCAACACCGCCGACAAGCTCGGGTTGGCTCAGGACTCCTCGGACCCTCAACTCATCGTGCTCGATGGAGACGGCAAGCCCATCGAGAAGATCTCACTAACGCGGGACCCGATCGTCATCGGCCGACTTTCCAGCAATGATGTCGTGCTGTCGGATGCCAACGTCAGCCGGCGTCACGCAGAGATGCGCCGGGAGGGTGGAAGCTGGACGATCCGTGATCTTGGCTCCACGAACGGCACCGTCGTGAACGGAAAGCTTGCAGGTCAGCACACGCTCACCGACGGAGACAAGATCGCCTTCGGAACCAGCGAGCTCATCTTTCGACTCTCGAAGGGCAACTAGCCGATGCCGACGATCGTTCTCGATCTCCTCAAGTATGTGTTCCTCGCCGTCCTGTACATATTCATGGCACGAGCCGTACGAGCTATCTATCTCGAGCTGAAACCCGAACGCTCCCCGGCTGCAGCACGACGAGCTCCCCAACCCAAACCCCAACAGCGCAGGTCTAAGCGTTCGCCTCGTTCGGTGAAGGTGATCGAGGGCGAAGGGATCAAGGGCAAGACGTTTTCTCTCAGCGACGAACTTCTGGTCGGGCGCGCCGACAGTTGCCAGATCGTCGTTAGTGATTCGTACGCGTCGCAGGTGCACGCTCGCCTATTCACCAAGGGCGATCAAGTGATGGTCGAAGATATGGGCTCTACCAACGGCACCTATCTGAACCGGCAGAAGGTAACGGCGCCCGTCGAAGCGTTCAAGGGCGACCGAGTGAAGATCGGTAAGACGGTCTTGGAATTGCGCAGATGAACGTGTCGATAGGGCATCGCACCGACGTCGGGCGAGCACGCGATGGCAACGAGGATTCTTATCTCGTCCAGCCGCCATTGTTCGTCGTGGCGGACGGGATGGGCGGTCATCTTGCAGGCGAGGTCGCGTCCCAAACCGCCATCCGAGTGATCACGGATCAGTACGAGAGCGACCCGGCCTCCGCCGATTCTCAGTTGGCCGCATACGTCCAGGAGGCGAACCGCGCCATCCACGCGAAGTCAGAAGAAAGCCCGGATCTATCGGGCATGGGAACGACTTGCACCTTGTTGTTCCTAGATGGTACGGACGCCCACTTCGTTCATGTGGGGGACTCGCGCGCCTATCTGTTCCGCCAGGGCGAGATGAGCCAGATCACCGAAGACCACACGTTGGTCGAGCGGATGGTGAAGGAAGGCCGCATCCAACGGAACGAGGCCGCTCGTCATCCACAACGAAACGTCATCACCCGGGCCCTCGGGCTGGATGAAGACGTCAACGTGGACACCGTCGACATAGTGGTGCGCACGGGCGACCGATTACTGCTCTGTTCTGACGGCTTGAACTCCATGCTGGACGATGAGGAGATCCGCTCGTTGCTCGAGAGCGAACCAGACGCGCAGTCGACGGCAGACAGACTCGTGGAAAGAGCTAACGAAGCGGGCGGGGACGACAACATCACCGTGATCGTCATAGACGTGGGACGAGAAGACACCGCAGCTCCGCCTCCTCCGCCGGCGGTGCAGAACACGGACCCCGGTGACCGGGTGATGCCTCAAAGCGAGGTGGATGACGAGGGGCCTCGTAGAAGTTGGCTCAAGCGCCTCGTGATCGCTGCTGTGGTCATCGGGTTGATCGCTGGGGCCGGGTTCTTCGCAGCTCGATACGCGCTCGACCACTCCTACTTCGTCGGTGCCACCGAGGACGGGACCATCGCCATCTTCAAGGGCATCCCCGATGAGTTCGCCGGATTGACCCTCCGGTCGGAGGAAGAGCTCAGCGACATCACCGTTGATGACTTGCCTGAGAACCTGCGCGACAACGTAGAAGAGGGCATCAAGGTCGACTCTTTGGAGGACGGCCGCTCGACACTAGCGAACCTCGAGGAGCGGGCCGCCGATATCGACTCGAACAGAACTCAACCTAAGGACGACGCGAGCCCCGGCGGTGGGGGGAGCAACAACTGATGCAGTCGCCTTCGACACGGCGGAACCAAGAGCTCGGTCTCTTGCTTCTCGCGTTCATCCTTGCTTCGGGAGCCTTGGCGCTCGTAACGATCGCGCTCCGTCCCAAGAACTACGACCTGATGAAGCCTCTTCCGCTGGTGTTGGGCGTTGTGGTCGCCTACGGGATCGCTCACTTCATGCTCAGACGTTTCGCACGATCCTCCGATCCGTTGGTACTTCCGATCGCAGCACTTCTCAATGGACTCGGACTCGCCGCTATCTACCGGCTCGAAGGAACTCGTGACGACATCCCTGTAGGCATCGCAGGGACCCAGCTGCTCTGGGCGGTCCTCGGTCTGGCGTGTTTCGTCGCAACGTTGCTGCTGATCCGCGACTACAAAGAGATCGCCCGGTACAAATACATCTTCGGGTTCGCGGGTGTTGGTCTGCTATTGCTTCCCGTCACTCCGTTGGGGCAGACGGTCAACGGAGCCCGCCTATGGATCGGCTTCGGAGGGTTCCAGTTCCAACCCGGCGAGCTGGCCAAAGTGTGTCTGGTCGTATTCTTCGCCGCGTTCCTCGCCGAACGGAAAGAGCTTCTGGCGATCGCCTCCCGCAAGATCGCCAACTTCCACGTTCCGGACCTCAAGCACTTCGGTCCATTGCTAGTCATGTGGGGTCTGTCGCTTGCCGTCATGTTCTTCGAGAAGGACCTGGGTTCTTCTCTGTTGTTCTTCTCGGTGTTCCTCGTGATGATCTACGTGGCTACCGCTCGCTTCATCTACATGGCGCTCGGTGCGACCTTGTTCGCAGTGGGCGCGTACTTCGGCTATCAAACCTTCCAGCACGTTCAAGATCGCGTAACAGTGTGGCTGCATGCTCTGGATACGCGTTACGTGAATGACGAGAGCTACCAGCTTGCTCAGTCTCTGTTCGCGTTCGCAACCGGAGGACTGTTCGGAACAGGTTTCGCCCAGGGCAGGCCCGACCTCATACCTGCCGCTCACACAGACTTCGTCTTCTCGGTTCTCGGTGAAGAACTTGGGTTGTTGGGCAGCAGCGCAGTCGTTCTCGCATTCATGTTGCTGGTCGCACGAGGTCTCAAGATCGCATTCAACGCTAGGGACGACTTCGGCCAACTGCTCGCTGCCGGACTAACCGTCATCCTGGGCGTTCAGACCGTGATCATCCTGGGAGGCGTCACACGCCTGATGCCTCTCACGGGCATAACCCTTCCCTTCATGTCCTACGGAGGGTCATCGATGATCGCCAACTTCATCCTGATCGCATTACTCGTGCGCATCTCCCATCAGGAAGCTGCCGAGCCGGCACCCGCTCACACTGCCGAGATCCTGATCGGGGGCCGAACCTGATGCAACGGCAGATCAAGCGGGTAGGGATCGGGTTGGTGGCTGCATTCTTGGCGATCTTCTTCCAGCTCAACTACCTTCAGATATTCGCGGCAGAAAGCATCGCCTCCAATTCCGCGAATGTTCGGAGGTTGTTGGCCGAGTATTCGATCAAGCGCGGCGACATCCTCACGGAGGACGGTGTGGTTATCGCTCGGAGCGAGGACACCGGCGGACGGCTTCGCTACCGGCGCACCTATCCCGAAGGCGAGCTCTACGGGCACATCACCGGTTACTACTCATTCCTATATGGAACCGATCGCATCGAGGCTGCCTACAACGACGCCCTGCTGGGTGATTCAGGAGTCCTGTCGATGCAAGACATCGAGGACCGCTTGTTCGATTCAGGTGAACAGGGGGACGACGTTCAGCTGACGATCAACTCCGAGCTTCAACGACTGGCGCAACAACAGCTCGCAGGTCAATCAGGCTCGGTGGTCGCACTCGATCCCACCACTGGGGAGATCAAGGCGATGTGGAGCACCCCCTCGTACGACCCAAGCCCGCTTGCCTCGCACAAGAGCGGGCCAGCCAAGGCGTACTACGAGTCTCTGGACCCGAAGACGGTTGACACTCCGCTGCTATCCAAAGTGACCTCGCGCAGTTACCCACCCGGTTCCACCTTCAAGGTCGTCACAGCGGCTGCAGCGCTCGAGTCGGGGCGTTACCAGCGTGACTCCACTTTCCCCGACCCAGACAGCATCGACCTTCCTAAGACGGACCTCGATCTGACCAACTTCACCAAGACTTCGTGCACGGGCCAGAGCGAGATCGATCTCTTCACGGCCATGCGAGTGTCGTGCGACACCACCTTCGCGCTGATCGGTTTGGAGCTCCACGACGAGATCATCGAGATGTCCGAAGC
Source organism: uncultured Actinomycetes bacterium (assembly GCA_937863385.1). Taxonomy (GTDB): domain Bacteria; phylum Actinomycetota; class CADDZG01; order CADDZG01; family WHSQ01; genus CALMBW01. The sequence continues at coordinate 472,655 of CALMBW010000020.1, read as the reverse complement.
GATGGGCTTCAACGAGCAGATCCCGTTGGATGTCGGAACCCAGCCCAGCGATTTCCCGAGGGTGGGAGACGACGCCGAGCCATTCCGCGCCTACGCGGGCATCGGACAAGGTGATGTAGCGGCAACTCCACTGCAGATGGCGCTGGTTGCGTCGTCGGTCGCCAACCGAGGAACCTTGATGCGCCCGCACCTGATGAAACGCATCACCGATCCATCCGGGGACGTGGTGCGGGAGTACGAACCGGAGACGATGTCGACGCCGATGTCTCCGACGACGGCTGCCACACTCAAAGAGATGATGGTTGCTGTCGTCCAAGAAGGGACGGGAACCTCCGCCCAGATCCCAGGTATCGAGGTAGCCGGTAAGACGGGAACCGCGCAAAGCGTAGAAGGAGCAAACCCTCACGCCTGGTTCATAGCGTTCGCTCCCGCAAGCAACCCGAAGATCGCGATCGCGGTGCTTGTTGAGAATGGTGGCTCCTTCGGATCCGAGGCGACGGGTGGAGCGGTGGCAGCTCCGATCGCAAGAGCGATCATCGAAGCCGACCGTCGAATCTCAGGTTGGTAGGCAAGGGGAGTCTCCTCGCAGGCCGGTACCGCCTCGAGGACCGGATCGCCTCAGGCGGGATGGGTACCGTCTATCTCGCCACTGACGAGCGGCTCGGCCGCAAGGTCGCCGTGAAACTGCTGAAGGAATCTCTTTCCGGTGACGCTCGGTTCGTTGAAAGATTCCGTCGCGAAGCCCGTTCCGCGGCGGCGCTGACCCACCCGAACATCGCGAACGTTTACGACTACGGAGAAGACGGCACCAACCACTTCATCACCATGGAGTACGCGGAGGGCCGAGACCTCGCGCAACTACTGTCGGTTGAAGGACCGCTCGAGCCGCAACGAGCAGCGAAGATCGCTCGCCAGATCGCCGTCGCACTGGGCTACGCCCATTCGGCTGGTGTGATCCACAGGGATATCAAACCGGCAAACGTGCTGGTTGACCGCAACGATCGTGTGAAGGTCACCGACTTTGGCATCGCGCGAGCTGCCGGCGATGCCACCTTGACCGCCACTGGAGCGATCATGGGCACGGCGGCATACCTCTCACCCGAACAAGCACAAGGTGCCCCCGTCGACGCCCGTTCCGACGTCTACTCGCTGGGGATCGTCCTGTTCGAGATGCTCACCGGAGAGGTTCCCTTCCCTGGAGATTCTGCGGTGGCCGTCGCCATGAGACATCTGAACGAGCGGGTTCCATCCCCGGTCGACGTGCGGCCCGAGGTACCGGTACATCTCGGGGCCGTGGTTCTTCGAGCCACCCAACCAGACAAGACCGAACGCTTCCCCGACGGGGCATCGATGGCGGAGGCGTTGGGTACGGACGTTCCTAGCGGTGCCGGAGCGACCATGCCCTTGCCAACCGAAGAGATCGCCTCTGATGCGCCTCGGCCATTACTGCCTCTCCCACAAGGCCCCTGGGATCCCGCCCGGCTGGGACGGATCGTCCTTCTCACCTTCGCCGGCCTTTTCGTCCTCGTGGTCGTTCTTCTGCTGTGGCGGCTAGCGCAGAACGACAAGCCTTCTCCAACGAGGGCAACTGATCCGGCCACTCAGGAGTCTCCGTCCCAAGAGGTGAGCCCAACACCTTCGGATGAGGCGTCTGAGACATTCGGTATAGAGATCCCCGATGCGATCATCGGGTCCGAGGCCAAGGAAGCCAAGAAGATCCTGGAGGATCTGGGCATCGATGTTGAAGAGGTTGAGGTGCCGTCAGACCTCGAAAAAGGTCTGGTTGCAGGAACCAACCCGCCGCCAGGGTCGGTGCTGCTGCCCGGTGAGACCATTACCCTCTACGTGAGCGAGGGGCCCGACAAGGGGGGGCCGCCGGAGTGGGGCCCGCCGGAGTGGGGCCCACCGGGGCTGAACAAGGAGGATGACGATTGAGCGCTGAGAGGACCTACGGCGGCCGCTACGCCGTCCTCGAGCGCGTCGGCGCCGGCGGGATGGCCGAGGTATATCGGGCACGAGACGAGCTGCTGGGACGCGAGGTAGCTCTCAAGGTTCTATCTGAACGCTTCTCGAACGATCCCTCATTCGTCGAACGCTTCCGACGCGAAGCCCAGAGTGCGGCGAACCTCAGCCACCCCAACATCGTGTCCCTATACGACTACGGCTCCGATCAAGGCTCCTCTTACATCGTCATGGAGCTGATCGATGGCCGCTCACTGTCGGACATCTTGGAGCAAGAGGGACGACTGCTTCCAGAGCGTGCCGCTGAGATCGGGGCGGATGTTGCCAAGGCACTTGATCGTGCCCACAAGGCTGGGATCGTTCACCGCGACATCAAGCCCGGCAACATCATGATCACGCGCACCGGACAAACGAAGGTCACCGATTTCGGTATCGCCCGCGCTGTCAGTGGAGACCGCGACGCAACGATGACGCAGACCGGGATGGTCATCGGCACCGCTGCATACCTATCTCCCGAACAAGCCCAAGGGGACCCGGTCGACGCGCGTTCCGATGTCTACTCCCTCGGGATCGTGCTCTACGAGATGCTCGCCGGAGCTACCCCGTTCCAAGGTGAAACTCCACTTGCCATCGCGTACAAGCACGTCCGCGAGACTCCGGAGCGGCTTTCGAACATCAACCCAGACGTCCCACCCGCCCTTGAACAGATCGTCATGAAGTCTCTGGCCAAGAACCCGGCGAACCGGTACAACGATGCCGGTGACGTGCTCGAAGACCTCGAGCGGTTCCTAGCAGGCCAAACAGTGATGGCCACTCCGATGCTGGCCGACGAAACGGTTGTCGCCCCATCCGGTGGAACGCAGGTGATCCGGGAAACGGCTCTCTACGATGAACCGGACGACAACAAGGCCGGTCTATACATCGCCATCGCCTTGATATCTCTGCTCGCCTTCGGGCTACTCGCGTGGTTCGTGGCCACCAATCTTCTCGGTGGTAAGGAAGTCACCGTTCCTGATGTTGTGGGGATGGACATCGCCCAAGCCACCGACACACTCGAAGAGGCAGGACTAGAGGTCGATACGGAATCCAAGAACTCCAAAAAGCCCGAGGGCCAGGTTCTCAAACAAGACCCCCGTGCCGACTCGAAAGCTTCCGAGGGCGACACCGTTCTCTTGACCGTGTCGGGAGGGCTCCGACAGGTCGAGGTGCCGGACGTTGTCGGATTCCCGATCGAGGAGGCAACCCAGATACTCAAGGACGTGGGCCTGAAGGTCGGCGAGATAACCGAGCAAGAGAGCACCGAGGGCGAGCCCGGCGACGTCCTTCAACAAGACATCCAGCCCGGCTTGGAGGTTCCCGAGGGCACAGAAGTGAACCTCACCGTGGTAGCCGGGACAGTGACGGTCCCTTCGGTCGTCACATTGACTCAAGACGAGGCCGAAGCCCAGATCGAGGGGGCCGGGTTAGTGGTCGAGGTCACCACGGCCCCCGACGATGCGGAAGAGGGCACGGTGATCGCTCAAGATCCTGCGGGAGGAACCCAGGCCGAGCGCGGTGACACGGTTCGCATCACCGTTTCCGAGGGGAGCGACGAGCAGCCGATGCCAGACGTCACGGGCGAGAACGCCGATGACGCCCAAGCAAGGCTAGAGAGCGACTACGGGCTAAGCGTCAGCCAGGTTGAAGAGACCGAACCATGTGCTCAGCCACCGGGTACCGTCTGCCGCCAAGACCCCGATCCGGGAACACCGGTGAGTTCGGGAGACAGCGCGACGTTATACGTGCAGCCCGACGGTGGCGCTTCATTGGGAACCGATGCATGGTGGGTGGCGATGGCTCGAAGCGGCGATGGCGGTCCGAGTACGGCTTGGTTCGCTGCGATCCGAATGTCCACGAGTCTGTTGGTGGCCATTACTTTCGGAGCCGCATAGGCTGCTTTACATGCGGATGAGATGGTTGGCCTTGGCAGCGATCGGGCTCGTCGTCTCTGCCGTGCCGATGGAAAGAGATTCGACCCGGGCAGAAGCTGCCGCATCCGACATGACCTTTGGGGCACCCGTCCAGGTGTCCGCGGACGACACTCAAAGCGCAGCGGAACCATCCATACGCACCGCACTAGACGGAACGATCTACATCGTCGCGCCCACGGGACTAGGGAACGGCGCACGCGACGGCACCGAGAGCGAGGGTGGCGACGTCATCTGGCGCAGTGAGGATGACGGCAAGACGTGGCAATTCCTAGGATCACTCGATGAGAACGTCGGTGGAGGCGATGCGGATATCGCTCCCGATGCTGAAGGAATCCTGTGGGGTTCCGGGCTAACGCTTGCCAATACCACCGCCTCCATCTCCACGAACAAAGGCGACAGCTTCAACGTCAATCCCGTTGGAACACTCTCAACCGTGGTCGATCGGCAATGGATAGAGACCTACAAGGCAGAGCCCTTCGCCTTCATGACTACCGGCGAGATCGGCACGAGGGCCATCCTGCTAAGCAGGCTTGAGCGACTGCCCGGCGACATCCCGGCAGTGAGCGACACGATCCGCATCCAACACGAGCAGGGATACCAGTGGCCGGGCGAGATCGCCGTCGACGAAAGCAACGACTTCGTCTATGTCGCCTACAACACACCTGGCGGTGACAACGCCAACTCGGACGACATCATGGTCGCTCGAACCGATCTCAACCTTGGCGGGTTGGCACAATTCAAAGTAACGACGACGGTCGGCGACTCGTTCGACTCGTTCGTAGGGGTCGACGTCGATCGCGCCGGCAACGTATACGCGGTGTGGACAGAGCGACGCAAGACTAACGATGGAGGTAAGAAGAAGGGCATCACCGGTTCCTTCATAGCGGTAAGCAAGGATTCCGGCGAGACTTGGTCGCAGCCGATCCGGCTGAACATACGTCCCCGTTCGACGGCATTCCCATGGGTAGTTGCCGGTGACGAAGGCCGCGTTGCGGTTGCCTACTACGGCACCAGACGAGCCGGTCCATCCCCCGAGGACGTTGCCGTAGAAGGCCGGCGCGTTCCGAAGTGGCGAGTCTTCGTCTCCTACTCGCTCGATGCCACGAAGGGCGCCAATTTCACGGAGATGCCCGCCATGGGGCTGAAGGACTATCTGCACGCAGGCAATGTCTGCACCTCCGGGACCGGCTGCGCCGCCGGAACACGCGACCTGCTCGACTTCTTCCAGCTAGACCTGACACCTTGCGGAAAGATCGTGATCACCTACACGTACAACGCCCGGGATGTAGTCAACGCAGCAGGCGAGCGCACCAGCAACCTTCCCGAGCTGGTCTACTACGTCGATCAGAAAAGCGGACCCAGCTTCTACAAGCAGCCACTCAACCCGGAAGCTTGCTGATAGCCCGCCGGTTACTCCTGCTCGCCCTGCTTCTTCCTTCCTGTACCGGTGAGTCCAAGGCTCCTTCCCAGGTACAAGGCGAGCTGGTAGCGATCTATCGCTTCGATGGTCACGCCCTGCTACCCGAGTACGAGCCGCTCCCGCCAGGTGACCCCGTAGAGGGACTGATAGCGCTCCTGAGTCAGCCCCCACAGGACAACGACCTGCTGACTTTCGTGCCACGAGGAAGCTTCGAGAGCTCTTCAGAACGCGAGGGCGCTAGCGAACAATTGGTCTTGCGCTTGAGCGATGCCTTCTGGGAGCGCCCTGCGGGGGAGGTCTACGCGGGGGCCGCACAGATCGTTTTCACGGTGGCGACCTTGGAGCAGGGACGGGAGGCGCTGCTGCTCGATGGCACGGTTCCCGGAGAGATCCTCGATGGGTCCTTCGAGCCGATCGGTCAACCGCTGAACAGGGAACTCTTCGAAGACGTTAAGCCTTGGATCGAGCTCGTGCGGCCCGTAGCGGGCGCAGTCATCGGAAGCCGGTTGCCCGTAGAAGTTCGGTTGCGTGAGGGGACGGCAGATGTCGAGTTGTTGCGCGCCGCAGAGGGAGTCAAGGAGGTGTTGGCTGGGGAACGAACCAGGGGGGGATCCGTGACCCTGGAAGTTGAGGACGTTCCAGATGGGAAGGTGATCCTTTCGGTAGAGGTGGGCGAGCACTCGGTCCGGATACCGCTCACTTTGACCTTGTGAGTTCCGCCTTCCTCAAGAAATTCGCCATCAGTCTCGGACCGTCCGTGCACAGCACCGATTCAGGATGGAACTGAACGCCTTCGATCGGAAGCGACCTGTGGCGTACCCCCATCACGATCCCGTCCTCGCTACGCGCTGTGACCTCCAACTCGTCAGGCCAAGGAGTTTTGTCAACCGCCAAAGAGTGATACCGAGTCGCTACGAAGGGTGTCGGGAGACCTTCGAAAACGCCCTTTCCATCGTGAGTGACACTGGACGTCTTACCGTGCACGGGTCCCACGGGTGCTCGGTCGACGTTGCCTCCGAACGTCGCACCGATGCACTGATGGCCGAGACACACGCCGAGCAACGGGGTCCGTTGCCCGAAATGAGCTATGGCTTCCATCGAGACACCACTGTCGGCAGGCGAGCCCGGGCCGGGAGACACGACCACGGCGTCTGGATTCACTGCGATCAGATCGTCCAGGGAGGCGTCGTTACGGATCACCACCGGCTCGGCTCCCAAAGCTCCGAACGCCTGAGCGATGTTGTAGACGAACGAGTCGAAGTTATCGATGAGCAGGAGGCGCATGACTTAGAAGTTAGGCGCTAGGAGGCTATCGGACAACATCACCAGCGTCACAGCGACCGCGATCGACAGCAGGGCCCAAAGGCCCAACTCGATAAGACGCGACCTCAGCGGACGTTTCATGCAGCGGGTTCCTCCACGAGCTCACCGCGCACGAGCAATCTCTCCTCGGCCGAGAACCGTGGGTTGCACGTAGTAAGAAGGATAAGAGGTCGCCCAGAGGGTGCCTCGACCGGAGTCTCGTCGGGCACTATCTCAGTTGTAGTCACGACGTAGGTGAAATCTCCCCACTTGGCTTCGATGTTGATCTCATCGCCCTTTCCAAGTTTGTCGAGGTCCCAGAACACGGCCCCGTACGTCGTGCGGTGACCAGAAACGATGACCATCCCATCCTCACCAGGGAAGTACTCCTCCGGTAAACAAAGTGGCCGCTCGAAGCCCTCTCGGCACTCCGGATAGTGCCCAGGGCCCGACTTCAGCTCTTGGGTGCCAACCCCCTCTACAACGATCTCGTTCACGTCGATCTTCGGGATGACGATCCTGAACACCGGGTCTCCCGGATCCGGGGAGAAATCCTGAGGGGGCAGCCCCCCGTCCTCTCCAGCCGCTGCTATCGCCGGTAACTGTGCGAATTCGGTCTCGAGGCGGGCCTGTTGCCGCTCCGTGTAGAGATCGGTGCCCTTCAGGGTCCACAACACGAAGAGCAGGATCCCCACACCGACGGATATGAGGAACTTGCCTAGGTAACGGATGAAAGTCATTGGGTCCTGAGGATAGATGCGAGTGACCGGCTTACTAAACCTTTCCCCGACCCGCGCACTCCGAACCTCACCCGGTGACTTAACATCGTCGGACGATGCCAAAGAGCAAGAGCAAGAGGATCACCCGCCAGCCGCCTCCGAAGGCGAAACCGAAGGTCTCGCCGCCGTGGATCGGCGCTCTGTTCTTCACGCTCATCGCGTCCGGGGTCATCATCATCGTGACCCACTACATCGGTTCGTTCCCCAACGGCACCCAGCCGTTCCAACTGTGGCTGGGCCTGGGCCTCATCGCGGGGTCCTTCGTCGTCGCCACCCAGTGGCACTAGGGAAACGTCCTCGCGCTCCGCTCGAGCACGCCGCTCGACGCAGGGTCGGAAATAACAAGCTTGTAGTTCCCCACATCTGTGGAGTGGGTTGTGGATAACCAGGCACCGCCAGCACCTCGTTGGGCCGGGGTCGGCTTGCTTGTCATCGTCCTTGGCGTCTTCGTAGGTCTCGGCATGGCCTTCGGCTTCCTAAGAGCCGCCATCGCGTGTGTCATGTTCGTGGTGATCTCTCTCTTCGGGTCGCGCCAGGTCCGATCCATGATGCGCTTTCCCCCGGACCCCGAGATCGCCGACGTCAGCGACTACGGCCTGAGATATGTCTGCACCATGTGTGGTCTCGAACTGAAGATCGAAAAGGCAGCCAAGGACAAGGCTCCTACCCACTGCATGGAGCCCATGATGCTGATCAGAACGGGCGGCCGACCCCCACTAACCCCCGTCGATTAGCAACCCCGCGTCAGAGCGACAAACCCAAAATGGGCTCTTAGCCCAGGCGTTCGATGATCGTTGCGTTCGCCAAGCCCCCGCCCTCACACATGGTCTGCAACCCGTATCGTCCACCTTCCTGCTCCAAGGTGTTGAGCAATGTAGTCATCAAGCGCGCTCCGGATGCACCGAGAGGGTGGCCCAAGGCGATCGCTCCTCCTCGAGCATTGACGTGCTGCTCGAACCAGTCGTCCGCGATCCCCAGCTCCTTCTTCCATGCGAGGACTACGGATGCGAACGCCTCGTTGATCTCGACGAAGTCGATCTGATCGAGACCGAGCCCGGCCTTCTCCAGTGCTTTCCGTGTGGCTGGGATCGGACCGGTCAGCATCGTGACCGGGTCGGTGCCGGCAAGGGCAAACGAGGTAAACCGGGCACGCGGCGTCAGTCCCAGTTCGGCTGCCTTCTCAGAGGTCGTGATCAACAGTGCGGCGGCCCCATCGGTGATCTGTGACGAGTTGGCAGCCGTAACGACCCCGTCCTCCTTGAAGGCCGGGGGCAGCATCGCCATCTTCTGTAGATCGGGGGTGCGGATGCCTTCATCGGTCTCGAAAAGCTCGACTCCGGACTCCGTTTCGATCTTGATCGGGTGGATCTCGTTGCGGAACTTGCCACCTTCGCTCGCGGCCCTGGCAAGCTCGTGACTACGAGCTGAGAAACGATCGAGATCCTCGCGCGACAGTTCCCATCGCTGGGCGATGATCTCTGCACTGATGCCTTGCGGAACGAGGCCACCGTCGTATCGGCCCATGAGACGCTCGGTGAACGGGAAGCCTGGAGCCTGAGCAGAAGAGCCCATAGGCACCCTCGACATGTTCTCGACGCCACACGCGATCGCCAGGTCGTACGCACCTGCGATCACACCCTGAGCCGCGAAATGTGCTGCTTGCTGGCTGGAGCCACACTGGCGATCGATCGTCGTAGCGGGCACCTCTTCGGGCAGGCCCGCGGAAAGCCACGCGTTGCGTCCGACGTTCAGAGATTGTTCGCCCACCTGTGACACGCAACCGGTGATCACGTCGTCCACCCGGGACGGGTCTACGCCCGAACGAGTAACGAGTTCGTTGAGGACATCTCCGAGGAGATCGACCGGATGATGGTCCTTCAACTTGCCGTTGCGCTTTCCCATCGGGGTGCGGACTGCTTCGACGATCACGGCTTCACGCTGTTGCATCCTGCGATCCCTTCACTGGGGAGCCTGCTTGACTGGTCGGTCAAGTATAGGAAACCCCGCCAGGTGCTTGGTTAAGGCCGCTGCAGGACAGGAAGCGCGATCTATCCTGCGAAGGGCCCCTTAGTCCCTGTCGAGCGGGGTGATGACGGTCGGAGGCGCCTCGAAGACCCTGCGCTTCAGAGTGACGACCGTTCCTTGATCGTTGCTTGCGATGTTCAGTGCATCGGTCATCTGTTTCATCAGGAAGATGCCCCGGCCCCCTGAGGCAAGTGGGTCAGGAGGCGCATCGCTATCGGGGGGGATCTCGAACCCTGGTCCCTCGTCACTGACCATGATCGTGATGTCGGTTCCCTCCAGCGAGCAACGAACGCGAACCTCACTATGGCGTTGCTGTGACTGCCCGTATTTGGCGGCATTGCCGGCCGCCTCACTGACAGCCAAGAGCATCTCGCCGGTGATCTCCACGGAGACACGCAGATCGGACATGAACTCGGCAACGAAATCCCGGACGTCTCGCAAACGTGCCGGATCGTTGGGCAAGACCAACTCTCGGGCCGCGATGTCGGTCGAAGTATCAGGCACCACCTGGCAACCGATCATCGCCATGTCGTCGTGCAGATCGTCATCCACCCAGGCTTCTACCGCTCGGCGGATCCCCTGAACCAGTTCACCTGGAGTACCGAAGCCGAACTGTCGCACCAAGTCGGACAACCGTCCTTGCCCCAAGGGCTTACCAAGGCGCTTGGCCTCTGTTACGCCGTCGGTGTAGAAGAGCACGCTGTCACCTGGGTCCAGCTCGAGTCGCGCGGTCTTATATCTCTCACCGGCGTCAACCCCCAGCGGCAACCCACCTTCCTCGAGACGATCGATGTTGCCGCGCTTGGCTCGGAACAAGATGGGGGGTGCGTGACCGGCGTTGGTGTACTCGAGCACAGCACGCTCGGGATCCAGCACCGCGAACACCGCTCGAACGAAACGGTCTTGACCCAAGTCTTCTCGCAAAGCGTCGTTGACGAGTTCCATCAGGGGCCCCGGCTCCGATTCGGTGCGCGATAGCGATCGCAACGTGTATCGGGTCATGCTGGCATCACTCACTGCCTCCGGCCCTATCCCTACGACGTCGCCGATCAGGAGGCCCACCCGGCCATCTTTGAACGTCATGAAGTCGTAGAAGTCGCCGCTGACACCGCGCCCGCCCGTCGCCGGCACGTAGTGGGCAACGACTCCAACCCTGGGAAGTGAAGGGAGTGACTGCGGAAGGAGACCTCGCACGTAGCTTTCGGCTGTCTTCCGAGCTTGACCCAGGGCCTCTTCCATCACCGCGGCACGACGCACACCCTCGGTGATGTCCGTGTAGACATCGATGCGTCCCACCAGGGCTCCATCTGATGTCTTCACCGGCCGGGCGAGCACACGCAGCACTCGTCGCGACGGGATGATCTGTTCGACATCCCAGCGCAACTCCTTCTCGGGATCATCACGGAGTTGCTGGAATGTCTCCATGAATCCTTCCGGGTCCTCGGTCTCGCGTGCAACCACTCGAAGAAGTTGGACCACAGGAGCATCCTGATGCTCCGCCGGGTCGATATCGAAAAGCTCGGCAGCGCGACGGTTGACCATCTTCGTTACCCCCGCGCGGTTCGAGAACACGATCGCTTCTTCTATCGAGCCAAGAACGGCCGTCAGTCGGTGGCCCACTGCTGTGGCCAACCGGTGCTCGACCATCTCTCGGCGGAAGTGCTCGCGGAGCTCCTGCGATAGCAATCCCGATACGAGTCCTGAGAAGAGAAAGATCGAGGTGTTCAAAAGGGCAGAGACCGCACCGGGTGCGGGGGCCGTCAACTGGCCGATACCCAGGTAGCCACCCACTGCCAGGACGGAAGCGGTCACCGCCACGGTCAGATCCCCGAGCATCCCGGCCATCACGAGTGGGGGGATGAAGAACAGGTGCGCTCCCGGCACCTCCCCTCGTAGCAGAGCAAAGATCGCGACCGAAGCGCCTGCGCCTGTGACAACTCCCAGCCAGGCCCCCAAGCGTCGATACCGAAGATGCGGCAAGACCACCCGGAAGAGCAAGGTGACCACGCCTAAGAGAACGGCAGACAGAGCGAGGGCCATCCGGTAGGTCGCTGGCTCGAGATCTGCCGCGTGGATGACGACGAATAGGGCCGCTACCGTCATCAGAGCGATTCGCTCCGACACGCGCAGGGCCCAATCCCAACTGCCCTTCAATGCGGATCTTTCGGACACCGCTGCCTCGCCCCGAAAAGTCGTGTCCTGCACTGCAACCTTAACGCTACGTTTGCTTGACCCACCGGCCATCGCGGCACATGACTCGACCCGATCGTTCGAGGAGCTCCAGGTGCGCGAGGGCCGAATACCGCGCCACGGGATGGAGATGGGCAGGCGTATCGGCGTAGGCCCGCTCGACTACCTGGTCGAGCGTCGTTGGTTCCTCTCCAACGGCAGCTTCTATCTTCGCTTCCCGTTCCTTACGATGGGCGATGTAGCTGTCGATGATCGCTCGCCCCCCGTCGAGCGGTTTCCAATGCCCTGGGTAGATGCGGTCGATATGGAGCTCGCGCAGCCGATAGAGGGTGCCGAGATAGTCACCCATATCTCCATCCGGAGGCGCGACAACAGCGGTTCCCTCGCCAAGGATGACATCGCCAGAAAACAGGCTGGCCGCACCATTCATGTAGAAACAAAGGTGATCCGAAGCATGCCCAGGTGTATGGATGGCTCGCAACGAGACGCCGGGTACTTCGATCGTCTCGTTGAACTCCACGGGTGTCACGGCGACATCGCCCGCCAACGCATCCCCGAATGCTCGAACGGCCGCTCCCGTGCGTCGGGCGATCTCCCCCGCTCCGCCGACATGGTCCGAGTGCCGGTGAGTGATGAGGATCTGCGCGATCTCCCACCGCGTCTCGCGGCCGATCGCCTCGAGATACTCGGTATCGTCCGTGGCGGGATCGATCAGCAGATAGGGGCCCGAGCCGACGACATAGGTGTTGGTTCCCGGACCCGTCATCATCCCCGCGTTCGGCGCAAGGACGACGTAGACGAGCGGAGAAACGCGTATCGCAAGCACGTTGCCAGCTCCACGTAGTTCGGTACGCGTGAACCCTTCGATGGCCTCCGCGCACGAGGAGTAACGATCGAGTCTCTGAAGCATCTCGACGGTTGGGGGCGCCATGAGCCGGGCTCCCGAAGCGATCGCCGTCAAGGCATCCGATGCAGTGATCCAATCGGCGCTCTCCACTTCGTTCGGATCCGGATCGGGTTCGAAACCCGGGGGAGCCACCGCCAAGAAGAACCGGGTGTCGAAACGGACGGGGGATCCCAGCGGCGTTACCCAGCGACCGGCCGGCACGAGCATCTCGGCCGGCAAGACGAGACCTAGCTCCTCGCATCGGTCGAAGAAGAGTCGCGCGTCATCTGCGATGGATCGCTCAACTCTTGCGTCGAAGATCGGAAACCCGACCTCTTCGAAGGCTTCGCGCAGCGCACAGACGTACCAGGAGAGCGGTGCAGGATCGTCCGGATCGCCGAGTGCCGCACGGGCGCTCTCGATGTCGATGTTCGAATGACGCTCCCAAGCTGCATCTCGGTCGGCCTCAGCCACAGCACCGCCGGGGAAGACCGAAGCACCTCCCATGAAACGAAGGTGAGCGGCACGTACCGTGAGTAACACCTGTAACCCTTCGGCTGAATCGCGCATCAAGACCACTGTTGAAGCCGGTCTTGGCTCTACGTGCGGCATCGACGCTCCATTAACCCCGTTAAGCTCCATGCCCTAGAAGGTAGGGTCTCCCCCCTATTTGAGTCGACCCAAGGAGGAAGCTGTGGCAGTGAAGTTCCTTTCCGAGGAGTGGGCCAGCGCGATGACCGAAGCGCTGAACTCGTCCGATGAGTTCAAGAGTGCCGCTTCCGGGCAATCCGTCAAGCTCCAGCAGGTGGTAACCGACGCTCCGGATGGAGAGACGAAGTACTACTTCACCCTCGACGGCGGGAGCGTTGACGTCTCACTCGGCGAGCTTCCCGACGCCGAAGCAACCCTGACCCAAAATTACGAGACGGCGGTTGCCATCACGAAGCAGGAGCTCAACCCCCAGAATGCCTTCATGCAGGGCAAGTTGAAGATCTCCGGCAACATGATGAAGCTCATGCAGCTGCAGGGCGTGTTCAACGCGATGCCCAAGGCTGCCTCCGCGGTAGAGGTCGAGTACTAGAAAGAGCGTTCCCAGCGGAAGGGCCCCCGCGCTGGGGGCCTTTCTTGTAGGGAGCTATCGTTCGCCGATGGAACCCACCTTTCGAGTGATCGGGGCGGTCGCCAAGTCGTGGTTCAAAGTCATGAACTACGACATCAGGATCGTTGGCGACCACCACATCCCCAAGAGCGGTGGCGCGGTCTTCGCCATCAATCACGCCGGCTACCTCGATTTCATATTCGCTGGCCTTGCCGTCTACGACCGAGGTCGAGAGACGCGTTACCTCGCGAAGCGCGAGATCTGGGACAACAGGTGGGCCAGATTCGTGATGGAGCGCGCCAAGCACGTCCCGGTCGATCGTGACAACGACCCGGCCAAAGCGTTCGCTGAGGCAGTCGACGCTTTGAAGCGCGGTGAAGTGATCGGGATGTTCCCCGAATCGACGATCGATCCAAGCTTCGTCGTACGCAAAGGAAAGACCGGAGCCGTGCGGATGTCTCAGATGGCTCAGGTCCCGCTGATACCGGGCGCGGTCTGGGGGGCGCATCGCATCCTCACGAAATGGCGACCGAAGAACATGACGCAACGAAAGATCGCCATAGTGGTGAACATCGGTGAGGCCTACGTCGTCCCATCGGATGCCGACCCTCACAGGGCAACCGAAGATCTGATGAGCAAGATCAACGCCCTTCTAGGCGAAGCTCAACAGATGTACCCACAGCAACCTACTGGGCCAGAAGACACCTGGTGGCTCCCCGCGCATCTCGGTGGAACGGCTCCCACTCCCGAAGAAGCCGACCGAAGGCTCGCCGAAGCGAAAGCTAGGAAACGCTCCGAAGACAGCAACTGAACAGGAACCTCGGTCCGGCACAACGGTTTCACGGACTAGTCGAGCTTGAGTGCATCTCCCAGATTCGAGTTGCCTTCGAGGAAGTTGATACTTCTGATCTCGTTCTCGAACGGGCCCTCGTAACGCACGATGTAGAGACCATTGCGGACGTCGGTCACATAGATCAACCCATCAGCGATGACGGGGAAGCTCCACATCACGACCTTGTCGCGGCCCGAAGAGAGCACCGGATCTTCTTGCGTCACGGCAGGCAATGGCGTGGGCAAGAACTCGGCCGCCTGCACAGGTTTGGCCGGGTCCGAGATATCGATGGCCTGAAGACCGCCAGCGTGCCAACTCAAGACTGCGAGGTTCCGGGTCAGCGTTGGATTGTGAGATGCATACGACGACGTCGAGTTGCGAAGCGGGTCGTTGTTGGTTGGCTCGTCACAGAACTTTTGGGTGTTCTGTTCAAGTTTGAACTCGCTGACGACCTTTGGTGCGATGTGATCACGCAGATCGATGATCCGCACCCATCCCCAAGGACAACCATGATCGGGTAGAAGGCCGGGCATGTATCCGTAAACCTCGTCGGTCACGAACACGTAGTCGCGTTGGAAAAACTTTACGGCGCTGTGTGCTCCGGGGTCGCCCCAGCTCGGACGCTTCTCCATATTGGTGATCAGCCGAATCTTTGGGCTCTTCTTGCCCGCGGTCACCTCCGACACGTCAACCTCTAGATAACCCGCACCTAGGCCCCCCACGTGAGCCCGCTTTCCGTCGGGTGTGACCGTCAGCGAATGGAACCGATTATCGGTTTCGGGATCAGGGACAACCGCCCGGAACTCGGCAATCTCTTTGAACTTGCCCTTGGCGGCACCTGAGATATCGGTTACGAAGAAGGTGGACCCAGCACTTGGGGCGGACTGGAACAACAGCGCTCGCTTCGGATCCTTGGGGTCTACCCACAGATAGAACTCGTGCGGATCCTTTGACGGCATGTACTCGGACACGAGTTTCGGATCGGCGGGGTCAGAGATATCGAAGAAGCGGTAAACGTCGTCGCCCACGGCTGAGGTGGGTGAGCAAGCATGGATGAGGTAGCTGCAGTTACTGGCCAGATTGAGAACCATCAACAGATCTGCTTGCGGCCACACCCTCATCTCTCGGGTCGTCTCACCCGGGTTGGCAGCCTCGGGGGAGGTGATCTGGTTGACCACCACGGGAGACTCCGGGTCCCGGGCGTCGACAACCATGATCCCTGCGTTTGGATGCAGGCCGTCGGTCCGGCTGCCCACGTACACGAAGCCGTCGTGAACCGCCAGCGCTGCGTTCATCCCACGGTTCATCAGGGGCTCGTGCCCCACCACCTCAAAGCGCCCCGGAGTCTTTCCGTCTGCCACGACGACATTGGGGACGGTCGTCCCAGCGGTACGAGCCTCTGCCGTTAGAGGTACCAGCACGACGGCCACAGCGACCAGTTGGATGACTCTACGCACGGGCAACGCCTCCCAAGTATCCGAAATGTCCCATAGGGAACCTTCGACACTGTTCGAGGCACTCCTACCTACCTCCGGGATCAACCCGGGCCACAGGTCAGGCCTGCTTGGGACCTGTGATCCGGGGACGTATCAACCGCACCACCAACGCTGCTAGGGCCACCAGGATCGCGACCGGCAGGACGAACCCGGCTCCGACGATGACCGCAGCGGTCACGTCGATGAAGGTCTCTTTGGCTTGTGCCCACGCTTTGGCGAAGGGTCCCTTGGGAGCGGGAGCACCTTTCGGCGCCTCCGACAGATCCAGCGAGATCGTCGAATAAGCAGTCTGATCATTCAGGAAGTTGATGCGCCCTCTCAGACGCTCGATCTCCATCTGCACGCTCTGTAGCTCACGCTGAACCCTGATCGAAGCAGACACCGTGGTGGCCTTGTTCATGAGACCCAGAAGTACCGACTCCTGCGCTTCGTAGTTGCGCAGCCGGGCTTCAAGATCGACGAACTCCTGGGACACATCCTGTCCCGCCACGCTCTCGGACAGAACCTCTTGGGACAGCCCCTTCAGTTCACCCAGCGTTGCCTCGAACCGTTCGGCCGGCACCCGGAGTACAAGCGAGCCGCGCGTCGCGTCGCCACCACCGATCTCGGTCGAAAGCACGAACCCACCGTTGCGTTCTACGGCGTCGATCGCGTCCTGCACCGATCCGCGGAAACCGCCGCGCTTCACCTCTAGGCGAAGCGTTGCCGTCTTGATCACCGACGGGCCAACATTGGGGATCTCGCTGGCCGAACGTTGCTCCGCGTCGTTGACTCCCACCGAGTCATAGGACACATCTCCGCCACCAGCGGAAGATCCCTCGTTGACCCTCTCCGGCGCGCCGAGATCCTCGTCCACGCCGATCGAGCCCTCGCCGTCTGCGCTGCCAGCGTCGTCACTGCCAGAGCAGCCCACGGCGAAAGCGCTCAGGAGCAGCAGAAGGATCAGCGCTGCGAATCTCTTGGAACCATGCATGTCCGTACCTCCTGTGTTGCCGGTTGCCGCTTGGACGGCAGGAGGGGCGGTTTGGTTCCCGGCTAGACGACGAGCAGCAGGGTGAGTCCCAACTGACCTAGGTGATACAGCACGATGATCGCCACCGGCATCCACCTCTGCTCGCCGATGAAGCGGCGCCACCCGATCAATGCATCCGAACCCATGAAGAACAAAGCTCCGATCGCTGGGAGTAGAGATGCGGTAGCGATCGCACACGCGGCCATCGCGGTGATCACCACGACGTAGAAGACGACCGGAGCACGCAACTTGGGGTCCATACCGGGCCCGGCGAGCATCCTTCGCAGAAGGGCAGCCGCGATGACGGCTAGGCCCGCGGCCGGGACGGCCACAGGGATCTCGAAGGTCGTCTCGGAAACGAACCCCACGACATATGCCAGATGGGCGAACAAGAACGAGGTGAGCCCGAACAGGAACAGATCCCTGGGCAACATCAAGAACACATCGCCGGCAAGGGACAGCACCAGCGCGGCGACCCACCACACCCGGAGGCTCTCTATCGAGGCATCGGCCACAGCCGCGAACACCACCAACGCCACCAGGGCAAGAGGCTTGGTGACGTATTCGACGGCCTTGTTCCGGGTGCCGACCGCCCACCAGTCAAGCGGCGCAGCCAAGGTAAACAGACCTACGGCGATCCAGCTTGCTTCGTTCATGAGCCGAAAGGGTATGTCACCCCTTTAGGCTGGGCAGACCCAATCAAGGAGGGATCGGATGCCACAGGCAACCTTCGTAACCAACCACGGCACCTTCAAAGCAAAGCTCTTCGAAGAGCACGCCCCCAAGACCGTCGAGAACTTCATCGGACTCGCTACCGGGACCAAGCAGTGGAAAGCTCCAGGCGGCCAGCCCGGAGAAGGGGCTCTTTACTCCGGAACGGTTTTCCATCGGGTCATCCCCGACTTCATGATCCAAGGTGGAGACCCCGAGGGCACCGGCCGCGGTGGCCCCGGTTATCAGTTCGAAGATGAGTTCCCCGCCGGGGCTCCCGGCTTCGACAAGCCAGGGATACTCGCGATGGCCAACGCCGGACCAAACACCAACGGCTCCCAGTTCTTCGTGACCGTTGCGCCCACGCCCTGGCTCAGCGGCAAACACACCGTCTTCGGGGAGATCATCGAGGGCATGGACGTCGTTAACGCCATCTCGACGCTACCCACCGACCGCATGGACCGCCCCGACGCTGAAGTAGTGATCGAGAAGATCGACATCCAGCCCTAGTTCCTACGGTCAGGATCTGGCACCTATTCGCCCACTGGCGCGCGCGAAAACGCCGGGCCCCGGGGCGGGAGGAGCGACACGGAAGCGTAGCTGCAGTGGAGCGGATCGGGCGCGAACCGACGACGGGAGCGGCGCAGCCGCGGGTCGGGGGTGAGAGTGGCCGGGCCCCGGGGCGGGAGGAGCGACACGGAAGCGTAGCTGCAGTGGAGCGGATCGGGCTCGAACCGACGACCCCCGGCTTGCAAAGCCGGTGCTCTACCAACTGAGCTACCGCCCCAACGGCGGCCATCCTATGGCCCCGCCCGGTCCCGGCGGACCCACGCTCGAGGTCGGGCACCCGCAACGGGTAGGGGAATATAGACAAGCAAGCTGTGTTCTCATCCATGGCGAACGACACATTTCTAGGAGGCAAGGCAAGTGGCAGACATCCAGGCCGTGAACGACCAGGATTTCAATGAAGTAGTCCTCACCGCCGACGCGCCGGTGATCGTGGATTTCTGGGCCGAGTGGTGTGGTCCTTGCCGCCTTGTCGCCCCCGAACTCGAGAAGATCCAGACCGAGTTCGGTGACAAGGTCAAAGTAGTGAAACTGAACATCGATGAGTCGCCGAATGTCGCAGCGAAGTACGGCGTGATGAGCATCCCAACGATCGCTCTGTTCCGCGATGGTGACTTGCAATCACAGGTGATCGGGGCCCGCCCCAAAGACGACATCGTCGCTGGGCTCGGCCTCTAGGACCTCAGCAGCACGACTGATCCAAGGCAGAAGAGGCCCCCTTCGGGGGGCCTTTGACGCGTGCGGCATTGAAGGACTTTGCTCGTTGTTCCTCGAAGTGTCCTAAGGACGCTTCGACCAGAGGAGGACCTCAGATGGGACGACTCACACTGCGTGTTTGTGTGATGACGCTGTGCATCGCGCTCGTGTCTACGGGCTTCACCGCCCAAGCAGGGCATGACGAGAACTTGCACTCAGACACCGTCAAGCAGCTCGTGCAGAGACCGATCGACGTCGGCAGCGAGGTGCCGGGCCAGGGCTCTGACCTCGCCTTCGACGGCAAACGGCTCTATGCCGGTTCTTACCAAGGAACTGCGCTCTACAAGATAGTCAGCAAGAAAGCCGGCTACCTGAAGCAGATCGGCTTCCACAACTGTCCGGGGAGCCAAGGGGACGTTTCGTTCTCAGGCAAGTTCGTCTTCGTATCTATCGACTCCCCCGGTTCCAACAATGTGGAGAACGGTGTGTGCAACAACACCAAGACGAACCTCAGCGATTCTTCACTCAACAAGGAAGGCATCCGTATCGTTGACTACGGCAACCCGAAACAACCCAAGCAGGTTGGGTTCATCGAGACGCAGTGCGGCTCGCACACGAACACGCTGGTACCGGATGGCGACACCACCTACATGTACATCCAGTCCTACCCGATCTCGCAGTCTGACTCTTGCAACGCAGTTGTCGGTCATGGACTCGTAAGCATCGTCAAGTTCCCGACCAACGATCCATCCAAGGCCGAGATGATCGAACCGTTCGACATCACGCCCACCCCCTTGCCCAACGATGCGCCGCTCGGGTGTCATGACCTTCAGGCATGGCCCGAGCAAAACATCGTCATCGCGGCATGCATCACCGAGTCCCAGGTATGGGATATCTCCGACCCCGCGAAGCCCGAGATCCTTGCTCGCATCTCCAACCCCGACATCCAGATCAACCACTCAGCAGCATTCACCTGGGACGGCAAATACGCCATCATCAGCGACGAGTACGGCGGTGCAGCCGGTGGTGGTGGTTGCACCGGGGACAAGGATTCGACAGTTGGGGCCATGTGGTTCTACAACATCGAAGATCCTTCGAACCCGGTGCTCGCTGGCAACTACTCGCTCCCCCGAGTGCCGGAGTGGGACGACGAGAAGGAAGCGCAACGCTCGCGTTGCACTACGCACCTCTATACGGTCCTCCCTATGAAGGACCCAGCCAAGTACATCGCCATCGGCTCGTACTACTCCGGCGGGATCTCGGCGGTCGACTTCAGCGATCCATCCGACCCGCAGGAGATCGGCTACTACCTCCAACAGCCTGGGGGCATCCTTCCCGACACCTGGTCTACCTACTGGTACAACGGCCGCATCTACACGAATGACTACCTCTCAGGCTTTGGCGTGGGAGTTTTCAAGATGAAGGGCACCGGCAAACGGAAGGTCCGTTTCTACGATGGCGGACTCAACCCTCAGACCCAGATCGCCCGCTTCAAGTAATCGATCTGTGTAGTGACCGGCCCCCGTCCATATCCAGGGCGGGGGCCGTTATCATGCGGAGTCGCAGTCTCGAGGGCCCATAGCTCAGCTCGGTTACGGCCGGGCGGGCGGGGGATACCTCTTGACTGCACCGCTGTACGAGGGCCCATAGCTCAGCTCGGTTAGAGCGCACCCCTGATAAGGGTGAGGCCGATGGTTCAAGTCCATCTGGGCCCACTACCGACCCCCCGCTCAGCTCGGTTAGAGCGCATGGGTGGGTGGGTGATCCGGGTGAGGCCGATGGTTCAAGTCCATCTGGGCCCACTACCTACCCCCGCTCAGCTCGGTTAGAGCGCATGGGTGGCAACGAGCAAGAGGAACTACTCTCGGCTTCAGCATGAGACCCGACGACGCCGCCACCTTGCTCGACTGGAAACGCCGCATCTTCTCGCTCTACGCCGCCGTACGCGCCGATGATGCCCCCGAGCGCGCTTGGCGCCTTTGGAGGCAAGAACGGGACAGGATGTTCGCCGGCCATCCGCAGACGCCACTCGCCGAGGGTGACCCTCGGCGAGACTCGGGACTGTCGTACTTCGACTACGACCCCGGCGCTCGGGTGACCGGCACCGTGTCCGCCGCAGAGCCCAAGACCTACGACATCGCCACCAGTGGAAACGGGGCTTATAGCTTCGAGCGCTTCGGTTCGGTGACCTTCACCCTCGGGGATGCCGATCTGGAGCTGGAGCTCTATTGGCTGGCGGGTTACGGCGGAGGACTATTCCTGCCTTTCAGAGATGCCACCGCGGGTTCCGAGACCTACGGTGCAGGGCGCTATCTCCTCGACACGATCAAGGGATCGGACCTCGGGTGGGAAGGTGACCGGATCATCCTGGACTTCAACTTCGCATACAACCCATCGTGTTCCTATGACCCTAGATGGGTCTGCCCGCTGGCTCCCCCACCCAACCAGCTGGAGGTTGCCATCAGGGCCGGAGAGAAGCACCTAGAACGGCACTGATCCACTCAGGTCGGAAGATCGGAAAGGGGTCGCCCCATGAGGAGCGACCCCTTCGTTCATGTCCGAACCTCTCTAAAGCAGGCCTTTACCTTCGAGGAACTCCCGAGCAACGTCGGCTGCATCTTCGAGATCGATCGCAACTCGTCTGTTGAGGTCGGTGATCTCTTCGGTGGTCAACGTCGCGCTTACCTCATCGAGAAGGTCCTTCGCTTCTTGCGGCAGCTCGCTCGACACCAAGGGCACGATGTTGTCGGCCGATTGCAGAGACTTGTCGTCGTCCAGCACGACGAGCTCATTCTCGCTTACCAGTGGATCGGTCGAGAAGATCAGGCCAACGTCGACCGCGCCTGCTTGGAGGGCCTGAACGGTGGCAGCTCCATACTCCAGCTCCTTGAACTCTCGGAACTCGACCCCATAGGTCTCTTTCAGACCGGGGATGCAGAAGGGTCGATCGGGGCACTCGGTCGGCGCGCCTAGGACCATGTCACCGGCAACGTCAGCGAGGTCGCTCATGGTGACGAGTCCGAACTCACCGGCGGTCTCTTGGGTGACGGCGAACGCGTTGGTGTCGATAGCAGCCGACGGTGTCAGGATCTCTAGGCCCTTCTCCTGCAGCGGAGCCGTCAATCGCTCGGCCACCTCTGTCGCGTCGCCCGTCAGATCCGCCTCCGGATCTACGACACTCAACAGGCTCGCGACGTACTCCGGTGCAACGTCTATCTCGCCGGACTCCATCGCCGGCAACCTGACCTCACGTGACTGGATGTCGAGCTGCCGCTCGACCTCGAAACCCGCGTTCTCCAGAACGAGGGCGTACATCTCGCCCACGATCTGTGCCTCTGGGAAACTGTCAGAACCGACGGTCACACTGCCCTTCGATCCGTCACCCCCGCCTGCATCCCCCGAGTCATCGTCGTCCCCTCCCGATCCACAAGCGCCCAGAAACAACGCGAACGCCAGCAAGACCGCCCCGAGGACGTATCTGCGGTTATCCCGCATGGGTAGACCTCCCTCCATTGGCATGGGGGCGTCCCGCCCCCTAGATGAACCAGCCGACCCTAACCTCAACCCGGGATCCGTCCCGGGCCTTCCCTCAGGCTGCTTCGACCCCGGGGCCAAGTCCAACTTCATCGAACACCGTGGCGTCGGGGGACTCGGTTGACCTTTGCCGCACCGCCTTCTCGACAAGAGCCATGAGCAATTCGGCTGCGATAGCCAGCAGGGCGACGAGGATGGCGCCGGCGAGGATCAGTGGTCTTTCCTGCCGCGCGAATCCGTTCTGGATGAAACGGCCGAAGTTGCCTCCCGCGGTAATCGCTGCGAGGGTCGCCGTGGCGATCACTTGGACCAGCGACGTTCTGATCCCAGCGACGATCAGGGGCAAGGACAACGGGATCTCTATCCGCCGTAGCACCTCGATCTCGGAGAAACCCATCCCGCGGGCGGCTTCGACGACATCCGCATCAACCTCTTTGACGCCGACATAGGTGTTCGTGACGATCGGCGGTATCGCTAGCAAGAAAAGAGCGATGAAAGCCGGCCAGAACTCGAACGAGATCTGCCATCTGAGCGCCACCGTGTAAGCCAGAGCAAGGACAGCGAATGCAGGCAGAGCACGGCCGACGTTCGACAGATTGATCACCAGCGCCTCGAAGCGGCGGCGGTGCCCGATGTAAAGACCCAACGGTAGCGCCACCACGATGGCGAGTGCCACCGACGTAACCGAGATGAAGACATGTTCCCAGAGCCTGGTGAGGATCGATCCCGAATCGAGCATCGAACCCGTCCAATTCGATCCGTCGAACAGCAGCTCGAGCGCTTCGACAAGTACGTCCATCAGGCTGTCCTCGCGCTTCTGGATCGTGCCCAGGGAGTAACAAGCTTCTCGACCAGAACCAGCAAACGATCCATGGTCACGGCCAAGATGATCGCCAAAGCTGCTCCCAGGATGGTGAACGTCGGGACCAGGCTACGAAGTCCGCTCAAGATGTAGGTCCCGACGCCGCCCTGCCCGATCACGGCAGTCACGGTAACGAGTCCGATGGTAGTGACCGTCGCTATGCGAACACCACCCAAGATCACGGGGAGGGCGAGCGGTACCTGCACTCGCCACATCACTTGCCCCGGACTCAATCCCATACCGACCGCGGATTCCCGAACGTCGGCCGGAACCGCATCGAGTGCACTGACGATGTTCCGGATGAGGATCAGCAACGTATAGGAGACGAGTCCGATCTCGGCGGTTAGTACGGTCAGGCCCGTGAACGGGACGAGAAAAGCGAACAATGCCAGGCTGGGGATCGTGAACATCACGCCGGTCACCCACGTGATCGGGCCGTATGTCCACCGGACGCGGTGCGCTAGAAGAGCCAGGGGGAAAGAGATCAGCAGACCGACACCGACCGCTAGAAGAGTCAGCTTCAGATGTTCGAGTGTGCTCGCCTGGATCTCATCGAGATGATCAAAGACGTAGTCCCAACGAAAGAGATCGTTCACGAGCTCAGGCCCTTAGACAGGCCTTCTAGCGTCAGGATGCCCCGGTAACGCTGTCCTTCGGACACGACCACGGCGACATTGGTACGAGAAGTGACGATCGAGTCCAGGGCTTGCCGCAATGAGTCCTCTGCCGTGACGTAAGCGGAGAAGGGCCGAGCCTTGGCATCTCCGACGGTTGAAACACCTTTCAGCGCGTCGCGATCCACCCAACCGGCCAGCTCGCCGTCGGTCACCACGCTGACCCAGTCGAACCCGGACCTATCCATCTCGGCCTCTGCTTCTGCAACGGACGCCGTGCGCGACACCACAGGGCCCTTCTCAACATCGATGTCGCCCACGATGCTGAGCGCCAATCGCTTGAGACCACGTTCGGCCCCCACGAAGTCACGGACGAAATCGTTAGCAGGATCGCGCAGGATCTCCAGGGGAGGCGCATACTGCTCTACCCTCGCGCCGGTGTTCAAGATCGCGATGCGATCGGCCATCTTGATCGCTTCATCGATGTCGTGCGTAACGAAGACGATGGTCTTGGCAAGTTCGGCTTTCAGCGCCAAGAACTGGTCTTGCAATCTCTCACGCACGATGGGATCAACTGCCCCAAAGGGTTCGTCCATGAGCATCACGGGAGGGTCCGCTGCAAGCGCTCGGGCAACACCGACCCGTTGCCGTTGCCCGCCGGACAACTCCGACGGATATCGCTTCAAAAGGGTGGCGTCCAGTTCGAACATCTCGGATAGCTCTCGGACACGATCGGCGATCTTGGAGCCGGGCCATCCCATCAGACGCGGGACCATGCCGATGTTCTGCTCGACCGTGCGATGAGGCATCAGCCCGATGCTTTGGATCACATAACCGATGCTTCGGCGCAGCTCGACGGGATCTTGCCTCAAGATATCGACACCATTGACCGTGATCGTGCCGGTCGTCGGTTCGACGAGACGGTTGATCAACTTCATGGTGGTGGTCTTGCCGCAACCGGAGGGGCCGACCAAGACGACCGTTTCCCCCTTGGGAACATCGAGCGACAGATCCTCGACCGCGTTAGAACCCGAAGCGAACCGCTTCGTGACTCCATCGAGCGAGATCATCGGATCCGACATGTCACCTCCGTCGACGAGTGCCCGGCCGACATCCTAGGAGTCATAAAAGATCCCGGGAACTACGGTTCAGCGCGCTCGTTGAAGGAGACTTCGATCCCCCCGACGACGTCGGAGATGATGTTGTAGAGAAACGCCAAGAAGGCGTTCAGGATCGACCCACCGATGACGCAGAAGATCCCTACCAGCAAGGTCCACTTCTCGACCGTGCCGAGTGTGATCTCGTTCTGCAGGGCGGGAAGCACCAGATCGGTTCCGAGACTCTCGAGTTGGTCGAACAAGCCCATGCCATTCAAGACGGTGTAGACGACCGCCATGATGACCAGCCACACGAGCAGAAAGAACGTGTAGAAAACGAGCGAAACCTTCAACACGCTTATCGGGTCGATGTGCTTGAGCGTTCGCTTTACTCGACGAACCCCGGTGGCGGACGGGCGCACCGGTCTCCCACGCCGCTCTCGTCTGCGTTGAGCAGACCGCACCGGCATCGGTCGGGTCTGCTCGTCAACATCGGGCTGTGGATATGCCCCGGCAGGAGGGACCACCGGGGGCTCGAAAGGTTCCGGGGCCGCCGGCCGCCTCCGGACCGGCGGGGTAGGGTCGACGGACCGCCGGGGCGGCTCACGGCGCCGGGGTGGCGGAGTGTCGAAACGGCCCTCCTTGCGGGCTACTTCAGAAGGCAGCGGGGCGTCGAGGATCTCGAAAAGGCCGCGGTCGTCATCGGCTCCACCGGAACCGCTTGAAGGCTTAGATGGCCGCTGGTTGTCCACTGGGTAAACAGTATGGGCGATTGGCTGGTCGCCCGCGGCATCAGGCGTCGGGCAACTGGCTCTGGCCGTCGTCAGACTCACCGACAACCGGGGCGAGGGCCGAGATCCTGCCCTCGGTAGCGAGATTCATGACCCGCACGCCGGTTGCCGGGCGTCCCTGACGAGAGATCGTGTCGGTACCCATACGGATAACCACCCCGTCACTCGAGATCAAGAACACCTCATCTCCTTCGTGCACCACATGAGCACCGACGATCTCGCCGCGCACCCTGGTCAGCTTCATCGCGATCACACCCTTGCCGGCGCGTCCCTTGCGCGGGAAATCCTTCAACCTCGTGCGCTTCCCGTAACCAGAGTCTGTTACGACCAGCAGATCCGCTTTGCCGTCATCCCCGATCACATCGCAGGCGACGACGCTGTCGTCCGGCGCAAGCTTGATACCGATAACGCCGGTTGCTGTGCGTCCCATCGGCCGCACGTGCTCCTCTTTGAACCGGATAGCCTGACCTTTGCCTGTGATCAACAAGACGTCGTCATTCCCCGATGTGGGTTGCACTTTGACGACTTCGTCACCCTCTTTGAGGTTGACCGCGATGATCCCCTCACGCCGGGATGAGTCGTACTCCTGGAAAGCGGTCTTCTTGACCATCCCGTTCTTGGTTGCGATCAATAGATAGCGGTAGCTCTCGTAATCACGTGTGTCGATAACGGCCGCTACCTTGTCCTCAGGACGCATCGAGACGACGTTGACCACTGCAGTACCACGCGCATTGCGATCACGCTTCGGGATCTCATGAGCTTTCAAGCGATACACGCGTCCGTTGGTGCTAAAGAGCAACAGGTAGGCGTGCGCCGTGGTGGTGATGAGGTGCTCGACGATGTCACCTTCCTTGAGGCTCGCCCCACGCACACCCCGGCCGCCACGCCCCTGACGCCTATAGGTATCGAGCGGCACGCTCTTCACGTATCCATCACGGGATACCGATACGACCAGATCCTCATCCGCGATCAGATCTTCGATGTCGAACTCGCCCTCATCGGGGACGATCCGGCTACGACGCTTGTCGGCGAATCGCTCTTTGACTTCCTTGAGCTCGCTGGCGATCAGCGACAGTACGCGCTTGGGGTCCGCAAGGATTGCTTTCAGTTCTTTGATCGTTTTCTGAAGCTCTTCGTACTCGGCCCGGATCTTGTCTTGCTCGAGTCCCGTTAGGCGCTTGAGCGGCATGTCCAGGATGTGCTGGGCTTGGATCTCGCTGAGCCCGAATCGCTCCATCAGTTGGGTCCGCGCCGTTTCAACATCCGCGGCAGCTCTGATCAAGGCCACGATCTCGTCGATGTGGTCGAGGGCGATGATGAGGCCTTCGAGGATATGGCTGCGTTCTTCGGCTTTGCGCAGCCGGTACTTCGTGCGCCTCGTGATGACCTCGATCTGATGATTGATGTAGGCCTCGATGGCCTCTGCGACGTTCAGCGTGCGAGGTACACCGTCAACCAACGCCAGGACGTTGACGTTGAAGTTGTCCTGTAGCTGGGTCCGTTTGTAGAGCGTGTTGAGCACCACCTGCGGCACGGCCGTCTTCTTGAGGTCGATGACGACGCGCATGCCACCACGCTCGGAAGATTCATCGCGGATGTCCGCGATGCCTTCGAGCTTGTTGTCCTTCGCGTGAACCAGTTCGGCGATCTTTTCCTGCAGGCGCGCCTTGTTCACCTGATAGGGAAGTTCCGTGATGACGATCCTGGGATTGCCTTTGGGACCTTCCTCGATCTCGCAAACGGCGCGCATCTTCACCGATCCGCGTCCCGTCAGGTATGCATCCTTGATGCCTTGCTGACCCAGGATCAATGCCCCCGTTGGGAAGTCAGGGCCCTTGATGTGCTTCATCACGGCCTTGAGCATCTTCTCTTTGTCTTTGATCAGGTCGGGGTCTTCGAGAACCTCGGTAACGGCGTCGATGACCTCACCCAGGTTGTGCGGGGGGATGTTCGTCGCCATCCCGACGGCGATCCCGCTGGAGCCGTTGACCAACAGGTTCGGGAACCGTGCCGGCAACACCGTCGGTTGCATCTCGTAGCCGTCGTAATTGGGTTCGAAATCAACGGTCTCTTCATCGATGTCTCGCACCAACTCCATGGCCAACTTCGACAACCGCGATTCCGTGTTGTGGTTCACGAACCCACCCGCGATGAAAGCGTGGTCGTCGGTGTCGACCCGCACCGAATAGACGGGCATGTTCCCCGCGTCCTCGACGGTCGCAACGCGGGCGAAGTAGTACTCCCCGGTCGTGAGTGGGGCGATAACCGCCTTTACTTCGTCGGAGGTGATGTGGCTAAGGATCTCCTCACGATCACGTTCCCAGCGCTCGATGTGATCGATGTTGTGTTTGATCAGCCACTCGCGGTCGCGCCAAGTTTGAGCTCCTTCAAGGCGGACGTAACTCGCCAGGAAGGGGATGTGGTCGCTCGACATCGCTCGGCTCTCAGCCGGGATCGAGTCCAAGGCGGCCTGGAGCTTGAGCTGCTTCCTACCCAGGAAGCCAACCGATGTGGCGAACCGGCGGGCATCCCTTCGGTTGGTGATCACTACCTTGATCTCGCCCCGAGCGCTCAAGGACTGGCGCGAAACGATCCCGAACTCCAACAGGAGATCCTGGACGTCTTGAGCGAGTTGGAAACTTCGGGTGGAGTAGCTGATCTGGATCGTGTTACGACCCAGGATCGAGCTGGACCCATCCCCTTCGAACAGGGACCGCAGGAAGGCCTGCTTGAAACCGGGCGATGCGTTCCAAACGAGTTCGGGAACGCTCTTGTCCTCGCTCTTGGCACCTTTGAACACCGCGATCGCACTGTCGCTGAACGCGTCCATGTTCTGTACGTCGAGCTCGTAAAGGGTATCCCCCGAGCGGATCGTGCGAGAGGAGACGTAACGAGGGCCCCCGACAACATGGTCATACGCGGCGAGCACCTCGTCGAAGTAGTCCTTGTCGAGGCTATTGAAACCAGCACGGTTCTCGGATGCGAAACCCTCCGCCAGCCAGGCGCCTGTTAGGACCGCAATCGCACGCTCGGAGGGGTCAAGATCACCCATCTCGTCTACACCGTGTCGAGCCATCGCTACGTACGTGCCCGGTTCAACCTCCTCGAGCAGCTTCCATTGCAGCATCGGCACGCCCGCGACACTTTCGAGACACAAGACGGGGTGATTGTGCGTGCCCGTTAGCTCGAACCCCTCAGAGGTTCTCACGTGAAGTGTGGGGTGAACCCCGGAATTGAATACCTTGGTGATACGCACGGGGTCGCCATGAAGCCCTGTCACCTTCATGTCGACGTCCGCTTCGGAGTCCTCGGGCAGGTCGGCCAACGAATCGATCCGAACAGTGCCATGAGGGGTCCGGACGCGCGTGTCTCCGGTCACGCAATAGCGCATGGCGGCTGGTGCGTCGCCGTCGATGGAACCGAAGTTGCCCTGACCGTCGATCAGCGGATAACGCGTCGAGAAATCCTGTGCCAGGCGCGCCAGCGCGTCGTAGATCGCCTGGTCACCATGAGGGTGGTACTTCTTCATCACGTCACCGACGAGGGCCGCGCACTTACGGAAGGGACGGTCGGGGCGCAGTCCCGCCTCGAGAGCAGAGAACAGGATGCGGCGGTGAACGGGCTTGAGGCCGTCACGAGCGTCCGGGAGTGCACGCGACACGATGACCGACATCGCGTACTCGAGGAATGACTGTTGAACCTCTTCCTCGATGGTTACTTCGCCGATGCCACCCGGGCCGTCATCACCGGGCAGCTTGTCTTGGAACGGTTTTCCTCCGGGACTCACTCGATCACCCTCAGATATCTAGGAAGCGAACGTCTTTAGCGTTGCGCTGGATGAAGTTCTTACGGGACTCGACGTCGTCGCCCATGAGCACCGTGAAGATGTTGTCCGCAAGTGCTGCGTCTTCCATCGTCACGCGCAAGAGCACCCGCTTGTCCGGGTCAAGAGTGGTTTCCCACAACTCTGAAGGATTCATCTCGCCGAGCCCCTTGAAACGAGACGCTTCGAGCTTGGACGCCGATTGGGCCTCGCGGAACGCGTCGAGATCAGCGTCGTTGCGGAAGTAGTGCACCTTGCCCTTATAAGGGACCCGGTACAGAGGTGGAGCAGCGACGAATACGTAGCCGGCCTCGATCAACTCCGGCATGTAGCGGAAGAAGAACGTGAGGAGCAGCGTTTTGATGTGGCTTCCGTCAACATCGGCATCTGCCATCGAAACGATCTTGTGGTAGCGGCACTTGCCAAGGTCGAAGTCCTCGCCGATGCCGGTACCGACAGCAGTGATGATGGCCTGTATCTCTTTGTTCTCGAGGATCTTGGTCAGACGCGCGCGCTCGACGTTGAGTATCTTTCCGCGTAAGGGCAGGATCGCTTGGAACTCGCGAGCACGCGCCTGTTTCGCTGAGCCACCGGCCGAATCAC
The DNA here is from genome assembly GCA_937863385.1 of uncultured Actinomycetes bacterium. Lineage (GTDB taxonomy): Bacteria > Actinomycetota > CADDZG01 > CADDZG01 > WHSQ01 > CALMBW01. The sequence goes on along the minus strand of CALMBW010000020.1, from coordinate 442,384 downwards.
CCTCGACGATAAACAGCTCTGCTTCGTGCGGATCACGGGTTTGACAATCGGCAAGCTTGCCCGGAAGGGTCGATGACTCGAGCAGTGACTTGCGGCGCACCACATCGCGCGCTTTGCGAGCCTCGACGCGAGCACGTGCAGCAGCGATCGCCTTGTTACAGATGGCGCGCGCCTCGGAAGGATGCTCCTCCATGAACTCACTGAGCTTCTCGTACGTGGATGTCTGCACGAAAGATCGGATCTCGGTGTTACCGAGTTTCGTCTTGGTCTGTCCCTCGAACTGTGGCTCACGCAGTCGAACGGACACCACAGCCGTGAGGCCTTCGCGGCAGTCTTCGCCCGTTAACCCCTCGTCCTTCTCCTTAAGCAGACCCTTGGCCTTGGCATAGTTAGAGATGACTCGGGTTAGAGAGTTCCGAAACCCCTCCTCGTGCATACCGCCTTCGTGCGTGTTGATGTTATTGGCGAACGTATGCACCGATTCGGTGTAACCGGTAGTCCACTGCATGGCGATCTCGAGCTCATGCGTTGCAGCCTTCGCCTCGAAGTACACGACACGCTTGTTCGCCGCGTCGCGACTTGCATTCAGGTGTTTGACGAAATCAACGATCCCGCCGTTGTACTTGAAGATCTCTTGCTGTTGCTCGCCGTCGATCGCGGTTTCAGGTCGCTGATCGATCAGGCGGATCTCGAGCCCGCGATTCAGAAACGCCATCTCGCGCAGACGCTGCACGAGAGTGTCGAACTTGAACTCGGTGGTCTCTTCGAAGATCTCGGGGTCGGGCCAGAAGGTGACCGTGGTCCCGGTGCGCTTGGCTGCCTTGACCGCCTTCAGCTTGGCTTTGGGTTTACCTCGGTCGTACTCTTGGTGCCAATGCTTACCGTCACGCACAACGTCGATCTCGAGTTTGGTCGACAAAGCGTTGACGACGGAGACGCCGACACCGTGCAAACCACCGGAAACTTGGTAACCGCCACCTTCTTTGTTGAACTTTCCTCCAGCATGCAACGTGGTTAGAACAACCTCAACAGCGGTCTTACCGGTGCCTTTGACGACATCAACGGGGATACCTCGCCCATTGTCCGCTACCCGGCATCCTCCGTCCGCCAGCAGTTCGACCACGATCCGGTCCGCGTAACCCGCCATAGCTTCGTCCACCGAGTTGTCGACAACCTCGTAGACGAGATGGTGCAGACCTCGAACACCGGTAGACCCGATATACATGCCGGGCCGCTTCCGCACGGGTTCGAGTCCCTCGAGAACGGTGATGTCTTCAGCTGTGTAGGTCGATGCAGTCTTCGTTTTCGCCGCAGGGATGTTTGCCTTAGTCGAGGTTCTCTCCTTGTCTGACAACGTTGCCGGCCACTTCCGAGATGGTCTCGGATCGGGTGCTCGCGGCCCTATGGCGGGCGCGTGTAGCAAAGGCCGGGCAACGGGGATCCATGGGGTCGATCATATCAGTCACGCGCTCCTCAAAGGGGTCTCTGCGGGGTCTCTGCGGCCCCCAGATCGCACAGCACCCGGCGCGTGGCACCCCCCATTACAGACCATCTTTGCCTCCCTCTGAATGCCTCCTGGCCCATGCGGCCCGCGCCGCTTCCAGCGCCTCTACGGGGTCCGTGTGGGGAGGCCCGGCAGGACGTTCGTCGGCCGAGGTGCGGGCAGGCGCCTGGCGCGAGCGCGTCACCTCGGCGGGTGAGGTCCATACCTTCAACTCACCGACAAGAGCCTCGCCGGCTACTTCGTTAGCCTTGCGCACGATCTCGCGGGCAAGGTAAGTGATCTCAGTGGCCCACGTAGGCGAGTCCGTGCGAACCCGCAGAACTCCCTCGCGCAGTGAGGTTGGCTCGGCGTGTCCAGCGATGGCTGGGCCGACGATCTCTTCCCAGTGCTGCCAGATCGCACCGGTCTTCGCCGCCGAACGCACACCCAACTTCTCCCCGACAGTACCGAGCAGGTCCTTGATCTTGATGGGGTCACTCATCACCCTGCCTCCAACAAGCGAGCCATGCCTTGCGAGACCTCGAAAACCGCCTCCGCTTCCAGGCTCTGGTACGAGTCCACCTCGGCCGAGGAGAGCAGGGTTTGCCCGATCCCCCGCACTGCGTCGCGCAGCCACCTTCGCCGCTGAGGATCTAGTTCGGAGAAAACGTCGTCCAGTAAGAGGATAGGAGCGTCGTCCAAAGCTCCGCTGAGGAGGTCGTGTTCGCCGATCTTCAGTGCCAGTGCGGTTGAACGTTGGTCGCCTTGTGACGCGAAGTTGCGCGCGTCGAGCATGCCGAACGCGCTGCCAGGAGAGTCGAGCCCCACGTTGACATCATCGCGTTGAGGCCCCGCCAAGGTCATACCGCGTTCGAGCTCACCCCTTCGCACCTGCGAGATCCGGTCGGCCAACAGAGCAGCCAGTTGGACGGGGTCGATCTCATCAGGATCGGACAGCGCGGCAGCTGCGGCATCGGGAAGGCACCAACTACTGACATAGGTCAGGTCAAGCTCACCACCCCCGGCGATCTCCCGATAGCGACGGGAAGCGAAGGGGATGAGCGCCGCAAGAGCACGCAACCGGGCGGCCCCGAGGGCCGCCGCAGCACTGCAGAAGGTCTCATCCCAAACCTCCAGCGATCCTTGATCCGATTGCGTCCCCCGCGCCATCCCTCGCAAGAGCGCGTTCCGCTGCTTGAGCGCGCGTTCGAAATCGCGACGGATGCTTACCTGAGCCGGGCGAAGCTTCACGACGAGATCGTCCAAGAACCGCCGACGGCCGTCGGGCGACCCCTTGACCAGCGACAGTTCGTCGGGCCCGAAGAAGACACTGACCGCCAGCTCGCCGAGGGCCTTGGCGGAGGGCACCGCCTTGCGATTGATCAGAGCGCGAGCAGCGCGGCCCCCCCGCAGCTCCATATCGACGTGGACCGTTCGCGAACCCCGGGTAACGTCGGCGTGGATCAGTGCTGTCTCCGCCCCCTCACGCACGAGCAGGGAATCAGGACCTCGCGGAGACGCAAGCCCACTCAACCGGTAAACCGCTTCGAGAAGATTCGTCTTCCCTTGAGCGTTGCGCCCCAAGATCAGATTCAGGCCTGGGCGTAGTTCCACCTTCTGCAACTCGTAGTTCCTGAAGTTCTCAAGCGAGAGAGCACCGACACGCAACGACCTAGTGTCCCGAGTCGTTAGTTCGCCTGCACCGAGAGCGACACTGCTCTCGGAGGGCAAGACGCGAGCGGTGCGTACCGGGGAGTACGGAGCCGACGAACAACGCAGCCACCGGGGATGCAGGATCGCTCGAATGCAACGGTATTGGTGACTCGGGGCACTAAGACAGCCTCACCGGCATCAGCAGGTAAGTGAACGCAGACTCGCCCTCACCCCGGATGATCGCCGGCTTCAGTCCGTCCCCTGCCTCCAGCACGATGTTCGCCGTCTGAACCGCTGAGACACCTTCGTGCAGGAACTGAGGATTGAAGGCGATGACGAGCTCGGACCCTTCGTAGGTGGCGTCCAGCACCTCTTGTCCTTCACCGACGTCGGGTGTGTGAGCCGAGATCTCGAGCTCGGTGGAGAGGTTCAGCTTGACCGGGAGGTTGTTCTGGGCCAGCAGTCCAACTCGCTTGGTCACTTCCAGCAGCGCTTCCCGGTCGACGGTTAGAGCATTCGGATACCCCTGCGGAAGAAGTTGGCGGTAATTCGGGAACTCTCCCTCGATGAATCGAGACCCGATGACCGACTCTCCACCGCCCGAGGACCCTTCGACCGATCGAGGTACGGCAAACGCAACGAGGTTCTCCTTCATGGTCGCTCGTACGGTGCCTCCGCAACCCTGTAGCGCTCGCGCCAGCTCACCAAGAGCGCGTGCCGGCAGAACGACCTTCTTGAGCTCCGCCGCGCCACCAACGATGTCGATCGACCTAACGGCAAGGCGGTACGAGTCGGTGGCCGCTACCGTCACGCGACCCGATTCGATCTCCCACAAAACCCCGGTTAGAACTTGGCGGCTCTCGTCGCCCGATGCCGCACGGATAACCTGCGACAAAGCGGTCGAAAGTACCGAAGCCTCAACTTCGATCGTGATCTCGTCGCCCGAGACATCACGATCTTCTAGTGGGAGCGCCGGATAGTCGTCTGGCGCCAGTGCCTTCACCCGGAATTGTCCCCGCCCAGAGGAGATCTCGACCTCGGCATCTCCCGAGACCACCGACACCTGTCCCATCCCTAAGCTTCTCGACATCTCCCCGAAAAGACGACCGGGAACGATCGCCGTTCCCGGTTCATCCACGCCAGCCTGGAACGCCGTCTCCATCGTCAACTCGAGATCGGTGGCGGCCACGACGACTTTGCCCGACTCGGTCGCCTCGATCCTCAGTCCAGAAAGGACAGGCAAAGTCGCCCTGTTCGAGATCGCTCGCGACGCGAACTGGACGGCTTCGAGAAGGTCATCTCGCTCACAACGGAATTTCATCGGGATCCTCCTGAGGCTAGTTGCAGACCAAGACCGTAGCGACGACCTGTGTCAAAGAGACTGGACCTGTTCACAGCGGCGACCAGAGTTGTTCTTATAGATAGATCCCTTAGAAGTACTAGTAGGGGGTGTTGAAACTGTGGACTTCGGGCGTTCTCGCAGGTCAGAGATGCCGACGGCTTGCGCGATCGAGGTGGATCTGGATGTTCAGAGCTACGGGCAAGAGGCGCGAACAAATCTCGATGGGCAGTGTTATCGAGAGTTCGCGCAGGGTCGAAGGAGTTATCCACGAGCGGCCTGTTGACGGATCCGAGTGGTGAGCTCACCAACCTGCTCAAAGGTGCTTTGGCGCTCATTCATCAGTTCGCGAACCTTGTTGTTGGCGTAGATAACCGTCGAGTGGTCGCGTCCCCCGAAGCGTTCTCCGATCTTAGGTAAGGAGAGATCGGTGAGCTCACGGCACAGGTACATAGCCATCTGGCGAGCGTTGACGAGGGGGCGCGAGCGGCTAGAAGAACAGATCTCCTCGGGGGTCACGTCGAAGTACTCCGCGGCGATCGATATGACGAGATCGGAGGTAACGCGAGCTTCGACACCGTCTGGGAGCAGGGACTGTAAGACGTTCTGGGCCAGTTCCAAGGTGACTTCCGAGCGCGTTAGAGAGGAATAGGCGACAACACGGATCAGGGCACCTTCCAACTCGCGGATGTTGGTTTGGATGCGTGACGCGATGAACGAGAGAACGTCGGCAGGGACCGACAAACCTTCTGTGAAGGATTTCTTCTGGAGGATGGCGAGCCTGGTTTCGAGGTCTGGGGGTTGGATGTCGGTGATCAGTCCCCACTCGAACCGGGTGCGTAAGCGCTCTTCTAGGGTGGGGATCTTCTTGGGAGGCCGGTCCGAGGTGATGACGATCTGGCTCTTGGGATGGAGCGCGTTGAAGGTGTGGAAGAACTCCTCCTGGGTCCTCTCCTTACCCTCAAGGAATTGGATGTCGTCGATGAGTAGGAGGTTGGCCATCCGGTATCGCTTGTGGAAGTCGGGGATCGTGCGCGTCTGCAACGCGAGGATGAAGTCGTTCATGAATTGTTCGGTGGACACGTAGCGAACCACCATGTCGGGGATGAACTGGCGGACGTAGTGGCCGACGGCATGGAGGAGGTGGGTCTTGCCCAGGCCGGCTCCTCCATAGATGAACAGCGGGTTGTAAGCATCAGCGGGGGCCTCAGCCACGGCTAGAGCAGCGGCATGGGCGAAGCGGTTCGAGGAGCCGATCACGAAAGAGTCGAAGGTGTACTTGGGGTGGAACGACGGGGTCTCGGCCGACGAGGGAGCAGATGCGACGGACACTGCAGCCAGTTCGCTCTCAGACAGGCCCTGTTCGGCGTCGGGGATCGAACCGTCGGTGACCACTGCTACCGCTAGGGGATTGCCGGCCGCGTTGCTGATCGCCTGGCCGACCTCGTCGAGGTAGCGAGTCTCGATCCAGTCTTTGTGGAAGGTGTTGGGGACCGCCAGCACGAAGGTGCTGCCATCGAGTCCGAGAGGCTTGGTCCGAGAGAACCAAGCACTGAAGTTGCCTTCAGAGAGGGTGTCTCGAAGTTCGGTGCAGGCGTCCTCCCAGATCTGATCGGCGCTGGGAAGGGGATCTGTGGATGCCCGCGGTACTTCGATACCTGCCTCGACTGAACCTTGCAACGCTCTCCCCCTTCTTGCTCGAACCCGTTTATCCACAGGTTCGATGGACGATCTTTGAACAGTTGTCCCCGCTGATCGACGGGTTTGCCTAGACACGAAAAGGCGGCGAGCCGCACAGCATGAGTGGGTTGCCCACAACTGTTTCCACAGGTGTTGACAATGCTCGCGATGCTGGCGCTAGGGGGAAGTGCCACCGGCTCGTAACGCTCTGAAGCGCGCCGACCGACCGACACCTTGCGATGATGGCCTGGGTAGCGTCAAGTCGGAAAGGGGGGGTACGCGAAACAATGAGGCAAGGCGCGAAACAACTGTGGAAAACTCGTATGCGCTGGTGTGATTACCAGCCGCTATACTGCTGCGGCACCGCTGAAGCCCCCCCGTTCTCACGCGACGACCAAGCGCGGACGCAGTGGGCGATCTAGAAGGAAGAGGTCCGTAGTGAGCAAGAGAACCTTCCAGCCGAACAATCGGCGTCGCAAGCGTAAGCACGGTTTCCGTGCCCGGATGAAGACCCGGGCGGGACGCATGATCCTCAAGCGCCGCCGGGGCAAGGGACGCGCCCGGCTCTCGGCCTGATCCATAGCCGTGTCGCAGGTCACTTCGCTAAGCAAGCGTGGTGACATCGGCCGCGTCCTTGCGAAGGGCCGCAGCGTCCGAGGCTCAGGGTTGTCGATCAGCTATCTGCGCTCCCAGGGTGAAACGGTGAGGTTGGTGATGGCGGTTCGAGCTCGCTCGGCGGTCAAACGGAACCGCATCCGGCGCAGGTTGCGGGCGGCGGTAGCGGCAGCTTCGTTGCCTGCGGGCGTCGATCTGATGATCCGGACCGACGAGTCGGCGGCCAGACTCGATTTCCAAGAAATGGTGTCCAGTATCCGGGGTGCCATCCAGTGAGACGGATCTTGACGGTGCCGTTGCTGTTCCTGGTCGGGCTCTACAAGCGCTTCGTGTCGCCCGTTCTGCCCCGTTCGTGCCGGTATCACCCCACTTGTTCGACCTACATGGTCGAGTCGATAAAGACCCATGGACCCCTAAAGGGGACGTGGTTGGGAAGCAAGCGGATCGCCCGCTGTCACCCGTTCCATGAAGGAGGTTTCGACCCAGTGCCTGAGCCAACGACCCCGACCGTCCGGAGGACCGGCTGATGGAATGGGGTTTCTTCGAGGTTTTCGCTGCCGGCCTGGCCGGCTTCTACGCGCTCATCAAGAGCTACGGGCTGGCGATCATCCTGCTCACGGTAGCGATCCGAGTGCTGCTACTGCCCCTTTCGATCAAGCAGACGCGTTCGATGCGCGAGATGGCGGTGATCCAGCCCGAGGTCAAGAAGCTGCAAGCCAAACACAAGGGCGATCGTCAGAAGCTGAACGAAGAGATGATGAAGCTGTACAAGGAGCATGGGGTGAACCCTTTGGGTGGTTGCCTTCCACTCCTGATGCAGATCCCCGTGATGATCGCTCTGTTCCACGTCATCAGGACGCCACTGGACTACATGGACGCCAAGTGGGGGCTGGCCGCCGACCTCACCGAGAGCGCCCTGCGCATCAACAGCTTCTTGGGGGTGCGTTTGGACTGCTACCCGAGCGACGTACTGAGTGGGGAGCCCAGCACCACGATCTCTACGGCCTGTGGGTCGGGATTCGTGTCCTTCATCCCCTACCTGCTGTTGATCCTGGCGATGGGTTACACCACCTACTACAGTCAGAAGCAGCTCCAGGCCCAGCGGGGGACCTCGATGGAGAACAATCCCCAGGCGCAGCAGATGCAGATGTTCACCCGTATCATGCCGATCCTGCTGATGGTTTTCGCCTTCAACTTCGCCACCGGACTGCTCGTGTACTGGTTGACCACCAACCTGTGGACGATCGTGCAGCAACGGATAATCCTGAAGGCGGCTCCCCTTCCACCACCGGGTGCACCCAAGCCGAAGACCCCGCCGAAGGCTTCGGACACCGCATCCGGGAAGGCCACGTCGCAGGCGAGCGGTAAGAGCCGTGCCACCCAGGGTAAGGGTGTAACGGCGAAGTCGGAGGGTCCGGGCGTGGATCCCGGACCGAGTACATCGAAGTCCCGTCCCCATCCGTCCAGCAAGAAGAAGAAGAGGCGATGAGCGACCAAGACGAACTCCAGACAACCCCCGGCATGCAGGAAACGGCACCAGTAACCGAGGAGGAGCCGGCGACCCCGCAGGAGGTAGCCGAGGCCGGACGCAGCTTCATCAGTGGGGTAGTCGGATCGATGGGCCTAGAGGCCGAAGTAACGGCGGATTTCGATGATGAAACCGCCCACATCGACGTGGTCGGCGAGGACCTCGGGATCTTGATCGGGCGGCGGGGCCAGACCCTCGACGCGCTCCAGGAGCTCACCCGCACCGCGGTCCAGCGCACGCTTCGTTCGAGAGCACGGCTGCTCGTGGACGTCGAAGGCTACCGAGCCCGCCGCAAGGCCTCATTGGTCGATTACGCCCGTTCCATCGCCGAGCGCGCCCTTGAGCGTGGCACCGAGATCGAGCTCGAGCCCATGTCGGCTTACGAGCGCAAGATCGTCCACGATGCGGTAGCCGACGTCGACGGGGTCGTTTCATTCTCTGAGGGCGAAGAGCCAAACCGAAAGGTGGTCGTCAGAGCCGAGTAACGTTTAGCGATTTACATGCTCTGACCTGCGAAAACAGGTTCAAGGCCCTGCCCGGCTAGGCGGGGCCTTCTCGCGGGCGGGATACTGAGGGATGTGAAGCTCGAGATCTATGCCGGGTTGCTCCGGCGCTACGCCCCAAAGATCAACCTGGTCTCTTTGGCGGACCTCGATCGCCTCGAGGAACGCCACATCCAGGACTCCCTTCGGCTCGCTCCGCTGGTGGAGCTGGCACCCGCCGGTCCCTGCGCGGATGTCGGTTCGGGGGCCGGACTGCCCGGGATACCGCTCGCCATTGCTAGCCCAACCAGACTGTGGCGACTGATCGAGCCTCGCTCCAAGCGCGCCGGGTTCCTCGAGCTGGTGGTCCGCGAACTCGGTCTCGACAACGTCGAGGTGGTGCGGGCAACGGCACAGGAGGCGTCCCAGAGATGGCCCGGGGGCCACGCGCTGGCCACGGCGCGGGCGCTAGCCGGGCCCGCCGAGGCGCTTGGGCTGCTTGTGCCGCTAACGACGTCCGGCGGGACGATAGCCGTCTTCTGTGGGGCCGGATCTGCCGTCCCCGAGGGGGCAGAAGAGTGGGAAAAAGGCATTGCTATAGTCCGGGTCAACCGATCACTACCGAAAGCGTAGATTTGCAGAATCCCCCAGTTTCTAGTGAATGGAAACTCCTGGAAGCCCGGCCTTTGCAGGCGGGGCGCGGCCGTCTCGTATGCGTGGCCAACCAGAAGGGCGGGGTTGCCAAGACGACCACTGCGGTCAACCTCGGAGCGGCTCTGGCCCTTCGCGGGCACCGGATCCTCGTCGTCGACATCGACCCTCAGAGCAACGCCACGACCGGCATGGGGATCGATCACCGCACCGTGCAACGCTCCACTTACGACCTTTTACTGGATGAGGCTCCTTTGTCAGAGATCGTCTGCAAGACGGAGATCGAGGGACTCGACTGTGTTCCGGCTTCACTCGATCTCGCGGGTGCCGAGGTCGAGTTGGTCGGCGCCATCGCACGGGAGCGCAAGCTCGCCGAGGCGCTGGAACATGCGGGGGAGACCTACGACCTCATCTTCATCGACTGTCCTCCGTCCTTGGGCTTGCTAACCGTGAACGCGTTGGCGGCGGCTCAGGATCTGATCGTGCCGGTGCAGTGTGAGTACTACGCGCTCGAAGGCTTGGGGCAGCTACTTGGTAACGCCGAGAGAGTACGTAAGGCTCTCAACCCCGAGTTACGCGTCGCCGGGTTCTTGATGACGATGTACGACGCGCGAACGAAACTATCGGCTCAGGTCGCGGGTGAAGTGCGTGCACACTTCGGTGATCTTGTCTACGCAACTGTGATCCCGCGTAGCGTTCGATTGTCCGAAGCCCCTTCGTTCGGTGAACCGGTGTTGACCTTGGATCCGTCGTCGCGCGGTTCGATCGCGTACAAGCTGTTAGCGGCCGAGGTCGAAGCGCGTTACAGACTCGTGACGCGCTCGAGTGCACCGCCTCCTCCGCCTCCCATCCCGGGACCAGGAGGGCGCGGCTATGGCGTGACCGTGGCAGAGCCGGTGGGCCTCGACACCGCATGGCCACCACAGCAGCCTTGGGAACAGGAGGTCGATAGATGAGCAAGCGTGGATTGGGCCGCGGACTCGACGCTTTGTTGCCATCGTCGGGGCGCGGAGATCAGTTCGAGACCCGTGAAGGCCTGCAACATGTACCGGTCGATCTGATCGATCCCAACCCCAGGCAGCCACGCGACAGGTTCGATGACGAAGAGTTGAGCGAACTGAGTACCTCGATCAAAGAACTTGGGGTGCTGCAGCCGCTGTTGGTGCGCGCGGTAGGGGGCCGGTTCGAGTTGATCGCCGGCGAGAGACGGCTACGTGCGTCCAAGATGGCCGGATCGGCGGAAGTTCCCGTCATGGTCATCGAGACAGACGACGTTGGATCGCTCGAGCGAGCGCTGGTGGAGAACGTGCACAGAGCCGATCTCGATCCGATCGAAGAAGCGGCGGCCTACAAGCAGCTGATCGAAGAAGCGGGCATCACGCAGGAGGAACTAGGCACGCGACTGGGCCGCAACCGCGTGTCCATCACCAACGCATTGCGGTTGCTGGATCTGCCGACCGAGGCGCAGTTGTTGTTGCGCGAGCGCAAACTCACTGCCGCGCACGGCCGCGCTCTTCTCGGTCTTCAAGACAACCCGTTCCAGATGCGGGTAGCCAAACGCGTTGCGGAAGAGAAGCTTTCGGTCCGTGAGACCGATGCTCTCGTGAAGCGATTCCTGGAGATGACCGGCTCGATCGGTGACGGAGCGGCGAGGGAGGGCTCGCCCCCTCCGGTCGCCGTTGGGGCAGCTCAACATGCCCTTGCAGACCACCTTGGATCGCGCGTTCGCGTGGAGTTCGGCAAGCGCAAGGGCAAAGTCGTCATCGATGTGGTGTCCGTGGACGACTTGGAGCGGATCGTCGATCTGATCACCGGTGGTGCTCCCAGACGACCTTCATTGGTCTCGCCCGAGTAAGGAACCGCTCAACGGTGTGCTAGTGCGCCGACCCGACTTCGGCCCAGCGACGGACACCTTTGACGATGGCGTCGGCTAATGCCGCCAGGTGGTCGCGGTCATCGAGCAGCTTCTCTTCATCGGGGTTCGTGATGAAGGCCGGCTCGATCATGACTGCCGGAGCTTTGGTCTCACGAAGGATCGTGTAACTGCGGGGGTGCGCGCGGCAGTCCCGGCATCCGGTGTGGGTGACCACCTCGTGCTGGATGGCATCGGCTAGTTGCTCGCCTGCGGTTGAGGTAACCCAGTGGTAGATGCTGCTGCCCTCCGCTGTCGGCTCGGGGTTTGAATTGAGATGGAGAGAGAGCACTAGGTCTGCCCCCATCTCGTTAGCGCGTCCGGCACGCTCCTCTTCGGTCGGATCTTCAGGTTCCGTCCGGGACAAACGGACTCGAGCCCCGGCCCCCGCAAGCCTTTCCGCAACCAACGTGGCGAGCGTCCAGCACACATCTGCCTCTGCGACCCCGCTCGGTCCGAGCACCCCGCGGTCGTCACCGCCATGTCCCGGGTCCACCACGATCAGTTCGCCTGCCAACCCCCTTCCATGCCGGTGGCGCAGCTCTTCGCGGATGCGTGCGGGGATGCCTGGGCGATCCACCCGCAGTCCGGCGAGAGCTGCGTTCGTCCGCGGACCGAACATGCCGTCTTCGGCGATGCCGTACTCGCGCTGAAAGGCCCGCACGGCCGCGTATGCAAGAGGACCGAATATCCCATCCTGTCGGCCCGCATCGAAGCCCAAAGCATTCAATCGTTGTTGCAGCGCGACGACATCGTCCCCGCGCATGAAAGGCCGCTTCAGGTACAAGGTTCGGTCACCTAGGTGCCAAGAGGCCTCGACGATCGCGTTCCAAGTCTGCGGTCCGACGATCCCATCGACGAGTAGATAGCGACGCTGCTGAAAGGCGCGCACCGCGCGGAACGTTGACGGGCCGAAACGTCCGGGCTCGTCGTCGATCTCGAAACCGAGGTCCCGAAGCCTTGATTGAACGTCGGTGACCTCATCGGAGTGGTCACCCTGAACGATCAGTCGTTGCATGTCTTCAACGTGTGGTTCTCCTGTAGACGCTTCTCAGCAGCGGGTATGGGTTCACCCAGGTTCCGTCAGCGGCTTGGATGCCGAGGTGGAGGTGATAGGTGAACTCCCCCGAATGGCCCGGTTCCGTGCCATAACCCGTGTTACCCACTTCTCCGAGCACCGACCCGGCCTCGACCCGGTCTCCCACGGATAGGCCCTGAGCGTAGCGTCTGAGGTGGGCGTAGAACCAATAACGCCCGTCGTCTCCCCGGATGCCGACCCTCCAACCGGAGTAGAAAAGCCATCCGAGGTTCGTCACGGTGCCACCGGTCATCGCCATGACGGGTGTCCCAGGCTCGGCGAAGATGTCGGTGCCTTCGTGGCGACCGACCAGCGCCCATCGCCCCTCTGTCCGGCGGTACCGGGGCGCGTACCAATCGTTGGCGAAGTTGATCACCGAGAACCAGGTGCTGCGAGCAACCGGGAAGACCCGACCGTCGATCTTCTTGGCCGGGCGATAGACGCCAGACCCGGCCGCGGGCAGAGGTGTGGTTAGCAGGGCGAGCAGCAGTACGCCCGCGCAGAGGCGCGACTTCATCCCTACAGGTTAGGCAGGCTTAGGCGTCGTGCTGACTCTCGAGCCATCGCTCGGCGTCGATAGCCGCCTGACAGCCCATCCCGGCGGCCGTGATCGCCTGCCGGTACTTGTAATCGACCACATCCCCAGCAGCGAACACGCCTTTCACCGAAGTCGCCGTTGAGCCGGGTTGGGTGCGGATGTAGCCCTCGATCAGATCGAGCTTGCCTTCGAACAAGGAGGTGTTGGGGATGTGCCCGATGGCCACGAAGATGCCCCCCGCAGCGATCGTGCCTTCTTCGCCGGTCTTTAGGTTCTTGGTCTTGGCGCCGGTGACTTTGCCGTCGCCGGTCACTTCGGTCAACACCGTGTCCCAAAGGAACTCGATCTTGGGGTTCGACCGGGCTCGGTCTTGCATGATCTTTGACGCTCTCAAGCTGTCCCTTCGGTGCACGACCGTGACCTTGCTGGCGAACTTGGTGAGAAAGGTCGCTTCTTCGATGGCGGAGTCGCCCCCTCCCACGACCAGAAGCTCTTGATCTCGAAAGAAGAAGCCGTCGCACGTGGCGCAGGTTGAAACCCCGTGACCGAGCAGTTCGCGTTCTCCGGGGATGTCGAGCATCCGAGCCTTAGCACCAGTGGAGACGATGATGCTATTGGTGAGATGTGATGCCGAAGCGGTCGATACCTTGAAGGGTCGCTCTGCAAGATCGACGGAGGTTACGTTTTCAGTGAGGATCTCGGTCCCGAAACGTTGAGATTGCTTGCGCATGCTTTCCATCAGTTCCGGTCCCATGATGCCGTCGACGAATCCCGGGTAGTTCTCCACCTCGGTTGTCAGCATGAGTTGGCCGCCGGCCTCGACACCCTCGATCATCAGTGGTGCGAGGTTCGCTCGGGCCGTGTAGATAGCAGCAGTTAGCCCCGCAGGCCCTGCACCAACGATGATCACGTCGCGTATGTCTTCCATCTGTGCCATACCCTACTCAACCGGCGCGGGGGCCGGGTGATTCCGCAAAATCAGCGCGCGATCTTCCCCTCGATGACCTTGGTGGGCTCGTCACAAGATTCACGGGGAAATATCCACAGCGAGTAGTGCGAATAGGAACCATCCACATCGACCAGGAAGCCCAACACGAGAACGCGCTCACCCTCAAGACGTGTCGCAGCGCCATACACGGGTAGCGCAGAGCCACCCAGACCCGAAAGCGCTCGCTGCCCACACGCCTGGACGGCCTCTCCCTGGGCTCCGGCGGCGGCGGCCATCTGATCGAGCAACTCGCCAGGTTGGGCCAAACGGTTATCGGAATCATTAGCTGCACCCTCGGTGTCCTCCACTTCGGTGTCAGATCCTTCGGAGGAGGTCTTCGGCGAAGCGTAGTTGGCGGCAAACTCGATGTAGCCGTTGCGACCGAGGGCTTGGAGTTCGCGTTCGGAGGTTCTTCCCCCCTTGAAGAACACCGGAGGGGCAGAACTGAGGCTGCTCTCGGCCGAAGTGTCTTCTTGAAGTACCCCCGGCCCACTCTCGGCTGCGGGAGCTCCGGCGTCATCGTCGCCTGCGCCTTCGGTCGAACCGCGGTCGGCGGACTCGCTGTCTGACCCACCGGTGTTCATGCTGACTATTCCCACCGCCACGACCATCAGCAGGGCGGCAGCACCCAGGTAAGGGGCGAGCCTGGCCCCCAGCGGCCCCCGCTGCGTTGGTGCCGGGGACACCTGATGCAGGACCGCCCTGCGGATCGACGCGGCTTCTAGTTCGGTCAAAGGCTCGATCGGGGCCATGAGGGCCCTGAGAGCTCGCTCTTCTGCAGAACAGGCCGAGCAGGATCGCAGGTGCTCGGCGACCTCGTGTCGTTGCGAAGGTTCCGAGGTGCCCGAGATGTATCCAGCGAGCAGCTCCGAACAGCGTTCGTGATCGATCATGTCTTTTCCTTGGACGGTGACGAGGGGGTCGGTTGTTCCATCAGTTCGGCGAGGCGCCAGCGTCCGCGGCTTATGCGTGATTTGACGGTTCCGAGAGCCGCTCCCGTGATCGTCGCGATCTCGTCGTAGGGGATCCCGCCGATATCGAACATCACGACGGCCTCGCGGTAGTCCTCTGGAAGCTTGGCGAGGGCTGCGGCGAGGTCCGAGTGTGTTGCGACGGTCTCGCCTATCTCGGGGTCGCCGGACTCGGTCTCGTGTGCTTCGTCTTGCTCTTGTGGTACTGGTGCGCGCAGCTTGCGTCGCAGGACGTCCTTCGACGCGTTGATCGCGATGCGGTAGAGCCAGGTCGAAAAAGCGCTGTCGCCGCGGAAGCTGCCGGAGCGCCGAAAGACATTGATGAAAGTGTCCTGGACGGCGTCCGCAGCGTCGTTGCGGTCGCCCAGTGTTCTGAAGGCGATGGCGAACACCTGTTGTTCGTGCCGCCGCATCAGTTGGGTGAACGCCCCCTGGTCGCCCGCCCGGCATCTCTCTAGGAGCTCGAGATCACTCTCCAAGGAACCGAACCTCGGCGATGGCGCCAGATCCGGCCCCCCCACCAGGTAGATCGGTGATCCAGATGAGCCAGTAGCGAGCCGAGGTGCCGGCCGCGACGGTTTCGTTCTCCGACGAGCTTTGGACGGATCGGATCACCTCGAAAGCTTCGTGATCCGATCCGAGGTCGTCCGACGCTCGTAGCTCGAAGTCGTAGTCCGCTCTGTCGAACGTGATCTCGACGTCGGCAACAGACACCGAGCTGCCGAGATCTAGTAACAGACCAACCCCGGGCTTCTGTGCCGATATAGCGGAGTTGTATCCCTCGGTGGTCCAGGCGGTGGCAGGGTCGCCATCGATGGCTTGTCCGACCGAGTCCGGATGCTCGACGCCGTCTCCGGGAGCGGGATCGAAGTCGTCGGCCTGGGACACTTCGATAGCTCTGGAGGAGCTTCTGGGGCCGTCGTTCTTGGTCTGCGGAGCGTCGTTCGAGTCGTCTTGACCGAGGGCCGTTGCGATCAGGATCGCCGCCACCACGGCCGCGACGATCAGTCCGATGATGGGGAGCATCCGGCGGCCTTCCCCCGACATGAACCCTTCGCCGGCCTTTCGACGCCGCGTTGCCGAGGATGAAGGGGAAGCCGGTTGCGAAGCTTTAGGGGGCGCTGTCCTCGCCGGTCTTGCGATGACTTGGGTCGATCCACCTGATGCGCCTTGCATGAGAGCCGAGCGCATCTCATCGGCAGAGCCGAAACGGTCGTCGGGGTCCTTGGCCAGCGAGCGCATGATGACGCTGTCTAACGTCTTGGGTATGCCGGCACGAAGAGAACGCAAGCTTGGGGGCATCTCGTTGAGATGTTTGAGCGCGATGGCCACGTCGGTATCGGCTTCGAATGGGGGGCGGCCGATGGTCAGTTCGTAGAGCAGGACGCCGAGGGAGTAGAGATCCGAGCGCGCGTCGGGTTCGTCCCCGTTGGCTTGCTCGGGCGAGATGTAGGTGACCGTCCCGATGATCTTTCCGGTCGTCGTGATGTCGGTCTTTTGGAAGGCGGCCTTGGCGATCCCGAAGTCGGTCACCTTCAAGCTGTTGTGATCGGAGACCAAGACGTTGTGTGGCTTGATGTCGCGGTGCACGATCGTCCGTGCGTGTGCGTAAGCGAGAGCGTCGCAGATGGTCGCTCCGACCGAGAACACGCGATCAGGATCCATCGGTCCCGCGGCTACTAGGTCCCCGAGGGTTCCGCCTCCACAATGTTCCATGACGATGTAGTGATCGGTTTGCCCATCGGAGGACTCACTGCCGGTGTCGTAGATAGAAACGATGTTTGGATGCGCCAGTCTGGCAGCCGCCAGGGCCTCCACCCTGAAGCGCTCGACGAAGGTCTCGTCTTCGGCCAAGTGGGGATGGAGGAGCTTCACTGCGATGGGCCGGGCCAGCACGTCATCGCGTGCCCGCCATACAGTGGCCATCCCGCCCGACGCGATGGGTGCCTCGAGCACGTAACGCTCGGCGAGGATCTGCCCTTCAGTAGCCATGGGTCACGATGTTAGTGCCGGGTCGGAGACTCTCACTCCGTATTGCGGATCGAAGCGTCGGCCGTTGCTCTCGCCCAGTCTTCGATAGCCGGGATGCGGCTAACGATGAGGGTCGAAGCTCGCCTTCGAAGGCTGAGAGAGATGTCCCCATCTCGGGTCACCTCGAAACGGACCAAGCGAGCCCCGTTGCGCCGAGCCAGTTCTCGGGCCTGGTCCTCTAGGGGCTGTGGGTTGAAGAAGGACTCTCCGGTCACCGTATCTGCGGATATCTGGGTGGCGATGTCATCGGCGATGGCGTCCAAGGTGAAGAAGTTCACCGCGATCGACCCCGCGTCGAACAGCACCACGGCTAGCGCAGCGAAGAAAAGAGCCAACCGGACGATCCAGCTGACGATCAAGCCGGATTCGTCTCGCCATACACCCATCACTGGTCAGGTTATCGGCTCGCGGGTGCTTTGCGCTTGAATCTGCTGCTCACCAAGCCCGCCACCATGTCCAACTCGCGTACTCGAAGCAGCCTGGCTAAGAGCAGGTATGAGGCAGCACCCAGCAGGGTTAGCGCAGCCAGCGAGAGACTCTGGGTGAGGAACGAGGCACTCATCAAGCTGTCTTCGAAGATCTGCGCCCCTCCCCAAACGAGGGTTCCCATGCCCAGGGCGGCGAGCGCGATCCGCGCGACCGACGATGCGATGGACCTACCGTCGAGCCCACCGATCCGGTGGGACAGGCTGCGCGTTTGGAGCGTTACAGCGAAGACGTATGCGAGCGCATGCCCGGCGGCCAGTCCCTTGACTCCGAGCCACATGTACATCGGGACGTTGATCGCGGTATTCAGGAACACGGCGAAGCAGTTGATGATGAACGGAGTCTTCGTGTCTTGCATCGCATAGAAGGCCCTCAAGAAAAGTTGGAAGAGTGAGAAGGGGACCAAGCCCAGAACGAAGAACCGCAGCACCCCTGCAACCAAAGTGACGGATTCCGATGTGAGCACTCCTCGCTTCAGCAGGAAATCGATGATGGGCTCACCGAGCACGAGGTACCCGATCGAGGCCGGCAGTACCAATAGCGCGGTGGATCGAACACCCGTGGAGAGGCGTTGCCGGAACTCGTCCCAGCGACCGTTGACCGCGTGCTCGCTCATCCCCGGAAGTAATGCGGTGATGATCGAGACTGCGAACAAGCCATGGGGCAGCATGAAGAATGTGAACGCGGAGATGTATGCCGAATACCCGCCCGGCTCCCCGTTTGCCAACCATTGCACGATCACGTAGCCGATCTGGTTAGCGACGACGTAGCCGATCACGAAGACCGAGAGACGGGCGAGCTTCTTGAGCGAAGGATGATCCGCCTTGAACGTGAAGTGGTAGCGGCCAAGTCCCCTGAGGAACGGGAGCTGTGCGAGCGCCATGACAGCGACGCCGGCAGTCGTTCCTAGCCCAAGCAAGAGGGTCTGGCTCGTCGTCAGGTCTTGGAGTGAGACGGCCCCGTAGCTGCTGTAGAAGATGATCATCACCGAGATCACGGTGAGGTTGTTCAAGATCGGTGTGAACATGGGGGCTCCGAAACGCTTGTGCGCGTTCAGAAGTCCGGCTGTCATCGCGGTTAGCCCGTAGAAGATTATCTGCGGGATGAAGAGACGAAGCAGCGTTGTTAGAACGTCTCTTTGCAATGCTGCGTCGGCACCCGCCAGTCGCCCTGCGTAGAAGCGTGCGATCAAGGGTGCCCCAAGAACTCCGAGAACCGTTATCGCTAACAGGATCGCAAGCGAGATGTTGATGAGTGCACTCGCGACTTCCCACGCGCGCTCGCGCCCTTCTTTCTCGAGAAGCTCGACGAAAACCGGAACGAAGACTGATGTGAGCACGCCTCCCAGAACGAGCTCGTAAACGATGTTCGGGGCCGTGTTGGCGAGGTTGTACGTATCCGGCAATTTGCTTTCTACGATGCCGATCGCTCCCGCGATCGATGCGAGCCTTATGAGCCCGGTGAAACGCGATAGCACTGTGCCTATCGACATGAAAGCCGTGGCACGACGAAGTGAGCTACTCAAGGTTCGGTAGTTCCTGTCCGCTCGGGTGCCCTTCTGAGGCCGCGTAGCAGGTAGAACAAGACCAAGAAGACCAATGCACCGATCGTGATGGTCAGTGCAACGCGATTGAAGCTAGTAGAGCGGATCGTGATGATCGTCTCGTCGACCAGCAGACCGTCGGGGGTCGTTAGCACCACGCTGATAGGGAACGACCCACTCGTCCGGGCGGTCGCCTCAACAGTGATCACCTCGGCCCCCGGAGCGAAGGTGTCCGGCAGTTCCTCTTCGTCGATCGTCAGGTTCGCCGACGTGACCTGAAGGTTGAGTTTCACTGGGTAATCCGCCTCGTTGGTGACACGGAACTGCAGGCTTCCTTCCCGGGAGGTGAATGTCACCCCCGGTGGCCCTTGTATCTCTAACTTGCTCATCTCGTCCTTGGCCTCTTCTTGAGCGCTCGTTAGGTACTCGTCCGCTGCTTCGGGTTTTCTCCACAAGGTTCTGCTCAGAGCGACCAGGATGTTGCGCTTCATCCTCACGATCCGTTGGTTGCCAGTAGGGACGATTCCCGCGTAGCTGTTGACGAGTTCGCTCGCGGCTCTCGCTTGACTGAAGAAGAATGCGTCGGGCGCGTGCGCGACCCGGTCGGCTGTTTCGACTATGTCTCTGGGCGCTTTCTGGACACTGATGTCGACGGCCTCGGACGCGGTCACGGAACGCAACCAGGGTGCCG
Organism: uncultured Actinomycetes bacterium; assembly: GCA_937863385.1. Lineage (GTDB taxonomy): Bacteria > Actinomycetota > CADDZG01 > CADDZG01 > WHSQ01 > CALMBW01. Next base: position 422,715 of record CALMBW010000020.1, on the reverse strand, counting down.
AGCGGATCCCGTTGACAAGGGTCTTGGCGAGCCGGGCTGATGGATGCCAGAGGGACGGCAGCGTTGCCTGTATGACGCGACCCGAGATGCCGGGCAGTTCCTCACGGATCAGAGCTGTTTCGGCGAAGAACTCCTGCAAGGTCAAGCGATCCGAGGTCCGCAGCGGGAGCCGGGAAAGGATCTGCGAGATGGTGCGATCCGCGACCAGGGCGTCGGATGTCCCTCCTTGTCCGGTGCGCAACTCAACGGCACAGGCGGCCGAGTAGGCAGGTTCGGGACATCCACCGAGCCCTGCATCTGCTGCCGGCACTGTTGAGTCGGGTGACACGAACACGTTGCCTGCTCCCAGCACCTGCATCTGTTGCAGGCTGGCCACGTCGAGCCTGCCTGCAGGTGGGAACAGCCAGGTCTGCTCTGCAGGCACTTCCAGAACGGATTCGAGGACCCGCCTTCCGGCAGCGAGTTGTTCGGCAGTCATCTCGAAAGGCAAGTGTTCAAGCTGGGTAGGCAGATCGGAGAACGCGTATGGCGTCAACACGGTTTGGACGTTCGAACGACCGAGCAGGGACCTGAGATCGCCGATCCATCTTGCGGCGGCGGTAGCTGCGGTTTCGCCCGGAGGGACCTCTGTCGAGCCTGCTACGAACCCATCGGCCATATCGGCCATCTCTTCGAGCGTCCGAGGAGTGGGAGCGATCGAAACGTGCAGAGGTGGCGGCGGAGGCGGCCGCCGCTGCTCTTTCCTGTCCCGCCGAGGGCGAGGTTCTGGTTCGGGGACCGGAGCGGTTGCTTCCGAGACCGCTGCGAGGAGTCCCGCTAGCCAACCGTCTTCAGCGAGCGCGGCACCGATACCTGTCCCATCTTCTTCGAGGAAGGTGCCGTCGGGCAGACGTTGTGGAGAGACATTGATGGGTAGCAGGAGCGCCAAGTTGAGAGGCGTTTCGGGCTGCTCTGTGTAGTAAACGACGGCCGACATCAAGGATGATTCGATCCGAGTACCAGCAGCGTCCATCAACGCCACCGTCATCGGGTAAACGCCGTCGAGCCCCGAAGCTAGGGTCGGAAAGGACGTGACCTGCTCGTTGACGGTGACCACATGGGTGGCGCTCGGGTCCACTACGTCTTCGAAGGAGAAAGGCAACGAACTCGTGACGATGCAAGAGTTCTGTTCGAAGGCAGTGCGCAGCCCTGACCTCGTGGTAGCTCGTTCGCAGACGCCAACCACGATCTGAAATCCCTGCAGTGGAGTGACTCCACCATTGTTCACACGGAGCTTCAGACGCAGAGAGTCGCCGGGCCCATGCCACACCGGCTGAGACAACAGATCCAGGGAGACCGACGGGGGTTCTGTGGTCGCGGTGGGGCCGGGGGTGGGGGTCGGCGTTTGAGCCAAACTGGATCCATGGAGGGCCGCGGCAAGCACACCGACCGCGATGAAGAGGGCGCGCCGGGCCCCGAGACGGCGTGAAGCTTTGGGAGGCATCGTCCCCAGGATAGGGGCACAACCCCCGCGCTCACGCGAGGGCTGGTGGCCTACTTAGATATGGCTGCTCCCGGAAGGGGGAGCGAGGGGCGGGATTACTTGGAGCCGCCCAACCGTCCGATCTTTTGATAGAACTCCGAGCCGTAGCGCTGCTTGGTGGTCTCGCCGCCCTTCTTGCCGCCGATCTTGCCGATGCGGCCGAAATGTTCTTCGCCGTAGCGCTGCTTGGTGGTCTGGCCGCCTTTGCGCCCGGCTTCCGCACGCGTCATCTTGCGGGGCTGGGTCTGCTGTTGCATGTTGGTTTCTTCCACCGGTGTGTGCCCTCCTCCCGGTTGCTCTGCATCCGCTTGTCTAGTTATGTACCCGGGCAAGGGGGGTGAAAACACCCCACCTCGTACATCCTCAATCCAGCCCCTCGTCGTGCCGATTACCCCTAGGGAGCGAGCTACATGTGGTGTTCTAGCAACTACGGAGGGTGACTGATATGCCGAACGTCCAGGACTACCTGCGCCACTTGGTGGATCGGCGCGGCTCGGACCTGCACATCAAGGCCGGAGGCCCACCCTGCGTACGCGTGAACGGTGAGCTCGAGAAGACGGATTTTCCTCCCTTGACTCCTGCCGACTGCGAGCGAGCTGCCATGGATCTGATGGATGAGGAAACGGCCGCTCACTTCAAGAAGACCGGAGAGGTCGACTTTGCGCACTCGGCGTCTGGGATGGGTCGCTTCCGCATCAACGTTTTCCGTCAAAGGGGTTCGATCGGGGTCGCTTGCCGTCAAGTGCTTGCAGGGAGCCCGTCGATCTCGTCTTTAGGTTTGCCGCCAGTTGTGGAGTCTCTCGCGACAGAACATCGAGGTCTGATCCTCGTCACTGGACCGACGTCTTCCGGCAAGACGACGACCACCGGAGCGCTGCTCAATCAGATCAACGCGACCCGGGCTTGCCACATCCTGACGATCGAAGATCCGATCGAGATCATGCACACCGACAAGATGGCGATCATCAATCAGCGCGAGATCGGGATCGATACGAAGGACTTCGCCGCAGCACTTCGTGCCGCCATGCGCCAAGATCCCGATGTCATCTTCGTCGGAGAGATCCGTGACAAGGAGACTGTAACCGCCGCCCTCCAGGCTGCCGAGACGGGCCACCTTGTTATCTCGACGCTCCACACCACAGATGTATCGGAGACGGTCAACCGAGTCATCGATTTCTACGAGCCCCACCAACAGAAACAGATCCGTGTCTCGTTGGGAGCTGCCCTGAAGGGGATCGTGTCCCAGCGGTTGCTACCCCGCAAAGATGGTGCGGGCCGCGTCCCTGCTGTTGAGGTACTGGTCATGAACGGGCGGATCCACGATCTGATCTTGAATGCGGAACAGACACACATGATCAGGGACATCGTTGCCGAGTCGTCCTTCTACGGGATGCAGACATTCGATCAGAGCCTCCTGGCGCTCTATCGAGCCGGATTGGTCTCTCTCGAGGACGCGATGCGTGCGGCTACCAACGCGCACGACTTCCAGATGTCGTTGCGTGCGGAGGGTCTTCAGCCCATAGCCTGATACGGCTAGCGCAGCCGCTATGGTGGCGGCGCGATGTCTTTATCCCTACTGCTCGCCGAGGGCGCGCCCGTGATGGAGCTGGCGCTTCGGTTCGCCGATGCCGGTCACGAGCTGTACCTAGTGGGGGGGCCGGTCCGGGATGCTCTGCTGAGCAGGCCTGCGTCCATGGATGTCGACCTGGCTACCGACGCCACCCCCGAACAGGTCCAAGCTCTCCTGAAGGACTCAGCGAGCAAGCTGTGGCTGCAGGGGGCTCGCTTCGGAACCGTTGGAGCGATGGTTTCGAACACGATGCTGGAGATAACAACGTTTCGGACCGAGCGCTACCAGCCGGCCTCGAGGCATCCAGAGGTCACCTTCGCTCCCGATATCCGCACGGACCTGATGCGCCGGGACTTCACGGTTAACGCCATGGCGATCAAGCTCCCCGATAAGACCTCTGTTGATCCGTTCGGCGGTGTTGAGGATCTGAAGCGAAAGATCCTTCGCACTCCGCAGGACCCTCTAGATTCCTTCAGTGACGATCCGCTGAGGATGTTGCGCGCTTTCCGATTCATGAGTCAGCTCGAGTTCGAGATCGAAGAGACAACATTCAACGCGATCATCGAGCTGCGCGATCAGATCCAACACATCTCCGCGGAGCGAATCCGGGACGAGTTGTCGAAGCTGCTGGTTGGCGCCGCACCTGCGCGTTCTCTGAGCAGGGCGGATGAGAGTGGTCTCTTGGACCTGGTGCTGCCCGAGATGACCGCTCTGAAGCTGGAACAAGACCCCCAGCACCGGCACAAGGACGTTTTCAAACACACTCTGGTGGTGCTGGAACGGACCCCGCCCGTACTGGTTCTGCGACTCGCGGCACTGTTGCATGACATCGGCAAACCCTCCACCCGGAGGATCGAAGCAGACAAAGGTGTGACGTTCCATCACCACGAGGCGCGTGGTGCTCGGATGACGGGCAAGCGATTAAAGGAGTTGCGATTCAGCAACGAGGTCGTTGACGAGGTCACCCACCTGGTTGCGATGCACGGCCGGGCTAACGAGGTGCAGCTCTGGGGTGACTCGGCCGTTCGGAGATATGTGCGCGAGGCAGGTAAGTACCTAGACGATCTCATCACTCTCGTGCGCGCCGATTGCACGACGAGAAACAAGACGAAGGCCGCCGAACTTGCAGCGCGGATGGACGACTTGGAACATCGGATCGCTGTCCTTCGTGAGAAGGAGGAACTCGATCGCATCAGGCCCGAGCTGAACGGGAACGAGATCATGGAGCATCTGGGTATCCCGCCGGGTCCCGAGGTCGGCCGGGCGTGGGAGTACCTGCTCGAGATCCGGCTGGAGGAGGGCGAGATCGGTCGCGAGGAGGCTTTATCTCGTCTGGAGTCGTGGGCGGAAGACAACGGTCTGCGGTGAAGGACCATCCGGGCGACCCCTTCTTCAAAGATGTCGGCGATACCTTGGGCGACGCCTATCTCCGCTACAGCTTCACCAAAGGAACCGAACAAGAGGTTCGGTTCCTCCTCGAGCTGCTGGATCTTCCTGCCGGTGCGCGCGTGCTGGACGTTGGTTGTGGGCCCGGCCGGCACAGCGTTGCCCTTGCTAAGGCAGGGCTCGCAGTCACCGGTGTTGACGTGTCACGTCGGTTCCTTGAGATAGCGGCAGCCGGTGCGCGCGCTGCGGGTGTGGGGGCGGCGTTCTTCGAGGTCGACGCGCGGCAGATGCCGTTCGAAGACGAGTTCGATGCAGTCATCTCGATCTGCCAGGGCGGGTTCGGTTTGATGGGCAAGGACGACGCTCTGGTACTTCGTCGGATGACGGAGGCGGCGAGAAGCTCGGGCAAGGTGGTGCTCACGGCGTTCAGTGCGCTGTTCGAGGCTGCGAATCAGAGGCCCGAGGCCACGTTTGATGTAGACGCTGGGGTAGTGCACGAGCTAACGACGATCAAGGACGAGCAGGGCGGGGACCATCAGGTAGATCTCTGGACGGGAGTGTTCACGCCCCGCGAACTGAGACTGCTGGCGATCGGCTGCGGACTCGTACCGGATGCGATCTACAGCGTGACGCCAGGCGACTTCGCGCGGCGTCGACCTGGACTGGACCATCCAGAGTTCATGCTCGTTGCACATAAGCCCTAGCTTGGTTGTCGCCGTAATGGCGTTGCTTTGAGGCTAGTTCTGTGAGGGATCGAAGGGCATGCGGGCCAGCATCGCGAACCGGCCCCCCTTGCGTTCGAGAACCTGATGCCAGAGATGGGCCGGGTCATCGGTGAAGACATCGTCTGCCCGGGCCGGTTCGACGAACCAGTCGTTGCGCTCAAGCTCACTCTCTAGTTGACCTGGGCCCCATCCCGAATACCCGCCGAAGACGCGAGCGCGAGTGATGCTTGTCGTGTCCTCGAGGTCTACCTCGCCCACGAGCGAGATGTTGGCCAGAAGCCGTTCGTCGGGAACCGCTGTGGGATCGAACTCGGCAAGTATCACAGCGGCCTCAGGCTGAACCGGACCGCCGATGTAGATGTTGTCGTGAGCGTCAACTAGGTCGGAAAGCTGAGGGACGCTTTCGGAGATGGTTGCGGGGGCCGGGCGATTGAGCACGAGTCCGAGCGCACCGTCTTCGCCGTGTTCGACCACCAGCACTACGGTGTGACGGAAGTTGGGATCGAACAGACTTCCGTTCGAGATGAGCAGGCTTCCTCGTAACGTATCCATCACCTGAATATCTACGCCATCAGGCCGCCAGATGCGACCCATCCGCCTAAGATCCCGCTACCGGGGGGCCCGATGGCGGGCCCCCCGGTGCGATCGAGTCAGTTGACCTGATACCGGTAGCCGAATGGTGTGGTTGCGATCGGGGTGGTCGAGGTGATGAATAGCAGCGTTCGGTTGCCGCTGACGGTGGCTGGGCGATCGAGAACGAGCCCCTCGCCCTTGGTGAACGCCCTGCGCCTATAGACGATGCGCTTCACGCCCTTGTCACCAACCTTGACCAGCTGAACGAGTGGCTTGTTCTTGGCAAGCGGACGGATCCTGCGCCACTTGATCAGTCCATCACCCCCGAACTTGAACTTCTTGGCCGGCTTCTTGCGCTCGAAGTTCGTCATCTTCCATATGGGCGTTTCCCCGTCGGTGAGCTGTACGTCGTCGATCACGTAGCCGGGTTCCGTCACTGCCTGATCCGTGTCGTACTCCCAACGAAGCAAGATCTTCTTCCCGGCGAACTGGGTGAGGTCGAGCGTGCATTCCTGCCACCCCCCTGAATCACCCGTGATCCCTCCGGACTCGACTACGGCTCTGTTGTTCCCGTTCGGATCGGTCGCTCTGCCGCCGCAGTCGGTCGTGGTCAAGAACTGCCAGGTGTTGCCCTGATCCTCCGAGACCCGCACGTATGCGTAGTCCCAGTCCTCTTCGATGAGGTACCAGTACTTGAAGTTCACCGTCGGGGCGGTGGCGCTGGTTAGATCGGCGCCACGCTGTATCCAAGTGACGAGCTCGTCTCCCCGGCTGGACCAGGCGAAGTAGCCACCCTCGGGTGCAGGCTGGCCCTCCTTGGCTGGGATAACCGCGATGGGATCCTCAACGGTCATGTCGATTACACCCTCTTGATCACCGCCGAACTCGTAGAACTCACCTCCATACGGGTAGGCGGTGGCGTCTTCTGCAGATTGCGGATCGCTTCCGGCCGAGACGACCGCGACGTCGCGGTTCGCGTAACCGAACTGACCGCTCGCGGCATCGGGATCATCGATGGCGTTGGCTACGAGGTAGTCCCGGAACACCTTGGCGGAGTTTCCCTTACGGAAGTAGGGAGGCAGCTTGCGCAGGACGGACTTGGGGCGAGCTTTCAGAACCTTAGTGATGCCCTTCAAACCATCGTCCGTCGTCTTTGTCAGTAGTTGAGCCATAGCCAGGTACGACTCGAAATCTTCGGTCTTGGTGTCGTCGGGCTCGCCGTAGTGATTGAAGAGGTAGTCGAAGAAGAGGAACGCCTGTCCGTAGTCCTCTACCGAACTGCCCCAGTCGATCAGATGCTGGTCCGGGGAGTCTTCGTAGGCGTCAACATGGCCTTGCACGATGTCACCGAATCCATTGACGACCGCGGCGATGTCCGCCATACCTTCGTTGACCCAGGTTTCTTCGTTGTAATCGTTGCTGAATTGGATCATGTGATAGAACTCGTGCGCGAGCACGCCCGCGTAGGTGTCGTCTCCTACATCCAACATCGCCGAGTTCATGAAGAACATCTCCATCTCGTTCGAATAGGGAGACTGGTGTTCGCCATCACCGTTGGGATACTCGTGCTCGGAAGAGTAGTACCCGGCGATATAGCTGATCGATGGGTTAGCGGGCGTGTCGATCGGGAAGTTGAGGATGCTGACACGCGGATCGCAGTCCGCGTCGCGCCAATCTTTCGGCAGGCCGGGAGCCAGGTTGGCGGCGGGTTGATCGGGGTTCGGCTCCGGTCCGAAGTACTTGCGATTGATCTTGTAGATCTTGTCCCACTTCTCCAGCGCGAGGTTCGCCTCGCCTTGGGTTACGAAACCGCCCTCGGGTGCTTCGCCTTCGACGGGCAGGTAGAACTCGCTTTGCACCCACAGGTATCCGTTCTTGCTCTTTGACGCGAGTGTCGCATCGATCTGGATGTTTCCGGCGGTTGCCTGACTGACCCAGAACTGGCGTTCATCCCCAACTTCGTATGTCGTTTCGGGCTCGCAACCCGGCTTTCCATAGTCCGCCGTGGGGTTGGCGGCCGGCCGGCGTCCAAGTTTCTGTTGTTGCAACAAGAATCGCTCAGCTTGCTTGACGGCCGGAACTTTCAGGTGATCGGTGAGGTATCCGTCATACGTCAACCGATCTTGCCGAGCCCGGGGGGCGGGCGCGGCCTGAGATAGCGGCGCAAGCGTGGATAGCAACGCGCACGCGAGAAGGGCGGTGATGGTCTTTCTCATGGGTTCTCCTCCCGGGGTACTACTCGATGAGGGCTGGATTCCATTCTTAGCGCCCTCTGGTCATTACGAACGTCTCTTACGGGTGAAGGTTTGTGACGAACGGGGAGGTTCCTGTCGATTCACCCATCTCTTGTTGGTGCTTGAGCCCCAACGAATAGCCCGGCCTCTTTCATCGCATGACCAAGAGCGAGCGCGAAAAGCAGGATCGTCACGCCCAGCCCAGCGCAGAAAGCTCGGAGCGACCCACTTTCCGAGAACAGTAGAAGCACCGCCGCCGCGACCGTAGCGAGGTTGTAGAGGATGTCGTACACGGCGAAGCCACGACCACGGTAGTCGTCGGGCAGCGCCTGCTGCACCTGAGAGTCAACGGCTACTTTGGCGATGAAACCCCCGAGCCCCCCGAAGAAGGTCAGCGACAGAACCGCCCAGATCTCGGCCACGCCCCCCAGCGTCAAGATGCCGGCGCCTGCCATGACGAAGCCGATGAGCATCAACGCCGGTTCAGGGAGCCGGCGACCGAGCCGGGGTGCCACGAGAGCTCCGACGAAAGCACCTATCCCTGCAGTCCCGAGAGCCAGCGCGCTGGCCGACAGTCGCCCGAAGCGGTCACCTGAATCGGGGAAGTGATCCTTGATGATGATGATGGCGGTGATGGCCGCCACCATGGCAGCAACCCGGACGATGAAGACACCCAGTAACGGAAGGCGCGCACCGGCACGCGACCAGATCGCTAGCATGCCGTCGACCAGCTCCTGCCACACCCGAAGGAACTCCCCTCCGAGACTTTCCCGTTTCCTCTTCGGGTGGCCCATCGTGTGTGAGATCCGAGCTGCTATCGAACCTGCTGATGCGTATAGGCCCGCGCCGACCAAGAAAGTGTTAGCCGTTTCGACGGCTGCGATGGCGCCGATCCCGAGCACGCCACCAACCAACGCGGCGATCATCCCGCCACCGCCAGAAAGCGAGTTTCCTTGCAGGAGATGTTTCTCGTGCAGAACGAACGGAAGTACCGCTCCCTTGGTGGTCAGGTAGAGACGCCCAAGACCAAGCAACCCCAAGAGCCCGACGTACAACGGCACATCGCCGGACGTGAGGTGAGCTACCACCGAGAGAGCGACCAGTAGCAATACGCGCGCGGTGCTGGTCCCGATCAGGACGTTGCGCCGCCGCCAGCGATCCACGAAGACCCCCATGAAGGGCGCTATCACCGAGTAGGGAAGAAACGTGAGGGCGCTGACCGCGAGGATGCGGCTGATCGTGCCCTCGGGTTCGAGGATGAGAATGTTGGCGAAGCTCGCCTGCACCAGGCCATCGGCGATCTGCGTAACCCACTGCGATCCAAGCAGTAGTCGCGTGTCGCGGTCGGCTAGTAGCTCCTTCATGAGGACTACCTTCCCACTCGTGCGAGACGAGGATGAAAAGCGAGAGCCGCCCCCGAAGGAGCGGCTCTGGGCGGTTCGGTTCGGTGATGCTTTAGCCGAGGAGCGAGTCCTTGGTCAGGGTCAGGTGGCCGTTGCCGTTGGCGTGACCGTTCCCGTTGACCTTGATGTCGATCGTCTCGCCTGCGATGAACGACTCGACCATGTCGTGAGCCTCCGGATCGGTGTACTGCACCGGCGGCGACTTCATGAAGTAGGCGCTGGGGCCGAGAAGCGGGCCACCGATGCCGCGGTCCAGAGCGAGCTTGGCACAGCGCACCGCGTCGATCACGACACCAGCCGAGTTAGGGGAGTCCCATACCTCAAGCTTGAGCTCCATCGAGATGGGGATGTCACCGAACTCGCGGCCCTCGATGCGGATGTAGGCCCACTTGCGGTCCTTCAACCAAGGCACGTGGTCGCTGGGGCCGATGTGGATGTCTTCGGCGTCGATGCCGCCACTGATCTGCGACGTGACCGATTGGGTCTTGCTGATCTTCTTGGACTCGAGACGCTCGCGCTCGAGCATGTTGCGGAAGTCCATGTTGCCGCCGAAGTTCAGCTGGTATGTGTGATCGATCACGACCCCGCGGTCCTCGAAGAGCTTGCTGAGGACACGGTGACTGATCGTCGCGCCGAGCTGGCTCTTGATGTCGTCACCGATGATGGGGATGCCGTGACGGGTGAAGCGCGCGGCCCAGTCTTCGTTCGTGGCGATGAACACCGGCATGCAGTTGATGTACGCAACCCCGGCCTCGAGCGCTTGCTCGGCGTAGAAGCGAGCGGCTTGCTCGGAACCCACCGGGAGGTAGTTGATCAGAACGTCGGTCTTGGTGTCACGCAGTACCTTGGCCACGTCGACCGGAGGCAGCTCGGATTCGGTCACGACATCCCGGTAGAACTTGCCGAGACCGTCGTAGGTGTGTCCGCGCAGCACCTCGACGCCCAACTTCGGAACATCGGAGAACTTGATGGTGTTGTTGGGCTCGGCCCAGATCGCCTCGGAAACATCGAGTCCGACCTTGTTGGCGTCAACATCGAAAGCGCTAACGATCTCGACGTCACTCACGTGGTAGCCGCCGAGGTTGACGTGCATCAGGCCAGGAACGAACTCGCCTTCCTGAGCCTTCTCGTAGTACTCGATCCCTTGGACCAGAGACGATGCGCAGTTGCCGACACCGATGATCCCTACTCGAACCTTTGACATGGGTTTGTCTCTCCCCCTTCTCAGACGTTGCGTAGGTCACCGGCGGTACCGGCAGCCCTGCGCTCTTCGGTGATCAATTCGTCGATCCACTTGATGTCGCTCTCTGTGGAGGCCATCGAGTGGGTCTGCAACGACAGGGTGTAGCTGTCGATGCGCTCGCCTAGCTCGCGAAGGTTCGCCCGGAACTGAGCCAGCTTCTCGGTGAGATAGGCCCTGCGACGTTCGAGCAGGTTCAGCCGGGCCTCGGGTGCGAGGTACCGGAAGAAAGCCAGCTTGAGCGTGAAGTGCTCGGCGTCTACAGCCGCCGCGGTCTCCTCGAGCAAGTCGAGGAACATCTGCTCGCCTGCCGGGGTGATCCGGTAGACGGTCTTCCTACGTCCAGCGCTCATCCCGGTCGTCGTCGAGCGGGTGGTGGTACGGCGTGGCTTGGCCTTGGGAGCGGGTTCCGCGACCTTCTCGACCGCCCCGGTCTTGGCCAGACGCCGCAACGCCGGGTAGAGAGACCCCCAGGACACCTGCCAGAACGGCCCGAGCATGGTCCCCAGCTGCTTGCGCAGCTCGTAACCGTGCATCGAGCGCTCTTTCAGGAGCCCCAGAACGGGGAGCTCGAGCATCCCGTGCTGCTTCATGTGCTATCCATCACTCCTATTGCGCTTCGAACTATCCACTTGATATATCGCTTCGATATATCACCATACATCTTTCACCAGTGCAAATCCCTCGTCCCCCCGGATACGGTTGCTATGCCGTGTCTTTGCCAGATCGGCCTCGGGTGGCGAAGCTCGATCGGTTGGAAACGCAGAAGGACCAGCGCGAACCAAGTTGCTTCGCCGGTTAGGCGGGTAGTGGGGGGTACCATCGGCCGATGGGGGGAGGAAACGGCTTCGATCCGCACGATCCGCCCCGGGTTTCGGGCCCGGTGGTGGACTATGGCCTTGCTCGCAAGGTGCTCATCTCCGAGGTCCGTCGTGGCGTCGTGGCGACCACCGATGCTTGTGACGCCCACCCCGAGCTGGTTCGGGCAGGGCGCAACATCGGGGGCGAAGCAGCAGGCCCGTGCCCGGTCTGTTCGCACGAGACCCTTCGGACGGTCCGCTACGTCTACGGCGACGAGCTGGGGCGGGACAGCGGGAAGGTGGTCTATCCCGAGGAGTGGCTGGCCGAACTTGAAGCGGCCGTGGCAGAGTTCACTTGCTACGAGGTCGAGGTCTGCACCGACTGTCACTGGAACCACCTGATCCGCTCCTATGTAGCCGGCAAGGGGCACCGCCGGGTGGCTCAGCGCCAGCGGCGCAGTGGAGGGGCGTGAACCGCTCCGACCTCGCAACCGGCCTGCGCGTGACGGGAGCCATCGCCGCCCTTCTGCTTCTGACGGGGGTGCTGCAGAGCTCGATGTGGATCGTGATGGCCGGCCTGTCGCTGGCGGCCCTGGGCCGGGCCATGGTCGCCCCCGATCGGAGATCGCTCATCCTCATCGGTGTATCTCTGGTTGTCCTTTGCGCCGCCATCGCGGCTCTCAGTCTGCGCTGGAACACGCTTGACGCGGCGTCGGTGCGCGGGACCCAGGCGGTTCTTGGGCCGACCCTGCTGGTCGGACCCACGATCGTGGCGGCCGGGGCCTGGGTAGCCGCGATCTCCGCGACCCTGGCTATCGGAGTGTGGGTGGCCGCTCAGCCGATCGGCGCGGAGATCCGTGAGCGTGGCGTTTCGCTGGGGGAGCTGTTCGTGCTTGCTTTGGCGGTGGCGGTTCCTGCCTGGGGGCCGGTCGCAGCCGGAGATCCGGACATGGGCATCGGTCTTTTGGGAGTCTTGGTGGCAACGGCGATCGTGGGTGTTGCCGGCTTCGGTATCGCCACCTTCGTTGCGGGCAAGAAGCTGGTGTGGCTGTCCGCCGGTGCGGCGACCGCCGGAGTCGTCGCCGGGGCCGTGATGCTGTCGAGCGCCGGATGAGGACGAGGCCAAGCAACCGACGGCGGTTGTCCTGCGTCTGAAGCAGGGGACTGTAGCCCGGCTGGGTTCGTGCCGAGGAAGGAACCGATGAGGAAACGCAAGTCGAAGTTCGAACCACGCACCAGGTGGCAGCGCATCCTGTTGCGCTATGGGTGGATCTTGCCTGTCGGCACGGTGGTCGTGGGGGCCGGGATCCTCTTGGTCACCTACGCCTTTGCGTCCATCCCGCTTCCTCGCGACATCGAGATAGCTGCCTCAACGGAGGTGTACGACGTCAACGGCAAGCTGATCGGGACCTACTCGGAAGAAGGGTTCCGGTTCTTGATCGACATCGACGAGTTGCTTGAGAAGAACCCCATGATCGGTCACGCGGTGATCGCGGCCGAGGACCGCGACTTCTACAAGCACAACGGGGTTTCTCTGCGAGGCATCGTGCGCGCAGCATGGGCGAACCTGACCGGCGGCGAGGTCCAACAAGGTGGATCGACTATCACGCAGCAGTACGTGAAGCAGGCGATCCTTCAGGACCCCGAACGCACCATCACAAGAAAGGCCAAAGAGGCCATCCTTGCCATCAAGCTCGAGCGTGAGTACAGCAAGGACGAGATCTTGGGCTTCTACCTCAACACGATCTATCTGGGCCGGGGTGCGTACGGGATCGAGGCAGCAGCGGACGCGTACTTCAGCAAGGATGCGGAAGATCTAACCCTGGCAGAGGCTGCATTCATAGCCTCTGTCATCCCGTCGCCGGAGTCGTATCAACCCGAGGACGACATGAAGGCTGCACGCGCGCGGCGCGACCGGGTCTTGGACAACATGGTGGCCGAGGGCTATGTCACTCAAGCCGAGGCCGATGAGGCCGCGGCAAAGAAGATCAAGCTCACCTACGGTGTAACCGCAGCGGACCGAGAGAAGGATCAGACCGCCGCGTACTTCATGGAATGGCTGCGTGAGAACTTCCTCGAAACCGAGTTCCCGGACGGCTGTCTGTACACATGCGGCCTGAAGATCCACACCACGCTGGATCTCGACATGCAAGAGGCAGCCGAAAGGACGGTCGCGGAGAATCTGAACCTCCCTACCGACCCGCAGGCAGCGGTGGTTTCGATGACGCCACGCGGTGAGGTCCGAGCGATGGTCGGTGGCTGGAGCAAGTGCAAGGAGGGCCCCACCTGTTATCTGGGCAAGACATTCACGAATACGGGGGTTGCTCGCGGGTTCAACTACGCGACCGGTTTCCCCGGGCGCCAAGCAGGCTCGTCATTCAAGCCGTTCACCTTGCTGGCTGCGATCGAAGACGGGATCTCGCCGCGCTCGACGCTTTCTGGGCGTTCGCCTGCGATTATCGAGGACGAGGAGTGCTACACCAATGGCGAGCCGTGGGAGGTCAACAACTACGGCGGGTCGTCATTCGGCAGCATGGACCTGATCCAGGCTACGACCAACTCTGTTAACACGATCTACGCGCAGCTGGTCGCCGAGATCGGTGCGGACAAAGTGGCCGATCTACTCGAAGAGTTCGGCTTCAATCCCAAGTACGGAGCTGAAGAGATCACGCCGGTGTGCTCGCTGGCACTGGGTACCTACGACGTCACCCCGCTCGAGATGGCGCGTGCCTATGCAGGTTTCGCGGGGCGAGGCGCCGTTCCTCACGTGATCCCGGTTCGATATGTGACCAATTCCAGCGGGGACTGCATCATCGAGTACGTCTCTCGCAAGGGCAATTGCGAAGAGGAAGAGGACAACGCACCCGATCAACAGGTCGAACAGAACTCAGCCGATGTGCTTACTTCGGCCCTCGAAACGGTCGTGACTAGCGGTACTGCGACGCGTGCGAACATCGGGCGTCCCGCTGCCGGAAAGACCGGAACGACGCAGAACAACGCCAACGCATGGTTCGGTGGTTACACACCGCAACTGGCAACGGTCGTTTGGGTCGGCTATCCGCTCGATCCTGGACCAGACGAGAAGTACGGCATCGAATGCGGTGCCAAGAAGAAGAACCGTGACAAGCAGATCGCGGCCCAGAACGCTTGTGCAGCCGACAACTACATCCCTCAGATGCAGTACTGCGCCGATCCTGCCCTGTGCCGCCCGGTGCATGGGATCGAGGTAACGGGTGGTTCGTTCCCGGCCGAGATCTGGGGGGAGTACATGGCTCAGGCCGTGGCGGACATGGAGGTGCAAGACTTCGTTGCTCCGACCTCGTATCCGGGCGAGCTGATCGAGGGCAACATCGCTAGCCCAACGGCAGCACCTCCTAAAGAACCAGACGAGGAACCGGAACCGGAGCCCTCGACCGAGCCGGAACCGATACCGTCTGAGGAGCCGTCGACCGAGCCTTCACCACAACCGACGCTCGTTCCAACTCCGGAACCTTCCGCTAGCGGTGCGGGTGGAAACGGCACTAGGACCAAGCGAAGACGAAGTTAAGGGAGCGACACCGTAGGCGCAGACGAGGGGTTGATTCGGCACACACGAGCGGTTGTTGCCGGTGTGCTCGCTTGCTGCGCGGTCTTCGTGCTGTTCGGGTTCCTGAACAAGGCGCGATGCTTCGAAGGTAAAGCCGATCCGTTCTACGACCAGTGCTACACGGACTTCCAGCCGCTCTTCTATGACCGGCTCTTCCTCGATAGAGGAGATGGCACGAGGTATCTGCAGTTCCCTTACGTCGACGGATATCGCGAGACGGTGTCACCGGAAGGAACCCCGGCCAACACCCTGAAGGCCGGCGCGATCGAGTACCCCGTTCTGACGGGCCTCATGATGTGGATGGGTGCCATCGGAGTAGAAGATGGCGACGCGTTCCTTAAGCGGTCCGCTCTGTTCTTGGCCCCATTCGCTTTCGTGGCTGCGTATCTGCTGGTCGTAATGACGGGATGGCGTGCACTCATGTGGGCGGCCGCGCCGGCCGTGATCCTGTACGCGTTCCACAACTGGGATCTCCCGGTCGTCGCCGTAACGGTGGCCGGTTTCTATCTGTGGTCGAGGGGCTCGCCGTTGTGGGCGGCCGCGCTGTTCGGAGTGGGTGCGGCCTTCAAGATGTATCCACTCATGTTCCTCGCCCCGTTAGCGCTGGATAGATGGATGACCTATCGCGACCGGGTGGGCGCGGTGCGCGTTGCGGTTGCGGGGGCCGGGACGTTTCTGATGATCAATCTTCCGTTCATGATCGTGAACTTCGACGGCTGGATAGCGACCTATTCGTTCCATTCTGCGCGCGGCCCCAACTTCGACTCGATCTGGTGCGCAGCTCGGGACATGTGTCTCTCGGGAGGCTATGACCCCAAGACGCTGAATGTCGTCACCCTGGGTCTAACGGCAGTGTTCGGGGTAGCGATCCTCGGTGTGGGCTTGTGGCGTTTCAAGCGGGAGCAAGTGTTTCCGTTCGTTCAGTGCTGCGGCGCGTTGATGGCGACCTTCTTGCTGTGGAACAAGGTGCACTCGCCCCAGTACACGTTGTGGCTCCTGCCGTTCTTCGTCCTCATCGGTAGGTGGAAGCTCACCACCGTTCTGTGGGCGCTGTATGCGGTCGCAGACGTGTACGTCTATTGGGGCATCTTCAGGTGGTTCACGGACTACTCGGCGGAGGACTTCCCCGATTCCGAGAAGGTGATGCTCGTCGGGATCTGGATGCGAGCCGCGTTGTTGCTGTTCTTGGTTGGATACTTCGTGATGGCTCGTCGCAGTTTCCCGCGGCCCCCAGCCGAAGCCAACGATCGTTCGCCCGTTCCCGACCCCGAGCCTCGGCCCGCTTACGCCACTGCCTAGGCGCGTCCGGCTCTTTCTTGTCTCACGGTCTCGCTAGGTTATGAGCCGTGCGCTTTACCCCCCGCACCGGTGGTCGGGCGCCACGTCGGAGGTGATGACGTGGAAGGAGGTGCTAAGGTTCACGTTCCGGTCGGGTCATCGACGGCCCACCGAAACACCCCCTGCCCCACCCCTTGGTTTTGTGCCGCGGGAGGGCCTAGGGCTTCCGGAAGGTCCGGACCCTTGTCCATAGGAGGAGTCATATGAGGCGGTACGAGGCTTTGGTCATCGTCGACGGCGCTCTTGAAGAGGGCGATGTCGAGAAGGCCGTTCAGAAGTTCACCGATGCCATAGGCACGGTCGGCGGCAAGTCCGCAGAGGTCGATCGTTGGGGCAAGCGTCGCTTTGCCTACGAGATCTCTCACAAGCACGACGGCTACTACTTCGTAGCGAACTTCGAGGCGCCGGAAGAAGGCGTGGCCCGTCTCGAGAACCTCATCAAGATCTCCGACGAGTTCGTTAGAGGAAAGATCGTTCGCCCCGAGGCTCACTAGGGCCGCTGCGACGACTCAAGATCGAGATCTTAGAAAGAGGTAATCGATATGGCATCTGAGAACACAGTCACCCTGGTCGGCAACCTGACCGATGACCCCGAACTGCGCTACACCCCTTCGGGAGCCGCAGTGGTCAACTTCACCGTTGCAGTTAACAAGCGTTTCCAGAAAGACGGCCAGTGGGAGGACAAGCTCGACGGCTTCTTCCGTTGCAGTTGCTGGCGCGAGATGGCAGAGCACGTCGCGGAGATGACTAAGGGCACCCGCGTGATCGTCGTTGGGCGTTTGCAACAACGAAGCTGGGAAGCACAAGACGGAAGCAAGCGCTACGAGGTCGAGGTCCAGGTCGACGAGGTGGGTCCTTCGTTGAGGTGGGCTTCGGCTCAAGTGCAGCGTTCCAATCGCACGGGGCAGCAGGGCGGCGGAGCTCCGCCGGCAAGCAACTTCGGCGGCGGGAGCCAGCCTGTTCAGCAAGGGCAGCCACAGGGCGGCCAGCCACAAGGCAACGACTGGGGCGCCGGTAGCGCTGTTGGCGGCCAGATGGACGAGGGAGGTTTCTAGAACATGCCACCACGTGGAGCGAAGAAGACCGCACCCCCCAAGAAGGGTGGTGGCGGCAAGAAGAAGTTCTGTCAGTTCTGCGCCGACAAGGTGACCTACATCGACTACAAGGATGTGGCCTTGCTGCGCAAGTACATGAGCGACCGCGGCAAGATCCGTGCGCGTCGTGTGACCGGGTGCTGCACACAGCACCAGCGTCTGGTCGCTACGGCAGTGAAGAATGCGCGGGAAATGGCACTGCTCCCTTACACGAGCCGTTAGGAGGGTCCAGACATGAAGGTCATCCTCGCTAACGACGTCGACTCGCTCGGAAAGAAGGGCGACGTCGTCGACGTCAAAGACGGGTATGCGCGCAACTTCCTGGTTCCGCAAGGTCTTGCGATGAGCGCAACCAAGGGCGCCTTGAAGCAGGCCGAGTTGATGCGCAAGGCGCGTGAGGAGCAGGAGCGAAAGGCCAAGGAGGAAGCAGCGGCAAAGATCGCTCACCTTGCTTCGTCCCCGGTCTACATCTCGGCTCGTGCCGGTGAAGCCGGCAAGCTCTTCGGATCGGTCACCAATTCGGATGTGGCCCGGGCGATCTTGGATCAGCTGGAAGAAGACATCGACCGGCGCAACGTGTTGCTCGAAGACCCCATCCGCAGTCTGGGCACCCATCAGGTCGAGGTCAAGCTGCACGAAGAGGTAACCGGGCTCGTGACCGTCGAAGTCATCGCTCACGAAGAAGACGAATAGGTCCGATCGCTCGTTGAACAGCATTTAGAAGGGCCGCCTCCGGGCGGCCTTTCTGCTGGGCGCGAAGAAACTCCTCAGAGCGCGAAGACCACTGGAGTAGGGGCGGCTGCTTGTCCACAGGTGGTTATCAACAGGTGGAGATCACCCCTTGGCCCTCTCCGGGCAGGTGGGTGGTGTTGCTGTGTCAGCGGGGGCGACACAATCCACCGGCTATGGCTGTGATCAACAGGTAATCCACCGGTTTCGGGCATCGAACCGAACAGGCCCCCTCTTATACGTTCACCCAGGCTCGGTGACGAGAGGGGTAGGGAGGACGTCCCAAAAATGTCGTACCCCCCGTTGTTTGATGGCTGTAGGTGCGGCTAGAAGGAGGTCTGAGGGCAGAGGTGGCGCAGCGAGAAGAGGTTAGGAGATTGCCGGGAGCCGGCTCTCCGAACCGCATACCCCCCCACAACCTCGACGCCGAGCAGTCCGTGCTCGGGGCGATGATGGAGTCCAAGGCAGCCATCTCCAACGTCGTAGAGATCCTTCGCGACGAGGATTTCTATAAGCCCGCTCACGCCGAGATCTTCCAGGCCATCGTCGCTCTCGATCAGCGTTCTCAGGCAGCCGATGCCATCACCGTGGCCGAGGAGCTCGCCCGGCGCGGCATGCTCGAAGACATCGGTGGAAAGCCCTATCTCCACGGACTCCTCGAGGCTTATCCCACCGCGTCCGCTGCCACCAAGTACGCGCAGATCGTCGAGGAACACGCACGACTTCGCCGCTTGGTGGGGGCCGGTAACGAGATCCAAGAGATCGGCTTCTCACTTCCCGAAGATGTCGACCAAGCCGTCGACCAAGCCGAAGAGATCATCTACAACGTCGCCGATCGCCGTCTGCGCGACTCCGTTAAGCATCTGCGTGGATTGCTTTCCGAGAACATGGAGGCATTGGAGAAACTCGCCGACCGCGGCGAGTCCGTCACCGGAGTGTCAACCGGTTTCCCCGACCTCGACGACTACACCTCCGGCTTCCAACCCTCCAACTTCATAGTCGTAGCCGCCAGACCAGGAATGGGAAAGTCGAGCCTGTTAAATGACTTTGCTTTGTCTTGTGCTTTGAAGACGCGCAAGCCGGTGATGATGTTCAACCTCGAGATGAGCAGGCACGAACTGACGCGACGGTTCCTTGCTAGCGAGGCCAAGGTCGATTCGCAGCGGATGAACAAGGGAACGCTGCAAGAGCGTGACTGGATCCAATTGTCGAGTGCGCTGGGTCGTCTGGCCGAAGCTCCGATCTACATCGACGATTCGGCCAACATCACGTTGATGGAGATCCGCGCAAAGTGCCGGCGCCTGAAGGCGCGCGAGGGACTCGGGATGGTGATCATCGACTACCTGCAGCTAATGCAGTCACCACGCCGATCCGAGAACCGGCAGCAAGAGGTGTCGGATCTCTCAAGGAACCTCAAGATCCTTGCTCGTGAACTGGAGGTTCCGGTCATCTGTGCTGCTCAGCTGAACCGAGCCGTGGAGTACCGGGCAGACAAACGTCCGCTGCTGGGCGACTTGCGTGAGTCCGGCAGTATCGAGCAGGACAGTGACGTCGTGATGTTCATCTACCGAGACGAGCTCTACAACCCTGACTCCGAACATCGTGGTGAGGCTGAACTGATCATCGCCAAGCATCGAAATGGTCCTACCGGAACCATCCGGCTTGCCTTCATGAACCAGTTCACCAAGTTCGCGTCGATGGCAAGGGTTCCCGGGGGCCGATGAATACCCGCAGCTCATCCGTGGAGTAGGTCCCGGGTGCGTGTTGCGGCGCTGTACGACATCCACGGGAACATCGATGCGCTGGAAGCCGTGCTGGAAGAGATCGATGAGCCCGACGCGATCGTGGTCGGTGGCGACATCGCGTGGGGGCCGTTCCCCCGCCTGACCGTGGAGCGGCTCGCCACGATCGAGATCCCGGTTCTAACGTTGCAGGGGAACGCAGACAGGGAGGTGGCAGCGGGGCAGACCTCGGCCGGGGGGTGGGTCGATGAAGTGAATACCTGGTGCGCTTCACAGCTCACCGAGGAACAGCGCGCCTCATTGGGGAACCTTCCGGCGACGGTCACGCTTGTGGGCGAGATCGGCGAAGTCTTGTTTTGCCACGCCACTCCCCGCAGCGATGAGGAGCTGATCACCTCACAGACGCCGGATGCCGCCCTTATCGAAGTGCTTGGAGGGGTCAAGACACCGATCGTTGTGTGTGGCCATACGCACACCCAGTTCGACCGAAATGTAAGCAGGTGGCGGGTGATCAATGCAGGCAGTGTGGGACTCCCCAACGAAGATCTCCCGGGTGCCTACTGGCTCGACCTAGAGGGTGACCGTCTCCAGCTACGCCGAGCCGAGTATGACTACGAGGCAACTGCTTCTCGCATCCGAACGAGCGGCTGCCCCTACTCCGAGAGGTTCGAAGACTCGATCCTTCAACCGACGACCGCAGCGGAAGCAACCGCTCATTTCGAGTCCCTGCGCAAGGGCCGACACTAGCTTCAGGGAGGGTCACTGGTTCCTGGCTGCAGGTTGATTGGTTCTCGCTTATTCGGGAGTGCGTGCCCGTTGGTCATTGTCCTATGACTACCGGTGGGAACTTGACCTAGGCGTACGCACGTACGCCATCAGGACTAGCCCAGATAGCACTCCCCCGAGCGCAATCCACCACCAGAGGACTTGCATACCCGTTGTAGGCAGTTGCCCGACAAGCTGGCTTGGTCGCCAACTCGGACTTTCCTCTTCAGTGTCTGTGTCCCCTTCGGTTAGAGGTGTGGTTTTCCTCGCTGCAACATTGAGCAACAGCACGCGACAGGGATCACAGCTTTCGAATGCGATGTAAGTGCCTTGGTCGTTCCATGAGGGGGCTGAGGCCCCGACCGAGCCCTTGCAAGAAAGCTTTTGCGGGGTTGCTTGGGCGGCCGTCGCGACCATCATTACGCAGGAGGTGCTCGACTCATTCTTGCTCTCTCGCGTGAAAGCGATCGTTTTACCGGAGGGTGAGTACGATGCCTCATCCGGGCGGTAGATGGAGCTGATTGCCACGCTCGAGCGAGCGCGTGCAAAGTCGTACTCCATCACTCTCTGACCATCCGCACTAATCCTGGTGAAGAGGAACCGACTCCCATCAGGACTCCAGCTACTGGGCAGGTTCTTGGTGAGAGTTGTTTCGGATTGAATCCTGGTCCTTTTCGCTGATTCGAGGTCGAGGTGGACAAGGGCGCTGGTCTGGCCGCTCTTGCTGAGAATGGCGAAAACTACTTCCCGCCCGCTGGGCGAGACAATCGGATTTCGCTCCGCGGCAGAGTCGTATGTGAACCTCTGGAGCACACCGCTGCTGTCCGCCGCGTATAGATCGTATTGATCGTCTTTGCCATACCCAACGAAGAAGAATCGGTTGCCTGATGGCTCCCAGGCCACTGGTGAGAGCGCCACTACGGGAAGATCGATGTCGTGCTCCTGCCCGTCGACCTCCATAAGCACAAATCCTTCCCGCCCTCCCGGAACCGCACGTAGCTCCCGTAACAAGATCTGTCCCTCTGGGTGACCGGACGCGGCCGAAATGTTCTCAAGGACAGCGAGACTTGGAAGCACCACCATCGAGGCCAGAAGAAGTTTGGAAAGGTTTGGTTGCCTCATTAGTTTCGCCGTTCCTCGCCTGCGGAGTATTGCCATCCCAATGGGCAGCTTACGGTCAGCGAGGATCTTGCGGAACTCGATCTAGGGCCTCTCAGGACGCAGACTTTGCGAACGAATCCGACCGGACAACAAGACAACTGACTCAAGGGGGCGGCGAGGTGAAGGTGGAGCGGGTGAAGGGAATCGAACCCTCGTCACTAGCTTGGGAAGCTAGAGCTCTACCATTGAGCTACACCCGCGGGCGGAGCAGATTCTAGAGGGTCAGGGCTTCCGGCGGAATCCCTGTCGCCCGATGTGAGTACCTTCGCCCGGCTACAAGAATCTTCGCGGTCTGGGCATCGAGGGCGGGGCAAGCCGCCTGCGCCGGAGGGCGCTCGGTAGACTGCGGCGATGATCCTTTCGGACGTGGATATCCGCAAGGCGATCGCCGCGGGTGAGGTCGGGATCGACCCCTTCGACGAGGCCGACGTTCAGCCGTCCTCGGTCGACCTGCACACCGATCGCTACTTCAGGACCTTTAGTAACCATCGTTACCCGATCATCGACGTGAAGAAGCCGATGGATGCGTTGACCGAACAGGTCGAGGTCGAAGATGACGAGCCGTTCATCCTTCATCCCGGTGAGTTCGTGCTGGGTTCGACGCTCGAATATGTGCGGCTGCCGCATGACCTCGTCGCACGGCTCGAAGGCAAGAGCTCACTGGGACGTCTGGGCTTGTTGATCCACTCGACGGCCGGATACGTCGATCCCGGCTTCGAGGGGCATCTGACGCTGGAGCTCAGTAACGTCGCCAACCTTCCCATCACCATCTATCCGGGGATGAAGATCGGGCAGATCAGCTTCTTCAAACTCACGTCGGAAGCAGAGAATCCTTACGGGTCGGTGAAGGTGGGCAGTAAGTATCAAGGCCAGCGCGGCCCCACACCGTCGCGCTATTTCGAGAACTTCAAGTAGGCGTGGAAGAACGGATCGTCGCACCCGACCCGGTGCTCGAGCCGGACGCCTACAAGCAGGCGCTGCTGGATCTGCTCGGCTCCCGCGACCCGCTCGAAGTGATGGCGCTAACCCCGTCGATCTACCAAGAGAAGACCGATGGTCTTTCTGACGAGATGCTCCATCGACGACCCGAGCCGAATGAATGGTCGGTAGAAGAGCTTCTGGGCCACTTCTGGCATGGCGAGATCGTCTATTCGTTCAGGTGGCGGCTGATCCTGGCTCAACCGGAGCCGGTGCTCGTCGGTTACGACCAGGATGCCTGGACGGACATCGCGCGGCCCCCCTTCCACGACATGCTCGACGCTTTCTCGGCGCTACGGCACTCCAACCTGGTTCTCGCCCGGGACACCCCCCGGGACCGCTGGAGCCGTTTCGGCAAGCACGAGGAGCGCGGCGAGGAGAGTTTCGAGTTGGGTCTCAACCTCATCGCCGGTCACGATCTTGCCCATCTCAAGCAGCTGGACAAGACCTTGGCCGGGATCGGAGCCATCACCGAGTAGCTTCTCGGAAATGGCTTTACAACGGTAAGTTAACAGTGCTAAGTTACCAACGTTCACCGGACCGGCCGGTGGGTCTCAGGAGGTTCTCGGGTGTTTCATCACTTAGCACGGGGCGTGGTATCCCGCCGCAAGCTCATCCTCATCGCTACCGTCGTCATGTTCGCCCTGGCTGGCGTTCTGGGGGCCGGTGTCGCCGACAAGCTCACCTCGGGGGGCTTCGACGATCCCGAGTCCGACGCAAGCAAGGCGGCGGTCCTGCTCGAAGAGCGCTTCGGGGTCAAAGACCCGAACATCGTCCTGTTGGTCTCGGCAGACGGATCGGTGGACGCTCCCGCGACCGCAAAGGCGGGGGCCGCACTCACCGCGGAACTCTCTGCCGAAGAGGGCCTCGAACAGGTCTATTCCTATTGGAGCACTGGGATCCCGTCGCTCAAGAGCAGAAGCGGCGACCAGGCTTTGGTCATCGGCGTTATCGAGGGGAGCGACGACCATGTCCGAGAGCGGATCGAGGAGCTGTCTCCCAAGTACACCCGCGAAGGCGATCTCGAGGTCGGGGTTGGTGGGTTCGCCGAGATCTATCGTGAGATGCAAGAGAACATCGAATCCGACCTAGTGAAGGCCGAGACCATCGCGTTCCCGATCACGATGATCCTTCTCCTCATCGTTTTCGGAAGTGTCGTGGCCGCGAGTCTGCCACTGGCGATCGGTGGGATGTCGATCATCGGAGCCTTCTTCCTCCTGTCGGTGATCGCCGATCTCACCGATGTTTCGATCTTCGCGCTCAACCTCATCACGATGCTCGGTCTCGGTCTGGCGATCGACTACAGCCTGTTCGTGGTCAGTCGCTTCCGCGAGGAACTGCACAACGGGCTCGAACCCCATCAAGCCGTCATGCGAACCGTCCAGACTGCAGGACGCACCGTTGCTTTCAGTGGATTGACGGTCGCACTTTCGCTTGGTGCCCTCTTGGTCTTCCCGCTAGCGTTCCTGCGCAGTTTCGCGTACGCCGGTATCTCAGTGGTGTTGGTAGCGGTTCTGGGGGCCGTGGTCTTCCTGCCGGCGCTTCTCGCCGTCGTCGGTCGGAACGTAGATCGATTCAGGCTCTTCAAGAGACAACCCAAAGAGGTTGGCGAGGGTATGTGGCACCGGATCGCACTCGGTGTCATGAAGCGCCCGATCCCCGTCGCCACAAGCGTCATCACTTTGTTGGTCGTCCTGGGTGTCCCGTTCTTCGGCGTCAGATGGGGCGAGGCCGATGACCGGGCCCTGCCCGCAAGTGCGAGCAGCCACCAGGTCCAGCAGCAGATCCGGGACAACTTCGACTCGAACAATGCGAATGCGCTATCGATCATCACGAACTCGGCAGACCGCGTGAGCCAGGATGAGATCGATGCCTTTGCCCGTGAGCTTTCCTCGATCGAGGGTGTCGCCGGGGTGGGAGCAGTGACCGGGACCTACTCTGGCGGGGAGCAAGTGTCGCCACCGGATGAGACCTCCGCTGTCTTCGCCGGTGACAAAGGAACCTGGCTTTCGGTAGTCCCGAGTGTCGAAGCGTTCTCACCAGAAGGTGAGCAACTGGTTCACGACATACGTGCGGTCGATCCCGGCTTCGAGACGCGGGTCACGGGACCGTCTGCTCGTCTCGTGGATACGACCGAGTCACTGTTCTCAAGGGTGCCGGCAACAGGGGTGTTGATCGCCGTCGCTACCTTCGTGCTGCTGTTCTTGATGTTCGGCGGGATCCTGGTTCCGATCAAGGCCTTGGTCTTGAACGTACTTTCGTTGTCGGCAACGTTCGGAGCGATGGTGTGGATCTTCCAGGACGGCCACCTGTCATCGTTGTTGGACTTCACGCCGACCGGCACGATGGACTTGACGATGCCGATCCTGATGTTCTGCATGGCGTTCGGACTGTCGATGGACTACGAGGTGTTCTTGTTGTCTCGCATCAAAGAAGAGCACGACGCCGGCGCGGATAACACGACCGCGGTAGCGATGGGTCTGGAACGCACCGGTCGGATCGTTACTGCAGCCGCGGTGCTGTTGAGTGTCGTGTTCGTAGCTTTCGCAACTTCGGGAGTGACGTTCATCAAGATGATGGGAGTGGGACTAACTTTGGCCGTGATCATGGACGCCACCTTGGTCCGAGCCACCCTCGTCCCTGCCTTCATGAGACTTGCCGGGGAAGCGAACTGGTGGGCACCCGCATGGATGCGAAAGGTGTACAACAGATTCGGTATCAGCGAGGGGGAACCAGCGGTCCCGCCAGCGTCACCCGCACCGCTCCAAGGGGGAGGGAGTTAGTCATAGGCATCGTTCACGAAACCACCGCGCCGAGGCCCAAGGCCCGGCGCGGTGAGGGCGATAAGACCAGGGAAGAGATCCTCACCAGGGCCGAAGCGCTGATGGTCGAGGCAGGCGGAGTGGATCGGGTTTCGATGCGCGCCATCGCGAATGCTGTGGGAGTGACGCCCCCTGCGATCTACGCGCACTTCGCAGACAAGGACGAGTTGTTTCAGGCGATCTGCGACCGGCGCTTCGCCCAGTTGAACGAGGCCATGCGGATCATGGAACGTATCGAGGATCCCTTGGAGGGGCTGATGGCCGGCGGCCGCGCCTACATCAACTTCGGATTCGAGAACCCAGAGGCCTATCGATTCCTGATGGCTACGAAGGTCGATGACGACTGGGCAGACACCTGGACGACCGAGGAGCCGACCCAGGGAGACATCGCGTTCATGTCATTGGTCGACAAGGTCGGGCAGTGCATCGAGACAGGTGTCTTACGGCCGATGGACCCACTGGAAGCTGCCTTGATCCTGTGGTCAAGTGTCCACGGTCTCGTGATGCTGATGATCACGCACCCGAACTACGTCGAATGGCCCGATGGCTTAGCCGACAAGTTGCTGGAAGCCGCGATGTACGGCCTCGTAGCGCGTTAGTCCTCCGAACCGTTGGAGCCGTTGCCATTTCGGCCATGAGTCTCCGAGCCGTTGCCGTTCCCGGCAGCTACGGAGGACTCCGGGTGGAACTCGATCGATTGAAGCAACAGGGTCGCGACGTCTTTAACCTGCATCTGATCGTCGGCGCCTCGCTCCGTGATCCCGTCAGAGAGCATGATGTTGCAGAACGGACAGCCGACGGCCACGGTGTCTGAGGCAGAGGCGAGCGCTTCGTCGGTTCGTTCGATGTTTACCTTTTTGCCCATGCGTTCTTCCATCCACATGCGGCCGCCGCCGGCGCCACAGCAGAACGTCGAATGGCCGTGCCGCTTCAGCTCGCCGTACTCGGTTCCCGGGATGCCTTCGATCACCTCGCGGGCGCCCTTCCAAACGTCGTTGTGGCGGGCGTTGTAGCAGGGGTCGTGATACGTGACCTTGCGGTTGATCTCGCCCTCGGGCTTGAGGCGGCCGTCCCGCATCAGCTCGGCCAGATATTCGGTGTGGTGCATCACCTCGAAATAGCCACCGAACTGCGGATACTCGTTGAACATCGTGTTGAAGCAGTGAGGGCAGATCGTGACGATCTTCTTCACCTTGTAGTTGTTCAGGGTCTCGATGTTCTGCTCGGCAAGCATCTGATAGATGTACTCGGCCCCCATACGGCGCGCCGGGTCACCGTTGCAAGACTCCTCGCCTCCGAGGATCGCGAACTTGACGTTCGCTAGCTGCATGAGCTTGGCGAAGTCGTAGACGACCTTCTTGTTGCGGTCATCGAACGCTCCGGCGCAACCGACCCAGAACAACACTTCAGCATCGGGTGCCTCGGAGATATGAGGGATCTCGAGCGCTTCTTGCTTGGAGGTTCCCTGCGTCCATTCCAACCGAGCCTGCGGAGGCTGACCCCATGGGTTGCCCGTGGTCTCCATGTTGTTCAGAGCGCTTTGCATCTCGCGGGGGAAGCGTGATTCGGTCATCACCAGATTGCGTCGCATGTCGATGATGTGATCGATGTGCTCGATGTCAACGGGGCAGGCCTGGACGCATGCACCACATGTGGTGCAGTCCCAGATGACCTCGTCTTCGATGATCTCCGGATTCAGAGGAGGAAGGGTTTCGAGTGCTGCCGCGTAAGCCTCGGGGCCTTCTTGTTTGGCGGCGAGAAGTGCGGGCCCGTAGTCGAACATGTGATCGCGGATGTCCATGATGAGCAGCTTGGGGTTCAGGGGCTTGCCCGTATTCCACGCCGGGCATTGGCTCTGGCAACGTCCGCACTCGGTGCAGGTCATCCCATCCAGCATCTGCTTCCACGTCAGATCGGTGAGCTTGCCGGCACCGAAGGTGTCGTCCTCACCCATGTTCTCGATGTCGATGTGCATGGGCTTGAGAGCGCCTTTCGGGCGCTCGGAAACGAACAGGACGTTGGCGCCCGAAGTGATGATGTGCAGATGCTTGCTGTAGGTGATGTAAACGAGGAACGCCAAGATGATCAGGGAGTGCCACCACAGAAACACCGTGTCCCAGGCCTCACGTGCCTCGTGCCCCAATGACGAGAAGGCCTTGGAAGCCAGGTTCGATGCTGGTGTCCAAGCGGGGTCGTAGGGGAAGTAACCGAGTGAGATCTCGGCCCCCCTGGTGAACAGGATCGTGATCATGATCCCGAAGATGGCGTAAAGGATGTACTCGGCCTCTTTCGTGTGCGATCCCTTGTAGCGCCCCGGCTGTTGTCCGCGCCGGATGATGAAGCCGCCGATGATCCCGATCAGCACGGCGACCACGAATAGGTCTTGGAGCGCCCCCAGAGGCCCCCACTTTCCGATCAACGGGATGTGGAAGCCGGTCTGGTAGACCGCCCCGAAGGCCTCGATGATCGTCGTGAAAAGAACCATGAAGCCCCAGAAGATGAACAGGTGCAGTACGCCGGGAACCGTCCACTGAAGGAGCTTGCGTTGACCGAGTACGACGACGAGTTGATCCTTGAGCTTGCGCTTCCAGTCGCGCGGTTTGCGATCCTCTTCCGCTCCCAGCCCGATGTAACCGACGAGTTGTTTGGCGCGGAACGCGAACGCTCCGATCGTCAGCAACAACAGGACGGTCATCACAGCCTTCTCGATCACTGACATCTCCTTGAACGACTGGACCGGGCGGACAACGTCAGGAGTATAGGTGGGGGCCACCCTACGAGAGCGCCGCGTAGTGCCCCCCGCACAAATAGCCGACAGGCCGGAGCGCCCCTGCATCCCCGATCGCGGCGTTACTCGTCGCGTCCGTACTCCCTGGTACGCACGACTCCTCGCGCCTTGCGCTCGGGGCGCAGTTGCGCTCTGGACCTTGGCGTTACTTATGCGGGGGGCACTTGGGTCGCTCGGTGGTCCAGGGGATACGATGCCTGCTTCGAAGGAGGCACTCTTGGGCAGAACGGTCAAGGTACGGGTTCCAGCGGGTCAGGTGTCGGCTGTGATCGATGGACCCAAGACTGCGACCGATCTGTTGTTCCTTGCGCCGGGTGCCGGTGCGGGCATCCACAGTGACTTCATGTCCTTCGTTTCCGATGTCCTATCCGGAGGCGGGCTGAAGGTGTGCCGTTTCAATTTCCCTTACCTCGATGCCGGCAGGAAGAGCCCCGACCGCCAACCCGTGCTGGAAGAGACATATGCCGCGGTCGTGCGGGCCAAGGGCGCCGACCATTCGGGTCCGATCTTCGTGGGGGGCAAATCCATGGGTGGACGGATCGCGTCTCACGTGGTGGCCGAGGGTCTCGAGGTCGATGGGCTAGCGTTCTTTGGGTATCCACTGCACCCGCCGGGTCGTCCCGAACGTCTGCGCGACAAGCACCTCTACAAGATCGAGGCCCCGATGTTGTTCATCGAAGGAACGAGAGACCCCTTCTGTCCACTGGCGACGCTGAACAAGGTCCGAGCTGATCTTCCCGGCCCGAACGAGGTGGCAGTGATCGATGACGGGGACCATTCATTCAAGGTTCGCAAGTCGTCGGGCCGCAGCACCGAGGACGCGTGGCTCGAACTGTGCCATGCGGTTCTCGAATGGATCCCCCGCGCCAGAGCTTGACTCCTGCGCGAGCAGCGATGTTGAATGACCCACGTATGAACAATCACGGACGCATGTTCACGATGAAGTCGCCGGGGCCGATCGCGGCCGCGACTTGCCCTGCCGTTCTCTAGCGGCAGCATCCGGCGGCACCGCCGCCGTTCCCCGTCCGTTCCAGCGCAACCACCTAGTGAGTAGCGCGACCTCCGTTTCAGATAGGTGACCCGATGACCGCAACGATCAAGAGCTTCATCCCCGACCTGCCTCCTAAGGTGTGGCGCATCCTTGCCGGAGACGCTCTGTCCGCACTGGGGAGCGGACTCGTCCTGCCGTTTCTGGTCGTATACCTGCGCGACGTTCGGGGCATCGACGTGACGA
Source organism: uncultured Actinomycetes bacterium (assembly GCA_937863385.1). GTDB lineage: Bacteria > Actinomycetota > CADDZG01 > CADDZG01 > WHSQ01 > CALMBW01. Next base: position 393,025 of record CALMBW010000020.1, on the reverse strand, counting down.
CCGCCGGTTTCGTTTTCTCGTCCCTGGCTCTCGTTGCCCTGATATTCGGAGCTCCATCGGGAGTCGTGGTCGACCGTTACGGGCCTCGACGGGCGCTCATCGGTGCCTTGGTGCTGTGTGGCATCGGATCGATCGGGTTCGCCTTGATATCCGAGCCCTGGCACGCTTTCGTGTCCGCGATGATCTTCGGCACCGGGATCGCAGCTATGTGGCCGGCAACGCATTCGCTGCTCTCTTCCGTGGTCAGCGAGTCGAAGCGTTCGAGTGTCTTCGCGGTCCACTACGCCACCCTGAATGCTGGCATCGGTGTCGGAGGGATCATCGGTGGACTAGTGGTGGACGTGAACCGACCGGGCACATTCGAAGCGATGTATCTGCTAGATGCGCTCACTTGGGTGATCTTCGGAGTGATGTTGTTTGTGATGAAAGACATCGGCAATGCTCCGCCCAAGTCCGACGAGCTCAAAGCTAATGGGGGCTATCGGACGGTGGTGGCCGACAAGATCTTCATGCGGCTGATGATCATCGCTGCCGTGATGGTGACTGTTGGCTATTCACAGCTCGAGTCGGGCTTTCCGGCCTTCATCACTTCGGTAGGGAACGCGAGCACGAGATTGCTCGGAGCGACTTTCGCTGCGAATACGTTCGTGATCGTCGTCGCTCAACTGGTCTTGCTGAAGTGGCTGGAGGGAAAGCGCCGTACCCGCGCTCTGATGTCGATCTTTGCCCTCTGGGCCACGGCATGGACCCTGGTGTTGATCGCCGTTCGCGTGCCGGAGGGACTGCTCCGCAGTGGTGGGTTCATCCTGGCGATGGCCGTGTTCGCTCTGGGTGAGTGCCTGGTGTCGCCGACGGTGCCTGGGATGACCAACGACCTTGCACCCGATGAGTTGCGGGGTAGATACAACGCCGGCTACTCGTTGACGTTCTCGATCGGCCACATCATTGGGCCTGCCCTAGCCGGCTTAATGCTGGGACAGGAACTAGGTGAACCATTCTTCGTCGGACTCGTCCTGGTGTGCATCGTGTGCATCCCTTGGGTTCGTACGCTTGAGAGGCGAGTGCCCGAACGAGCGAACCTGATCCGTTCCGATGAAGAACCGGTTGCGCCAACCGAAGAGGAGTCGCTCGTCACGTCGTAGGCGAGCGCGTGAGCTAATCGTCTTTAAGGACGCGATCCAGCGACGCTGCTCTCTTGCAGGGCAGCGATGCGGTCTTCTAGGGGTGGGTGGGTGTCAAAGAGTCTGTTCAACCAGGCTCCCGACCCTCGCCCGCCCCTGGCCTCGTTCTTGCTTCTAGGGATGGGTGCCTCGATCCATAGATGAGCGGTTGCTCGGCTGCCCGACCGCACCACGGTCTGGTCGGCTTGCAGCTTCTGAAGGGCGCTGATCAATCCGTCCGGGTAACGGGTGATGAAGACGGCGTCCGCGTCGGCGAGGAATTCGCGCCGCCGCGAGATGGCGAAGTGCATGACCTGGGCGACGATCGGCGCCAGGATCAAGAGCACGATGCCGAGGATCGCGAAGACGGCGTTGCCACCACCACGGTCGTCGCGCCGCCCGCCGCCACCCCACCACAACATCCTGATCATCACGTCCGCCATCAAGACGATCACACCCACAAGGGTTACGGCCAAAGTCATGACGAGGATGTCGCGGTTCTTGATGTGCGAAAGTTCGTGGGCGATCACTCCTTCGAGTTCGTCTCGTGACATCTTTTCCATCAGGCCGGTCGTGACCGCGATCGCTGCGTGTTCTTGGTTGCGCCCCGTTGCGAACGCATTGGGCGCGTCGTCGTTCACCACGTAGACCCTCGGCTTCTGCATCCCGGCAGCCAGGCATAAACCTTCGACGATGTTGTGTAGCTGCGCGTACTGCGTTTCGTCTGCCGGTACTGCCTTGCTCATGGAGAGGGCGATCTTGTCGCTGTTGAAGTAGGACCCCCAGGACATGAGTACGGCGACGACACCGGATATCGCCAGAGGCCAGTACCCATATTCGAACGCCTGACCAACGACGAGTCCGACGACCAACACGAACACGACGAAGCCGCCGACGAGCAACCACGACTTGCGGACATTGGATCCGATCCGCTCGTACATCCGAGGGCCTATCTACTCAGGCTTGAGGCTGGTCTGGGGGCGTCGCGGTGGGAGGTGTGGCAGCGGGAGCACCGGAGCCACCTCCTTGGCCGAAATCCACCCGAGGTACCGTACGAGCGGCTTCCTCAGCCTCGAAGTAAGGCTTGGGTTCGAAGTTGAACATCCCCGCGATGATGTTGGTGGGGAACTGCTCGAGGGAGTTGTCGTAGCTGAGCACCTGCTCGTTGTAGAACTGCCGCGAGAAGGCGATCCTGCCTTCGGTGCCCGTCAGCTCCTCCTGCAGCGCCAGGAAATTCTGATTCGCCTTCAAGTCTGGGTATGCCTCGGCAACGGCAAGGAGTTGACGCAATGCTGCGGTCAACATGTTCTCGGCTTGGGCTTGGTTCTCGACCCCTGAGGCGGCGACGGCTTGCTGCCGAGCCTTGGTCACGTTCTCCAACGTTTCACGTTCGTGAGCCGCGTATCCCTTGACGGTCTCCACGAGGTTGGGTATCAGGTCGTGCCGGCGCTTCAGTTGCACGTCGATCTGTGCCCAGGCAGCCTCGATGCGATTGCGCAGCTTGACCAGGCGGTTGTAGATGGCGATGACCACGATCACCACTAGGGCTACGACCCCGACGACTATCCAAACCACAGCTCATGCCCTCCTAGATCGATCCGCTCGCCCACAAGCTTGCGGCCAAACCGGGATTAAGACAAGCCAGGACGGTTAAGTTCCAGATATGAAGATCACCATCCAATATTGCCGCACCTGAGGCTACGGACCTAGAGCCGTCGGTCTGACGGAGAGGATCCTTGAGGAGTTCGAACACAAACTCGAAACGGTCGAGTTGAAGCCGGCCACGGGGGGTGTGTTCGAGGTCTATCTCGACACCGAGCGTGTCTACTCCAAGAAGCGCACGGGTAAACACCCGGAGCCCGACGATCTCTTGAGAGACCTCCGGGAACGCATCGGGGGTTAGCGGTGCATCAGCCCTGCAACATCTCGCCGACCTGGAAGGCGAGATCCAGGCTCTGACGGGCGTTCAGCCGGGGGTCGCACAACGCCTCGTAGCGAGTCTCAAGTTGCGTATCCAGGATCTCTTCGGCCCCCCCGAGACACTCGGTCACGTCCTCGGCGGTGAGCTCGAGGTGGACGCCTCCCGGAACCGTGTTGTGCGCTTGGTGTACGGCGAAGAACTGCTTGATCTCGGCAAGAACGTCGTCGAAGCGCCGGGTCTTGTAACCCGACGACGAAACGAACGTGTTGCCGTGCATCGGATCGCAAACCCACACCACGTTTCGCCCCGAATCCTGGATCGCTTGGATCAGAGGAGGCAACTTCTCCTCGACCGAACCTGCTCCCAGCCGGGTTATCAGTGTGATCCGGCCGGGCACGTTGCCGGGGTCGAGTTTGTCGAGTAAGGCTTCCAGCTCTTCGGGAGCGGCAGAGGGGCCCAGCTTTACGCCGACTGGGTTGTGCACACCCGAGAGGAACTCGACGTGGGCACCGTCTACCTGCCGGGTTCGTTCACCGACCCACAACAGATGGGCAGAGCAGTCGTACCAATCCCCGGTGAGGGAGTCACGCCGGGTAAGAGCCTCCTCGTACTGGAGCAACAAAGCTTCGTGCGACGTGTAGAGGTCGACCTCGTGAAGTGCCGAATCCGCACCTAGGTCGATCCCACAGGCGGCCATGAATGCTAGTGACCTGTCGATCTGGCGAGCGATCTGTTCGTAGCGCTGTCCCTGCTTGCTCCCGGCCACGAACTCCTGGTTCCAGGTGTGTATCTGACGCAGGTCCGCGAATCCACCTTTCGTGAAGGCACGGATCAGGTTCAGGGTCGCCGCGCTTTGGTGGTACGCCTGCAGCATGCGTGTTGGGTCGGGAACCCGCGCGGCGTCGTCGAAGCGGTCGTCGTTGACCGAGTGGCCGCGGAAAGCCGGAAGTGACCGTCCTTCAAGGGTTTCGGTGGCCGAGGACCGGGGTTTGGCGAATTGGCCGGCGATACGCCCGACCTTCACGACCGGCAATCCTGAGGCGTATGTGAGCACGACGGCCATCTGCAAGATGACCTTCAGGCGGTCTCTGATGGAATCGGCGGAGAACTCACGGAAGGACTCTGCACAGTCGCCTGCATGCAGCAGGAAGGCTTCGCCTTGACCTACCCGGGCCAAGGCGCCGGTCAATTGCCGTGCCTCGCCGGCGAAGACCAAAGGTGGCACCACTCTCAATCGGTCGAGCGAAGACTCGAGCGACCCAGGGTCGGGCCACTCGGGTTGCTGCTTGGCTTCTAGGCCACTCCAACTGTCCGGGGTCCACGTCATGCCCATATCCTAGAGGGTGGCCGATTCACATCACCGATGACAGGATGGTGGCGTGAAGACTCAAGAGCTCGTTTGCCTGGACGAGATCCGTGCTGCCCGTGAACGTCTGGCCGGGGTGGCCGTCACGACCCCACTCGACATGTCGCGTGCACTGTCCGAGATGGTCGGGGGTCCTGCGTACATCAAGTGCGAGAACCTCCAGCGAACAGGGTCCTTCAAGATCCGTGGCGCGTACAACCACATCGCCCAGCTCGATGATGCGTCACGCCGGGCAGGAGTCGTAGCGGCGTCGGCGGGCAACCATGCGCAAGGGGTGGCTCTTGCTGCTTCTCTGGCGGAGATCAAAGCAACGGTGTTCATGCCGGTGGGGGCTTCCCTGCCGAAGGTGGAGGCGACCCGCCGCTATGGAGCAACGGTGCGGCTCGAGGGTAAGGATTTCGGCGAGGCCTATGCCGCTTCGATCGAGTTCGCGACCAGCACCGGCGCGGTGCTGGTGCCTCCGTTCGATCACCCGCACATCATCGCCGGACAAGGAACGATCGGCCTCGAGATCTTCGAACAGCTGGGTGAGGTCAACACGGTGGTAGTCCCGATCGGTGGCGGTGGCTTGATCTCCGGTGTGGCGGCGGCTTTGAAGGCGCTGCATCCGGGCATCCGTGTCGTGGGTGTCCAAGCGACGGGAGCTTCTTCGTTCCTTACTTCGCTGGCAGAGAAACGGGTCGTAGCGCTCGACCACGTCTCCACGATCGCCGACGGGATCGCCGCCAACGCCCCGGGCGAGCTGACCCTTGCTCATGTGGCCGAACTCGTGGACGAGGTGGTGGAGGTAACCGATGACACCATCGCCCAAGCTCTCGTCATGACCGCCGAGCGGATGAAACTGGTGCTCGAGCCGTCGGGTGCCGCCGGCATCGCTGCCGTCATGGATGGGCTTGGGCACCTGAAGCCGCCCGTGGTGACGGTCCTTTCGGGGGGCAACATCGACCCGCTTCTGCTGCTGCGAGTTATCAGGTTCGGGCTGTCGGTGTCGGGCCGGTATTTCGCGTTCCACACCCGCATCGACGACTCACCCGGTGCCCTTCACCGCTTACTCGGATTGGTCGCCGACTCGGGAGCCAACATCGTCGGTGTCCAGCATCATCGTGAAGGGGTCAAGGTTCACTTGGGTGAGGTAGACGTAGTCCTCCAGGTTGAAACCAAGGGCCCGCAACACATCGATGAGCTGACGCAAGCGCTGAGCTCGATCGGCTACGTGGTCGAGCCGCTCTAAACGGCACCGAGGGGAAGCGGAAGGCCGTGCCCCTGGTTGTTATTAGTGTGAAGCTCGTGAAGAACCTGGATAGCTCCATCGTGGCAGACCTCGTGTCGACATGGCTCGCTGAAGATGTCGGGCGCGGCGATGTCACGACAACTGCTGTGGTTCCTCCCGACCGTGAGGGCCGGGCCCGGATCGAAGCGCGGGAGCAAGCAGTGATCGCCGGTCTGCCGGTCGCTCAAGAGGTGTTCGCACAGGTCGGTGGGGGCGACCTCAAGTGGATCCCCGAGATCGAAGATGGGGATCGTGCCGAGGCTGGTTCTGTGTTGGCTCGTCTCGAAGGCCCCTTGGCTCCGATCCTCGTCGGGGAGCGAACCGCCCTGAACATCCTTCAACGGCTGAGTGCTATCGCAACCCTCACACGCCGGTTCGCCGATGCGATCGACGGGGCGAAAGCGCGCGTGGTCGATACGCGAAAGACCACCCCAGGTCTCCGTTATCTGGAGAAGTACGCCGTTACCGTCGGAGGCGGTCGCAACCACCGGTTCGGCCTGGACGATGGGGTTCTGGTCAAGGACAACCACATCATGGCAGCCGGCTCGGTCGCCGAAGCGACTCGACGTGCCGTTTCCGGTGCACACCACGGTCTTTCGGTCGAGGTCGAGGTCACCGATCTGCAAGGGTTGAAGGACGCGATCGAAAATGGAGCGGACGCGGTGCTGCTCGACAACATGACGCCCGAAGAAGTCGAGCAAGCGGTTTCTGCTGCGGCCGGCAGGGTGTTGCTTGAGGCCTCCGGTGGGATCGACCTGGATTCGGTCCGTGCCTACGCAGACGCCGGTGTAGACATCATCTCGGTAGGGGCGTTGACGCATTCGGCGCCTGCCATCGACCTCGCCATGGAGGTGGAGTCCTAGTGGTACTTACCGCTGAGGCGCTCGCGTCTGGCGTTGACCAGGAGTGGGCTGAACGAGTTAGGGACCTTGCGAGCCGTAACGACGCCATCATCCTGGCGCACAACTACCAGGTCCCCGCGATCCAGGATGTCGCGCACTACGTGGGTGACTCGCTCGAGCTATCGAAGATCTCTGCCGGGTTAGACGAATCGGTGATCGTCTTCTGCGGCGTTCACTTCATGGCGGAAACGGCCAAGATCTTGGCCCCTGCTAAGACCGTCCTCATCCCGGATCAGTTGGCAGGGTGCTCATTGGCTGCCTCGATGACCGCTGAGGAAGCTCGTGCCTGGAAGGCCGAGCATCCGGGCGCCGCCCTCGTCGTCTACGTGAATACCTCTGCAGAGGTGAAGGCAGAAGCCGACTACTGCGTGACGTCGGCGAACGCCGTGAAGGTTATCGAGTCGATACCGGCTGATCGCGAGATCCTCTTCGGTCCCGACATGTTCTTGGGCTCTGCGGTGGAGAGGCTGAGTGGGCGAAAGATGCATATCTGGATGGGTGAATGTCATGTCCACGCAGGCATCGAACCAACGAACATCCGCCGAACACTTGACGCTAATCCCAACGCCGAGCTGTTGGTCCATCCCGAGTGCGGATGCTCGAGTCAATGCATGTATCTCGCTTCGACCGGCGATCTGCCGGCAGACCGCACATTCATCGTGGGCACCGGTGGGATGGTGCGCCGGATGAAGGAATCGGAAGCCGACACCTTCGTCGTTGCCACCGAGACGGGGATGCTCCACCGTTTGCGCAAAGAGAATCCCGAGGCCGAGTTGGTCCCGGCCAATGAAGCGGCGGTATGCGGATACATGAAGATGATCACCCCGCCGAAACTTCTTAGGACCTTAGAGGTCCTGGACCGCGGCGAAGATCTATCTCCATACGAGGTCGATGTGGCCGAACCCATCCGCTCCAAGGCCTTGGTCCCGATCGAGCGGATGATCGCCCTCGCCTGAATCTCTTGCTAGTCGGTTCGGGGGGATGCGGCTACACCTATCAGCGAGAAGATGATGCCGAGCAGTCCTGCGGCCAGGACGAGCAGCAGGCCGAGGCCGTGGTCGAACTCCCCGATGACCTCTAGGTCCTGAACGAAGGGCGAACCCTGGTCACTGATGGCGCGGTAGTCGGCCACTGCGATCGCTCCGATCGCGACAGAGCTGAGGAACCCGAGCCATCCCCAGAGGCTCGATCGCCTGACCCACAGGAGCAGGGCAGCATTCAGAAGCGTCACGGCAAAGATGATGACCATCCAGCCGTCTCCGGTTTCGATGCCGGAGATCGGGTCGGCATTCGGAAGCTGTGACTTGGGGATGACGTTCGGCAAACGGGTGATCGTGACCCAATCGAGGATGGCTCCGATCGCCCCCGCTGCGGCCGCGGCGAGCATTCCCGCCACGGCGAAGGAGCGGGCTCGATCTAGGAAATCGGGTTGGGTGCGGGAAGGCTGGTTACTCAAAGCGCGTTTAGCCTACCGATGGTGGAGAACAAGAAGCGTTGCCTGATGGCGATCCACGCTCACCCCGATGACGAGTCGTCTAAGGGGGCTGGAACCATGGCCAAGTACGCCGAGGAAGGCGTAAGGGTCGTCTTGGTCTGCGCGACCGGGGGCGAGGAGGGGGACATCCTTAATCCCCGGATGGATCAACCGGGGATCAAAGAGAGGATGGCCGAACTACGAAAGGCAGAGCTCGAGACCGCCTGCGACATCCTGGGCGTGTCGGAGATCTACTTCCTCGGTTATCGGGATTCCGGGATGCCCGACAGCCCCGGCAACAAGCATCCGGAAGCCTTCTGCAATGCCGATCCCGATGAAGCGGTGGGAACCCTCGTGGAGCTGATCCGCAAGGAGAAGCCAGATGTGATCCTTTGCTATGACGAGTCGCGCGGCTATGACCATCCGGATCACGTCAAGGTTCACGAGTGGGGAACGCAGGCGTATCACGACGCCGCGGACCCAGAGAAGTTCCCCGACAAGGGTGAAGCCTGGAAGGCATCCAAGCTCTACTACTTCGCCACATTCACCAAGGAGCGGTTCCAGAAGCTCAACGATGCGGCGATCGAAGCAGGTAATGAGCCTCCGTTCGCCGGCTGGCTGGACAACTGGGACAGCTTCGGGTTCGCAGAACCCGTGATCACCGCTCAGGTCGACTGCGCGGAGTACATCGAGTTGCGAAGCAAGGCATTGCTCGCCCACGCGACTCAGATCGATCCGGACTCGTTCTGGTTCGCTATCCCCGACGAGATGCACCGGGAGGTCTATCCGTGGGAGGACTACACGCTGATCCACTCCCATGTAGAAACGCGCGACGAAGAAGAAGATCTGTTCGAAGGCTTGTCGTAGCGTCCTAAGAGTTGACGGTTACGCGGTTGCGGAGCTGGGTTTCGAGCACATCGATGATCTCGTCGCCCAGTAATTCTTCCCGTTCGAGCAACGCATCCCGCAGGGCGATAACCAGATCCGAGTTGTCGGACAGAAGCTTGATCACTTCCTTGCGGTGCTTGTGCAAGATCGCCTCGAGCTCCTTGCGCATGTCGTCGTTGGAGAGCACCTTGGCGACGATATTGGGCGATGAGTGCATTCCGTTCTCAACTGCTTCGTAGCTCACGAGTGACGATCCCATCCCGAACGAACCCACCATGTTTGCTACCAAAGAGGTGGCGGCGCGAAGGTCGGACGAGGGGCCGGTGCCGGACTCTCCGAAAAAGATGTGTTCTGCCGCCATGCCGCCCAGCATGATCTTCAGCGTCCCTTCCAGCTCCGACTTGCTCTTGGTGTAGCGCTCCTCGGTGTCAGAGTGAGCCAGCAAGCCCAAGGCCGACCGCCGTTTGATGATCGACAGCACCTCGAGCTTGCGTGAGGTCGCGCAGAGGTAGGCAGCCACCGCGTGCCCAGCTTCATGAGTGGCGATCAGGTTGCGTTCCTTCTCGGTGTACGCGACGGGCTGACCGATCCCGATCTCTTCTGAAAGCCGTGCCCGCTGAACATCGCGCCAACCGAGCGCCTTCCGGCCATCACGCAACGCCCACACCAGCGCTTCGTCCAGTACGTGTTCGAGCATCGCCGGGGTGTATCCGAGTGTCATGGCAGCGAGTTCCTCGCGGAGATCTTCACGGTTCATCTCGTCGTCATGCTTACGACGGTCGAGGAAGTAGTCGACAAGGTCCCGCCGGCCCTTGCGGGTGGGGAGGTCGAAGTGGAGGATGCGATCGAAACGTCCCGGCCTAAGCAGAGCAGGATCGAGTGACTCAGCACGGTTGGTAGCACCGATGATGAGCACGTTCGAGTAGGCGACTTCGCGTTTGCGCATCTGCTTTTCGGCAGGCAGCCAGGTGTTGATCATGTCGATGAGACGGTTACGGATCCGTGCTGCCAGCGGTGGGGTCTCGAACGATTGCAATTGGATCAACAGTTCGTTAACCATGCCGCCGTTGTTCGACCCCATCATCCGCGAAACGGTGCGTCCACCGATCTCGGTGGGAGCGAACGATTCCATCCCGCTACGTTGAAGTCCTATGGCATCGATCTCTTCGATGAATCCGATAGCCCCACCTTCTTTGCGTGCGGTCTTGCGCAACTCGCGAAAGAAGGCCCGGATCTTGAAAGCCGTCATCCCGTAGAACATCGATTGGAACTGAGGCGCGCTGACGAAGAAGAAAGGAACACCTGCTTCAGCGGCCATCGCTTTCGCCAGGTGTGTCTTACCGGTGCCGGGGTTCCCCTCGAAGAGGATGCCGCGGCGCGGGTTTCCACCGAGTTCCTCGCGGAATGACTTGTACGCCAGGAAGATCTGCAGGGTGCGGGTCACTTCCTCCACAACCAAGTCGATCCCTCGTACGTCGGCGAAGTTGATGCCGATCTGCCCGGGACTGAACCTAACTGCCGGAGAACGGCCGTTCACCAGGATCGGCGCGAGCATCATGATCGAGAAGAGCAAGATCAGCCCCACCGGCATCAGGTAGAGCATGGCGTCGGGGCCCAGGTCCGGCAGTCCTAGGTGCAACGGGTTCTGGTCGATCGCTCGCTTCAGCAGGTACGCGAAGACGAATACGTTGAGGATCAGGAGCCATCGGAGCCGGCGTTGGCGGTTGTGCTCTCGGATCCGCTTGACGTTCTCGCGGTGACTCTGTGCCAAGGACGCGAACGCGTCCGGCATGCCTTCAGCCGCGGTGGCCCTCTCTGTGTCCATCAATAGAGCTTCGGCGCACCGGATACCCCTTCTTTAGTCTCGGATGCAGATAAAGCCCATGTGACCAGGAGGAATGGGGCGGCCAGGCTCCGGGCAGCGGCCCCCGCTAGCGCCACACCGACCCAGGCAGTCGCATCCCCCAAGGGCTGGAAGAGGAGCGATCCAGCTCGTTCTGCCAAGAATCCGATCGCTGCGGCCACCAGGAGCGACGCCATCAGGGGGCCGGGCTTGCGCGTGAGAGCCCTGAGGTAGGAGCCTCTTTGGGCGAACCCCAAGGTCCAAGCACTGGTGGCGGTTGGTACCTTTCCGGCTTGATAGTCAGATAGGACCCGACGCGTTGGGCGCACGAGGACCAGTAGCAGGCCCAACTCGAGCACGGTCAGGACCCCCAAGCTCAAGCGGTAATCGCGCAGGTCGAGAGGCCCCACGTCTCGAACCGTGCGGTCGGAGGGGAAGGCTTCTATCTCGTCATGGAGTTCGCTTACCTCGATGACATTCCTGAAAGCGAAGCTGTGGGCCAGATGCAAGGGCACGGCGAGTATCGCTACGACCAGGAATAGGGTCGAGAGGTTCGCGAACGTTAGGCGGAAACTGCGATCCAGCATGTCCCGGAGTGTAGGCATAGTCTCAGCCCGATGAGCGTCTTCTCCTCGGATGGAACCGAGAACCAGATGCGCTGGGACCGGACCTCGGACACGTTCATGGAGGTGTGGTACTCGACGCTGACCCATGAGCCAAGTGGATGTGGTGTCTGGGTCCGCTACACGATCACCGCACCGGCCAAAGGTGATCCTTATTGTGAAGTCTGGGGGTTCGTCTTCGACCCCGGCCTTCGAAAGAGCTTTGCTGGGAAGCAACGCTACGGGATCGATGCGTTGGGGTCGTTCGGTCGCGACGATGGTGCATTGGTTCGTATCGCGGATTCATGGGTGTCGGAGAACCATCTCGAAGGAAGTGTCGTGCACGCGGGTCGTCAGATGTCCTGGTCACTTGGTTTCGAACCTCAGCAGCGATGCTTCCAACATCTTCCCCAGCCGATCCGACGCAGGGCTGAGCGAACCGTATCGACGGTGTGCTCCCCGAACCTGATGACACCCTTCACCGGGACGGTGAGGGTAGACGGGGACCTGTATGAGTTCTCGGGATCCTCCGGAATGCAGTCGCATAGATGGGGGAAGAAGCATGCCTCTACGTGGGCATGGGGACACTGCAGCAATTTCGACGGCGGGGCAGATGCAATGTTCGAGGCTCTGGCCGCCAAAGCGAGTATCGGATTCCTCCCCGGCCCCACGTTGACCTTCGCGTTCCTCCATCTCGAGGGAGAGGACATCGCATTCAATGAGCTTCGGTGGGTTCGCCGAGCGAGGTCTAGCTACACGATGCCAACCTGGGCTTTTTCGGCCCATACCGACACGTACAAGGTTGTGGGAGCGTCGCGTGCACATCCAGAGCGCTTGATCCAACTCGATTATCAAGACCCCGACGGGTCGCATCGCTATTGCGCGAACTCCGAAATCGCAGACCTGGCACTCGAGGTGTACAGGAAGACTCGGGCGGGGTGGCGACACCACAGGAGCCTGACCGCATCCGGTACCTCGCACCTAGAGTTCGGCCGCAAGGAGCCTTTCGAGGAGCTGGCGATCGCCTTCTAGGACGCGTCTGGTGCCCTTTTGGCGACCTTAGTCCTCCCACCTCTTCGCGCGTGATCGTTTGATGTCGCCGCGCTTCTTCTTGTTGTCGATGCGTCGCTGCACGGCCGAGCGGGAAGGTTTGGTTGCGACTCGGCTCTTGGTCGGAGCTAGCGCTTGCGCCAACAGTTGGCCCAGCCGGGCCTCGACTTCGACCCGGTTGCGCATCTGCGACCTGTGGATGTCGGAAACCAGGTGGAGATCGCCGCTTGAATCGATGCGCCGCTTCAGAGCTCCCTTGATCCTGGCGCGCTGCCGGGGCCCGAGCACGGCCGATCCGTCCACGTTCCAGAGCAGTTCCACTCGTGTGGAGGACTTGTTCGCATGTTGACCTCCCGGCCCCCCCGAAGTGGTGAAGCGCATCCGAAGCTCCGAGTCGGGGATGGTGAGGGTCCGGCTCACGCGCACATCGGCCATCAGCCGAGCCTCGACGCCAGAGCCTGGGGATCTGTCACCGGCCGGTCGCAAACCCCTCGGACGCAGACGTAAGCCGCTGCTCGTCCATCGATCGGTCCGCGACCCTCGAGCAATGGAGAGTAGTTCGCGCCTGCCTCGCGAGCAACGATCAAGACACTGTTGGGTAGGAAACGATCGTGCACCTCTGCAACGAGCTCGTCGCTAGCAGCTCCCACGATCACGATCTCAAGTCCTTCCGAATGGTAGAGGTCGACCGCTCCGAGAAGATGTCCGAAAGCCAAGGGGTTCTGGGCGGCCAGCTTCGCTACCGCACTGAGGATGCCGGCGGCGACTTCTTCGTAGGAACGATCGCCTGTCAGTGCGGCCAGACGCTGGAGTTCCATGGCGAAAACAGAGTTCGCTGCAGGGACCGCGTTGTCCAACAGCTCTTTGTTTCGGATAACCAGGCGCTCGGCGTCGTTACCTGTGGTGAAGAACCCACCCTTCTCGTGATCCAGGAACAGCTCGATGGCGGAGTCTGCCGCCCAGCAGGCCTCTTCTAGCCACTGCGGTTCGCCGGTCGCTTCGAACAAGGCAAGACATCCTTCGAGAACGAAAGCGTAGTCTTCGGCGAAGCCAAGGTGCTTGACGACCCCATCACGATACGAGCGCATCAATCGTCCATCGATGCGCGACAGATCAAGGATCGCCCGCATGGCTTGAGACGCAGCAGCGATCCAGTCCGGCTCGCCTAAAGATGCTCCCGACTCAGCCAGCGCAGAGATGGCGAGTCCGTTCCAGGCACTGAGGACCTTCGTGTCCGTCGCCGGTGGGACGCGCTTGCGCCGCGCCTGCAACAGAGCCTCGGTGCCGCGCTCGATCGCCGCCGGGTCGGACGGAGGGCCGGTGTAGACCGGGATGTTCTTTCCCTCGAAGTTGCCGTCCGGAGTCATGCCGTAGTGCTCGATCACGGCCTGCGCGTCAGATCCGGCAGCTCTGTTCACTTCATCGATACTCCAGACGTAGTAGAGACCCTCCACCCCCTCGGAGTCGGCATCCAACGACGAGTAGAAGCCCCCGGTCTGATCGCGCATCTCGGAAAGCATCCAAGCGGCGGTGCTGCGCGCTACGTTCCGATAGCGCTCGGAGCCAAAGACCAAGTGCGCCCTCGCATAGGTGCGGAGCAGCTGAGCGTTGTCGTAGAGCATCTTTTCGAAGTGCGGGACCGTCCACGAAGCGTCTACGGAGTAACGGGCGAATCCGCCACCGAGCTGGTCGTACATCCCACCAGCGGCCATCGAGTCCAACGTCGTGCGCGCCATCTCTGCTGCCGCTCCATCGTCCTTAGAGAGACGTAGCAGCAGGTCGACGATCATGGGTTGTGGGAATTTCGGCGCGCCGCCGAAACCACCGTGGGTTGGATCATAAGTAGCTGCGAGTTGCGCCACAGCGTCTTTGAGCAGCGATGCAGGGATCTCTTCTTGAGAGGCGGTCAGTTTCAGTAGCGAGCCCATGTGGTCTATCAACTTGCGTCCTTGACCCTCGACCTCCGCGCGTCGCTGTTTCCATGCTTCCGATATCGCAAGCAGCAGCTTGCTGAAGCCAGGGAGACCGTGCCGGTCTTGCGGGGGAAAGTACGTCCCTCCGAAGAAAGGTGCCCCTTCCGGTGTCAGGAATACCGTCATGGGCCACCCACCGTGACCGGTCATCGCCTGAACGGCCTCCATGTAGACGGCATCGATGTCCGGACGTTCTTCGCGATCGACCTTCACGGACACGAAGTTGGCGTTCATCAGCTCGGCCACGGCGGGATCCTCGAAAGATTCCCTCTCCATAACATGGCACCAGTGACAGGCTGCGTAGCCGATCGACAACAGGATCGGAACGTCCCGTCGCAGAGCCTCATCTAGTGCGTCGTCACCCCATGGGAACCAATCGACGGGATTGGTTGCGTGTTGGAGCAGGTAAGGAGATGTCTCGGTGGAAAGCCGGTTGGGCATGCGTTCAACCTAAACTGCCTGACATGGCCGCTCTTGCTTACCTGCTTCTGCCTGTGACGGGCATGATCGCCTACTTTGCCGGCGACTCTGCACGCGCTCGATTCCATGGCATCCAAGCCGTGCTTCTTGGAGTGGCGTGGCCGGTACTCATCTACGCGGCATCTTGGGTCTCAGCGACTGCAACCCGCATGGTCTTCGTTGCCGGAGTCTTGCTGTGGCTGTTCCTCATCGCCGGCACGGCCGCCGGTCGCGATCCCTCAGTGCCAGGATTAGCCCGTCATATCGAACGCTGGGCCGCAGACTCGCCCCGCAACACCTAAGCCCCTCACGTCTCGGCGAAGAAAGGGAGGGTCATCCGGCGACTTGGGCCGGGAGTTGCTCTTGGAGAGTTAGGGGCGAGCGGCGAAGCACATGCGGCAGGTGGCCGATGTCGAACCGTTGACGGCGCCGCATGAGGTGCACTTCCAGAAGCCGCCACTCTCGCCAGATGGCTGAGTCCCACCTACCACACCCGCAGGCTGCATCCCGGCGGGGGCCGTGCTTTGGGATATGGGGTTGTTCGCCGGAGCGGGCTGCCATTGACCGGTCTGCTCGTCGTAGACCAGAAGTTCGTCTCCCCGCTTGAACCACCACCGGCCGTCGCGCTCGAAGGGTTGCTCTTCGGGGATCGCTTGAGCGGCAGCTACCGGAGCCGGCGTGGAGACCGCCGGCATCTCGAAAGTCGGGGCAGGAGCCTGCTGCTGCGTCGAACCCCACGGCTCGTCGTAAGAGGCCACTGGCTGCTGCTCGGCGGTGGTCGCTACGGGGCTCTGGGTGTGAGCTTCCGCCGGAGCCGCCTTGATGCCTTCCTGGATCGACTTCTTGAGCTTGCCGACCGAGTTGATGGTCAGAAGCAGGATCAACAGGATCAGTGCAAGCCCACCCAGCACGATCGTTTGGAACAATTCGGTATCGATCTCAGGCATCTCTCACTCCAGGTTGACGTCGGTAGGCCAGACTAAAGCGCAATGCAAGACACAACAACGCACGGGCGAAAGCGTCGCCCGTGCGTTGGAGGTTCAGCTCTCAGACTGCCGGAGGAGGTGTGGTTCCACCCGTTGGTGTTGGGGCGATCCCCTTGTGCATCAGTGCTCCACCGAGCACCCCGGCCCCCAGCAAGATCCCGACGAATAGGAACAGCCCCCTGCTGATCTCGAGTCCGGCCAGTTCGCTTGCTACCCCACCGAGCCCACCGTCTTCGGGGCCCATGATGAGCATCAACAGCAAAAAGGCGAAGGTTGCTCCGCCCAAGGCAACGTGAGCTACCGACGGAAGCTCGAAGCCGGCTTGGAAAGCCTTGATCCCAAGGACCACGACGGTAGCCAGGGCGCACAACACCATCATCTTGCCTGCGAACGAGTACGAGTTCCAGGCACTGCCCCGGACGGTGTTCCCTTCTACGATGCCCCCTCCGGAGAACTCGTACTTACTCCAGAGATCCAAGAAAGACGTGATCAGGAGGAGACCGCTGCAGCCAAGCATGAGCTGCTCCCCCCTAGAGAGGCGATTCATATCCACCCTCGTACACCTCCGCGAGGCTCGACCGTCGCGCGGAACGCGATCTCCTTAGCAGAGCCACCAAGGAAACGATATAGAGCAAGCACCTTGGAGGGAAGTACCTGTCCGGGCTCTACCGGCCGGGGCTGCGGGTATCGTTGCCGCCGGCGAGCAGACCTGGGAAAGAGGTGGGAGCCATGGCAGTGATAAAGACCATCGATCTCGTAGGCGTCTCCAACGAATCGTGGAGAGACGCCGCTCAACAGGCACTCGACGAGGCGTCGCGCACTATCCGCGGGATAACCGGTATGGACGTTGTAGATACGTCGTGCACCGTTTCCGACGGACAGATCTCGGAGTATCTGACCCACGTCCGGATCAAGTTCCGGATCGAGCGCTAGGAGAAGCCATGCCGGGCATAGCTCTCGTTGGCATCCAATGGGGTGACGAGGGCAAGGGGAAGGTCACGGACCTTCTCGCCAGCACCACCGATGTCGTCGTCCGCTACCAAGGGGGCAACAATGCGGGCCACACGATCGTCGTTGGAGACGAGCGCTATGCCTTGCACCTGATCCCGACCGGGATCCTCTACGAACACTGCACCCCCGTGATCGGCCCCGGGGTCGTAGTCAACCCCAGCGTCTTGCTGGAAGAGATGGATCAACTTGCAAGTCGCGGGATCGATGTGTCTCGTCTGAAGCTGTCCGGCAACGCTCACCTGATCATGCCGTACCACTTGGAATTGGACATGGTCACCGAGCGCAGGCTCGGCAAGAACCGGCTCGGTACGACCAAGCGCGGGATCGGTCCGACGTACGCGGATAAGGCAGCTCGCATCGGATTGCGCGTGCAGGACTTGCTCGATCCGAAGATCTTCACCGAGAAGCTCGCCGTAGCGATGAAGGAGAAGAACCTTCTGTTGACGCGCGTCTATGGGCGGCTGCCGATAGACCCCAAAGAAGTGACCGAGGAGTACCTAGCGTACGCGGAACGACTTCGCCCATATATCGAGGACACTGTTCTTCTCGTGCAGCGCGCGCTGGATGCCGGACAGAGCGTGATGTTCGAGGGTGCCCAAGCAACGATGCTTGATCTCGACCACGGCACCTATCCGTTCGTCACGTCGTCGAACCCCATCGCGGGAGGTGCCGGTCCGGGTGCCGGGGTGGGGCCGCGCGACATCGACCGCATCATCGGGATCACCAAGGCCTATTGCACTCGAGTGGGCTCTGGGCCATTTCCCTCAGAGGCGGATCCGACCGACGCAGAGGTTCTTGTCGAGGTCGGACGCGAGTACGGAACGACGACCGGACGCAAGCGACGGTGCGGCTGGTTGGATGCGGTGGCCGGAAGGTACGCAGCGCGACTGAACACACTCACGGAGCTCGTTGTAACCAAGCTCGACGTCCTTTCGGAGTTCGACGAGATCAAGGTCTGCGTTGCGTACGAGTACCAAGGCGAGCGCTACGACGTTTTCCCACCCAACCAAACGATCTTCAACAAATGCGAGCCGGTGTTCGAGTCCTTTCCCGGGTGGCGCACCGACATCACCAAGTGCCGTGAGCTGGAGGATCTCCCCAAGACGGCCCGCTCGTATCTGGAGGCGGTGGAGCGCCTGGTGGGGACCCCGATCTCGTGGGCATCGGTAGGTCCCGGCCGTGACGAAGTGGTCAAGATGGCGGACGTTCAGACGTGAGGGTTCTCGTACTCGGTTCGGGAGGACGTGAGAACGCGCTTGCGTGGGGATTGTCGAGGGCCCCATCGGTGACGGAACTCCTTTGTGCTCCGGGAAACCCTGGGATGGAGACTCTCGCCGAAGTGACGCCGCTCGATATCGAAGATGCTTCGGCGGTCCTGGACACGGCTCGGGGGTTCGCGGCCGACTTGGTCGTGATCGGCCCCGAAGCTCCCCTCGTCGCGGGGGTTGCCGATCACTTGACCGAGGCCGGGATCAAGGTGTTCGGGCCTTCGGCAGGGGCTGCCTGGGTGGAGGGTTCGAAGGCTCATGCGAAGGAACTGATGGAAGCGGCCGGGATCCCGACGGGGAGCTCACGGGTGTTCGGTGAGCCTCACAGTGCCGTCGCCTACATCGACGAACTCGGCCCCCCTTACGTCATCAAGGCCGACGGACTTGCGGCCGGTAAAGGTGTCGTGGTCACAGGGGATCGAGCCGAGGCGATCGAGGCGATCGAGGACCGATTGGTGCGGGGTGTGTTCGGTGATGCCGGGAACCGCGTGCTGATCGAAGAGTTCCTCGATGGACAAGAAGCTTCCTTGATCGCATTCGTCGACGGACGAAACGCCATCGTTTGCGAGCCTGCACAGGACTACAAGCGCGTCGCGGATGGTGATCTAGGACCCAACACCGGTGGCATGGGGTCCTACAGCCCGGTGCCTGTTTGTCCCCTTGATGTCTGTGAAGAGATCAAGAGTGAAGTCATCCAACCGATGGTCGCAGAACTGTCCCGGCGCGGAACGCCGTTCGTTGGGGCACTCTACGCAGGGGTCGCCTTGACCTCGAAGGGCCCGAAAGTGATCGAGTTCAACGCGCGTTTCGGGGACCCCGAGACCCAGGCCCTGATCCCGCGTTTGCAGACCGACCTGGGCTCGATCTGTGCGGCATGCGCCAGCGGTGACGTGTCTGGCGTGGACGTTAAGTGGTCCACCGACACCTGCGTTTCGGTGGTGCTCGCCTCGAAGGGGTATCCCGGCCCATACGGAACGGGTGTCGAGATAACCGGGATCGAGGAGGCGGCGCGAAGTCCGGATGTCGCCGTCTTCCACGCGGGCACCAGACGCGACTCGGACCGGCTCGTAACTTCTGGGGGCCGCGTGCTTGCCGTCAGCGCCCTCGGCAATACATTTTCGGTTGCACGAACCAAGGCATATGCAGCAGCAGAACTCATCTCGTTCGATGGAAAACACATGCGCACCGATATCGCGGCGCGGGCACAGGAAAAGGAGACTTCATGAGTGCGTTGGTTGGGATCGTGATGGGTAGTGAATCGGACCTGCCGGTGATGGAGAAGGCGGGTGCGGTCCTCGATCGTTTCGAGGTCGAGTTCGAGATCGAAGTCATGTCTGCACACCGCAAGCCTGCGCGTGTGTCCGACTATGCCACCAGTGCTGTCGATCGCGGCCTCAAGGTGATCATCGCTGGGGCGGGGCTGGCTGCTCACCTGCCTGGTGTGGTCGCTGCCCATACGACCCTTCCGGTGATCGGAGTACCCCTCTATCAAGAGTCGTTGGCTGGGGCCGACGCGCTGTATTCCTGTGTCCAGATGCCTCCGGGCGTGCCGGTTGCCACGGTCGCCATAGGTGGGGCCAAGAACGCCGGTGTCCTGGCGGTGCAGATACTCGCCACGGGTGATGACTCACTCGTGGACAAGCTCGCCTCTTTCAAGCGCGAGATGAGCGAGGGTCTAAAGCTCTAGTGCGTCCTCGTAGGATTCGTTCGTGATCCCCAGGTACAGCCGTGAAGAGATGGCGGCGATCTTCTCCGAGCGCGCGAAGTTCTCTCGCTGGCTCGACGTAGAGCTGCTGGCCGTCGAAGCGCGCGTTCGCCTGGGAGAGGTCCCCGTCGAAGACCTCAGCGAGATCAAGGAGAAGGCCGCCTTCGACGTCGAACGTATCGCCGAGATCGAAGCGGTTCGTCATCACGATGTGGTCGCTTTCGTCGAGAACGTGCGGGAGAACGTCGGCGAAGCAGGCCGCCACATCCATTACGGGATGACCTCGTCTGATGTCTTGGATACGGCGACCGCTGTGGCCCTGCGGGATGCAGGAGACCTCTTGGTTGAGGGGATCGGGCGCCTCACGCAGACCGTGAAAGAAAAGGCCGTCGAGCATCGCGAGACCCTGTGTGTCGGTCGCACACACGGCATCCACGCGGAACCGACGACATTCGGTCTGAAGCTCGCGGGATACGCGTTCGAGCTAGCGCGGGGCCGGGAGCGTCTTCGGGCAGCCCGTGACGCGGTAGCGGTCGGAAAGATCTCTGGAGCGGTCGGTACGTATTCGCAGTTGCAACCAGAGGTCGAGGCGTACGTATGCGAGCGTCTCGGGCTGAGCATCGAACCGGTCGCCACACAGGTCACGGCGCGCGATCGCCATGCCGAGTTGCTCTCGGCTATCGCCGTCGTAGGAGCTTGCCTCGAGCGTCTCGCCCAAGAGATCCGCCACTTGCAGCGCACCGAGGTACGCGAGGCTCGCGAGCCCTTCGCCAAGGGCCAAAAGGGCTCATCGGCGATGCCCCACAAGCGCAACCCGATCATCTGCGAACGCATCTGTGGACAGGCGCGTCTGCTGCGCGCCTACGCCATGACCGGCTTCGAGAACATCGCGTTGTGGCACGAGCGAGACATCAGTCACTCCAGCGTCGAGAGGGTCACTTTCGCCGACGCGTGCGTCTTGCTGGACTACATGATGGACAAGATGCGCTGGGTCATCGACGGTCTGGTGGTCGACAAGGACAGGATGCTTGCCAATCTGGACGCCTCCTTCGGCCTGGTCCACTCTCAATCGGTGCTGACGGCGTTGTTGGGCAAGGGCACCCTCCAGCGAGAGCAGGCTTACGAGCTGGTCCAGAGATCGGCGATGCGTGCCTGGGACGAGCAGACGCCCCTGCTCGAGTTGCTGAAGTCCGATCCGGAGGTCTTGGCGGTCCTCGAGCCTTCGGAAATCGACGATTGCTTCGACCCCGCCCGGTATCTTGGACACCTGGAAACCATCTTTCACCGACTTCAGGAGCTGTAGCTATCTTGAGCGACGCAACCCATGTTGGATCCGGCAAGGTAAGAGAACTGTTCGCACTCGGCGAGGACCAACTTCTGTTGGTGGCGTCTGACCGGGTTAGTGCCTATGACGTTGTGCTTCCGCAGGCGATCCCAGATAAGGGAAAGGTACTCACCGCGCTCACCGAACACTGGCTGAAGATGACCGAGGACATCTGTCCCAACCACATGATCTCGGTGGCAGCAGCAGACCTCCCCGATGTCGATGTTCCCGATAAGGCCGGACGGTCGATGCTCTGCCATCGCGCAGAGCCGATCGCGATCGAGTTCGTGGTTCGGGGCTATCTCTCGGGATCCGGATGGAAGGAGTACAAGAGCAACGGCATGGTCTGCGGGCACAAGTTGCCCGGCGGTCTCGTCGAGTCCCAGAAGTTGCCCGAGCCGATCCTCACTCCGGCCACCAAAGCCGTTACCGGTCACGACGAGAACATCACCGAGGAGCAAGCAGCCGAGGTCGCCGGTGAGGACATCTACAACACCGCCCGGAGCTACGCGCTCGGCGTCTACGAGAAGTGCGCGGCGGACGCGTTGGAACGCGGGATCATCATCGCGGATACGAAGTTCGAGTTCGGCATCCACGAAGGAAAAGTGATCCTGATCGACGAGGTGCTAACGCCGGACTCGAGTCGCTTCTGGCCGGTCGACCTTTACGAGCCCGGGAAGGGTCAGCCGAGCTTCGACAAACAGTACGTCCGTGACTGGCTCGATTCGACGGGATGGGATCACGAACCGCCCCCACCGGACCTCCCACAAGAAGTCGTCCAAGCGACACGCGATCGATACGTCGAGGCCTACGAGAGATTGACAGGGCGCTCGTTCAACGAGTGGCTTGCGGAGATCGGAGCTTGAGCTCAGGCACCACCGATACCGCCGACCGGCTCACTTCTTCTGCACACTTAGGCGCAACACTTCGTTCCGTTCTCATCTCGCCCACTGCGGGGTTCGAAGCGGCGCGCAGACTGCTCAAGAAGAGAGCGCGTGCGGATAGTCATCCCGTAGAGGGGTACACGCCCTACGTGTTGTCGTTCGCGGGTGGGGCATCGCTGTTCGTGCTGTGGTTGAAGTTGTCTGCATTGTTCGGATTGCGAGACGTTGCCCCCACTGATTTCCGTTGGGGGTTCTTGCTTGCGGGGGCTGTGGGGGCGGGCGTCTTGGGACTAGCTGCCCAGTTCCTATGGGGACTGCTCGCCCCCTTGGTAGCTCACACCCGTGATGCTGCTGCAGGTACCTTCCGCTTGATCTGGGGTGCTGCGGCATTCCCCCAGCTATTAGCATTGGCGCTGTTGTTGCCGGCCGACATCCTGATCGTCGGTCCCGAGGCGTTCACCTCTGGTCGTCCCGCAGACTCCGTTTCATCGGCCTGGGCCGCGCTGTCCATCGCCCTAAGCGTTGTGCTGGCTGCGTGGTCCGCCGCCCTGATGGTCAAGGGAGCGCGTGTGGTTGCGGGATCGAGCCGGGGCCGCGCCATCGGAGCGTGCCTCGTAGCCGTGGTGTGCCTCGCCGGCATAGTCGCAGGAGTGCGATCTGCGGCCGTCGCGTTAGTTGGGAGCTGAATCGATGACGAAGTTCGACGCAGTCGTGAACGTGCTGTTGAAGCCGGGGATCTCCGATCCTCAAGGTCAGACGATCGAGCGGGCACTACCCGCGCTCGGGTACGAGGGTGTGCAAGGGGTCCGGGTCGGCAAGCACATCGAGCTTTCCGTCGAAGCCTCCTCCGAAGAAGAGGCGTACGCTCGCATCCAGGAGATGTGTGAGCGGCTGTTGGCGAACCCCGTGATCGAGTCCTACGAGGTGACCGTTTCGTGAATCCGCGCGTGGGAGTAGTGGTCTTCCCGGGCTCGAACTGCGATCTCGATGCACAGAAGGCGTTCCGCGAC
Source organism: uncultured Actinomycetes bacterium (assembly GCA_937863385.1). Lineage (GTDB taxonomy): Bacteria > Actinomycetota > CADDZG01 > CADDZG01 > WHSQ01 > CALMBW01. The sequence continues at coordinate 369,929 of CALMBW010000020.1, read as the reverse complement.
CTGGGGGCGGACGTCGTCTCGGTCTGGCATGACGAAGAGACCCTTCCCGAGGTCGACGTGGTTGTGTTGCCGGGCGGTTTTGCTCATGGCGACTACCTGCGCACCGGTGCGATCGCTCGCTTCTCGCCGATCATGGATGCCGTCCGATCTTTCGCCGACGCGGGTGGTTTGCTGATCGGGATATGCAACGGCTTCCAGATCCTTTGCGAGGCTGGCCTGCTGCCGGGGGCGCTCCGTAAGAACGCGGGCCTCAAGTTCCTTTGCAAGTGGGTGGATCTTCGGGTCGAGAACGCGTCGACCCCGTTCACAAACGCAGCCTCGCCCGGAGACGTGCTTCGTATCCCCATCAATCATTTCGAGGGGAATTGGTACGCGGAGCCTGACGTGCTTGACGAGTTGAAGGCCAACGACCAGATCGTTCTGCGCTACGTCGACAACCCCAACGGGTCTCTCGACGACGTCGCCGGCATCTGCAATCCCGAGCGAAACGTGTTCGGTCTCATGCCCCACCCTGAAAGAGCATGCGAGGCGCTGCTAGGTAGCACCGACGGAGCGGTGATCCTGCGCTCGATCCTTGCAAGTAGTCCGTCTCTCGTGTCCGCGCCGTAGGAAGGGAACGCCGAGCCTGTGATCCATCGCGATCTTGGTTTGACCGACGAGGAATACAAGGCCATCCAAGACCGGCTGGGCCGCGATCCCTCCTACACGGAGCTAGCGATGTATTCGGTGATGTGGAGCGAACACTGCTCGTACAAATCGTCGCGTGTGCACCTGCGCAACCTTCCCACCGAGGGTCCTCATATCTTGGTAGGACCGGGTGAGGGGGCCGGGATCATCGAGGTAGCTCCCGGCAAGGCAGTTGCCTTCAAGATCGAGTCACACAACCATCCATCCTTCGTCGAGCCGGTGAACGGTGCAGCAACGGGTGTTGGTGGGATCGTTAGGGACATCCTGTCGATGGGTGCCCGGCCGATCGCCCTGCTCGACTCCTTGCGGTTCGGCCCCCTCGACGAAGCGCGTACCCGTTACCTCGTCGACGGTGTCGTTCACGGGATCTCGTCGTACGGCAACTCGATCGGTGTGCCGACGGTTGGTGGAGAGGTGGTCTTCGAAGACTGCTACGCCGAGAACCCGTTGGTGAACGTTGCTTGCTTGGGCGTGATCGACACCAAACTGATGAATGGGAAAGCGACGGGTCCGGGCAACGCAGTGATCCTGATCGGCTCGTCGACAGGCCGTGACGGCATCGGTGGAGCTAGCGTTCTTGCTTCGGCAGAGTTCGATGATGAGAGTCACGAGAAGCGTCCCTCCGTCCAGGTCGGCGACCCCTTCACCGAGAAACTCCTGATCGAGGCTTGTCTCGAACTCATCCGTGAGGACCTGTTGGTTGGATTCCAAGATCTTGGGGCGGGCGGGATCTCATGTCCCATCAGTGAGATGACGGCGAAAGCCGGAACCGGGATGACGGTGCGATTGGATGCCGTTCACCTGCGTGAGCCACAGATGGAGCCATTCGAGATCATGATCTCGGAATCCCAGGAGCGCATGATGGCGGTTGTCGAGCCCGGCAACGTCCAGCGCGTCCTGGATATCTGTAAGAAGTGGGGCCTGCACGCGGGGGTCGTTGGCCGCGTCGACGACGGAGATGCGGTGAAGGTCGTGGATGGGGCCGGCGAGACTATCGCCGACGTACCGGCGGTGTCGCTCGCCGATGAAGGTCCGGTTTACGAACGCCCGTACGAGCGACCCGGTTGGATCGATGAGATCCAAGCAGCAGATCCCGGAGACAAGGAACCTCCCGACCTCGCGCAAGCTTTCCTCGACGTGCTTGCATCCCCGAACGTCGCCGACAAGTCGTGGGTGTGGGAGCAGTACGACCACATGATCTTCCTCGGCACGGTGCAGGGTCCGGGAGGAGACGCGGCCGTCATCCGGCTTCCCGACAGCGATGTTGCGGTGGCGATCACCGCCGACGGACATGGTCGCTACTGCTACCTGGATCCCTACGAAGGTGCTCGATCGGCGGTGGTCGAGGCTGCTCTGAACGTGGCCTGTACCGGAGCCAGGCCACTGGCGGTCACTAACTGTCTCAACTTCGGCAACCCGGAGAAACCCGACGTGATGTGGCAGTTCGCACAGGCTGTGGAAGGCATCGGCGATGCCTGCAAGGCACTCGGAACACCGGTCACGGGTGGGAACGTCTCGTTCTATAACGAGACCTCAGGGCGCCCGATATTCCCCACCCCCGTGATCGGGATGATCGGGGTGCTCGATCGCCCGGACGCGGCAGTGGGTTCAGCGCTGAGTGGTGACGGCGATGTGTTGCTCCTTCTGGGAGACACCGACCCGGCAGATCTCGGTGGCAGTGAGTTCGCTTCTCGGGTGCACGGGGTGATCGCCGGCCGTCCCCCCAAGGTTGATCTCGCCGACGCCAGAGACATGATCGATCTTTTGGTCGAAGTTGCCGGTTCGCTGAGTTCCGCGCACGACTGTTCACATGGCGGTGTGGCTATCAGTTTGGCGGAATCTGCGATCGCCGGGGGCCGCGGCTTCGACTGTGACCTGCCTGCCGACCATAGATTCCTCTTCAGCGAATCCCCGGCGCGGGTGGTGGTTAGCTGCGCCCCGGACAACGCCAGGCAGGTAGCCGAAGCCGCAGAGAAACGAGGTGTCACCGTCCAGCAGATCGGGACGGTGGGAGGAACAGAGCTTCGATTCGGAGGGTTCACCGTGTCATTGGAGAACGCGAAGCATGTTGCGGCGCATTCCCTGGCAGACGCTCTAGCAGGACCTACGATCGCCTCATGACGACAGAAGCGCGGGACAAGTGTGGTGTCGTCGGGATCTTCGCCCCCGGCGAGGACGTGGCGCGCCTTAGCTATTACGCCCTGTACGCGCTCCAGCATCGAGGCCAGGAGTCTGCAGGCATCGCCATCGCTGATGGTCAGAGCGTGCTGGTCTACAAAGAGCTAGGTCTCGTATCCCAAGCCTTTGACGAAACCGTATTGAAGAGCCTCCAGGGTCACGTGGCGATCGGTCACACCCGCTACTCGACCACCGGTTCGTCGTCGTGGGAGAACGCCCAGCCGACGTACAAGAGTTCTCCGGACGGCCAGATCGCACTCGCTCACAACGGCAACCTGGTTAACCCGATCGAACTCAAGAAACTGCTCCACGAGGCAGGCGGCGATCCGACCCCGCGCGGAGCGCGTCTCGCGTCGTCGTCGGATACCGATCTAGTGGCGTCCCACATCGCTCGCGCTACCGCAGGCGATCTGCGGCTTGCGATCCTGGACGTGCTTCCTAAGTTGAAGGGTGCGTATTCGTTCACGATCCTCAGCGAAGCTCGCCTGTTCGGAGCGCGTGACCCTCATGGCTTCAGGCCCCTGAGCATCGGCCGGCTGGAGAACGGAGGTTGGGTATTGGCCTCCGAAACCTGTGCGCTCGACCTGATCGGTGCCCGGTTCATCCGAGATGTCGAGCCGGGTGAGTTGGTCACGATCGATGTCAATGGTCTGACGAGTGATCGATTCGCAGAGATCAAGCCTGCGGCCTGTGTTTTCGAGCACGTCTACTTCGCCCGGCCCGATTCGACGTTGATGGGACAGAATGTGTACGCCACCCGCTACCGGATGGGCCAGCAACTAGCGCGCGAATCGGACGTGCAGGCCGAGCTCGTGATGCCGGTGCCCGACAGCGGTGTCCCCGCCGCTCAGGGGTATGCAGAGGCTTCCGGGGTCACCTACGGTGAAGGCTTCGTCAAGAATCGCTACGTGGGGCGCACGTTCATCCAGCCGACGCAGTCGATGCGCCAACAAGGCATCCGGATGAAGCTCAACCCGCTGCGGGAAGTCATCGCCGGAAAGCGAGTCGTCGTGGTCGATGATTCGATCGTCCGTGGCAACACAACCCGTCAGATCGTGACGATGCTGCGGGAGGCGGGGGCTCGCGAGGTGCACATGCGCATCTCGTCTCCGCCGATCAAATGGCCTTGCTTCTATGGGATCGACATGCCCGACCAGGACGATCTGATCGCGGCGAACATGACGGTTCAAGAGATCCAAGCTCATATCGGTGCCGACTCGTTGGCCTACTTGTCTTTCGACGGGATGGTGACCTCGACGCAGATCCCTGCCGAGGACTTCTGCACCGCGTGCTTCTCGTCCAAGTACCCCGTGGCTATCCCCGAAGAGCAGCTTCGTAGCAAGCACGTTCTCGAGCAACCCCCGTCCACCGAACGGCCACGTGCCTAGCGGCCGCGCACCTAACAGGGACTTTCTTTCGTCTCGAACGCTCTTACCTGGCGAAGTTCCGAAACGTAGGGCCGACGCGCCGAAGCGATGCCTTTGCTGCGCCGAGTGTGGCTGCCGGATACGCTGGATGCATGTCGCTTCGCTACGAGGTGTCCGATCGTCTCGGAGTTGTAACGCTGGACCGGCCCGACGTCCTCAATGCTTTCGATGACGAGATGGGAGCAGCGGCGCTCGATGCGGTCAACGAGGCTGCCTCTGACGACCGGGTCCGTTGCATCGTCATCACCGGCAGCGGCCGTGCGTTCTCCTCGGGAGAGGATCTCGGTGCCCTTGCAGATGGGTATCGGCGTGGTGAAGCGCCCCCTCTCGGGGACACCTTGGTCAAGCGCTACAACCCCCTGATCCGAGCTTTGACATCGGCCCCCAAGCCGGTTCTAGCGGCCGTGAACGGAGTCGCTGCGGGGGCCGGGGCGAGTGTTGCGTTGGCGTGTGACCATCGGGTCGCGAGCGAGAATGCCAAGCTCGTCCTTGCCTTCATCAAGGTCGGTCTCGTTCCCGACTCGGGGGCTCTGTGGTTCCTGGCGCGCATGCTTGGAACAGCCCGTGCGTGGAGCCTCTGTTCATCGGGCGACCCTTTAGACGCTTCGAAGGCGGCCGAGTGGGGGATCTACGAGCAAGTCGTGCCGGCGGATGAGTTCGAGACCGCTTGGCGACAGCGGGCGACCGAACTGGCGTCCGGGCCTACTGCCGCCTATGCGCTTACCAAGGCCCTGCTCTACGGAGCGGCGGGCAAGACTCTCGATGAACAACTCGATGATGAGGTGGCGGCACAGACCTCAGCCGGAGCCACCGCAGATCACATCGAGGGTGTGCAAGCGTTCTTCGATCGCCGCCTGCCAGAGTTCCAAGGCCGTTAGGTGAACACGGTCCCCTCGGTCAAGACCGATGTTTTCATCGTGGGGGCTGGCGCGGCCGGGTTGTATGCGTCTCTGCATCTGCCGCAACCAACAGAGATCCTTGTGTGCGACAAGGGAAAGAAACGTTCGGGGTCGTCGCCGTGGGCGCAAGGAGGAGTAGCTGCCGCGCTGGGTCCCGACGACTCTCCCGACCTTCACGTTCAGGACACCCTGAGGGTAGCGGCAGGTCATGCCGATGTTTCTGCAGTGCAGGTTCTCTGCTACGAAGCACCCGAATGCATCATGGAACTAGCGGAGCTTGGATGTGACTTCGATCGCAACCCCGATGGAACCCTCCACCTAGCGCGCGAGGGAGGTCAGTCGGTATCTCGCTCGGCTCACCACGAGGACTCGACCGGTGCGGCCATCATGGCGACCCTGCGTCAGCACGCAAGCAAACGCGTTAAGCGGATCGAAGGGGCATGTCTGCGGCTTGATGTGGTGGACGGACGTTGTGTCGGAGGTTGGGTGCTAACGGAGGAAGGTGTGGTTCGCGTCCAAGCCAATTCAACGGTTCTTGCGACCGGTGGGATCGGTGCGATCTTCAACTCGACCACGAACCCTGCTGGGGCAACAGGGGACGGGATCGTCCTCGCCTGGGAGGCGGGCGCCGGCCTTGCAGATCTCGAGTTCGTCCAGTTCCACCCCACGGCACTGGCAGCGGGGTTGGGACATCAACGTGTGCTCGTCACGGAAGCTTTGCGAGGTGCTGGAGCGCACGTCGTGGATGCAGATGGCAGGCGATTCCTTTTCGACCACCACTCTGACGGTGAGATGGCACCACGAGACGTCGTTGCTCGTGCCATCTCTTCACGCAAGGGAGCGTGGCTCGACTGCAGACACCTTGATCCAGGTATCTGGCAGAAGGAGTTCCCCACCGTCTACTCAGGTTGTGTGCGTCACGGTATCGATCCGGTTCGCGATCTGATCCCGGTAGCGCCGGCAGCCCACTACTTCGTGGGGGGCATCCAGACTGATCTCGATGGACGAACGACGATCCCCCGGCTCTATGCGATCGGAGAATGCAGCAATACCGGAGTTCACGGCGCGAACCGTCTTGCCGGGAACTCGCTGGCCGAAGCGTTGGTGTTCGGGCGTCGCGCCGCCCGAGCGATAGCAGGGCAGCGAACGGGCAAGCCCAAGGAGCCCATGGGGGACGTCGACCTGGAACCCGTCGAGATCGACGCTGATGATTCGTGGGTCCGTCTGAGAGACCTGTGTACGAACGCTATGGGGATCGAGCGGGATCCGACAAACCTGCGGAGTCTCCCCGCCGCACTCGAGGATCTGGCTCGCCTTCCCATCACCGATGACCGCAGTGTCCTCGAGCTTCGGTCCGCTGCCATCCTGGCTCGTTTGATGGCTCGCGCCGCGTTGCTTCGTACCGAATCGCGAGGCGTCCATCATCGGATCGATCACGGCGAGCCCGTTCCCGAGTGGGCAGGGGTCCGCCTGCGCCTTGCTCTAACCGATCTTCCCTAACCCTCGCCCGCAGAGATCGGTTCCGGGCGCGTTATCCTGGGGCCTACAAACACAAGGGGGTGTTCGTATGACACAGCATGAGGACTCTTTCCCGATCCAAGGGTTTGACTACATCCAGTTCTTCGTGGGTAATGCTCGCCAAGCGGCCCAGTTCTACCGGACCCTGGGTTTCCGACCTATCGCTTATGCGGGCCTTGAAACCGGTAGCCGCGATCGCGTCTCCTACGTGTGCCGGCAAGGTGAGGTGACCTTGGTCTTCACCGGTGCTCTGTCGCCCGACTCGCCCATCGCCGACCACGTGAAAGCCCACGGCGACGGAGTGCACGACGTTGCCCTGCGGGTCCCTGACGCGGAAGACGCCTACAACATGGCGATCGAGCACGGGGCCGTGAGTGTCGCCGAGCCAAAGGTCTACGAAGACGAGTACGGCAAGGTGGTGAAAGCCGAGATCGCGACGTACGGCGAGACGATCCACACCTTGATAAGCCGTCAGGACTATTCGGGCCTGTTCTTCCCGGGCTTCGTCCCGCTCAATGCGGCTGGGCACTTCACGCCTGTCGAAGGGGACCGAGTCACCGACCCAAATGTGAGTGGATTCGGGGTGCAGTCGATCGATCACGTCGTCGGCAACGTCGAGCTCGGGATGATGAACGAGTGGGTGTCGTTCTACGAACGCATCATGGGGTTCACCGAGCTGCGCCATTTCTCTGATGAGGAGATCTCGACCGAGTACTCCGCATTGATGTCGAAGGTCGTGTGGGACGGCGAGGGCAAGATCAAGCTGCCCATCAACGAACCTGCCGAAGGACTCAAGAAGTCACAGATCGAGGAGTACCTCGAGTACTACGGCTCGCCGGGGGTTCAGCACATCGCGTTGAATGTCTCGGACATCGTTTCCGCCGTTGATGAGATGAGCAAACTCGGGTTGCAGTTCCTGCGCATCCCTGCCACTTATTACGACGACGCGATCGAGCGTGTGCCCGAGATCAAAACCCAGGTCAAGGATCTTGCGCGGACGGGCATCCTCGTAGACAAGGATGAAGAGGGCTACCTTCTGCAGATCTTCACCAAGCCGGTGCAGGACCGGCCCACCGTTTTCTTCGAGTTGATCGAACGACATGGGTCCCGTGGATTCGGGGCGGGCAATTTCAAGGCCTTGTTCGAATCCATCGAACGCGAGCAGGCCGAACGGGGGAACCTGTAGATGGATTTCGTCTTCAGTAAGGGCAAGGTCAGCAGGCAAGCACACGTTTCGATCCCACAAGGAACCTACGAGGAAGAGCACGGGCGCGAAACTTTCTTCGGGCGCGCCTCACACCTCTACCGGATGCATCCACCGACCGCGTGGACGCGTATCGACGGCCCACTGCAGCCCCGCGCTCTGGATCTGAACGAGATCAAGCCGCAGGATCAGGTCGAGGAGGACGGTACCTGGGCCTTGGTTGCCCACAATGAGGACGTCCGCCTGTACGTCAGTCGCCGCACCGCTGCGATGCCCTACTTCCTAAGGGACTCCGATGGTGACGTGATGTATTTCGTTCACCGTGGTGAAGGCACCATCGAGACGGACTACGGCCCCCTCGGCTACGTGCCGGGTGACTACGTGATCATCCCCAAAGGCACCACGCACCGAGTGGTGCCCAATGGTGAGGACAACTTCTTCTTCATCATCGAAGGCACCGGCGAGTTCGGTATCCCAGACCGAGGCTTGATGGGGCGTCACGCAATGTTCGACCCAGGTGTCCTGGTGGTTCCCGAACCAGACCCACACGATGAAGAGGGTGATTTCGAGGTCCGCGTCAAGCGTGACGAGACTTTCACTTCTTTGTGGTTCAAGTGGCATCCGCTCGATGTCGTCGGGTGGCAGGGTGACCTATGCCCGGTGAAGCTGAACATCCTCGATCACCGGCCGGTCTACTCCCCCAGCTATCACATGCCCCCGAGCGCGCATTGCACGTTCAAGAACGAGGGTTTCGTGATCTGTTCGTTCGTCCCACGTCCGCTCGAGGAGGATCCAGAGGTTCTGAAGGTGCCCTTCTATCACGCGAACATCGACGCAGACGAGGTGCTCTTCTACCACTCGGGCAACTACTTCTCTCGCGCCGGGATCGACGTTGGCTACCTCACGTTGCACCCGCAGGGCGTGCACCATGGGCCTCAACCCGCAGCGATCGAGAAGTCGAAGGAGTTGACTCGGACGGAAGAGGTTGCAGTCATGGTGGAGACAGAGCGGCCGCTGCAGCTCACACCCGAAGCCGAGTCTGTGGTCATCGGCGAGTACACGACTTCATGGGCCAAAGGTATGGGCCTGCTCGATTGAGGATCTACCGGTATGCATCGAGGCGGGGCGGATACCAGCCCCGCCTCGCCGTTTCTGTTGGCGACGAGAAGCCGGTGGATCTGATCGAAGCTTGGGATGACGTCACCGGAACCCGGCTGCAGCCGGAACGCGATCATTTCCTGGCATCGACCTTGGGTCTGATCGAAGCAGGTCCCGAGGTGTGGAGTGAGGTCAGCGATGTGGCGCGTGCCGCCAGCGGCCTGGACGACTTGACCGTCGATTTCGAAGATCCCATCAATCGATTGCTGTGTCCGATGAACCTGATCGCGTCGCTTCGGGATTTCTTGGCGTTCGAAAGCCACGTGAAGCTCGGCGCCGAGCGCCGCAACGCAGAGGTTCCCCCCTACTGGTACGAGGCTCCCGTCTGTTACAAGGGGAATCGCCGAGCGACATTGGGACCCGATGAAGTGTGCAACTGGCCTCGTTACACCGACCATCTCGACTTCGAATTGGAGATGGCGATGATCGTCGGCCGCCGTGGCCGCGACGTGACGGCGGACCAGGCGGCCGCCCACATCTTTGGATTCACGGTGTTCAATGATTTCTCGGCTCGTGATGTGCAGATGAAGGAAGTGACTGCGTGGCTGGGCCCTGCCAAGGGCAAAGATTTCGCCAACGCGTTCGGTCCCTGCATCGTGACCGCGGACGAGGTTGGTGTGGAGCCCGATCTCGAGATGATCTGCCGGGTCAACGGCGAGGAATGGGGCCGGGACCGCTCTTCGAAGATGCACTGGTCGTGGTCCCAGATGGTTGAGCATGTGAGCAATTCCGAGGACATATATCCCGGCGACGTCTACGGCTCGGGCACTCCTGGCGGCTGCTGTGGCCTCGACCTCGGCCGCAGGCTGGAGCCCGGCGACGTGGTCGAACTCGAGATCGAGAGGATCGGCACGCTTCGCAACACCGTGGGGCCGAAACCCCAGGGTTAGCCGGTACCGGGCCCCGCCACACCCAGTCTTCCGCAAGGGTCGGCAGGATCCGTGCTCGGCCGGAAGGTGCCCACAGGACGAAGGTCGAAATGTCCTGAGATGGGGAGGATGTTGCGGGCCTGGCTGTGCCTGGTGGTGGCTGCCACCGTCCTGGTCGCGCCTGGACCTGCAACAGCCGGCGATCCTTCATCGACGAAGATCGCGGGCCTCAAAGAGCTCCACGAGCTTCGCTATCAAACCGGCCTTCGCATGCTTACCGAGATGGGCGCCCCCCGCGTCCTTACCGAGATGCTTGCCAAGCGTCAGTCGGTGGACACAGACACGTTCATGTACCCCTCTCTCGTCGGAGATCTGAACGGAAATGGCAGCCAGGACATCATCGAGTCGGAGGTGACGTTCTCGTTCGACTTCTCCGGGCAGAGTCTCACCGCGAGCGAAGAAGCGCACACGATCCTGCGCGCTCGCGAGGGTAAGACGGGCGAGAAGCTATGGAATCTGGAGTGGGACGACTGGGTCTTTCCCGCGGGCCTCCGACTTGGGGAGAAGGGTGACGACGGGGTTCTCGTCATCGGTGGGTTGTTCTCGTTCTTCACCACCTCGCCAACCGATGGCGCGTTAACGCTCGATGCGCTCTCGGGATCGGGCAAGGAGTTGTGGCGCAAGTCCTATCCGTCGCTGTCGCAAGACTCGATCGTCACCTACGTCTATCAGGACTTCCCCCTCATCTTGCAGCGTTACGACGGATACGAGGGCAAGGCCGAGGATCTGATCCTCGGCTTGGCTACTTTCACCGGAGGTCTTCTCAGCTCGACAACGGCGACCAGGGTCGTAACGATCGATGGCCGTGATGGGTCGGACTTCGCGCATCCAACGATCGAGGTGGGTCTCGATTTCATGCCCATCCCCTTGCGTGTTCGCGACCTGGACGACGATGGCTTGGACGACTATGCGATCGCGAACGGGATCGGCGTCGACCTGGATGAGAGTCAGGGCGTTCCATCGAGTGGCGGAACGCTGTACGTGCGCAACGGCCGCACGGGTTTGAACATCTGGACCGAGTCAGGTTTACCGCTCTACTACTACGCCATCCCGATCGAGCTGCCCCAGGTAGTGATGTCCGGTGTGCCAGACGTCGGTTTGATCGCACCGTCGCGTCCGAACGGAACGCGATACATGGTGCACATGTTCGACGGTGCTTCCGGAGTGAAGTTGTGGACCCGGGCTGGTGGGAATCTGTTCTCTAACGGCGACGTGGATCGAGATGGGGTTTCCGATGTCTTCATCGAGAAGGACTCGTACGATCGAGAAGGTCATCGACTCGAGTTGGAGCGCGTTGCCCTGCGCGGCGATGGCCGCGTCCTATACAAGCGCACCATCGAGTGGACGTTCGAGGCACTGCCGTGCCCCCGCAAGCTCTGCTTCAGTGATGGGTTCGCGTACTCGTACCGCGGGGGCGACGTGCAGCCAGATCATCTAGACGAGAACGTTGTCTCGATGTGGGCCTATCAAGATCCCACTTTCGAAGAATCCCGATTCTTTGTTATCGACAGTCGCGACGGCAAGACTCTTTTCGAGAGTGACAAGGGTGTCTACCCGGCTTTCGGCTCCGTTGACGGAAAGGGCGATGACCTGTTCGAGAGCGATGGGGGCCAAGGTTGGATCTCCTTGCGTGCCTTGACGGGTGATCGTGGAGACGAGTTGCTGGCGCTTGCTTATGAGGCCGAGGCGGAGCTGCTGGATCGCCGCTGGGATGGATACGCCGAAGCGGTCGATGTGACCCAAAGCCGTTGTGTGGAGATCCTCCATCAGGCTTACGGTCCCAAGTCCACCACCTACTATTCGGTGATCGATGGTGGCTCTGGACGGGAGTTGTGGTCTCGGTGGTTCGGCCCCAAAGGGATGGCGCCCAAGCAGGTCGTGAGGTCGGACGGCAACCCGGCGTGCTGACCTAGAAAGACCTCAGCTCTCCATCGCGAGCACTGCGGGGTGCTCCAACAGTTCGATCAGGTCGAGGGTGAAGCGAGCTGCGGTCATGCCGTCGAGGATCCGATGATCGAACGTGGTTGAGATGTTCATCATCTTGCGGATCACGATCTGGCCGTCTCGTACCACCGGTCGCTCTTTCGCTCGGTGCACTCCCAGGATGGCGCTTTGCGGGTGAAAGACGATCGGGGTCGCCAGTAAGCCCCCGAAAGATCCTCCTGGGCTTGAGATGGTGAAGGTGGGATCGCGCATGTCATCGGGTGAAAGACGACCTTCACGTCCAGCGCTAGCAAGCCTGTCGATCTCTCGGGCAAGATCTCCAAGCCGCAAGGTTCCAGCATCCCGGATGACGCCGACCGTCAGTCCCGCCGGTGTATCGATGGCGATGCCGATGTCGTGCCGGTCGTGATAGACGATCTCTGCAGCCTCTTCGTCAAGTGATGCATTCAAGGCCGGGTATTGCTTCAAACACGCAACCGCAGCTTTGACGATGAAGGGCATATAGGTCAGCTTGGGGAGTTGAGGGTTGCGTTCGTTCGCGAGCTTGCGCGTAGCGTCCATCTCGGTCACGTCGCATTCCTCCACATGAGTCACGGGAGGGACGACCAAGTGCGCCTGCTGCATGCGGTCACCGATCGTGCGGCGCACGCCGCGATACGGCTCGCGTCTGCCGCCCGGGGGAACGGGTAACTGCGAGACGGCAGCGCGAGGAGCAGTGCGAAGGGGAGCCGCTGGAGCCGCGCTCGTCGAAGGGTGGTGAGTACCACCGGCGGCTGCTTCCACGTCTTCGCGCAGGATGCGACCGCCTGGGCCGCTACCGGTGACAGCCGAGAGGTTCACTCCGAGATCGCGCGCGAGCTTGCGCACTGGCGGCATCGCCTTGACCGTTGCATGCGTGGACGCAGGGTGAGACGAGGGGGGTGGAGCCGGAGACCTTTCTGCCGGCGCGGGCGGCGCGAGAGGCAAGGTCGAAGAGGGAACCGGGGGTGGGGTGTGCGACGCGGCCGGTGGTGCGGTCGGTCCGGGCCGAGGAGCTGCCGGGGGGGCCGGGGCTTCGTGGGCCGTCTCGTGCTCACCCAAAACGGTGACGAGCACCGTGCCGACCGGAACGACGTCGCCGGCTTGCGCGTAGATCTTAGTGACGGTACCTGCGAACGGTGAAGGGATCTCGGCTGTGGCTTTGTCGGTGATCACCTCAACGAGGGGGGCGTCCTCCTCGATCACGTCGCCCTCTTTGACGAGCCACTTATCGATCTCGGCTTCGGTGACCCCTTCTCCGAGATCGGGCAGTCTGAAGTCGGCCATCTACCAGTCCAAGACCTTGTTCGCGCCCTGCTTGATCCGGGCAACAGACGGAAGGTAGTCGTCCTCGTTCGCGAACTGAGGGAAGGGGACATCGAACCCGGTGACTCTCATCACGGGTGCATGCAGGTCCAGCATCACCCGCTCGTGGATGAGTGACGAGACCTCGGCCCCCAGACCTGCATGACGCGGAGCCTCGTGCACCACCAAGACCCGCCCGCATTCAGAGGCCGCAGAGCAGATGGCCTCGATATCGAAGGGGTAGAGCGAGCGTAGGTCGAGAACCTTGGTCTGGATCCCGCGATCCGAAGCCAACTCATCGGCAGCTTGGACCGACAGGGGAACCGTCGCGCCGTAGGTGATGATCGCTAGGTCGGTTCCCTCGCGCGCTACGCGCGCAGTGCTGAGTAGTTCGGCCGGGGCTCCGTGGCCGTTACCAATCTCGAACGGGAGTTCCTCGGACACCTCTTCCCGACCGGCTCGGTAGATGCGCTTCGGCTCCATGAAGACGACTGGGTCTGGGTCTTCGATCGCAGCGAGCAACATGTCACGTGCATCGGACGGAGTGGTGGGGCATACAACCTTCAATCCTGGGACGTGAGCGAACAGAGCTTCGGGTGAATCGGAGTGGAGTTCGGGCGCCCGGACTCCACCACCGTAGGGGATACGGATGACGATCGAAGCCGGAGACTCTCCCTTGCTGCGCCAGGCATACCGTGCGGCGTGCGTGACGATCTGCTCGAAGCCGGGATACACGAAGACGTCGAACTGGATCTCGACGATCGGAAGTAGTCCGTAAAGAGACATGCCGATCGCACTTCCGACGATGCCGGCTTCGGCGAGGGGAGTGTCGACGATGCGTGACTCGCCGAAGCGGTCCAACAGTCCGGCAGTGACCCTGAAGACTCCGCCGGTCTGAGCGACGTCCTCGCCGAGAAGCACGACGCGGTCGTCGGCCTCCATCGCTTGGTGAAGTGCGAGATTGAGTGCTTCGACCATGGTTAGAGACGCCATCAGACATCCCCGCCTTGCTCGGAGGATGCGGGGACGGGACCCACCGGCCTGACCTCGGCAGCGCGTTCGACCGACCGCAGTTCCTCGAGCCCCTCATCGAACGTCCACGGGCGACCCGATGCGTAGACACCATCGAACAGGACCTCTTGGCCGGGTTGGGTGTAGGACTCCATCTCTTTGACCGAAGCAGCGATCAGTTCTTTGGCCTCGGCCCTGATCGCAGCTTCTTTGTCCTCATCGAGGATGCCGAGTCTTTGTAGGAAACCGGTCATCCGGTTGACGGGCTCGAGTGGACGCCATCGCTCTGTCACGGACTCATCTCGGTACAGACGTGGGTCGTCTGCAGTTCCGTGCGGGGCGATCCGGTAGCAGTACGCCTCGATGAGTGTCGGACCCTCGCCGGCGCGGGCCCGGTCCAGTGCATCGCGGGTTGCTTTCCAACAGGCAACGGGATCGAAGCCGTCGACGCGAACGCCCGGCATGTTGTAGCCCGAGGCCTTTTCGGCGATCGTCTGCGAGGCCGTTTGCTTGTGGTACGGCGTGGAGATCGCCCACTGGTTGTTCACGCAGAAGAATACGGTGGGTGCCTTCCATACCGACGCGAAATTCAAGGCCTCGTGGAAGTCGCCCTCGGAGGTTGCCCCGTCACCGAACCATGCGAGGGAAGCAACGCTGTCACCGCGCTGCTTGGCTGCCCACGCGACGCCGACGGCGTGGGGAAGGTGGGTCGCGATGGGCACACAGATCGGCCCCGTGCGGTGATCGCGGGGATTGTAGAAACCAAGCTTGCCGCCGTACCCGCGCCACCACGCGTAGATCGTCGCAGGGTTGACACCCCGCAGGATCCCGATCGAGTTCTGTCGGTAGCTGGGAAAGACCCAGTCGGTCTCTTCGCACGCATAGAGCGCTCCCGCTTGGGTGCCTTCCTCGCCCCAGTAGATCGCGTAGGTGCCGATCCGCCCCTGGCGTTGCAGTGCAACGGCGCGTTCGTCGAAGGTCCGCAGAAGGATCAGCCAGCGATACAGCTCGAGGAGATCCTTTCCCCCCAATCCTTCCGGTACAGGCGCGTCTGGAACCTCCGAGCCGTTACCGATGATGCGGATGATCTCCATCGCCATCAGTTGCTCGAGCTCGGTCCGTACTCGGCGGTTCGGACGAGGCGGATGCGAGAGATCTTTCGGATGCGATCCTCGGCGTACTCGTTCGCGGCCTGCGAGGTGGAGATGCCGCGCTCTTTCGCAAGACCGAAGATCAGTTGCATGGCCTTGTAGATCCCCAAGACCTTCTGCATCGCACGCTCGCGGTCGTATCCGCGCAGTTCGTCTTCGACATTGATGAGACCGCCCGCATTGATGACGAAGTCCGGCGCATACAGGATGCCAAGGTCGCGAAGCTTGTCGCCATGTTCGGGCCGGGCAAGTTGGTTGTTTGCGGCACCGGCGATGATCTTGCAGTTGAACTCGTTGATGGTCTCGTCATTGATCCCACCACCGAGTGCGCAAGGGGCGAAGATGTCGACGTCCATCTTGTGGATGTCGGCAAGTACAGTCGTTTCGACTCCGAAGTCGGCTACAGCGCGAGCGAGGTTATCCACATCGATGTCGGCGATGGTTACCTTTGCACCCTCTTCCACGAGGTAGCCGCACAACGCGTGTCCTACCTTTCCGACACCTTGGAGGGCGACGGTGCGGTTCTTGAGCGACGCATCACCGAAGACATCTAGGGAGCAAGCCTTGATGCCCTGCAACACTCCGTACGCGGTGACGGGACTGGGGTCACCGGAGCCTCCATAGGTGTGCGAGCACCCTGTTACCCAGCGGGTCTCGCGCCTAGCGGTGTCCATGTCCTCTAGCGTCGTACCAACGTCGGCCGCCGTGATGTACCGACCGCCGAGGGTTTCCACGAAACGCCCGTAGGCGCGCAGGAGCTCTTCGCTCTTGTCTCGCTTGGGGTCGCCGATGATGACGGCCTTGCCGCCCCCCAGGTCAAGACCTGCAGCAGCGGCCTTGTAGGTCATCCCTTTGGACAATCGGAGGACGTCGATGATCGCTTCTTCCTCATTGTCGTAGGGATAGAAGCGCGTGCCTCCGAGTGCGGGACCCATCGCGGTCGAATGGATTGCGATGATGGCCTTTAGCCCGGACTGATCGTCGCTGCAATAGACAACCTGTTCGTACCCATCGCCGGTGATGCGTTCGAACACTCCCATCGGTGATTCCCCCCTATCGGACGCGTCGTTGCGCCCCAGTAAAGAGTTCGGATCACCAGATGTTATCGGAGGCTCCGAGGCGTTGAGATTGTGCCGGTCTAACATGGGCCGGATGACAAGAACCGCCTACTTGCGTGTCTACCAGCCGCTCTCGGCCATCGAGGGTCTCGATGACCCTGCCCTGCTCGGCGCCGATGAGGAGCACGATCGAAAGGACCTCACCTCTTCCAAGCAGTGGCTGCTGCGTTCCTACCTTCCGAGCATCGAGCCCACACCAACCGAGGGGGCGTTCACTAAGACGGTTGACGGTGAGTTGCTCGTGTGTCCGTGGCGGACTCGCTTGCGGATGCTTGCGGGTTTGCTCGCTTTCCGGGGCAGCGTTCCAGACGAGGTAGCTGAGGCTTTCGTCGGGGAAGAGTTCGCCCACCGGGCGGCGCACGAGCTGGCCGAGCTCGAAGAGAGCCATCCCGAGATGCGCAACCACATCATCCACGCTAACTGGCACGTCCCCCTGCGCTGGTTCGCTGCATTCGAAGGGCCCGAGCGGATCCTTACCGAAGACCGGCACGGCTTGCGGGTCCGTTACGAGACGTCATTGTCCGTCGCGAAGGCTCGGCTTCTGCGGGCTCACGAGATCTTGGAGTCGTCGTGGATCGACGACCAGATAACCGGCGCGGTCAAGGAGCTGACCGGGTGGCTCGACGAGTTCCCCGAGGACGGCTTGATCGAGCTCGACTACGGATCCGTCGCGGGTCTGTTCGACGACGAGGATCTGCTCGAGGATCAGTCCGCTGCAGATGTCTGGGCCTGCCTCGAAGCCTTGGAGACCGGAGACGTCTTGAAAGCCGGCCGTACCTTTCAGGAGCTCACCGAGAGATGGTCTGCCGTTAGGGCGATGGAAGTCGTGAATTAGCTCGCGAACCCAAGCGTTGTCAGCCACTCCATGTCCGTACTGAGCTAAGCAAGCTGAGGGGCCGTCTGTCCGCTTTCGACGGGTTTAGGACTAGTTGGGTGGGACTACCGGACCGTAGTTACGAAACGCCCAAAGATGACCCTATGTAGCCATTTCAACGGGCTTGAGCCTGGACGATGATTCAGACATGTCCGGTAAAAGCCGCAGGTAAGGCACGACCGGGTTGACGGGATCGTGATCGAAGAGCTCGATCACAGGATCGGAGGGAAAGTTATGAAGGCGCAGAAGGATGACGCGCTCCTCACGCCAGCCGAGGTCGCAGCGCTGTTTCGTGTAGACCCCAAGACGGTCACGCGCTGGGCGAAGGCGGGCAAGCTCTCCTCGATCAGGACTCTTGGTGGCCACCGCCGTTATCGGGCGGATGAGGTCAAGAAGTTCCTCGAGGGAGTCAAGGGAGAAGTCTAAGAACCACTCCGCAAGGAGGGAACCCGAGAGGATTCGGGGGAGCAAGGGCCACCCAAGGGGTGGCCTTTCTCGCGCCCGGTATCGCTGGTGGCGAGGGACAGAATCGAACTGTCGACACCACGATTTTCAGTCGTGTGCTCTACCTACTGAGCTACCTCGCCGGGAGCAGGCAGGATAGCAAGACCCTGCTGCATATGAAGTAAGGTACGTCTCCCTGAGCCCCTGTGGAGCAGTCTGGAGTGCTCGTCACCCTGTCAAGGTGAAGGTCGCCGGTTCAAGTCCGGTCAGGGGCGCCATCTGAGTCCTCGAGGCCCGTTTCGCTTGGGGCCGAGAGGGCGGCGCCGCTCAGCGGTGAGTGTTGATGGGCGCGGATCTCTCCCGATGCCACGGCTTTCAAAACGATCTTGGCGGGATCTTGATCCCAGTAAGCAAGTTCGGTCGGCAATGGGATGTCTACCTCACTGACGCCGCCCTCCCACCTCTGCGGCTTGACCCCGAAGTCGGCGAGCATCGCGAGCACTTGAACGTTCTCGCCCTGCACCCAAACCCTCAGAGCCGTCAGCCCGTTCTCGACGGCCGAGCGCCCGAGCAGCCAGAGGAGTGTCGAACCGAGCCCTTCACCTTGGTAGGCGTCGATGACAGTGATGGCAGCCTCCGCAACTTCAGGCTCGGACTTGATACGGATCCAGCGCGCCACAGCCAGTCCCGGTTCACCTTTCTCGTCGGGGAGCACCGCGATCCATGCGTAGTGATCTTTGAGATCGACCTCGGTCAGGTAGCGGAGGTCGTCGTCACTTAGGTGATCGATGAACCGGAAGAATCGCCGGTAGCGAGATGCTTCCGACAGCATCTCGAATCCCAGACGCAACCGGTCTTTGTCGTCGGGACGGATGTGCCGAAAGAGGACCCTCGAGCCGTCGCGGAGCTTGCCCTCGAATTCCACGGATAGACGTTACCTACTACCAGTTAGCAGCGACGACCCCGCGTGTTTCGAGGATGCTTCGTGCGGTCTCGACATCGGGAGCGATGGCCATCGCTACCCAGCTCTGAGTGCAAGCGAGCACCCCGGCCCTGTCGCGTCCCTCATAGACCAGCGCTTCGTTGCCTCTGCGGGGCTGGCTGCCGCCGTCGGGGAAAGCCTTCAGATACCACGCGTGCATCGAAGCGCAGAGGTCGTAGTCACCTCGACGTTGCACCAAGCTGATGCCGATCAGGTCGTCGGGACCTTTTGACCATGACCACATGAAACCTCCGGCCCAAGCTGCTGCCGCGCCCAGCGGGTCGTTCAGCTTGCTCGCCGGGTTGCCACCGGGGGCTTCGAACATCACGAGCAGATCAGCGGCCCCCACCGAAGCCTCTTCGCGTAGTTCCCACCCGGCATCTGGGCTCGCAAGCTCCGGTGCCACCTGCGCGGTTTCTTCGATCGCGTAGCGATGCGGGAACAAGACCTGGGCGGTCGTGGTGGGAGGTGATCGATAGGCCGCATCCACTGCTGCCCACCCTCCCGAGGAATAGAGATCGCACACGAAGGCGAGGCCGTAGCTGTAGGGGAACTCAAAGCTCCTTCGGATCGGGTAAGAGATGTCGGCTAGATCCCGCATCGCTTTCCTGGTGGCCGGGTCGTCGAGGATCTCGCCTGCTTCCTGGGCCGTCAGTAGCGCGGTTGCGTAGTGCTGTTGCAGCAGGGTGGCGTCTCCTTCCACCAAGGACCGCTGAGCCAAGGCTCGATCGAGGTCGGGTCCGTCGGGTTCTTCTTCGATCGGCAACTCGAAGCTCTGGTCGGCCAATGCGTGTTGGATCTCGTGAGCAAGGGTGAGCTCGGCGGCTGGTTCGACAGATGCACCACGCTCGGAGCCCACGACGAGCCGGCCGTCGCGCGGATCGTAGAAGCCGGCAACCTGACCGGCAAGAGCGTCGAGGATCTCCGACAACTCGTCGTCTGACTCGATGAGACCGAGTGTGCGCAGGATCCGTTCGTCGCGATCGATCTCCGACGGTGAGTACCCTTCTTCGTTGAGTTTTCGGACCTCGGCCAGCAGTTGTTCACCGGTCAGATACTCGGATGTGATGGGTTTTTTTCGCATCAGCTCGCGCAGTGTCTCCACGCGTGCCGTTATCTCTCTCAGCTGCTCGGTTCCCGTGGCGTCGTCTGGGATGGGATCGACGGGAGTCGTTCCTCCGCAAGCGAAAGCATTGGCGGGTCTGTCCGACGGCGAAACATCCTCGAGATCGCGGCGCGACGGATCGGCCCCTTGTAGCAACCCGTTGATGTAGTAGCTGGATCCACCTAGTAGCGCCAGGATCACCAGGGCCGCCACCCATCGAACCCATCTGCGGCTGCTCAAAACGTCGGGCATGCCTTCGTCTTCGTACATCCCCACACGCTACGGCCTGCCGGTGCTAACTAGCCCCCGGTGCACTTGGGCGAACGAGGGCCCGCGAATATCCTGGGTGGATGAGCATCTCTTCCCATGCGCTTGTGGTTCCCACCCTCGCAGACGTTAGGTCTGCCGCAGCTTTGATCGCAGACCATCTGCCCAAGACTCCCCTTTATCCGAGTCCCGTTCTGTCGCGCGCTGTGGGGGCCGAGATCTATGTCAAGCACGAGAATCACCTCCCCACCGGCGCATTCAAGGTGCGTGGTGGAGTGAATCTGTGCGGGCGGTTGTCCGATGACGAACGCGCGACCGGAGTGATCGCGGCGTCGACCGGCAACCACGGACAGTCGGTTGCTTTCGGTGCCTCTCTGTTCGGGATCACAGCGAAGATCTGCGTACCTCAAGGCGCGAACCCGCTGAAGGTCCGGGCGATCGAAGATCTGGGGGCCGAAGTGATCGTTCAAGGGGTGGACTTCGAAGCTGCAAAGGCGAACGCGGCACGCCTCAGCGCGCAACATGGCTACCGATACGTCAACTCGGGCGACGAACCGCTGCTTGTCGCAGGGGTAGCTACCCACACCTTGGAGATACTCGAGGCCGAACCGGGTATCGAGGTGATCATCGTTCCGATCGGTGGGGGCAGTGGCGCCGCTGGAGCGTGTGTTGTGGTTCAAGGTCTGAAACCGGACGTCGAAGTGATCGGGGTCCAGAGCGAGGCATCGCCGGCCGCCTACCTCTCATGGAAGCAGGGTGCTCTCGTCACCGCCCCCAACAAGACATTCGCCGAGGGGCTCGCCACGGGAGCGCCTTTCGAGTTCCCTCAGAAGATAATGCGCGAGCATCTCGCCGACTTCGTGCTCGTCTCGGATGAAGCGCTGGCAGACGCTCAGCTGAGGATGATCGAGGCCACCCGCAATCTGGTCGAAGCGGCCGGTGCCGCTCCCTTGGCCGCTGCCCTGGCGCTCAAGGATCGCCTGGCGGGAAAGAAGATCGCTCTGATCTGCAGCGGCGGCAATGCAACCCCAGATCAATTGCGCGCTCTGCTCTAGGGAGGGCCGTATCGAGGGGCTTGCTTGCAGTTGGTGGACTAAGTAAACTAAGTCGGAAAGACTAACTGGAAAGCAGTGAGAGGAACGCATGCTCTTCAATGTCCATGATGCTAAGACCCACCTCTCCCGGTTGCTGGAACGAGTAGCCCAGGGAGAGGAGATCGTCATAGGAAAGGCGGGCAAGCCCGTTGCGCGGCTCGTTCCCTATCAAGAGGCTTCCGGTCCACGTTCGCCGGGGGCTTGGCAGGGAAGGGTGCGGATAGCCCCCGATTTCGACGAACTGCCTCCCGAGGTAGCTGCTGCCTTCCGAGGTGAACGCCCGTGAGGCTCCTACTCGATACTCACGTGCTCCTCTGGTGGTTGGCGAACGACCCCTCTCTGAACGGCGCATCGAAGGCTGCGATCGCCGATCCGGCGTCAGTCGTGTTCGTCAGCGCAGCAACGGCCTGGGAGATCGCGATCAAGCAGGCCCTCGGCAAGCTCGAGGCACCGAGCGATCTTGAAAGGCAGATCGAACTGAACCGCTTTGAACCGCTCTCGATATCGGTCGCCCATGCCTACTCGGCAGGCACCCTCCCTAGGCATCATGACGATCCCTTCGATCGCATGTTGGTTGCGCAGGCGTCGGCTGAAGGGTTGACGATAGTCACGCGAGATCCGCGGCTGGGTCCCTACGGTGTGTCCACGCTGGCCGCTTGATCAGACGCGTCCCGCGGTTGGTGCGCATTTTGAGGGTCTACTGGTGGAGGGAAAGCAGCTGACCCCTGAGGCGACGGCAACGCCATAGCGGCGAATGTAGCCGTTCGACCGGACAACTGCCCGCCGGTTTGCTTAGATGCCTTCATGAAAACCAGAATGGGTCATCTTGTTGCGGCGATCGTGGTGGGCGCGATCGTTCTCTCCGCATGTTCGTTCGAGGCATCTGTGGGTAGCAGCGGGCTCGATATGGAGAAGCTGGAGAACGGCATCTTCGACGGTATCGAGGAACAGACCGGTGTCGAGATGGAATCCGTGGAATGTCCCGAAGAGATGGACGAGGAAGAGGGCCTCAATTTCGAGTGCACCGCTACGGATACCTCTGGTGAGTCCGTTCAGGTCCGCGTGGTCCAAACCGACGATGAGGGCAACGTGGAGTGGGAGATCATCGAGGAGTAGCCGCTCCTCGCCGTTGCCCAGCCCTGAGCCCCGGCTCGATGGTAGCGAACTATTCTAAAGAACTCTAGAATAGAGTCTATGAGCAACCGGGAGGACTCCCTCTACGAGCAGTTCGCTCGGGTCGGGAAGGCGGTCGCCAGTCCAAAGCGGATCGAGCTCCTCGATCTCCTGGCGCAAGGTGAGCGAAGCGCCGAAGCGCTCGTCGTTTGGAAGGTGGGTTCCCCGAGTGGCGACTAGCAGGACTGCCGGTTGAAACCGTTAGCAGGGAGGCGTCATGAAAAAACTGCTGCTGATCCTCAACGATCCGCCCTACGGAACCGAACGCTCGTACAACGGATTGCGCTTGGCAGGTTCGCTCTCACATCGCGATGACGCCGAGGTCCGTGTGTTCCTGCTGGGGGATGCGGTCGGATGCGCGATGGCGAACCAGAAGCTCCCCAACGGCTACTACCACCTGGACCGCATGATCGAGTCGGCTGCACGTCATGGGGCAGAGATCGGTTGTTGCGGGACGTGCCTTGATGCCCGTGGCGTGACGGACGAGATGTTGAACAAGGGTGCCCGCCGTTCAACCCTCGACGAGCTCACCGACTGGACACTGTGGGCCGACCAAGTCGTGTCGTTCTAGGCAGGAGCTATCCCATGTCGGAAACGGTCGTGGTTCTCGGTGCAGGTACCGGCGGATTGGTTGCCGCGACGAAACTCAGAAAGCAACTCGGTGATGATCATCGGGTCGTTGTGGTCGAACGCTCGACCGTCTACACCTACGCACCATCGTTGTTGTGGGTGCTCGATGGAACCCGCGCGCCCAAGCAGGTGACCAAGGAGCTCTCGCGACTGAGCCGCCGGGGGATCGAGTTGATCAGCGCCAGCGTGGAGGCGATCGATCTCGATAAGGGCACGCTCGAGACGACCGGCGGGACGGTGGGGTTCGACCAGTTGGTGGTGGCGCTCGGTGCCGAACTGGCGCCCACCGATGTCGCTGGGTTCGATGAGGCGGCGCACAACCTCTACTCACTCGAAGGCGCGCGCGACGCGCAGCGGGCGCTTTCGGATTTCGAAGGGGGCCGGGTTGCGGTGATGGTGTCTCGTCTTCCGTATAAGTGTCCGGCGGCTCCTTACGAGGCTGCGTTTCTCACCGAAGCGTTGTTGCGCAAACGCGGGGTACGAGGAGCGAGCCAGATCGATATCTACACGCCAGAACCACTTCCGATGCCGACGGCGGGGCCCGAGCTGGGAAAGGCGGTGGCCGGCATGCTGGCGGCGCGCGGTATCGGCTTTCACTCCAACAAGGTCGTCGAACGGGTCGAGGCACCATCTCGCCGGTTGATCTTCGAGGGCGGCACCGAGACTTCCTATGACCTATTGCTGGGCGTTCCCGCGCACCGCGCGCCAGAAGTCGTGCGCAACAGTGGGCTTGCTGGAGAGAGCGGCTTCATCCCCGTAGACCGTCATAGCTTGAGCACCGGGACGGATGGCATCTACGCGCTTGGTGACGTGACTGCGATACCCATAGCAGGCGGAAAGTTCCTGCCCAAAGCCGGTGTCTTCGCACATGCCGAAGCCGAGGTGGTGGCCGAGCGCGTCGCCGCCGAAGTCAAGGGCCAAGCACAACACGCGACCTTCGATGGGAAAGGAGCGTGTTTCGTAGAGCTTGGAGATGGAGCTGCCGCGTATGCAAGCGGTGACTTCTTCGCGCCCGATGGACCCGAGATAACCCTTCGCCGCCCCGGCAGACACTGGCACTTAGCCAAGGTCGCGTTCGAGAAGTATTGGATGAACCGCTGGCTCTAGAACCCGTGCTACCGCCTTGCGAGGTGGGGGGTGACGTGCGGCGGGACGCCGCCATCGCCGTCCTGCGGCGATGGTTTTAGAACTGGGGTGGCCCCAACGGGATTCGAACCCGTGCTACCGCCTTGAAAGGGCGGCGTCCTAGACCTGGCTAGACGATGGGGCCTCGTTTCGAGGCAAGGGTAGCGCGGCTTACGATGGGTTGATGTCAGGGGGCAAGCTAGGCCTAGTGCTCGGTGGCGGCGGACTGATCGGACTCGCCTATCACGCCGGCGCGCTCAAAGCTCTGGACGATAGAGGTATCGATGTCACCGGTGCCGATGTCATCGTTGGGACGAGCGCAGGAGCGATCATCGGCTCCTACCTAGCGTCCGGTTGGAAACAGACCGACTTCTACGACTACGCGTATCGGCGGCATCCCAATGCGTCCAAGGACCCCGAGTCGATGGACGAGCAGGTGGCGCAGATCTTCGAACCCAAATGGAGCTCCGGTCACGAACGTCTCCGTAGGTATGTCGGATCGGCCTTCGCCTTGGCCTCGTCGCGTGGGCATCTGCATCGTTTGACCAAGGGCAAGGCTCCACTCCAACACCTGCGGAGACTCTTTCCCTCCGGCATGTACGCGACCGACCGCACGCGCGAGCGCTTCAGGGAAGAGCTACCGCACGAGTGGCCACGCGAAGGACTGATGATCTCGACGGTCGAGCTTTACACCGGAAAGCGTGTTGCTTTCGGACACCCGGCGGCTCCCGAGGCTCCGTTGCCGGATGCGGTTCTGGCATCGACGGCCATCCCGGGCGTGTTCCCACCCGTGAAGATCAACGGAGGTCAGTACGTCGACGGAGGTGCATACAGCGCGACCTCTCTGGATCTGGCCGTGCATGCAAGCTGCGACCGGATCATCTGCATAGCCCCACTCGGCTATCGCGGCGAAGGCGCGATGTCACTCGATCCCAAGGTGTGGGGGCCGATGCTGACCCGGCAGTTCTTCGCCCGCTCGCTGAAGAAGGAAGTGGTTCAGGCGAGGTCGTTGGGGATCGATGTTCTGGTGATCCGTCCGTCGATCGACGAGTTGCGACAGCTTGGCTCGAATGCGATGCGCAGCTTCGACCGCCATGCGGTGACGACCGTGGCCCGGGAAGGGACCAGACGTCTCCTCCACCAGAAGTCGGAGCATCCACTACTCGAACGTTCTTCCCAGCGCTGAATGGTCGTTACCTCCTAGGCGTACTCGAGGGCGGCGGATGAGATGCGTTCGACCAGACCGTGAAGGTCGGTGTCGGCGGTGTCACGTTGCAGGACCCAGACGGGAACGTTGGTTGCGATGTCTGCAACACCTTGGAAGCAGCGCGAACGGTCGTCTTCGGTCGGCAAGCGGAAGCTCGTTGACCAAAGATCCGACACCGCTTGAGCGGGGATCAATGGATCTAGCCTGGTCGAGTCTCCGGCCCTCAGGAGCACTATCGAGCGGACCGGGACGGGCTTGCAGGTGCCGCGCCGTGTGGCGTCGAGGGTGAGCGTGTCCTTGTGTTGGGACCACGTCCCGTTGCCTGACGACATGTCGAGATCGCCGGCGAAGGACTTCGGAAGCGTGAGTCTCGAGGGGCCGGGAACCAGCCCGATGTGCTGGGTGATCCGGAGACAGGCCAGGTCCTGGCTGAGCACCCGTGATCCCGAGGTCGCGAAGTGTGCGGAGATCGCGGAGCGACCCAGCCGGTTGGATCCGGCGATCAGCACGGCGCCGCCGTTGCTTTCCACCGCGGCGGCGTGTAGCGCGTGGTCGCCGCGGGCGGTGAAACACAGCAACGCAGGGATACCCCACAGCTTGTCTTCGATCTTCGAGAGGTCGTTGGTAGTGGGCACGGTGATACGGGAGACCGTGGGTTCGATGCGGAACCAACCGGTTCCGGCCACGAAGAAAAGGAAGCGGTGGCCGTCATGGTAGAGACGGGCGGTGAAGGAGCTGGCCGGCGGCTTCCACTCGATCAGCAGCTTGTCCTGTGCGCCGGGGCGCTCTGGGATGTCCTCTGCAACGATCTCTAGCGGGTCACCCTCCCCATTGCGGAGGTGGCCGATCGGCAGCTTGGAATGGATCTCGAACCCGAAGGCCGTTCCTCGTGCCGCTGGAAGGTATTGCATGTATCCCGGCTCCTTGTAGTTCCTGGAAACCACATGCTGGCACTTCACCCAGTTCCTTCCATCCTGCGAAGGCAGCGTTGTGGGGGCCGGGCGGTCGCAGGACGAGTGCTACGTAGGTACGTGCTGTTGCTACGTAATCGCAGCAGAGTGGCCGCGGCCCCCACGGCGCTTGGGGATACTGGGCGCCGTGGCCGTGATCGAAGTGTCCGAACTCTCCTACTACCTCCCCGGAGGCCGCCGTCTGTTCGACGGAGTGGCGCTGCGTGTCGCAGACGGGATGCACGCTGCCCTGGTCGGCGCCAATGGGACCGGCAAGACCACCCTTCTCAGGCTGATAGCGGGCGAGGAGAAGCAGACGGCAGGATCCATCCACATCGACGGCCGCGTGGGTTACATGCGCCAGTTCATCGGCACCCATGGAGCCGAGACGACGGTCCGGGACTTCCTGCTGTCTCTGGCTCCACCGGCGGTGCAGGGTGCGGCCGAAGAGCTGGTGGCGGCCGAGTTCATCGTTGCTAGGCCTCACGGCAAGAAGGCGCAGATGCGCTACGCGGACGCGCTGGCTCGATGGGGCGAGGTTGGTGGCTACGACTTCGAGGTTCTGTGGGACACATGTTGCGGCGCGGCGATGGGTGTGTCGCTGGACGAACTCGGGCCGCGCCTGCTCGATACCTTGTCGGGGGGAGAGCAGAAGAGGATCGCGCTGGAGTCGTTGTTCCGATCTGATGCCGATGTCCTTCTGCTCGACGAGCCGGATAACTTCCTCGACGTTCCGGGTAAACGCTGGCTCGAAGCTGCCATCAATTCCAGCCCAAAGACGATCTTGTTCGTGAGTCACGACCGCGCGCTGCTCGCGGCCACTTCGCAGCGTGTGATCACCATCGAGGGCAACGGTTCGTGGGTCCACGCCGGTTCTTTCGAGACCTACCAGCAAGCGCGAGGTTCTCGTGTGACGCGTATCGAAGAGGAACGCAAGCTTTACAAAGCCGAACACGATCGGCTCATTTCTTTGATGAAGGAATTCAAACGCAAGGCGTCATACAACGACAAGTTCGCGTCCAAAGCGCGTTCGACCGAGAAAAGGATCGAACGTTTCGAGAAGACCGAGGCCCCCCGCGAGCGCCCCGAGGAGCAGAACATCTCGATGAAGCTCGGAGGGGACCGCACGGGAAAGATCGCACTGCGGATCGAGGGCCTTTGCATCGCGGGGTTGGTGGACCCTTTCGATACCGAGATCTGGTACGGCGAGCGTGTTGCAGTGCTCGGTCCGAACGGAACCGGAAAGAGCCATTTCCTTAAGCTTCTCGGTGGCCAAGACATCGTGCATTCCGGGTCGTTCAAGTTGGGAGCAAGGGTCGAGCCGGCATTGTTCTCCCAACTGCACGAGCGGCCGGACCTTGTCGATCGTTCGATCCTTGAAGTGCTTCTCAAACGCGGGATCGAGATGAGCCGGGCGATGTCTGCACTGAAGCGCTACGAGTTGTCGCTTGCTGCTCGCACCCCTTTCCCCTCGCTTTCGGGCGGGCAGCAGGCCCGGTTCCAACTCTTGATGATCGAGGTAGATCGGCCGACGATGCTCTTGCTAGACGAACCGACGGACAATCTCGATCTTGATTCGGCAGAGGCGCTGGAGGAGGGGTTGATCGACTTCAAGGGCACCGTGATCGCGGTCACTCACGACAGGTGGTTCATGAAGCTATTCGACCGGTTCCTGTTGTTCGATGACGACGGTGGGGTCACTGGATCCTTGGTGTCGCCATACGAGGACGTCGCGGTGAGCTAAAGCCCGATCAGCGGGTACAGCTCCTCCCACTCCCGCTCGGCCGTGATCGGGTAATCGTAGTAAGAACCCCCGATGCCGCCGTTGTTCAGCACCGAGTTCGTGTAGGCGCGCGCTTCGCGCCTGGTGCTTCTTCCACCGATTCCGCCGATGTTGTGGATCCGCAAGCTGGGATCCCCAACTTCGGCTCGGATCTCGGTGAAGTTTGCCGTCACATAACTCTTCACTGCTGCCCGGCCACTTACTCGGTAGGTGAAATAGCTCATCGGCATCATCACGTCGAAATATGCGGCGACCGTCGCGTAGGGGAAGTCTCCCCAGAACAAAGACTGCACATCGGGCACGATTCCGCCCATCGCATAGTCTGGCCCGACCTTCTCGCGCAACCATGCAGACAACCGGGTCATCCGGCGAACACGCTTGGTGTAGTCGTTGATGACGGTCGACTCGATATCCAGCGCGAACGAGTCGAAGGTTTCCTGCAGCGGTGAGACATAGTCGAGGGCCGCTCGGATCCGTTTCTTGTCCTTGTAGATGTTCTTGAAGCCCGGCACGTACCAAGCCACCACATAGATGCCGTTCTGGTGAGCGGCTTCGATGAAGCGACCGATCTTGGTGGGCTTGAATAGGGGTCCGGCGGGCTTGTGCCAGTTCGCCGTCTCGAGGTAGATGGTCTGAACGCCCCGCTGGGCCAGGTCGGCGACGGCAAGCTCCGGGTATTTCCACGGATCCGCGTCGTACATGTCGATCCAAGTACCGAGTCCCTCGTAAGGGGAGAGATCGAGTTGCTGCGTCGAGGTGAGACGGATAGCTCGCGGCTGGTCCTGGCGTTCCGTGCCTCCAGATGGGCGGAAGGGATCGATGGCCCCAGCCGGTACGGCGATCGCCAGCAGGGTCACGATCAGCGGGATGAGTGTCTTTCGGCGCTGCAAACTGCCCCTCTCCTCGTTCTGTTAACAGAAACGGCCAACTGTTGGCCGAAGTTGTTAACAGAAGGTATGGCCAACTTAAACGTGGCATCGGCAGAAGGCTCTCGTAGATGAAGGAAGCCGAGCAGCAGGAGGGAACAGAGGTTGGTGGGCCCCCAGGGACTCGAACCCTGCCCGCCGGATTAAAAGTCCGGTGCTCTACCTGATGAGCTAGGGGCCCGCCGAAAAGGCGGTGCGAGCCTAACCCTCACACGAGGGCGAAGACGCGGGCGGGAGTGCCGGACCCATCCACCAGACGTAAGGCGCCCACGACCAACAGGGTGCCGGTCGGGGGCAGCTCGTGGAGGTTGATCAAACCTTCCAGATGCCACAAGCCGGCCGGGAGGGTCGTGAAGTGCACGGGGTAGTCGGTGGAATAGCCGGGGTCAACGCCAAGGGTGTCGATACCGAGTCCGACGATCTCGCGCTCAACGAGCAAGCGGGCTGCATCAACCCCGACACCGGGGAAGGAAGTGGCACCTAGCGCGCCGACATAGGCGTGGGCATCGGTGGAAAAGCGGTCCCAGCCGGTGCAGATCAGTACGGCCGACCCCGGCCCGATCCGGCCGTGCTGGGTCTCGAACTCCTCAACGTGCGATGCGTCGAGCGTGAATGCTGGGTCGCCGGAAACGAGGTGACGAACGTCGATGACGTGCGCCGGAACCACGAGCTTATGTGCGGGGATGTCGACGACGTGGTCACCTTCGGGGTGGAAATGAGAAGGCGCGTCTAGGTGGGTGCCCGAGTGCTCGGGCATCGTGAGGCTGCGGAAGTACATCCCTGCGCTTCCATAGGTGGCATCGAGTGAAGTCTCGAATGGCTTGCTTCCCGGCCACAGAACGGTGTGCTGCCCGAGGGGCTGCGTGAGGTCGATGACGTTGGGGGTCTGCTCCATCGTCTGGTTCTAACGCATGCTGGTGGTCGGGAGTTCCTCTACACCGCAGTCCCGGCCTGTCGAGCGCCGAGAGGCGGGGGTGATGCTAGTTGGGGTTGCTCTCCAGGAAGCTCATGAATGCGTTGGCTTCTGCAACCACAACCGCTTCCGCAGGAGCAGCAACCTGGTCACGGCCCCCCCGTTTGGCTTCATACAGGGCGAGGTCTGCCTGCTCGATCAAGGAACCCGCATCGGTTGCGTGCGCTGGGAAGCTCGCAACTCCTACGCTCATCGTCACGGGGGTAGTAGATGGCAAGGCAGTGATGGCGTGGCGGAATCGTTCGGCGCTTTGCATCGCCTCGGCGAGCTCACACCCGGGAAGGACGATAGCGAACTCCTCGCCGCCGAAGCGTGAGACCGTGTCAAAGCTGCGACTCTGCTGCTGGAGCTCGTTAGCGACGGCCCTGAGGACCTCATCCCCCTTCTGGTGTCCGTGCGTGTCGTTCAATTTCTTGAAGTGGTCGATGTCCATCATGATGAGGCTGAGTGAGGTTCCGGCTCTTGCCGCGCGGGCTAGTTCCAGATGCAGGGTTGACTCGAACGCGCGACGGTTCGCGATCTTTGTAAGGGGGTCGGTGGTCGCCATGTCTTGCAGCTCCTGAACCAGTTCGGCGTTGCGCAACGCCATAGCGCCTTGTGAACAGAATCGCTCAACCATCGTCACGACCCGTCGCTCTACCCGGGAGCCGAGCTTGATGGAGTGTTCGAGAACGCAAACTCCGGCTGCTCCGCCTTCGGCGATCAGAGGGACAACGATCACGTTGCTGCTGCTCCCGATTAGCCCCGAGAGACACGGATTGCGGCGCCGGTCTAGCCCGGCTACCAATTGTGTCTGCCGTGTTTCCCATGCCTTGTGCATGATCTGGTCGACGCCCAAGAACCGTCCGGCCCCTTCTTCGTCGTCTGCTGTGTCGGCCAATAGGGCCACCTTGTATCCGCGAGCTCCCAACACGACCCCTCTGCGGAATCCGAAGCTGTCCAACAAGCTATCCAGCATGATCTCGGCAACGGCGTGGGCATCATTGGTCGTTTCCAATCGTTGTGCCATCATCGCGAGGGCTTCGAGATCGAACCTGCGCCGCCGCAACTCTCGTTCGTTCACTGCCGAAAAGGTTGCGGTTGCCAATGCAACGAGCCAGAAGATCGAAACGAATGCGACCAGCTCATGGAACTGAACGTTCAGCGCTGCTCCGTCGACACCATCTTGTGTGGCGGTCGCCACCTCACTCTGGTAGACGGATACGAGTAGCAAGCTGTGCCAGATGGCAAGTTTCAGACCGGTCCGATACGACGCGAGAAGTGTGACCGCGATGAGATGCAACAGGGTCAAGGACCGGAACGGGCTCGATATCCCGCCAGAGTGGAGGTTGACGTAGGCGAGGTAGATGCCGTCGACGATGAGAAGCGCTCCGAACAGATGCAGGTTTCGCTTGCCGAGATGGCGCCAGAGCATCTCGCCGAGGCCCGATAGCAGCATGTAACCGGCACTCGCCGCTAGGAGAAGTGTTAGGTCTGCATCGAGTGTGGAGCGCGAGTAGGCCGAGAAGCCTAGAACGGCGAGAACCATCAGCACCCGGAACATCTGCATGTACCGGACGCGCTGAGCGAGGGGAACCAGCTCGTCCGCTACAGCCTTAGGCGATCTCGATGCCATCTCTTCTCCTTCCTAGCCCGGACGGAAGTCCAGGTAGGGATCCGGATTCACCGGAGCAAGCGCTAGTTTTGGGTCGGCACGATCGAGGCGGTCCTGAAGCATCAGGAACGCAAAGACCATGAAGACCAAGGTCCCGGGGAAGGCAGATCCCTTCACGACGTCGGCAGCAGCCCTGGTCACCTGAGATACCAAACCAGGCGTCTGGGGCTCGGATCCTTCGGGCAGACCCGGCCCTGAGATCGCTTCGACCTTCTCGACCAGCTCAACTGGAGCTGTCGCACGTTCGGCGAGCTCTTGCGCCGTGGGAAGGCCCGGTACCACCGACCTGGTCTTGTTGTTCGGGTGGGTCATCACCGGTTCCTGTTGCGGATCGACCGGGTCTGCGGGGATCGGGTCCGTTGTGCCCGGAGCCTCCGGCTCGTCCGGCTCGGTGGCGTCCGACGGTGGGATGCCGCCCCCGCCGCCATCGCCCCGTTCCTCAGGCTCCTCGGTCGGCTCTGGTTCGGGCGAAGGCTCCCCCGTCGGTTCTTGAGATGGAGCGGGTTCCGCGGTGGGAGTTGCCTCAGGTGTAGGAGTCGGCTCCCCCGTCGGGCTAGGCGTTGGCTCGGGCTCTTGCAACGTGAATGAGTCCGATTCCGTTGCGCCGGTGTTTCCGGCCTCGTCGGTTCCCTGGACCGTGAAGATGAAGACACCGTCCGGTTCACCGCTCAGGTCGTAGGTCTTGGGGCTCGAGCAGTTGGGCGTTGTTTCGATGACGCCCAGATCACCGTTCAGCTCGCAACTTGTTGTTGCTCCGCCCTCGGTTGCGAAGCTCCAGGTAGGTGTTCTGTCGGTATCGATCTCGCCAGGACGCTGTTCGATGCTGACGATGGGGCCGACTCGATCCAGGGTGTAGTTCGAGTTCTGCGCTGCGCCCCGGACCGTGCCGTTGATCGGCCGCACCGTGAACGTGTGCACGCCATCGGAAGAATCGCTCAGGTTGTAGACGGCGGGACTGGTGCACGACGTGTAGTCGGACAGGATGGTCGCGCCGCGTTCCAACCTGCACTCGGCGCCGGTGGCGGACAAGGAGAGGTCGAAACTCCAACCAACAGAGGTGCTGTTTCCGGGGGTAACCGGCGACGAGGTGATCGTGGCTATCGGAAGCTCGGTTTCCAGGGAGTAGCCGGATGACGAGACCGAACCCTTGTTGCCACCTGCGTCTGTGGCGTCAACGAAGAACGAGTAGTTGCCATCTGGTTCGGATGTCAGATCGAACGTCACTGGTGATACGCACCCCGGTTGTTCCAGGACGAGCAAGTCATCGAACTTCAGCCAGCAGTCCGTTGTTGCTCCGCCCTCAGTCGTAAACGTCCAACTAGGAGTGCGATCGGTACCCGTTGAACCCGGTCCCGAAAGGATGTCGACAGATGGACCGGCCGAGTCGAGCGTGTAGTCATGGGTGATGACCGTTGTGTTTCCCGCCGTGTCCGAAGCCCTGACCGACACTGTGTAAGTCGCGTCCATCTGCATGCCGAGGTTGAAGGTGACACTGTCGGTGCATGCGCTCCAGTCGTAGACCTCTTGAACGCCTGTATCGAGGCGGCATTCCGAAGTGGCACCCAAGTCGGCATCGAAGGTCCACGTAGGGGTGAGGTCACCTCCAACGCTGCCCGGGTTCGAGGTATAGGCAACGGCGGGACCCGTCAGATCGAGCTCGTACAGGGAGGTATCTGGGTATCCCGGCAGACCCACGCCGTCCACGGCGCGCACGTCCAGGGCATAGAGGCCTTCGCCGCTTGACGTTAGATCGAAGGAGACAGGTGAGATGCACGGGGTGTAGTCCGAGATGACGACAGCACCTCGGCTCAGCCGGCATTCACCGTTGGTGTCGTCTTCCGTGGTGAAACCCCATTCGGGGGTAACGTCAGACGCAGGGGATGAGGGCGAGGTGGTGATGCTCGCCTCGGGGCCACTGCGGTCAAGAGAGTACTCATCGATCGCAACCAGACTGACATTGCCTGCTGCGTCGGTAACGCGCACCGAGAAGGTGTAGTCACCATCGACCTCCGCGGTTAGATCGAATGTGAAAGGTGACGCGCACGCACCGTAGGGAGAAAGGATCGTTGCGCCTCGGCTGAGCTCGCAGGAGGCCTGCGATCCTGAGGTTTTGCTGAAGGTCCATGTCGGGATGGCGTCGCTGCTAGGACTCGGCGGTGCCGAGTCGATCGTCACGGTGGGAACCTGAGAATCTTCGACGAACACGTAAGGGATCGACGAGCATTGGGACACGTTCCCATTCGAGTCGGTTGCTTTGGCGTAGTAGTTGGTTGTTGAGTCGTCGGCGACGCTAACAGCGAAGCCGGGGGACGCGAACTGAGCCGCGCTACCCGTCGCGACGGCCACCGACGTGCAGCCCGGAGTGTCGTAGATCGAGACGGTGGTTCCCGCATCCGATGATCCGTAGAGCTTCGGGGAGTTGTCGTTGGCTGGTGAGCCCGGAGTTGAGCCCTGGATCGTGGGGGCCGGCAGATCCCCGAGTGCTTCTACGCGCCGGATGCGGTCGTTGAGTGTGTCCGCCAGGTAGAGGTTGCCCTCTGAGTCGAGAGCTACGCGGGCTGGGAACATCATGCTCGCGTTCACGGCGGGACCACCGTCGCCGGAGTACCCTGGCGCCCCTGTACCCGCGACCGTTGTGATGACCCCGGTCGTGTCGAGCTTGCGAACGCGGTTATTGCCTGAGTCGGCGATGTAGACGTTGCCCACTGGGTCCACGGCGACCCCCGCCGGGCTCGACAGCTGCGCCGACGTACCCTGACCGCCATCTCCGGAGTATCCGGCCGTGCCGGTACCCGCCACGGTGGTCATGATGCCGCCGGTGCTGACCTTACGGATCTTGTGGTTGCCATAGTCGGCGATGTAGACCGAACCGTCGGGAGCGACCGCCACGTCAACGGGGTTGTTCATCTTTGCGGATACTGCGCTTCCTCCGTCGCCACTGGAGCCCGTCCCTCCTTCGCCAGCGAACCTCGTGATCAGGCCGGATGTGTTGACCTTCCGGATCCGGTTGCTCTTGGAGTCGGCGATGTAGAGATCGCCCGACGGGGCCAGATCCAGTCCCGATGGGTTGTTCAGGCGCGCCGCGGTAGCGGCACCGTTGTCGCCGCTGTTGCCGGCTGTGCCGGTTCCTGCGTACGTGCTGATGACCCCAGCAGGGCTGATCTTGCGCACCTTGTTGTTTGCAGAGTCGGCGATGAATATCGTGCCGTCGGCCTTGGTGGATACATCTGCTGGCAGGTTGAGTTGGGCCGCGGTAGCGGGTCCGCCGTCGCCTCCCGACCCCGCGGTCGTGATTCCGGCGAGGGTCGTGATGGTGCCCGACGAGCTGACTTTTCTCACGCGGTTGTTCAGGTAGTCGGTGATGATGATGTCGGCTGAGCTCGAGATGCTCACACCAACCGGCCAGTTCAGCGCAGCCTGGGTGGCAGGACCCCCGTCACCGCTGAACCGCGGAGCACCGGCGACCGTGGAGATGTTTCCGGTCGAATTCACCTTCCTGATCCGATGGTTCCAGGTATCGGCGATCAAGATCGAACCACCAGCGCCGATCGTCACCTGCTCGGGAGAAAGTCCTGCAGCGATCGCTGCACCTCCGTCTCCGGCGAAGGTTCCACCACCGTTTCCGGCGTAAGTCGTCATGATGTTCGAGGCGACCTTGCGGACGCGATTGTTGTCCGAGTCGGCGATGTACATCACTCCGTTGGCATCGATGGCGATCCCGGTGGGGGAATCCATCTTTGCTTTCAATGAGTTCCCTCCATCGCCAGAGAACCCCCGGCTTCCATCCCCGGCATACTTCGAGATGATCCCGTTCGTGGCGACCTTTCGTATCCGATGGTTCTCGGTGTCGGCGATGTAGAGGTTTC
The DNA here is from genome assembly GCA_937863385.1 of uncultured Actinomycetes bacterium. Lineage (GTDB taxonomy): Bacteria > Actinomycetota > CADDZG01 > CADDZG01 > WHSQ01 > CALMBW01. Next base: position 334,329 of record CALMBW010000020.1, on the reverse strand, counting down.
CTGCTGCGTCGAACGCGACATCGGAGGGCTGCTTCATGTCTGCAGACGTCGCCTGGCTGCCGTCTCCACCGGATCCAGACCCACCATCGCCTGCCACCGTGGTGATGATTCCCGTGGACAGAGCGATCTTGCGCACGCGGTTGTTCATGGTGTCGGCGATGTAGAGGTCACCCGTTGTGGGATGAAGGGTGATCCCGCGCGGCGCGTTCAACATCGCTTCGGTCGCGTTGCCCCCGTCACCTGAGAAACCCTCTGTTCCATTGCCTGCGATCGTGGTGATGACGCCAGTTGCTGAATCGATCCGGCGGACCACTGCGTTACCGATGTCGGTGACGTAGACGTTGCCGGCCGGGTCGACAACGATCCCGTAGGGATAGCTGAATCGAGCGGCAGTTGCCGGACCCCCGTCACCTGAGAAGCCTGATTCGCCGATGCCGGCGAAAGTCGTGATGGTTCCTGTTGGGGCGACCACTCTGATCCGATGGTTCCAGGTGTCGGCGATGTAGATGCTCCCGTCAGGCCCCAGCGCCATGTCTTGGGGCGACCTCATCATGGCGGCGGTTGCCGGACCGCCGTCACCCCCTGAAGCCCCGATGCCTGCCACGGTGTTGATGTCGTTAGCCGCGCCGCGGGCCGGCATGAAGCCGTTGAAGAGGACCGTGACCACGAAGAACAGCGCCAGTGCTGCCCGCAAACGTTCTCGCTCCGTAGCTCCGGCGTCCATGGTGAGGGGATCGCGAGGCGCGAACGAGTGCATGACAGGCCAGCCGCCGATCCACAGCCTCCTCATGGGTACTCCTTGGCGCGAGGGGAACAAGTGCTTACCCCCAGCGCTTCGGCAGCCCCGATGTCCACATTTAGACGACACCCCCTGAGCCGCGGGTCATTTTGGGGATAGCTGGAAGGACTAGTTCCAGGATCTGCCTTTTGGGAGTTACCCAAAGTTTCAAATTGAAGTTACCTAAGTTTCATATTGGTGCGTACTGGGGTAAATGTGGCGCTATGGGTGTGAAAATCCACGGTTTCGGAGGCTGTCTGTGGTACTAGGAGCGGTCTTACTCGCCCTCTCCGTGGCTGGCTCATCTACGGGCGTTTCCGTTTCCTTCTTGGGCGGTGAGGTTCACCGGGCACGCTCGGCGGCTGGGACGTCGATCTTCTCGGGTCCTCTCGAGGTGGGTGACGAGGGCGAAGAAGTGCGCGCTCTCCAGATCAGGGTCGCGGGATGGTTCCCCTCCCGAGACCAGGTGCAATTCGTCATAGATGGCCGCTACGGCTTGCAGACGGCGAAAGCCGTCGAGCGATTCCGTGGGTATCTGGGATTGAAGCTATCGGGCCGTGCGAGCCGAAGGGTGCTAAAGCGTCTCGAGCGCTTACAGGATCCCGACGGATCTACGGCCCATTTCGACTGGGAGGAGTTCACGCAGAACTCCTCCGCCTCATGTTCGGCCAATGCGAATGCCTATGCGGGGACCTTCGGAGGCGGCAAGGTCTCACCGCGCAAGGTGAAGAGAAACATCAAGCGCTTGATGTGGCGCCTCGAAGCCATCCGGGCGAAAGCGGGAGAAAAGCCGATTGGCATCAACTCGGCCTTCCGAAGCGTTACCTACAACGAGTGCATCGGTGGAGCATCAGCGTCAGAACACCTCTACGGAGCGGCCGTCGATTCGCGTGTCGTGGAAACCGAGAACGGGGCGGCCCGCGACATCGCAAGGGGAAGCCAGGTCCACGGCATCGGATGCTATTCGGAGCTCAGCCACAATCATTTCGATATCCGGCTGGAGAACATCGCATGGCAAGGAACCCGTGGTTGGTGGTGGCCTGATACAGACAAGAAGGGCCGGGATCTGGACGAGGAAGGAAAGCTGTGCTGGGGACAAGGCGAGACCAAGCTGGGTGCTGAGTCCGCAGAAGATTCGCAGATCGTAGTGGGTGGCGTGGTGATCAGTCCGACGGCTTCGGGTTCGTCTCGGCCCTCCGAGCAAGAAGTTGAAGCCTTCGAAGAAGCCGGAGAGCCGAGCGACTACCAAGGTGGAGACTGATCCGGAGTCCGATCGGTTCCCGGATGGGGTTGGCCATGGGCCTCGCCTTCTCGATCGCCGGGGCCGGGGCCTTACTAGTTGCCGATGAAGCCCCGGAGGATGTCGATCAGGGCGTCCCGGCATCCCCGGCACCGTCGTCCGCGCTCCAGACTCCTTCTCAGGGAGGGATGGATGAAAGCCCGTCGCCCTCGTCCCAGACATCGCTTCTCTATGTCGAGCGTGGATGGTTGATGCAGGCGGGGTTAGGTCAAGCAGACAACGCGGTACGGGTGCTGAGGGTCGGTACCGCGCAGGTCGCGGCGTCTCCCGATGGAGGATCGGTGGCCCTGGTGGTCGAGCGGGGTAGTCCGAGGGATAGCGACTTCGGCGATGAGCCCCATGTTGTTCTCGTGGATCTGGCGACCGAGGATCGTGTCAATCTGGGCCCCGGCTTCGCTCCGATGTGGAGCCCGGGGGGAACCCGGCTCGCGTTCTTGCGGCCCGTAGAGGATCGGGAGTGTTTCTCGGAGACGTGCTTGGGGGAGGCCGAGCTCGTGGTTGCCGATAGAGATGGGAGCGCCAAGACCTTGACCGAGCCGGGCAGTTGGGGGGTCCTCGGGTGGGTGGGGGATGAGGTGGTTGTGAGCCACGAAACGGGGTCCCCCGAAACCATGAAGGTAGCCATCGACGGACGACGGCAGGTGTTGGAACTGTCGCCTTCCTCGTTCTGGGGGACTTCTCCCGACGGTCGCTGGATAGTTTCGTCAGACGACGGTGAGGTGGTCATCCATCCGATCAGTACCGAAGGTGTCCTCGGTGCACCAAGCCCGATCAACACTTCCGGCCGTTCGCTGGGTGCCGGCGCGTGGAGCCCCGACTCCTCGATGCTTGCCGGGGTCCTGGTAGGTGAGTCACTGATCGGTCGCGACAACGTGATCGCTGCCATCTCCCCCACCGCACCCATCCCGACCACGGTGAAGGGGTCGCGGGGAGCCATCGGACAGGTGCTGTGGGTGGGACCCTCTGAGATCATCTTCGTTTCTATGCAAGGCAGAGCGGTGGTAGTGCGCCGCTGTGAAGTTCCACACGGCCCCTGTGACGATGTGTCCAAGGATCTGCGAGAGGTAAGTCTCGTCGGGATCCGATGATGTTGGTGGGTGGTCTGAGCCCTGGGCCGTGTCCCGAGTCCTTAGTTCGCCTGCACCGAATGCGACGGTATGACTCGGGGCACTAGATGCAGCCCTTCTGCGATCCCAGCCAGTCGAGAGATGCTCTGATGTTGAGGGCCCCGTAACCGACCTCGAACGGCTCGGCGATGCCGGACCCGGTCGTCTTCTGGATCGTGGCGGCGTTGGCACCGGCCATGATCGCCCGCATCACGTCGAGAGCCTCGGCCCCCACACAAGCGCTGAAAAGCACGGCGGCGGCACCTGCAACGTGAGGCGCGGCCATGCTTGTACCGGACATGGTCACGTAGGGCACGAAGCCGGTTGCGCCGAGGCCAGCATCATCCGCCCACAGCCGGGGGATCAGCGACGCTGCTCCGCCGGTCAGCGTTCGTGCAGACCAGATGCTGGTGCCGGGTGCACCGACGTCGGGTCGCCGGGTTCCGTTCACCGGCTCCGAAGTGGGCGTCCAGGTAGCGGGGGCGTGCAGGGTCGAATCGGCCTTGGCGCCGCGGCTGCTGGAAGAGGCGAGCTTGTTATCGGTGTCGTTGTAGTTGGCTACTCCCAAGACATAAGGACTCTGTGCATAGCCCGAGAGCGCGGCCCCGTTATCGCTGCCACCGTCGTTGCCGGCTGCGAAGACGACGACCACACCCGCTTCGTACAGGTCCTTGAATGTCTGTCCCAGCGCGGAGGCTCCATTGAAGCTGCAGCCGCCCACGCATCCCCATGAGTTGTTGGAAACCTTGATGCCGTACTGCTGTGCATTGTCGAGCGTCCACTGCAACCCCATGGTCGAGAGTCCGGCCCATAAGGTGTCGCCGTTCTTGACGCTCACGAGATCGGCCTGGGGGGCGATCCCGAAATTGAAGCCGTCGCCGCCGTAGCGGGCAGTGTCTGCGCCGGCGTTCCGTCCGTAATAGGCGTTGCCGGCAACGATGCCGGCTACGTGAGTGCCGTGGCCGCTGGCAACTTCGGTGGTTGGGGTGGCGTCGCCCAGATCGGACCCGCCGAGCATGTGCTCGGTGGTGACCGCTCGCCGGATGCGACTCTGGCACGGCTGATAGGGGGCCGGGGTGCAGTTGAAACCTCCGAAGTCCAAGTGCGTCCGGTCGATGCCACTGTCGGTGATGGCAACGGTGACACCCTTGCCTGTGGCTTGATCGGCTGTGATCTGAGGCAGCTCTGAGCGCAATGCGTTGCCGGTGGCGTCGTAGGACCACACACCCGTGCTCGTTGCACCGGGGCGAGCGCCGGCCGCCACGGTCGAAGTCGAAAGGAAGTGCGAGATCTTGAAGTCGGGCTCCACGAACGAGACCGACTGGTGATCGAGCAGTGCGATGACTTGATCTTGGGTCGCGGCCCCCCAAAAGCGCGGGGCATCTCCGTACCACTTGGCCCACGCCGTGTTATCGGCAACGAAACCTTCGATCGCGGCGTCGCGCTCGGTCAGGGCAACCATCACCTGCAAGGTCCCGTCGGGTCGCACATGCGCGAGGCGTTCGATGAACTCTGCGGGAACCTTGTTCTTGTGGGCTGCCAGAGCAAGACTCAACTGACCCGATGTAGCAGCCTCGGTCCAGGCCCGGGCATCCGGCGCCGAGGCTGCGGACATCGGGGCAAGGTTGGCGATCAAGGCACAGACCAGGCCAGTGAGTCCGAGAACGCGAAGCTTCAAGAGATGCCTCCTGTGCTGGGGCCGACCTTGAAGACTTGGCGGCTTATGCGAGGATTCCTCCCATATATGTACGCTCGTGCATGACATTGTGGACGGAGGCTTTCGGAAGGCCGTGCAGCCGGCGGGTTCCGGTCCGGGCGAGATGCCTCGTACTAGAGTAATGACGCTAGGGGCCCGCAGCGGGAGGACTTGTGATGGATCAGGACGAGGGGATCAGCCGTCCCGCCGACCCCATTGGCGATGCCATCGAAGTCCTCGCGGGGTATCTGCGGGCAGAACGGTGGCTGATAGCCCTCGATACCGGCAGGGGATGGGTCACTCACCAGCGCGAGGCCTCGCACAAGGACGACCTGTTGATCCACCTCGCCGAGGCGATGGCATCCGGAGACGGTCCCTATCTCTATGAGACCCCCGAACTCGGCCACGCCGGGCTTCGCTTAGGCACCGGAGGCGTCGAGCGCCTTTTCGTATTGGTGTGCCCTTCTGCGGAGCGCCCCGTGGTTGTCTTCTTCGAGAACCCTGCCCCCGACGCCGCCGCAGAGCTACTCGAGAGCGACCTAGCCCCAACACTGGCGAAGATGGGGGCCTCTATCAGGGGCACCTATGACTCCGTGGCCAGGGTTGGAGAGCTTCGTGCCCTCGGCGGTTGGCTCCCCGTTCTCCGCAAGCTGGCGGAAGGTGAGATCGATGAAGGCGCAGCTCTGGCTGCGTTGGGCAGTCTTGGCGTGGGCGTGACACTCGTAGCGTTGCGGCCGGAGCGTGACCACCTCGATGCAGCCTGGGCAGATCGAAACGGGGCCGACTGGTCTACGGGGTCTACACGCCTTCGCAATGCCGGAACCTTGAAGCTCGATCCGCCCACCTCCGAGCAGATGAATACGATCGCCAAGCTCTTGGGTCTTTCCACCAACCGCCGCTGGGTCTTCGGGAGGGGTCAATGGGGGACCACGGTCGCGATCGGGGATGCCGTCGAAGGTATGGAGTCGGCCGACGCAGCAGCGTCTTTATATGAAGCGAGTGCGGGCCGGGGACGGGACACAACGGCGGCGCGCAACAATGCGATGCTGACCGAGCGTGCTCGTATCGCGGGAGTGATCCATGAAGGCATCACTCAAGTGCTCACCAATGTCGCGATCCAGATGGAGGTCCTCGATCAGGTCATGGAGGATCCAGAGGCCGCACGCAAGATGGTTCGTGCGATGCGAACCGCAGTGCTTGAGGCACTGGACTCCCTGCGTGGGGCGATCCTCGAGTTGACCCCTAACGCACCGGAGTGGACCGATCTCGCGGGTGGACTCGAGCGATTCATCGGTGACTTCGGGGCTCAATGGGGTTTGGAACTGACCTACGACGTGAAAGGAACGCCCAGGGACGTTGATCCCGACATCCTTGCCTTGGTTTTTGCTCTGGTCCAGGAGGGGGTCGGGAACATCCGCAAGCATGCCGGCACCGATGTGGCCACGATCTCTTTGACCTTCCAAGAGGACAGCATCGTCGTCACCGTCGAAGACGAAGGCAAGGGATTCGATCCGGCCGGTCAAGCCGACGAAGGTTTCAGGTTGCACCAGGGCCTCCAGATAATCCGTTCCCGGGTGCGCCTTGCAGGAGGCAAGTTGGATATCCAGTCCACTCCCGGTGAAGGAACGCGCATGCTGTTAGAGGTTGTCGCTTAGTGTTGCTGGCAGGTGGGCCAAGCGGACCATGGGAAAAGCGGGGTTACCGACGGATCTCCTGAGACGATAGTCCTACCGATTATCCGTATGTACAGGTTTGCCGGGGCGTCATAGAAGAAGATGGTGGAACATGGACACTGAACGTAAGACCGTTCTGCTTGTTGACGACCACAGCGTGGTCCGGGAAGGTATCCGCCTCCTGCTCGAGACCTTGCTGAAGATGCGCGTCGTGGAGGCCTCTTCTGGCCCTGAGGCGCTCTCGGTGCTTGGCAGCGAGAGCGTCGATGTCGTCTTGCTGGACGCCCGGATGCCCGAGCACGATGGGATCTGGACCCTTCACAAGATCCGCGAGTCCTACTCTGAGCTTCCCGTTCTGATGCTGTCTACCTACGACACTGAGGAGTACGTGGATCAATCGCTCGCCGCGGGTGCGGCCGGTTATCTCCTCAAGGAAGCGTCCAGCCAACAGCTCGCAGAAGCGATCGAAACCGCTCTCACGGGCAAAGGTGTCTACCTTCACCCTGCCGTTGCGCAACGTGTTCTAGCGCGTGGCCGCGGCGAAGAGAAAGACGGTCAAGGACTTTCCGAGCGCGAGCTGGAGGTCCTGCAGCTTCTCGCCAAAGGCTCGACCAACGACGAGATCGCGTCCGCATTGTTCCTTTCTGAGAAGACGGTCAAGAGCCACCTCTCGTCGATCTTTAGGAAACTCCGGGTCACGAACCGGACCCAGGCTGCCTCCAAGGCGATACGAGAACGCTTGGTCAAGCTCCCGGGCTAGCTCCGAGTGACTACCGTCCCGCTCTAGAGCGGACTACATTCCATAGCGCTGGTGACTAAGACTCTCGGCCTTGCTCCTTTCCATGCTTTGCAGGATGGATTGAAGAGCGCTGCCGGACCACAATCTTCCAGAAATGACCAGCAAAGGAGCAGTTCTTGAACCTACAGGTCGTCGTGGCCGATCCTCGGGCCTCGGCCCGTTCGGCGCTGGCGCGCTTGGTAGGGGAATGGGGCTGGACGGTCGTAGCGGAAGCTGCGGACGGGTTCGAAGCGGTGCGCCTGGCCCGGGAGTTCAAACCGGACGTCTTGCTGGTGGATGCAGCAACTGGAGGCCTGGATGTGGCCTCGATCTACGACTTGGTGGACGCCGATTCATCGACCCTTCTGGTGAGGTTGATCGATCGTCCACAGCAACACGCTACGCAGCAAGTGGGTGTCTCGATCTTGAAGGGCGTACCGGGAGACCGGGTTCGCGCCGTGATCCTCGAGGCCCTCGCTCGCCGCTGAGTGCAACGCAACTTCCCCTGCGGACGGAGTGTGAGGTAAGGCCATGAAACCTCGTAAGGAGAAAGAAGTGGGGCTGCTCGAGGCTCTTCTCGGGCAGGTGGACGACTACAACCAGCAGGAGTCCTTCGAGGAGCCTGCGCCATACGAGCCGATCCAGCATGCGGAAGAAGCTCCCCCTCCAGTGACGCGATCCGATGCCCTTGGAGAGGATGCTGCTGCCGGCGAGATCGATCTGACCGCTTCCGTAGCAGAAGGCACGCCGGGTATCGACCAGCAGGTCGCCCAACATTTCGGTGACGAAGCTACCGATGCACCCGGTGCAGCAGCTCCGATGCAAGAGACTTATGCGGGCCCTGCCGATGACGAAGTCGCTCGCTCACTCGCAGGTGGAGATGTAGCGCAGCGCCGGGCGGCGCTTCGCGAGCTCCTTCAGCGAGAACTAACCGGCCCCCTTGTCAGCGCCGCGGCGATCGCATTGCAAGACCCCGAACAGGATCTGCGAGCTCTTTCACTCCAGGTGCTCGAACGTGCACCTCAGCTCGCGCCCCTGGGCCCGGTCGAAGCCGCCACGCTTGACTGGGATCCGGGTATCCGAGCCCGAGCGATGGCTCTTCTTGGACGCACACAGAACTCGTCGGTCATCGAGACCCTCTACGAGCGACTCGCAACCGAATCGGACGAAGCGGTCGTTGGTGCAGGGCTAACCGGTCTTGCGCATCTTTTGCAGACGGTGCAGCGGCCCTTCGAAGCGCACACGATCGACAGGGTTGTCGCGATCGTGGCCAACCTCGCGCCTACCCTCAAGGCTCGTTTCCGCCGGGAACTCGGCCTCATCGCTCGCGTGCTGCCGGAGGAGGATCTCCTTTCCCGCCTGCGCTCGGGCAACGCAGAGGTTCGTCTCGGCGCTGCAACCTTGGCACTCGAAAGTGGGTCGCAGCGTTCGTATGAGGTGCTCGCAAAGGGTGTCTCTGACGCGGACGCCAAGATCAGGAACCTCGCCACCGGAGCATTGTCCAGGCTGCAAGCAGGACAGTACGAGGGAGCCCTCGCCCCGGCCCCCAGCGAAGTTGCTGCACCGATCGTCGAAGAGGCTCCAGCCGCTGAGGTCGTTCCGGTCGCGGATAGCGTTGCCGAAGTGGCTCCAGTTGCGCCGGCCCACGCTTACGACCCGGCTCCCGCTGGATCGATGTCTTACGCGCCATCGACCTCAGATCAGCCGGTTGAAGACGTGGTCTTCTCGGCCCTGATCGCTGCCCTTGACGATCCCCAGCCCGAAGTCCGTTCGCACTCCGAAGAAGCCCTCAAGGCCATGGAGGGCGACCGTCTTGCCAAGTGGTTGCGTGCCGGCATCGCTGGTGACGACGCTGCGACGAAGGCGCGAAACGCCGGCATCGCTGCTCGCCTCGACATGCAGGAACTCGTCCCCGACATCATCGGTGCCGTCTTGGCCGCGCCGACGCATGACGAGCGGACGCGCATCGCTGAGTCGCTCAAGACCTTCACCCGAACGTGGCAGGCGATCGCTGAGATGCAAGAAGACCCCGAGCCTTCCCGGCGTCTGGACGCTCTCACGCTCGTCGGGCTCATCGATGGTTCCAACACCGAGCCCCTGATCAAGGGCCTTAGCGATCCGAACGCCAATGTTCGCCTTGCGGCGATCGAAGCGTGTGGGACTGCCCCAACCGGTCAGGTCGCCGATCAACTCATGACTTTGTTGTCGACCGACTCCTCGGGTAAGGCTCGAGTGGCTTCGGTTTATTCCTTCACCGATGCAGAGACTTCGGTCCGCCTCCGCGCAGCCGACACAGCTCTTCAGAGTGAAGACGACAACGTTCGAGTTGCAGCGGTTGGATTGCTCACCGGTGGCACCGAGGAAGATGTCTCGCTTCTTGCTCGGGCGCTTCACGACCACAACACCGATGTAGCCGCACAAGCCGTTGCCTATCTCGGTGCGATCCCGGCCCCTGAAGCACTCGCCGTCTTGTGGTCCTCGCTGCGAGGAGTCTCGCGCGATGTTCAGGATCTGATCCTGGGTGTCCTGAAGGACTTCGATCGTGGAGCAGTCACACTTCTCGGGCGGCAAGCTCTGGAGTCTTCCTTGGCTACCGACCGGGTGCTCGGCCTGCGCGTGATCGCTCGCCTCGAGGGTCGAAGCGCCGACCGCATGCTGGCCTCTCTCGACGATCCTGCGCCTGAGGTCCGTACGGAAGCTCTTGCGAATCTCCTCGACACCCCGGACCCCACTGCTGTCGATGCCGTTGGACAGCGTTTGCGGGATCCCGAGACCAAGGTTCGTTCGATGGCACTCAAGGTCTTGCAGGCCATCGAAGACGACCGTGTTCTTCCCTATCTGCTCGACGGTGCCCGTGACCCCTCCAAGGAGGTGCGTGACGCAGCCCGCGCTGCGCTCCTCGGTCACAGCTCTGGCTCGGTTGTCGAGCTGTTGCTGCGGGCGCTCAAGTTCCCGACCCACCGCAGGGCTGCTGCCGATCTCCTGGTGCAGCTCGGCGAGGTGGCGACCGACCGGTTGCTGACGGCGCTAAAGGGAGCAACTCCCGAGATGCGCCGTGCGATCGGCGAGATCCTGGTGGCCTCCGACGCCGTCGGACGCTTGATGAGCGATCTGAACGATCGCAGTCCGGCGAAGCGGTTGCGTGCAGTCGAGGGCATCGGGGCCATGGGTGCGATCGAGGCGGTCGATGCCTTGGTCTCACGCTTGGACGACCCCGACGCAGAGGTTCGCACCACGACCGCCAAGGTGCTCGGCGAGCTCGGTGACCCCCGGGCGATCGAGCCACTGAAGCGAGCTTTCATCGCAGATCCGGACATGGATGTCGTAGCAGCGATCGAACCGGCACTTAGGCGTTTGACGGGTCCTCCGAGTGAGGACGAGGACTCCGACGAATAACTGGAGAGTGAACCAACATGGCAGATAGCGGTTTCGCACTTATCACCCGATCCGAGCCGAAGGCGGAGACATCCGACCTCAAAGTGGTGTTGACCACCGAGGGCACGTATCCGCACTTCCGCGGCGGTGTGTCGACTTGGTGCGAGACCCTGCTGCGCGGCATGCCCGAGGTTGACTTCACGGTGTGGGCGCTGATGATGAACCCCTTCGTCGACGCTCAGTACGACCTGCCGGACAACGTGGGTCACTTCTCCGGCGTCCCCCTCTGGGGTGTCGAAGAGCCGGCCGAATACACGATCGACATGCCGGCTGCCCGAGTCATGTCACTGTCCCGCCGCACCAGTGAGAGCGACGTGCGTGACAAGTTCATCCCGTTGTTCGAGCAGCTGCTTCGTGAGATCGCATCGGCAGACTTCGACCCCGGACGTTTCGGCCAGCTCTTGTACGAGATCCACCTTTACTTCAAGCGCAATGACTTCCGTCAGACCTTCCGAAGTGCTGCTGCATGGGAGACCTTCAAGCGTTTCCTGCTCGAGGCTTCCGGTGGTTCGGTCGCCGAAGACCAGGTGCACGAGGAGTACATAGCGGCCGGTGACAAGGTCACGCGTTCAGAGGTTCGCTCTTCGATCCGTCAACTCTTCCACCCGCCTCGTCCGGCCGATCCCTCCAACGGCGAAGGCGAGTACCTGCCGACCTTGTCAGACGCAACCGAGGGGATGCGTTGGCTGTATCGGTTGATGACACCGCTCGACTTCCCGGTTCCTGATGGTGATGTCGTTCACAGTTCGGCCGCGGCATTCTGTGGCATCCCCGGCATCCTGGCAAAGATGGAGCGCGGCACTCCGTTCGTACTTACCGAGCACGGTGTCTACATGCGTGAGCAGTACCTCGCTCTCGGCCGCTACGGGTTCCCGTATCACCTCAAGAAGTTCCTCATGCAGATGATCGTTGCAGTTGCCCGCACATGCCTGCACTTCGCAGACCAGATCTCGCCGGTGTGCCGCTACAACACCCGGTGGGAGATCTTGAACGGTGCTGCAGTGGACAAGATCCGCGTCATCTACAACGGGGTCGACCCGGTCGCCTACAGCCCTCGCAGGGTTGCACGTTCGAGTGCACCGACGGTCGTGTCGGTGTCACGTATCGACCCGCTGAAGGACCTCGAGACGATGCTGCACGTGGCGAACCTCGTGCGTAAGCACATCCCCAACGTGCAGTTCTTGCACTTCGGCCCGGTCAGTGACGAGGAGTATGACGAGAAGCTCAAGAAGCTCCACAAGGAGCTCAACCTCGAGGGCACTGTCAAGTTCATGGGATCGACCGACAACCCAGCCGAGGCCTTCAACATGGGTGATATCACCTTGTTGACGTCGATCTCGGAGGCTTTCCCCTACACCGTCATCGAGTCGATGATGTGTGGGAAGCCGGTTGTCGCCACCAACGTGGGTGGTGTGTCGGAAGCCGTGGAAGATGTCGGTCTGCTCGCAAGGGTTCGTGACGTCGAAGGCATGGCCGATGGTGTGCTGCGTCTGCTTCGTTTGGATCCCGCGGCAAAGGCCGAGCTGGAGACCGCATGCCGTGACCGTGCGCTGAACAGATTCACCATCCAGGCCGCGATCGAGGGTTACCGGATCACCTACCGTCGACTCGCAGATCAGGCCCGGGATGCACAGCGCCGGGCGGCGACCCAACAGCCGGCAGCTCAAGCTGTGGGAGCCGAGGGTCAGGTACCGGTTGCCGTCGGTGGAATGATGCCGGTCTCCGGTGTCGTCCAGCAGGCGCCGTCTGCCGGGACCCCCGTGCACCAGCCGGCACCGCAGATCGCACCGGTAGTGGCGTCAGCCGAACCGCACAGCCCGGCCATCACGGCTCCGGAATCGACCGTTCAGCCCTCGTCGATCGAAGCGGTCCCTGCGGGGGCAGCTCCGGTCACGAGCGGACCATCGGTCACCGGTCCGTCGGTGGGCCAGGACCCCCGCTCACTGCTGAGGCACCCGAGCGCCGAGGTCAGGCTCCAGGCTGTGTCCTCGATCGGTGCCGCCGTGCCTCCCGCAGAGGCGACCCGCCTGCTGTCAGACGTGTTGCGCTCCGACCCCGATTCGAGGGTCCGAGCCGCCGCCGCCACAGCGCTCACGGGTCTGTTCGGACGGTCCGACACCGCCTAGGTCCGCACTGCTCCACAAGCTTCGAAGAACCGGACGTTGACCGAGTAGAGCGTTCGCGCTCGAGAGAAGGATCAAGGGAAGAAGACGAACGTGTTCCGGATGCTGATGGTCCTCATGGCATTCGGGGCAGCGTTCATCATCGTTCCCTACTTCGTGCTACCCAGACCCAAAGGAGCGCGCTCGGTCCTCGATGTCGTGACCATCAACATGGTTCGCTGGATGGGTCTCGTGATCGTCGGCGTCCACCTGATGACGCTCCTCGGCATCTTCGAGCTCGCCGCGGTCATCTTCTTCTGCATCGTCGGCTTCTACTACTCCAAGGCCAAACCTGCCGGATGGACCCTGAACCGGATGAAGGAATGGATTTGGGTGCGGCTGCTTGGGCTTCTGGATCTCATCGATCGCACCGAGCTCAAGTACCGCATCGGGCGCGTCGTGGGCCCATCCATCCCCCGGCTGCGACTTGTGCCTCCGCCCCCCGCGGGTGTTCCTGCTCGTTCGAAACTAAGGATCGCCTCTTTGGCGGTCGTGCCGGTTGTGGTGTTGGGAGTTTCGTTCTGGTTGCGGGCTCGCTATGCGATGGGCCATCTCTCGCTGAGCCCCCCCGATACCTATCACTACATGGCCTGGGCCAAAGAGTTGCTCAACAACAACCTCTACGTAGATGGGATCTACCCGCACGGGATCCCGTCCATTCTCGCGTTCACCAGCAAGATGAATGGATTCGCTTCGATGCTGGACGTCACGAGGTTCATGGGCCCGTTGATCGGGTCGCTGATCGTCTACGGGATCTTCTACGTCGTCTATCGCCTGTCGGACAACTTCGGTGCTGCAACCTTCGCTGCTGGAGCTTTCGGGTTGCTCGGCACCCGACCTGAGTGGCACGAACCCTGGTTCCGCCAGACAGGGGCCCTTCCACAGGAGCTTGGGCTGGCCATCGCTTTGTTGGCATTGCCGTCGGCGGTGATGTGCGTTGTCGATCGTGAAAGAGACCATCTATGGACGATCGCAGCAGCCTGCGTCGCGATCGGCCTTACTCATCCCGTGCCCCTGCCTTTCTTTGTCCTGCTCGTCGTGGTGGGGGCTTTCGGCAGCGCCTTGTTGCTAGGGGGTTTCAAGGAAGCCGGCTTGGTGTCGGGCATCGCTATCGCCTCGTCTCTTGCCGGCATGGCCTACCTCCCTCTGGGCAAGTTGGCAGGCCTCGAGTTGTTCGAGCCGATCCGCAACCTCACTCCCCTTGCAGATCCCGGTGGGGGAGTTGCTGCCGTGCCTCTGTCTGTAGGCGCTGCCGGTTTCCATGGTGTGGCGAGGTTCGCCATCCCCGGTCTGTTACTGGGCCTGATAGGAGCCGTCCTGTTGTTGATGACGCACGAGGGCCGACGACGCGCCGGGAAACTGTTGGGTCTTTGCGCGATCGCTGGTGTCATCGTTTTCCTTTACGACGTCACCGACCTTCGGCTCGACCCGTATTACGCCGACAGGTTGGCCCAGGTTGTGGGTCCGTCGTTAGCCATCGTTCTTGGCCTTGGCTTTGCCTCGATCACATTGATGATCCCTAGAGCGAAGTTGTCTTCCGGCTTGGCGCTGATCGCCGCTGGCGTTTTCGGACTGGGGTTGCTGGGCCGGACGTATCCGGCATCGGCAGGTACCTATGAGACGGTCTCCTACGAGTCGACCATCAAGGTGACGCAGAGCATCGCCCATGACTACGAGCGCTACACCTACACCGTCATCGGAACTCCCCAGCAGAGACAGGTGGTGCTCGGCGACGGCTGGTTCATCGAAGCGTGGGTCTTTGCCCGGGACGCCTCGCTGCGGGCGGCGCGCGACCCGGGCTACCAGATGCCGGCTCGTGAGGGCGACCCACAAGGCTCCGAGGACACCGGCACGTTGTTGAGCATCCCCACCCAAGACGTTTTCGTATTCGTCGAGAAGGTGCCTTTCGAGGGGCCAACCCTTGCTGCAGACGGCCCGACCGAGGAGTACTACTTCGATCCGATCAAGCGGGGCCGGATCATGGCTCGCATGTATCAGTGGGCCGAGACCTACATGCGCTATCACACCGACATGCAGGTCTACTTCGAGAACGAAGAGATAAAGGTCTACCGGATCAACCGGATCCCGGACCTTGCCGGAGCTCTTGATACTCCGGAGTTCAAGGACTACACCTGGCTCCCCGGGCAGCTCTTCAACTTCGGTCCCACCAAGCCCCAGCTCAAGCGGATCCACCGCTGAGACGACCGAGCCCTTCCTGCCCTGCACTGACCCGCGAGCTATCTGTGTCCCCCTGCCTCGGTCAGCCCGGGCGCGAGCCGGTGCCCGATCACGGGGCCGCGGCGCCGCTCGGAGGGTGACTACGTAGTCGAGGCAGAAACGGGCTACGACCAAGAGGGAGGGAGGCTCACGCCTAGAGGGCCGAACACATTGGTCCCGCCGCCCGATGGAGCGGATCGCCGCTTTCCGTAAGTTTCTTCCAGGAAATGACTGGAAAGAAGCGGAAATCCGCACAAGGAGCGAAGGTCTGATGCCTCTCACGATGCCCACAGTCGACGAGCTCGTCGACGAGCTTTCCCAGAACACGGGCTGGCTCGAAAGCTCCTACGAAGCCGCCGCCCACCTCGAGGCCATGGGACTATCCGACGAGGACGCCCGCCGGTTCTACGGGCAGCCCGATGTGTTCGCACTAGCCGAGGACGTTGTCCGGCGCCAGCGCGAGCAGGACGCCAGTCGCACCAGGGCGTGGGACAAAGAGCGCCGGCGCCAGACCGAGGAATACGACAAGCACAAGCCCGACTCGCTGCTTCGGGCCATCCCGCGTTTCTTCATCCGTGGAGCAGTGTTCGGGTTGCCGATGACGATCATGATCATCGCCATCCTGTTGCTGCTCTACTCGCTGTGGGCCTACTACTACTTCACCGTGACCCGTGCGACGGCGATCGGTGTAGGTACCGCCCTTAGCTATTTCATCGCAGGTGGGATCACGCAGGCGATCGGTCGCCGGGGACTCATGTACTTGCGTCAGGGGATGTTCCTGCTCTGTTTGAAGGTGAGCGCCTTCTTCCTGGCCCTCGGTGTTGTCCTTACGTTGATCGTGGCGGCGATCCTCTGGGTGTTCTTCGCAGTGTTCCCGGTGATCTCGCCGCTCGACCGCAACGTTGCCGTTCTCTACTACCTGACGCTTTCGGCTCTGTGGCTGTGCCTGGCACTGCTCTACATGCTTCAGCGTGAGTTCTTGTTCTCGGTTGCTATCGCACTCGGTATCGGGGTCGTCTACATCTTCCGTGAGTGGTTCGACTGGCCGATCATCGCCGCCCACCAGGTCGGCATCCTCAGCGCAGCCGCCTTCTCGTTGGTCTGTGCTCTGGTGCTGCTGGTCTTCTATCACCGGCGAAACAAAGACCCAAGGACGCCCATCTCGACCAAGCTGCCACGGGTGACGATGCTCATGGCTTCGGTCGCTCCGTTCCTGCTCTTCGGTTTCCTCTACTTCGGTCTCCTCTTCGCCGACCGGATCATCGCTTGGACGGGCCGCATGCCGTTCCGTCAGTCCTTCATCTGGTTCCGCACCGACTACGAGGTCGGACTGAACTGGGCCCTGCTGGGACTATTGCCGGCCTTCGCCGCTCTGGAGTACGCGATCTACCGGTTCAGCCAGTTCACCAAGCCCCGGCAGCTCGAGTACTCCCTGAAGGAGACCTCAAGCTTCCGTGACTGGTTCATGCGCTTCTTCACGATGCGTGCGCTGACGTTCCTCGTAATGGCCATCGCCGGAGTCCTCATCGCTTACTTCGGTGTTCGGTACGCGGTTCGATACGTGCCCGAGATCGCCATCATGTTCAACGACATCAGCGTCACGGTGTTCTGGTGGGCAGCGGTCTCCTATGCACTGATCGCCTTCTCTCTGCTGAACGTCTCGCTGTTCTTCTGGGTCTCCCGGCCATCGCTTGCGATCATGGCTGCCGGTCCGGCCCTGTTGGTCGACATCATCGTCGGCTTCTTGCTCAGCAGGTTCTTCAGCTACTGGTGGGCGGTGTTCGGGCTGTTCTCGGGTGCTGTTGTGTTCGCACTACTCAGCCTCGTGCTCGCCATCAGGGTCGTTAGCAAGCTCGACTACTACTACTACTCTTCTTTCTAAGAGGCGGGCGAATGAATACCATCCGACTAATCTCAGTTGTCGTAGCTTTCGGAGTTGGGTTCGTCCTGCTCCCGTGGATAATCCTCCCCAAGCCAAGCGGCGCCCGTACGGTCCTTGACCACCTGACCGCGAACTTCATCCGGTGGATCGCCGTCGTGATCGTTGCCACTCACATCCTCGTGGTGTTCCGCCTCTACGAGACCCTGATGATCGCGGCGCTGTGCCTGATCGCCTTCTGGTACTTCAAGATGCGTCCCAACGGGTGGAACCGTGACAAGGTCCGCGCCACCTGGAACCACTTCACCCTTCGCCTGGTGGCGGTCGGTGACGCTGCCGAGCGCGGCGAGGTCCGTATGCGTCGCAACTCTCAGAAGCGCAGCGAGCCGGTCCAGACCGTGGATGTCACCACCCCCGAGCAGGACAACGCCGGCTCGACCAAGTTGCGCCGCGGTTCCCGGTTGATCGCCCTGCTCCTCCTTGTCGTCCCGGTCATCCTCGTTCTCGCTTGGTCCTTCTGGCTCCGGGTGGAAGGCAACCTCAACGAGCTCGCTCTCTCACCTCCTGACGCATACGTCCACATGACGTGGGCGAAGGGTCTCACGGCGAACCAGATCTACATGGACGGCATCTACCCCTATGGCATGCCCTCGGTCATGGCGTTCACCTCGAAGTTCGCCTTCCAGGCGAGCATGTTGGACGTCGCACGCTTCCTTGGCCCCATCGTGGGTACTCTGATCGTGTACGGCATCTTCTACACGGCGCTGCGGCTCACGAGTAACCCAGGCGCAGCCATCTTCGCTGCGGGGTTGTTCGGCTTCCTCGGAACCCGGCCCGAGTGGCACGAGCCCTGGTACCGCCAGATCGGTCCTCTCCCTCAGGAGCTGGCTCTTGCGATCGGTGTGATCGCCCTGCCGTTCGGTGCGCTGGCCGTCCTTCACCGGGACAAGGGTCACTTGATCACGATCGCCTGCGCTTCGGTGGCGATAGGTATGACCCACCCGGTGCCTCTGCCGTTCTTCATCGGTCTGACCGCTGTTGGTGCATTCACCGCAGCGATCCTGTCCGGCGGATTCAAGTTCGCCGTCGGAGCGACATTGACTGCGGCGATCGCAGGTATCGCAGCATTCATCTACATCCCGCTTGCACGACTTGCCGGCATCGGCCTGTTCGGCCCCATCAACAACACGAACCCGTTCGCCCAGCAAGGCGAAGAGACCACTAACGGGGCCAACCTCGTCTATGGAGAGCTTGGCTACAACCCCATAGCTCGTCTGGCGATCATCTGCGTGATCATCGGTGTGGTTGCCGGGATCGTGCTGCTGTTTGCACGAAGCACCCGTTCCAAGGGGGTGCTCATGTTGTCGCTGTGTGCGATCTCGGCAGCGATCTTGGTCCTCTACGACGTCCGCTTCTTGGGCCTCGACGACTTCTATGCGAACCGTTCCGCGCAGATCGTGGGTCCGCTGCTAACTCTGGCTTTCGCGTGTGGTCTTGGTGCTCTGACGGTGTTGTTGCCCCGTAAGCAGTTCCTGCTGGGAACGGCCATAGCGATCGTCGCAGGCTTCGTGGCTCTTGCTGCGTTCGCGGAGAACTATCCGGCCCGGGCCCGGCAGCGGGTCAACATCCTGTACGAATCGACCGCTCGTATCACTGACCAGATCGCCAATGACTACGAGCGGTTCACCTACACGATCGTGGGTACTCCTCAGCAGCGTCAGCAGATCCTCGGCGACGGCTGGTTCATCGAAGGTTGGGTCTTCGCCAGGGACGCATCCCTGCGTTCTGCCCGCGACCCCGGCTACCAGATGAACGCACGTCAGGGCATCCCTCGTGGAGCTCGTGATGTCGGTGACATCCTCGCCATCCCGACGCAGGACGTCTTCATCTTCGTCGAGAAAGAGGTGTACCCGGTTCCCGAGCTGGCTCCCGACGGTCCGACCGAGGAGTACTACTTCAACCGGGAGAAGCGCGGACGCATCTTTACCCGCATGTACACATGGTCCGAGCTCTACATGCGCTACCACACCGACATGTCCGTCTACTACGAAGACGACGAGATCAAGGTGTACCGGATCAGTCGCACACCTGACGTAGACGGCGCCGAGGACACACCGGAGTTCAAGGACTACCTGTGGCGTCCGGGTGAGCTGTTCAACACCGGACCTACAAGCCCCGAGGAGGTGAAGCTGCCGTGACGATCCAGTTGGTGGCTCCACCGCTGCCTCACGCGGCCAACACGGTGTCGAACACGAGTCGCATCCGCACGATCCCAAGCGTCACGGTTGTCATCCCCGCCTTCAATGAGGCAGCGGTGATCGCCGAAGTGATCGCCGATCTGCGTGACACCCTAGGCCAGAACGCCGACATCGTTGTGGTTGACGACGGATCGTCGGACGGGACAGTGCTCAAGGCGATAGAAGCAGGCGCCCGTGTGGTGTCCGCTCCCTACAACACGGGCAACGGAGCCGCGGTCAAGTCCGGTATCAGGGCTGCGACGGGCGAGTTCGTTGCGATCATGGATGGCGACGGCCAACACAAGGCATCCGATCTTCTGAAGTTGCTCGACTTCGCCGGCCCTTACGACATGGTTGTGGGCGCACGCGATCCGAAGACCCAAGCATCTTCGCTGCGCCGGATGGCCAATGCCTTCTACAACAAGCTTGCGTCCTACATGACGGGTCGCAAGATCGATGACCTGACTTCTGGCATGCGAGTGATCCGCCGTTCGATCGCCCAAGAGTTCCTACCGTTGCTTCCTAACGGCTTCTCGACGCCGACGACATTGACCATGTCGTGCCTCAGGTCCGGCTACTCGGTTCTGTACGTACCCTTCGAGGCGCACAAGCGAGTGGGGCAGAGCAAGATCAGGATGCTCTCAGATGGCGTCAAGTTCCTAACCATCATCTTCAAGATCTCGACGCTGTTCTCACCCCTGAAGGTCTTTCTGCCGGTTGCAGCGATGCCCGCAGCAGGAGCTCTCACCGCTTTCGTTGCTTCCATCCTCGGGGCTTCGATGTGGTCGCTGGCGATCTTCCTCTGCATGAGTGCAGTGATGATCCTCGGCCTGGGCTTGGTATCCGAGCAGATCTGTGCGATGCGCTTCGAGCGCATCGATTCTCAAACCGAAGAAACGATCAACCGGGGCATGGTTCAGCCCCTCGTGGGAGAGGTGACACTGTGAAAGCCCGCAAGATCATCATCGCCGTTGCGGCAGTGAGCGTCTTCGCATCGTGCGCTCCAACAGGCGAGCGACGTCCTGTGAGCCTGCGTGAGAAGACGCCGGAAGCCGGCGCTCTTCCCGGCAAGATCGCCTACGTGCAGGACTTGGCAGTGGGTGAGTCCGCGATCTACATCAAGGATCTCGAGACCAATGCTCGTACCCAGGTCAACACGCCTCCTGGCTATGCAGGTTCGCCCCAGTTCTCGCCAACCGACGACGAGATCGTCTTCTCTGTCACCCGCCCCAACGGGTTCTCGAACCTTTGGGTGTCGAGCGAAACCGGCTCGCCTCGCCGTTTGACCGAGGGGAATACCACCGACGACTACCCAACCTGGTCTGCAGACGGCAACGAGATCGTGTTCGCATCGTTGCGAGACGACAACTCGAACTGGCGTCTGTATCGGATGGCCGCTGACGGCGGAGAGCCCGAAGAGGTTGGTCCGTCGGAGGGTGAGAGCGTGTACCCAGATTGGGCCCCCGATTCCGATCGGATCGTCTTCAGCCATCGCGCCGACGACGGGTTCTACAAGCTTTACGTCTTGGATCTGGAAAGCGGTGACACAACCCAGCTGACCACGGGTGGTGGGGACGATCTGTTCCCCCGGTTCTCGCCCGACGGCGACAAGATCGTGTTCTCGTCGAACCGTCGGGAGGACGTCTGGCAGCTTTACGTGGTCGACGTTGGATCGGGCGACGTAACCAGGATCATCGGCTCGGACTCGCTCGACCGATTCCCTGACTGGTCTCCGGATGGCAAGTACGTGGTGCTGTCTGCGAACCACCTTGCCGTTTACCGAGCCGATGGCGAGTCGCTCCCAGGAGGAGCCTTGCGCTGGAAGCTCACTACCGCCAGGGCCATCGCCCCCAGCTGGCGCTAGTCGCACCCTTCAAGGGAGGTTATGAACCAGTGATCCAGAAGCACCGCGCTGTTGCTAGCAACAAGCTCGATCCGAAGGCCGACGCGTTCGATAGTGCTCCCAAGGAGTTCGTCGAGATGCGTCACAAGCTCAACGATCGAACTGCACGGATCGGCGTCATCGGGCTTGGCTACGTCGGTCTTCCTCTGGCTCTTGCCTACTCGAAGGCGGGTTTTCATGTAACCGGCATCGATATGAGCCTCGGAAAGGTAGAGAGCCTGCGCGCAGGTAAGTCACCGTTGGCCACCGTCGACGAGGGTCTCGTTCGTGCTATGTCCAGGGCGGGTCGGTTCGAAGCTGCGTTCTCACTCGAGCAAGCCGGCGATCTTGACATCGTGATCATCTGCGTTCCGACGCCAGTTGAGAACGGCGAGCCGGATCTCTCTGCCGTCGTGCGAGCGACGGAAGCGATCGCTTTCCACCTTCGCCCGGGAACGTTCGCGATCCTCGAATCGACCGTTTACCCGGGAACCACCGAAGAGGAGCTCCTGCCTCGCCTTGCGGCATCCGGCATGACAGCCGACGAGCAGTTCTTCCTCGGGATGTCGCCCGAGAGGATGAACCCCGGGTCCGATTGGGATGTGACCCAGATCCCCAAACTCGTTTCGGGCATAGGTCCGTATTCAACCGAATTGATGCGGATCCTTTACGAAACCATCCTGGAGACGGTCGTGACGGTTTCCTCAACCAGGGTTGCCGAGATGACGAAACTCCTAGAGAACAGCTTCCGCAACGTCAACGTCGGATTGGTGAATGAGATGGCCAAGGTCGCACACCGGTTGGGCATCGACATCTGGGAAGTGATAGCAGCCGCTTCGACGAAGCCGTTCGGCTACATGCCGTTCCAGCCCGGTCCGGGTCTTGGAGGGCACTGCATCCCGGTGGATCCGCTGTACCTGGTGTGGAAGGCCGAGCAGCACGGTGAGCAGATGCCGTTGCTCGTTAATTCCCAGTCGGTGAATGAATCCATGCCGTGCTACGTCACTGCCCGGATCGACAGTCTCCTCGGTGGAGTGGCCGGAAAGCGCCTTCTCCTTCTCGGCGTTGCCTTCAAGAAGGACGTTGATGACGCCAGGAACTCGCCCTCAGCTGAGGTCGCCGAGAAGCTCGACTCGATGGGCGCGAGGGTTCGCTATCACGACCCGCATGTCCCCGAGCTGATGATCGGCAACCGGCTGCACAAGAGCGTGGCCGATCTCGAGACGGAGTTGGAGCTGGCTGAGTGTGTTGTGATCCTCACCGACCACTCCGACTACTCGTGGCCAGTGGTCGCTCAGCGTTCCCGATTGGTTTTCGATTGCCGAAATGCACTAGGCGGCATGACCTCGGAGCACATCTACAAGCTATGAGCGCCCTCGCCTTGGATCGCCGCCGTGTAGCCAAGAACACCTTCAGCCAGATCGTCGCCTTCGGGATCTCCGGGGCGACGAAAGCTGTTGTTGCGGTGGTCGTGGCTCGCACCCTCGGTCCTCAGGGCTTCGGGCTCTTCACGCTGGCGTGGACGATCGCATCGATGGTGGCGTTGTTCGCTCCCCTCGGTCTCGACTATCGGTTGGTCCGTGAACTCAACCGTGATGGAACCTCGCGCGAGGTCGATGTATCCCTGCCCCCGGCTCTGCTCTCTGCTTGTGTAGGAAGCGTTCTGGTAGCAGGCATCCCATGGATAGCGGGTGCCAGCCACCAACTGGTACTTGCATTGGCTGCGGGGGGCCTTTTCGTTGTACTGAGCGCTCCGGTGCTGATCCTGCGTGCAGCGTTTCACGCCCGCGAGCGTATGGAGCTCGAGACCCTGGCCCTCGCCGTCGAAGGTCTGGTTGGTTTGGGTGGAGTGGCGATCGCTCTGAGCATCAGCGGGTCGGTTCCTGCTGCGATGCTTGGTCTAGCGGCCGGTCGTGTCGCGAACCTGGTCGTTTCGATCAGGTGCTACAGATCCCAGTACGGCAAGCTCGGTTTCAAGGTTCAGGTCAATGAGTGGCCGGGTCTATTGCGCGTTGCGGTACCGATGGGCTTCAGCTACATCTTCAATTCACTTCTCGTTCGTTTCGACATCGTGCTGTTAGCGATGTTGCGAACTCCTGAGGAGATCGGTCTGTACAGCGCCGCAACTATCATCATCATGACCATCCCGATGGTGTCGTCTGCACTCAACACGTCGCTTTACCCGGTCCTATCGCGCGCTCGGTCGTCGGACGATCCCGAGCTGAAGACGTTGTTCGCTTCCACCTACCGGATGCAACTGGTCGTTGGACTTGCTGCTGCGGCCGGCTTGATGGTGCTGGCGCGCCCGATCTCCGATCTTCTCTACGGGTCGAGCTTCGTGGGCACGGCTGCGGTCATCGTAGCCCTGGCTCCGATACTGCCTTTCAGGTTCGTTAACAGCCTCTCTGGGGTGGCACTGAACGCAACGGACCGGCAACGGTCCCGAACCGTCGCCACGGCTATCGGGGCATCCGCCAACATCGCTTTGAATCTCGCTCTGATCCCTTTCTGGGGCTATAAGGGCGCCATCGTTGCAACCCTAGCGACCGAAGCGATCCTCACGATCGTGATGCGTCGTCACCTTGCCGATCTGGCGCCTTCGTTGCTCAAGCCTCTGGCTCAAGGTGCCGTCGCTGCTGGTGGACTCGCTCTCGTCGTGATGGTCACACCCGGCCACGTGTTGCTTCGGACATCGGTGGGTGCCGCCGCATTCGGTGTACTCGCGTG
This sequence comes from uncultured Actinomycetes bacterium, assembly GCA_937863385.1. Classification (GTDB taxonomy): domain Bacteria; phylum Actinomycetota; class CADDZG01; order CADDZG01; family WHSQ01; genus CALMBW01. The sequence continues at coordinate 310,459 of CALMBW010000020.1, read as the reverse complement.
GTTGATCGTGTGGAGTGGCAAGGTCGTGGGCTCGACGCCCCGTGCCGAGGAGGCAAGAGCATGATCGGCATGACGCGCCTTATCGCAGGCAAGGTCCGGTTCAATTTCGAAGATCTGAATGGTCCGGTTGCAGCATGGATCGACACCGTCTTCGGGCCTTTGAAGGCAGAGCCTCACATCGAGGCGGCGACCGAGATCACATTCCGATTCGTGGACAAGGTGGCAAAGCCCTCCGGCAGGCTGTGGCCCGTTCCCGCCGGACAGACAGATCAAGGTCTGCGGTTCGGTGACCATCTGGACCGTGGCGCCTTGATGCGTTTTCCGCTTCATGATTCAGAGATACTGGTTGAGAGAGATATCGACCCCTGGTTCTTCCAGCGCTGGCTCTATCTCCCGCTGTTGAGAGCCTCTCTGTGGCGGCACCGCATCTGCTTGGTCCATGCTGCTGGTGTGACGGTCAACGACAAGCGTGTTGCGATCTCTGGTTGGACGGGGGCGGGGAAGTCTCCCGTCGCTCTGGAGCTGCTCGAGCGCGGGAGTGGGTTCATCGCCGACGATTGGTGCGCGTTCTCGTCAGATGGCGTTGTGTCCCCGATCAGCGCGCAGCTGAACCTCAACTCTCACCACCAGGGCTACATCGATCCGGCGCGCTGGCCGGGATCCAGGTCCACCGCGGTCCACAAGATCAGTAAAGGTGCCAAAGCAGTTTCGAAGTCGACCAAGAAATGGCCCAAGGTGTCGATGGGCTTCGCTCGGCTCGCCGACGTGGCTTCGGCCGCCGGCAAGGTCAAGGTGCCGGTCAATCAAGTCTTTCCGGATGCGAAGGTGGCAGCCAGCGGACCGCTGGACGTCTTCGTTTTCGTTCCGAGGCAAGGCACGAATATCCCCACGATCGATGCCCTACCCGAGGCCCTGGCTGCTTCCGGACGCTCGGAGCTTCTCTACTGCGAGGATCTCGAATCGGTCATCCGTTTCAGCTACCCGGGGTTGCTGACCGATCCACTATTCGGAAGTATCAGCGAAGAGATGGAGATCATCGCGTCGGGGATGTCCGCGACGACAAAGGTGATCGCAGGCGAAGGCGAGACCCCCAGGCGCGTTTCAGATCTGGCATCCCGCATCGTTGAGATGACGGTTAGTACCGATGGTCGGACGGCCGTCGCGTGAAGGTTCTGATCCTTACATCTAGCTTCGCCCGGTTCCCCGGTGACGCAACAGCAGCCCATGGCAACGCTCTCTATGACCTCGCTCGCGAACTCGGTGAACACATCGAAGCCACCCTGCTAACGCACGCTGGGCCCGGTGCTCCTGAGCGTGAGCAACTTGGGGGCATCGAGGTGCGGCGTATCCCTCCCGAGCGTCCCGAAGCGGCGCTGCACAAGGCGATCCTGGGGCCCGACGGGCCCCGCGTATATCGTGCTGCATCCGCACTCAGACAAGCCGCTCGCGAGCTGGCTCCGAACCATGACCTTGCTCACGCCTACTGGGTGTTCCCGGGCGGATGGGCGATCCGCGATCTCAAGATGCCGCGTCTGATGACGCTGCCCGGCCCCGATATCCACGTGTTTCCCAAGATCCCGGTCCTTGGAGCGATGATCCGTCGTTCGGTTCGCTCGATGGATGCATGCGTGGCCGTCGATCCGATGGGACGTGACATCCTGCGTCAGCTAGGAGCGAAGCGTGTCGAGCACATCCCAAGCCCCATCCGGCTCGCCGACTTCCCGGTGAAACCTCTGACGCGCGAGCCTCGCTTCGTCTACGTCGGAAGGCTCGCCAAGGAAAAGGGTGTGGACGTGCTTCTTGAGGCACTAGCTGTAGCCCGGCGTTCACGTATGGATCTGAAGCTCGAGATCGTGGGTGATGGACCGGAACGTTCATCACTTTCGTCGCAAGTGAGTTCGCTTGGCATAGCCGACGCCGTCTCCTTCACGGGCCCCCTGCGCCGTGCTGAAGTGTCGGCCGCCATAGCCAAGGCTCGCGTCCTCGTTCTTCCGTCGCGCCGTGAAGGCTTGCCATCGGCCGCCCTCGAAGCGCTCGCGATCGGACGTCCCGTGGTGGCCAGTGCCGTCGGCGGTCTGCCTGAGCTCCTGGGGACCGACAAGGGGATCACGGTTCCCTCTGAGTCACCCGGCGATCTAGCCGCAGCGCTCCTCGAAGCCTCGACGCGCGATTGGGATACCGCGATCCTTCGAGGGGCTACAGAGCCTTTTTCGGTCGAGCGCGCGGCGCGGGCATATGTAGAGCTGTATTCCTCGATGTTGGCGGGAGATGGTGCCCATGCCCGCTAAGAGAGATCGTTCCTATCTAGTTCTCGTAAACGATGAAGCGCCGGTTGTTCTTGGGGGCCGAGTTCCACCATGCGGCCAGGAACGCAGTAACGACATCTGGGTCGAACTGTGTCCCAGCCCCTTCGAGCAGCCTCTCGACGGCCTGAGGCATGGGCAAGGGCTCACGCCAGGGGCGAGCGGAAGTGAACGCGTCGAAAACCTCGGGCAGAGCGATGATGCGAGCGGCGAGCGGGATGTCCTCACCTTGGAGACCGTCGGGGTAGCCCCCGCCGTCCCACCTCTCGTGGTGACCTCTGACCGCGAAGGCGACCTCGTCGGCGTACCCGGCACCGCGCAGGATCTCGCCGCCGAGCTCGGAGTGCTTTCTGACCATCGTCCGCTCGGACTCGTCGAGCTTGGCCTTGTACAGAGCCTGGCGCCCGCAGAATCCAGTGGCGAGGTCGTGGAGTTTGGCTGCGATCTCGATGTTCCTGACCTGGTACGGAGCGAGGTTCATCTCGACAGCGATACCGACGGCCCAGGATCGAACCCTGTCGGAGTGACCGACGGTGTGAGCCGCTCGAGCGTCCACGGCGTCGGCGAGGGCTTCGAGCGCCAACAGCTGCACGTCGCCCCCATCATTCAGCCGGGTCAGCGCATCGGCCAGGATCTTCACCGGCGCGTCACTCTCTCGTTTCGCTCCGACGATCGTCAGTTCACGTCCGTCGAAGTGCACGGAGTCGGCCTCGACCTCACCCTTGATCGCCCGCAAGAGGAGCTCGTTGAGCCCGTCGGGATGCTCGGGGATCAGATCCTGAACGGCATGCGAGACAGCGATGGCTTCGGCCGATCGTCTCTCAGCGTCCTGTGTCGTAGCTTCGTTGATCAACTCCTCGGTGCGCGACGCGCACGTACCGATCAAGAGGGCTCGACGGGGGCCGAGGCGCGGATTCAGCCACGGTCCGACGGTGGCGAGCCCCAGACTGCCATCCTTACCGAGCGGAACGAAGAAGTACCAGCCGTTGTCTCTAAGCTGCCATCCACGCTTGCGTTCCCACCACACACGCGGAGGTTCGGGAAGGGTGAGCGGAACCTTGGGGTCTCGGTCGGCCGCCCACATCGCGTATCCACCTTCTGGATGCGGTCTGTAGATCACCGCGCCTTCGGTGTTGGCGGCAACGCGCAACTCGCGGACCATCTCCGCAACGACGATCTCGATGCGGTCGACGTCTGGCTCGAGAGCCCGGTTCAGCTTGCTGCGCCCCAAGTTAGATGTCCCTTTTCTCCCGATACGAACTGGAAAGTCATGCCACAAACCCCCTATCACCAGCGGGCAACCACACCTAGCATCGCCTTAGGAGGGCAACCATGCGGGTACTAGTTACAGGCGGCGCCGGCTTCATCGGTTCACACCTCTCGGAAGAGCTGTTTCGCCGAGGGGACGAGGTCATCGTCCTAGATGACCTTTCGACCGGTAGGCGGGAAAACCTTAGACACCTGACCGACCGGGTGGGCTTCACTTTCGTCGAGGGATCCATCATGGATCCCAATCTCGTCGCGGGACTAGTGCGCGAAACAGATGCGGTCGTGCATCTCGCGGCCGCTCTGGGTGTGAAGAACATCATGAACCACCCCTATTCGGCGCTGATCACCAACGTTCAAGGCACCGAGAACGTCGTGAACGCTGCCGTGCGATGGGGCAAGCGCATCATCGTCGCTTCGACCTCAGAGGTCTACGGCAAGAATGCGGGTGTTCCTCTGACCGAGGAATCCGATCGCGTCCTCTCGTCGACATCCGTGATCCGGTGGAGCTACTCGACGGGCAAGGCGATCGACGAAACCCTGGCGATGGCCGCTTTCTTCGAACGAGGTTTGCCGGCGACGTGCGTGCGCTTCTTCAATACCGTTGGTCCCCGTCAATCTCCCGCCTACGGCATGGTGCTGCCGACGCTGACACGGCAGGCACTGACGGGGATACCCCTGACGGTCTACGGGAGCGGGAACCAGACGCGCTCCTTCTCGTACGTGACCGACATCGTCGATGGGTTGCTCGCGATCTTGGAGCGCCCTGAAACCTCGGGACAGATCTTCAACCTTGGGTCCGACGAGGAACTGCGCATCCGCGATCTCGCAACGCGCATCCTCGAGCTGACCGGCTCGCCGTCACAGGTCCAATTGATCCCTTACGAGCACGCGTATGGTCCCGGCTACGAAGACACCGAGCGCCGGGTCCCAGACATCTCGAAGGCACAACGCATGCTTGGTTTCCAGCCGAAGTGGGCGCTGGATGACGTGATCCGAGCGGTTGCCGCCGACATCCTTGGACAACCGTTGCCGGAACCAACCGGTGTCAAGCGGCCGAGCACAGTCGTTCTTCCGGCTCCGGTTCTTCAGCAAGCGCAACGAGTCATCGATGGAGCTGCAGCGCCTCAGCCAAACACCGTCGTGGACCTAGAAGCAAAGACGGGGCCGCGAGTGTCGGTTGTCGTTCCGATCTTCAACGAGGCCCCATCCGCGGCCGAGACCGTCCGCAGGCTTCGTCATCGACCCGAGGTAGACCAGCTGATCGTGGTCAACGACGGTTCTACCGACGGAACGATGCATGAGCTTGAAGGCGTATCGGAACTGATCGACAAGCTCATCCACCTTCCACATAACCAAGGCAAAGGTGCTGCCCTGCGTGCAGGCATCCAACATGCTGACGGTGACATCGTCGTGTTTCAAGATGCCGACCTCGAGCTTGACCCTGCCGACCTTCCGAGCCTGATCGACCCGATCGCTCAAGGCAGTGCCGACGCGGTGTTCGGCAATCGTCTGCACGAAGGCAACCGTAAGTTCGTGGGAGCACTTCAATGGCAGGGGAACGCCCAGTTGTCTCGCATGACCAATGCGATGTACGGCATCGGCATCTCCGACATGGAGACCGCTTCGAAGGCGTTCCGGCACGATGTCTTGATGGGTATGGAACTCGAAGGCGATCGGTTCGAGATCGAACCAGAGATCACGGCGAAGCTCGCCCGCATGAGCATCCGGGTGATCGAGGTCCCGATCTCGTTCCGACCCCGCCGCCGCCAGGACGGCAAGAAGATGAACTGGGCGGGAAGCGGCATGAAAGCTTTGTCGACGCTGGTGAAGTACCGCTTCTGGAAGCCCGACTATCGGGTGTTCGACGCCAACTCGGTTGCCGCTCCGGCTGCATGGGTTCAAAGGGTCTACGAACCGGCCCCCGTTGCTCCTGCCGCTCCGTTCCTAGCGGTGCCGAGCTTGCTACCTGTCGATGACGTGCCGGCTTCCGAGCTGGTGACCTCACCGGTAAGGGTGCCCCTCAATCAAGAGCGGATATTCACCCCAAGCCACAGAGGCGAGATGGCGCCACCGGTGCTGGGGGTCCCACGATCGATCAAAGGTTCTGCAGGCGTTAGAGGCGTGTGACCCGCAGGGTCATCCCTTCGGCTTCGATCACTTCAACAGCGTCGCCGGCCTGCGCGCCTTCGGGACAGATCACTTTCCAGATCTGACCTTTGACGCGTGCCTGTCCGTCGGGCCGTAGGTCGGTGATCGCCTTTCCTTTCATACCGACGAGCGTGTGATGGCCGGTGATCGACCTGATCTTGCGCCATCGGATGAACAGCCATATCTCGAGGCCCTCCCACAACAGCGCCGAGATGATCAGCAGCCAACTCCAGGGGGGCTCCAAGAAGGCGAAGGCGACGACAACACCGATCGCCAGTGACATCAGATCTCGCGGGGCCGGGGCACCAGGCGATAGCCCACGTTACGGATGGTTTCGATCAGAGCTTCATGTTCGGCCCCAAGTTTGGCGCGGAGCCGCCTGATGTGCACATCGACCGTGCGCGTGCCACCGTAGTAGTCGTACCCCCAGACCTCGCGTAACAACAGGTCACGATCGCAGACCCGGCCCGGTCTCTGCGCCAGGAACTTCAGAAGTTCGAATTCCTTGTAGGTGAGATCGAGCGGGCGTCCGCGTACGTAGACCTGATAATTCTCGGGATTGACGGTGAGGTCCCCGATCTTGATGACGCTGGGGGAGTCGCCGCGACCCGACCGCCGTGCTAGTTGGTCTAGCCGTGCGTTTATCTCACCGGTCGAAGCGTTAGTCGTAACGAAGTCGTCTGCTCCCAGCTCGAACCTGAAACGTGTTACGTGATCTTGCGATACGACGACCATTATCGGAGGCAAGCCGATCTCCCAAGCCAGCGCCAAGCTACGTGTGGTCTCCTCCGCGGTTTCAAGATCCACCGTCGCATCGATGATGAGCAGGTCCGGATGGATCGGGATCAGCTTGTGCGGTTCGGTCGTCTTCAGGGGGGCGCGCTGGATCCGCCACGGCCCCATCGGGAACGCCGGAAGGATGTCGCCGATCTCGTGGGCGGCATCGGTCAGCAGTAAAACGGTCCACGCCATGGCTTTATCGTCCTACAGGTAGCCCGCCGCGCCAAACACGTACGTAACGCGGCGTTGACGCAGGGCTCGTGGCCGGAGGCCCTATGCCTCTCGCCAGCGGTTGGTGATCGGCAGTCGGCGGTCTCGACCGAAGGCCTTGGTGGTCACTTTCGGGCCCGGAGGGGCCTGACGCCGCTTGTACTCGGCCCTGTCGACCAGTCGGAGCACCTGGTCCACAACCGCTTCCTCGTAGCCGGAGGCGATGATCTCTTTACGGCCGAGGTCCTCCTCGACGTAGAGATCCAAGACCTGGTCCAAGACGTCGTATGGGGGCAGGGAATCCTGATCCTTCTGGCCCGGGCGAAGCTCGGCAGAAGGAGGCTTGGTCAGAACGTTCTCGGGGATCACTTGGGAAACCGTGTTGCGGTAGCGGCAGAGTTCGTAGACCTCGGTCTTGAAGACGTCTTTCAGCAAGGCGAACCCTCCGGCCATGTCGCCGTACAACGTTGCGTAGCCCACCGCCATCTCTGATTTGTTCCCGGTAGCTACAACGAGGTGACCGTAGCGGTTGCTGACCGCCATGTTGAGATTGCCGCGGATGCGTGCCTGGAGGTTCTCTTCGGCGATGCCCATCTCGACTTCACCGAACGCGCCTTTCAGCATCTCCAGGTAGGACTCATATGCGCCGGCGATGGCGATCGTGTGTGTTTGGATGCCGAGATTGCGAGCCAACTCTTCGGAGTCGGTAACCGAATGTGATGACGAGAAACTCGACGGCATCAGAAGGCCGAGAACGTTTCCTGCACCGAGTGCATCTGCTCCGATCGTTGCGACCAGCGCGGAGTCGACCCCACCAGACAGGCCCAGCACCATCTTGGTGAATCCGTTCTTTCGTGCGTAGTCGCGCAGCGCCAGCACGAGAGCTGCATAGACCTCGGCCGCCCCTTCCAGAGGTTGCGCAACGACGGATGTGCCCGGAGCCTCAGCACGCCGCAACCCAACCGCCGTTCTGTTAACAGATCCCGCCAACAGTTGGCGGGATCTGTTAACAGAACGGGGGCCGAGGGGAACATCGACCACCTCGAAGGCTTCTTCGAACTGTGGCAGTCGGGAGAAGACTTCGCCCTGCGCGTTCAGTACCAGAGAGGCACCGTCGAAGACGAGTTCGTCCTGGCCACCTACCGTGTTGAGGTAGACGATCGAAGTCCCGGCCCGGCGGGCGCGTTCCGCCAGCATCTGTTCTCTCTCGACCACCTTTCCCTTGTGGAAGGGCGATGCGTTGATGTTGAAGATGACCTGAGCCCCCGCGTCGCCTTGAACGGCTATCGGCCCCTCTGGGAACCAAGCGTCCTCGCAGACGCAAACGCCGAACGTCGCCTCTGTCGCGACGAACAGATGATGGTCGGTCCCGGCCGTGAAGTATCGATCCTCGTCGAAGACGCCGTAGTTGGGCAGCAGGTGTTTGCTGTAGACGGCCTTGATCTCACCGTTCTGACATATGGCAGCCGCGTTGTGCAACACGCCGCCGCTTGGGTGGACGAAGCCGAAGACGGCAACGAGGTCGCCGGTCTGCGCTGCGATCTTGGACGTTGCCTCGACGTTCGCTTCAACGAAACTCCTGCGGAGGAGAAGGTCCTCCGGCGGGTATCCGGTAACGGCAAGCTCGGGCAGCACCACGACCTGCGCTCCGGCCCCGTCGGCGCGCTCGATCGCCTCGATGATCCGAGTCGCATTTCCGGACACGTCTCCAACCACCATGTCCCACTGCGCCAACGCCACCTTCATACCCACGACTCTATTAGTCCTCCAAGTGCCTAAGGAGGCTAGAGGGGGGTGAAGCGGACGAGGGTGTCGGGGTCGGGGCGGGGGTCTTTGCGGCCCTTGCGCAGGATCTCCAGAGCCTCTTCGAACCCCGGGTCGGAATCGGTCATAACCTTTCCGTGCATCTTGTGGTTGCGGCCCCGGATGCGGAGCTCGGCGTCATAACCGCGGCGGAAGTTTCGCCACCACCTCTTCTGGTCCGCCCAACCCACGGGGACGATCACCACGCCGTCCCTCTCGACGTAGCTGGTGGGGAAAGAGATCGAGCGGCCGGAGCGGGGCCCGATGTAGGTCACGAGCAGCATCCCCCGGCTGACCACTCGGTGAAAGAGCGACGAACGCAACAGATAGCTCATGAATCTGTTGGGGCCTGCCATTTTCTGTTGCGGCGTCTTGGGGGGTCGCTTCATGACCCAAGCCAACCATGTCTGAGGCGTGGACCGCGCCGGGTCACTTGGAGCCGGATCGTTCGGGAGTGGGCCTCGGGAGGGCGGCGCCTCGGCGCCCGGGGGTCGTTTACGTGACCGAAACACCGCGGGGCTAGAGTTTCGGTCATGGAAAGACAACAGGATTACGTGCTCCGCACCGTCGAGGAGCGAGGGATCCGGCTGGTGTGGCTGTGGTTCACCGACGTGTTGGGAACCCTCAAATCTTTCGCAGTCACTTCGGAAGAGCTCGAGCAAGCTTTCGATGAAGGCATCGGGTTCGACGGATCTGCGATCGAAGGTTTTGCTCGGTCACAGGAATCCGACATGCTTGCGCGCCCCGACGCTTCGACTTTTCAGATCATGGCCCGCGGTGACAATCCCGAGGGTGCTACGGCGCGGATGTTCTGCGACATCTACACCCCCGACGGCCGTCCCTTCTGGGGGGACCCCCGCTACGTCCTTCGCCGCAACCTAGAGAAGGCTGCAGAGCGTGGCTTCACTTTCTACGTGCACCCCGAGATCGAGTTCTTCGTTTTCAAAGGTGCCAGCGATCCGTCACCGCTCGATTGGGGCGGTTACTTTGACTACACGCCGACTGCAGTAACCGTCGAGCTTCGGCGCGAAGCGATCAGCGTTCTCGAGAAGTTGGGTATCCCGGTCGAGTTCAGCCATCATGAGGTAGCGCCGTCGCAACACGAGATCGACCTACGTCATGCCGACGCTCTGACGATGGCCGATTCGGTGATGACGTCGCGCTTGGTGATCAAAGAGTTGGCGGCAGCGCGCGATCTCTATGCGACTTTCATGCCAAAGCCTCTGACCGATCTGCCGGGTAACGGTATGCACACCCACATGAGCATCTTCGAAGGCGATCAGAACGCGTTCCACGACCCATCGGACGAATACCACCTGTCGAAGGTTGCGAAGGCCTTCCTCGCAGGGATGTTGGTGCACGCTCGGGAGATAACCGCCGTTACCAACCAGTGGGTCAACTCCTACAAGCGACTCGTAACAGGGCGTGGCTATCCGGTCCCCGAGGCTCCGACCTACGTGTGTTGGGGCCGCCACAACCGCAGCGCACTGATCCGAGTACCGATGTACAAGCCGCGCAAGGATCAGTCGACGCGCATCGAGTTCCGTTCACCGGATCCCGCGTGCAACCCCTATCTCGCCTTTTCGGTCATGCTGGCTGCCGGACTCAAGGGGATCGAAGAGGGATACGAGCTTCCGCCCGAGGAGACCGACAACATCTACGAGATGGATGCGAGTGAGCGTCGCGCTCGCGGCATCGCAAACCTGCCCGAGGACTTGCTCGAAGCGCTCCGCGAGATGGAACAGAGTGAGCTCGTAGCCGACGCGCTTGGCGAAGAGGTATTCGAGTACCTACTTCGCAACAAGCGCGCCGAATGGGACGAGTACAAGAGTTATGTGTCCCCGTACGAGCTCCAACGTTACCTGCCGGTTCTATAGAAGGTTCTATAGAACCTGTGCGGTAAGACCTGCCGAGGATCTACTTGTAACGGATGGTTGCGGGGGTGCGCGTCGCGCCTTCCCAGCGCGGGCCCCAATAGCTGTCGTACAAGCTGCGGATACGAACGCCACCGGACGAGGTTGACGAGATGAACCGTCCGCCTCCGATGTAAACGCCTGCGTGACCGATGCGACCGGCACCGGTGTCGTGGAAGACGAGGTCGCCAACCTCAAGCTTGCTGCGCTTCCAAACGCGCTTGTATTTGCTTGAGTTCTTAGGGAGAGCGAACTGGGCGTCGGATGAGTGCGGCAACGAGGCGCCGTGTCCGGAGTAGACCCACTGAGTGAATCCCGAACAGTCGAACCCGTTAGGTGACGTTCCCCCATAGCGGTAGGGAGAGCCGATCACGCTTCGTGCCCGGCTCTCGATGTGATCGCGCTGTTTGCGCCAGTTGTCGGGGCTGTGTGCTTGAACCGGTGTTGCGGTGGTGCTGAGTGCTGCAAGTGCCACGACCGTAGCCATGGCTGCCCGCAGCGGCCTGCGGTAAGTAGGGCTACCCGTCATTCTCACCTCCCTGCAATGAGGACCTCGTATTGCTTGCTGCGCGCGCGTGCTTAGACCACGACAGCGAAGTCCTCCGACTTCCGGCTTGCTCCTGGGGTGGGCATCACGATGGATGCACCCGCGATCCCCAGGCGAGCCGCGGACTGATGAAGAACCTCTGGCGGAGATCCTTCCGCCCCTCAAGGGGGCATCAGATTGCGAACCTTAGTGAAGCTTCGGAGAGCGGTAAACCTGACTTGACAGAGAACTATCGGGGTCGTTTTTGTGTCTCATCCACAACCGAAGGCCTACATCCCCGCCCCGATAGGCCTCGCGGCCCAACGGTAGAGTTCTAAGTACATGTCGCAATCAAGCTCCGTCGTCGACCCCGGGCCCGCCCGGCTGGCGGCGATCGAGGCCGCGAGCCGCTCGCTCACAGACCTGAGAGATGACGACCGGCTGGTTGCATTGCTCTCGCAGACCGGCCCCTTACCCGATGACTACAGGCCAGAGATGCAGGCGGCCGCGAGTCGTGGCGGCCTGGAGGAGCTTCGGATCGAGAAGCGCCGCCGCCTGGCCGAGATCGCAGGCCGGGATCTAACCGCAGAGATCGACGTCGCCCGTGTGGGCCGCGCTTTGGCGGATCTGGCCGACGCCTGTCTCTGCGTGGCGATGAGCCACTTGGATGAGCCGGTCCCTGACGGATTCGCAGTGATATCGATGGGCAAGCTTGGGGGCCGTGAACTGAACTACTGCTCGGACATCGACCTTATGTTCGTGGCAGAGGATGCCGATGCCGGCACGCGCTATGCGTCGAAGCTGGTTCATGCCCTTTCCGATTTCACACCTCAGGGACAGGCTTACCGCATCGACTTGAATCTCAGACCAGAAGGTCGAAGCGGAGCACTCGTCAGGTCGCTCGACGGATATCTCGAGTACTACCGCAAGTGGGCGAAGACCTGGGAGTTCCAAGCCCTGGTGAAAGCGCGCCCCGCTGCGGGTGATGAGTCCGTCGGTACGGCTTTCATCGAGCGAACGCGTGCATTCGTCTATCCGGCCGAAGTGTCCGAGGAGCGCATCGCCGAGATTCGACGGATGAAGGAGCGCGTCGAATCGCATGCAGCGGCGACATCGCGCCGGTTGCGTGTCACGGAGTCCGACGACGTGAAGTTGGGACCGGGTGGTATCCGTGACATCGAGTTCTCGGTGCAGCTTCTGCAGCTCGTCCATGGTGGTGCAGACCCAACCGTGCACGGGGGCAACACATTGCAGTCGCTTCGAGCCCTTTCAGACGGTGGCTACATCGCCGAAGAGGACGCAGCCGGGATGGCGGTTGCATACGGATGGCTTCGTAACGTGGAGCACCGGCTACAACTGTGGCAGGAGCGCCAGACGCACCATCTTCCAAATGACGAAGAGTCCATAGCGCGCCTGGGCAGGACGATGGGATACGGCGATACCCCGTCGGCGAGTGCGGGCGCGAGGTTCATCGAAGCGCACCGCAGTGTCCTCGCCGATGTGCGCGGCCGTTTCGAGAAGCTCTTCTACCGCCCGATGGTCGAGTCGCTTGCCGACCCGACCGGTGCCCGGCTATCGAGTGCCGCTCTCAAGGAGAGGCTCCACGTCCTTGGGTTCCGTGACGTGCAGCGCGCCGCACGGACCCTCGAGGGACTCGTTGCAGGATCGTCTCGCCGGGCGAAGTTGCTGCGGGTTCTGACCCCCGCGATGTTGCGGTTTCTGGCGTCCTCGCCCCAGCCCGATCAAGGCCTGTTCGCTTTCCTGCGGCTCGGTGAGGCGCTCCAGCATCGTTTGGACACCTTGGGAGCATTGCGAGACAACCCGCCGGGGCTTGCCGCACTGGCCAAGGTGCTGGGCAGCGGCCGGCTCTTGGGAGAGATCTTGGGCCACGTCCCCGAGGAGATCTCGTCGTTCTCGGAGTTGCGTCCCAATGAACCGAAGGACCGCCGGCAGCTCGTAGCGGGGGCGATCTCTTCGCTCGGCTGGCGGGGGCCGGAGCGGCGGCTCGAAGGTCTGCGGCGGTTCAAGCGGCGCGAGATGTTGCGCATCGCCGTAGCCGACGTCGGCGGAGAGATCGATGCGCGCGATGTCGGCAGCAGCCTCGCCGATCTCGCCGAGGCGTGCCTGGAAGCTGCTCTTCAAGATGCGAGCATCCCGTTCGCGGTTATCGGGATGGGAAAGCTGGGTGGGCGCGAGCTCAACTACAGCTCGGATATCGATGTGATGTTCGTCTTCGACGGCGATCCCCATGAGGCGGAGCGGATCGCCGAAGACCTGATGCGCGCGATCGGGGAAGTGACTCCCGAAGGCCAGGCTTTCAAGATCGACGCAGACCTGCGGCCCGAAGGGCGCTCCTCTTTGCTGGCGCGTTCGCTGGGTGGTTACGCCGAGTACTACAAGCGTTGGTCACAACCCTGGGAGCATCAGGCTTTGATCAAGGCGCGCCCGGTGGCCGGCGATCTCGCTCTGGGGCAGCGTCTGGTGGACGAGACGCGTGACCTGGCGTTCCCGGAGCGGCTCACCCAAGCTGCGGTTGCCGAGATCCGTCACCTGAAAGCCCGGATGGAGAAGGAACGCATCCCGAAGGGAACCGACCCCCGTCGCCATCTGAAGCTTGGACCGGGCGGCATGTCCGACATCGAGTTCGCGGCTCAGATGTTCCAACTACAGAGCGCGCACCATCTGCCCTTCCTTCAGGTGCCGGGAACCCTTGACGCTATCGATGGCGCTCGGGTGGCCGAGTTGATCTCCGAACAAGAGGCCCGCTACCTCGTCGACGCGTACCTATTTCTCTGTAGGTTGCGTAACCGGCTGTTCTTCATCAGTGGCAAACCTGTCGATGCGCTGCCATCCAAACCCGAGGACCTGGAGGCTTTGGGCAAGGCCATGGGATTCGAGGAGCAGCCACGCCAAGAGCTCGAGGATTCTTACCTGAAGATGACCCGCCGGGCTCGATTGGTGTGCGAGAGGGTCGTGTACGGGGGAACCGAGCGTTCCCGCTAGGCGGCGCTAGGTTGCTTGGGCAGCGATGATCCCGAAGATCACCACGAGCAGTCCTAACAATCCGATCCCGAACAGCACCCCCCGAACGGCTCTGAAGCCCTCGCCGTTGAAGCTGCCCATCAGCAGGACGACACCGATGAGCACTATGAGGGGCACGAGATATCTCATCCCCTATGTCTAGCGTGTCGGGAGGGATCTCGCTGCCCGCAGGACGCCGGAACCCGTTACTTCTCCTGATGGGTAAGGTTCGCAGCGTGAAGGAACGCTTGCGACGCCCCAGACCCAAGCACGGCCCCGGCGAGGAAGCCGGGCCGGCCGGCTCATCCAAGCCGCCCCCCGCCCAGAAGCCGTGGTGGAACAACCTCGGCGTGGCCCTTGCCGTCCTAGTGGGTTTCCTTCTGCTGCAGTCCTTCTTCTTGGGCACCGAACGAGAGTCGATCTCGTTCTCGCGCTTCCTCACCCTCGTAGAGGAAGGCGCCGTGACCGAAGCCAACATCGGGACCGGAAACGTCACGGGGACCTACCAACCCAAGCGTGGCGGCGATCCGGTGGACTTCGTCGCTACCTTGCCCCCGAACTACGAGTCGAACGCTCTTGTTGAGGAGCTTCGGGCGCAAGACGTCGAGATCGGAGCCTCGCAGCCCAGCCCGTGGACCGGTCTCTTCATCAGCTTCCTTCCGTTCATCGTCATCATCGGCATCTACATGTTCATGACGCGCCGGATGCGCCAGCAGATGGGCGGCGGCGGGGGCGGCCCGCTGTCGTTCGGCCGCAACAAGGCGAAGTTGTTCGACCGTGCCGACATGAAGACCACCTTCAACGACGTTGCGGGTGTCGATGAGGTCGAAGCAGAGCTTGTGGAGTTGGTCGACTACCTGAAGCGACCCGATAAGTACCTAACGATCGGCGCCCGTATCCCTAAGGGTGTACTCCTCGTCGGCCCCCCGGGAACGGGCAAGACCCTGCTGGCGCGTGCAGTTGCCGGCGAGGCCGGTGTGCCTTTCTTCTACATCTCTGCGTCAGAGTTCATCGAGATGTTCGTCGGTCTGGGTGCAGCTCGCGTGCGTGACCTGTTCCGCCAAGCGCGTGAGAAGGCTCCTGCGATCGTGTTCATCGACGAGATCGACTCGATCGGGATGTCCCGTTCCGGTGCTGCCGGAAACCAGCTCGGAGCGCATCAAGAGCAGGAACAAACCTTGCAGCAGTTGCTCACCGAGATGGATGGCTTCGACCCCAACTCCGGCGTCATCATCATGGCCGCATCGAACCGGCCCGAGGTTCTCGACGCCGCTCTGACGCGGCCCGGCCGCTTCGATCGGCAGATCGTAGTGAACCTGCCGGATGTCGGGGGCCGCGAGGAGATCCTGCGCATCCATGCGCGCGAGGTAAAGATGGCACCGGGGGCCGATCTTTCCGTGCTTGCCCGGCGCACGCCCGGCTTCTCCGGGGCGCAGCTTGCCAACGTCATCAACGAGGCAGCCCTGCTGGCCGCACGCCGAGGCAGTGAAGCCGTGAGCATGCGTGAATTGGAGGAGGCCGTCGACAGAGTGGTTGCGG
This sequence comes from uncultured Actinomycetes bacterium, assembly GCA_937863385.1. GTDB lineage: Bacteria > Actinomycetota > CADDZG01 > CADDZG01 > WHSQ01 > CALMBW01. The sequence continues at coordinate 294,947 of CALMBW010000020.1, read as the reverse complement.
GTCTCGAGCGACGCTCGCAGGTTCTGTCGGAGAAGGAGCGGCGTCTCGTCGCCTATCACGAGCTCGGTCACGCGCTGGTAGCCCACTTCGTCGAGCACGCCGATCCCGTTCACCGTGTCTCCATCATCCCTCGCAGCATCGGGGCACTCGGTTACACCGAGCAACTCCCAGAAGAAGAGCGCTACCTGATGACCGAACCAGAGCTCCGTGACCGTATCGCCGTGCTTCTTGGGGGCCGGGCAGCCGAAGAGGTCGTCTTCGGCTACGCAACGACCGGAGCGCAAGACGACCTTAGGCGAGCGACCGAGCTGGCACGCAGGATGGTGATGGAGTTCGGTATGTCCGACAAGGTCGGCCCCATCAACATCGCAGAGCCCGGAGCGCGCTTCCTTAACCCGGTATTCCGTCGCGGCGAGAACGTGTCGGACGAGACCGAGGTGGCGATCGATCGCGAGACCATGGCGATCCTCGTCGACGCTCAAGAACGAGCCCGGACCATCCTGCGCGAGAAGCGAGATGGCATGGACGAACTGGCCGAGCTCCTGCTCGAGAAGGAAACGATAGGCAAAGCCGAACTAGAAACCCTGTTTTTACCGAAGAACTCCCCCGTAGATCCGCCCACGTTTCCGACACAGAAAACGGAAAGCGAGATGGATCCGGACCCCGATCCAGGCTCACCGAACGACGATGGTTTCCAGAGCTCCGATTCCGATCCTCATGCCACTCAAGAGATCGTGGCCGACGAGACCAACGAGATCCGCCCTTGACCACCCGCATCGGCATCTATCTGTTCCCCAACGCCGAAGAGCTTGACTGGGCCGGGCCGTGGGAGGTCCTGGCACATTGGGCCAAGGAGTGGCCCGACGACGACGTCGAAGTTCTCACTTTCGCCGATGAAGAGGGTCCGGTTACCTGTGCCAAGGGGTTGCGTGTCCTGCCCGATCGCACCCGATCAAACGTTGGCGAGCTAGATGTTCTGGTGTTCCCGGGCGGCATCGGCACCCGGGCGCAATTGGGCGACGAGAGCATCAAACAGTGGCTGAGCGACTTGGCATCTGGCGGCACCTTGATGACGAGTGTCTGCACCGGCGCGCTGGTTTTCGCAGACGCAGGCTTGTTGACCGCCCGCCCCGCAACCACCTACTGGGCGCAACTCGACCTGCTCAAGGATCTCGATAGCTCGGTCGAAGTGCGGCCCGACGACCGATTCGTCGACAGCGGCGAAGTCATCACCGCCGCAGGCGTGAGCGCCGGCATCGACATGGCCCTGCATCTCGTCAAGCGTCTGCACTCCGAAGACCGAGCCCGAGCCGTTCGCAAAGGCATCCAATACGACCCCGCCCCACCCATCTAGTTCCTACGTCGCTATGCGGTCGGCCCCCTGATCCCCCTACCAAAGAAGTGTCACCGACTCCACATCTGTTCTTGCAGGTGGAATGGCTGCGGCCGAAAGTGGGACGATAGACGTAGACGGAGGCGCGCAATGGACGATGAGCAAGTCAGGGAGCTCCTCAAGGGGTCGCCCCTTTTTACTCACCTCGATGAAAGTAGCCTCGCGAATTTGTTCGGTCGCTCTATCAGGCGCTCTTACCGTCGAGGTGAGCGCATCTTTCACCAAGGTGACCTAGGGGACTCGACTTACGTTGTAGTCGCGGGTTTGGTGAAGATCGCGGTCGTTTCTTCGAGCGGTGAAGAGATGGTGTTAGCAACTCTTACGCAAGGCGACACCTTTGGTGAGTTGGCGATGATCGATGGGATGCCGCGCTCAGCAACTGCAGAGGCCGCTGAGCCTACTGACGTCCTGATGATTACGCGTTCGCTGATGATGGAGATGCTGGTGCAAGAACCGACCATGATCGAATCACTCTTGAAGTCATTGGGCGGAATGATCAGACGCCTAACCGAGCAGACGAGCGACCTTGTGTTCATGGATCTTCACGCACGTGTCGCCAAGCTTCTGGTCAAGATGGCTGAACAGCACGGTAGCAAGAGTGAGCAAGGCCTCACCCTCGATCTATCGCTGACTCAAGGTGATCTCGCTTCCATGGTCGGAGGTTCCCGGCAGAGTGTGAATCAGATCCTTCGTAGTTTCGAGAGCCGCCGTTACATAGAGATGGAACGTGGAACTATCGTGATCAAAGAGATCGACCAGCTTCGTCATAGAGCTGATCGATAGGCAGCTCTTTGAGGAATCGTTCAGCTGCTTCAACCCGCAGCAAGCTTTCCTTTGAGACGAACATCTCATGAGCTTTCTGCGCCATGAGCCGCGCCTCTTGATATCGTCCGACCGAGCAATAGAGGTCGGCCAGCAGCAAGTAGGCATCGGCATATTCACACCACGAGTGATTGGCCATCTCACGTAGGCTCTCTTCAGCGAGGCCGGCGGCCCGCGGGTCCTCATCTAGAGCGAGCAATCGAGCCTCTAGCAGATTCAGAAAGACCTTTTCAAGTGTTTGCGCCGCGGGCAGTTGCTTTCCGCGCTCTAGCATGTGCCGAGCCCCCTCTGTGTCCCCCTTCCACAGCAGGATGTGACCTGCATGAGCGAGATGCTGCACAACCCCGAACGGATCGCCCGTCTTGATCAGGTGGTCGGATGCCTCTACGTAGATCTCTTTGGCACGGTCCCAATCTCCTGCGTACATGCTCAAGGCCCCTCGACAATGAGCCCCCCGCGCAACGGATCCATGCATCCCAAGGTTCGAATAGAAGCTCATCCCGCGCTCGATCAGATCTCTGCCAGCCTCGGTTTCCCCACCGAAGCCGATAAGTAATCCCAGGTAGCAGTCCATCGCTGCCGAGTAGGGTTGGCGATCCCCGACGCGCTCTCGGAGATCCGCTACGCGCTTCTTTGCCTGACTGACCGGGACGGGGCCCCAAACGAGCGCAGAGGCGAGGCTAACGAACGAGGCCAGAGCCTCGTCGTCGTGTTGCGTCATACGTTGAGCGACGTAGATGGCGTTCTCGAGCGCTGCTGAAGGATCTGGTCCCCCGATTACGAGTGAGTGAATCACGGCAAGGGCACTCCAGGCGCGGTACAGGTAGTCGAGGTGTTGCTCTCTTGCGAATCGGTCGATCAGCTCCAAGGCGCGTCTTTCGAGTTCCGAGTCCCTGTCCAGCGCTCCCGCCCAAACCCTCTGAAGATCCATCTCGAGTTTCTCGATCTCCAGCCGGACCCGCTGGTCGTCCGTTGCTTCGTGTGTCGCTGCCTTCCACCAGGCCTGCTCCTTCTCTTGATGCCCGGTCTCGACGGCGCACGCTGCAGCGCGGACGAGAGCGTCGAGTCGATCGATATGCCCCTCGGGGAGTAGTTCGATCGCCCGCTCCAAGAGGTCCATCGCTCCTGTTGTGTCTTGGAAGCGATCGCGTCTGAGGATGCCGGCACGGTAGAGGCGCTCGCCGGCGGATCTTGCTAGATCGTGAGCTTCTCCGTCCAGCCGTCCGAGAAGTTTGCGGTTGTTGAAGGCCGACTCGAGGTGGAATCCGATCGCTTCGTCCCGGGATCCTTCGAAGCTCTGGGCCGAGGCGATGGCCGCAGCAGCCTCCTTATGGAGGGGGACACGCTGTTCACGCATCAAGGATCCATAGGCAACATCGCGGATGGATTCATGGTTGAACGCAAGACCTGATGTGCCTTCGCTGATAAAGCCACGGGCGATGAGATCCTTGAGTTCTCGCTGGCGTTCCCCTAATAGCGCCGAGAGGAGATCTGCCGGAAGGTCGTTTCCAAGTATCGACGCGCGTTGCAAGGTCTCACGCGCTTCTACACTGAGTTCGTCTAGCCGTGCTTGAATCACCGATTCCACGGTCTGAGGGATGTTCAGAGCTTCGATCCCCGTAGATGACGTAGAACCCCGGTCCCTCAGCATCCTGACGAACTCTCGGATAAAGAGGGGGTTTCCACCGCTTGACTCGAAGATCCTTTGCCTGAGTGCCTTGTTGTGAAGGAGGAAAGGCGCGGCCGTCAGAAGTTCGTCCGCTGCTGCTGCATCCAAGGGGCGTAAGTCGACGATCTTCCCCCAGCCCAGGAGCTGTTCCAAGAACGGGTCTTTGGAAGGCCTAGTTGTGGCCACCAGCACGATGTCACCCGCAGTGGGAGTCAGTGCGAATCGGGTGAGAGCAAGAAGGAAAGAAGGCTCTGCCGCATGGAGGTCCTCGAATAGAAGTACCGCGGAGTTTCCGGAGCGCAACCTGGGCAATAGGAGAGCTCGTAAGGTGTTGAATGCATCATCTAACGTCACGTTGGAGCTGTCGCGGTCGTCAGCCGTTCGAAGCAGTGAATCCAGTACCGAGGTGAGATAGTCTGCCTCCCCACTGCTGTGAACCTCTGCAGCGATCCTTTCTCGTATCGATTCATCCGGATCACTGACACGGATACCCAGTAATCCGTGCAGCATCTCGATCAGTGGCTGCAACGGAGACGGTGCTGGGTAGATTCGGCATGCACCGGCTAATGTCACATCGGCTTCGATCCGATGAGCGAATCTGGCTAGGAGCGATGATTTCCCAACTCCTGCATCGCCGCGGATGAAGGCGCGCGCCATGTCGCCCGAGTCCGACGATGCCCGCGTCATGTCCAGGAGAAGTTTGAGTTCCTGGTCCCTCCCCACGATGCGACCGTGGCCGGAAGGGGTTCCTTTGACTGCTAGCAATGGATAGGCGAGTGAATCTTGGCTCTTCCCCTTCAAAGAGAGTTTCCGCGGTTCGTCCATGACGGCGCACTCACGGACTATCTCCAGGGTGACCGGCCCCACTAGGACCTCGCCCGCTCCCGCCTGCTGTTCGAGCCGAGCCGCGGTGTTGACCGGATGTCCCATCACAAAGGCTTCTGAGGAAGGATCGGCACTCGCAACCACTTCACCAGTCTCGATTCCGATGGATGCCGAGATGGTGATTCCCCACTGATACTCGAGCTCCACATTGTGGGCCTCGATCGCTACGAGCATCGCACGGGCGGCCTGGATGGCGCGAAGCGCGTCGTTGCCGGATGATCTGGGGTAGCCGAATACCGCCATGATCGCGTCGCCGATGAATTTTTCGATCGTGCCTCCGTAAGCGGACAGCACTTCGTGCATCTTCTCGAAATGCGAAGAAACGACGTTGTGGACCAGCTCCGGATCGTGTCGGTCGGTGAGAGATGTGAAGTCGACGAGGTCACAGAACAGGACCGTAACGGTCCGCCGGTGCCTTGATGCCGATCCTTTCGTCCCACCCCACATGCATCGATGAAAACAGGCTGTTCGGACGACGTCTAGGACGTAGTGGGCAAATCGTTCGGGCGAAGTGCCCGATGGGTGCCGTTATCGGCGTGTTGTGGATTGGAAAAGGGGGCCTGCGAGGGCCCCCTTTTCCCGGGAGGATCAGTACATGCGAACGAGGGGTCCCGTTCGGGCCGTACGGATCCACCGCGCCTTGCCTACCTGTCGGCTGACGGATGGAGATTCTTCCTCGCAGGCCTCGGCTTCTTCGATGCCTACGCAAGTATCCGTTCCGGATCCGCCATTAGCGGTATCCGTCCCTTCCATCCCATCGAGATGATCATCACCTCCCGCGCCGGAGAGGGAATCGTCTCCACTCATCCCGACGAGCTTGTTGTTGTTCTCGTCCCCGATGATTTCGTCGGGGAAGTCAAGGCTGCCCCACGCATCGTCGATGTTTGTCAGGGTTGTATCGGAATCGTAGAAACCGAACATCCCCCCAACGAAACCGGGGAACTTTCCGGTCATCGTTCCCGCATCCAGATCGATCTCGGTGCCGCCCAAGGCATGGAAGGCAATGACTACGTCGGTACCCTCCCCACCGTTGATCGAGTCATTACCGGGTGAGCCTTCGAAGAGATCGGAACCATCGGTGCCGATGATCTGATCGTCGTGGTCGGATCCCACTACTGCATTGACACCGGTAAGCGTGTCCGAGCCTTCGCCGCTCGCAGTGCCCTCGGACAGGTCGATGATGGCAGGGGCGGTGGAGTTGACGAAGCTGACCATCGTCACTCCCGACCCTCCGATGAAGCTATCGTCGCCCAGTTCGTTTTCGCCGGTCCCGAAACATCCGCAGTCCCCAACAAGCACATCCAGGTTGAATCCTCCGATGAAACTGGCCGGATCGGAGAGATCCGCATCGTTACCGTTGCCATTGAGCGTGTCGTCCCCAGATTGACCGAACAAGTAGTTGGGTCCGTCCGTGCCGATTAGGGTGTCGGCTCCAAGCGTGCCGCCCGCATCGGTGATGTTACTGAGTGAGTCGTTGCCTACACCGGTGACGGTTTGAGATGTGAGATCGATGATTGCCCCCTCGGATGGGGTGTCTTCGTAACCCACCCAGTTACGTGACCCGGGTGTGCCGATGACGGTGTCGTCCCCCAACCCCGGATTCATCGAGTCGAGGTTTCCACCATTGGCGTCGAGTACGTCATCCCCGTTGCCACCCAGGAGCCAGTTGGTAGCTTCATTTCCGGTCAAGAGGTCGTCGTAAGGACCCCCGCTCACCTGCTCGATATCGGCGAGGCTGTCCGATCCGAGGCCAACCGCCGTGGCTTCTCCCGTTTCTAGATCGGCGTGGACGGGTCCGGTCGCGTCCTCGTAAAGCACCCAATCGCCGAAGTCCGAGAGGCCCATGCCGCTTCCTTCGGGACCGCCATCGATGATGTCATCGCCAGGTCCCGGATAGAAAGTGTCTCCATATCCCGAGTCCCTTCCACCATTCAGGCGGTCACTACCCTTTCCCCCGTAGAGAACGTCATCTCCACCCCGGCCGCAGATCAGATCGTTACCACCCCGGCCGTCGATGGAGTCCGACCCCCTGGTCCCAATGATTACGTCGGTCTTCCTGGTCCCCTTCGTTTCCTGTCCGGCTTTGGCAACTACCGTCGCCTTCTTCCCGAAGCACTTTTGAGCGCCGACCTCTGCCACCGCATTCGGTGCTAGCAAACTCATGACGAGGCAAGCTGCCGTGATAAACCTCAACCCTCGTCGCCGGATCCGTACCCGAACCTTCCCTTGCATGACCGTCCTCCCGTTTCGGCGATCGCCCTTTGCGATCTCCTGAGATGACGGTGACGCCATCGCGCTGGCGAGGCTGTCGCCTAGGTGACAGAAGGGTTTTCAGATCGCCGACAGGTCCATCAAAGAGATCGTGCGCTAGGACTTCAGAGTGAAACAGGCCCCCGGGTGGGGATCCGGGGGCCTGTTTCTTTGTCGGTGAGTGGTTGCTATGCAGCCGTATTCCGACGCAGAATCGCTAGATGTCGTAGTAGAGGTAGAACTCATACGGGTGGGGACGCAGGCGGAGGGCGTCCACCTCGTGAGCTCTCTTGTAGTCACACCACGACGTGATCACGTCTTCGGTGAAGACCCCGCCTTCGAGCAGGTAATCGTGATCGGCCTCGAGTGCTTCGAGCGCCTTGTCGAGTGAGTCCACCACCTGCGGGACGTTGGCAAGCTCCTCTGCGGGAAGCTCGTAAAGGTCTTTGTCCATGGGCTCGGGCGGCTCGATCTTGTTCTTGATCCCGTCCAGGCCCGCCATCAACATCGCCGAGAAGGCGAGGTAGGGGTTGCAGCTTGGGTCGGGACAGCGGAACTCGACACGCTTGGCCTTGGGCGACTTCGAGTACGCCGGGATCCGGACCGCGGCAGACCGGTTGCGCTGGCTGTAAACGAGGTTCACCGGCGCTTCGTAACCCGGGACCAGTCGCTTGAAGCTGTTGGTCGTCGGGTTCGTCAGCGCAAGCAGTGAGTTCGCGTGGGCGAGAAGTCCACCGATGTAGTAGCGAGCGTTGTCGGAGAGCTGCGCATAGCCGAGCTCGTCCCACATCATGGTCTCGCCGTCTTTCCAGATGCTCTGGTGAACGTGCATGCCGGAACCGTTGTCCTGGAAGATCGGCTTGGGCATGAACGTGACCGTCTTGTTGTACTTGAGCGCGACATTCTTGACCACGTACTTGTAGAGCATCAGACGGTCGGCCATCTCGAGCAACGGACCGAAGCCCATGTCGATCTCGCTCTGACCCGCCGTACCCACCTCGTGGTGGTGAACCTCGACCGGGATGCCTAGGTCACGCAAGGTGACAACCATCTCGCTTCGGAGATCCTGATAGTGATCCATCGGAGGAACGGGGAAATACCCTTCTTTGTAGCGAGGCTTGTAACCCTTGTTCCCACCGTCCTCATCGCGGCCCGAGTTCCACACGCCCTCGACGGCGTCGATGTAGTGGTAGCTCGAGTGCTGATTCTGATCGAACCGGATCGAGTCGAAGATGTAGAACTCGGCCTCGGGTCCGAAATAGGCGACGTCCGCGATGCCCGTGCCCTGCAGGTAGTCCTGAGCTTTCCTAGCGATATAGCGCGGGTCGCGCGTGTAGAACTCGCCGGTGATCGGGTCTTTGACGTACGCATGGATGATCAGCGTGGGGTGCTGACGGAACGGATCCATCACTGCGGTCTCGGGATCCGGAACCAGGATCATGTCCGACTCTTGGATCTCCTGGAAACCACGGATCGATGACCCGTCGAAACCAAGACCCTCTTCGAATACGTCTTCGGTGAACTCTTCGAACGGCATCGAGAAGTGCTGCATGAGGCCGGGGAGATCCGAGAATCTGATGTCGACGAACTGGGCATTGTTCTGTTGCCCCAGCTTGAGCACGTCGGAAGGACTTGCTGCCACGTCTCCTCCTCTTCGGGTTGAAAGAGCGGGCACGTCGATGTGCCCATATGGGGGACAGACTATGGCTAAGGGGTTTCCCTCCCGTTTCCCCTTTGTAAAAGGCTTGTTACGCGGAACCTCACCGGCTACGTAGTTCTCGTAGGCCGGTGAGGTTCGGTTGAGTTGGTTAGGGCTTGACGCCCTTGCCGGCGGTGTAGGTGAAACCGGCGTTGGCACCCTCGGTCATGCACACGAAGCCGTACTTGTACCCGTCCGGCACGATGCCCGATTCGCCACCGGGCCCGGGTGTTTCGAAGCCCGTGTTGGCAGGGGCAGTGGTCGGATCGGTCGGATCGCCCATGTCCATGTAGAAGCTGATGTCCATCCCGGCGCCGCCGGCCACTTCGAGCTTGAAGGGCTTGTTGACGGTGGCCGGATCGACCTCGAATACCCAACCGAAGCCCCCGTTGCTTGACTCGCCCGCAGCGATGTAGGCCGTGCGGTGGGTGCGGTAGATGCAAGACCCGTCCGCGGCGTAGGGCTGAGGCACCTCGATGGTGCCTTCGACGGTCTGAAGCTTGGCAGCCTTCTTCTTGGCGAATCCCTCTGCTGCAGGGAGAACGGCGAGGGCAGCGATGGTGGTGGCGATGATCAGTTTCCTCATAGCCCTAGGTTTCGCCGTGCGGATCGCATCTCCTGTCGAACCGCCGGGACAACGGGGGATGCTGGAGCAGGGACGGGGGCGCTAGGAGGCCAGCCAGTCGGCGAGCAACTCGGCCTCTTCGTCGTACGAGCTTTCCAGCCCGTCCACGATCCAGCCTTCGACCTTGCCCCCGTAGAAGGGGACCTTGACCTTGACCTTGCCTTCCACGGTTCGGATCGTGGTGCCCCGGTCGGTGGCGATCAACTCCGTGCGGCCTGCCGCTTCTAGGAGATCCCCGGCGACCTCGGGCTCGATGTGCCAGGTCCAAGCGAGCTTGATGGGATCCCACTCGGCAACCTCGACCCAGGCTGGGTCTCCGTCGCCGATGAACTTCTTGGCCGTGCCGTCGATCTTGATGTCCAGCACACACCGAGAACGGCGCAGGGTCTTGCCGCCCTTGTCGGTTTGCTCCAGCACACGCCGTTCGGCAAGGTGCCCCACCCCATCGAGGGTCTTCTGGAAGTCCAGGTCCAACATCGCCGCAGCAACCGCGTCGACCTCTGCATCGAACTCGTGGGCCACCTTGAACTCCATGGCCTGGAGGATAGCCAACGGCGCCCCGCGGTGCCGTTGTGCTTGAAAGGCTAGAGTGGAAAGTGGGTCACAAGGACTAGTCAATCCGGGCTAACCGGAGCGGTCCCTTAGGTTCCCGACGTCTGCCGGGTCACAGGGTGCTCGCTTAGATGTTTCATGACCTTCACACAACGGCATCCGGCTTGGGGGCAAGCAGATGGCAATGAACGGGGCACTTCTGGGAGAACTTCGCGTCGAGCGCGATGACGTCAAGGATCTCGGTCGCATCGTCGAGGCACTTGCTTGTGCCGTCGAGATCAAGGACAGCCACACCGGCCAGCATCTCTACCGCTCGGCACTGCTGGCAAGCGCTTGCCTCGAGCAGATCGACTACGAACTCTCGCTATGCGATGACGTCGGCCATGGCTTCTTGCTTCACGACGTCGGCAAGATCGGCGTCCCCGATTCGATCCTGACCAAGCCCGGCGAGCTCACCGAGATCGAGTGGGGATTGATGAAAGAGCACCCCCGCATGGGCGTGCAGATCGTTGAACCGATCGGCTTCAGCCAGAACACCCTCGACGTGATCTCGTATCACCACGAGCGATGGGACGGCACCGGGTACCCGGAGGGACTCGAGGGCACCGACATCCCACTCGCAGCAAGGGTCTTCGCCGTGGCCGACACCTACGACGCACTGACCACCGACCGCCCTTACCGGGCGGCGCTCACCAAGGATTCGGCCATCCGCTACATCTCGACCGAGGCCGGAGCCCGCTTCGACGCTCGGGTGGTTGCAGCTTTCATCGCTCTCGTCGCCTAGCGCTTTCCCCCCTGCGAGTCTCCTGCAGCGCCTGTAGCATGACCGGCCGTGAAGACCGTCATGCTGATAGCCAATCCCCGCGCCGGTTCGGTTTCGTCTCGGACCCGCGACGTGATCGTTCGTGCTCTCCAGGCCGACTTCAAGCTCGAAGCTCACGAAACCACCCGGCGCGATCACGCCATCGAGTTATCGGCCGAAGCCGTTGACCGCGGCTTCGATGCCGTCCTGGCTTTCGGCGGTGACGGCACCATCAACGAGGTAGCCCAGCCGCTGGTGGGAACGGATGTCGCTCTGGGCATCCTGCCGGGAGGCTCCACCAACGTGATGGCGCGCTCGCTGGGCATGCCCACCGATCCGGTTGAAGCCACCTCGTACGTCTCTCAACATCTCAGAAGAGACACTCAGCGCCGCATCGGGGTGGGTCAGATCAACGAGCGCTACTTCTTGTTCTCTGCGGGCATCGGTTTGGATGCTGAAGTCGTGCGCCGGGTCGAAGAACAACAAGCACGTACCGGCCACAAAAGCGACTGGGTGTTCTTGAAGCACGCGCTGGCTGCGGGCTCGACCGAATACCGGGGTAGCGAGCCGTGGCTGACCGTCAAGGTCGGTGACGAGGAGTTCAAAGGGGTCCTTGGCATATGTCAGAACGCGTGGCCCTTCACCTACTTCAAGAAGTGGCCTTTCAACGCATGCCCGGATGCCAGACTCGACAAGCGCCTCGACATGTTGGTGTTCGGACGCATCCGCACCGCGACCATCCCGCGGGTCGTTCGCTCGGTCTTCACCCAGAAGGCCGGTCACGCGCACTGGAAGCACAACCGTTACTGGCACGACGTCGGCGACATCACCTGGACCGCCACCATCCCCAAACCCGTCCAGGTAGACGGCGACTACCTAGGCAACTGGACCGAAGCCCGCCTCACCCACATCCCCCACGCCCTAGAACTACTCAGCTAGCCTGGGCCGAATCCCGGGCGCAAGGTGTGGTGGGGGAATAGGTGGGGTTCCTTTAGGCTTGGGGCTAAGTGGCAGGCGAGGTGGCTGCCCATCCTCTAGACCACGATAGGAGAGGTTCTTTCCATGCCGATGCCGACCGAGGAGCAGGTCTCTCAAGTACTGGGCGAGATCCAGGACCCCGAGCTGCATCGCGGGCTCAACGAGCTCAACATGGTTCGCAATATCGCCATCGAGGGGACCCGGGTTGGGGTGTTGGTGGCGCTCACGATCCCGGGCTGCCCCCTCAAGGACTACTTCCATCAGGTCATTCCGGCGAAGCTGAAAGAGACCTATCCCGAGATCACCGAGGTCGATGTGCAGCTCACCTCGATGACCGAGGAAGAGCGCCAGGCATTGGTCGGAAACCTCCGCCAAGTAGCGCCGGCCCCCTTCGCCCGCAGCGACTCTTCCACTCAGGTGATCGCGGTTGGTTCCGGTAAGGGTGGCGTGGGCAAGTCCACGACGACCGTTAACCTCGCAGCCAGTCTCGCCAAGCAGGGTTACAAGGTTGGCCTCCTGGACGCGGACGTTTGGGGCTTCTCGATCCCGCGCATGCTCGGGGTACACGAACGCCCTACCGTCGTCGAGGACATGATCATTCCGCCCGAGATGTTCGGGGTGAAGATCGTGTCGATCGGTCTGTTCACCACCGAGGACAATCCGGTCGTGTGGCGGGGGCCGATGTTGCACAAGGCTTTGCAGCAGTTCCTCAACGACGTTCACTGGGACGAACCCGACTATCTTCTGATCGATCTCCCTCCGGGAACCGGCGATGTGGCGATATCGATCGCGCAGTTCCTTCCCGGCGCTTCGATGGTCGTTGTAACGACACCGCAAGCGGCCGCCGAGAAGGTCGCGCAGCGTGCCGGCTTCATGGCCGAGAAGACCGGACTCAAGGTCATTGGTGTCATCGAGAACATGAGTTTCTTCCGCGGCGATGATGGCAAGGCTTACGACATCTTCGGAAGTGGCGGAGGACAGAGTTTGGCCGACAACCTGAACGTGCCTCTGCTGGGTCAGATCCCCATCGATCCCAAGCTGCGCGAACTCGCAGATGTCGGTGCGCCGATCGTGCTACAGCACTCCGATACCGAGGTGGCGCAAGCACTCGACGAAGCCGCCAAGGAGATCACGAACCTGCTCCCGCCCCGACCCAAGGCGTCCAAACGCATCGAGCTGCCCTTGATGACGATGGGTGGCGGTCACGACCATGGTCATGGACACCACCACTAAGCATCAGCAGTACCAGTCGTAGATAGAGGAGGGGTCGCCGCGTGGCGATGACAGAAGCGTTGTCGATGGAGCTCGTCGAACGTATCGGTGGGTCGGTCGACAAGGTCGGTGCTGAAGAGCGAGCTGCGGCCCTCAGCAAACGCTCGATCAAGAAAGACTCCAAGTTGTGGGCGTTGGACCTGGCGGTCAGGTGCATCGATCTAACAACGCTCGAGGGCCAAGACACTCCCGGCAAGGTGCGCCAGATGGCGAGCAAGGCGATACGTCCCGATCCCGGTGATCCGACCATCCCTAGCGTCGCAGCGGTTTGTGTCTATCCCCGGCTGGTGTCAGTGGCGAAGGAAGCCGTGAAGGGAAGCTCGGTGAAGGTAGCGAGCGTCGCGACCGGGTTCCCCTCCGGCCAGATGGCTGCAGACCTGCGGGTCGAGGAGATCCGCAGAGCTATAGCGGATGGAGCAGACGAGATCGACAACGTGATCTCCCGCGGTGCCCTTCTCGCAGGCGACGAGCAAGCCATCTTCGACGAGGTGGTGGTCGCGAAAGAGGCCTGCGGGGATGTGCATCTGAAAGTGATCATCGAGGCGGGCGAGCTTGCCACCTACGATCGCGTGCGCCGGGCATCGCTCATCGCTATGGCCGCAGGGGCCGATGTGATCAAGACCTCGACGGGCAAGATCAGCCCGGCCTCGACCTTGCCGTTCTGTCTCGTCATGGCCGAAGCGATCAGGGATTTCCAGCACGAGACGGGCAGGAAGGTAGGCCTCAAGGTAGCCGGAGGCATCCGCAGTTCCAAGGATGCGATCCGATACCTCGTTATCGTGAACGAGACGTTGGGTGATGACTGGCTCGACCCGGACATGTTCCGGATCGGTGCCTCGTCGCTGCTCAACGACCTGTTGATGCAGATCCACAAGCAGCGAACCGGGATCTATGCAGACCCCGACCGCTACACGCAGGATTAGGGAGCCAGCATGGCCAAGTGGGAGTATTCGCCGGCACCTGAGTCGACCGACGTCGTCGACGTCAAGAGCAGCTATGACCTGTTCATCGGGGGTACGTGGGTCGCGCCGGTCTCAGGGCAGTACATGAAGACGATCAATCCGGCGACCGAAGAGGTCTTGTCGGACATCCCCGTTGCAGGCGAGCAGGACGTCGACGAGGCGGTGAAGGCCGCGCGGGCAGCGTCCAAGCCGTGGCAGCGGCTGGATGGAAGCGAACGCGCCAAGTACATCTTCCGGATCGCCCGGGTCATCCAGGAGCGCGCTCGCGAGATCGCGGTGCTCGAATCGATGAATGGCGGCAAGCCCATCAAAGAGAGCCGCGACATCGACGTTCCACTCAGCGCGGCGCACTTCTTCTATTACGCCGGTTGGGCCGACAAGCTGCAGTACGCGTTCCCGGGCATGAAGGTGAAGCCACTCGGTGTGGCGGCTCAGGTCATCCCGTGGAACTTCCCTCTGTTGATGCTGGCCTGGAAGATCGCCCCCGCACTGGCAACCGGCAACACGGTGATCCTGAAACCGGCCGAGACCACTCCGCTCACGGCGCTGCTGTTCGCAGAGATCTGTCAGCAGATCGATCTGCCCCCGGGCGTCGTGAACATCATCACCGGCGCGGGTGAGACCGGCGCGGCGCTAGTCGCACACCCAGATGTGAACAAGGTCGCGTTCACCGGATCTACCGAGGTCGGACGTGCCATCCAGAAGTCCATCGCAGGTAGCGGCAAGCGGTTGTCGCTCGAACTGGGCGGCAAGGCCGCGAACATCGTGTTCGAGGACGCAGCTATGGACCAAGCGATCGAAGGTGTCGTCAATGGCATCTTCTTCAATCAAGGCCACGTCTGTTGCGCCGGGTCACGGTTGCTGATCCAAGAGTCGATAGCGGAGGCGTTCGTGGAGAAGCTGAAGCGTCGTCTTGGAACATTGCGACTGGGCGATCCCTTAGACAAGAACACCGACATCGGCGCCATCAACTCGCGCGAGCAACTGGACAAGATCAGGCGCCTGGTAGGTATCGGCGAGCAAGAGGGGGCCGAGATGTATCAGGCCCCCTGTGACATCCCCGAGCGTGGCTACTGGTTCCCACCGACCATCTTCACCGGCGTTTCGCAGTCACATCGCATCGCCCAAGAGGAGATCTTCGGGCCGGTGCTGTCGATCATGACTTTCCGTACCCCCGAGGAAGCGGTCGAGAAGGCCAACAACACCCCGTACGGATTGTCGGCAGGCGTGTGGACCGAGAAGGGATCGCGCATCCTGTGGATGGCCGACCACCTCAAGGCGGGAGTGGTGTGGGCCAATACCTTCAACCGCTTCGACCCCAGCTCCCCGTTCGGCGGATTCAAAGAGTCGGGTTTCGGCCGCGAAGGCGGCCTTCACGGCCTAGAACCCTACGTAGCCCTAACCCCATGAGTTTTTACCGAAGAATCTCGCGCTTATTCAACAGATATTGCGCGCGGAAATGAGGCAGAAGTGAGTCGAGTCGAAGTTCGTAAGACCTACAAGCTCTATCTGGGAGGCGACTTCCCGCGCTCGGAGTCCGGACGCTCCTACGAGGTTCTCAAACCCCAAGGGACTTTCCTCGCGAACGCGGTTCGGGCGTCACGCAAAGACGTGCGAGACGCGGTGGTCGCGGCCCGCAAAGCGCAGCCGAACTGGGCGAGCGCGACCGCGTACAACCGCGGGCAGGTCTTGTACCGGATCGCCGAGATGATGGAAACCCGTCGCCCGGAGCTTGCGAGCGAGGTGGCTGCAGCCGAGGGCAAGCGAGGCAGCGATAAGCAGATCGATACGGCGATCGACACCTTCGTTTGGTACGCAGGGCTTGCAGACAAACTCTCGCAGATCGCAGGCGGGCTGAACCCGGTCGCCGGCCCTTACTTCAACCTCACCGTTCCGGAACCGACCGGCGTTGTTGGCATCGTCGCACCGGAGTCGCCTTCGCTCGCCGGTGTGGTTGCGCGCATCGCACCTGCGCTGTGCGGCGGTAACGCGACGGTCGTGCTCGCGTCCGAAGCGCACCCCCTGCCTTCGATCGCGCTTGCGGAATGCTTGGCTACCGCTGATGTGCCGGGGGGAGTGGTCAACATCCTGACCGGACACAAGGATGAGCTGGTCCCCATCCTTGCCTCGCACGGCGATGTGGATGCGATCGACATCACCGGGGTCGAAGACTCAGCGATCGCGGACACCGAGATCGCAGCCGCAGGCAACATCAAGCGAGTGATCCGCGCCGAGGGCAGCCCGTCACCGACCGAAGCCATCGCTTTCATGGAGTTCAAGACCGTCTGGCACCCCAAGGGCACCTAGCCCCATTCCAAAGACCGCCTAGAGTCCGGCAAGGACCCCTTTCAAGATCGTTTGCAGCCGAAGGGCTGCTTTCTTGCCGGCCTCGGCTACCTCGTCGTGAGCAAGGGGGGTCGGTGAGATGCCGGCGGCCTGGTTGGAGATGATCGAGAATCCAAGGACGCGCACCCCCAGATAGCGAGCGGCTATGGCTTCGTTGACCGTGGACATGCCCACCATGTCTGCTCCCAAGGTTCTCAGCATCTTCACCTCGGCCGGCGTCTCGTAGGTGGGCCCCAAGAGCCCCGCGTAAACGCCTTCCTTGAGTTCCGGATCGACCGAACGAGCCAGATCTCGCAGCGAGCGGTCATAGACCTCGGAAAGGTCGAGGAAGCGCGGCCCCACATCGTCGTCGTTGGGACCAAACAGGGGCGTTCTTCCGGTGAGGTTCAGGTGATCTGCTATCAACACGGGCTCACCTACGGGGTGACTCTCGTTGATCCCACCGGCGGCGTTCGTCAGCACGATCGTGTCGCACCCGGCCCCGATCGCTGCTCGAATCGGATAGGTCACCTCTTCGAGAGAACGACCCTCGTAGAGGTGCACGCGCCCCGCGAAGATGAGTGTCGGAGTGGTGCCAACATCGCCCGCATAGAGCGCGCCCGCATGACCTACGACTCCCGAACCCGGCATCCCTTCGATGTCTGTGAACGAGATGGGCTCGCTGCCTACAAGCCCGGCTGCGACCTCCGACAGCCCCGATCCCAGCACGACCGCTGCACGCCAGTCAGATCTGCCGGTGGCCTTCTCGATCACTGCCGGCACGGGGGCTTGAGGAGATGTCACGAACCGATCCTTTCGAGCACCAACTTGCGCGGCCCGGGTTCGGCGTCACCGATCTCGAACGCCCCTTGGAGGGCATCAAGTGCGTGATCCACGCGGCCAGGATCATCCACGTGCAACTCCAAAATGGGTTCACCCGCTCGGACCTCGTCTCCGGCGCGCTTGAGCAGAACGGTTCCGGCGATCGGGCTGACGGGGTCTTCTTTGCGAGACCGACCGGCCCCCAACCGCCATGCCGCTATGCCTACCTTGCGTGCATCGACACGGGTGATGAAACCCGAACCAGGAGCGTCGAAGGTGCGGATGTCCGTGGCCCGAGGGATAGCGGCAGGGTCGGGATCGCCACCTTGGGCGATGACCATCTCGTTCCACTTCTGTAGCGCCGAACCGTCTGCGATCACCGAAGCTGGATCCTTGTCGATGCCGGCGAGAGCCAACATCTCCCGTGCCAGCTCAAGCGTCAGCTCGACGATGTCATCGGGACCGTTGCCTTTGAGTGTCTCGATCGACTCGGTTACTTCCACGCCGTTGCCTGCAGCCATACCGAGCGGTTGATCCATGTCGGTCAGCAGAGCCGAGGTCCTGACTCCGTGGGCTTCGCCCAGTTCGACCATCGTCTCGGCCAACCGCCGACCCATGTCCGGATCTGGAAGGAACGCCCCCGAGCCGAACTTCACGTCCAGCACCAATGCATCGGTGCCCTCGGCGATCTTCTTGCTCATGATCGAAGAGGCAATGAGGGGGATGGACTCGACGGTTGCCGTCACATCGCGGAGCGCGTAGAGCTTGCGGTCCGCTGGGGCCAGGTTCTCGCCGGCAGAAACGATCGCGCAACCCACCTCCGAAAGGATCTGCAGGAACCGATCGTTATCGATGTTCACTTCGAACCCAGGGATCGCTTCGAGCTTGTCCAAGGTTCCGCCGGTGTGACCGAGCCCACGCCCTGACAACATCGGATCCACGATCCCACAAGCAGCGACGATGGGAGCCAAAGGAAGCGAAAGTTTGTCACCTACCCCGCCGGTGGAGTGTTTGTCGACCGTCGGTGCTGTAATCGTCGACAGGTCGATGCGTTCGCCGGACTCGATCATGGCGGCGGTCCATTCGGCGAGCTCGTCTTTGATCATCCCGCGCCACAGGATCGCCATAAGCAGAGCGCTGGCTTGGTAGTCGGGGGTATCGCCCGCGGTGTAACTCTCGATGAAGAAGCGGATCTGCTGTTTCGTTAGCGCTGCACCGTCGCGCTTGGACCTGATGATGTCGACGGTATCCATGCAGCTCGCTTAGGCGGGTTCGCGCGTGCCGAGATCGGCGGGCGTGAAAGCCAACGGCAAGAGACTGTCCAGCCGGCGCGGTCCGTCCGGTGAGTCGACCAGCATCTCGGGTCCACCGTGCTCGAGCAACAGCTGCCTGCATCGACCGCACGGCATCATGTAGCTACCGCGGTCGTCCAGCACCGAAACTGCGAGCAGACGGCCACCGCCCGAGTCATACAGGTTCGAGATCAACCCACACTCTGCGCACAGGGTGAGGCCGTAGGAAGCATTCTCGACGTTGCAGCCGGTGACGATGCCGCCATCCTCTACCAGCGCTGCTGCCCCAACGTGCACGCGCGAGTAGGGAGCGTAGGCGCGGCCGGCTGCATCTTGAGCCTCGGCCCGAAGCTCCTCCCAATCGACCGCTGGACCCATGTCCGTCACCCTCCTCTAGCGTGCCCGCACCCCTAGTGTCGCGCTAACTACTTCCTTGCGCCCGGCCTAGTCTTTCCGGGGTCATTCCTTGGTGTACGGCTGCCCGTCGGCCGCCGGAGGCCGTGCCCTGCCAACGACTCCCGCCACCACGAAGATTGTCACGAGATACGGCGCCATCAGTAGGAACTCTGAGGCGATCGGGACTTTGAGGATGGCCAGCTTGTTCTGAAGCGAGTCGGCGAACCCGAACAGAAGCGCTGCACCGAAAGCACCGACCGGATGCCATCGTCCGAAGATCATCGCTGCCAGGGCGATGAAGCCCCGGCCCGCAGTCATGTTCTCGTCGAAGCGTCCCACCGAGCCGAGCGTGAAGTACGCACCCGCAAGGCCCGCGACCATGCCGCCGAGCACGACGTTCTGGTAGCGAACACGAAGGACCTTGATCCCAACCGTGTCGGCTGCCTTGGGGTGTTCCCCGACGGCCCGCACGCGCAGTCCCCATCGCGTCCGGAACATCGCGAACGCGATCACCGCTACCAGTGCGTACATCAGGTAGATGAAGATGTTGTTGCTGAAGAAGATGGGTCCGATGATCGGGATCTTGCTCAGCAACGGGATCTCGATAACCGAGAAGCGCCCAGGGCTATTCAGGTTCTGATACGAGCTGAAGACGCGCGCGGATAGATAGCTGGTCAATCCGAGAGCGAAGATGTTGATCACCGTGCCGCCGATGATCTGGTCCACTCGATATCGGATCGAAAGCACGGCCAGCAGAAGCCCTAGCAAGGCGCCAGATGCGATACCGGCCAACAGCCCGATCCACAGATTGCCGATGGCACTGGCCGCGATGGCCCCGGTGAACGCGGCCGTCAGCATCATCCCCTCGATGGCGATGTTGATGACTCCCGCTCGCTCGCATAAGACGCCGGACAGAGCTCCGAGCGTCAGTGGAACGGCACGCAGGAGAGTGCTGCTGAGCATCCCGAGCATGTTCAGCGACCTGTCTCGTGCGGCCCACACCAAGAAGGCGAGGATGAAGCAGAGCACTACAGCCCCGAGGACCAGGTAGGTCTTGTTGCCGAACCCTCGCGCGATCTGAAGCCCTCCCAGGAAGGCAGCGATGGTTCCAAGGAAGAGCGCTGTGGAACGAGCGGGAAGCGACAGGTCGGGGACCGTCACGAACTCGTTTCCGCTGCTCAGCTTGAACGTCGAGCTGAGCCCACTCTCGGATCCAAGCGCGAACCACCAGAAGATCCCCAGCGACAGCGCGATGAACACGAGGCCGAGAACCCGTGCCCGCTTCTGGCTGATCCCGCCGGGAAGTCCGGCAGCGGCTGTGCTCATGTGGCCCAACTTGCGCTAAGGGTGTCTTGTTCTGCCTGCTTGTCGGCTCTGATGCGGAAGATCTGTCGCACCAGCTCGGGCGCAGCCATGAAGACGATCACCAAAGCCTGGATCACTACGATGATGTCTACCGGGATAGAGGTCGCCGCTTGCATGCCGGTTGCGCCAGAGCGCAGAACGCCGAACAACAGCGCCGCCATGACCACGCCCCCTGGATGGGTCCTGCCGAGTAACGCCAGCGCGATGGCGTCGAAGCCGTACCCGGAAGAGAAGCCGGGAAAGACGCTGTATTGCACCCCGAGCAGTTGGCTGGCTCCCGCGAGGCCCGCGAGGCCCCCTGACAGGACCATCGCCAGGATGTAGGTCCCCCCCACGCTCATCCCCGCGTAGAGAGCAGCGTTGGGGTTCGTTCCGACGGTGCGGAACCGGAAACCCACGGTAGAGCGGAAGAGCAACCACCAGATCGCGCCGGCAACGGCAAGGGCTACGAGGAACCCCGCGTTGACCCTGTACTCGGCCCCCAGCAGGGGCGGGAGCTTGGCGGACTCTGCAACCGGTTTGGTGATCGGATCCGTTCGGCCCGAGCGGATGAATATCTCTGACTTGAGGAGGAAGTTCACGAACAGCAGCCCGATGTAGTTGAGCATGATGGTCACGATCACCTCATGGGCGCCAGTCCTGGCCTTGAGGAAGCCAGGGATGAACCCCCAGAGCGCGCCACCGAGGAAGCCGGCGATCAGAGCAGCCGTGACGTGCACGGGACCTGGCAAGAAGTCGAAAGTGAAGCCAGCGTAGACGCTGGTCATCGCACCCACGAGAAGCTGGCCTTCGGCCCCGATGTTGAACAACCCGGCTTTGAATGCGAGCGCGACCGCTAGACCGGCGAAGATCAAGGGGGTAGCCGAAACGATGGTTTCGCTGATGGCACGCGGGCTGCCGAGAGAACCCTTGAACAAGGCCGAGTAGGCCTCGTACACCAAGGTCCAGGAATCCGACAGAGCCTTACCTGGGTTGCGCCCAAGCGATGCCCAGGATCGGAGTGTGTCGGGGTCTGAGAAAACCATGACCAGAGCTCCAACGAAGAGCCCTGCAAGAAGGGCGAGCGTTGGGACGAGGATCACGTTGCGCCAGTCGAGTCCCTGTGTTGCTACTCCCGCTGCTCGAGCGCGCTCCGCTACCGCTTCCTCGACCGGCACATCCGTGCTCGGCGGTTCCTTGGCCTTCGGGTTCTGCGGGTCATTCATGCCGTGGCATCTTTCTGTCTGGAGCCGGCCATGAGCAAGCCGATCTTGTCGCGTGTGGCGTCGGCACGGTCGACCACATCGAGGATCTGTCCCCGGTACATGACAGCGATCCGATCTCCCAGTGACATGACCTCGTCCAGCTCTGAGGAAACGATCAGAACAGCGCAGCCTTCGTCGCGCTTGCGGACGATCTGTTCGTGTATGTACTGGATGGACCCAACATCGAGTCCCCTGGTTGGCTGTGCGGCGATCAGCAGTACCTCGGCCTGGGAGAACTCTCTGGCGACTATCGCCTTTTGCTGGTTGCCTCCCGAAAGATTGCCGATGTGCACGTCGATCGATGGTGTGCGGATGTCGAAGTCCTTAACCAGCCGCTGGGCGTTCTCGGTCACCGCAGCGCGCTCTACCTTGATCCCAGAGGCGAAGGGCTTCTCGTCGTAGCTGTTGAGAACGAGATTGTCTTTGATGGGAAAGGCACCTACCATGCCGTGCTTCTGACGGTCCTCTGGAACGTGCGCAGCCCCGTGGTGGAACATGTCTGCCGGGCCTTGGCCGGTCACGTCCTTGCCATCCAGTCGGACCGTCCCCCCGGCAAGCTTTCGCATACCCGTGATCGCCTCGACCAACTCGGTTTGTCCGTTGCCTTGTACGCCCGCGATGGCAACGATCTCACCCGCTCGGACATCGAGAGACACATCGCTTACTGCGAGTTGCCCACGGTCGTCGAGCACGCTCAGCTTATTGACCTCCAGCATGGCTTTGGCCGGAGCAGCGGGTGTCTTTTCGACCTCGAAGGAGACCTCTCTTCCGACCATCATCGTTGCGAGCGCGTGTTCGTCCGATTCAGCCGGGGTCGTCTGGCCCACGACCTCACCGCGGCGCAGAACGGTGATGCGATCGGAGATCGTGAGCACCTCTTTCAACTTGTGCGAGATGAAGACGATGGCGCGCCCCGAAGCTTTCAGGGTCTTGATCACCTCGAAAAGGTCCCGGGTCTCCTGTGGGGTGAGAACCGCCGTCGGTTCGTCGAGGATCAGCAGATCGGCGTCTCGGTACAAGGCCTTGAGGATCTCGACGCGCTGTTGCACACCGACCGGCAGGTCTTCCACGTACGCGTCCGGGTCTACCTCCAACCCGTACTTGGTGCTGAGATCCAGGAGGCGTTTGCGTGCTTGATCGCGGTCGAGCACACCGAGGGGCCCGGTGGGTTCGACGCCGAGCATCACGTTCTCGGTCACCGTGAAGACGGGAACGAGCATGAAGTGCTGGTGGACCATGCCGATGCCTGCAGCGATGGCATCGTTGGGTCCGTCGAAGTTGACGGGACTGTCGTCGATGAGGATCTCGCCCTCGGTGGCCGAGTAGAGCCCGAACAAGACGTTCATCAACGTCGACTTGCCGGCACCGTTCTCGCCCAACAACGTATGGACCTCACCCTCAATGAGGGTGAGGTCCACGTTGCGATTCGCTATCACTCCGGGGAAACGCTTGGTTATCCCTCGGAGCTCAACCTTCATCTAGGGCGTGCCCCGTCTTAGAGGTAGTCCGCTACGACGATCTCGCCCGAGATGATCTTCTGCTGAAGCTCTTCG
This sequence comes from uncultured Actinomycetes bacterium, assembly GCA_937863385.1. Lineage (GTDB taxonomy): Bacteria > Actinomycetota > CADDZG01 > CADDZG01 > WHSQ01 > CALMBW01. The sequence continues at coordinate 272,041 of CALMBW010000020.1, read as the reverse complement.
ACCTCGGTCTTGATGGTGTCGTCGATCTGGCTGTCGAATTCGTTGAACGGGGCGATCCCGACGCCACCGTTTTCGAGCGTGCCCGAATACAGACCGCCTTCGAACGAACCATCGACCACCGAGGCGATCGCGTCGTACACGGCTATGTTCATGTTCTTCATCACCGAGGTGAGAAAGAGGTCACAGTACTCCTCGACGCTGACACAACCGTCGGTGTCGACCCACACGAGTGACCCTTCACCTGCGTCTTGCAGTGCGGCTGCCGAGCCGAGACCGACGGGGCCGGCGACCGGCAGGATCACGTCCGCACCCTCGTCGAGCAGAGACTCGGTCGTGTTGCGACCCTTGTCCTGGTCTTCGAAGTCACCGGTGAAGAGACCGTCTTTGCCGTCCCATCCGAGAACCTCGACGGCAGCGCCCTTGGTCTCGTTCCAGTAGTTGGCACCCGCCAGCCAGCCGTTCATGAAGATCGACACGGGTGGGATGTTGATACCGCCGTAGGTCCCGATCTTGCCGGTCTCAGACATCCCGGCCGCGACGTAACCGGCCAAGAAGGCGGCCTGGTCGGTCTGGAAGGTCAGCTCCTTGGCGTTGTCGTAAACGACGTCTTCACCCTTTTCGAAGTCGAAGAAGTCGACGTCGACGATGGCGAATTTCTGGTCGGGGTTGGCTTCAGCGGCGGCCGCCGTCGCGTCACCGAGCAAGAACCCAACCGTGATGATGATGTCGCAGCCTTGCTCGATAAAGGCATTGATGTTCGGTTCGAAATCGTTAGGAGTAGAGGACTCCAGGAACTTCGCCTCTACGCCGAGCTCTTCCTGTGCCTGCTCCAGCCCCGCATAGGCGGTCTGGTTGAAGGACTTGTCGTCGATACCACCGGTGTCGGTGACCTGACAGGCGGTCATGCCTTCACCGGGTAGTGCCTCTTCCTCGGTTCCCGTGTCATCCCCCGTGTCCTCACCATCGGTGGATTCTTCGGCACAGGCAGCAGCGAACATCGCCAGCACGAGGAACATGGCGATGAGCCATGGTTTCATCCCGCGGTTTCTCAAAACTTCCCCTCCCTCTCGACATTCGGCCCTCTGACATCAGAAGGACATATAGCCGGTCAGCCTAATGGGGGAAGGGGCTTTCCGGTAGGGGCATTTTTACTTATGCGGATAGTCTGGCCCGCAGGATGAAGATCTATACGCGAAAAGGTGACGACGGCACTACCGGGCTGCTTTACGGGGGCCGGATCGACAAGGACGATGCGCGCACAGAGGTTTACGGGACACTGGATGAGACGGTTTCGGCCCTTGGCCTCGGTCGTGCCGGAGGGCTGACCGAACGGGTCGAGGAGATCGTTGTGCGGATCCAGCGCGAGATGTTCGTGGTGGGTGCTCAGTTGGCCACTTCGTCCGAAAACCAGCACAAGTTACAGCCCGGCGTCTCGAAGGTCACCGAAGACATGACCAAACGTTGCGAAACCGACATCGATGAGTTGCTGGCAGAGCATCCTTTGCCGGGTGAATTCATCTTGCCGGGTGCAACCAGTGGATCTGCCGGGCTGGATGTCGCCCGATCCACGGTGAGGCGCGCCGAGCGCCAGGCGGTCGCCATCGACCGGGCCGGCCTCTTGCCCGATCCGGAGGTCCTCAAGTATCTCAACCGGGTCTCGGACCTTCTGTTCGCGCTCGCCCGCTACGAAGAGGCTGAGCGCGGCCTGCGGGCCGAGCCGTCGCGCGAGCGATAGGGAACCCGTGAGGCCGCTTCGCTTCTGCCAGGCGTGTGGCTCCAAGGTAGAGACGCCCGACAAGGAGGGCGGTGCTCGATGCGGGGCGTGCGGACGCACCTGGTACCAGAACATGGCCCCGACCGTGGGGGCCGCGATCATCCGGGACGGCAAAGCTCTTGCCACCATCAGAGCGTTCGATCCGATGAAGGGCAAGCACGACGTGCCGGGGGGGTTCCTCAAGCCCCACGAAGAACCCCTCGAGGGACTGCGGCGAGAGGTGATGGAGGAGCTCTCGATCGAGGTGACCAGCTCGATGGAACAGGTCTTGCAGATGGTCCCGCACCCCTACGGCGAGGACGGCCAGTGGGTGCTGTCGATCGGCTTCAAGGCGACGTGGGTATCTGGAGAACCTCAGCCCGCGGATGATGTTGCGGCGATCGAGTGGGTAGGGATCGAGGACCTAGATCGGCTCGATTTCGCTTGGGAACATGACCGGACTCTGCTCAGGAGGGCCCTAGAAGATGACCAAGAACCAGACTGATTTCGACGCCAAGGAGATGGCCCGGGTGCTGTCTCTGGGCAGGATCGCTATCGGCGTTGCAGGTTTCGTGGCACCCCGCAAGTTCGCGAAAGCTTGGACCGGCGACACCGCGGAAGAGGTCGCGTCGTCCATGGCCACCCGCGGCCTTGCCGCCCGCGACGTTGCTCTTGGCGTGGGGACCCTGATGGCTCTCGAGGCAGGTGCGCCGGTGCGGGGGTGGATCGAAGCTCAAGCTTTGGCCGACGCATCGGACACGTTCTCGACCTTGGCGAATTTCGGTGATCTACCCCCACTGAAAAGGTGGATCAGCCTGTTCACCGCGGGCGCTGCTTGCTACATGGGGGTGAAGATCGCCGGCGAGATCGAGTAGGCGTTTCGCTGGCGCCTCGGTTGGCGAACTGCCGGTGGGAGGGCTAGAGCTGCTCTTGCGTGGGGGCCGGAGCGAGCTCGATCCTGTTGCGACCGTTGTTCTTCGCTTGGTACAGCGCGTGGTCGGCGCGTGCCAGGGTCGTAGTGGGAACGTCATGTGCCGTGTGGATGGCGTAGCCCGCGGAGAAAGTGGCAACCGGGTCTGATTCCAGCCACAGAGCTTGGAGGCGTTTCAGCGCGATCTCTGCTCCATTCTTTCCGGCACCCGGCAAGATCCAAGCGAACTCCTCGCCCCCATAGCGTGCCACCGAGTCGCTCTTGCGGGCGATCTTGCTCAAGGCTTTGGCGAAAGCCACGAGGACCTCGTCGCCGGTCGCGTGGCCGAACCGGTCGTTGACCGATTTGAAGTGATCTAGATCGGCAAGCACCACTACGTCCCCGGGCAGAAGCTGTTCCAGAGCCTTGTTGTAGCTGCGCCGGTTGTATAGACCCGTCAGCGGATCGGTTTCGGCGTCGATCTCGAGCATGCGAGTTTCTCGCAACCTGGCCAGAGCCCGGGCAGACTCGAGGGACAACAACCGTAAGGATCTTTTCTCTGCGCGCGGCAAGCGCTGCCTCTTGGCTCGCCATCCGATCACGATCAGGCCGAAACGATGCCCGCCCGCACCTAGTGGAGATTGCAGCAGCGAGCCGAGTTCGGGATGGTGCTCGATCGCATCGTCGACCAGTTTGGGGCGGTTGGTGCTGGGAAGTGTGATCAGCCTGCCACCGTCCTGGTCCCCTAACTCGTCGGTCGTCCAGCTCGTGCCCAAGGGGATCGACGTTCCCTGTCTGCCGGTCACCGTTAGGACGAGTTCGTCGGAGTGAGATTCCGTCAGCACGATGACCCAATCGGCGGCAAGGAGCTCTGACGCGAACTGGGCTGTCAGGCCTGCGGCCTGAGCCTCGTCTGTTGCCTGCGCGAGCGAAGAGCTTGCTTCCAACAATCTGCCGGTGGAGCGTTCGGACTCCTTCAGCCGGGTGGTGCTCTGGGCCATCGCTTCGCCGACGATCACCCAGATAGGAGCACGTATGAGAACCGCGACGAGCACGCTCGAAGAGTCTTCGCCCCACTCGGGAACCACCATCGTCATCGCCGCGATCGGTGCCATGACGAGTGCCGTTCCTGGGGTCTGGGTTAGACCGATGAACATGAACGCCAGCATGTACATGCTCTGGTAGGGATTCTCGACCCCTGGGACGGCCACACTACCCATTCCGATCATGAGGAATGAGAGCGTCACGGGGACGAGGTAGGCACGAGCCGGCCATGTATGCCACGGCAGCTTGGGGATTAGGAGCCCCACGATGACGGCCAAGACGGCTAGCGCCCCGAGGATGCTGCGATTCGAATCGTCGAATCGCGGTAGCCACATCGTGGTGGCTAGAACCCCGCCGCCGGCGAGATAGAGAAGTCCGCCTAGGCGCGCAGTGAAGCGGCGAGCGTCCTGGTCCTCGCTGCCGAAGATCAAGCCTTCCAAACCGGCCGCGTTCAGACGACCGTTCTCTGATTTCCGAACCGTCATGCTCATCCGTCCTAGCTCGTGCTCCCCGATAATCGCATGCCCCCCTTGCGCGCGCCCAGCATTTCAAGCATTACAAGCAAGTTTTACCCCGTCGCAGCCGTGGGGCGGGGATCTGCTGGGGGCGAGATGCGGGCCGGACGGCCCCTCGTCCACCACGGGCTAGGTTTGCTCGATGGATTTCACCCACAACCAAGAACAAAGGGCGTTCTATGCGTCCGTGCTGGAGTTCGCTGCCAAGGTGGTCGAGCCCGGCGCCCACGAAAGAGACGTCGAGAGCCGGTTCGACCGCGACGTGTGGAACCAGCTCGGCGGGTTCGGGCTGCTGGGGCTTCCGATCCCCGAGGAGTACGGCGGTTCGGGTGCGGACATCATCACGACCTGCTTGGCTCTCGAAGCTCTTGCCGAAGGTGGACACGACGCCGGGCTGGGTCTGTCGGTAGGGGCGCACGTGACGATCGGTACCGTCCCCATCTTTCTTCACGGCACCGAGGCGCAGAAGCGCAAGTACCTACCGAAGCTGTGCAGTGGTGAGTGGATCGGTGCCATGGCGATCACCGAACCTGAAGCTGGGTCGGACACGGCCGCCATAAAGTGCCGGGCGGTGCGTGACGGCGACGAGTGGGTGATCAACGGCTCGAAGATCTTCATCACCAACGGCTCCATCGCGGACACCGTCATAGTCATCGCCGTAACCGATCCTGACGCCGGTGCGGGGGCCGGGGTCAGTGCCTTCATCGTCGAGAAGAACACACCGGGTTTCGTTGTGGACCGCGATCTCGACAAGATGGGAACTAGGTCTTCGCCATTGTCGCTGCTTCACTTCGATGATTGCCGGGTTCCGGCCGAGAACATGCTGGGTGAAGAAGGTTCAGCCTTGTGGAAGATCGCGTTCGAGTGTTTCGACTGGGAACGGACCGTGATGATCGCGGGAAGTGTCGGCGCGATGAAGGCAAGCCTTGATGCCTCCATCAAGTATGCGAAGGAGCGTGTCGCGTTCGGCAAGCCCATCGCCAGGCACCAAGCGATCCAACACAAGATCGCCGAGATGAAGGCGTACTACGACGCGGCCCGGCTCGTGCTCTACCGAGCTGCGTGGCTCAAGCAAGAGGGGCTTCCGCACGAGGTCGAGGCGAGTGTCGCCAAGTACTTCGTAGCCGAGGCCGGCATGCGAAACGCTCTCGAGGCCGTCCAGATCCATGGGGGCTACGGCTATATCAAGGAGTTCCCGGTAGAGCGTGCTATCCGCGACGCGAAGCTCATCTCCATCGGCGGAGGGACCTCCGAGATCCAAAAGATGATCATCGCCCGCAACCTGTTGTCATAGCAGGGCGTTCTTGGGCTACGGGCTCAGCTGGCGTTGGTTGCTGGCTCTGGTCCACCGGATGCTTCCTGTTGCGGAGGGTCGAAGTTATGCAACCAGCCGATGCACCCGAACCGGCACGAGTCCTTACAGTCTTCGACGCAGCAGCGATAGAGCTCGGTGAGAACCTCTTGCGGGGTGGGATCGGGTCGCTCCATGCCCGCAAGCGTAGTGCAGCGTCGTGGCTCAGCTCGAAGTTAGACCTTCGAGCACTTCTCTCAACTCTTCGTAGGTGATGGGCCCGTCCACCCTCAGTTCTTCTTTTCCCGTGGGTCCCAGGACGATCGTTACCGGTTGATAGGGAACGTCGAACAGATCCCAAACCTCCGGGGCGTGGGCAAGTGGATAGGGGACGTCGAACTCGTCCCGATATTCCTTCCCGGCCTCGACGGTGTCGTTGTTGCTAACCCCGACGAAGGTGACCTTGCCACTGAACTCCTCAGCCAACTGGTTGAGGTCGGGCTGTTCGCCCTGGCACTGCGGTCACCACGATTCCCAGAAGTTGATCACCACCGGCGTGCCCCGTTGCTCGCCAAGAGCGAACCGCTCGCCATCGAAGGTCTCGACGGTGAACTCCGGGCCTTCCCAAACCATCTCGTCTTTCGGTTCGGGGCTCGTCCGAGGAGGTGCATCCGTGGGGGCCGGGCTCCTCGGGGAGGATGATCCGGTCGTCGTGGTGGTCTGGGACGAGCATGCCGCCATCACAGCTACCAAGCCGATGAGCATCACTAGCGATCGACGCATGCACCAATCATGCAACGGAACGGAAGTTATGCGACGTGTGTCATGCGCGCTGATGTCACCGGCGCACTAGTCTCCGCAGATGTCGTCGTGGCCCTTTTCTTCAGAGCACGAGGAACTCCGTGCCCAGATCCGAGCTTTCGTTTCCAAGGAACTGGCGCCACACGCTGAGGAGTGGGAGGAGCAGGGCGACTTCCCCGATCTGGTGTTCACGAGGCTGGGCGAGCTGGGGTTCCTGGGCCTTTCCTATCCTGAGGAGTACGGAGGCGGCGGGGGCGACTATCTCTGCAACATCGTGCTGGCCGAAGAGATGGCCGGTTGTCTCTCGGGCGGGGTGGCGATGGCGGTTGCGGTCCAGACGGATATGGCCGTGCCGCCGCTGTACAAGTTCGGGACCGAGGAACAGAAGAAGAGGTATCTGATCCCCGCCATCAAGGGCGAGAAGATCTTCTGTCTCGGCATCACCGAGCCCGACGCCGGCAGCGACGTTCAGAACGTGCGCACCACCGCGGTCAAGACCGAGGGTGGGTGGGTCATCAACGGCCGCAAGATCTTCATCACCAACGGCCGCCGTGCCGATGCCATGACGTTGGTGGCTCGAACCGATCGCGACGCCGGTCACCAAGGCATCTCTCTATTCGTCGTCGATACCGACACCCCGGGCTACAAGGTGGAGCGCGTGCTCGACAAGGTCGGGATGCGAACGTCTGACACCGGCGAGATCAGCTTCACCGACATGTTCGTGCCCGACGAAGCGTTGCTGGGTAAAGAGGGCGAGGGTTTCTACAACATCTCGTGGGAGCTCCAGGGTGAGCGACTGATCGGAGCGGCCGGAACCATCGCCGGAGCTCGCCGTCAATTCGAAGCGGCACTGGCGTATGCGAAAGAGCGCGAAACCTTCGGGAAACCGATCGGTAAGCATCAGGTGATCCGGCACTACCTGGCGGACATGGCGACCGAGATCGAAGCCGCACAGCAGCTCGTCTATCACGCAGCGGTGTTGGTGAACCGCGGTGAGTACCCCGTGCGCGAGATATCCATGGCTAAGCTCCTGACGGGTGAGGTTGCCTGGAAGGTGTCCGATCGCACCCTGCAGATCTTCGGTGGTCACGGTTACGCGATGGAGATGCCGATCCAGCGTGCATGGCGCGATACCCGCTTGATCCGGATCGGCGGCGGCACCGATGAAGTGATGCGCGAGATCATCGGCCGGATGGAGGGCCTGTGAGCGACCTCTTCACGCCCGAGCACGAGCAGCTGCGCGCGTCGGTGCGCTCGTTCGTGACCAAGGAACTCGCTCCGCATGCCGAGCAGTGGGACCGCGATGAGTCCTTCCCGCGCGAGATCTTCGAACGGGTTGGCGAACTCGGCTACTTCGGCATGAAGTACCCGGAGGAGATCGGCGGTTCGGGGCCGGATGCCCTGGCCGACGTCGTGGTGATCGAAGAGTTCGCACGTATCGGTTCCGGCGGAGTCTCCGCTGCACTGGGAGCGCACAAGGACCTTGCGTGTCTCTACATCTACAACTTCGGGACGCCCGAGCAGCACGAACGATGGCTCCGGCCCTCACTCGAGGGCAAGGCCATCGGGGCTCTTGGCGTCACAGAACCCGATGCGGGCTCGGACGTCGCCGGTCTACGCACGACGGCTCGCGCCGACGGCAACGACTGGATCATCGATGGCTCCAAGACCTTCATCACCAACGGAGCCTGGGCCGACTACGTCGTGGTCGCTGCCAAAACCGACCCCGATGCCGGTCATTCCGGCCTCACGTTGTTCGTGGTGGACAAGGACACCCCAGGCTTCGAAGCCCGCCGTATCCGCATGCTTGGCTGGCGTCCATCTCAGACCGGCGAGCTTTCCTTCTCGGGCGTGCGGGTTCCCGACTCGCACCGCCTGGGCGAGATCGGCGGCGGTTTCTACGCCATCATGCGTAACTTCGCTTGGGAACGTTTGTGCATGGCGCTTGGCGCAGTAGCCGGTGCCACTCGTACTTACGAGATGGCCAAAAACTACGCGCTCGAGCGCGAAGCCTTTGGCCGCCCGGTGGGCAAGTTCCAGGTTTGGCGTCACCGTTTCGCCGACATGGCCACTCGTATCGAAGCCGCTCGCGCCCTGACCTACCGAGCACTGCGCGCGTATGTAGAAGGTGAGGATCCCATCCGTGAGGTCGCCATGGCCAAGCTCTACACCAACGACCTGGCGTTTCAGGTCGCAGATGAGTGCGTCCAGATCCACGGCGGCTACGGCTACATGATGGAGTTCCCCGCCCAAAGGGCATGGCGCGACACCCGCCTCGGCCCCATCGGCGGCGGCACGTCCGAGATCATGAAAGAGATAATCGGCAAGACCTACGGCCTCTGAGCGAACGCTTCCGATGCCAGGAGCGGGCGCTCGGGATGCCTCAGCCGAACAGCTCGTCGTAGTTGGAGGGGCGCAAGTGATGGCGAACCACTTCGTCCGGTTGGGATGACTGCGCGATCTGGATGAGGGTGCCGTGTGCCTTCGAGGGCCGCAGGAACGCTTCCTTCCAATGTTCGTTGTCGGTGTTGATGTCCACCAGCTCGTAGCCATCGCCTTGGATCTTCTCGATCGCTGCGTGGATGTCGTCGGTCTTGAAAGTGATGTGATGAAGGCCCTCGCCGCGCTTGTCCAGGAACTTGGTCAAGAACCCGTCGCCCAATGGCTCGAGCAACTCCAACTTGCGCCCGTTCGGATAACTAAGTTGCACCCACCGCCAGATGGGATCGATCTCTCCACCCATCAGATACTCACCACCGAGCGTGTCCTTGAACAACCGAAGCGCATCCTTGATGGAATGCACTGCTATCGCCACATGATCAAGCTCAAACACAGCCATCGGCGAAGTCTAGAACCGGAGGTCCCGGACTCAGCCGGCCTCTTTTCCTACTTCTACGATTACTTGAGGCTCGAACGCGGAATAAAAGGGTTGCAATCGACCCCTATTTTTCCTACTTTAGAGATATGAACAACGCCCAACGTAGGAAAACTGGGCCCGGCAGGCCAACCTTCTCAGACATCCTTCAGACCCTCGATGAGGAGGTCGAACTGCTTCGCGCGAGTCTGGGGGGTCTCCCGAGAGCCGTGGAAGCCGATCAGATCCTCCGATCCATCTGGATCGATGACGTTCATCATTCGACCGCGATAGAGGGCAACACGATGACGAGGGCCCAGGTGGAGGATCTCGTCGAGAAACGCCAAGCCTCCGCAACCCTTGTCGAGGTGCTTGAAGTTGAAGGTTATGCCAGAGCGGCGGACTGGGTTTATCGCCGGGCCAAGGACTACGACGGCGTTCCCCTGGATGTCCTGTCAGAGATTCACCGACGCGCGATGGAACTCGTTTGGGCTGTTGAACCTCCACCAACGAACGACCAGGCGGGTCGATGGAGGCGGTCTGGAGTATCTGTCCGCGGGCTGAACGTTGCGTTGCCGGTCTCCATCGTGCCCGACCTTCAGCTGTGGTCGAAGTCAACGATGGAACCGAGAGGAAAGCACCCTCTGGAGCACGCTGCGATCCACCATGCTGAACTCGAGCGGATACATCCGTTCGTCGACGGTAATGGCCGGGTGGGGCGACTCGTGTTGAACTTCATGCTGTTGCAGGCCGGTTATCCGCCGGCCGTCATTCAGGTCGACCAGAGACAGCGTTATCTCCGTGCCCTACGTAGTGCTGATGGCGGTAACTGGCGACCGCTAACGGAGGTCGTGGCGCGAGCGGTCAGTGGGGCGCTCAACCGATTCTTGATTCCTGGGCTTGCCGGGGAGGCCCGCCTTGTGCCGTTGTCTTCGCTGGCCGCGCAAGGTCCGTATTCGTCGGCATATCTTCGACAACTGGCGCTGGCCGGGAGACTAAGAACTATCAGGGAGGGCCGATTGTGGCTGAGCTCTCGAGCTTGGCTCAATGACTACATCGCGACGCGCGATCCAAGAGGCACGCGCGGCGGCACATAGCCATCCAGTCTCTGTGAGCGGTGCTTGGACTGTGCGTTACCTCACGGGCTGAAAGAGTTGTTCGCCGCTCTCGCTATCGCTTTTCGCCGGTGAAGGCTAGGGCGCAGTCGCCCGTGTACATGATTCCGTCGCTTAGGAGGATCTTGTCGCCGGGTAACGCGCTCGGTGATCACAGCTTTGTAGATGCGCAGCTTGTTGCTGTCCTGCAAGCCTGTAAAGGCCGTTGATGGTGTGATCTAAGCGAGTGAGCGTGAGCGACGAGATGGGGCTGGGCGACTTCGAGCCAGCCATAGCAGGAAGCTCGCTGGGTAAAGCACCCAACAGTCAACGACTACGGAGGTAGCAATGATCGACGAGAAAGTAAAGAAGCTCGCCACTGCGGCCAACTTCGGGACCATCACGACGCTGATGCGAGACGGCTCGCCGTCCACCCACGTGATGTGGGTCGATGCCGACGACGAGTACGTTCTGATCAATACCGAGATCGGCCGCATGAAGTACCGCAACGTCAAGCGCGACCCGAGGGTCGTCGTTACGGTCTGGGACGCAGCGGATCCTTACAGCTACGCCGAGGTTCGGGGCGAGGTCGTCGACGAGGTGAGGGGGCCACAGGCCCGGGCCCATATCGACGCCCTAAGCCAGAAGTACAACGGCACCGACTTCTCCGATGACTCGATCCAGACCGAGCGGGTCATCCTCAAGATCCGCCCCCTTCGCCAGCGCAGCTACTGAGCCTCATGCCAGGATAGAAGAAATCCATACGGGTGTAGAAAAGATAGCTATATAGGTATAGAAATCCTGTACGCTGGGCCTATGAGACGCGGAGGAGAGCTGATCAAGGAGGCCCGCAAGAGAGGTGGTCTCACTCAACGCGAGTTGGCCGAGCTCCTGGGCACGACCCAGTCCGTGATCGCTCGGTGGGAGACGGGGAAGCGATCGCCCACGTTCGAGGTCGTGGTCGAAGCCGTTAGGGCGTGTGGGCTCGATCTCTCAACCCGGATCGTTCAAAGAGACGAGCAGCATGCGCTACTAGTCAGAGAGTGGTTGGCGATGACTCCGCGGGAGCGATTGGAACGTGCGACGAAGAGCCGAGCATCTTTCGAGAACCTCAGACAGAGCATCCGAAGGACGGCGGGATGACTCCCGAGTTCGATCCAATCCCCCTGCTCGAGACCCTGGCCAAGCATGGTGTCGAGCATGTTGTCGTAGGCGGAACCGGAGGCATCATCCACGGCAGTCCGATGAGCACTGATGACGTCGACATCGTGCCCGACCTCACACTTTCGAACCTCGATGCCCTTGCCGATGCCCTGAATGAGATGAGTGCTGAACTCAAGTCTGAGGATGCTCCTGAGGGCGTCTTGCGGGTTGAGTTCTCGGGCCGGCAGCTTCAGAAGTGGATCGTCGAGTTCCGTTTCCTGCATCTGCGAACCAAGTACGGCGACCTCGACATCATCCATAGGCCGGGCGGCACAAACGGGTATCAAGATCTCGCGCGTGGTGCCGAGACCGTAGAACTCGGCACCTTCGAACTGAGGGTCGCAGCCCTAGAAGACATCATCCGCTCCAAGCAGGCCGTAGCGAGAGAACGAGACCTGGAGCAGCTGCCCACCCTTCGGATGATCCTGGAGGAGAAGCGCAAGAGCTTTAGACCTGGTCAGCAAGTGCTCGTCTCTTGGGAACAAGCGGAACTGGAGGGCCGGATACTCGAGACCCGAGGGTTTGGTCCCAGGGCTCAGGCCGATGTGAGGGTCGAGCTACCGGATGGATCTCAGCAGATCTTGTCCTTCCCATTGTCATCGCTGAAAGCACTTCACTGACTCCGCAGCGGTAACCCCGCTGATCGCATGCGCGCACCCAGGTGGAATTTCGGCCGACCGGAGCGCTTAGTGGCCCCGTCAGTTTCTCTAGATAGACCTCGTCACCGCTGTCTACGGCGTGGTCGATCAGCAGTCGTGCTCTTCGGTAGTCGTCATCGTCATCGAAAACCTGGAACAGTTCGATGATGAAACGCGTCTTGTTCCACGCCAGCTCTCGTTGACGTTCGGTGAGATACCTCGCCCCGCCCCCCAGAACGGCTAGCCCTCCGAGGGTTGATCCCAGGGTCTTGAGCAGATCAAGCTGGTAAGGGCTTAGCTCAAGATCATCGAAACCGATCGCCCCTCCGATAGCGAGCCCACCGACGGCGACGCCCAGTGCGATCCAAGTCAACCGATGCTCCTTGTTCTTGTCTCACCCCTCATGTAGGAAGATAGAGAGGACGTGAGACAGAAAGAGAGTTGAGATGTTCGGGCGCAAAGGCGGAACAAAGCGCAAGGGGACCAAACCGAGATAGACGTGGGGTTCAAGCCAGCGCGAGTTCGGCGCGTATCCCAGGTGGGATTCCTTTGGTCTGAGCCCAGGGTTTTCTCAATGCCCATTTCGAAGAGGCGCAATCTGTGAGTCACTTCATTGACATTGAGGTGCCGGTAACGGACCCAACGGCACCTAATGACCGACCAGTCTCGGGACTCGCCTTTCGTTACTATCGAACCAAGCTTCTAACAGCGGGGAGGCACAAATGGCGGACTGGACTTTATTGGTCGGAGGTCACCGCCGTCTTGATTCGGAACATCCTGACGGTCTCCGACGACTTCGGGAGACGATCGGAAACATCCTCCAAGTGCGCAATCTTTCTCTGTTAATTGGAGCTGGGGCTTCGTTCCATCTTGGTCTGCCAGCTATCCGACGGGTCTCGCTGGAAGCTGCGATGGAAATGTTTGCTGCGGCAGAGGAATCGCTAGAGAGTAGTGAAGAAGGTCTCTTAGCCTCCTTGCTGGAGGCTAAGGAAGGAAATCTTGAGGAGGTTCTGGCTTCTCTATCCAGTTCCTTGTCCTACGCGCGGTCTTGGAAGTTGGACTCGGTGACTAGTGAGGATTCTTCGCTTTCCATCTCAGTTGTTCACGAGTTGAGAGCGAAGTTGAACTTTGCACTGGCCAAAGCCTGTGAGCTACCTGCCCGAATCCCAAGGACGTCACCGTACGCCTCAAAACCGTGGGAAATCCATCAGGAGTTCTTCCGTAAGGTGCTCGCTGCTCGGAGAGGCGAGTTGCCACGCATGAAGGTGTTTACAACTAACTACGATGTAGCAATTGAGCGCGCCCTAGATGAGTCATCGGTTTCATTCTTTGATGGTTTTGTCGGTTCCCTTCGGCGACAGATGAGGTTGGAAAGTTACGACCTAGATCTTTATTTTTCCTCAGAAGAAGGCGAGCGAAAGCTCAATAGGGTCCCACGAGCACTTCGGTTGTACAAGATCCATGGGAGCCTCAACTGGGCCGCCCGGGGAACAATCAGTGGCTCGCAGGAGGTCGTTCAAACGGGTGAGACACCATCGCGAGGAGATCTTGCCCTCATCTATCCGACTCCATACAAGGAGTCAGATACGTTGGGTTATCCGTACGCAGATCTGCTAAGAATTTTCTCCACCACGGTGTCGGCGAGCCAATCGGCACTAGTCGTCATCGGCTATAGCTTCGCTGATGAGCATATAAACAGACTCATTTACCAGGCTCTCCGCGCCAATCCATCCTTCTCTCTATTGGTAGTGAATCCGAAAGACGTCATAGAAAAGGATGCAGCACCCGAAGAAGGACGGCCGGAACCGCAGTTGACGGATACTCGTCTCGGGCGGCTCGCAGCACTTGAAGATCCTCGCGTCATGGTGTTGACCGGATCAACGTCAACATTTGAAGCGATGGCTTCAACGATGCTCCCGGACCCCAGTGGTTCGGAAAACGACCCGGGCGACCAGCAAGTGGAGGAAGCTTTGTTGGGCTCTATTGAAGCCAACAAAGTGGACGTTCAGTGACGGCACTCCGGGAGCAGAACAACGCTATTGGTTGGGTGTCCTCAATCGAGAGCGAACGAATCTCCATCGAACTTGACCCGTCGGTGATTGGGATGGTCAAGGCTGGACCTTCTGGGGTGCTGCCGCTAGGGTCCATCAACTCCTACGTCACTTTGGCGGCCGGTCCACATCGTCTGTTAGCCGTTATTACAGGGCTCAAGGTAGCAGAGCAGCAGCCGAGTGGACGGGGAGAGTACGGGTTGCCGGCAGCTATCCGACGTGAGCTTTCCGCGACGATGATCGGTCGAATTGAGGGATCGGAGTTTTTTTCTGGGCTCACGAATTACCCCTCACTGTTCGCGCCGGTCGAAGTAGCGACGCGCGCTGACCTGGAGACGATATTTCGCCCGAGTAAAGGACCATCAATCCGCTTAGGGGAAGCGGTCGTCGCGCCTGACCAAGACGTATACCTGGACGCCAATGTGCTCCTGGCCCGTCATTCAGCTGTCGTGGGATCGACCGGTTCGGGCAAGAGCTGCACATTGACAGCAATCATTGACGGGTTGCTAGAGCTAGATGTGCCCTATTCCAACATCATCATTTTCGATTCGAACGGGGAATACAGCAAATGTTTTCAACCTGGGTCTGAACGAACGAAGAAAGCAAATCCGTTCCTCATTGGACCCGAACCCGGAGCGAAGTCTGGTTTAGTCGTACCTCACTGGTTCATGAACAACGAAGAGCATCTATCCCTGCTCCGCGCCAGCGAGCTAGCCCAAGCCCCGTTGCTCCAAAGAGCGATTGCGGATGCTCGTCTCCGCGAAGGAGTTGAATCAGATCTGCTCTCAAATGTTCGCATCATGAGCCGGGTGATAGGGACGATAAGAGAGATTGATCAATCGGGCTCACGCACGCCGCAGCCACCGCTTGCGGGCCAGTTCTCTTCTTTGGAGTCCGAAATATCATCCTTGCGCAAGAGTGCGGAAGAGGCCAATCAGGACGAGGCTGCATCAATTTGGACTGGCATCGGCGAGTTCGTTGCTAAGTGGAAAGATCTCGATCTCGTCACGGATCCGAAGAAGGCTTGGGACGTTCACCTCACCGCTGAGCAGCGAGAACTGTTCGACGCGATTGTGCGTGGAATTGAGAAAAAACTTGATGATGCAATAGACGCTCTCGGCTTGGGCGCTTCAGTCGCCTCCGCAGACTTCGATGCTCCGGTGCATTACTCATTGGAGGAGTTGTACCGGACTTACCTTCCCGACCGGATTGAACTTGAGTCGATCAATGAGCCGCGGATAGTCAATTATGCAGCAACGTTGTTGATGAGGCTGAGCCGACTCCTAGCTGACGCTAGGTACAACTTCTTGACTCGGGTGCCCGAATTTGACGAATCTCTTGCCGCATATCTTGGACACGTATTGGGGTACGCAGGGGTCGCGTCGGAAGCCAGTAGCGCGCCTCCTTGGGAATTGCCTCCCTCCGACGCTTCGAAGGATGCCCTAAGGCATTCCGTGACCGTAATCGACCTGAGCCTAATCGCGGCCGATGTACTTGAAAATGTGACTGCTCTCCTAGCACGCCTGATTATGGATTTCGCGCAACGAGTCGATCCCCGTTCCTCCTTCCCGATGCTCCTTGTCTTGGAGGAGGCACACCGGTACATTCCGAATACCTCAGGGGGCAAAGACTCCAGAGCGGCCGCCACTTTTGAACGCATAGCCAAAGAGGGTCGCAAATTCGGGGTGTCCTTGATGCTTGCCTCTCAGAGGCCGGGAGAACTTTCGACCACTGTTGTTTCGCAATGCGGCACCCTAATCGCGCATCGAGTCGTAAACGAATTGGACCAAAACCTAATTAGGCACGCCACTCCTCTTGCTGGGAGAGATGTTCTTCGACAACTGCCGGGTCTAGCAAGACAGCACGCGGTCGTGCTGGGTGAAGCAGTCAGTGCGCCCGCTTTAGCTCGAATCGCCCATGTTGTGGATCCGCCTTTCAGCAGTGATCCTGACTACATTGCTAGGTGGCGGTCGGGTCCGGATGCTGAGCCAGGCTCGGTCATTCGACAGGTAGCGGCAAAGTGGCAATCGAGCGTCGAGTCTGATGGGGGCACTTCACTATGAGTGCGATTGGACTACCGGGAGAGCCTCTCCTCGGAGGTCCGCGCCTTCTTCGGGTCCACTTGCCGCGTGCCACCTCTTGTTTCCGGATAACCGGGATCGGGTCGTAGCGGTTTGCCGGGTTCGATCTGAGGTTTCTGTGGCTCCATCGGCTTCTCTTCTCGTCCCATCATTGCCCTCCGGTCACATCATAGGCAAATAAGGCGGTCTGGGCAGCGAGGGCTATCAGCGAGATGGCGAAGGCAAGCGAGATCTTGTCGATTCGAACGGCGTTCGATCGAAAGTATCGGTCAAGATGGATTGCGAGATCTCTCATCATCAAGCTGGCCGATAGTGGTTCTGCGTGTTCTATGTACTCGGAGTGGAGCCTGTCGACACCGAAATGGAATCGCCAGTCGCGTCGGGGCCAGAGGGCGTAGGCGCTGCAGATGACAAGCAGAAGGAACAGTGCAACGGCCACCCAAAGCGAGAACTTGGTCCTACCCGGGTCCTGGATGCGCTGTGCGATCAGCGATAACTCGATCACGCCCGCCGAGGCGACGAATCCGACCCTCGATTGAACGGAGTCCACGGCTGTCTGTTGGTCTGAGATAGCACGTAGAGCTTCCCGGTACGCGATCTCGTATCCCTGGCTGCTGTTCATGATGGGCTCATCCTAGAGAGCTGCTGTGACATCAACAGGTTTCTTGCTGAGCCGATGTTCGGGGACCGAATCCCATTTACAAGTGGGATGCGCTGAGACTACGAATTCGCCGAGTTTCCTCGAGACCGTCGGCGAGAGCGCGTACCTGCCATTCGTTGAGTCGCTGAGTCCTGAAAAGAGTCGTCCACTCCTTGTGCTGTCTTACGACAAGGACGTAGACCCTGTCGATCACCTTTACTCCTCCGGGCAGTGAAGGAACCTTGATGCCAGCAATTACAAGGCACGGCTGAATCTCGATGTCCATTTTCCAATCGACACTCTTTTGCACAAGGAGCCCAAGCTCGCGTGCACCTTGTCGCGCCTGACCTAAGCCCTTTCGCAGTTGAGCACTCTCATAGGTGGCGTTGAAGTCAACCTGTTTGGTCGTCCACTTGGTCTCCACTGCCAGCAGACCGTCTGGGCTGATGACGACTTGATCGATGTTGCCGTACTCAAGCGGAAAGTCCTCGAGAACTTCGCTTCCAGGGATCTGTTGCAGGCAGCGTTTGGTGTCCCCTTCAAAAGCCAGCCCCGCCACTCTTTCTGAAACCCCAGCGAGCAGGTCGATTTGGTAGTTGCGAAACAGGATGACCGTTCCTGCGATGGCACCTGCAAGGAACCAACCTAGCCAAGCCATCCTAAGGAAGCTGAAGATGACGATCGATGCGACCGCAAGAGCCCCCATGAAGAGGCCAAAGAGCAGAATGGTCGGGCCGATTCGGGCTCGAACGAGAGCCCGCTCCCGGTGTATCTGATCTAGAACGCCAAGACTTGTCCCCACAGCTTCACATCGGCTCTTTTGCCGAATCTATTTAGTTGGTCGATTCCGGAGCGTCGTGCGTATCCCCAATCGAGTGCCTGATGTGATCCAGGTCACGTCAATCCCGGGGGGGAACGGATTTGATCTAGGTCAGTCCCCACCCAAGGAGGTTGCTGGCGTGAACGGAGTAACACCTGAGCAAGCAGTAGGTCATCTCATCGAGATTCTTGCCGGGGTGAGCGGCAGTGTTCTCTTTGCCACTGGCGTATCGAACGAAGGATTCGTCGGTGACAGTGAGTGCTTCGTCTCGCGCGACAAGGAGGTGCATGACGTCCCGACTGAGATCGTGCTGGACTTCATCAAGCATTCGAACGCCTCGGGGGTCCTATTGACCAGCCGCGTTAATGGAGACGTTGCACAACCAAGCTCGGACCTCTCCCGATTCACAAGGTCGTTTCTTGAAGACGCTCGTAGAGCGGGAGTCGACTTAGTCGATCACTACCTCGTGACTGATGGAGGTCTCATTTCAATGCGAGAGGCCACAAACCTGTGGAACTAACCAGCCGCTTTGAAGCGTTCATAACGGGCTGCAACGAACTCCACGTTTGGCCTCTCTGCCTTCTTGCTAGGTAGATGCAATGGTGTTTCGTGGAAGCCTTGGAGACCGTGAACTAGCATGGGGCCATCGACCTCGGCGAGCACTTTGAAACTGACCTCCACCACCATGTCAGGACGGATGCCGATGATGTTCCAATCGAAGGCAGCATGGTGAAGTTTGCATAGCGCAAGGCCATTGGTGACGCTGGGCTCACCCATGGGATCAGAATCGGGAAGGATGTGTGCGGCGTCCAGGAGCTCTAGATGACGCAGGTGACATACTGCGCATGCTTCTTGGTAGGCCCTGATGACTCGCTGTCGGAACCCGACTTGGTGGAGCCGTTGCAGCTGAATACGGGTGGCGTATCGACGCCGAATGTCCTCGGCTAGTTCATCTGCCGGCTGAGTCGCCATCAGCGAATGAGGTTCATCTACAGCCACGGTGAAAGTCAGAGATGCGGGATCATCGCCCACGATGTAGGCCGGCCAGGCCGCGGCATACTGGCCTGGTACTAGCCCGTAGAGGTAGATGAGTGGTGTGCGAGTTTCCATCGCTCTTCTAAGTCCCACATTCTCGCGGTGATTCGGATCGGTGCCCCTGTAGCGGTAAACAATCAGCCCATCTGGAGTGATCTCGTCGTCGTAGGGTCGAGGCTTGCCTTTGACTACGGGGGAAGTGGTGATCGTTAGCGGCATACCTCTCATCGCAGCAGGCTTGAAGATTCCCTGGGGACCTAGAAGGGGAACCCGCACTCCGTCGTGTTCGAATCCCTCCCTGAGTTTTCTGTGGGGGAGCGCATCTCCGTGCTGCTCCGTGAGTTTACGTAGGAACTCGAAGGCAGCGGCTCTTACTCCCACATCTGGATCCACCATCAGGTTTTACATTAGAGGTAGCTCAAATGGCCAATGGGAGCGTTAGTGCCCACGGACGTGCCCAGCACTAAGAACGGGATGCTTTGCGTCTTGGATTTCCTAGGAAGGAGCGGTGGTGCTTGCCTGAACTGCCCGCGTGCTTCTGTGAGCTTTATTGATCTATAGGGCAGGAGGGTTTGATGAAGGATCTGATCGAAGAAATGAAGTCTCTTCTCCTGGAAGCCCGGCCCATGATGGAAGACAAGTGCTGTCACTTCGACTGGTTCATCGAACGTATTGGAGTCGTTAGCGACTCGCCGGCCGAGGGGTGGAAACAGATTGTTAGTGGCATGCATCCAGGATGCGCGCCCTACCGGTCTTGGTTGGATCGATGTGACCAGGTGGTTAGTTAGCTCACCCATCACTAGCGGGCATCGAAGGATCGAGAGGCCGCACTGCCCTAGGCAGGACCTGGAGAAGGTTCCACGGGTGGAGTTGCTCTGAACCCGCTTGGAGTGGTTGAGGCAACTAGCGGATGTGGGAGTCCGCTCCACTCCAGTATCGAGAGAAGAAAGAATGCTCTACACAGCGCCAGGCATATGACCCAGTCTGCTGCATTAACCAAATGAGCCCAGATTGGAGCCAGTCGGTAAGAGCGCGGCGCTAGGTATATTTGAGGCTCTCGTCGTGTCGATGGCGATCGTTTAGCGGTTGCCGGAATTGGTCACGCATCCGAGTGGACCTATGCCCCTCGAAGGATCTACGTCATCAGGCGAACCATCCATTTATGGTTGCTTTCGACATTTGGGATCATCGCATCTGGGTGAGTTGATCGGTTGGTCGTGATCAGGGAGGATCGCAGCGACGGTATTCTCAGAGGAGGGTAGTTGTCCAAGCGATCGAAATCGACCAAACCATTTCCTGTCGCGAATCTAAAGTGGTTAATGGATTCCAAGAAACTCTGGCTGAACCCAGAGTATCAGCGGGAGGCCGTGTGGACTCGATCTCAGAATCAACTGCTCATTGATTCTCTTTTTGCCGAGATAGATATCCCTAAGATCTATTTCCGAGAGATAGATAGGGGGACGTTCGAGTACGAGGTGGTGGATGGCCAGCAGCGACTCCGAGCCATTTCCGCCTTCTTTGATGATGAATTCAAGATGCCTCAAGACGCAGATGATGTTGACGGTAATCCCATTCGCTCGCGGGTGTTTTCTGAGTTAGACACTGATCTCCAAATGCGCTTTCGCAACGTTGCTCTGGATGTTGTCGTCCTGACCGGGTACAGCGATGACGATATTGAGGAGATTTTTTTACGGATGCAAAATGGTACGCCTCTCAACGCCCCAGAGAAGCGTCGAGCGATCCCAGGCAACATGCGAAATGTTGTCGAGTCTCTGTCGAGGCACAGGGTGTTTGAGCTATGCGGGTTCGCAAATAAGAGATTCGCTTGGGAAGATGCCGTCGCGAAGGCCTTGCATCTTCTTCTCGCAGGGACGATCACCGACATTCGGGCTTCTTCTATCAAAAGAACCTACCGGCAGAACGAATCAATCGCACTCACAACGAAAGAAGTACGACGCCTAAAGACTGCTTACAACTTCATGTATGCAGCATTTAAGGGAAAGCAAAACCCGGCTTTCAAGAAGTATTCATTGATCACACTTCCGTACTTGGTTGCTGAGATGTTGGATACGTATGACCTGTCTCAGCACGGCGGTGAGTTTGCTGAGGCTTTGCTCGACTTCGAGCAAGAACGTGTCGAGAACTCAGAACTCGCCGAGGAGAAGCAGAACTCTGCTCTCGCTGCCTACACGAACGCTGCCCGTTCCGACAGCATCCAGGACTTGCGGTACAGGCACGAATTCCTTCATGAGTATCTGGTGGGGCGTATTGTCACCTTAGCTGTAAAAGACCCAACGCGGTCTTTTAGTAAGGAGCAACGGACCGCAATTTATAGGAGAGACCGAGGAACCTGTCAGATCTGTGGTGCCCTCTGCGAGGAGACCGAGTTCCATGCAGACCATAAGAAGGCTCATTCAAGAGGTGGAAAGACTACAGTTGAGAATGGTCAGGTTCTCTGCAATACATGCAACCTAAGGAAGGGGGCAGCTTAGGGCCCTGCGCGGCCACGTGTCGCCGTGGCTGACTCATGGAGCAGTTCGATTTGCCTTGACTAGGCACCCTGACGATCCCGTTCTTCAGAACACTGGCTCAGGTCCTTTTTTCGCACCACCTCAGGCTCGGCTGTGAGCTGGTCCCACTTGGATCGATAGGGTTTGTCAATGCATCAGGTCGTGGACTCAATTCTGTTGGTCGCCGAGGAAGATGCCGGGTACTACGACGGTCGACTTAAAGACCTTCTTCCGTGGACTTTCTGGCTAACGGAACTTGCGACACCCGCCGAAGACATTCGAAGAATGGTTCGGGTCTGGAATGGCGACTATCTCGAATGCCTTCATTTTGGCGAGGGAGTGGATGAGAGCTACGTGTATGTGTTCCGGGATGGTCTGGGTGTCGGCCACTTGGGGATCAACTCAAACATGGCTTTGCTCTACCTACGTTACTTCCTGAACGCGGAGCACTCGAAGATCAGCCTAGGGAAACTAAGAGACCCAAGGGTTGTCACTCGCGGCCTCCCCGATACGACAGAGATCACGGGGCTCGATATCCCTTCGGATTCTCTGATCGACTTGTTTGAGATCGCCCGTTCCATCGCCGCCGAATATGTGACCGGCCAAGACTACTCAGAGAGCGTGGCTCACCTGGGAATGTTCTTTAAGGATCTTGCTGAAGCATCTGCCTCGTAGTGCAAATCCCGCCATGAACGCGCTTGCGCTACCGGTCCTCATGCTTTGGTGCACGCTCGGCATAGAACGTGCGAAGTTTCTCGGCCTCGCTTGCGTAGTCCTCTACCGACTGATACTCCTTGCTGGAGCTGGCCGCTCGAAGAAACGCTATGGGGTCCTGCTCGAGGAGTTGTTTCAGGGTCTCGGCGGCAATTTGCCCAGTCGTAACTAACGCCTGATTCTTGAATGTATCCACGATCGTCCCCGCTAGTTGACGAGCCTTCTCAGCTACCTCAGCGTCGTCTAAACCTCGACCCTTCGTAGTCAATCCCAAGCTCCGTTCAAGCTTGCTCTTAGCAAAGGGGACGCGTCGACCATCCTTCTTGATCACCACCGGCAATTCTCGAGGTGGTCGGTATCTAGATCGGTCCATGTTGGGGTATTGGCTTTCAAGCCAACCGAGGAAATCGTCTGGTGTCGCGAAGCTGGCCGAACGCTTCCCCTTTAGATCTTGGCGGCCTTCGAATACCAGACTGAACCTCACATGCCAAACGGGGTCATGATCTTGCAGTTCTCTCAGAACGGACGTTCCAATGAGATGAGAATCGATTGGATTCTCGAATTCATTCGAGGCGATGACTTCGATGACCCTCTGAACCATGTCATCCAGATCAGCGTCGCTGCATCTCTTTACGGCTGCCTTCAGCATGGAGGTTCTTAGTTTGTTCCTCTTGAGTGTTTCGATCTGACCGTCGCTCTTGCGGACAAGCATGGAGCCCTCGGAAACAAGCTCAGAAGTAGTGAATCGCAGTCGGCAGGTGACGCACTCTCGCCTCCTCCGAATCTCGCTCATTCCAACAGAGCGTGTTTCCAAAACCCTTGTGGTAGAGCCGCCGCAATTCGGACATTTCATTGTTTCGTTCCCTAAATGTAGGAGCTCATTTTCAGTGAGAGGTAATTACGCTATATAGCGATCCCTTCTATATTGTCAATGGAGATGCTGAAATTGCACACTAGTCATTACTATGAAATCTGCGCTCGCTGATCTCGCTCACCTCGATCCAACGGAAGAGGCCGCATCTCAATCGACGACGGAACGGCTCTTTGGTCTCTCCACCCCGAGTAGAAGTCGATTCGGCATTGGGACGGTGGTAAGAAACCGTTATCGACTTGATTGGATAGCAGGTGAAGGTGGGATGTCGGTTGTCTACGCGGCAACAGACATTCGATTGAAAAGGGCCGTGGCCGTAAAGGTTGCTAAGTCTTCGGGCAGTCTTGACTTCGGCCAGCGAGTAAACCAAGAAGCGAGATCTCTCGCGCTTCTTTCTCATCCGAACATCGTCGCAATCCATGACATCGGAATCACTGCAAGGCATCGGCCCTTCATTGTCATGGAGTTCATCGATGGAGAAACCCTTGCCACAAAGGTCAAGAGGGGTCCACTTCCCGCGTCAGAACTTGTTCCACTCGTCCCACAGTTGCTTGCAGGACTGGCCGAGGTTCACCGCCTTGGCATTATCCACAGAGACATCAAGCCTTCAAACGCCTTGGTTGAAAGCAATCGTCTGAAGATTTCCGATTTCGGAATCGCTCTTGCGCCGTCAGCAGATCGGGTTACAGAAACGGGTGTCTTGGTGGGCACGCGAGCGTACATGGCTCCGGAGGTCCTTCAAGGTCACTACTACCCAGCCTCAGACATCTTCTCCGCTGGAATCACTCTCTATGAGCTGCTCATTGGCCAACTTCCTACAAGGAGCAGTGACGGTATCCACGTGGAGACTCATCCGGATCTGCAATGGTTGTCTGCGGCCATATTCGCTTGCACTCGAACTGATCCGCATCAACGACCGACCGCTGAAATGCTGTGGGAGAAACTGAGAAGATCTGCCGACACGCGAGCGATAGGAGTGTTTGGCAAGAGATCAACCGAGCACGACTTGCTCGACCACGAGTCCACACTTGGCGGTCGGACACCTCAAACTCAATCCTGGAGAAGGTTCCAAGGTGCATATCGCTCAAGGAGCTTTCAATTGGAGGCGTTATCAAGGCACATTGGGACAGTTGGATTAGCCATAGCCCGCGGCCTTGTCCTGAGCACAACGGCCTTCTCTCACCGCATCTCGCGGAACCTAATACGG
Source organism: uncultured Actinomycetes bacterium (assembly GCA_937863385.1). Classification (GTDB taxonomy): domain Bacteria; phylum Actinomycetota; class CADDZG01; order CADDZG01; family WHSQ01; genus CALMBW01. Next base: position 248,009 of record CALMBW010000020.1, on the reverse strand, counting down.
AGCAAGCAATGGTTATTCAGGACGCCCCAGTGGCTCGCCTCTACTGGGAAGCGCTTGAACGACCACGCAAAAAGAGCCGTTCACCGACTCCTGCAGTCGCTGTCCCAGGGAACCGGTAAGTGCCTCAGGAGCTGTCTTGAGCAAGGCCACCAGCTAGCCATAGTCGTCAAAGGCGTTGTATCGATGTGTACGAAAACAGTCAATATTCTTGTGGCCGCGTTGGCCTCAACGACAAACTTCATCCTGGTGTTCTTCCTCGCAAGCTGGCTTGGAATGGAAATCAATCTTGATCGGTTTGATTCCCCCAAAAAGCGAGGGCCGGTGAAGTCAGTCTTCTATGATGACTTCGAGGACGTGAATCAGGGTTGGCCGGAGCAGGCCGCCAATGGGCTTACCCTCGAGATCGATAATGGTGTCTATGACGTAGTTGTGGATGCCGAAAACGCCTACACGGTCCTCCAGAGTCCGCAAGGGCTAGAACTTGGGTCGACCGTTTCACGCTTAAGAGGAAACTTTCAGAACGCGAGCGAGCTCGGTCTCACGTGCTTGGAAAATGGCCCTAGGGGGTACTACTTGGTCGTTTCCAGTGAGGGCACCTTCAAGATCATTCGTCGCGATGAGAACTTGAAGATCCTTAGGGAGGGATCCTTCAGCCCGGACCTCCTGGGGGAGGTCACAACAATAAGAGCCGGGTGCCTCTTACGAAGGGATTCAAAGAATGTAGTCCTCAAGCTAGGGATTAATGGGCTGGAAGTGGGAAGAACAACTGACCGTTCGGTCTCTGCCCGTGGAGTTAACGGCATGTTTGTAGGCACGGACGGTCCTGGACCCGGTGGAGCCACCATTCAGGATTTCGTTGTCTTCTCACGGATCGATCGTTAACCGCTGTCACATAGGGAGGTAAAGCGGGTCAGACGGCAACAAGGTTAGCCTGAACTGACCCACCCGACGGCGGAAAATCGTCGGTTCTAGTAATCGCCGCACCCGAGGCATTCGGAGGTTGCGATGGGATCTGGACGGCCGGGTCCGTGCCGCAGACGGCCAAGCGAGAGTGGTTCGCGCGGCTGATAGCTCGAGGTGGGCCGAATGCTGAAGCGTGCCGGATCGTGGGGATCTCGGCGGATCGGGAAACGCCGGCGATACGGGCGGGAGATCACGAACAGGGGTGGGCAGCGGCTGAACTATCCACCTGTGGTCCCAACCCGCAAAGTAGACATCCCCCGCGCTATCTGTCCGAGGACGAGCGGGTACACATCGCGGACCTGCAGCGGAGGGCACGCCGTGCGCTCCATCGCCTCCGAGTACTGACCGCAGCCCGTCGACCCTCAGCCGAGTTGCGGCGCAACCGTGGCCCAGCCAGTGGTCGGTATCGGGCGCTCAGAGCAAAAGTCTGGCTGCAGACCGCCCAACCCGTTCCGGCCGCGGCAAGCTGATCCACGACCCGGTGTTGCACCGGGTCGTGGCGGACCGGCTCAGAAGCGGTGGAGCCCGGAGCAAATCAGCAGAGCGCTGCGCGAGGAGTCTTTCGACCAACCCGAGCGGTACCTCGTTCCCGAGACGATCTACCAGACGGTCTGCGCCCGGAGCTGGGTGGGTCTGCACCGCGAGATACCCAAAGCGCTGGGCGCCGCCGCAAGCCGCGGCGACGAGCGCCGCGGCACCCTGGTGGGCATGACCATGCTCGACCAGCGGCCGGGCGGAGGTGGTTGACCGAACCGTGCGGGGCATTGGGAAGGAGATCTGATCGTCGGTGCGGCGAACCGTTCCGCGATCGGCACGCTCGTGGATCGCTGCTCGCGGTTCACCCTCCTGCTGCACCTGCCCGGGCGGCACACCGCCGAAGCGGTGCGTGATGCGATCATTGCGTTCGCCTTACTACCGAGTCTCAGCGCCGCTCGCTGACTGGGATCAGGGCAAGGAACTGGCGCTGCACGCTAGATCACCGAGGCGTTCGGCATCCTGGTTTTCCTTTGCGACAAGGCCAGCCCATGGTGACCAAGCAACGAGAACACCGATGGGCTGCTGCGCCAAGTCTTCTCTAAGGGCAGCGACCCGCGCGTGCATGATGCCGCCCAGCTGGCTGCGGTGCTGGCGAGCTCAACGATCGCCCTCGCATGACTCTGGGCTGGCACAACCCTGCCGCGCTCACACGACTGCTTCTCGAGCAGCGGGCTGGACGGGACGGAATAGATGAGCGTCGGGCCGTGAACGCTGCGACGATCGGCATCGTGGCGAACACACGCCGGTCTCAACCGGAACCACCACCCGGGATGCCGGACATGCAGCCCACACCAGGGCTGGCCGAGGAGATGCTGCCCGAGCTGACACAGCCTTGCGACTGGTGTCGAAGCCATCGTCGGTAACGATTGTTGACAGTGCGACACTGCTCATCTGAGGAGCAGGATCGACTAGAGTTTCACGAGGGCAAAATGCGTGGTAGGCCGAGTTCAGGGGGTTAAGGGATGCCGGGCAAGGATTTTTACGCTGAGCTAACGCTGGCCGATGCTGTGCGGAAGCTCGCGGAACACCATTATGAGTATGAGAATCGGCACATCTCAAGGGATGAGTATGACCTCCTCCTGGTTGCTGCTGATCGTATCGATGGACACCAGGAAGATTCGAACGACTACTAGTCCGTGAAGACTCTTGCTAGCCTGATCTCTAGAGAGGTCGCTTCAGCATCCAAGTTCCCCCCTTGCCAGACAGTCTCATCTGGATAGGCGTCAACTTCTTCACTGGTCGCTTCCATCCAGCTGGCCACAGCGTCACCCCAGCGCTCTTGAAGAAGGGCGCTTCGCACTTCCTCAAGGACTCCGGCCTCAGCAAGGATGGAAGGGTCACTCTGTGAGACAACCTGTAGTGCCAAGACCCGACTGAGGGTCGCCTCGTCATCGGCGATGAAAATCTGCGGTGGATCACTACGTATGACTGCAACTGCGACGGAACCCATTGGGCTAAGAACGGCGAGGGCCACTTTGTGCGTAATCCCTCAGCTGAATCAGTCCCTCTTCTGACGCAAGCTGCACGACGTCATAGATCGGTTTATTCCGACCACGGAGGACTGCAAGAGCTGCGTGACCAGCGCTGCCCTGTGCGGGGGGATCCGTTGTGAGCAACACCAGAGGAATATTCGGATGCGATTCTCGGAGAACGGCAGCTTTTCCAAGCGCTTTCCAAAGCGTGTCTGTCCGCTTCAGGCCAGGGCGACTGCTGGTGAAGCCACCCGAAACATCGAAAAACCACGTCGCTCCTTTCTTGTCTGTTGCCTGGAAATTGACTTCTACGCCTTCTGGGAAGCGCACATCCTTGGCAATAGCTTCGAAACCGCATGCCTCCAGCATCTTTTCAGCTAGCTCTCGGGCGGCCCTGCCTTCCTTCACCGCGCGGGCCTGAAAATCGTCGGTTTCAGGGACTTCGATGCGAATGGCGGGTAGAACGACACTGGCGCGCCAGGTTCCCTCTCCGGACGCTTCTACCTGTTCCTTCTCTTGAGCGACGCGTAGCTGAGCGCCAACTACATATTCAGGGTCGGTGTCGTAGCCAGCGAAATGACGATGGGTTCTAACAGCAGCTACGGCTGTTGTTCCGGACCCCATGAAGGGGTCCAAGATGAGGTCTTCTCTATACGTATATAGGTGTATGAGTCTCTCGGGAAGCTCCACAGGGTATGGCGCTGGATGCCCTACTCGTGTAGCGCTTTCCGGGGGAATCTCCCAAACATCTGTTGTGGCCTCCATGAACTCCTCTTTGAATATGGAGGTTTCGGAAGGCAATCCCCTGCCGTGCCTTTCTCTTGCGCTGAGGGCGCGGTCAAACCGTCCTTTGCTCGCAATAACAACTCGTTCAGTGAGGTCTCGGAGAACGGGATTCGCGGGTCTTTGAAATGATCCCCATGCGCATGATCCAGTTGCACCTCTGGCTTTTTGCCAAATCACTTCTCCCCGCAGAAGCAGATTTAGCTTGTTCTGAAGAATGTCAATGACATCGGAAGAAAGTGATCGGTACGGCTTGCGGCCAAGGTTTGCTACGTTGACGGCGATTCTCCCACCTGGTTCGAGCTTACGAACGCACTGAGCAAAGACCTCCTCTAGCATGCTCAGATATTCGATGTAGCTGCTAGGCACCAGTCCAGACTCGAGGTCTTGTTCGTACTGTTTCCCAACGAAGTACGGAGGGGAGGTAACTACCAACGCGACCGAATTGTTATCGACTTCTGTCATACGACGCGCGTCGCCACAGAAGATCTGATCGATAGCCTTTTTGTCGCTAATCGTGTCGTCTTTACTTGGTTCTATTACAGGAAATCGAGAGTAGAACTCCGAGGAGTCGTGATTCTCCCTTCGAGAAACACCAAAAGATGAACTCGAAGTGCTTTGAGTCTTGTGGTTTCGGTTCACGAAAGTAGACCCCAGGCCATGCTGCTTATGCTACTTCGTACGGGTCGGCTCACTTGTTTTCTAAGGCGGGTCATCGGCCACCCACCTCGGGCAGCTGCAGGTTCCTATAAGCCACGGCCTCAACGGCGTCCCGCTCCCTTATCGTACGGCCGATGGTGTCAAGCAGATCATCGACTGAGAACGAGGATCTGGTGCAAGCGCCCGCCGAGAGATCAAGAAGCAGCTTTCCTTTGGCGAACGCTTGGGCAGACCTCTGCCCCCATCTTTGAAAGCGTTTGCGCGGTCCAAGGGTAAGTTCCCAAGGACCAAAGATGACCCACCGCGATTCGGGGTGATCATGGACGACTAGATAGCCGCCTCCTCCTTGCCAGATGATTCGTCTGTAGACGGTTTCGTCAAGGATGAACAGGTCGCTCCTCCGCACGTCGGGCCAGAGTTCTTGATACCACTGCGAATAGGATTGCCTTTTCTCTTTCAAGTCAACGTTCACACTTGTCCCCTCCCAGGTGAAGCTGAAGTCAAGAGAGTCGAAGGAGTCTGTAAGGTCTTGGAGATCGTTGAGTCGCTCATCATGACGGAGTTGCTCATAGAAGACCTGTTCAGCCTTTCGTGCCGCCCGTACATCTCGTTCCCAGTCCTTAGGTTGACGCCCTCTGGTCATCACTCCTCCTCCACGATGATCTCTAGTGTAGGGAGAGGTTGTGACGGTTTTCCGCTTGTTAGCTGTTGGGCTCAAGAATCCCACCATGAATGGGATTCCGATCATCCAACGAAGGTCGAAAACGCAGCGTATGCGTCGTCGTTCCTATCCGCAGGAAGCTCTCCCCAGGCTGAGTGACCTTGGTCTTTTAGTTCAGAACGCTTTCTTAGCCAGCCCCGCTCCGTGTCCGTCATCTCCGCCACCAGACGGATTGGGTCAGCAACTAGCGAAAGGAGAAAAGCCAGATCTTGGCGCTGGGCATCGGGAAGGTCGTCAACATCTACAGCTCGTGCCTTGATCAGGATCGCGCCTACAAGACTGGGACGAGGCACAGGTCCTGTGATTCCCCCTAGCTGCACCTCAACCAGCTCGGTTCTATTCAAGGCTTGGGTACCTCCCGGAACTGGAATCGTGCGGGCTGTTCCAATCGTTTTAAGGTTTGCCCGATCCCCAACACCGTCCGGTGCCAAGACGTCAAGTTTGATCTGGCCGCGAGCGAAGCGGTGCCCGATGCCTTCGGCTGAGATCTCCTCGAGGTCAAATCCGAAGTCTCGTAGGAAGGTTGAGAAGTCCTTTGTTGCAGTAGGGACGACCCGCACGTTTACGAGTATGTCGGCATCGGTTGAGAGCCTGGGCCGCTCTCTTCCGGCCTCGAACCCATGGAGAGCCACCATTTGAGCGCCGATCAACGTCCATCCGTCGGGTCGTTCTCTCGCAAGCGCGATGAGCGTCTCCCAGATCTCCTGTTCCAGTTCGTCCGCGACAACGATCTCCACCATCGGACTAGACGGACCCGCCCAGCAAACTGGAAATGAGTGCAGCGCCCGCTCTTCGTGCCCGCGGATTCGATGACTCCATAAGGTCGATGGCAGCGACCAGCGCCGGCGCCACCCTCTCCTCGTTATCAAACGGCCACGACTCCTCCTCGACTATCCGAAGGAGGCAGTTGGGCCGCTCTCCATCGATAGCCTTGACGTCGTCGATCAAGGCTTCAAGCTCTGAGGCCCTGACGTAACCTTCAACCTCTTGTTCAGCAAGCAGATCAATGGAGTACTTCCGAGCCGCGCTGACTCCACTCAACACGAGCCGCAGGTCGTCGCGCAGTTTCGAAAGCATTCCTGAGTGAACCCAATAGGACTCGACGCGACACCTTGATCTAACCCTTGCGATGAGTTCCTCCGGGTCGACATAACGTCGATACTTCAGATGTGATCGCTGCGAAGGGTCCAACCATTCCGGGTTTCTCCCTGAGAGAAGCCATAGATAAGCCCAGGCGTTCGCCGGACTCAAGGGGCGACCTGGGAACCGATCGAGGACGGATCTTTCCTGCAGGGCTGAGGCTGGGAGCAGCCATCGGCCGCCTACCTTCGCCGCAGGAATCCGGTGACTGGCAACCAGGACACGGACGCGTTGCTCGCTGAGTCCCAGCTTTCGAGCAGCATCCTGAACCGAGAGAAAACCCATTTCGCCCATGCAGCAACTATAGCGAGACCGCAATAGTTTGTCAAATCTATAGCGTATTCACAATAGTTGAGGCTGGACGGGCCCCCTACGTGCCATTAATCCCGCCAAGAGTGCACGGTGCCTCCGGAGACCGTGGGATCCTTCACCTAGAACTAGGAGTTGTCTTCTCCAAGGAGGAAGTCGCTCGACGCAAAACGATGGCCGACGACGTCAACCGCCGGGTGGGAGAACTCATTGAGAGTTTGCTTGAGGAGACCTCTCGCACTGAAGGTATGCACACGACGTTGTGCTCTTGAGCCCATCCGACGACGCTCGTACTCTGCTCATGGCGCAGCCTGTGAACAATGACAAACGCAATCATGCCGGCAAGGCAACACCGACAAGCATGGGACAGTACCGCTACACCACGATGGAACGGCTAGAGAAGTCTCCCGCTAGGACGTCGGAACTCAGACTATGAAGAAAGAGCATCCAAGGGTCTATTCGGAGGTGGTCCCCAACGAGGCGGGCGCTAAGGCGTGGTTCTCTCATCAGTGATGGGAATCATGTCTTAGCTACTTCGGTTTGTAAGCGGGCAACCGCTCGGCATCGAAAGCGCCGGGCGCGTCGCCCGCTGATAGGGCTGTCATGAGATCTTGCGACCATTCCTGGAGCGCGTCCCAGTAGCTCTCACCGGTCACTTTCGTGTCGGGTCCCTTGAGACCGGAAGCGATGAGATCGGCCGTGATGCTCCTGATCGTCTTGTTTGCTTCTACCGCGCGAGCTGCTTTGGGACTCTTCGCAAGGGAATCGACGGTCAGGATCGTCTTCACGACATTCAGCACTGGTTTCCATGCTGGGAACCACTTGGGCAGGGGTGCCATCAGCCTTTCGAGCTCTTTCTGGCGCAATCGGTAGCGGATCTGGTTTCCACGGGGTTCGCCCGAGACGAGTCCGGCCATCCGCAACGAGTCGAGAGCGTCGGACACGTTGCGCTTCGTGTAATCGATCATCTCGGCGATCTCGGACGCGGCTAAGGGTGCATTGGCGGCTAGCAAGACGCGAAGGGTTTCGGCTCGTCCGCTGACGCCGAAGAGTGCACGGAAACGAAGTGCGATCAGGGACGGAGGCGTGAAGTCTTCGACGTGCGACTTGCCGCTAGGTGTCCATTCGTATGGTTCGCCTATTCCCGGCCAATTCAGGTTCGAATGCTCATTGAGGGTTGTTGCATATCGTCCGAAGGCTGCCTCGATATCGGATGGAATGTCCTTGAGGAGGTTTCGCAACCGTGACCGGGACAGATAGCGGCCGTATGAGAGACACCAATCGAGACTCTCGTCCCTCAATCTCGTATCGAGTTCACCTATCCAGGCAGTGAAGATGACCAGTGGTTCGGGGTCGACGCCCCATTGTTGGTGACGGCGGCCCCAACCGGATACGCCCAGTTCGGACCACAGGCTCCAGGTCAGATCCAGCGCATGCTCCTTGAAAGCATGGTTACCCGAGCTTGGCATCTGCATCGTCAACACCTAGGTGGGAGAGGGCGCGCACGATCATCTGACGAAACCCAACCGAGGGGTCGTGTGTGCTCATCCAATGGGCGGCATCGAGTAATTCACTTTCAGTCGGGGTCAAACGAATGAGATCTTCGAGATGTTTTGATCCGGGTCCCATATCGGCAGTGGCGTAGAGCTTGAAGAAGATCTGATCTACCCGGCCGGCAATTTGGACCACGAGACCCCCGAATCTGCGAGCCGTCAGCCGGTCTTCAAAGCCCTCAGGGAATCCGAGTTCCAAGAGGGAAGTGGGGCCTGGATTCAGCCAATCCCCTGCTAGCCCGAAGGTGTTCCCAACATCCTTGGCGGCTGTAATCAGGGGGGTGGGCAGGGGGTCGGCGATCGATAGGCCGCCACGTTCGACTACCGCCAGCACGTCAAGATCTTTGGTCGGACGGACGCTGGTCCCTAATAAGAGGAGCCCGCTCCCTCCCACCACGATGATTTCGTAGTTGAGCCCACGCTCTAGGAGCACCTCGCCCAGAGCGGCAAGAGCCTGCTCCAAGGAGTCTTTGTCGAGAGTCATAGTGAGAAGATTAAACTCTCGAAACAAGAAAGTAAACTACTTTTCTCCCTCTGTTAGGTGGGATCGGTGTTCTCTATAAGGGAGGCGATCTGATCGGCGGCTTCGGCCTGCATGTGCGGGATCGCATGGCTGTAGACGTCCAGGGTGATGGCGATCGAGGCGTGGCCCAGCCTCTCGGAGACGATCTTCGGGTGAACTCCGACTTCCAGCGCGAGCGTGGCGTGCGTGTGACGGAGATCGTGGAGTCTGATCACGGGAAGGCCCAGATCGGCTGCGAGTTTCTTGAACCGCCGGGAGACCTCGATCGGCGTGAGGGGCGAGCCGTCCGGCCCCCGGAACACCAGATCGTTAGGGCCACCTCCGCACCGGTCTCGGTGAGTGCAAAGGATCGAAAGCGTCCGGGTATCGAGTGCAACCACTCGCGAGCCTCGAGCCGTCTTCGGAGTCGAGATGCGAACGCCGGTTGCGATCTGGATCAATGTCTGCCTGATCGACAAGACTGCTCGCTCCAGGTCGACGTCTTTCCACCTAAGCCCGAGGGCTTCACCTCGGCGCAGCCCGGTCATCGCCAAGAGATGGAACACCACGTAGCAGGGATCGGATGTCGTGCCGGCGAGGAAGGTGGCGAGCTCGACCGCGGTCCACGTCGTCATCTCGGGCTTGTCGAGTCCCCGCTTCGGCGGGTCGGCCGCATCGCAAGGGTTGCGCTCGAGGTAGCCCCAGCGGATCGCATCCCTGAAGACCCGGTGGAGCACGACGTGACAGCGATGGATCGTCGAGGCGGCTAGAGCGGTCCCTCCGAGCTTGCCGTCGATCGCGAGCCGGGAGTAGAGGTCGTTCAACACCTCACCGGAGATCTCGGTCAGTCGCAGATCGCCAATGTAAGGGATCACGTGCCGGCGAGCGTGTGATTCGTACCCGATGAAGGTGGATGCCCGGATGGTTGCTCGGATCGAGGGTAGCCATCGATCCATCAAGAATCGATCGAGCCGGATGCGGGGATCGGCGGGAGTCACTCCGAGAGGCTAGGGACTTACGGCCGCCGGCAGTGTGTCGTGACTCACAGCCCCCGCGTGAGATCAGGGTCACGAGTAACAGGTTCAGACTTGTACGACGACGCGAAGCTTGCCGCGGGCACTCCTTATATATGGATGGATCTATAGCTGTTGTTCCGCCGCAGAGATGATCGTTCTGACGGCCTCGGTGACGTCTGCGGCCGTGGTGGCGTGATCGGAGACGCTTATGCGGATGGCGGCTTTGCCGTGCCAGACGGTGTCGGCGAGCCACGACCTGCCTTGCTCCTGCACCCGGCGTGCCGTTTGCCTCGTTCTTTCGTCGTCATCTCCCATCCGCACCAGTACCTGGTTGAGAACGACGTCGTTCAAGATGTCGATCTCGGGGTGGGTGGCTAGCTGCGCTGCGAAACTCTCTGCGTGTTCGCAGCACGTCTCGATCATCGATACGACGCCCTTGCGGCCCAGACTGCGTAGCGCCGCCCAGATGGCGAACACACGAGCGCGTCGGCTGCTTTCCGGGGTCCAATCCGAGCCGTCGCGCAGAGCATCGGTGTGGCGTATCAGGTAAGGAGCATGAAGAGCGAGAGCACTGCGGTGACTGTCCGGATGCGCGCAAGCGACGATCGCCGAGTCGTAAGGCACGTTCAACCATTTGTGAGCATCAACCGCCCACGAGTCTGCGAGCTCGACTCCGGACGTCAGATGCCGCAGCCGCGGACTCGCAGCGGCCCACAGCCCGAACGCGCCATCGACGTGCATCCAGCCGTCGCTCTCATGACACAACTCGGCGATCTCTTGGAACGGGTCGAATGCTCCCGTGTTCACGTTGCCGGCTTGAGCGCAGACGATCAGGGGCCCATCGACGTCTCTAAGCGCGGACGCAAGAGCGGAAGGATCGAGACGCCCTTGTGCATCGGCCGGTATCACGGTGACGTTTCGTTCACCGAGCCCCAAGAATCGAAGTGCCCGTCCGATGGTTGCGTGTCGTTCTTCTCCAACGACGACGGTTACCGGCGGTGCCCCCTGTAGCCCGTCGGCTTCTACGTCCCAACCGACGGCCTTCAGAACGTGATGCCGCCCTGCCGCCAACCCTGCAACGTTGGCCAACTGTGCACCCGTCGTGAAGCCCACCGACGCCTCGGCAGGGAGTCTCAACAGGTCCAGAAGCCATTGCGAAACGACCTCTTCTGCGGTTGCAGCCGCGGGGGACAGAACGTAGAAGGCGGGGTTCTGGTCCCATGTCGACGCGAGCCAGTCAGCTCCGAGAGCGGCGGGAAGCACGCCACCTTCCACGAACCCGAAGAACCGTCCTGCACTGGTCGCAACGACCCCGGGATCCGCCGCCTCGAAAAGTTCCTCGATCACCTGCTGGGGCGGCAGCGGCTCGTCGCTAAGCGGCTTTCCGAGAGCAGCATGCAATGTCTGATGGTCGGTCGCGACACCTATGTCTCGTTTATCGAGACTGTCGATGTATCGAAGCGCCAACTCCTGCGAGAGCCGAAGCACATCGGCGATCTCGGTTGCAGCGTCTGGGTCAACCGGGGAATCGTTCATCGGACGATTCTTCCATCAAGCCGAGGGAGCAGCGCAGAAGGCAGGGTTCCTCGCCGTCGCTAAGACGCTCCAGATGCTGGGTTATCCCATCACTAGCGGTGACCACTAGTGGAGTGGCCGGAGACGCGCTGCGGGGCCTCCGCCTGAACCGAGGATCGAGGGGGTCGTCCCCTACTGGCGCCGAGCGTCCAGCCCTGAGTGCTCCGCGATCACGTCGAAGTCATGATCGTTGTGCAGGAGCTGAGCCCCTTTGCGGATCGCAGGGATCGCTATCAAACAGTCGGTCAGTGTCCGGGGCTCTGTACCGGAGGCCCAGCATCTTCGATACAACAGTGCCGCTCGCTCGAAGTCTTGCAGACCGTCAAGCGAGAGCAATTCATACGCGAGTAAGCGAGACCGAAGGGGTTGAACGGTAGCCGGCCTTGCCCCGGCTAGAAGCTCGGCGATCACAACTTCTGTCGTGGCGAGCTCTGCACCCGACTCGATGAGGTCGCGTAGGGCTAAGTGGGTCGGTGATCGGGTGTCTCGAAGCAGCTCGATCCAAGCTGACGTGTCGACGACTATCAGTTGTCGCCGCCCCTGATCTCTGTCAGGTCACCGTCCCAACCGATGCCCTCAAGCTCGAGGATGTCTCGTCTGTCGTCGCTGGGTAGTAGCGATCGAAGCGCGAAATCTATGGCCGCTCTCGTCGTGCGGATGCCGTAAAGCTTCTTGACTCGCTCAACCAGTTCTTCGTCCAGCACGACGTTCGTACGCATAGGGCAATCATACACATCAATGTGTATATAGGGCTGGCGGGCTAGGCCCCCTCGGCGGAGATCCTGATGAGGGCGGCTAGTTCGCGGCCTATGGAGGCGGGGCCTTGGGGGGTGTCTACGGTGATGGGGCCTTCCATGGGGGCGATGTCTTTGACCATGACGGTTGCTCCGGGGCGGATGCCGATGCCGTCCAGATAGGGCAGCACGTCTTCTTTGAGTTCGGAGATCTGGGCGACGGTGCCGGCTTCTCCGAGCTCCATCTCGCTGAGGCGCACCATCTCACGCAGGTCCACGGGGCAGATGGGGTGGCCGTGCGGGCAGTAGTCGGGGTAGTCCAGTGCCTTGGCCATGGCTTCTTCGACCCGGGCCGAGACCGCGTGCTCGATCTTGTGGGCTTCACCGTGAACCTCGAACCAGGACATGCCGAGTTTGTCGACCAGCAGCCTCTCAACGAGTCGGTGGCGGCGCAGCATGGTGTGGGCGAGGCGGCGGCCCTCGGGGGTGAGAAGGATGGTGCCGCCCTTCTCGCGGGTGAGATAGCCCTCGGAGGCGAGGCGCTTTAGCATCTCCGATGCGCTTGGCAGCGACACCTCCAAGATGCGGGCCAGCACGGTGGCGGTGATGCGCTCGCCATCTTCTTCCAGCCGCTTTATCTCTTCGAGGTAGTCCTCAACGCCCCGCATAGACCCAGTGTAGGCCCCCGAAAGCCTTGCGGGGGCGGCATTCCGGCCGCAAGTGCAGTCAGACGACCAGCAAGGCAAGGACAATGCCTAGGGACGGCGAACCAAGGGGTGTGCTAGCGTCGATCCCCGTGTTCGCGGGAAAAATCAGACGGATCCTTCGGGTCGGCCTGATCATCGCTCTCCTTACCGTTAGTGCCATCCCCATGCTCGCGGGATCGGCCTCCGGTCAAGGCAAGCTCAGCGATCTGAAGGCCCGCCTCGACGAGATCCAAGGAGAGCTCGATTCGACGACGGCGAAGCTGGAGGCAGCTCGCGCCGCCGAAGAGACTCTCAAGAACAAGATGTCTCAATTGGAGAAGGAACGCTCCGACCTCCAGGAGAAGACTCAGCGGCTCCGGGCAAAGGTCGTCGAGCGAGCGGCCGCGCTCTACAAGTCGGGCGGGACCTCGATCCTCGATGCCTTGCTCGATTCCGAGGACTTCGACGAGCTGGCCGACACGGCCGAGATGCTGTCGCGTGTCAGCGCCGACGACCAGAGTGTCTTCATCGAGATGGCCCGGGCCCAAGATCGGCTCGCCATCGTCGAACAGCAACTGGCCGATCAACGGAAGCGGGTCGTTGCTGCCACCGACGAGCTGACCGATCTCGGTTCGGAGCTTCAAGCCAAGTTCAACTCTGTCGCAGCCGAGTACGAAGCGTTGAAGGAAGAGTTGGCTCAGGTCGAGCCTGCCGCCGCGACGAGCGCGCCGGCCCCCCAGATCAAAGCTTCGGGGGACATGGTGTGTCCGGTCGCTGGACCGTCATCGTTCGTTGACTCGTGGGGTGCACCACGTTCCGGGGGCCGTTCGCACCAGGGTGTCGACATGATGGCCGCTTACGGGACGCCGCAGGTCGCGATCGTGTCGGGAACGATCACCTATGCCGGTTACTCGGGCATCGGTGGCAACGTTCAATACCTATCGGGTGACGACGGCAACCTCTACGTCTATGTCCACCAGATCGAGAACACCGTTAGCAGTGGCCGCGTTTCGGCCGGCCAGGTCATCAGCTACGTGGGTGACACCGGGAACGCGGCGGGCATGCCTCAGCTCCACTTCGAGTTTCATCCCGGCGGTGGCGGCGCGGTCAACCCGTACCCGCTCGTAGCGTCCATCTGCTAACAACATCTGCGTGACTCCACTCATCATCACCGTGTGTGGTGTGGGGGCCGAGGTCTCAAAGGCTCAGCAGCCCGCACTCCCGATCACTCCCGAGGAGCTCGCCGAAGACGCTGCGCGCTGTCGGCAAGCTGGTGCCAGCATCTATCACCTGCACGTGCGTGACGACTCGGGCGAGCCGACGATGTCGGTCGACCGTTTCCGAGCAGCGAAAGCGGCGATCGAGGATGCATCGGATCTGATCGTTCAGTTCACCAGCGGTGGGGCGGTCACCGACACCGAGCAAGACCGTCTGGCCCCGTTGTCTCTGCGTCCCGAGATGGCGTCGCTCACGACCGGGACCGTGAACTTCGGCGATGAGGTCTTCAGCAACCCGCGTCCGTTGATCGAACGTTTCTACGACCGTATGTGTGACCTCGACGTGTTGCCCGAGTTCGAGATCTTCGAGGCGGGGATGATCGCCACGGCCGGTTCTCTGTACGAGAGTCGAGGCTCTACGCATCATCAGCACTTCGATCTCGTGCTGGGGGTTCCCGGAGCGATGCCGGCCTGGGATGACGCCGTCGGATTCCTCGCGGCGCACCTTCCCCAAGATTCAACCTGGAGCGCTACGGGCATCGGCAGGGCACACCTGCCGGTAACGCAAGCCGCCCTGCGACTCGGCGGCCACGTTCGCACCGGTTTCGAGGACGTCTTCTACTTCGAGGCGGGGGTACCGGCGACCAGCAACGCGCAGTTGATCGAGCGGGTGGCGGCGATGGCGCGAGCCGAGGGCCGAGAGATCGCGAGTCCAGAACAGGCGAGAGAACTCCTGCGACTGCCATCGAGCAAGAGGTAACCTGGACGAATGACGGACGGAAGGAAGCGCCGACTGGTCGAGAGGCTTGCAGACCCTGAGTTCCTCGAGGGGATGTCGAACCGCTCGATGGATGAGCTGCGCGCCATGCGCGAGGAAGCACGCGAGGGCGAGAACGAGCTGTCGTTCGAGCGCCGCCTATGCCAGGCGCGCGTCGACATCCTGTCTGCCGAGCTCGACCGCCGTTCCGGCCAAGGCGACGACGATCTCTTGGCCCGGCTGCCCTCGATCCTTTCCTCGGAGATGGGCGGGGGCCGGGGTGAGTCCCCTCTTCCCTCACGTGCACCCGACTTCTCGATCCCACGTAACGCCGATGTTCCGCGCCGCCGCGTAGAAGAAGTGGTGGGCGAGCAGACACTCGCTCGGCTCGGCACGCTGCCGTCTGAAGAGATAAAGGGCATCCTGGGATCGCTGGCTGAACACGAGCGCGAGGTCTCTTCAAAGCGCAAGGTAGTTCAGGAAGTGATGGACAAGGTGCAGGCCGAGATCGTTCGGCGGTACGTGTCGGGTGAAGCAGACCCTACTTCTTTGAGCTAGACAGCGCGAACGGCGCTACTCGTCGCCGGAACCTGAATCACCGGAGCCGGAGTCCGCAGAAGCTTCGCTGTTGTCCGAGGCCGAATCCTTGTTGCCCTTGCCCGTTCCGGCGTCATCGTCATCTTCTTCGAGTAAGACCTGATCGTCATCGTTCTTGGCGCCCTTGATGCCGCCCTGGTGTTTGGGACCTTTGGACTTCGACTTGCCGTTGCTGTTGGTTCCGGACTTCCCGTTCGATTTCGAGGAGTTCGATTTCGAGGAGTTCGACTTCCCTTTGGACTTCGATTTCCCTTTGTCCTTCGACCCGTCGTTCTTGTTCTGCGAAGCTGAGTCGTCTTTGGATCCGTCTTCCTTCAGCGACATGCCGCCTTGATGGGACTCGACCCCTTTGTCGTGGCCCTTGCCCTTGTCTTTCGGCTCGTCGTCGGACTCGCTCTCGTCAGAGTCACCGTCATCAGAGTCGTCGGACTCGCTGTCGTCAGAGCCATCGCTCGGTCCGATCTGGCCACGATCCAAGACATCGCTAACTGCTCCACCGACCGAGTCATCTCCCGGCTCGGAGTCACCTTCGAGGCCTCCTTCGAAACTCTCGGGTTCTTCGTCGGTGGTTTCGGTCGGTGCCGGCGCCTGTGCCACGGCGGTAACAGCGTCACCGGCCGGAGCGACCGTCTCATCGGCGGCGCTGCCTGGTACTGGAGCGGGTTGCTCGGAAGGCGCGGGGAGAACTATCGGAGCGGGATCCTCAGGGGCTTGCGTAAGCACGGGAGGTTCGATGTCGTTTCCTACCTGGGCTTGACGCCCGGCATCTTGGCCGATGATGACGTAGGACGTCATCGTGGCAGCGGCCAGGGATGCGATCGCAAACCCCAGCAGCAACGTCGATGCCCAGCCTCGTCGCGTTGATTGTCGCTTCATCTGCCCGATTCCTTCGCCGTCGCGTGCCAATCACCTTTCCCAGATAGGCCAGCAAATAACGCAGAGTGCTCGATTGGCGACGCTTAGTGATTGTATCGGCAATACGTCCGGTTTCTTTTAGCCCGAAATAACTAGTCACCCCGCCACGATCCCCCGGCCTCTAGTGCTTGCAACTGTTATACAAAGATGATATAAAAGCTAGCGTCATGGACAAGAAGCAGATCGGCGAGAAGGTGGATCAAGCCGCCAGCACCGGGCGCATGAAGCTCGGGGAACTCGGCTCATTCATCCGCGACCAGCGCAAGGCTGCCCGGCTGTCTCTTCGCAAGCTGTCGGATCAGGCAGGCATCAGCAATCCGTATCTGTCTCAGATCGAGCGGGGTCTGCGCAAGCCGTCGGCCGAGATCCTCCAATCGATCGCCAAGGCGCTGCAGATCTCTGCCGAGACCCTCTACATCCGGGCTGGGATCCTTGACGAGCGGCGTGATTCGGACACGATCTCGGCGATCCTCCAGGATCCCTACCTTTCCGAGGCGCACAAGCGCAGCCTCGTGGAGATCTACAACAACTATTTGCAGCTCTCGGCCGAGGCGCCCAAGGCAGCCACGGTCAAGGATGTGACGGGATGACTCCGATGGACGTAGACCTGACGGGAAGACGGAGCGACCCTCTTCACCCCCCCACCCGGCGTTGGGTACCGGTTGCGCCTTGCGCTTCCGTGACCCGGCGATCCCTCCGGTCTTCCCGTCACCTGTTATCGACGCAACGAGCACGCTGAGGAGGTGACAAACAACATGGCTAAGAAAAGTCAGGAGATCGTTTACGCAGTCGTCGGCGCCGGTGAGGCAGCCGTCGACAAGGTGAAGGGCCTCTCTCGTTTCGCCGACCGCAAGAAGAACGAGAAGCTCTACAACGACTTCGTCAAGCGTGGGCGTACCGTGTCCACCAAGGTCCGTAACACCAAGCCCGCCAAGCAGTTGCGGGTTCAGACCGACACGGTCAAGGAGAAGGCGACCGATGCCGCGAAGACCGTTACCAAGGCTTTCGGCGTGAACGTGGTGTCGTGGCCCAAGGGCCGCAAGCCCGCCACCCGCAAGTCGACCGGTAGCAAGTCCACCGGCACGCGCAAGAGCACTGCCAAGAAGACCACCGCGAAGGCCAGCTAAGGCTGGTTGAACCGGTGATCTCTTAGAGATCCAGCGAAGGGCCCGCCTAGTTGCGGGCCCTTCTTGCTGGGAATCATCCCCTGCAAGATGAGGTTGACAGCTACCGTGGTAGCCACGATGACGATCGACATCCAGATCCACTCTGACGAGCAGGCTTTCGAGCTTCGGTCTTGGAAAGAGCTGTTCGCAGCGGATCCGGCGCGCCATGTTTTCTCGACGCCCGAATGGAACCGGGTGTGGTGGGAGGAGTTCTCTGCGGGTAAGGAACTCATCGTGCTGGAGATGACCCGGTCGGGAGACCCTTTCGCTATCGTTCCCCTCTATCGCAAGGAGGAAGATGGCCGCTCGATCCTGAGATTCGTCGGCGGCATCGATCTGACCGACTACCTCGGTCCCATCTGCCGCCCCGAGGACCGTCATGAGGTCGCTACCCAGCTAGTCGCCTGGTTGCGTTCGAACGATGAGTGGGATGAGTTTGACGCTCACAACATGCCCGTTCCTCTGCATTTCGGTGAGGCGCTCGTGGAGCGTGCTGATGCCTGGGGCTTCGACTTCCAGTTGGAAGAGGAAGAGACCGCAGCCGTTCTGATGCTTCCAGCGAGTTATGACGATTACCTCGCGTCGCTGGACAGCAAGGAACGTCACGAACTGAAGCGCAAACGTCGCCGCATCGGGCGCGAGCATCCCGATGCCAAGATCCGCACGTCGACCCCCGAGACCCTCGAAGAAGACCTTAAGACGTTCGTCGGAATGCACCGCGGTGCCGAGGGTATGAAGGGTCACTTCATGAAGCCCGAGATCGCAACGTTCTTCGTGCGCGTCGCGCGCGCGTTCATGCCGCTCGGCTGGCTGTGCCTCGACTTCCTCGAGATCGGTGACGCCGCGGTAGCGTCGTGTTTCGGTTTCGAGATCGAGAAGAAGATGTATCTGTACAACTCGGCCTTCGAGATAGAGGCTCGCAGGTTGTCGCCGGGCTTGATCCTGGTGTCGCAACAGATCGAAGCAGCCATCGAGCGAGACTTCGAGGTCTTCGACTTCTTGCGTGGCCCCGAGCGCTACAAGTATCAACTCGGTGCCGAGGCCGTTCCGTTGAACAACGTGCGGGTGATGGCCCCGTCATGACCAAGCGCGTAGCAGTCATCGCTTACCACTCGTCTCCGCTGCTCGAACCTGGAAGCGGAGATGCCGGGGGCATGACCGTCTACGTTCGCCAACTAGCGGCGGCCCTTGCTGAACGTGACTGCTATACCGACATCTACACACGCGCCTCGTCGCCCGAGGACCGCATGGTGACGATATCTCCTGGGGTGCGAGTCATCCCCGTCGCTGCAGGTCCTAGAAGCATCGTCTCGAAGGAAGAGCTTCCTCGCCACATCGATGAGTTCGTTGCCTCGATCAAAGCGAACGCAACCGTGCAGCGCATCGCCTATGACGTCATCCATTCTCACTACTGGCAGTCTGGGATCGCTGCTAAGCGTTTGGTGGATACGTGGAAGGTGCCCTTCGTTCATTCGCCGCACACTTTGGCGCGGGTCAAGAACTCGAACCTGGCCCCCGATGATGTTCCCGAGCCTGGAACCCGGATCGCCGGCGAGGAGTCGATCATCGCCTCGGCCGATGTGCTGATCGCCTCGGCCGACGACGAGTACCAGGCGCTTGCTTGCATGTACAAGGCTCCCCACGACAGCCTCAAGGTCCTCAGTCCGGGTGTGGATCACTCCGTCTTCTTCCCCGGGGACAAAGCGGCCGCCCGCAGGGCGATGGATCTGCCCGCCGAGCGGCCGATCCTGCTGTTCGCCGGCCGGATCCAGCGTCTGAAGGGTGTCGATCTGGCCATCCGGAGCCTCGCCGAACTTGCCGCTTCACGCACCGACCGACCATTGCTGGTGGTCGTCGGAGGTGCCAGCGGTCCCGGTGGAGAAACCGAGCTACACCGGCTGAAGTCGATCGCCCAGGAGCTAGGCGTATCTCGAGATGTGATCTTCAAGGGACCGATGCCCCACGCGCAGCTCGCAGAGATGTACCGCGCTGCCGATGTGACGCTGGTGTGTTCCTACTCGGAGTCGTTCGGACTCGCAGCGCTTGAAGCGCATGCGTCCGGTTGCCCGGTGGTTGGTACACCGGTCGGAGGTTTATCGCACATCGTCTCCGATGGACGCTCTGGCATCCTCATCGGCAACCATGATCCTGCGGTCTTCGCTCCGGCGGTCGCCAAGGTGATCGATGCGCGCCATGACGGCAGCTTCTCGTCGGCGGCTTACGAAGAGTCCCTGCGATTCTCGTGGCAGAACACGGCGGATTCTTTCTTGCAGCTATACGAGTGCCTCATCGAAGAGAAGTTCCCCGAACTCTGCACCTGCTGAAAAAGTCCGGCTCAGCGCGAAGAATTCACGCGAGCCCCTGACCAGGGATTCTTTACTCCTACCTGCGGGTTCGTCGCGTTGACCGTTACACGAGCTGTCGCTATCTTGTGCAACTTCGGTCCCAAGGATCTCAACCGACGTTCGGTGTTCGTGTGTGGGGAAGTGCACGAGTACCGGACCCGGCGAGTTCCTTGGGGCCGTTTTCTTTGATGGCTTTTCGGGTCGGCTAGTTGCGCGACGCCAGTGCACGCAGGAAGAACTTTAGGTTCGCCGGGCGCTCCGCCATCCTGCGCATCAGATACGGATACCAGGCGGAACCGAATGGGACGTAGGTCCTGACCTTGTATCCGTCGGCGGCAAGCTTCTCTTGCAATTGCGGCCGGATCCCGTAGAGCATCTGAACCTCGAACGAGTCCTTGTCCAGCCCCAGGTGCAGAGCGACAGCTTTGGCGTGGTCTATCAATCTTTCGTCGTGACTGGCGATGGCGGGCATAGTGCCTCGTTCGAATAGCCATTCGGTGAGGAACTTGTACTGGGCGTCGATCTCGTTCTTCTTCTGAAAGGCGATCTCTTCGGGTTCGGCGTACGCCCCTTTGACCAATCGGACCTTCGGTTTGAGGGTGGCCATGGTCTCGAGATCGACGGCGGTGCGGCGCAGGTACGCCTGCATCGCCAAGCGCAGGTCGGGGAAGTCCGGGTGCAGTGCCCTGTAGACGTCGATGGTGTCAAAGACGTACTCGGACTGTTCCATATCGATCTCGACGTAGGTGCCCACAGCGCGAGCTTCCGCTGCCAGACGGCGGACGTGATCGATGCAAGATCCTTTGTCGAAGGCAAGCCCGAGCTGAGTCAGCTTGATCGAAACAGTGGTGTCGATCTTGGTCTCTTCGATCCTCTTGATCGAGGTCAGGTATTCGTCGGCTGCACCTTGAGCGCCGTCGGGGTCGGTTACGCCCTCGCCCAAGAGATCCAAGATCCCGCCGATCCCGCGGGAGTTGAGGTCCTGGATGGCGTTGACGGCGTCCTCGAGGTGGTCCCCGGCCACGAATCGAGCAACGACGGGGCGGGTGAGTTTGCTCTGCGAGATGAAGTTCTGCATCCGGGACCGCTCCGAAGCCCATAGCAGTGCACGTCCTAGCAATTTGCCTCCCCGGCGTCATCGCCACGTTGGTTGCCACGCGAGGTGCTGAGTGCTGCCATCATATTGATACCTATGGCCAAGCTAGCTGTGCTGGGATGCGGAAAGATGGGCGAGGCACTCGTCGCCGGTCTGCTCGCGTCTGGATGGCGCAAACCGGACGAGATAACAGTTACCGCCCGCCGCGAGGAGCGTCTAGACGAGCTGACCACTGCCCACGGGGTGGACGCCACTCTCGATAACTCCCAAGCCGTTCGAGGTGCCGAAGTCATCGTCTTGGCCTGCAAGCCACAGGACATCGAGGCGCTGCTGACGGGGATCTCGACCGATGTGGCAGCCGACCAGACGATCCTCTCGGTGGTCGCGGCCATCAAGATCGGACAGATCGAGTCCCTGCTTGCCGCCGACGTTCCCGTCGTGCGCGCGATGCCCAACACGCCCTCGATCGTGCACGAGGGCATGGCCGGGGTTGCAGGCGGGCGGTTCGCAGACGAGTCGCACATGAAGCTGGCCGTCGATGTGCTCACGCACGTAGGCCGGGTTGTCACCGTGGATGAGGACTACCTCGACGCCGTCACGGCTATCTCTGGGTCCGGGCCCGCTTACTTCGCCCTGTTGGCCGAGGCGATGATCGAGGCCGGCATCCTTTTGGGCCTGGCTCGGGAGGTATCGACGGAGTTGGTGGTGCAGACGATGCTCGGTTCGGCCAAGCTGCTGCGCGACGAGCACATGCATCCCGTCGAGTTACGCGAGATGGTTACCTCGCCGGGGGGGACCACGACGCGCGCTATCCGCGTTCTCGAACAGTCCGGGGTCAGGGCTGCGTTCCTCAACGCCATCCAGGCTGCGATGGAGCGAAGCAAAGAGCTTGCGGAAGGTCAGACCGACTCGTAGATCGGTGCCACAACGCCCGGGTTCATGATGTCGTTGGGATCGAACCGAGCCTTCAGCGCGTGGAATCGTTCGATCGCGGCCAGATCCGTTTCCAGCTCCAGCAGGTGGCGTTTGGCGCGGCCCGCACCATGCTCGCCCACGACCCGGCCCCCCAACGCCACGCACTTAGAGATGATCGCGGTCTCGATCTCTGTGGCGAGCTCTTCGGCCACGATGGGATTGACATGCAGATTGCCTTCGAGCAGGTGGCCGAAGACGTTTCCGGTCCCGCACTCATCGGTGAGCAGCCACTCGATCAGGTCACCGGTCGCTTCGGGCGGGACGCGACAGTCGAGCTTCAATGGGGGACCGGCGTGATGGAGCTTTTCGTTCAGGCCGTCGCGCGCAGCCCACATCCGCAGTACCTGGTTGTCGTCCTGGGCCAACTCGACGTCGTCCGCACCGCCATCGAGTAGTGCGCGGCCCAACGAGGCGGGGTCGGGATCGTCGGTACGAGACGAGAACAGTAGGAAGTGGCCACCCCCGCTGGGAGCCGCTTCGAACATCGCGACAAGCCGGTCCGAGACGAACTCCACCGAATCGATCTCTGCAACGGTGTCGGTTACCGAGCGGCCCAAGAGAAAGGCTTGATGCGGGTCGCGCACGCGAGCGATGGCGGCGTGGCGAAAGGCCTTGCGTGGCACCGTTCTTAGGCGTGCTCTGGTCACGACTCCGGTGGTGCCCTCGAGCCCGATGGCCACCCACAGGGCCTCGTCGCCCTCCAGCGATTCGCCCGTCGGCAGTATCACCTGCAGGTCCTGGACCAGATGACCCATGCGCCCGAACCTGAACGAGAACGCTCCACCCGCATTGGTGGCCACCATCCCACCGACGGTCGCGGAGTCACGAGACCCAATGTCCAAAGGAACCTCGCGTTGCCCGAGGGCATCGTTGATGCCCGCCAGCGTGACACCCGCACCTGCATCAACGGAGCCCCCGACGACCTCCAGCGAGTCCAGTCGCCGGGTCGATAGACACACGGCTTCGTCGGGAACGGCACCACCGACCAGCGAGGTATTCCCGCCTTGGGCTACGACAGGGATAGAACGGTCGTTGCAGTACGAGAGCACCGCGGCGACGGTGGTGGCGTTTTCGGGAAGAACTACGGCCACCGACCTCCCCGTGAAGCGCCGGGTGTAGTCGTGCTCGAAGGGGGCGCTGTCTTCTTTTTCGAAGACCGCGCCGGCTCCGGCGATCCGGCCGAGGTCCGTGGCAATCGCTGACACGCCTCAGATTCTGACCGTCCGCCAGTTACTCTGCTTGAGGAGGCAGGTTGGTCTTGCAGCCACCTGGTTCCGGTCACCCACCCCGGGGTCGCATAGAAAGGCAAGTCGATGGGCGAGGATCACCCTTCAGAGCTCGTGTCCGTCTACCGAGGCGGCGGGGGATTGCCGCGCGCCGAGCTGCTCCGATCGGTGATCGAGGGCAGCGGGATCACCTGTTTCGTGCGCCACGCGGGGGCCGGTGCCGTGTACGCCGTCAACGTCGGTGCGCTGGCCGAGTTCGAGCTGTTCGTGCCCAAAACCGAGGCCGCCAGAGCCGCCGAGTTGATCGAAGGCCTGGACGAGGACATCGAAGAGATCGAGATCGACGAAGAGCATCCGTACTGGGAGGTTGAAGAAGATCCCCAACCCGAGTGATCCATCCGTGCAGGCCGGCCTCGTAACGGTTGAGGATGCGGCCCGAACCTATGACTTCGGGGCTACCCATCCCCTGCGCCCAGAGCGGGTCCTTTTGACCTACGACAACATCACCAAGTGTGGTCTCGACGCGCCGGACATCGTCGAGGAGTTGCAAGGGCGAAGTGCAACGGTTGCCGAGATCGAGAAAGCCCACTCCGCCGAGTATGTAAGCGTCGTGCAAGCCTTAGACGACGGATCGCTGCCGCCGCGAGAAGGCTTGTCTTATGGGCTCGGAACGCCGGATGACCCCATCTTTCCCGGCATGCACGCTGCGGCTGCAGCCGTCTGTGGCGCGACCATCGTTGCCGCCGAGGCGGTTGCCGCCGGACAGATGAAGCGTGCCTTCAACCCAGCGGGTGGTCTGCACCATGCTCGCCGCAGCGAAGCCTCGGGCTTCTGCATCTACAACGACCCTGCCGTCGCGATCGCCCGAGTGCTCGACATGCATCCGGAGTGGCGTGTCATGTATCTAGACGTTGACGTTCATCATGGCGACGGTGTCCAGTGGATCTTCTACGACGACCCCCGGGTGTTGACTTTGTCACTGCACCAGTCCGGCAACTACCTGTACCCGGGGACCGGGTTCGAGAACGAGATCGGGACCGGCGATGCAGTAGGAACCTCGGCGAACATCCCTTTCATGCCGTTCACCGGTCAGGACGATTACCTCTGGGCACTGGGCGAGGTGCTACCCGCTCTCGCCGCCGCCTACAAGCCCGACCTTCTCCTGACCCAGCTAGGTGCAGATACCCACCACGGCGATCCCTTGGCGAATCTGGGACTGACGATGGCGGCCTACGCACCGATGGCTGCCTTGATCGCACAGACCGCCGACGAACACTGTTCGGGGCGCTGGGTTGCCACCGGTGGCGGCGGTTACCAGGCGGAGACCGTCGTTCCCAAGGTGTGGACGGTCCATTTCGCCGAGATGTGTGGCCGCCCCGATGCGATCCCGCAGGAGTGGCTCGAAGACGAAGCTCCCGAGGACGTGTCCAGGAGCTACCGCGAGAGCGTGCAGCGGTCGGTGGTGGCGGTTCTGGATGCCTGCGTGAGCCGCCTCGAGGCTCTTTCCAGGTAACCTCGCTCTGCCATGGACAGCATCAGAGACATACACCGGATCGTTGCGTATGCAGTTCCGAGCGGATTCGCTCTCTTAGCGCTCTGGGCGCTGTACAGCTTGATACGCAACAAGGATCCGCACCCCTGGTTCTGGACCCTGCTCGGGATCCTGCAAGCCGTGATCGGCGTCCAATTCATCGTCGGTGGTGCGCTGTTCTTGGCGGGCAACCGCACCGATTCTTGGCGCCACTACTTCTACGGGGCTTTCTTTCCGGCCATCGTCTTGATCGTTGCCCACCGGTGGGCGCGTGGAGCCACCACCGGCCCGTGGTTGGTGTTCGGGGTTGCAGGACTTGTCTGCTTCGGGCTCACGTTGATGGCGCTGTTCACCGGGCTCGGGATCATCTAGGCCCACTGTCGTGCCGGGCCGCAGATCTCCATCACGCTTTTTGAGCGGAGCGCTATGAACTGGGTCGATCTCATCGTGCTGGTCATCGCTGGATTGGCCGCGTGGCGTGGCTGGCGACGAGGTTTGTTGGGGCAGGTTTTCGAGCTCGGTGGCGGCTTTATCGGATTGTTGCTGGGGCTCTCGCTCGGCCCCCGCATCGCTTCGGCTTTCACAGACAAGGGCGATGTCTCGGGCGCCCTCTTCTCCCTATCGGCGGTGCTGTTGTTCGTGACGATCGGGCAGACGATCGGTTTCCTGGCCGGTCATCGGTTGGGAGACCGCGCCCGATCGACGGGCCTGGGCGGGATCGATTCGGCTGTCGGCTCTGGGTTCGGAGTCGTCGTTTGGTTCGTGTCGTTCTGGTTGTTGGGGTCGGTGTTGATCCACGGCCCGTCCAAGTCGCTCGCCAAAGGCCTGCAACGCTCCAGCTTCTTCGAAGTCACCAACGCCGTCTTCCCCGAACCACCCGATCTGCTGGCTTATCTGCAGCAGTACCTGAACACCTCTGGTTTCCCGCAGGTCTTCGTGGGCTTGCCGACCTTGAGCGAACCCGTGGATCTGCCTCCGCGTGGCGATACCCGTGACGCGTACAACGCCGCGAAGGATTCGACGGTGCGCCTGCTGGTGGAGGCCTGCGGTGGGGTACAGCTAGGGAGCGGATGGATCTACGACGGCGACTCGATCGTCACCAATGCCCATGTGGTCTCAGGCGGCAACGAGGTGACGGTGCAGGAGCTGAATGGCAACGAGGTGATCGGCGCGGTCGTGCTGTTCGATCCCAAGACCGACGTTGCCGTGGTGCGAGCCGACGGACTGACCGGCGAGCCGCTCAACTTGATCACTGAGGTTCTCGATCGTGGCTCCGGTGGAGCAACGCTGGGATATCCCGGCAACAGGGACGGTCAGTTGGTCGCCAAGCGGGCCGCCGTCCAGGGCAGCTACCCTGCGAGGGGACGTGACATCTACGGACGCAACGAGACGACCCGTGAGGTCTACGAACTGCGCTCGCCCGTGCGACAAGGTGACAGCGGTGGGCCGTTCGTGTTGCCCGACGGCAGCGTCGCCGGCGTCGTGTTTGCAGCCTCTACCACCGATGGTGACATCGGCTATGCGCTTACCGGAAACGAGGTCCAAGACGAGGTCACCCGGGGAGCCTCACGCACCGAACCCACCGGGACCGGCTCGTGTACCCAGTGAATGGTGCCGTTCCCGATAGCGCTTACGCGGTCTGGCCGCCGTCGACCACCAAAGTGGTTCCGGTAGTAAACGTCGAAGCGTCGCTGGCAAGATAGAGGGCTGCTCCGACGATCTCTTCGGGTCTGCCGATGCGGCCCATCGGGATCATCTTCTCGGCCTCGCGCAAGGTGTTCTCGTCTGAAGTCATCCAGTCGTTCAGCGGTGTATCGATCCATCCCGGCGAGATGCAGTTGGCGCGCACGCCAGATGCTGCAAGCTCTTTGGCGATGGCCTGGGTGAACAAGCGCACTCCACCCTTGGCCGCCGAGTACATCGACAACGTCGGCGCACCCGAGATACCTGCGACCGAAGAGATGTTGATGATCGAACCGCCTCCGGAAGCGAGCATCGCCTGGGCGCCGATCTGACAAGCGTGGAAGACGGCGTCGTAGTTCAACGTGCGGATCTTTTCCCAACCTTCGGGTCGCATCGCGATCAAGGGCGACATGAAGTTGGAGCCGCCGGCGTTGTTGACCATGATGTCCAGTCCGCCGAACTCGGCAACTACCGCGTCCACCATCGACTGGATGGCGTCGCGGTTGCGGATGTCGGTCTCGATCACGACCGCACGTCTTCCGAGCGACTCGATCTCCTTGGCGAGGGTTTCGAGGTCGGAGACGGTGCGCGCTGCTACCGCCACATCGGCTCCGGCCTCTGCGAATGCGAGCGCGATCGAGCGACCGATGCCTCTCGACGCTCCGGTGACAAGAGCCCTGCGGCCCTCGAGAGAAAAGATCTCGATACCCATATGGTGGACCTCCTTGTAGATGCGAGCCGATCGAATCCTAAGAGCTGTCCTCGCCGGGGGCCCCAACATCGCCCCGGTGAGGAGCGAGAGAACCGGGGCCGGCGTTTCGCCTACAGTTGATGCCGATGGTTCTTTCCTCTCCCAACGAATTGGCCGATGCGCTGGTGGCCGCCGGTATCTGTGGCCTCCATCAGAGCCATTCCCGGCATAACAACATCAGCAATCTGAGGGCCTGTGTGGAAGGTGACCCCGACAAGAGTTTCGGGCTGACCGGGCTGACCCTGCATTCGCCCCAGGAGGCGCTGGATGCCTTGTCCGAGCTGACCGGCTGCAGCAACGACCTTGCAGATATCTCCGGGCACGACACGATGGACCCCATCAAGACCGTGGCCGGAGTGGTGGCCGCGGCCCGGGTGCTTGCAGGTCATGCGCGGCGGGGTTCCACCTTGCTTGCCTGCACGGGGCACCCGACCGGGATGATCGAGTTGTACATGCGCATCGCCGACGCCTATGTAGGCGCCGGGGGCAAGGTCATCCGCCCCCGTGAAGAGGAGCGGCTCCACGGCATCCGCAAGGGCTATGCCGAGGTGCGTTACATCGGCAATGTCGGGCTGCTTGCCGATTGGGGCCAGTTGATGCACACGCACGGACCCGAGGCGATGGAAGCGCTTCTCGAAGCCGATCCCCTGCCCGACGTTGTGCTCGGCGATCACGGTTTCGCGGGGGCCGCGATCGAGCGGGGGATACCAACCGTCGCGATCATGGACATCAACGACCCGGCCTTGGCGATCGCGTGGCTCGAAGGCAAAGATGTCTCGATAGTTCCCTTGGATGACAACCGTCCCCCCGCCCTCTACGAGCCGATAGAGGACCTCTTCACCGCGATCATCAGCGGGTCCGAGCTACCCGAGGGCTACGAGAACCTGCTCTGACCTGGGATTTCTTCGCTTGCTATACTGCTGCGGCGATGACAGAGATCCCTGGTACTTCAGCCGATATGAGCCTGTCCGTTTCAAGTTTCGCCACCGTTGCGGAGGTGGCGCGCAGGCTGCGTGTCTCCAACATGACGGTCTACCGACTCGTTAAGTCCGGACAACTTCCTGCGGTGCGTGTGGGGCGCGGTTACCGCATCCGAGAAGCCGACCTTCAGCGATACCTGGAAGCCCGTTACTCAGACGCAGGCTGATCCCTAGAGCTCTCTGCTGTCGACCGCCCCTGCGGCGGTCTTTGTCTTATGCGCTAGGGAGGATTAAGTGACCGTTGCATTAGAGGATGCCTACGCAAGGCTCCTCGATGAGCGCGGCGTGGTGTTCTTGCTTGGAGACATCGACACGGGCAAGACCAGCTTCGGCCTCGAACTGGCCAGACGTAGCATCTCGGCCGGGATCCCCACCGCGATCGTGGACGCCGACACCGTTCAATCCTCGATCGGCCCCCCGACAACCGTAGGGATGAAGCGCATCGAGAGCCCGGAAGACCTTGAAGACGAGCGACTGTTTCAGGCCGACGCCATGGGCTTCGTGGGCACGATCATCCCTAAGGGTCACCTGCTGCCGCTGGTAACCAATACCGCCAAGCTGACCGCCAGGGCCAAGGCCGAGGGGGCCGAGATGGTGATCGTCGACACCACCAGCCTGGTCTCGGGCATCTACGGCCAAAGCCTCAAGTTCTTCAAGATGGACCTGATCCACCCCGATCACATCGTCGCCTTCGAGCGCGGTGGTGAGCTTGAACCGGTCGTGGGCATCGCCCAGCGTTTCACGCCCGCCAACGTCATCGAATGTGACGTCCCCGACGAGGCCATGCCTCGCTCGGTCGATGACCGGGTCATGTTCCGAGAGGAGCAGTTCGCCCGTTACTTCGCTACCGGGACGTCACGCTGGCGTGTCAAGCCGACCGTTTTCATGCCGACACTGCCCCCGGAGTTCGACCTGGCGCTACTAGATGACCTGGTCACGGGGCTTGAGGATGGCAACGGCACGTGTGTCGGCATCGGCGTCCTGGAGTACGATGCCACCGAAGACATACTCCGGATGATCTCTCCTGTGACCGAAGGCGTTAAGGGCCTGCGGCTGGGTTCGATGAGGATCGAAACCTCAGGACGTTCCAGGGGGCCCGTGGATCTCCGGCACCTGTTCGGCTCCGAGTAGCGGATGAAAGAGGTAGTGGAATGCCGTCTCTGATCAAGAAGCGTCGCAAAAAGATGCGTAAGAAGAAGCATCGCAAGATGCTCAAGAAGACGCGCTGGCAGCGCCGCCAACAAGGCAAATAGCCCCCCGTTTCTGTGTCGGAATACGGCGGCTATTCCACCATTTCTTGACACGGAAACGCGTTGGTGAACTCAGCCTGTCTGGAAACTAGTATGCAGAGCCATGAAGAGGCGTGAGATCGTCACCTTCCTGTCCGACTATGGGCTCGAAGATGAGTTCGTGGGCGTGTGTCATGGGGTGATGCTTCGCATCGCTCCACACCTGCGTGTGATCGATCTCCACCACAACATCCTTCGCCAGAGCATCCGCCACGGCGCGATCGTCCTCGAGCAGAGCGTGCGGTACACACCCGATGCGGTCCATCTCGCGGTCGTGGATCCCAGCGTCGGTTCTCAACGCAAGGCCGTCGCGATCGAGACCGGGTGGGGCGAGATGTACATCGGCCCCGACAACGGCCTGTTGCTGCCGGCATGCCGAGCGAGTGGTGGGATCAAGCGGGCCATCCACATCAGCGACGAGAGGTTCATGCTGACGCCGGTGTCACGCACCTTCCAGGGCAGAGACGTTTTTGCGCCCGGAGCGGCTCACATCGCGAACGGCGTCGACCCGGGCGAGTTCGGGCCCGAGATCCCCGTATCCGAACTGGTGGACTTCGAGATCCCGCAGGCCTGGATCCACGATGACCACCTGCATGCGGAGGTATTGCAGGTAGATCGGTTCGGCAACCTGCAGTTCAATTTCGACACCGGACATCTCGAAGCGATCGCCTTGCACGGAGGCGAGCAGCTAGAGGTGAGACTCGAGGGGCAGCGTTTGCACGTCCCGCTGGGCAAGTCGTTCGCCGACGTCAAGGCCGGCGAGTTCGTGCTTGTCGAGGATTCTTACAAGCACCTTTCATTGGCCGTGAACAAGGGCGACGCGGCCGCCCGGCTCCGTGCCGTCGCCGGATCCACCGTCATCGTGGGGCCGCTCGGGACCTGATCACCGGCAAGTAAGGTGGCTGCCTATGGCCACGGAAAACAAGCGGCGAATCTTGATCACGGGAGTCTCCCGGTTCCTCGGGCTCCGTTTGGCCAAGCGTCTCGAGAACGACCCGAACGTCGAGGCCCTGGTCGGCGTCGATCTGGAAGAGCCGCCCATCCCGATCAAGGGACTCGAGTTCGTTCGTGCAGACATCCGAAACCCGATGATCGCGCGCGTGCTCGAAGCAACCAAGGTCGACACACTCGTACACACCAACATCGGCTCGAGCCCCGCGGTTCTGGGTGGCCGCAGCCAGATGAAGGAGAACAACGTGATCGGCACGATGCAGCTGTTGGCAGCTGCACAACGCGCCGACCGCATGCGTAACGTCGTGGTCAAGTCGTCTGCAGCGATCTACGGGCACCGGCCTGGCGAACCATCGGTGATCCCCGAGGACTACGCCTCCCGAGAAGCAGACCTTGTCGGATACGGCAAGGACTGCGCTGAGGCCGAACAGTACGTCCGCGACTTCGGCCGCCGTCGCGAGGACGTGAGGTTGACGATCCTTCGCACCCAGAATGTCGTGGGTCCAACGGTGCGTACGTCGATGACCAACTATCTGTCGCTGCCGGTCATCCCGATGGCGCTTGGGTTCGACCCTCGCCTGCAGCTCTTGCACGAGGAGGACGCCGTCGAGGCCCTGTGTCTGGCCGTGATGAAGGACGTGTCGGGCATCTTCAACATATCGAGTGAAGGTGTCGTCTACCTCTCTCAGGCCGTTCGTCTCTTGGGCAAACCTCCGGCGCCTCTGTTGCTGCCGGCAGCCCAAACGACTGCCGGACTATTGCGGCGGTTCGGGCTGATCGATTTCCCGACCGACCAGTTGGCACTGATCCTGTTCGGGCGGGTGGTCTCGATCGAACGGGCACGCGCGAAGCTGGGGTTCGAACCCAAGTACGACACCTTGGGAGTGCTACGTGATTTCAAAGAGTTCCGGCTCGAAGATCAGATCAGTGAACCTGATGCGCACCCCACATGGGAGCGTGAGTTGTTCGAGTACCTGAAGCAGCGGGCAGACCGGGAGAAGGTGTGATGGGCGAAGCAGAGATCATCCCGATCGAAGGACGAGACAGGCGGTCGGTGAAACCTCAGGCCGAGACACGTGCGATCCCACGTTGTCGTGCGGTCACCAAGGAAGGAAAGCCCTGTAAGAAGGACGCGGTCTCTGCAGATGGCTACTGCTCGGTTCATGCCAAGACTCAGAGCAACGAGCGCTCTCAGCACCCTTCGGCTCGCTCATCCAGCCGCGGCATCGTCCGTGATCGCCAGCAGCCAGACCCGCTCGGCATCGAGGAGTTTTTGCGACGGCGCATCTCGGGCGATTACCCCGTCGACGACTTCGGGTACGACGAACAGCTCTCGCGTGAAGTGCTGATGCCGCTAGTCAAGCCTCTCTATGAGACCTACTTCCGGGTCCGCACGCTGGGGATCGACCGCATCCCCGCAACGGGCGCGGCGTTGCTGATCTGCAATCATTCCGGAACGATCCCACTCGATGCCGTCATGGTGCAGTACGCGGTGGCAACCGAGCACGCACAACGACGCCTGGTTCGAAACGTGGGGGCGGATCTCGTGTGGAGGATGCCGCTCATCGGCCCCCTCGCTCGCAAGTCCGGCAACGTTGTGGCTTGTGATGAAGATGCTTATGAGCTGATCCGGCGTGGTGAGCTGATCGGGGTTTTTCCCGAGGGCTATAAGGGTGTCGGCAAGGGTTGGAGCGAGCGTTACAAGCTGCAGCGTTTCGGCCGGGGCGGATACGTCGAGTTGGCGCTTCGCACCAAGACGCCGATCATCCCCGTGGCGATCGTGGGGGCCGAAGAGGCCTACCCGATGATCTTCAACGCCAAGCTTCTCGCCAAGGTCTTCGGTTTCCCGTACTTCCCCATCACGCCGACCTTCCCGGCCCTCGGTCCCCTCGGGCTACTTCCGCTGAGGTCGCGTTGGGTGATCGAGTTCGGCGAGCCGATCCCGATGGATGACCACCCGGAGGATGCGGCCGAGGATCCGATGTACGTCTTCGATCAGTCGGATCGCGTGCGCGACACCATCCAGCAGATGCTCTACGCGAACCTCAACAAGCGCGGAGGGGCGTTCTTCTAGAGCCTCTCGTAGCACGTACAGCCGGGCAGGGCGGGCCGCTAGCGAAGTCCGTACATCCGGATCACGGCGATGGTGCCGGCGATAGCGATGGCCGCCAGGAGCAGGGCGATCGCGTAGATGGTGTTGCGTCTCATGTCGGAGGCAGGATAGTGGCTCTACGAGCCTTTCAGGTCACGGCACAGCTCGTTGATGTGACGTTCGAGCTGGTTGAGGCCCTCTACCTTGCCGATGGTCAGAGCGACCCCCGCCTCTCGGGCTTCGGTTTCGAGGGTTGGATCGAGGTAGGCGGTGTAGATGATGATCGGTTGTTCGGGGCGGTCTTGCTTGATACTGCGGGCGGCGGTTAGCCCGTCCATGCCGGGCATCTTGTAGTCCATGACGATCACGTCGGGCTCGGTGGCCTTGGCAAGCTCGATGGCCTGCTGGCCCGTCGATGCCTTCCCAACGACATCGAATCCGTCCAGCTCGAGCATGTCCACGAGCATGTTCAAGACATGGTCGGTGTCATCAACCACCATCACTTTGACGTCCATCGGCTCCGGCTCCCTGTGTCAGATTCCTACTTGCGAGGAAGGCCTTTCGGCACCTTCGCGCTCTTGGTCAATCGCTGTTCGACGTACTCCCTGCTTCGGGTAAGCATCTGCACCAGTTCCTTGGGGCGTTCGATATAGCGGCGCACCGATACCTCCAACGAGATCGCTCCAGCGTAGTTACTACGACGGAGATCCTCCAGGAACCTTTCTATCGGAAGCACGCCTTGTTCCAGTTCGAGGTGACCGTCGCGGCCATCACCTGCGTTGTCCGACAGATGGATGTGTTCGAGCTTGGGCGCCAGGACCTTGTACGCCTTCAAGATGTCTTGGCGAGAGACCGTCAGATGGCTCGTGTCCAGAGCAACGTGATGGCAGGAATCGACCAGGGCCTGGGCTTCGAGCCACCGGTAGGCACGGACCTTCCGGCCCGCTACCCACTTTGGGTACATGGTCTCGACCGCAACCTTCACGCCGGTTTCTGCGGTGAAAGCTTCGGCTTGGTTGGTGCACCAGTCGGCGAACGCTCGTTCCCACAGGTAGGGGGGGTGGACGATCATCGAGTCGGCACCGACCTCCCGGCAGTAGTCCGCACACCGCTTGATCTTTCCGATGGGATCGAGGCCCCAGACGGTCTTGGTGATGACCAGGAAGGGGGCGTGAACCGAGGCGATCCGCAGGCCCCTCTCTTGGGCAAGCTTCAAGGGGATGTCGGGCTTCTG
Organism: uncultured Actinomycetes bacterium; assembly: GCA_937863385.1. Classification (GTDB taxonomy): domain Bacteria; phylum Actinomycetota; class CADDZG01; order CADDZG01; family WHSQ01; genus CALMBW01. The sequence continues at coordinate 214,553 of CALMBW010000020.1, read as the reverse complement.
AGTCACCGGATCGCGGGTCACCATGACCTCGATCTCTTGGAAACCGGCGTCGGCCAAGGCGTCCATGGCGTTGCTCAACTCATACGCCCAGAAGGGCCCGGTTGAGCACTGGATGGGGCGGATCGCCGGCTGAGCCATGCCCGAATAGTCCCACACCCGTCATGAGAGCCGTCCGGAGCAGCAAGAAGCCCCCGGCGGATGCCGGGGGCTTTCTGAGGAGCACCGAATGACGGGCCGGCTTGGGGCGGGCTGGGAGGCTCGAGACACGACGTGGGTGCGCCGTGGTTCTTCGTCCCATCCTTCGCTGCTCCAACACATGCATCGGCAGCGGTTCGTCCCCCTTTAGTCACCTAGAGGAACTTTCTGGAAATTTCTTGCAGTGTGAACTACTGGCTAAGGAGTGCTTGCAATAGTTTGCAAAAGGCCAAGAGATGCGGCATGATGAACGCCCGATGAACCTTGCCGATCTGCTCCGATCCAGCGCAACCACATCACCGCGAAAGACCGCCCTGGTCGTTGCATCCACCGATGCGACCATGACCTTCGCAGAGCTCGATGCCGACGTCGATCGGATCGCAGCGGCCTTGCAAGCCAGGGGGTTGTCCAAAGGTGACCGTGTAGCGCTTGCCCTGCCTAACACCGCCGAGTTCGTCATCTCTTACTTCGCGGTGCTGCGGGCCGGCGGGGTGGTCATCCCCTTCAACGTGATGCTCACGGCTCCTGAGATGCGCCGGATATTGGCCGATGCGCAGGCACGTTTCGCGATCGCAGCCGACCCGTACCTAGAGGCGGTGCGAGCCGCTGCCGCTCACGAAGGTGACGTCGAGATCATCTCGGTCGCAGCCTGGGACTCACTCGGTCAGACGGGCTCTAGACCCGATGAACCTTCGACTGAGCCCGACGACCTGGCGATCCTGGCCTATACATCGGGAACGACGGGCGAGCCCAAGGGCGCCATGCTCACGCATGGGAACCTGCTTGCGAACCTGCAACAGCAGATGGACATCCCCGACGACACCGTTGGACCCGACGACATCCTGCTGCTGTCGCTTCCGATGTTCCACATCTTCGGATTGAACGTTCCACTCGGTCTGCTGGTGCGCAACGGTGCCACGGGTGTGGTGGTAGAGCGCTTCGTTCCCGTCGACGCGCTCCGCATCATCGACCGCTACAAGCCGACCGTCATGTTCGGTGCCCCCCCGCTTTACACCGCACTGGTCGAAACCCCGGGGGCCGATCAGTACGACCTGTCCTCGGTCCGCCTCGCTATCTCTGGTGCAGCTCCGTTGGCGGAGGAAACCCTCAAGGCGTTCTATGAAACCTTCGGCGTGCACATCTACGAGGGATATGGGTTGACCGAAACCGCACCGACCTTGACGACGAACCGCATGACCGGTGATCCCCGTCCCGGGTCGGTGGGCAAGCCCTTGCCCGGTATCGAACTGAAGATCCTCGATGAGGAAGGCAATCCGGTCGAGTTCGGTGATCCGGGTGAGATCGTCGTACGCGGCCCCAATGTGTTCGCGGGCTATTGGAACAAACCCGATGAGACCAGCAAGGTGTTGCGAGATGGATGGTTCTACACGGGTGATGTCGGTGTGGCCGATGAAGAGGGCTACATCTACCTCGTCGATCGCAAGCGTGACTTGATCATCGTGTCGGGCTTCAATGTGTTTCCGTCCGAGGTTGAGGCCGCCCTGGTCGAGAACCCGATAGTCAAAGAGGCTGCCGTGGTCGGCGTCAAGCATCCCTACACAGGTGAAGCCGTGAAGGCTTACGTGGTCCTTCAACCTGGCGAGAAAGCTCCCGAGAGTGAGCTGATGGCCGACATCCAGACGCGTCTGGCCCGATTCAAGTGCCCAGGGTCGATCGAGATCGTCGACGAGTTGCCACATCTGCCGACCGGGAAAGTTCTGAAGCGCGCCCTGCGCACCTGAGTTTCTCCAGCAGGTCCGGCCGCAATAACCGCATGCTGCGGCCCTTGTAGTCCAACCATCCCAGTCGCCGTAGTTGCGACAGCGCCCGGCAGGTCTCTTCGCGTGATGCCCCTGCCGCCGTGCCGAGTACCTTCTGATCGACGGGCATCTCCAGCAAGACGTGGTCCCCGCTACGCCTGCCCACCTGGTCTGCAAGATCGAGGATGCGCCCGACCACGCGCTGCTTGCAGTCACTCGTCAGGGTTTCTGCCAGGGTTCGGCGTGCCGAGGATGTCCTTTCCGCGTGAACACGCGCCAGCTCGAGACAGGCCGTGGGGTTGTTGTTCAGAGCCCGTCTGAAGATGTCGACGTCGAGCTGCGCGACGGTCACCTCGGTCACGCACAACGCATCGCACAGGTGTTGGGACCCATCCAGTGCTTCGATCTCGCCGATGAGATCGGACTCGGTCGCGATGCCTATCAAGGTCGGATCTTCAGGCCCCGGAACCTCCAAACGGAGTACTCCCTCCTCCACGAGGCAGGGAGCCGAAGCGGTTTCACCGCCGAGGAAGAGGAACTGCCCCCGGCGCAGCTTGCGACGCACCGCGCGGTCGTAGAGGGGCTCGAGTGAGCGTGGATCCATCGCCGCAAGCACGGGGTTGTGCTCGAACATGGTGCTGCCTCCGGCGACTCCGGGTGTGCAGTATGCCCAGGTTAGAACCCTCGTCAACCCCCCACCGCTCGGGGACGCTCTAGCGAACCAGAGGCGCGAAGATGGACCGGTGAACTCAACCTCCCCGGCCAAGAAGGCAGGTTTCCGCGCCCTGTGGATAGTCGTGCCCGGGGTCATCTTCTTCGGCATACTCGCTGCGGCAACCTTCGAGAAAGGTGGTCCTCCGCAGCGCGGAGACGCGGCGCCGGCGTTCGAAGGGCAGGTCCTCGGAAGTTCGGAGGTGCTGTCGTCGGAGGATCTGAAAGGGCGGCCTATGGTCATCAACTTCTGGGCCTCTTGGTGCAAGCCCTGCGACGACGAGGCACCGATGTTGCGACAGGCCTTCGAACGTTACGGCGATGTAGTGACCTTCATCGGCATCAACGCCAACGATGCCCTCGACGATGCCCTCGCCAAAGAGAAGGAGTGGGACCTGGGCTACGACAGCATCCGGGACATTGATGGTTCGATCTCGTCCGACTTCGGTCTAACCGGCCAGCCCGAGACCTTCTTCATCGCTGCCGACGGCACCGTAAGCGAACACGTGCGAGGCCCGCTGTTCGAAGGCGACCTTTTCATCTTGCTCGAAGCATTGGCGGGCACCGGTGGGTGACGTTTCGATCCCCATCGCGTTCTTCGCGGGGCTTGTCTCGTTCCTGTCGCCTTGCGTGCTGCCGCTGGTGCCCGGCTACCTCTCATACATGTCCGGGCTTACGGTCGGTGATAAAGGCGACGCTAAGGCACGCCACACGATCAAGGTTGCAGCAACATTCGTGCTCGGTTTCTCCACGGTGTTCATCGCGTTCGGTGTCACGGCCACGGTTTTGGGACGGTTCTTGCTCACCAATAAAGACGCCTTGGCCCGCGCTGGGGGCGTGCTCATCATCCTCATGGGTCTGGTCTTCATGGGCGCGCTGAAGATCCCGTTCCTCTATCGCGAGGCAAGGTTCCACCCCACTCCCGGTGCCGGCACCTGGGGCAGCTTCGTGTTGGGGGCCGCGTTCGCGTTCGGGTGGTCACCTTGCATCGGTGCAACTTTGGGGGCGGTGCTGACGATGGCCGCCGGCCGGGCAGATTCCGGCGGGCCGGCGGCCGGGGCACTGCTGCTGGCCGTGTATTCGCTCGGCCTCGGTATCCCGTTCTTGCTGGCCGGTATCGGGGTCTCGAAGTTGACGACGGTGCTTGGCTGGTTGCGACGTCACGTCCGCACTGTGAACCTCGTCAGCGGAGTCATCCTCGTGCTGGTTGGCGTCCTTTTCGTCACGGGACAGGTATTTCAGATCTCCATCTGGCTCCAGAGAAACGTCCCCGCCCTACAGTCCTTCTGGACCCTCTAGCGGCCTGAGTCCGAGCCTTTTCTGCGTCACGCCGGGATGCGGTTCTTGCCTCTACGGACACGTTTGGCGGCATAGAGCAAGCAGGGTCGTTCGACTCCGCGCAGGCGTACAGTTCCGAGAAACTTGAATCCAACCGTGCGTAGCCGTCTCTCGGCTAGCGTCTTGGCCGCCTCGCTGACAACGATGGTCCCCGCGGGGCAGTTGTCCAGCAATCGCGATGTGACATTCACGTCGTGCCCGATGATGTCGTCAGACCATATGACGGGTCTCCCGGTGTGAACGCTGATACGTGCGGATAGTCCGCGCGGCTCAAGAGACGACAGGATCGAACGGTTCATCTCGAGACTTGCCCTAATGGCTTGGGAGGCAGTGGGGAAAGCGAGAAAGAAGCCATCTCCCAGACGTTTGATGATCTTTCCTTTGCCGATCCGGATCTCGCGCAACACCGATCTCTCGAGATCGTCCAGTAGGTCTACCGCTGCGTGATCTCCGTTGCTCTCCGTCCACTGAGTGAAGTCAACGACGTCGAGGAATACCAGTCCCATCGGGCTAGATCGAAGATCGATGTGGGATGCCTCGAACTCCGATCGAAGCAAAGCCCGTACCAAGCGTCGGATGGTCGGTGGTGTGAGGCGTGAGGTTGATCCTGCTCGGGCGAGGATGTTTGCGGCTGCTCGGATCCCCTTAGATGTGTGCGGCTTCATGAAGATCACGGTAGCCGCCGATTGTTGAGCCGAGGTTTCTAACGCTTGACCGTGAGCCAGAATTTACCGACATGTCATGGGATGAACATGCGTCTGTTACGTGTGGTCACTACGGTTCAACCAAATGACTACTTATTGGTGTGTTTGGTGCGGAGATACGACGGAACGGCCCACCCCCCATGAAGCGCCACAATGTCGTCGCTGTATCCGTCAGTTTCAGTTTGTTTTCGGATTCGCTCTCCGGACTTTGATGATCCCGGTCGACAACCCGGAGACCTTGGGTGCGGCCGGAACCGAGCGCAAGGTGTTCACCTTCGTCGATAGGAATGGCCGCGTGGTCTGGCGAACGGATCGGCAGGCGGGCCGTACCCGGGGGCACAGAAGGAACATGGCGCGGCAGGACGATAGATCGCTGGGCCAAGCGCACTAGCCCTAAGCCCTATCGGCTCTGGGCATCACGCATCCACTCCGCTATCCGGGTTGGGGGTGGGGCACAACTGCACGCAGTTGGGGCTGGATGCCCCGCATACATCGCGAAAGTCCAGGTAGTAGGGCATATCCGACTTTGTGAGCGCAGTCACAAGCTGCATTAGTATGGCCTCGTCATGCGAAACCGACCTATCCCAGAAGCAACCGTCGCGCGCCTACCCATCTACCTCCGGTCGTTGTTGGAGCTGGCTGAGGGACGCGGGGAGATGACCGTGTCGTCCGAGGATCTTGCCCGGATGGCAGGGGTCAACGCAGCCAAGGTCCGTAAGGATCTCTCCTATCTCGGGTCGTATGGGACCCGGGGGGTTGGCTACGACGTCGAGTACCTCCTTTATCAGATCACCCGTGAGCTCGGCCTGACCCAAGACTGGCCGGCCGCGATCATCGGCATCGGGAACCTGGGCCGCGCTCTGGCCTCCTACAAGGGTTTCACCGAGCGGGGCTTTCGCATCAAGGCCCTGTTCGACGTCGATGACGCTGTGATGGGCGACGAGGTAGCGGGCTTGAAGATCCAACACCTCGATGAGCTCAAGACGGTCGTAAATGACGAAGAGATCACGATCGGGATGATCACGACACCTCCGGCGGCGGCTCAAGAGGTTGCGGACAGGTTGGTGGATGCCGGTGTCCGCTCGATCTTGAACTTCGCTCCCGGCGTGGTGAACGTGCCACCCGACGTCAACATCCGTAAGGTTGACCTTTCGATCGAGTTGCAGATCCTTGCCTTCTACCAGCAGCGCACCCAAGCGATAGCGGCGGCTCGCGAGGCCAACCGTCGTCTCGGCGGCCCCCGCTAAGGACCCCTACACTTGGAGCACATGTCCATCGTCGTCGTGGGGCTTAATCACCGCACCGCCCCGATCTCGCTGCTCGAGAAACTCGCGATAAACGATGAGCGCTCTGTAAAGGCGCTGCATCAACTCGCGACCTACGAGCACGTGGTCGAGGGTGTGATCCTCTCTACCTGCAACCGCATCGAGATCTATGCCGTGGTCAGCAAGTACCACGCCGGTGCGCAGGACATACGCAACTTCCTCAGCGAGTTCTGTCATGTTGCCCCTGAGGAGTTCGTCGATCAGTTGTACACGTATCACGATGATTCCGCCGTACGGCATCTGTTCCGTGTTTCAGCAGGTATCGACTCGATGGTGTTGGGGGAGTCGGAGATCCTCGGCCAGGTGCGGCGCGCTTTCCAGAAGGCATCGGACGAAGGTTTGGTTCACCGGGTCTTGGGCTCGGCTTTCCGTCAGGCACTGCGGGTGGGCAAGCGGGTTCGCACCGAAACCGCGATCGGGCGCAATCCCGTGTCGGTCTCGTCGGCAGCCGTCGAGCTAGCTCGACGGGCTTTTCCTGCCTCGGGTCTTTCGGGCAAGAACGTTTCGATCGTCGGGGCGGGAAAGATGGGCCGTCTCGCCGCTCAAGCCCTGGCCGCGGCCGGCGCCACCGATCTTTCGGTCATCAACCGCAGCAGCGACCGGGCCGAGGACCTTGCTGAGATATTCGATGCCACCGCACTCTCGTTCGATGACCTGGAGGCGGCCGTTACCGACTCGGACATCCTCATCTGCTCCACGACTGCTCCGCAGACGGTCATCGATGTAGCGATGCTCGAACGGGCGATGCAGGATCGTGGCGAGGACAGACCACTCTTCATCGTTGATATCGCCGTACCTCGTGACGTCGAGCCATCTGCTGCTGAAGTAACCGGCGTGGTCCTGCGGGACATCGATGACCTGAAAGAGATAGTCGACGCCAACATCGGCTCTCGGATGAGTGAAGTTGCTCCCGTCGAGGAGATCATCTCGGCTGAGGTGGCTCGCTTCCTGGACTGGGAACGCAGTACCGAGTACGCCCCGACCGCCGCAGCCTTGGTTTCCAAGGCCGACGAGCATCGACGCAGCGAGCTCGAGCACATCAAGAAGTTGCTAGACGACATGACGCCAGAGCAACGTGATGCCGTCGACCACCTGAGTAGGCGACTGGTCAGCAAGATCATGCACACGCCCCTGCGCAAGGCCCGCGACGCGGCCTCGTCCAAGCAGGGATATCTCTACCTCACCGCTCTGCGCGAGCTCTTCGAGCTCGATGATGACCCCGAGTCCTAACAGGCTGGTGATCGCGAGCCGTGGCTCGCGTCTCGCTCTGACCCAAACATCGTGGGTTGCATCTGCCCTGGAAGCCGCGCATGGGGGCCTTCGAACTGAAGTGCTGGTGGTCAAGACCACCGGCGATGTTGACCAACGACCGTTCGCCGAGATCGGCGGGAAGGGCATCTTCACCTCTGAGGTTGAACGGAGCGTCGCTGAGGGTGCTGCCGACATCGCCGTCCACTCCGCCAAAGACCTGACCGCCGTCGTCTCGCCCGAGTGCGCCATCGTGGCCGTGCCGCGGCGAGAAGCTCCCGGAGATGTTGTGGTGGGGGGAGCCGGCGACTCCGGTGAGGAGCGCTTGGCTACGTTGCCCAAGGGGGCGGTCGTGGGTACATCGAGTATCCGCAGGAGATCGCTGCTGGCCGAGTTCCGCCCGGACCTCGAAGTAGTCGAGCTAAGAGGCAACATCGATACCCGGCTGCGAAAGGTGGCAGACGGCAAAGTCGACGCAGCGATACTTGCCGCAGCCGGCCTCGATCGGCTGGGCGCTGAGGTTTCCTGCGGTCCCTTGAGCCCCGATAACTGGGTGCCCGCTCCAGGCCAAGGCGCACTTGCGATCCAAGCTCGAAGTGACAGACCGGATATCGCCGTACTGCTGGAGCCGTTGCACGACCCCGAAAGCGCGGCGTGTCTTGCTGCGGAGCGTTCCTTCGCCGCCCGGCTCGAGGGCAGTTGCAACGTCCCACTCGGATGTCTGGCGCAGATGCGTCACGGGGATCTCGTGTTGACCGGTTACCTGGGTCTTCCCGATGGGGGGCGGAGCATGCGAGACCGGATATCCGGCCCTCTCGCCGATGCTGAAGCGATGGGCAGGGAACTGGCCGAAGCGATCCTCGCTGGAGGCGGCGACGAGATCATGGAGGAGTTGACATGGGACTCGACGGAGCACGCGTAGTCGTCACGCGCAGCACCGAGCAGTCTGGAAAGCTCTCCACGCTCCTGCGCGATCGGGGAGCCGAAGTGATCGAGGTGCCCACTATCGCGATCGAGCCACCCGAGTCCTGGGCAGATGTCGATGATGCTGTGCGACGGCTGTTCCAGGGTGAGTTCGAATGGGTTGCCTTCACTTCGACGAACGCGGTGCAGCGTTTCTTCTCGCGACTTGGATGTATGCCGGCCGAGGTTTTCACCAAGACCAAGGTGGCCGCGGTGGGTAGTGCGACGCGCGCGTTGCTCAACGAGCATGGGGTAGGTGTTGACCTTGTACCGGAAAGCTTCACGGCCGTAGCCCTCGCGCGGTCACTCGGGAAGGGGTCCGGATCCGTGCTGTTGCCGCGTGCGGCCGACGTGCCCGAGGACATGGGTCGCGCCCTGCAAGCGGCCGGGTGGAAGCCCCACGAAGTGGCTACCTATCGCACCGTGCCGGCCGAACGCGGGGCACAAGCCGACATAGTGGCGAGCGGCGAGTTCGACATCATCACCTTCACCAGTGCATCGACCGTCCGGGGCTTCACCGGCATGTTCCCGGATGCTCCGGCTGTCGTTGACGGCAAGATCGTCGCGTGCATCGGTCCCGTGACCGCAGAAGCTTGCCGCGAGGCGGGACTTGCTGTGGATGTCGAGGCCGCCGAGCACACCGCCCAGGGACTCGTGGACGCCTTAGCGATGGCAACATAGAGATATGAGTTCCTTCCCCGACATGCGGATGAGGCGGTTGCGCGCCACGCCGGGCCTACGGCGTGCGTTCGCCGAGACAACTGTGGCTCCGGCGGACCTGGTGGCTCCTTTGTTTCTGAAAGAGGGCATCGCTGACCGTACGCCGATCTCGTCGATGCCGGGCCACTTCCAGCACACGTTGGATTCTCTGGTCAAAGAGGCGCGCGAGCTGGCCGAACGAGGGGCTGCCGGCGTTCTGTTGTTCGGCATCCCCGCTCACAAAGACCCTCGCGGCAGCGGATCGTACGACTCGGATGGGATCGTCCAACAGGGGCTGAAGGCGCTCAAGGATGAGCTCGGGAATGAGCATGTGGTGATCGCCGATCTTTGTTTGTGCGAGTACACCGACCACGGCCACTGCGGTGTCCTGGACGGCGACGATGTGCTGAACGACGCGACCCTCGAGATCTATGCACGCATCGCGATCTCTCAAGCCGAAGCCGGAGCCGACATGATCGCACCGTCGGGGATGATGGATGGGCAGGTTGCTGCCATCCGTGCCGCGCTCGACAGCCATGGCTACGAGAACCTCCCTATCCTGGCCTACGCAACGAAGTACGCGTCGAGTTTCTACGGTCCGTTCCGTGAGGCAGCCGAGGGGGCGCCGCGCTTCGGTGATCGCCGCGCCTACCAACAAGACCCTGCGAATGCCTACGAGTCGTTGCGCGAGGTCGCTCTCGACATCGAGGAGGGTGCGGATGCCGTGATGGTCAAACCCGCCCTCGGATATCTGGACGTGTTGCGCCGGGTGAAAGACACCTTTGGGTATCCGACCGTTGCCTACAACGTGTCGGGTGAGTACTCGATGCTGATGGCTGCCGCTGCGAACGGCTGGATCGACGAGCGTGCTGCCACTCTGGAGACCCTGATGTCGATCAAGCGTGCCGGTGCCGACGTTGTCGTGACCTATCACTCCAAGAAGGCGGCCGAGTGGCTGGCGTAGACCACTCGAAGTCCCAAGAGTTGTTCGGCAAGGCCCAAGGACTCATGCCCGGTGGTGTGTCGTCCCCCGTTAGGGCGTTCAATGCCGTAGGCGCGGACCCGTTCTTCGTTGCAAGCGCGTCGGGGGCCGAGATCACCGACGTCGATGGCAACTCCTATCTGGACTTCGTCCAGTCTTGGGGCGCCCTGCTGTTCGGCCACGCGCACGAACGCATCGTTGCAGCCGTGTCGGAAGCCGCTGCGAAGGGAACCAGCTTCGGTACTCCGAGCGAGCTAGAGGTCGAACTTGCAGAGCTCGTCGTCGAGTTGGTTCCAAACATCGACCGGATCCGTTTCGTGTCTTCGGGGACCGAGGCGGGTATGACCGCTCTGCGTCTTGCCCGGGGCGCCACGGGGCGCAATAAGGTCATCAAGTTCGCAGGTTGTTACCACGGCCATCTCGATGCGATGTTGGTGGAGGCTGGTTCGGGCGTGGCGACGCTGGGGGTCCCAGGGACCGCAGGCGTTACCGAAGGTGCCGTCTCAGACACGATCGTGTGCAGTTACAACGACATCGACTCGGTCCGCTCGGCTCTTGACGAGCATGGCGAAGATGTGGCGGCCATCGTGGTCGAGCCTGTCGCCGCCAACATGGGGCTGGTGCTGCCCGAAGCAGGCTTCCTTCAGTCTCTGCGCGACCTTGCTACCGAAGCTGGGGCCTTGCTGGTGTTCGATGAGGTCATTACCGGGTTCAGGTTGGGCCCGGGCGGCGCGCAGCAACGCTTCGGCATCGAGGCGGACCTTGTGATGCTCGGCAAGATACTGGGCTCGGGGCTGCCGGTCGGCGCGGTCGCGGGCAAAGCCGAGCTGATGGACCGCTTGGCGCCGTCCGGGGACATCTACCAAGCCGGAACCCTGTCGGGCAATCCGGTTGCGATGGCGGCGGGTATCGAGGGCCTGAAGATGATCAAAGAGGATCTTTCGATCTACGAGACATTGCAGGAACGTGCTAGATCGCTGGTGCGAGCGCTGGTGGATGCGGCGGACATGGCCGAGATCCCTATGGTTGCGTCTGCGATCGGGGGGCTGGCGGGCTTCTATATAGCCGGTGACGACGTCATCAACTACGAACAAGCTCAGGCAACCGAAGCCGATCCATACGCTCGACTGTTCAGGGGGATGCTCTTCCACAACATCTACTTCCCGCCCTCTCGTTTCGAGGCGTTGTTTCTAAGCACCGCTCACACCGAGGAACACATCGACCGCGTCGCCCAAGCCGCCCGCGTCGTCTTCACGACCCCCTAGCTCAGGGCTTTGGTGAGGTCGGTCCACAGGTCTTCGATGGCTTCGCAGCCGACGCTCATGCGGATGAGACCTTCGGGGGCGTTCTCGCCTTCCCATCGAGACCGGCGTTCCATCGAAGTGTCGATCCCGCCCAGGCTGGTGGCGTGGGTGATCACTTCGACACGCTCGCAGGCGGCGTCTGCAGCGTCGCCTCCGCCGACGACGACGAAGCACAGCATCGCCCCCGGCCCCCTCATCTGGCGGGTGGCGATCTCGTGATCGGGGTGTGAGGGGAGTCCCGGGTAGATCACCTTCTCGATCGCGGGATGCTCTTGCAGTCTGCGGGCGAGCTCGATGGCGTTGGCCTGGGCTTTCTCCAGTCGTACGGGCAGGGTTCTGAGCCCCCGTAGCGCAAGGTAGGTCTCGAGGGGGCCGGGGATGGCGCCTCCCAAGGTCCTTTGCCTGAGCAGCTCGTCGTACCAGCCTTCGTCGCGCGTGACCGCCAGGCCCATGATGAGATCGGAGTGTCCGGAGATGAACTTGGATGCGCTGTGGATGACGATGTCGGCGCCCAACTCGAATGGACGCTGCAGCAGCGGTGTTGCAAAGGTGTTGTCGACGACGACGGTAGCTCCGTGATCGTGAGCGGCGGATGCCAGCCGAGCGATGTCGGGGATCGAGAGCATCGGGTTGGTGGGGGACTCCAGCCACAAGAGTTCGGCTCCCTCACACGCCGCAACCGTGGCTTCGGCGTCGGTCACGTCGATCGCAACCGGTGACAGGACTCCTTTGTCGGCCAGCCGTTCGAGCTGTTGCCGGGTGCCCGTGTAGGAGTCGGCCGAGTAGACGACCTTGGCACCCTTGGGCAACCCATTGAGGACCGCTGAGACTGCTGCCATACCCGCCGAGAAGGCGAGGCAGGTGCCACCCTCCAACGCCCCGACGGTCTCCTCGAAGGCCGACCAGATCGGATTGCCTGCTCGTCCGTAGAGGATGCCCGGCCCGGTCTTGTAGACCGAAGTGAGCACCGGGGGGACGTTGATCGGAAGGCCCGCCTCCTCGGGGCCGCGCCCGGCGACGATCGCGATGGTTGCGGGGTCGAGGCCCTCCCAACGCGAGAGGTCGAGTGGTTCGGCGTGGTGCTCGGCGCGCTTTTCGCTCATGCACCCAACCTACCCGGAGCGGCAACGCAAAAGCCCCTCCTAGTGGAGGGGCTTGAGGTTTCCGTGTACACGACGCGTTGCTATAGCGCGTGATTCTTCGGTAAAAACTAGCGTTCTCGGCCTAGGATTATCCACAGGATCACGCAGGTCAGGATCAGCATCACCGTCAGGTAGATGAACGCCACGCCACCTTCACGGCCGGCGTTCACACCGCTGGTGCAGGCGGGGCCGATGGCGAGCAGTAGCGAGCCGAGGCCGAGGCGAGCTGCGGGGCTTGGTCGTTTCATCGTTCTCCTAAGCTTCCTGATCCTGCTTGCGGCGGGTTGCGCGCTTCTCCATCCGGCTCAAAAACACGAGGTGTCCGGCGAGCAAGACGAAGCTGCCGATGGCGATCTTGCGAGCCGGCCAGTTGGGGTTACCCGGGTCGTAATCCATCACCGCGAAGATCTGGGGGCCGCCTTCTCCATCGGTGCCTTCGAGCCCCTCGAGGGTGATCATCCCGTAGAGCGTTCCATCCTGCTCTAGAAGCCGGGTGGTCTCGGCTACCACGCCAACGTCCCCGGGATCTTCGTAGTCGCTGATCTCTCCATCTTCGATAGCTGTGGCTAGGTAGTCCGCGGCGTTGGTTTCCAACTCGCCCGCCGCCGCGTCACCCTCGGGCGGGACTTCCCACGAGCCTTCGGGGTACTCCGCGGCCGGGCCGAACCCGAGTGAACCGGTGTCGGTGCCTATACCTACCGGGTTCCAGATGGGCTGGTCACCAACCGGCCCGAGCGGTGTACCGAACGACCATACGAGCGCCAACATCAGCACGAAGGCGAGCGTGATGCTGGCCGACAGCATGTAGGCCAGGCGCGCTCCGAGGATCAGCGCCAGGAGCAGGAAGACGCTGCCACAGAACACGATGATGCTGGAGATGAATGCCGCCGACCCGGCGACGAAGGTCTGGTTTATCTCGATGGCTAGGTCCATGATCGCGAGATCCGTCACTGGGGTCACAGGCTGCGCTCGTATTCCATGACCGCTTCGATCTGCTCCTCGGTCAAGGGGTAGGTCGGGATGGGGACGCCCTGAGCAGGCGCTTCACCGAACGCCGGCATGAAGGCGAAGCGACGTCCGTTGACGATCGTTTGGTAGTGAACGCTCTCATCCAGCGCCGCGGCATCACCTTGCCACAGCGCCATGCCCTGGTACCAGATGCCGTCGCCCTCTTTGCCTTCGCCGTTGGGGCCGTGACAGACGGCGCAACGGGCCTGGAAGATCTCTTCCCCGGTAGCGTCCTCCGCCAACTCGGGCGGCTCGTTGTTGCCGGGGAAGGTCTTGAAGTAGGCGATGACATCGCTGACGGCCTGCTGGTTCATGGGTCCGCCGTATGCGACCCCCCACGCAGGCATCGGGGTGCCGGGACGGCCGCGCTCGATCGTGAAGCGGATCACTTCTTCGTCCCAACGCTGGAACACGTCGTCCAGCGAGGGGGCGTTGTATTCGACCCGGTCACCGGTCAGTGGGTCAACGAATCCGGTCGGGACCGGACCCCCACCCAAGTTGCCTCCGTGGCAGAAAGCGCAGTTCTGACCGAGCTGGATGGCCTCCTCGATCGCCTTGAAGGAGACGGCGTCTGCGTCTTCATCGAGCTCCGGTGCTTGGGAGTAGATCAGCTTGCCTCGATGCTCGGCTTCCTCCTGGAATCGTTCCTGGAAGTGCTCCTGGCGTTGGACCTCGGGCAACCAGTAGGCCGGGATGAAGATGGCAGTCGCCAAGGTTGCGATCAGGCCCCAGGTCTGGATGCGCTCGAGGCGCGGTCCCTCGAGAACCTCATCGGGCTCGCCGGGTCGCATCGCTTGCGGGATGCCGATCTTGGCTCGCGCTGGTGCTCCAGGTCGTCCGCTGCGCGCGAGGAAAACCGCCCACATCAAGGCGATGGGCACAAGGACGATCGCTGCTACCAGCAGTACGTCTCGTGAATCCAAGCCGGCTCTTTCCCTTTCTCTCTATCCGTGCGGAACTGTCTAGGTCGGGACGCAGAACGGGCCCTGCGGGCCGGCGAACTTGTCCCATGTGCTGACGCCTCGTGGCGGTCCCACCTGGACCGAACCCGTATCAACGATGACCGAACTGCCCTCGATCGTTACCGGGAAGCGGTCTAGGCCCCGTGGGGCCGGTCCGGCGAAGAACTCGCCGTGCAATCTGTACTTCGAACCGTGACACGGACATTCGAAGAGCATGGACTCTGCACAGTGCGGTACCGAGCATCCGAGGTGCACGCACTTTCGATAAAGGGCTTGCAGCTTGGTGTCAACCGCACCGACGGCCGTGTAAACGGGCGCATCACCGGTGCCTTCGTAGTAGGTGAGCCAGAAGCGTCCTTCGGGGATGAACAAGGGGAGATAGTTGTTGTCGGGGCCCACCTTGGCGATGATGTCGTCGTAGTTGCCGGCGTTGATCTTGGTCCCGAACCCACCGGTCAACTTGGGCCACAAGAAGCTGAGAGAGCTCATCCCGAAGAAGCCCAGGAAGCCCACGAACGAAAGACCCCAAGCGCGGTTCAGGAACTGACGACGGGACACGGCCAGTTGGTCGGGGGACAGCGGCTTGCGCTTGGCGGGCGGCACGGTCTCGACGGTAACGGCGGGTGCAGAGGGCGCCGGTGCCGAGTGCGAAGTAGACGCGGCCGTATCCGTCGTGGCAGTTCCGCCCCCAGCCGCAGCCGCGGCCTTGCGCTGCTTGCGGATCGTGACGTTGGCCATGAACCCGGCCCAAGCCAGGATGCTTACTGCAACAACGATGAGCGCGATCGTTCCCGGACTCAAGTCTGCTCCTTACAACTCGAAGAAGAGGTAGCCGCCGTCCCACGGGTACACGAAGTTGAACCCGGGGCCTCTAAAGAACATACCGAGGATGGTTAGAACAGCGAACGAAAACATGAAGAAGCTGAAGATCACGATCGCCAGCTTGCGATCGTCGGGGCGGGTTGACGGGTTGCGGTCGATGAAGGGTGCTGCCATCAGACCGATGATGATGACCGTCGGGATGGAGACCCCGGCTACCTGCGGGTGGAAGTAGCGCAGTAGTTCCTGAAGGCCGAGGAAGTACCAGGGAGCTTTCGAGGGGTTCGGCGTGGTGTTGAAGTTCGCGAGCTCACGCAGTGGTGCGTCGACCGCCATCGAGAACACCGTCAGCATCAACATCACGACGATCAGCGAAACGAACTCGGCGGCCATCAGGTGCGGCCACACATTGACCCGGTCCATCGGTTGACGCTCGACCTTCTGGATCGCCTCGGGCTTGACTACCGCCAGCAGTCGCTGGACCCGCTCGGGCACGGCCGGTCCAACACCGGCGGCAGCAGCTCGCTTTGGAGGGGCTCCGGTCGCGGGCTTTGCGGCGGGCTTTGCGGCGGCGGCTGGTTTCGCCTCGGCCGCGGGAGCAGGAGCTTGAGCTTCGGCCGCAGGGGCCGCTCCGCCCTTGGAGGTGGGGTTCGAAGCGGGGGGAGGTGAGGTCTCGCCGGAGGCCTTGGTGGGGTCCTTCGCACCGCGCTCGGCCCGAACCCGTGCTGCTTTCGCGCGGGCTTGAGCGACCGCCGGTGAAGACCCCTTGGCGGTCTCTTCGGCTAGTACCTGTTCGAATATCTCGTCTGGGGTTGGCATCTGTCCGTCTCCCTACATCGGGCCCGAGATGCCGCCGTCCTTGCGAACCCTCCAGAAGTGGATCGAGATGAAGATCACGATCACGAAGGGCAGCAACAGAACGTGCAGCGTGTACCAACGGAGCAGGGTCTCCGGTCCGATGACCGGCCCACCAAGTAAGGCGAATTGCACCTGATCCCCGATGACCGGGGAGTTCTTCATCATCTCGGTACCGACGGTGACGGCCCACACCGCGAGCTGGTCCCACGGCAGCAGGTAGCCGGTGAATGCGAGCAGCAGGGTCAGCAGCAGCAGGATCACGCCGACCACCCAGTTGAACTCGCGTGGTGGCTTGTAGGCACCGGTGTAGAACACGCGCGCCATGTGCAGAAAGACGCTGATCGTCATGAGGTGAGCGCCCCACCGGTGCAGGTTACGGACCAGCAACCCGAAGCTGACCTGCGTGTGCAAGCGCTGCATGTCGCCGTAGACCGCTTCGACCGAAGGGCGGTAGAAGAACATCAGGTAGATGCCGGTGATGGTCAGAAGGATGAAAAGGAAGAAGGAAAGCCCGCCCAGGCACAAGGTGTAGCTCAGTTTGATCCCGTGACGCTTCACCTTGACCGGGTGCAGGTGGTAGAGCAGCGAGTTCATCACCACGTAGGCACGGTTACGCGGCGAGTCTGCGTAGCCGCGGCGGAAGATCGATCCGGGCCTAAAGATCGCCCGCATCAATTGGGAGCCGTGGAGCTGGTCCATGCGTTCGGCCAGCTTCTCCCTGGGGTTCCAAGCCTTAGCCAAGTCCTATGTGCCTTTCTAGGAAGCTTTCTGGGTTGCAGGCACCGAGCCCATGGCCCGAGCGCTGGTCTTCTTCTTTCCACCTGCTACTTCACTCTGTACCAGAGCCCCGGTGGGGCAGCGTTCAACACAGAGGTTGCATCTCGTACAAGCGTTGTCGTCGATCAGGAACAAGACGTCGGTCGGTCCCATCTGACGAGCGAGCTCTACGTTGCCACTATCGCCGACCGCCTCGGGGCTGACCATGAAGATGCAGTACCACGGGCAGATGTCCACGCAGCCTTCGCAAAGGATGCACTGCTCGGGGATGAAGTCGATGAATCGCTTGGGCTTGACCGCACCCTTGAGCCACTCCGCGTCTACCAACGCCATGTCGTAGTCGGCGCGGAAGATCGGCTTCTCGATGATCTCCATCTTCTTCGGCTCGGGACCCTTGGCCATCGGCTTCTTCCTCTATTTGCCGCTCATGTATCCCTTGACGGGATCTTCGAGCCCCTTGGCACCAGTGCGCTTACGCTTCTTCTCCTGCCAGAAATACATGAAGATCAGCAGCAGCGCCAGGAAAGTGAGCTGGACACCGTTGTTGACCATGTCCCTGATGATCTGGATCTGCTTGGAGTTCAGGCCCTCATCGTTCACCAAGGGGAGTTTGCCCGTGAACTCGATAATCTCAGCGATGTACTGATCGAACTTGTAGATGATCAGCGACGGGATCTGGCCCATGGTGATGATGGTGAATACCCAGATAGCACTGCCCAGCAGGATCGCCCGCGTCCATGTGAATGGCGCGTCTGTGAACTTGAAGAATCGATCCCGGAGCTTCATGGCGGCCACATACTAACGGCGCGCAAAGGCACCTGCACGCGGTTCTAGCTTGTGCATCTGTGCATGTCAGGACCGTCGAAGCGCTCGCGAGGTAGTGCGTTAGTGCTCAGCGCGCGTGAGCTGTTCGAGACGCGCCCGGGACCGCTTGGAGCGGATCATGAGGGATGCCGTATAGCCCCCGATCGCGATGAAAACGATACCGAGGGCGACGAACAACCAGGCCGTGTTGCTCACGTGCCCATCCCCGGTTCTGGTGTGACGGCCACCGCGGGTCCCGGCCCGAGTTCGGCCGCCAGCTCCAGTTCCTCGACCCGGTCGGCCAACTGCCCGGCATGGACCCTCCATGCCAGCAGCCAAGCACCCAGCAAGGTGAACGCCCCCAACGAAACGAAAAAGGCCAGTAGCTCGGTCCCACCTAGACCCGATCCATCTGCGAGGTTGGCTGGGGTTGGGCCGCTGGGATGCAGGGTCCGCCACCAATAGACCGAGAAGTGGACGATCGGGACGTTGATGAAGCCGACGATCCCAACGATGGCGGCAAGCCTGCCGACCGTACGAGGGTCGGCGGCGAGCGCCCGTAGGAACAGGTACCCGAGGTAGGTCAGCCACATCACCACGGCCGAGGTCAGCCGGGCATCCCATTGCCACCAGGTCCCCCACACCGGCCGGGCCCAGATCGGTCCGGTTAGAAGGACCAACGTCACGAAGACCACACCTACTTCGGCGGCGCCGTGGGCCAGCAGGTCCCAGCGCCGGGCCCCGGTTCGGAGGTAGGCGATCGAGGCTATGAAGACGATGGCGAAGCAGAGATAGCCCACCCACGCCGAGGGGACATGGAAGTAGAAGATCCTTTGAAGCGGGCCCCCTTGATCGGCGCTGGCTTCTCGGGCAACGAATAGGGCGAGTACTACTGCAACGGCGCATGCGGCCCACGCGGCCATGCCGAGAGCCTTGAGCTTGGGGGATGTGGACAACGGTCGACCTTGCATCGAGGCGACAGCCTACTTAAGGTTCCGGGCCTATGTGCCAATGCTGCGACTCTGCCTTTCCGTGTTCCCCTTGCACGCGCACTTTCACCGTTGGGCCCGGAGGCGCGCGGGCGGGATCGATGATCCCTAGGACGGGCGGCATCCTGTGCCTAGTCCTTTGGTTGCTCAGGTAATCGTCATTACTTGTTATTGAAGGTCATCGCCACATAGCTCATCATCGCAAGGGCCAGCGAAACTCAAACGAGGGGGTTTTATTCTTGAAACGCGCGCGCAGGTCTATCACGGCCATTTCGATAGCGGCACTGATGGGCTCGGTTCTTGTGGCAGCTCCGGCAGGTGCAACGTTCCCTGGTCAAGAGGGAAACATCGTCTGGGCTAGCAACACCGAACAGACGGGGCCGAGCGACCCCGTTTACGGCGACATCTTCCTGTCCTCGCCCGACGGCACGGGGGTTGTGAACCTCACTCAAACACCGAACGATTCCGACATGTGGCCGGCGATCTCTCCGGACGGCAACACCGTCGCGTTCTCGAGCGATCGCAACGGCAACATGGACCTGTTCCTGATGGACCTCGAGACGCTATCCGTCAGCCCGCTGCCTGCCACCGATGCAGACGAGGGTTGGTCGGCGTTCTCGCCCGATGGTAGTGAGCTTGCATATGCCGAGATAAGCGCACTCGGTTGGACGATCAAGGTGCTGGATCTGGCTTCGGGCACCAAGAGAACCCTGGAGGCAGGGTGGCATCCAAACTGGTCGCCCGACGGGTCCGAGATCGCATACGTGGGTCCGGGCGATGGTGGGAACGAGGTCTATGTAGTCGACTCACAGGGTGGAACCCCCGACAACCTGACCGATTCACCGAACGTGTACGAGTTCGCACCGGATTGGTCACCCGATGGTGGTTCGATCATCTACTCCTCTGACGAAGGCACCATGTTCGAGGACGTGAACCTGTGGATCGTGGACGCCGGAGGCGTCAGCGCCGAGCGTGTCACCGATCTGGCCGGTTGGGAGTCCGAGCCCGGTTTCTCCCCGGAGGGTGATCGCATCGTCTTTACCCGTAGCCCGGACCCCTTCAACAACCCGGGTGGGCAGAGCATCGTTATAGCCAACCTTGATGGAAGCAACCTGACGCCGGTCTACGACTCGGAGTCGATCGAAGATCATCCGCAGTGGCAGGTTCAGGGCGGTGGTGGTGGAGACAAGACCCAGACGGCCGTCTACGCTGCGGTGAAGAAGAAGCCGACGAAGGTCAAGGTCATCGGCTACATCGAGCCTGCCATCACGGGGGCCGAGGTGAAAGTGACCTACTACAAGAAGAAGGACGGAGTCTTCAAGCCACTGCAAACCAAGGAGCCCGTCACGGACTCGGCCGGGACCTTCGCTGCAGCCTTCAAGCGTAAGAAGCCCGGCAAGTGCATGGTCACCGCCGACTACTACGGCAACGATCAGTACGAAGCCAGCGGCACCGAAGTCAGGTTCAAGTGCTGATCTGACAGCAAGTTCCGAAACGAGCTGAAGAGGGACCGGCGATCGCCGGTCCCTCTTCTAACTTCAAAGCTCGAAGTGCATGGGATCGGGGCGTGACCAGTAGCCGCCCCAGGTGAAACCCCAACGTTGGAAGATCTCGACGATGCCCGGATGCATGTCGCCGCGCGTCCCTAGCTGGTTGGTCGAAACGTTGAAGTCGACCGCCAACCCGAAAGCGTGATTGGAGAGCGGTTTGCCCGGGTCGCGATCGATGAAACGTGGAACGAAGCAACCGCCGTAGTCGCCCTGCCGGATCTCATCGGCCAGTCCCGCTTCGACGACGTCGGACAAAGCCTCCTGCAGTCTGGGGATCATCAATCGGTGGCAGGTAGCCGAGCCGAAGATGGGCACGCTCGCCGAAACGATGTTGGCTTCGACCCATGCCGGGTCCGGCCGGATGAATCCGTTGTCAAGGATCTCAAAACTCATCGACCCGATGACTCCGCCCTCGGCCACGCCGACGGGCTGCGGTGCCCCCTGAGGTGCCTGCTGGGCGGGCACGGTGTCCTGTGCGATCAAACGACTGAGCTTGGCGCCGCGCGCCGCTTTTGCTAGATCCTTGCGCAACGCTTGAACCGTGACCCCCGACCCAGCCCCCACGATGTACAACGTCGGGTCCCCTAGCTCCAGCTTCTGAGCGTTGCCCGTGACGAGTAGGTCGGCAACGTTCGGTGTGCCGTTGTCGGCGATCGCCCCCACCGTGAAGCGGGTGTCGCCGATCGCGATCTCTTCTTGCCCTCGGACCCCTAGGGCCTCTGCCCCTTTGAACGAAGGCACCGCCCGCCCAAGGATCAGTGAGACCCAGACGAACTCCGCGTCGCGAGTAGCCGGAGGGGCTATGGATCGATAGGCGAGCGGATCGACCGACGCGACGTTCAACTTCACTCGGCCCTTGGGCCCCTTCACCGACAAACGCGAGCGTGTCACCGGAGCGATGATCGCTACACCGTCGATCTTTCCTAGTTTGTCTAGCCGCTCCTGGCTAAGGGAACGCTTGGTCTCGATGGCGAAAACGGGAACGGCTGGGATGGGGGCCGGCAGAGCGGACTCGTCGACGGCCGGTACGTTGTCGTCGTCGGCGAAAACATCGGCGCTACCTCCACACGATGCAAGGAGCGCCATCCCGGCGAATGTCGCGAGCAGCCTTCTCATGGGTCGATCGCGAACTCGAAGGTGATGGCGGCAACGATCGCGAAGATGGCATCGAAGCCGACAAGGATCCCGAACCAGCCGCGCTCGGCGATCTGACCGAAACCTTGACCCGCGAACAGATCCGAGCACAGTTCGACCGCGGCGATGAAGACCGGGACCAGCATCGGGAGGGCGAGGATGGGCAGCATCAGCTCGCGGCTCGTCGTTTGCGCGGCGAGTGCCGCAAACAACGTCCCGACGGCAACGAATCCAAGATCGGCCAGGAATATCACCAAGATGAGGGCCGGCCACCCTTCACCCACCTTTACCTGGAAGAGCAGGAGGAACGTTGGCACGATGAAGACTTGCACCGTGAGGATGTAGACGAGGTTCGCCAGTGCTTTGGCCAGGAAGAGGCCCGACCGGTCCAGCGGCACTAGGAGCAATGGGTCCATCGCTGCAGCCTCTCGTTCGTTCTCGAAGGTTCGGGCGAAGGCCACCAGTCCTGCGAACAGCACCGTGACCCAGAGGAATCCGGCAAGCACATCATTCGATGGCACCGTTCCTACTGGAACAGACCTTGGAAGGACCGCGATGGTTCCACTCGGCAGACTGAACGCCATCAAGAGCACGACGACCAAAGAGAAGGCAAGCATGGGGGGCAATGTGTCCCTGCTTCGAAGCTCGATCCGGATGTCCTTGCGTGCCAGCGACCAGGTCTTAGACAAGAACGATGGCTCGCGCCGAGGGATCGCTACGCTCATACCTCTGCGCTTTCCCGGATGCGATAACTGACGACAGTGCCCCCCTTGAGGATGATCCCGGCGTCGGCGAAAGACTTGACACGTTTGGCTCCGTGGGTGGCGATCAAGCAGTACCTGTCGCCCCCGGACCATTCGGAGACGATCGCGTTCAGTAGATCTGCCGCTTCGTCATCGAGGTTGGCGTAGGGCTCGTCGAGCAACAGGACCTTTGGTTCGTGCAGCACCGCTCTCGCTACTGCCGCTCGTCGCTTCAACCCCGCCGATAGGTTCCCCACAATGTCGTTGCCGCGGTCGGACAAGCCGATCCGTTTCAGAACTTCATGAGCGCGTTCTTCGGATTCGCCGTACAACCGCGCGAACAGTTCGAGATTCTCAACCACGGTCAGATGGTTGTAGAGACCGGTTTCGTGGCCTGCGTAAGAGAGCAGCCGGCGTTGATCTTCGTCTTTCATGTTCAGCACGCGACCGTCGATCGTCACGGTTCCGGCGGTCGGGCGCAGCAGTCCGGCGCAGACGCGCAACAGTGTTGACTTACCCGCCCCGTTCTGCCCGAAGATCCCCGTGACGCCGGGCCGGATCAAGAGGCTCATGTCTCGCAGCGCCCAGGTCCGCCCGTAGACGACGCGGATCGCGCTCAGCTCGATCACGACGGACCCTTCTCCAGCTTGTCCTTCAGATGCTGTCTCGCGGCCTGCCACTCCGGTTCACCGATCTCGTCGCGTTCTCGTGCTAGGTCGAGACTCGCTATCTCTTGCATGATGTGGGCGCGGCTGGAGGGGCGCGTCTCGGTCTTCGGGCGACGTCGTCTGACGAATGGGATCGCTCCCAACAGAGCAACCAGTACGAGAACCCCGACCATGCCTGCGATCAACCCTGGCGGAGTGCCTGCGTCGGCCAAGGCGGTGATCTGTACCGACGCCCCCGCGTCGAGGTCATCCTTGGTCGAGAACTGTTCGTACGCGCGGTCGCGGATCTCGACGCTGCCTTGTGGCTCGAGCCTGTTGCTCGTCACGACGAACTTCTCTGAAGTGAAGACGGCAAAGTTGAGAGTTGGATAAAGAACACGGCGCGATAGATCGTAAGAAGCTGCTGTCCCTGGGAGGCTGTAGGTATAGGTGATCGTGAAATTGCCGGGTGGGATGGCGGTTGTGATCCCGAAACCGAAATCGGTGCGGAGGAGTTGAGGGATGTCGAGGGAGGACTCGTAGATCTGCAGTTGTTCCTGTTCGGCCCCCGAAGGCAGCGAGAATCCTAGCGAGGGAACCGGCGCGTTTCCGCTCGTTTCCATCGATCCACCGCGACCTATGTACGCCTTATCCGAGACGTTGGTGATCTGGAATGCCTCGAGTACGCCAACCTTGCCGTTCTCGGATTCGAGGACGAAGACATCGTTGCGCTCGACAACTATCGAGGCCGGATCGTCGATCGTGTCCCACACCTTCAAGGTCGTGTCGATCACGGGCTCTTCTTCCGTGTCCTCCGGCAGGGTGATGGCGCTGCCGGGAAAGAGCCCGCCCTTGTAACGAGCGTCGAGCGCGTAGAAGAGGTCATCGCCGGTCGTTAGATCTTCGAAGCGATAGCGACCCTTGGGATCTGTGACCACGCTTTCGGTTTCGGTCTCGCCCTGTGCCGTGCCCGACGTGAGGGTCACCTGAACCCCACCGAGGGGCTCGTTGGTGGAGCCGTCGAGAACCCGGCCTTCGATCGTGCCCGTGGTTGCAGCGGTCGTCTGGGGTTGCATCGCGGCCAGTGCAAGAGCGGCGACCCCGGCCATCACTCCTTTCCGCATCGCGGACAGGGTTGTTGAGGGGGCCGGGTTGCTCCACAGTTCGGACAACGCATCTGTCGCTTGAGCCGGGCGATCTCGGCCTCGAGTTCGTCCGGCGTGGTTGCTGCAGCATCGGTCAGCTCGTCGAGACGGCGCAGCGCATCCATCGCATCGTGTTCGTACCGGTTGCGTAGCACTTCGAGATCGGCCGGACTCAACTTGCCGATCTCGGCTTCCTCTTCGATGTCGATGAGGGCATAAAGCGCAGCTCTCTTACGCCCTTCTGCCTCTTCGACCAGTTGTGAGCGCACGCCCGTTTCCGCGATGGGCCCGCGGCGAAGAGGGGTCAGCACCCATGCAACGAGCAAGAGCGAGCCGGCGATGACTATCAGGGTCGCTATCAACGTCCGCCGCCCCATTGACCGCGGATCGAACGCAGTTCGGTTTCGATCCTTTCGCGCTCGCGCACGGTGATGGCAGAGGGTTCGGGTGTGGCGCTGCGCCGCGACGTCCAGCGACGTCCAGCGAGGTAGGCGAGCGTCCCTCCCCCCAGGAGCGCCGCGGCAGGCAGACCCCAAACCAACCAGGACCTTCCGTCATCGGGTACCGCAGAGATGATGGGGCCGTACTGCTGCTCCAGGCGATCCATGATCTCGGCGTCACTCATGCCGTCCTGGACCATCGTCAGGATCTCCTGACGGAGCTCGATGGAAGCATCTGATGGGCAATCGTGCAGCGTCAGTCCGGGACAGAAGGGCGACATGATGTTGCGCGACAGGTTCGTCGCGCGTTCTTGGTCGTCGGAGCCGGCCAGAGCGCTGCTCGCGAGGGCTAGGACCGACACGAAGGCGATCACGAGCAGGGTCGTCACTCTGAGGCACCGTCTCGCGATCCTCATGCCTTCACCACCCCGGGTTCGAAGGAGCGGGCAGGTTTCGAAACGGGGACCGCAACGGGAAGGTCGCCCGACAGAACGACCCACATCCCTAGCACCATCACCACGGCACCGGCCCATATCCACCATGTCAGAGGGTTGACGAAGGCGCGGAACCCGATCGTTCCATCGGGGTCCACGGATGAGACGACGACATATAGGTCTTCCACGGGGGTGGTGCGTATCCCGACCTCCGACTGTGGCTGGCCTTGCGCGATGTGGACGTTTCGCTGCGGGTAGAGCGTCGTCAGGTAGCTCCCGCCGCGGGTGACTTCGATCTCTGCTTCGAAGATCTCCTTCTCGGGGGTCGAGTCCTGGCGGAAGTTTGCGTAGGTCATGGTGTAGGCACCGATGTTTATGGAGTCACCGAGCTGCAGAGGCCGAGCGACCTCTTTGTTGAAGGCCGCGCCGGCGAAGCCGATCACGATCAAGAGAACCCCGAGATGGATCACGTATCCGCCGTAGCGCCGCCGGTTCCGTGCCACGGTCTCGTTCAACGCTTGAAGCGTCCCCATCCCTCGGCGTCTGTATACGCCGCTGCCGCGAGCGAACTCGGCGCCGATCGCTGCGAAAGAGAAGGCGCACAAGCCGAAGGCGACCATGGCCCCTAAGCTACGCACCCCCACTACGGCCAGCACGAAGATCGTGACCGACCCCGCGATCAGCGGCCCCCGGACGATGCGCAGCAGCGCGCCTTTGCTCATGCGCCGCCACGAGATAAGGGGGCCGAGCCCGGTGAGCAGGATCAGAGCGAGTCCAGTTGGTACGAAGACCGTGTTGAAGAAGGGTGGGCCTACCGAGAGTCGCACGCCGGTGAAAAGTTCGGCGATGACGGGGTAGATGGTCCCCCAGAGGATCGCAACTGCCGCAGCGAGGAACAGCACGTTGTTGGCCAAGAAAGCGGACTCCCGCGACAGCATCGAGTCGAGTTGGTTGTCACTGCGCAGTGAGTCGTAGCGCAGGGCGATCAAAGCGAGTCCTCCGATGAGCATCAGCCCGATGAACGGCAGGAACCACTTGCCGATCGGGCCCTCGGTGAATGTATGGATGCTGGAGAGCAGCCCAGATCGCGTCAGGAAGGTTCCGAAGATCGCCAAGGCGTAGGTCATCAGGATCAGTGAGATGTTCCACACCTTGAACATGCGACGTTTCTCTTGGATCACGACCGAGTGCAGGTATGCAGTTGCGGTGAGCCATGGCAAGAACGATGCGTTCTCGACCGGGTCCCAGGCCCAGTAGCCGCCCCAACCCAACTCCGTGTAAGCCCACGCGCCCCCCAGCACGATCCCGACAGACAGTGCGCTCCATGCAAACAGCGCCCACCGGCGGGTCGATGTGAACCAGGCTTCATCGAGCCGGCCGGATAGCAGCGCGGCCATGGCGAACGCGAATGGGATCGAGAATCCGACGAAACCCGTGTAGAGGAGTGGTGGGTGGATCATCATGCCGGGACTCTGAAGCAGTGGGTTGAGACCGCGGCCGTCGGCGGGTATCTGGGCCAACCTCGTAAAGGGGTCGGCGGGGATCACCAGTAGGAGCAGGAAGAACGCGATCGCCGCCGCGAGCACTGCTCCTGCCCAACCGACCAGACGCGAGCCTCTTCGGTCCGCGCCGCGCACGGCAAAGGCAGCGAACCCGGTGAGCAGGAGTGTCCAGAAGAGAAGCGACCCTTCCATGCCTCCCCACAGCGCACTGAAGGTGTACCCAACCGGCAGCGAACGGCTCGAGTAAGCCGAGACGTACTCGAACGAGAAGTCGCGTGTGAGCAAGGCGTACAGCAGTCCGGCTGTGGCGAGTGAGGTTAGAGCAAACGTGGCGACGAGCGCTCTGACACCGGCCCGGGTCAGATCCGATCGGCCGCGCATCGCGCCGACCGCGCAAAGGACCCCTCCCCCCGACGCGAACGCCAGAGCTGCTATCAGTGCGGGACGGCCGAGCTCAGCTGCCGAGGTCATGAACGCCGGGAGAGGCCGGTCAGGCCTTGGCCTTGAATTTCGATGGGCACTTGGCCAGCACCTCATCCGCCGTGAAGACTGCCCCGTCGTAGTTGCCCCGGGCCACCACGTCGGAGCGCTCCATGAAGGTGTCGGGAAGAGGGCGATCGGTCACGACATCGATCTCGGTGGTTCCGTCGGAGATCGTGAAGCTCGTGCTCAGCCCATCTTTCGAGATAGAGCCGGGCACGACCTCGCCGTTAACCCGGTAGGAGTCGCTAGGTTGGGCATCCCCTGCAGCCAGGAGCTCGGTCGGTGTCATGTAGAAGGAGATCGACCCCTGGCGGGTGGTGGCCCAGACGACCAGGCCGATCAGGATCACGACCACGGCGAAGCCTCCGAGGGCGAACTTCGCTCGGCGCTTGGAAGATGAGGTTCGTTGCGGCAGGGGAGTGTCCATCGGGGGCTTAAGAGTACCGTTCTAGCGAAGTATGTAGAGCGTTACGAACAGCCCGATCCACACCACATCGACGAAGTGCCAATACATCACCGCGCCTCTGAGATGAGCCCGTCCCCAGCGGCCCTGACTTCGAGAAGTGGTAACGGTGGCAGCAGCAAGCATCACCATGCCAGCGGCGACGTGAGCCCCGTGGAACCCGGTCATCGTGAAGAAGAGACTGGCGAAGCTGCCATCAGAGATGGAGAACCCGAGTTCCGAGTATTCGAGAACCTGGCCTGCCAGGAAGATCCCCGCAAGAGCGAGCGTGACCGAGATCCACCGGCGCATCTCCTTGAGATCCCCGTTCGTGGCGGCCACTTCGGCCTTGTGGGCGGTGGCCGAAGAGGAGATGAGCAGCGCCGTGATGATGGCTGGGATTCCTAGCCTGAGCTCCATGGATCCTGGCGGCCATGGTTGGGTCAGATCCTTCAAGGTGAAGTAGGCAGCGAACAGCCCACCGAAGAACATCACTTCCGAAACGACGAACAGCAGCATGCCAAGGGTCATCGATCCGAGGCGTTCGGAAGTCATCCAGCGTCGCCCCCAAGCGCTGCGATCGCCGCCCGCAGCTCCGCTTCGTCAAGTTCCCCAAGCACCGGCGCGCCGTCTCCCACCAGCGATATCTGTCCGTCCGGTCCCACGAAGTAGGTCTGAGGTAAGCCTTCTTGGGCGGAAGCGCTCTTGCGCAGGGCTCGGTACAGCTCTTGATCCAGGCCATCGGCGATCGTGTAGGTCAATCCGAACTTGCGGACGAACGCCTGAGCCTCTTCGGGCGTGTCCTGGACCACGACGCCGATGACCACGAGTTCCTCCTCCGAGTACTCCGATGCGATCTGGTTCAGGAGTGGCGCTTCGCGGCGGCACGGTCCGCACCACGACGCCCAGAAGTTGATGATCGCGATCTTTCCTGCAATCTCGTCGGAAGAGATCGATCCGTCCCCGGAGAGATGATCTAGAGAGAACTGAGGGATGGGGAACGAGTCGGCCTTCGAGGCCGGTCGGAGCATCACCACCGCGAGGACGGCGATCCCACAGAGTGCAACGACTCTGAGGATCCAGGGGTTCCTCTCCCGGACCGGATTTGGCTCGCGCTCCGCATCGCCGAGGTCGTCAGAAGCACGCTCGTTGCTCATCGCCAAGCAGCCTAGCTCCGGCCGCGCCCGGTGGGTTCCTCGCTCACAAAGGCGCTAACTAGCGAGGCGTGCCTCCGTGTCATATATATTCCGCCTATCCGATGAATGGCTCCCCAGCAGCAAAGAGAAGACTGCTCGCGCTCTTGGCGCTACTGGCCGTGTTCGCGATCGCCTGCGATACGGGCCCGCAGGATTTCCTGAAGTCCCAAGCAAGCGTGCAGACACAGAAGGCTGACTCTCTGTGGGATGTCACGTTCGCCATCGCCGTGTTCATCTTCGTTGTCGTCGAAGGCTTGATCATCTATGCCTTGATCCGTTTCCGTCAGCGTCCGGGGCGTGAGGCGGCTCAGTTCCACGGCAACACCAAGGTCGAGATCATCCTTACGGTGATTCCCTCCCTGATCCTTGCCGGCTTGGCGGTGCCCACCGTGCAGACCATCTTCGAGAACTCAAAGCAACCCCCCGATGCACTGCGCATCCAGGTCGTCGCCAAGCAGTTCTGGTGGGAGTTCAACTACCCAGACCTGGGCATCGTCACGGCGAACGAATTGCACCTGCCGGTCGACCAGACCGCCTACATCGAGATCACCTCTCCCACCAACGACGTGATCCACTCTTTCTGGGTTCCTCGTCTGACGGGGGCGCAGGACGCCGTTCCCGGTAGAACGAACACCACGGTGATCACTCCCACGGCAACAGGTCAGTTCTGGGGTCAGTGCAAAGAGTTCTGTGGTCTGTCTCACTCTCGGATGCGACTACGCGTCTTCGTCGAGGATCGCTCAACGTTTGACCAGTGGGTGGCAGATCAGGGTGAGGAGGCCGCCGAACCGACCGACAGTCTTGCCCAGCAGGGCCAGGAGCTGTTCGTGAATGGTCAGTGTGCAGCTTGTCACACCATCTCTGGTACGAACGCTGCGGGAACCACGGGTCCGAACCTGACCCACTTGATGTCCCGCCGAACCTTCGCCGGTGCCATCTTCCGGATGAATGAGGGCAATCTTAGGGACTGGGTTGCCGACGCGCCGGCGATGAAGCCGGGTTCGATCATGCCGTCCGGTTTGAAGAGCATGGGTTTGTCGCAAAGTGATGTGGACGCGATCGTCGCCTACTTGTTAACGCTTGAGTAGATGGAGCGACCTGAAGTGATAGAGGAGCACTGATGGCAACAGCTGCACACGCGCAGAAGGGCCTGTTCTCGCGACCTAGAGCCAAGACGGGTTGGTTCTCCTGGGTGACAACTGTCGATCACAAGAAGATCGGCATCATGTACATGTTCACCGCCCTGTTCTTCTTCATCGTGGGTGGTGTCGAAGCTTTGTTGATCAGGGCGCAGCTTGCACAACCGAACGGCCAGGTTCTCTCGGCCGATGCCTACAACCAGGTCTTCACGATGCACGGCTTGACGATGATCTTTCTGGTGGTCATGCCGCTGGGCTCGGCACTGATGAACTATTTCGTGCCGCTGATGATTGGTGCACGTGACGTCGCGTTCCCGCGGATCAACGCATTTTCGTATTGGGTCTACCTGTTCGGTGGGCTGTTCCTGTACACGAGCTTCGCTCTCGGTGGGGCTCCCGATGGTGGTTGGTTCGGATACGCGCCGCTTAGCACGCTCCAGACCAGCGACGGGATGACCTTCTATGCGTTGGGCTTGCAGATCTTGGGTATCGCGTCGCTCGGTGGTGCGATCAACTTCATCGTCACGATCCTGAACATGCGGGCTCCGGGCATGACGTTGATGCGGATGCCGGTGTTCGTTTGGATGACGCTAGTCACGTCATTCCTTCTTCTGTTCGCGATGCCGGTTATCGCGGTCGCGTTGTTCCAGTTGATGTTCGACAGAGTCTGGGGGGCCAACTTCTTCGATGCCACCGTCGGCGGTGATCCGGTGTTGTGGCAGCACTTGTTCTGGTTGTTCGGCCATCCCGAGGTCTACATCATGATCCTGCCCGCCATGGGCATCGTCTCCGACATCCTGCCGACCTTCTCAGGCAAGCCGATCTTCGGGTATGCGGCGATCGTGTTCGCGGGCATCGCGATCGGATTCATGGGATGGGGTGTGTGGGCTCACCATATGTTCTCGGTTGGATTGGGTCCGGTCGCGAACTCCGCCTTCGCTCTCTCCACGATGTTCATCGCCGTCCCTACAGGGGTGAAGATCTTCAACTGGCTGGGGACCATGTGGGGAGGCTCGATCCGGTTCAAGACTCCACTGCTTTTCGCCGTTGGTTTCGTGACGATGTTCGTCATCGGTGGTCTTTCCGGCGTCAGTCACGCGATCGTGCCGCACGACGGTCAACAGACGGACACGTACTACATCGTTGCTCACTTCCACTACGTGCTGTTCGGCGGCGCGGTGTTCGGGCTCTTCGGTGGCATGTACTACTGGTGGCCCAAGATGTTCGGCAGACACCTGGGTGAGGGCCTCGGCAAGGTGCACTTCTGGTTGATGCTGATCGGATTCAACCTTGCCTTCGGGCCTATGCACATCCTCGGTCTTCAGGGCATGCCGCGGCGTCAGGACACTTACCCGGACAACATGGGGTGGAACTTCTGGAATCTGATCTCGACCGTCGGAGCGTTCCTGATCGCCGTGTCGATCCTGGTGTTCTTTTGGAACGTGGTTCGATCTCGGACCAAGGGTGAAGAGGCTGGGGCCGATCCGTGGGACGGCCGAACGCTGGAGTGGGCGACCGCATCGCCTCCCCCAGAGCACAACTTCGACGTGATACCGCACGTCACGCACCGAGATGACTTCTGGCACACGAAGTACGCCACCGACGAAGAGGGTGAGCCCGTCAAAGTGTTCGCGGGGGGTTCCGGGTCGGATGAGAACATCGATCAGGTTCACCACACCGGTCACATCCATATGCCCGACCCGTCTTTCTGGCCCGTGGTGGCAGCGTTCGGACTACCGGTGCTGGCGTTCGGCGTCCTCTACATCAGCACCCCAACGCTCGTGGTCGGTGGGCTGATCCTTCTCGTCGGACTCTTCGGCTGGGGTCTCGAGCCTTCTGCTGAGGAGCACT
Source organism: uncultured Actinomycetes bacterium (assembly GCA_937863385.1). Taxonomy (GTDB): domain Bacteria; phylum Actinomycetota; class CADDZG01; order CADDZG01; family WHSQ01; genus CALMBW01. The sequence continues at coordinate 183,259 of CALMBW010000020.1, read as the reverse complement.
GATGGCAACTCAAGACATAGTGCTGGATACCCAGGAACACACATCGACGGGGGTCGACAACGTCAAGCTGGCGATGTGGGCGTTCCTCGGGTCAGAGTGCTTGTTCTTTGCTTCGCTCATCTCGACCTACCTGCTATACCGCAACGATGTCTTGAGCGGCCCAACGCCAAGCGAGATCTACGACATCCCCTTCACTTCGGTCAGCTCCTTCGTGCTGCTGATGTCGTCTCTGACGATGGTGCTCGCCCTCGGCGCGATCCATCGCAAGGACGAGCGTCAGATGCGCGTGTGGCTGCTCGCTACCGCTGTACTCGGGATGGTCTTCATCGGAGGACAGATCTACGAGTTCACGACTTTCGTCGAAGAAGGTATGAAGCTCGACACATCGACATTCTCAAGTGCGTTCTTCGTCCTAACGGGTTTTCACGGAGCGCACGTGACCGTTGGCATCCTCTTGCTGCTGACACTAGTGATGATGAGTCTGTTCGGACGGTTGTCTCCGGGGGCCGAACGCAAGGTCGAGATGATCGGTCTCTACTGGCACTTCGTGGACATCGTCTGGGTTGTCATCTTTACGGTCGTTTATCTGATCCCCACGAACGGTTGACGAGGAGTAGGCCATGACCGAGCCCGTACAACACGTCGAGTATCACGACCATCACACCGAGCACCCCACCCCTCGTGCTTATGTGTGGGTGGCCATCTTGCTCGCCTTAGTAACGGCTATCGAGGTCGCGATCTACTACTTCAACCTGCCGGATTGGGCACTGATCGCGGGACTGCTGATCTTCGCACTTATCAAGTTCCTTTTCGTCGCCCGTTGGTTCATGCATCTCAAGTTCGATGAGCGTGTGTTTCGGATGCTCTTCCTCACGGGGATCATCACCGCCCTCTTCGTTTTCTCCATCGTGCTCTCGATCTTCTTCCTGGCCGGCGACGGTGGTCCGGCGCCGCTGGTGAATGGCGGGGGCTGATCCCTTCATGTCGCCTCAGGTGACCTGGCATCCGCACCCGGACGTTTGGCTGCTGATGATCTCGCTGGTGGTCTGCTACGTGCTGGCCGTCACCATCCTGGGGCCGCGCTTGTCGCCTTCTGCCGCGCCGGCGACGACCCGGCAGAAGGCGTGGTTCTTCGCCGGCATCGGTGTGATGTGGATCGCCTCCGACGCTCCGATCCACGATCTTTCAGAGGACTATCTCTTCTCGGTCCACATGGTCCAGCACTTGCTTCTGACCCTGGTCTCTCCGGGCATGATCTTGATGGGGATGCCGTCGTGGCTCCTGCGATGGATGTTCTCGGCCCCCAAGATGTTCGCCGCGTTGAGATTCTTCACCCGGCCTCTGGTTGCGTTCGCTATCTTCAACGCCCTGGTTGTGTTTACCCACTGGCCTGTGATCGTCAACGGAGCGGTCTCTAACGAATGGGTTCACTTCTCGGTTCACGTGGCACTCGTTGCCAGCGCCTTCGCCATGTGGTGGCCGGTGATCCATCCATTGCCCGAGATCGCGGGCCTGTCGGCTCCGGTAAAGATGCTCTATCTGTTCGGTCAGTCGGTCCTGCCGACCGTGCCGGCATCGTTTCTGACCTTTGCCGACACGCCCATCTACTCGTCCTATGCGTCGTTCCCGAGGATGTGGGGCTTGACGGTCGAGATCGATCAGATGATCGCCGGGCTGATCATGAAGCTGGGCGGTGGCTTGATATTGTGGGCCATCATCACGGTGATCTTCTTCCGGTGGCACGCGCGCGAAGAGCGTCAAGAGCACGAGCCGGTCGGTTGGGACGATTTCGAGAGCTCACTTAAAGCTTGGGATCTGAGGAGAACATGAGCACACGCGACCAGTCAGGAGAGCCACTAGTAGGTGAGGTTCGCTTCCGCGTGCCGTTGCCGATCGTCATACCCATCGTTGGTCTCGCAGTGATAGCGGCAGTTGCTATCGGCATCTCGCAGGTTCTTCTGGCGCTTCCGCATCAGGCCGCTACGGCTGTCGCCGTCGGTGTAGCTGCTAACGTCATGGGGGTCTTTGCCTACGTTGCCCTGCGGCGCAAGGTCGGTGGCGCATCTCTGTTCGAGCTTGGGGCGATCCTGCTCTACCCGATCGTTATCGGGGTCGCTGTTGCTGCGCTAAACATCGGTGAGCACGAGGCTCCGGCTGAGGAAGCTCCGGCGGGCGGTGGCGGTGGTGGTCTAAGCATCACGGCCGAGAACATCGCTTTCAACACCGCCGAACTGGCGGTTCCTGCGGAGAAAGAGTTCGAACTGACTTTCGAGAACCCCGATTCCGTCGAGCACAATGTTTCCGTGTATCCGGATCAAGCTGCTGGGGTCGAGAAGGCCGATGCATTGTTCACCGGCGACATCATCAATGGAGGCGAAAGCATCACCTACCCGATGGGACCGTTCAAGCCCGGCGAGTATTTCTTCCAGTGTGACGTGCACCCCAACATGAACGGTGCTCTTGTAGCGGAGTAGCTCTGCACACCGGCCCTCTCGCTGCCGCCACCATCGTCGCGGCCGCGGCCCTCGGCCCCCCGCTCGCCTCGCTGGCTCAAGACGAGCTGGTGTGGCACATGACGCAGCACCTGCTGCTGTCGATGGTCGTTGCTCCTCTGCTCCTCATGGGGCTCTCCGGTTCTGCCGTCGCCCGGATGAGATGGGTGCGTCTGCTCACCAACCCGGTGGTGGGATGGCTGATCTTCGTGGGCGTGATGTGGGGGGTCCATCTGTCACCCCTCTACGACGCTGCTCTCGATGCCGAACCGGTCCACATCCTCGAGCATGGTCTCTTTCTGGGAGCCGGGCTCTGCTTCTGGGCATGCGTGGTTGGGTTCGGGGCCAAGACCTACGACTGGCCCATCAGGATGGGCTATCTGATCGCAGCGTTGCCGACCCAGAGCTTCTTGGGGCTGTTGATCTACTCCGCCGACCGATCTCTCTACTCTCACTACCCGTCGCTCGACGAACAAAGGGCCGGGGCGCTCGTGATGTGGCTTGGCGGAGACGCCGTGATGCTCATCGCGCTTGGAGTGTGCGGAGCGTTGTGGCTCAAGCACCTCGGCCAACAGGAACGGGCGGAGGATCAGGTGGCGTAGATCAGAGCGTCGGCCGCCATCGCGATGAAGAGCACGGCGAGGTAGTAGATCGAATATTTGAAGAGCCCCCAGGCGAGGCGCGGCTGAGGCTTGCGATACAGCCGTACGGCGTACCAGATGAAGATCGCGTTCAAGACGAGGCTAGAACCCAGATAGACAGCACCCAGTTGCGCGACCGAGAACAGCACCAGGGTCATCGCGAACAACAAGAACGTGTAGAGCAAGATGTGCTTGGCGGTCTCTTCCCGGCCGTACACCACCGGCATCATCGGGACACCCGCCGCGGCGTACTCCTTCTCGTAGCGCAATGACAGGGCCCAGAAATGAGGTGGGGTCCAATAGAAGATGATCGCGAACATCGCTAGGGCCGGGAAGTCCAACTCCCCTGTGACGGCGGTCCACCCGACCAGTGCGGGGACCGCTCCTGCCGCGCCACCGATGACGATGTTCTGCGGCGTGCTGCGCTTCATGGCGATGGTGTACACGAATACGTAGAACAACAGCGCGGCGGTTGCAAGCCAAGCCGAGATCAGGTTCACCGTTGCCCAGAGGAACAAGAAGGCGATGATTCCCAGGATCACCCCGAAGATCAGTGCGTTGCGGGGTGCAACCGAATGCTGCGGGAGTGGTCGCTTCCGGGTTCGGGTCATCACCTGGTCGATGTCGCGATCGACGTAGCAGTTGATGGCGTTGGCACCTCCCGCTGAGATGGCTCCGCCTACCAGGGTCGCGAGGATCAACCAGATCGAGGGCATGCCGCGCTGCGCAACGATCATCGGTGGAACGGTGGTGATCAGAAGCAGCTCGATGATGCGCGGTTTGGTGAGGGCAACGTAGGCGAGAGCCCGCTGGCCCCGGCTGAGAGGACGAACGTCGTCGTCGCCGAATGCGAGAGCCGAGGAAGCGTCGAGGGTCAGTCTGCGGGCCACGATGTCAGGATACCTAGGCCGTCGCTCGGGCAGAGGGGGCCGGGGCCGGAGATGACTGCAGTTTGGTCCTCAGCGAGGGTGAAAGCATCAGGGAAGCAGCGAACAGGGCCGCCCAGATGCAGGCCGATACCAGCAGGTGCAGAGTGACCACCACGGGGTTCAGGTCGAACCAGACGTTAGCCGCACCGATCAGGACCTCGACGGCGAAGAGCCCGATCGCGGCATGAACGAGCTTTGATGCGATGGGGAATTCGGACTTGCGTCGCAACACTCCCATCGCTGCTACGACCAGGGCTAGGCCGACTACCAAAGCCGCCGCACGATGGAAGAAATGCACGGCCATCAACTCGATCCCGAGATCGGGAATCAGCGCGCCGTCCATCAGCGGCCAGTCGTTGAAGACCCGGCCCGAGCCTTCGACCCCAGACATGTAAGAGCCGACGGCCATCAGAGCGAGGACGGCGAGGGCCGCCCGCCGCATCGTCTTGGAGAGTTGGGCATCGACGGGATGCGTGTGAAAGGCGCTGGATGAGGGGCCGGCCAGCACCGCGATGTAGATAAGAAGGGCGAGAAGGGACATCGCCGTGACCATGTGGATCACGACCGACGCCGCTTCAAGCTCTAGCTTCACAACCACTGCCCCCAGCCCCGCTTGGAAGAGCACCAAGGCAAGGGCCGACACGCTGGGAACCAAGAGCTGCGGCTGGGTATCGCGGGCCTTGAAAGCGCGCGAGGCCATGGTCGCTATCAGGATCATGACGATCAGGGCCACGAAGCGGTGACTGAACTCGATCACTACCTGGTGGTTGGTGAAGTCGGGGATGAGGCTCCCATTGCAGCCGGGCCAATGGTCAGAACACCCCAGTCCGGAGTCGGTCGAGCGAACCACGGCACCAAGCGTGATCAAAGCGAGGGTCGCGACGGTGGAGATCACCGAGAGCTTGCGGAACGAGGTCATGAGCACGCAATGCTAACCGAGGGCCGGGTTTCTCAGACCGTGACAGGTAATCTGAGCGGGGCCTTACAGTTTGGGCTATGCGACCCAAATCTTTAGTGGCCATCGTCGTCATGTCCGCTCTCCTGTCTGCCTGTGGAGGCGGCAGCGGGACGGACGAGACGTCGCCGGGCAACGAGCAGCAGGGCACCACTCCGTCTAGCTTCGCTACTCCTTTCTCGGATGCGGACATCTATCCCGTCTTTGTGTCCTCGGAGATCGTCGCGGGACCGAACAGGTTCCTCATCGGGCTGCTCGACTCCAACGACGCCCCGGCCGGCTCTCCTGAGATCGAGGTCGACGTTTCTTTCTACGATCTCGACGAGTCGTCGAAAGAGCCGGTGTTCGAGGAGTCTGCTCGCTTCGTCTGGATAGTCAAGGACCAAGGTCGTGGTCTTTACGTTGCATACCCCGACTTCCCTCATGCAGGAGATTGGGGGGCTGAGCTGACGATCTCGGGCGGTGGGTATGACGAGCAGTTGCGCGCCGGGTTCCAGGTTGCCGATGCGTCTACCACGCCGGCTGTCGGCGAAAAGGTCCCTGTTTCGGAAACGGCGACGGCAAGCTCGGCCGCAGGCATCAAGAAGATCTCGACCGATGAAGATCCCGATCCGCGTTTCTACGACACCTCGATCGCGCAAGCGATCGAGCGCGGCGAACCCTTCGTCGCTGTTTTCGCCACACCGAAGTTCTGCGAGTCGGCGGTCTGTGGGCCGACCCTTGACGACGTCAAGAAGTTCGCAGACGATTTCCCGAACATCACTTTCATCCATACCGAGATCTACACCGACAACGATCCCACGAAGCCCCCGCTGCAGGTGGTGACCGACTGGGGCCTTCCATCTGAACCTTGGGTGTTCGTTGTTGATGGAGACGGTCGCCTCGTGGCGAAGTTCGAAGGCTCGGCCCCCCCGCAAGAGCTGCGCCCCATTCTCGAGGACCTGAAGTAGACGCTGTTACCCGTCTTCGATGGTGAGCGCGTATAGATCGCCATCGCGTTCATCCAGCGTGACGGTCACGGGTTCGGCCCTTCGCAAGTGTTCGCTGAGATGGCCCAAGAAGGATCCGTATTCGATGTCTGGATCGGTCAGAACGGTGTAGATGCGCTCCTGCACTTTCAGCTTGAAGCTCTCGACTTGGGCGAACCCTGTCGATTCGATGCTGAGGAGCACTCCGGTGATCTTCTCCGGGAATTCGTCTGAGGGATCCTGGAGCGGATCCTCGGTGGTGCAAGCGCCCAGCGTCAGGGCAAGAACCAGCATCCACACGGCGAGCGAGTGCTTCATGCCGCTAGGGTACCCAGTGATGCCACCGTTTTGGCCAGAGCTTGCGGCTTCGGTAGAAGAGTTCGACGCGTTCTTAGCATCCTTCCTTCAGTCCAAACGGGAGGAGTTGTCCGAAGCACGTCCGATGATCGACGAGATCTCCCGGTCTATCTCGGCCGGTGGCAAGCGTTTGCGGCCTTGTTTCTGTTATTGGGGCTATCGCGCTGCCGGAGGCGATGACGGCGCTCAGATCGTTGCCGCCTCCTCATCGCTAGAGTTGCTGCATACCTTCGCGCTGGTCCACGACGACATCATGGATCGGTCGCACGAGCGCCGCGGGTTACCAACCACCTACTCGCTGCACGGAACCGATGTGGCTCTTCTGGTAGGTGATCTTGCGCTGGTGCTGGCGGACGCGGCCTTGATGGAATCGGGTTTCGAACCCGCGGCGTTGCGTCGCGCATTCGAACCCTATTCGCGCATGCGCCAGCAGGTCATCGCCGGCCAGTATCTCGATGTCGTGGCAGCGCGTGCTGCCGAGATGTCGGTTGAGAAAGCTCGTCGTATCGCGGTGCTGAAGTCGGGCAGGTACACGATCCAAGAGCCGTTGGCGATCGGAGCTGCCCTCGCCGGCGCTACATCGGATCTGATGAAGGGGCTGGCGGCGTTCGGCGGGCCCATCGGGGAGGCATTCCAGCTGCGAGACGATCTTCTTGGCAGTTTCGGAGACACCAGCGAGACCGGCAAGCCCGCCGACTCAGACATCCGCCAAGGAAAGAGACATGTGCTCTATGCCTTCGCGCTCGGATCCCTCGAGGGCTCGGCGAGGTCGTCCTTCCAGCAGCGATGGGGCGGCGGCGACTCCCTCAGCAGCGAGGACGTTGCCGAGTTGAAGCAGATCTTGGTGGATAGTGGGGCCAGGGCCCGGTGCGAAGGTCTTCTGACCGGTCTCCGTGACCAGGGGTTGAAGGCCTTGGACGACCTCCTCCTCGACGCCGAGCTTTCGTCTGCTCTAACGGAGTTGGCCCTAAGAGCCACCGACCGGGTCCTCTGAGTTACATTTACGCAGCGTTTTCCTATCGCTCAAACCCTCGCTCATCCGGGAGTGGATGTGGACCCAGAACAGATCTATCAGGAAGTGCTTCAGGAAGAACAAGCAAAGGGCAGCGTTACCGCCGTTGCCGAAGGGCGTGCCAAAGCAGCGCGCCAGCGTGCGAACCACGGCTCACCGCATCCCAAAGAAGCGAGATGGTGGCCGGGATCGCAGCCACGCTGGGAAGGTGGCGAAGCGTCACCCGCGGCCGAACCGCAAGACGAGGAAGTAGCCGAGGAGCCTGTAGAGGAGACGCCCGCAGAGCAACCCGCGGCCGAAGCTCCAGCTCCTGCTGCAGAACAACCCGCGGCCGAAGCTCCAGCACCGGCAGAGCCCGCGCCAGCGGCTCCTGCGACCGAAGCCGCACCGCAACCGCTAGCAGCCGCTGCGGCAGCCGCCCCGACCGGTGTGACTCACGGCACTCCGAGCGGCAACCGTCTCCGTCCCGAGGACGGGGTTGCGACGCAGGCCCAATTCGATGCTCAGCAGGCGCACTACGAACGCCGTAAGTTGATCGACGAACTCGTGAACTCGGGCGTTCCGGCGGTAGCCGCGCAGGGAAGTGGCCGTCCCGCCGCGCCGTTCCTTGCGATCCTCTACATCCTCATCCCCATCTTGGCGATCTTCGTCTTACTCGCCAACGACGACGGTGGCGGAGAAGCCGGCGGGGGCGAGGGCGAGCCCGCGGCAGAGGCGCCTGCCGAAGGCGGTGCTCTAACCGTTTCAGCAGCAAACATCTCCTTTGATACGGATTTGATCACCGTTCCCGCCGATGAGGAGGCCGTGATCGACTTCATCAACGAGGACTCCGTCGAGCACAACATCTCGGTCTATCCCGACCAACAAGCTGGTGTAGGCAAGGCAAACGCGTTCTTCACCGGAGACATCATCCAAGGGGGGCAGGAGATCACTTACGACGTCCCCGCTCAGAACGCAGGCGAGTACTTCTTCCAGTGCGACGTGCACCCCAACATGAACGGGGCTTACGTAGCCGAGTAGGAGCAGCAGCGCTTCACATTCCCACAAACGGATCCCTTCTCGACCGGGTAGCTTCGGGCGGAGTTAGACTCGACGGGTCAGTTCGTGAAAGTTTTCACAAGCTCTCCGCCGGTGCCTGCCGGAGCCGAGCCGCACGCGAGAGGAGGGGTGTTACGTGCCGACCGAGGTCGATGTCGCCATCGTCGGAGGCGGTCCATCGGGCGCGGCGACCGCGCACTATCTCGCCACCCGCGGTTACTCGGTGCTCGTCGCCGAGAAGAAGTCTTTCCCACGCGAGAAGACCTGCGGCGACGGACTGACTCCCCGGGCCGTGAAGCAGCTCGAGCTGATGGGACTAGGTGACGAGCTCGCTCAGTGGACTTCGGTCAAAGGTCTCCGGATCTACTCGAACGAGCAGTCGATGGAGTTGCCTTTCCCCGACCTTCACGACTGGCCCGCTTACGGCGCTATCAAGCCGAGGGCCGATCTCGACTCGATCGTCCTGTCCCACGCGGAACGTTCAGGGGCCAAGGTCCTGTTCCACACTCAGGCCATCGCCCCGACCTTCGATGCGGGTGTCTGCAACGGTTTCATCGCCAAGCGTGAAGGTGAAACCGAGGAGGTCCGTGCACGCTACGTGGTCTGTTCCGAGGGGGCGGCCACGAAGTTCTCGCGGGCGCTCGGGCGAGAGCGCGATACCAGCTACCCGATGGGGCTGGCGATACGCCAGTACTTCGACTCTCCGGTCGGATCTTCCGATTGGTTCGAGGCGTTCCTCACGGTGAGGTCGCGCAACGATGCCCTGCCCGCCTACGGGTGGGTCTTTCCCGTGTCGGAGGGCGTTGTCAACGCAGGCGTTGGGCTCCTGTCGACCTACGGCCGTTGGCGCGAGGTGAATCTCCACGAGCTGCAGCACGACTTCATCACCTCCCTGCCTGCTGAGTGGAACATCACAGCCGAGACGGTGCGCAGCAAGCCTCGGGCCGGCCGTTTGTTCATGGGGGGCAGCGTTCAACCAGTGGTTGGCCCGGGCTTCCTGATGACCGGCGACGCCGCGGGATTCATAAACCCATGCAATGGCGAGGGGATCGCTTATGCGTACGAAACTGGACGCATGGCAGGAAAGCACATCGATGGGGCCCTGCGTGAAGGATCACCTGCGATCGTCAACTCGTACTCGAGGGAACTGCACGATACATACGGCGCGTACTACCGGTTGGGCCGCCGCTTCGTTCGAGTGATCGGCCACCCGGCTCTCATGGAGAAGCTTGTCTCGATCGGGATGCGCAGCCGCAAACTGATGAACTTCACCCTCACTTTGTTGGCTAACCTCGAGGATTCGAAGGGCAAGACCTATGACCAGGTCGCGTTCAAGTTCATGAAGAAGCTCGCGGAGATCAAGCCATGACACTGCCTGCATATCTGCCGATCCTGATCCTGTTGGTCCTGTCCACCGGATTCGCTGTGTTCTCGCTATGGATGGCTTCGAAGATCTCTCCGCGTCGATGGACGCCGGCGAAGCTTGCCCCCTACGAGTGCGGCATCACACCCGAGGATGGCGAAGAGGTTGGCCGTGAACGGTTCCCAGTCAAGTTCTACCTAGTGGCGATGTTGTTCATCGTTTTCGACATCGAGACGGCATTCATGTACCCGTGGGCGGTTGCCTATGACGAGCTCAAACTCTTCGGCTTGATCGAGATGGGTGTCTTCATCGGGATCTTGCTGGCGGCGTACGTGTACGTCTGGAAGCGAGGAGCTCTCGAGTGGGCGGAGTAAGCGACGCTCTCGGCGCGAACTTCGTGACCGCGCAGCTCGACAAGGTCGTGAACTGGGCGCGCAGGTCGTCGGTCTTTCCCATGAGTTTCGGCCTCGCCTGCTGTGCAATCGAGATGATGGCCACGACCATGCCGCGCCACGACCTCGCGCGCTTCGGGATGGAAGCCTTCCGTGCTTCTCCGCGGCAGGCCGATCTCATGATCGTGGCCGGACGTGTCAGCCAGAAGATGGCTCCGATACTCAGACAGATCTACGACCAGATGACCGAACCCAAATGGGTCATCTCGATGGGGGCTTGCGCTTCGACCTCGGGCGTGTTCAACAACTATGCCTTGGTTCAAGGTGTCGACCAGATCGTGCCTGTCGATGTGTACGTGCCGGGGTGCCCGCCTCGCCCGGAGATGCTGATCGACGGGATCATGGTCCTGCACGAGCGCATAATGCGAGGCGAATACGACGCGGGCCGTAACACCGATGATGTCTGGGTTCCTTCTCCGTACGCGGACCAGGCCGAGGGCACCGTACACGCATGACCGACGTCGAGATCCGCTCCGAAGAGTGGTTGGACTCTGCGCGCGAGTTGGTCGCACAGGGATGGTGGCTCGCCGACCTCTGTGGCGTGGACAGGATGCATCTCGGGTTCGATGACCGTTTCGGCATCGCGGTGCAGCTGCTGCATCGCGAACGAAAAGAGCGCCGCACTCTCCACGTTGCAGCAGCGGGCGAGCCACCGTCCGTGCCTTCAGTGACGTCTGTGTGGCCGACCGCGAACTTCCTCGAGCGCGAGGCGTACGACCTGTTTGGGATCGTTTTCGAGGGACATCCCGATCTGACCCGCATCCTGCTTCCTGATGATTGGGAGGGCCATCCGCTACGAAAGGACTACGGCGTCGGCAAGGTGCCTGTCGATTTCGTGAAGCAACCATTCCTGCAGATCCAGGGCCCCGGGCAAGGTCCGAACACGATCGAAGCGCAACAAGAAGTCGATGGTTACGGTCAGACCGCTAAGGACGGCCAGTCATGACCGTCTCGCGCGAAGAGTTGGTAGGGCGACTGGAAGCCGACGGTCAGGGGGCTTTCGTCGAGTGGTTCGACGAGACCGACGAGCGGATGGTCATCAACATGGGGCCGGTTCATCCGTCCACACATGGGGTGCTGAGGCTGCTTCTGACGCTGGATGGTGAGACCGTCTTGGAGTGCAAGCCGATCATCGGCTATCTGCACACCGGCATGGAGAAGGAATGTGAGGACCAGACCTGGCGGGCAGCGATCACGATCGTCACGCGGATGGACTATCTGGCCCCCTTCTTCAACGAGCAGGCCTACTCGCTGGCGGTGGAGAAGCTTCTCGACATCGAGGTACCTCCGCGTGGGAAGTACATCCGCTCTTTGATCACCGAGATGAACCGGCTGTCGAGTCATCTGGTCGCGTTCGGCACCCAGGGGTTGGACATGGGCGCGATGTCGGCGATGTTCTATGGCTTTCGCGAGCGTGAAGTGATCCTTGATTTCTTCGAGATGGTCACCGGACTTCGCATGAACAACAACTACTTCCTGCCTGGTGGTGTGTGGGAGGACCTTCCCGAGGATTGGGAGCGTGCCGCCCGAACCATCGTCGAGATGATGAAACGGCGTGTCGAGGAGTACGAGCAGCTCATCACAGAGAACCCGATCTTCCTAGAACGGACCAAGGGCATCGGTGCGATCACGACTGAAGAAGCTCTCGCACTAGGGGCAACCGGACCGATCCTCCGGGCCACGGGATACGACTGGGATCTTCGCCGAGACATGCCCTACGACGCTTTCGAGGATGGCTTGAGTTTCTCGGTCCCCGTAGCTGCCGAGGGTGACGTCTATGCCCGGTACAAGGTACGTATCGCTGAGATCCGGGAGTCCACCAAGCTCGTCGAGCAGCTCATCGACCGCATGCCCTCAGGGGATCACAAGAACATGGACCCCAAGATCACTCATCCTCCTCGTGACGAGCTGAACCGCTCTATGGAGGCTGTCATCCACCACTTCAAGCTTTCAACCCAGGGGTACACAGTGCCGCCTGGTGAGACGTACGCAGCCGTCGAATCGCCGCGCGGAGAGTTGGGCGTGTATGCGATCTCAGACGGTGGGTCGTCTCCCTACAGATGCCACGTGCGTGACCCGTCCTTCGTGAACCTTCAATCCCTGGGCCCGATGGCGCGCGGCGGCCTCGTTGCCGACCTGATCTCAACGATCGCGTCGGTCGACCCAGTCATGGGTGGGGTGGACCGATGAGCGTTCGGCAGCTTGCCGTGCTCGGTGACCATCAGGGCGACGTCGATGCGATCGTGGGCAAGTATCCCAATGCCCGTTCTGCACTGATCCCTTTGCTTTTCTACGTGCAGTCGGTCCAGGGCCATGTCACCGAAGAGGGGATGCGTGATGTGGCTCAGGTCCTGGGCCTCACTCCGGCAGAGGTGCTTTCCGTCGCGAGCTTCTACACGATGCTCAAGAAGCAGGCCACAGGTGAGTACCTGATCTCGGTGTGCCGCAACATCACTTGCACTCACCTGGGCGGACGTAAGGTGCTGCGCGCTGCCGAAGAACGTCTCGGCGTCCCCGCAGGACAAAGCACCCCCGACGGACGCTTCACTTTGGAGGCGGCCGAGTGTCTGGCTACGTGTGACGGAGCACCGAGTCTGCAGATCAACTACGAGGACTTCTACAAAGTGTCGCCCGAGGAGATGGTTGAGATCATCGACAAGCTCGAACGGGGTGATGAGGTGCGAAGTGTCGCCGGAGAGGCGATCCAAACGCACAAGGATGTCTCGCGTGAGGTTGCGATGACGGGCGTGATCGAGGGGCACGGGAACCAGGAACAAGGTGCGCGCACCGTGAGCGGCGAGGTTCCCCCGGCCGATATGGCGCCTGGATTCCGTCCACCGGTGAAGGGTCACGGCGCCAAGGAGGACCCGGATGCCTAACGAGACCCTCATGGTCATGAAGCGCTTGCGGGAATACCCAGAGGACTCCTGGACCCTGGATCGCTACCTAGCTACGGATGGGTACAACAATGCCCGTAAGGCGGTTGCCGACATGAGCTCGGCTGACCTCATCGCCCTCGTGAAAGATGCAGGCCTTCGCGGCAAAGGGGGGGCCGGATTCCCGACCGGGATGAAATGGTCCTTCGTGCCCCAGGACATCTTTCCGCGCTATGTAGTCATCAATCACGACGAGGGCGAACCCGGCACCTTCAAGGACCGCGAGCTCATGGAGAAGGATCCCCATCAACTGATCGAAGGCATCATCATCGCGGCGTGGGCGGTCGGAGCCAATAAGGCCTTCGTGTATTGCAGGGGCGAGTTCGCGCTCGGCGCTCGCCGCCTCGACGCAGCGGTCGCAGAGGCGTATAGGGCCGGATATCTGGGCACTGGCCTCTTTGACACCGACTTCAACCTGGACATCGTCGTGCACCGTGGCGCCGGGGCCTACATCTGTGGCGAAGAGTCGGCCCTTCTGGACTCGCTCGAAGGTTTCCGCGGTCAGCCGCGGTTGAAGCCACCTTTCCCGGCCATCAAGGGTCTTTACGGGCAGCCCACCGTTATCAACAACACCGAAACGATCTCGACGCTCCCGCACATCGTCGGCAACGACGCTGCGTGGTTCAAGCAGTGGGGTACGGAGAAGGCTCCGGGCACCAAGGTCATGTCCGTGTCGGGACACGTCAACAAGCCCGGCAACTACGAGGTTGAATACGGGATGTCACTCGGTGACCTGCTGCAGGTGGCCGGGGGGATGATCGGCTCCAAGCCCGTTAAGGCAGTCATCCCCGGCGGAGCAAGTGCTCCCTTGGTTACCGATCTCAATGTGGGCATGGATTTCGAGTCGCTCAAAGAGGCCGGGACGATGTTGGGGTCAGGCGCTGTCGTGTTCATGGATGACTCAACTTGCATGGTGAGAAACGCTCTGCTGACCGCCCACTTCTTCGAGCACGAGTCGTGCGGGAAGTGCACGCCGTGCCGTGAGGGAACCTGGTGGAAAGTGAAAGTGCTCGAACGCATCGAGCACGGGGAAGGCCGCCAGGAAGACCTTCAACTGCTCCTGGATATCTGCAACTCGATGGACGGGAAGTGCTTCTGTCCGTTGGGTGATGCATCGTCATGGGCGGTTCGCAGCAACGTGAAGTTGTTCTGGGAGGAGTTCGAGCAGCACGTTGCCTTGGGGCGTTGCCCGTTCGATGACCACGACGAGATGCTGGTCGGCGCGCACACGGGCCGCGGGAGTGGTTTCGTGGGTGAGCAGAACGCCGGTGTCGGCGAGGAAGGGGTCTGATGAGCGATCAAGCCCCGGCCCGCGATGATCTCGTGACGGTAACTATCAACGGGACCACCGTTCAGACCGAGAAGGGACGGTTGCTCATCGATGTCGCCGAGGAGATCGGCAACTTCATCCCTCGCTTCTGCTATCACCCCGGCATGAAGTCGGTGGCGGTCTGCCGCATGTGCCTCGTGAACGTCGAGGGCATGCCAAAGCTTCAACCTGCATGCGCGACTCCAGTTGCAGACGGCATGATCGCCAACACAGTGTCGGATGAGGCCGTCGAAGCGCAGAAGGGTGTGCTCGAACTCCTGCTGATCAACCACCCGCTCGATTGCCCCATCTGTGACCGGGCAGGCGAGTGCCCGCTTCAGGACCAGACCTACAAGCACGGCCCGGGTTCGTCGCGCTACGTGGAAGAGAAGCGTCACTACGAGAAGGCGCTCGATATCTCCGAGCTCGTCGTGCTAGATCGAGAGCGTTGCGTGCTCTGCTGGCGCTGCGTTCGATTCTCTGACGAGATCGCCGGCGATCGATTCATCCAACTTGTTGATCGGGGCGACGGGACACAGATCCTCAATTTCACCGACGATCCCTTCGACAGCTACTTCTCGGGCAACACGATCCAGATCTGTCCGGTGGGCGCACTTACGAGCAAGCCTTACCGGTTCGTATCTCGGCCGTGGGATCTGGAAACAGCTCCGAGCGTGTGCGACTACTGCTCGGTCGGCTGCCCCTTGACGAACGAGACCCGGGCAGGGAATCTCGTTCGTCGTCAAGCTCTTCCGAACGAGCAGGTCAACGACTTCTGGATCTGCGACAAGGGCCGCTTCGGCTACCACTACGTCTCCTCCGAGGATCGTCTGACGACGCCACTGGTCCGCAGCGGGGAGGACTTCGAGCAAACCGGATGGGCTCAGGCACTCGCTGTGGTCGCCGGCAAGCTGAAAGGCGCAGCGAACGTTGGTGTCATCGCAGGCGGTCATCTGACGACCGAGGACTCATACGCGATCGGCAAACTTGCCCGCAAGGTCATCGGTACCAAGGATGTTGACTCACGCATCCAGGACGCAGGGGCTCCCTACGAACTGGCGATGTCGCTGACCGGAGTCGCCGGGTCCAACGCCACGATCGACGATCTCAAAGCGGCGAGCAACGTGGTGTGGGTGGGGCCCGACCCGAAGGAGTCTCTCCCGGTGCTGTACCTGCACCTCCATACCGGCGTACGCGACCGGAACACGGACCTGTTCATCGTCTCTTCGAGCTCGACCTCGCTGGACATACACGCCGCACAGGTCACACGGGTCGCTCCGTCCGCACAGCCAGCAGCGATCGAGGCGCTGGGAGACAAGCTCGAAGGTCCAACCGTCGTTTGTTGGTCACCGGGCTACGCGGGGCGAGATGAGTCCCCGACGCTTCGAGCAGCCGTCGCTCTGGCTCAGAAGGTGGGTGGGAAGCTGCTCGTTTGCCCCCCCCACGCCGGTTCGCAAGGTGCTTTGGACATGGGTCTGCATCCAGCTCTTGAGGCAGGTCACGCTGTGGTAGCCGAACCTGGTCGCGGTACCCGTCAGATCTTGCAGGCGGCAGCAGACGGCGAACTCGATGTTCTGCTGATCTTCGGAGCCGACGTCGTTGCTGATTTCCCCGATGCCGATCTTGCTCGCAAGGCACTGGGGGGCAAGGCCTTCGTCGTATGCGTCGAGCTGTTTTCCACCGAGACGGCACTGCTTTCCGATGTGGTGTTCCCGTCGGCGGCTTCTCCCGAGCGTGAGGGCACTTTCACTAACCTCGAACGCAGGCTGCAGAAGCTCGAGCCTCTGACGAAACCACCCGGTACCGCTCGCGAGGTGTGGAAGACATGCGCAGCGATCGCATCGGCGCTCGATGAGGACTGGGGGTGGCATGGTTTCGGGGATGTCTGGACCGACATCAAGGGCAATGTCCGTACCCACGCGGACGTCGATATTGACAAGCTGACCCAGGAGGCGCCACTTCCCCATCCGTTCGATGAGCAAGGCTTCGAGGGCGAGCATCCATCGCCGCTTCGCATGTCGGGTCCCGGAGGTCAGTACCCCAAGGGCCATCGATCGGGTGCCCCTTTCGCAACCGGTCAGAACTGGCCCTTGTCGTGGGAGCTACGAGCGTTCGAGGCGCGGCAACGACCGGGCTATGTGTTCCCAGCTCCAGAGGTGACCGAGGCGCCTGCCATGACCAGTCCCGAGGCCGTGTCGGAAGGGAGCTTCGAGCTACTCAGCGGCCGGCTGATCTACGACGAGGGCGCGATGGTGTCGCGCAGCGCAGCCTTACGTGGTTTGCAGCCAGATCCCTTCATCGAGATCAACGATTCCGATGCGAAACGTCTTGGAATCGCCGACGGCGACCCCGTCATCGTCTCCGGGGCTGGGAACGAGATCGCGGTCAAGGCTCGGGTGAATGGGGTCGCTGAAGGCTGTGTGTTCGTTCCTTACGACCAGAAAGACTGCCGCGCGAACAGGTTGATGTCCGGAGTCGACCCGTGCGTCGAGATCCGTAAGGCGGACGCATGAACTGGGTCATCGATCTGATCGGCGGTCCGCAGACCGTCATCGCCATCGCCAAAGTGCTCATCGTTTTCGCCTCTCTGCTGGTGTTGATGATCCTCGTGGTGTGGGCCGAACGCCGGATCCTTGCCGACATGCAAGCTCGCATCGGCCCGAACCGGTGGGGTCCTTTCGGGCTCCTTCAGACGCTGGCCGATGGCATCAAGCTGATAACGAAGGAAGATTTCCGCCCGCAGCTTGCCGATCGTTGGACGTATGCAGCCGCACCGGTTATCGCTGCCGTGGCATCGTTCCTTGCCTTTGCCGTCGTTCCTTTCGGCGACGAGGTCACCATCGCGGGACATCGGATCGACTTCATCCTTTCGGACCTGAACATCGGACTGCTCTTCTTCCTGGCGGCCGGTTCGATCGGCGTCTACGGCGTGGCGCTTGCCGGGTGGTCATCGGGTTCGAAGTACCCGCTGTTGGGTGCGGTTCGGGCGAGTGCCCAGATGATCTCGTACGAGATCGCCCTGGGTCTCTCGTTGATCCCCATCGTGCTCGTATCGGGGAGCTTGTCTACGAAGGCGATCGTGGCTGCACAAGCGGGGTCGGTTCAGAACGTCACCTTCTTCGACGGCATCCCGGTCCTCGAAAGCATCAGCCGTTACTTCGAGTACGTGCCCAACTGGTACATCTGGTCGCAGTGGCCGGCCTTCCTCATCTTCTTGATCGCGGGGATCGCCGAGACCAACCGTGCACCCTTCGACCTGCCTGAAGCCGAGAGCGAGCTCGTGGCGGGTTACATGACCGAGTACGGGGGCGCCAAGTTCCTGATGTTCTTCCTTGGCGAGTACCTGCACATCGTCACGGTCTCGGCCATGGCCGTCACCTTGTTCTTCGGTGGCTGGAACGGTCCTGCCCCCGACTTCCTTGGGTGGGTCTGGCCATTAGCTTGGTTCCTGTTCAAGACGGGTCTCTTCGTTTATCTATTCGTGTGGCTGCGGGCCACCCTTCCCAGACTGCGGTACGACCGCTTGATGTGGCTTGGGTGGAAGCGCCTTATCCCGGCCTCCTTGCTATGGATCGCAGTAACCGCAGTCGTGAACATCGACAACGCGCAGTTGAGCCGCAACTGGAAGCTCGGAGCTTTTGGGGTGATGTTCGCCGTCGTGATGGTCTGGGTCGGCAAGGGCGACCCGCGTTTGCGTTCAGCCGTATCTCCTCAGAGGAGGCTCGATGGCACTACCTGAGATCCTCACCGGAATGAAGGTGGTTATCCGCAATGTCTTCCGTAAGAAGGACACGGTGTCGTATCCAGAGGTTCGCCGCCAGCCGTTCCCCCGATTCAGGGGACGTCACGTCCTGGATCGGCATGAGGATGGTCTCGAGAAGTGCATCGGGTGCGAACTGTGTGCGGGTGTTTGTCCCGCCGATGCGATCTTGGTCGTGGGGGCCGAGAACACCCCGGAAGCGAGATTCTCGCCGGGCGAGCGCTACGCGCAGATCTATCAGATCAACTACCTGCGCTGCATCTTCTGTGGCCTTTGTGTCGAGGCATGTCCAACCGAAGCATTGCTGATGTCTACCGAGTACGAGATCTCGGGGATCTCGCGTGACGGCTTGATCTTCACTAAGGACCAGCTCATCGTTGACGCTCCCATCGAGCGTCACTGGAAGACCAAGAAGGTTGTCGAGCCGGGATCGCGTCTCGAAGGCGTAACCGGCGGGCCGCAGAACCGTGCCGACTCCAAGAAGAAGGTGATCGAACCTTGACACTGGAGATGGTCGTGTTCGGGGTTACTTTCGTGGTGGCGTTGGGCTCCTCGCTGGCGATGGTGTTCGCGCGCAACGCCGTCCATGCTGCCTTGTTCCTTGTCATAGCCCAGGTCGCGTTGGCCGTGACCTTTCTCTTACAAGGTGCCTATTTCGTGGCTGCTTTGCAGATCATCGTCTACGCAGGGGCGATCATGGTGCTCTTTCTGTTCGTCATCATGCTGCTCGGGGTCGATAAGCGCGACGCGCTTATCGAACCTTTGCCGGCACAACGTCCCCTTGCCGTAGGGCTGGGTGCCCTGCTTGCCGCCGAGGTCATCTACATCGTTTTCAAAGGGATCGATCTGGTAGGGGATGCCGGTGGTGAGGCGATCACTGCCTTGAATAGGGACCCGGGCAACGTCTTAGCAGTGGCGCGGGTGCTGTTCTCTCGCTACCTGTTGCCGTTCGAAGCAACCTCGATCCTGCTCGTGGTTGCGGTCGTTGGCGTCATGGTGCTCACCCGCCGGATCAGTGATGTCGCCGACCTCCAAACCCCTGAGGATCTCCCGGCAGGTGCGCCCGTCAAGGAGATTGCGGTATGAGCGAAGTCCCTCCTGGCTTCTATCTGGCCCTTGCCGGTCTCATGTTCACGATCGGTGCGGTAGGTGCGCTCGTACGGCGCAACGCCATCGTCATCTTCATGTTCGTTGAGTTGATGCTGAACGCCGTCAACCTTGCCTTCGTGACCTTTGCTCGTATGCGAGGCAACCTTGATGGCCAGGTTCTGGTGTTCTTCGTCTTGGTGGTTGCTGCCGCAGAGGTCGTGGTCGGCCTCGCCATCATCGTGTCCATCTTTCGGCGTAGGGCCTCGGCCGACGTCGATGACGTCAACCTGCTGAAGTGGTGAGCTCGTAAGTGGATCTTTCGGCTTCTCTGATACCGGGGCCCGACTATATGGGGCTGACGGCCACGATCATCTTGTGGCCGTTGGGAACTGCTCTTTTCCTGTTGTTGTTCGGCAAACGACTGAGCACCTTCAAGGTGGGGGGCCGCGAGATCCCGTGGGCCGGCGTCATCGCCGTTCTTACACTGCTGCGCTCATTCGTTGCGGCCGTGGCGATGTTCGTAGACATCGTTGGCGTCGAGCTGGCTGAGGGGGCCGTCGGCCACGGGGGGGCAAACGTAGAGAACGCTCGGACCTTCACCGTCCACATGTTCGACTGGATGCAGGTCGGTGGGTTCGCAGTTGGTGCCGATTTCTTGATCGACCAGCTCTCGGTTGTTCTGGCTCTAGTGGTCACGGGTGTCGGCACACTGATCGCCTTGTACTCGATCGGTTACATGCATCACGACCCTAGATTCCATCGCTACTTCGCATACCTGTCCCTGTTCGCATCCGCGATGTTGATGTTGATCTTCGGCGACAACTTGCTCGTGACCTTCGTTGGATGGGAAGGGGTGGGTCTCTGCTCCTACCTTTTGATCGGTTTCTGGTTCGAGCGACCGGCTGCTGCCACAGCGGCGAAGAAGGCCTTCATCGTCAATCGCATCGGAGACTTCAGCTTCTTGCTGGGTATGTTCTTGCTCGTCGCCGCGGTCGGAAGCTTGAAGATCGAAGACATCAATGCTGCGGCAAGCGGCGGTCAGATCTCCGGCGGGATCGCAACGATCGCCGCACTCTTGTTGTTCGGGGGCGCGGTCGGCAAGAGTGCCCAGATACCTCTATATGTGTGGCTTCCCGACGCGATGGAAGGTCCCACCCCCGCCAGCGCCTTGATCCATGCCGCGACGATGGTTACGGCCGGCGTGTACATGGTCGCTCGCATGGGGCCGGTGTTCCTGGCCTCGGAGGGGGACCTGGCTCTGACAGTTGTGGCATGGGTGGGCGCGCTGACCGCGTTGTGGGCGGCGCTGATCGCTTGCACTGAGTACGACATCAAACGAGTGCTCGCTTACTCGACGGTGTCGCAGCTTGGGTACATGTTTCTTGCCAATGGGCTCGGGGCATTCTCGGGCGGGATCTTCCACCTGATCACCCACGCTTTCTTCAAGGCTCTGATGTTCATGGGGGCCGGGTCCGTGATGCACGCCCTAGCGAACGAGACCGACATGCGCAAGATGGGCGGGCTGCGCAAGGTCATGCCGATCACCGGCGCTACCTTCCTCTTGGGATGGCTGGCCATCTCCGGCATCGTGCCGTTCGCGGGCTTCTGGTCCAAGGATGCGATCCTCGCCGCGGCATGGGAGCAGGGCGAATACGCCTTGTGGGGCATCGGTCTGTTCACCGCCCTGCTTACGGCCTATTACATGTCGCGTCTCTATCTACGCGTGTTCGAAGGTCCCCTCAAGCATGACCCTGACGTTCACCCCCATGAGTCGCCATGGACCATGTGGGTCCCTCTGGCGGTTCTCGGAGGGCTGTCTGTCGTCGGAGGAGCCATCAACCTTCCGTGGGATCTTCGGCTCGAGCATTTCCTTACCCCGGTCCTCGGTGAGTTTGAGGTTCCGCATGGAGCGACCGCTTGGATCTTGGCGGGCGTCGCTTTGTGTGTTGCGGTCTCGGGCATCGCCCTAGCTCGGTTCTTGTTCCTGACCCAGCGGGGGGCCGAATTGCGTGCTCGTCTCGTGACGGGGAGTTGGCTCGACAAGCTGCTCACGGCATCACGGAACAAGTTCAAGGTGGATGAGGTCTACGAAGCGACCATCCAACGACCGGGGCATCGGTTCGCTATGTTCTCGGCCTACAAGGTCGATGCGAAGGGCATCGACGGCGTGGTTAACGGAGCCGGAGCGTTGGTCGCCTGGCTGTCGGATGGAGTGCGTCGCCTTCAGAGCGGTTACGTGCGCAACTACGCGGCTCTGTTCTTGCTGGGCGTAGTAGTGCTGCTATCGGCTCTGATCCTGCGAGTGGGACCCCTCGGATGAGCGACCTCAGGTTCTTGGATATCGCCATCTTCCTGCCGCTTGCCGGCGCTCTCCTGATCGCGTTCTTGCCCAGGTCGAACGCCAACCTTGCTCGGTGGGCGGCCCTGATCGTGACCTTGGCAACGTTCGCCGTTTCCATCGGGGTACTCGTTGACTTCGAAGCCTCCCTCGGTGGGTTCCAGCTGGGTTCCGAGGCAGTCTGGATAAAAGACTGGGGCATCAGCTACATCACCGGCGTCGATGGGATCAGCTTGTGGATGGTCATGCTCACGACCTTCCTGATGCCGCTGGGCGTGCTTGCCTCTTGGTCGATCGGCGAGAGGCCCAAGGCCTATTTCGCACTCCTTCTTGCCCTAGAGACCGGGATGCTCGGCGTGTTCTCTTCGCTCGATCTCTTCCTGTTCTACCTGTTCTGGGAAGTCACCCTCGTTCCGATGTACTTCTTGATCGGGATGTGGGGATACGGCCGTCGTATCTACGCGGCCATGAAGTTCTTCTTGTTCACGTTGGTCGGCTCGTTGCTGATGCTTGTGGCGATCATGTTTATGTACTTCGCGACGGAACCGAACTCGTTCAGTCTCACCGACATGCTCGCGACCGAGTTGTCGTCTGGAACCCAGCGCTGGTTGTTCCTCGGCTTCTTCGCTTCGTTCGCGGTCAAGGTCCCATTGGTGCCGTTCCACACCTGGTTGCCCGATGCGCATACCGAGGCTCCGACCGCGGGCTCGGTGATGCTGGCGGGGGTGCTCTTGAAGATGGGGGCCTACGGGCTGTTGCGATTCGCCATCCCCTTGTTCCCAGATGCCGCCCGTTACTTCGTTCCTCTGATCATCGCTCTGGCTACGATCGGGATCGTTTACGGAGCGGTCGTAGCGATCGTGCAGAAAGATCTCAAGCGGCTCATCGCTTACTCATCGGTTGCACACCTTGGGTTCGTGGTTCTAGGGATGTTTGTCGGCACCGTTCAGGGCATGAGCGGCGGGATCCTTCAGATGGTCAGCCACGGGTTGTCGACCGGCGCTCTCTTCATGCTTGTCGGCATGCTCTACGAGCGGCGGCACACACGCCAGATCGCAGATTTCGGTGGGCTGGGCAAGACGATCCCGATCTTCTCGGGCATCTTCTTGTTCGTCGTGCTGTCGTCGATCGGGCTCCCGGGCCTCAACGGTTTCGTCGGCGAGTTCCTGGTTCTGCTCGGAACGTTCCTCAACTACAGGTGGTGGGTGGTACCGGCTGCGTTCGGAGTCGTGCTCGCGGCGATCTATCTGCTGTGGGCTTACCAGCGGGTGTTCCAGGGTCCGGTAACCGATGAAGCCAATGCCCGGATCGCCGACGTGAACAGTCGCGAGGTCGCGATGCTGGCGCCGCTGTTGGTTCTGATAGTCGCGATAGGCGTCTACCCCAAACCATTTCTCGATCGGATCAATCCTGCTGCGTGCCGCGTCGTGATCCAGCTCGATCCCGACGCCGATTGCTCTCGCATCGAGGGAGTGGTTGCTCCGCGAGCCCACGAGGAGGATGAGTGAGATGCAGCTCGACCTCCCCAACGTAGAGCTTGCCGCGATCGCACCAGAAGTGGTGCTATCGCTCACGGCGTTGCTTCTGCTCGTCTTCGATGCTTTGGTGGGAGACCGGATCAAGAACGGACTGCACCTCCCGGTGCTGACCAGTCTGGGCTTGATAGTTGCCTTCGGATTCGCGTTCACCCAATGGAACGACCTGGACCAGACCGGACCCTTGATGCAGCTGGCAGGGATGGTGGTGTTGGATGGATTCGCGCTGTTCGTGAAGCTTAGTCTGCTGGTCTTCGGTTTCCTTTCCTTGTGGCTTAGCCGTGAGTACTTGGTGCGCGAGAAGCTCGAGGAGCCCGAGTACTACGCGCTGACCCTCTTTGCCGTGGCAGGCATGATGCTGATGGCGACTGCGTCCGACCTGATTGTGATGTTCATCGCTCTCGAGACCTTCTCGCTGTCGTTGTACGTGATGGTCGGGTTTCGTCGCCGCTCGTTGATCAGCCAAGAAGCTGCGATGAAGTACTTCCTGCTGGGCGCGTTCTCGTCGGCCTTCTTCTTGCTGGGCATCGCTTTGGTCTATGGCGCGGTTGGTTCCACGAATCTGTACGGGGTTGCAGGATCGGGAACCGAGCTGGGCATGGCGCAGTTCCTAGCCACGACTACGCCTCAGGGCACGGGTCTGCTCGTTCTAGGCGCAGGCTTGCTGATCATCGGACTTGGCTTCAAGGTGGCCGCCGTCCCATTTCATATGTGGACCCCAGATGCCTACCAGGGTGCGCCGGCCCCCGTCACGGGGTTCATGGCGGCAGGTTCCAAGCTCGCCGGGTTCGCGGCATTGCTGAGGCTTCTCGACGTGTCGCTCTTCCAGTTGCGAGGGGACTGGCAGCCCATCGTCATCGGCATCGCGGTTCTTACGATGATCGTTGGGGCCGTGATGGCGGTGGTCCAAGAGGACGTGAAGCGCATCCTTGCCTATTCCTCGATAGCGCACGCGGGTTTCGTTTTCACCGGCATCCTTGCGGCGAGCGACCGGGGCGTCTCCGGATCGCTGTTCTATCTGGCTACCTATGGCGTGACCGTGCTGGGCGCTTTCGCCCTAGTGGCGATGCTGGGCGGCAGCGAAGAACGCGCCGTTCGTCTGACCGACTACAAGGGGCTCTTCTATCGGCGCCCGATGCTCGCGGGAGCGCTCTCCTTACTATTGCTCTCCTTGGCGGGTGTCCCGCTTACTTCTGGCTTCATCGGAAAGCTGGTCGTGTTCGAGCCCGCCATCGAGGCCGGGTTCGCATGGGTGGTGATCGTCGGCATGATCGCCAGCGCCATCGCGGCGTTCTTCTACCTTCGGATCATGGTCGTCATGTACATGCAGAAGCCCGATGAGGGAGTCGCTGCGATCGCACTTCGCCCCGTGGCCGGAGCCGTCCTCGCCCTAAGCGTGGTGGCGACGCTGGCGCTTGGCGTCATGCCCACCCCACTGCTCGACCTAGCCGAGAAAGCCACCATCTTCTTCTCGACCTAGGGCTATGGCCGGTCGTGCGGGGTGGTCGGCCTTTCTTGCCGGGGGGCCGTCTAGCGGTTCGACTTCGTCATGGAGGCGGAAAGGACGCCGTCTAGGAGGGCGTCGTAACGAAGGAGTGCCGCGATCACTAGGGGACGAGCCGCATCGCTCATCGCCCCCGTGACTTGGGTGGCGTAGACGCGCTTCTTGCGCAGGAACCCGGCCTTGACTTCGGCGACGTCCACCGACGCGACGGGGATCTCGCCCACGGAAACCTTGAGTTGTTCGCCCTTCTTGTCTGTGGGTTCGATCCGGCCCACCTGGGTCCCGGCTGCGTCCGAGATGGCCACGGTCAGTCTCTTGGCCCGGGGCCCCAGGGTGTACTTGGCGACCCGGGCGGCACCGAGGGTGGATCCGGCAGCGTCGTTGATCTGCATCTCGACGGTGATGGGGCCGTGCCGGGGGGCGTCCCACTTAACAGGGGTCTCCAGCACTTTGGTCCCGGCTTCATCGAGGATGTCGCCGGCTGCGGTCCACGCGCCGATCTTGGACCCGCTCGGGTCGGTCACTTCCGCTGTGTGCCCACCTCCGGTGTTACTGGGGTGGACGATGAACTGTGACGCCGCTACCAGTGGATGCATGCCCACCTCTGACTATAGCGACCGGAGGTTTCCGCGCGTGCCAGTGGCTGCATAGCAACCGTATTCCGACGTAGAAACGGGGGGGAACGAACGCACAAGCCCTACGGGCGCAGGGCGCTGCGTGTTAGTTTTCGGGCGGTTTCCAGGCCCTCCGGAGCTTGTCGGCGCGTTCATCCGGGGATCGAGTCTGGGCTCTTGGTATCCGGTACCGACAAGGGGAAGGCTCGAGGCAACTTTGCGGGACTACTACGCGCAGTACGTGACGATCGGCATCTTTGCGATCGTGGCGGCGGTGCTGGTGGTGGGCACCCTGCAGCTGTCCAGGCTGCTACGCCCGTCCCATCCAACCGCCGAGAAGCTGACCACTTATGAATCCGGTATCGACCCGATCGGTGCCGGCTGGGCGCAGACCAGCGTTCGCTATTACGTCTACGCGCTTCTGTTCGTCATCTTCGATGTGGAAGCCGTTTTCCTCTTCCCGTGGGCGACCGTGTTCGAGTCTCTCGGGACCCAAGCTTTCGTCGAGATGGTCATCTTCGTCGGCATCCTTGCCCTGGCCTTGTTGTACGCGATCAAGAAGAGGCTGCTCGAATGGCTGTGATCGAGAAGGTCAAGCTCCCCAAGGGGGTTTCGTGGGCGCTCAACTGGTCGCGAAAGTATTCGTTGTGGATGATGCAGTTCGGCCTTGCGTGCTGCGGTATCGAGATGGGGGCTGCGATCGGATCGAAGTTCGACGTGATCCGTTTCGGCGTCATCCCCTTCCCCGCATCCCCTCGCCAATCTGATCTGCTGGTTGTTGCCGGAACCGTTACGGACAAGATGGCGGCACCCCTGAAGCGGGTGTACGACCAGATGCCCGAACCCAAGTACGTCATCTCGATGGGTTCGTGCGCCAACTGCGGTGGCCCATATTGGGATAGCTACTCGGTCACCAAGGGCGTGGATCAGATCCTTCCGGTCGATGTTTACGTTCCGGGATGTCCACCCCGTCCCGAGGCCCTGCTGCAGGGCATCATCCGTTTGCAAGAGAAGATCGCCGGCGAGGATCCCAGCAAGAAGTGGCAGGGACACGAGGCGAACGTCGAGATCCCACACATCCCCGAGCCCGGGTTGGCGGGGGGCATCTAAGTGGGGGGAGGCTAGTGCCGGTCACCGAGAGGGTGGTAGGACAGCAGGCTCTTGACCGCGTAACTGCGGAACTTGGATCGCTGGTCGGCGATGCTCGTGTGAACTTCGATCAGATCGATGTCACGTGTACTCCCGGCAATCTTGTCGAGGTCGTCGCCAAGTTGCGTGAGGCAGCGGGCATCGAGGCTCGGTTCTTCACCTTCTTGTCGGCGGTCGACCGGACCGCTTTCGGTGGCGAGGAGCGCCCCGATACCGAACGAGGCACACCCCTGGAGGTTCTCGTTCACCTCTATTCACCCGACCACGCCACCCACATCAACATCCACGTTCCCGTCGATCAAGCCGATCCCCGCTGCCCGTCGATCACTTCGGTGTTCGGTGGGGCGTTGTGGGCCGAGCGCGAGTGCGCCGAGATGTTCGGGATCGATTTCACCGATCACCCCAACCTGACAAACCTGTATCTCCCCGAGGATTTCGAGGGGAACCCTCTGCGCAAGGCGTTCAAGCTGCCGACGAGGATGGTCAAGCCGTGGCCGGGGGCCAAGGACCCAGAGGAAGCTGCGGGGGGTGGACGTGGCTAGGACCGAAGAGAACATCCGGCTCCCCGATGAGGTTGCGCAAGAGGTCGCCGAGGGCCGCCTGCAGACCGAACAGATGGTGCTCAACGTTGGCCCGCAGCATCCAGCCACCCACGGAGTGTTCCGGTTGCTCGCGACCATCGACGGCGAAGTGCTCGTCGACGCCGAACCCGTCATCGGCTATATGCATCGCGGTTACGAGAAGCTCGTCGAAGCTCGGGACTATCGCCAGATCACCAACCTGGTCTCGCGGATGGATTGGCTCTCGGGGATCAACAACGAGATGCCACTCGCGCTGGCGGTCGAAACTCTGATGGAGCTCGAGGTGCCCCCACGCGCTCAGTACCTGCGTGTGGTCCTGCTCGAGATGAACCGGATCTTGAATCACCTGATGTTCTTCGCATCCTTCGCCGCCGAGCTTGGCGCTATCACTCCGACCTTCTACGCGTTCAGGGAGCGCGAGGACATCCAAGCTGCGATGGAGATGGCAACCGGTGGTCGTATGCACTTCGGTTACATGCGACCCGGTGGTCTCAAGGAAGACGTACCCAAGGGCTTCTTCGACCAGGCTCTGTTCGGAGTGCGTCAGGTGATGGATCGGATCGACGACTACTACAACCTGATCATCGGCAACGAGATCTACAAGCAGCGCACCATCGGTGTGGGGGTTCTCGACAAGGAACTTGCCTACAACTACGGCGTTTCTGGCCCGATAGCCCGGGGAAGCAATATCGACTTCGACGTTCGCAAGGACGAGCCCTATCTGGCCTACGCCGATTTCGATTTCGAGGTCCCGGTTGGCCTTAACGGTGATTGCTTCGATCGATTCTGGGTCCTGTTGCACGAGGTCTACGAGAGCGCACGCATCGTCGAGCAAGCCATCGAAGGGATGCCTTCGGGTCCGATACTCGGCAAGGTGCCACGCGTTATCCAGGCTCCCGAAGGCGAGGTCTACGTGAGGTGTGAGAACCCTCTCGGCGAGCTCGGCATGTACCTGGTCTCCGACGGTGACCGCCGGCCTTATCGCCTCAAGATCCGAACCCCGTCTTACAACAACGTGTCAGTACTACCGGTGGTGCTTCGCAACACTTTCGTGTCCGACATGATCGCCATCTTGGGGTCATTCTTCTTCGTGCTGGGGGACATCGATCGCTGATGTTCGAACTCAACCTCTCCGACTGGCAGATCCTGCTCGTGAAACTGGGCCTCGTTCTAGCCATCGTTCCGGCGATCACGTTGGTCGCTGGATACGCCGAGCACAAGGTGATGGCCCACCTCCAGCACCGGCTCGGGCCGATGTATCCGGGTGGGTTCCACGGCTGGGCGACGCTTCTGGCCGATGGTCTCAAGTTCATCTACAAAGAGGACATCATCCCGGCTGCAGCGGACCGCAAGGTCTTCTCTTTGGCGCCGCTTGCCATCTTCGTACCGACGGTGCTTACGGTGTTGGTGCTGCCGTTGGACGAAACCCTCGTGGTCGAGGAACTGGACCTAGGTCTCTTCTATCTGCTTGCGGTGTCTTCGATCTCGACCATCGGGATGTTGATGGCGGGATGGTCGTCCAGCAACAAGTACGCCTTGATCGGAGCGCTGCGAGCCGCAGCACAGTTGATCGCCTACGAGCTTCCCATCGTGTTGAGTGCTGCCGTCGCCGCCATGTTGGCCGGAACGCTGTCGCTCAACGGGATCGTCGAGGCGCAGGAATGGCCCTTCGTGTTGTGGCCACCGGGCATCGGATTGATCGCGTTCTTGGTGTTCTTCGGGGCCGGGGTGGCCGAGCTGACCCGCCCTCCGTTCGATATGCCGGTCGCCGAGTCCGAGATCATCACCGGGGCCTTCACCGAGTACTCCGGCATGCGCTTCATCTTCTCTACGTTCTTCCCCGAGGTGGCCAACATGGTCATCATCTCGGGTGTAGCAACGACGCTCTTTCTGGGTGGCTATCAGCCGATCGTGCCGCTGGGCTTCCTCGACGCGGTCCCGGGACTCGTGTGGTTCACCCTCAAGACGGCATTCATGGTCTTCATGCTCTTGTGGATACGCCCGACCTTCCCGCGTCTACGTGAGGACCAACTGCAGAAGTTCGCCTGGAAGTTCCTGATCCCCACGAGCCTGGTCCTGATCCTCGCCGCTGGTGCCTGGGTTCTGTACGCACCCGAAGGGCTGAAGTGATGTTGGACGAACGCAAGCTGAGCGCAGCCCGAAAGAGGACTTACGGGATAGGCCTGCTCAAGGGCATGGCAGTGACGCTCAAGCACCTCTTCAAGCACAACACCGTCATCGAGTATCCCGACGAGAAGCAGGACCTCGGCCCACGCACTCGCGGTGTCATCGCGCTGAAGGAAGAGAACTGCACGGTCTGCATGCTGTGTGCACGTGAGTGCCCGGACTGGTGCATCTACATCGACTCCCACAAGGAAACCCTTCCACCAAAGCGTGAAGGGGGTCGCCCGCGCAAGCGCAACGTTCTCGATCGTTTCGCGATCGACTACGCGCTGTGCATGTACTGCGGGATCTGCGTCGAGGTCTGTCCGTACGACGCGCTGTTCTGGTCACGTGAGTTCGAATACGCCGAGTACGACATCCGCCAGCTCACCCACGAGAAAGAGAAACTGTCGGACTGGATGGCTACCGTGTTGCCGCCGCCTGCCCTCGAAGCCGGTGCGGAGCAGCCCGGCCAACCTGTCGCTGCCACACCTGCCGCTGCCGCTCCTGCCCCAACGGCTGTCGCCCCTGCCCCAACGGCTGTGGCGCCTGCAGTGCAACCGGCCGGTGCCACCACTCCGACTCCGGCTCCGTCGATGTCGGCCCCAGCCGAAACCACCGAGGCCGACAAAGCCCGCCTCCCCGCACCACCCGCGCATCCCGCGCCGCGCGCTACGACCGATCCAGAGGCGGCCGGGCGGTCGCCAGAAGTACCCACCACCGGCCAAGAGACGGTGTTGTCGGACCAGGAGAAGGCCGTTTACCAAGAAGATCCGGGCCCGAACGTCGACGTCCCCGCAGAGCAACCCCAACCGGTGGCCCTCGAGCGCAGCGAAGACGCCGAGGCGGTTTACCAGCAGGTTCTGAAAGAACAACTCGACAAGGGCTCATCGGCCCAGGTAGCCGAAGCTCGGGCGCGCGTCGCCCGGGCCAAGGCCGAGCGTGGCATCAAGCGCGGCCCCACTCCGCTCACGGTGGACAAGCCGGTACCGTCGGCCCCAACCAAGGGTGCACCACGACCAGAGCCGTCGGGTGCTCCCGAGGCGAAAGCCCCTCAGCCCGACCCGGGCCCCGTTGCCGCCCCTGCGGAAGCCGGCGCCGCCGGCTCGGATGAGGCCGAGACTTCCGCCCCGGCGGCTGCCAAAGAGCCGGCTGCCGAAGAGCCGCCCAGCGCCGAACCGGTTTCCACCCCAGATCCCCAAGCGGCAGCACCCGCGGTTGGTGGCTCAGACGAGACCCCAGATCAGGTTTTCGAGCGGGTCCTTCAAGAAGAAAAGGCGAAAGGTTCGAGCGACGCGGTGGCCCAGGGCCGCGCCAAGGCTGCCCGCGTCAAGGCAGAGAGGGCACAGAAGTGAACGCAGACGTCGTGCGTGAGGTCTTCTTCTGGGGCGTTGGCGCCATCATGGTGATCGCGGCTCTGCGGGTCGTGACCACTCAGAACGTCGTGCATGCCGCGCTCTATCTCGTTGGAACCCTGATGGGGGCCGCGGCCCTCTACGTCTTGCTATTGGCTGAGTTCGTAGCGTGGGCCCAGGTACTGATCTACGTCGGAGCGGTCGTCGTACTGATGCTCTTCGGTCTGATGCTCACCCGGGCTCCCATCGGCAAGGCCAACTACGACAACTCGCAGCGTCCGCTGGCGGCTGTCGTGGCTGCGGTGCTGTTCGGGGTCATGAGTTGGATCTTGATCGACGCTTTTTCGGGAACCGAGCTTGAGCTTGCCGGCGAGAACGCTCCGCGGACCCAAGACATCGGTGCCGTGATCTTCTCGTCCTACGTGTGGCCTTTCGAGATCGTGTCCGTCTTGCTGCTAGCGGCGCTGATCGGCGCGGTCATGATCGCCCGCCGCGATGAGCCCGAGGCCGACAAGGAGGTTGGCAGCTGATGCCTATCGCCTACTTCTTGGTCCTTTCGTCGCTTCTGTTCTGCATCGGTGTCTACGGCGTGCTGGCACGTCAGAACGCAGTGCTTATCCTGCTGTCGATCGAGCTGATGCTGAACGCGGTGAACATCAACCTGCTGGCATTCTCGGCTCACCTTGCCGAAGCCGGTGTACCGGGGCAGATCTTCGCCTTGTTCGTCATCGCGGTGGCAGCGGCCGAGGTGGGTGTTGGTCTCGCGATCGTGATCCTCATATTCAGGAACCGTCAGAACGTCGACGTCGATGAGATGTCACTGATGAAGTGGTGATGACAAAGAGATGAGCCAGGAACTGCTGTTCGCTGTAGAAGAGGTCGCCTCCGTAGCGCGTGAGGGCTTCATCACCAACTTCATGTGGTTGGTGCCTCTGTTGCCTTTCCTTTCCTTCTTCGTCATCTTGTTCTTCGGCAAGAAGCTTCCCGGCAAGGGCCACAGCATCGGACTGTTCGCGGTTGCTGCCGCCTTCGTCATCTCGTTGATCGGGTTCATCGACCTGGCATCTGGGGCCGAAACCGTCGAGAAGTCCTTCACCTGGTTCCAGTTCGGAGACGGGGGCGAGTCGCTCAAGCTCGAGCTAGGGATGAACTACGACTTCCTCGCGGCCTTGATGTTCGTGGTCGTGACCTTTATCTCGTTGCTGGTGCAGATCTACTCCACCAGCTACATGCACGACGACTCGCGTTACACCTGGTTCTACGCAGTGCTCTCTTTGTTCACCTGTTCGATGCTCTTTCTGGTCATCGCGAACAACCTGATCCAGATGATCGTCGGTTGGGAAGGGGTCGGGGTCTGTTCGTACTTCTTGATCGGCCACTTCTGGGAGGAGAAGCCCAACAGCTCGGCTGCCATGAAGGCATTCCTCACCACACGTGTCGGCGACACGGGGTTCATGTTCGGCATCTTCGCTTTGTTCTTTGCCGGCCGCACCTTCAACATCACCGAGCTGAACCACGCGGCGGAGACCGCGAGCATCTCCGAGGGGTGGCTGACGGCTGGTGCTCTGTTGCTGTTCTGTGGCGCGGTAGGAAAGTCGGCCCAGTTCCCCTTGCACGTCTGGTTGCCCGACGCCATGGCCGGACCGACACCCGTGTCGGCTCTCATTCACGCGGCGACGATGGTGGTCGCAGGCATCTATCTCGTCGCTCGGATGTTCATCGTGTTCGAGCACGCCGGGATCGCATTGGATGTTGTGGCGATCGTCGCCTCGATAACTATGCTGATCGCAGCCGTGCTGGCCTTGGTGCAAGACGACATCAAGAAGGTGCTCGCCTACTCGACGGTGTCTCAGCTGGGTTACATGATGGCTGCGCTTGGGGTGGGCGCCTACACGGCGGGAATCTTCCACCTGTTCACCCACGCCATGTTCAAGGCATTGCTGTTCCTCGGATCTGGTTCTCTGATCCATGCGGTGCACAGCAACAACATGAGCGACATGGGTGGGCTCCGCAAGTACATGCCGCACACCTTCAAGACGTTCATCATCGGATCGCTAGCGTTGGCCGGGATCTTCCCGCTCGCCGGGTTCTGGTCCAAGGACGAGATCCTCGGCGGCGCTTTGCGCGCCGGCCTCGACGGTGGGCGATTCGTAGGGTGGGTCGTGTTCATCACCGGGATGATCGTTGCCTTCTTGACGGCCTTCTACATGACCCGCGCGTGTGTGAAGACGTTCTGGGGCGAGTACCGGGGTCATGGGCAACCGCACGAGAGTGACGGCGCGATGGTGACCCCGCTCTGGGTGCTGGCGATACTGTCGTGCACCGTTGGGTTCCTCGGTATCCCCGTGATCGGTGTGTTCGCAGATTGGATCTTCGTCCCGGGCGAGGAGCATTACGGTTTCTCGACCTTCTATAACCTCGTGTTGCCGGCGGTCTCTGTCGGGCTCGCGCTGAGTGCGATCTGGCTCGGCTGGCAGATGTATGCCAAGGACCGCTTCAAGGTCGACATCTTGTCGAGTCCATTCGCGTGGGTCTATCGATTCGTCGAGAACAAGTACTACCTTGACGACATCTACCTGCGCGGGGTCGTCAAGCCGATCCAGTACCCGATAGCAAGGGCTTCGAACTGGTTCAACCAGAAGGTCATCGATGGGATCGTCAATGGCGCAGCTGCCGGGTCGGTCAAACAAGGCCGTTGGGTCTACAAGTACCTGGACCAGAAGGGCATCGACGGTGTCATCAACGGGTCGGCCGGCCTCACGGGTAGCACCGGTGGATTGTTGCGCTACATCCAGTCAGGAAACGTACAGAGGTATGCGGCGGTGCTGTTCGTGTCTATCGCCGTTTTCGTAGCACTGTTCGCGATCGTCTAGAGGGAAGTAAAGGAGCGACTAGAGCATGGACTGGCTTAACGATTGGGGACTGAGCATCGCGACGTTCCTGCCAGCCATCGGCGCCGTCGCACTGCTGTTGATCCCCAGTGCCAAAGAGAAGCTGATGAACACTGCGGCACTCGTCATCACGGGCGTCACTCTGCTCGTCGGGATCTTGCTGTGCTTCGAGTTCGATTACGGCAACGCCGGGGCCTTGCAGTTCGAGTTGAACAAGGAATGGATCCCGCAGATCGGCGCCAACTACCACATCGGGGTGGACGGGATGGCCTTCCCGCTGTTCGTCCTTTCACTGCTGGTTTCGTTCCTATGCATCATCTACATGCGCTGGCACGTTCCCGAGCCCGGCAAGCCCAAGGCTTTCCTTGCCCTCGTGCTGCTGCTGGAGACGGGGATGACCGGGACCTTCATCGCCCTGGACCTGATGCTCTTCTTCATCTTCTGGGAGATCGTGTTGGTTCCGAT
The DNA here is from genome assembly GCA_937863385.1 of uncultured Actinomycetes bacterium. Classification (GTDB taxonomy): domain Bacteria; phylum Actinomycetota; class CADDZG01; order CADDZG01; family WHSQ01; genus CALMBW01. The sequence goes on along the minus strand of CALMBW010000020.1, from coordinate 149,363 downwards.
GTACTTCATGATCGGCATCTGGGGCGGACCGAACCGGCAGTACGCGTCGGTCAAGTTCTTCCTCTACACGTTGTTCGGCTCGATCTTCATGCTGCTCGGGTTCCTGGCATTGCGCCTTAACACCGGAACCTTCGACATCGTCCAGATGGTCGATGGCGGCGTGAGCGGGTCGTCGATGTTCAAGAACCTAGTGTTCGCCGGCCTCGCCTTGGGGTTCGCGATCAAGGTGCCGATGTGGCCATTCCACACTTGGTTGCCGGACGCCCACACCGAAGCTCCGACCGTGGGGTCGGTACTTCTGGCGGCCATCATGCTGAAGATGGGGACCTACGGCTTCGTTCGGATCGCGTACCCGATCCTTCCGGATGCCGCCCGTGACTTCGCTCCCGTCATCGGCATCCTGGCGGTGATAGCGATCATCTACGGTGCGCTCTGTTGTCTGGCGCAGACTGACCTGAAACGCTTGATCGCGTTCTCTTCGGTGGGGCACATGGGCTTCGTGATGCTTGGTCTCGCCACTTTGAACGACAAGGGCATCAACGGTGCCATCTTCGGCATGGTTGCCCACGGGTTGATCACCGGCATGTTGTTCTTCCTCGCGGGCTCGATCCACGAGCGCTATCACACCCGCGAGATCTCCGAGCTGGGTGGGATGCTCGCTCAGATCCCTCGGTTCGGTTCGTTGTTCACGTACGCGGCCATCGCCTCGCTGGGCCTTCCCGGCCTTGCGGGATTCTGGGGCGAGATGCTGTCCCTGCTGGGTTCTTACGAGCCCGGGGCAGGGCTCAGCCCCGCTCTGTTCCGTGTGCTCATGGTCGGTGGTGGGATCGGGACCGTGCTGACGGCCGGATATCTGTTGTGGACGATCCAGCGTGTCAACCTCGGCAAGGTGCCTGCCAACTTCGAGGGCAAGCCGATCTTCGACGTGCAGCCCCTGGAGTGGATCGCATGGACGCCGCTGCTCGTCCTGATCCTGGTCGCAGGATTGTTCCCCAAGCTGATCCTTCACGTCACCGACGGTGCGGTTCAAGGCCTCGTAGGGGTTCTGGGCGGCTAGCGTGGAACTAACGGGTCTCGTCCAGCAGTCGGTCGACTGGCACGCGATAGCGCCAGAGCTGGTGCTCGCGGTCAGCGCATTCATCGTGCTGGTCGCGGATCTCTTCCTGCCCAAGGAAGGCAAGTGGATCGCGATGCCGCTGGCTGCGGCCGGCATCGTTGCCACCCTGGCGGCGGTGGTGTCGTTGGCCGGTGACGATCGAGGAACATTCGAGGTAGCCGGCAGCGCGACCTTCGTGGTGAACGACTTCGCGCTGTTGTTCAAGGGCCTCTTCTGCGTGATCGGACTCTTCGTCCTGGCCATCTCGTTCCATCATTTCCGTAGTGGCCGCTATTACCAGGGCGAGTACTACTTCCTGATGCTCACGTCGCTGCTGGGCGGGCTGGCTATGGCGAGCGCGCGCGATCTGATCTCGATATTCATCGCGATCGAGTTGATCAGCATCCCGGCGATCGTGATGTCGGCGATGCGCAAGGGTGACGCGCGCAGCAACGAGGCCGGCCTGAAGTTCTTCTTATTCAGCGTGCTCTCGTCGGCCTTGATGCTCTACGGGATGTCCCTGATCTACGGACTCACGGGCAGCACGGTCCTCACAGACATCGCCTCGTCCATCGGGAGTATCGAGGCGTCGAGTGAGCCGGTCGTCGTTCTGGCCGTCTTCTTCCTGCTGGTGGGCTTCGCATTCAAGATCTCGGCGGTGCCGTTCCACTTCTGGGCGCCCGACACCTACGAGGGGGCACCGTCACCGGTCGCAGCTTTTCTGTCCACCGCCTCGAAGGTCGGTGGGTTCGTCGGTCTGCTGATCTTGATGTTCGAGGCGTTCCCGTCGGTGGCCGATACCTGGCGGCCCCTGTTCGCCATCCTCGCGGTTGCAACCATGACGGTCGGCAACCTCGTCGCCTTGAGGCAGACCCAGATCATCCGTCTGCTCGCTTACTCGGGTATCGCCCAGTCTGGTTACGTGCTGGTGTGCTTCGCCTTGATCGAGAGTGGCCCGGGGGCCGCCGAAGCCAACCGGCAGGCGCTTACCTCGGCCATCGTCTATCTGGCCATCTATGCGGTCATGGATGCGGGTGCGTTCGCTGCTGCGGTTTCGTTCGCCCGTAAGGGTGGCAGCTACTTCATCAGCGACTACTCGGGCCTGTGGCGCAGATCTCCGGTGCTTGCCACCCTGATGGCAGGCTTCCTCGTTTCGCTGGCCGGGACCCCACCGATGGCCGGCGCCTGGGCGAAGTTGTTCGTCTTCTTGGCGACGGTTCAAGCCGAGGTCTACTGGCTTGCGGTGGTCATGGGCGTCAACGCAGTGATCGCGGCCTGGTACTACCTGGCGGTGGTAAAGGCGATGTTCTTCGATCAGCCCGATTCGACCGAGGCCGTCGAGGTGCCGTACCTGCTGCGAGCCGCTATGGGCCTGGCCGCCGCGGCCCTGGTTGCCGTCTTCGTGTACCCGCCACTGATCACCGACCTAGCCGACAAAGCTCCCCTCTAACCGTTTTTACCGAAGAATCACGCGCTTATCCCGCGGCTGGTGCGCGCGAAAAACAGTTCCCGGGCGACCGAGGCCGGCCGAGCCGGGGTGGGCGATCCTTTCCGGGTGGCCAGGAACCACCCGAATGGGCCATAGACCGGGGTGATACGGACATCTAGGCTCAAAAGCGCGACCTCTCGTGGGGACCGGGCGTTGAAGGGAACCGTGGGGTCGTGAAGAACCATCTATGTAGCGACGGTTCGCGTGTAGTCATATGACCACGCTGAGTGTTTGAGAGCCGAGCCCGAGGGGGAGGAAGCTGAAACACCCATGAGGAAACTCGCAAGACTTTGTCTAGTGGCAGTGCTGATCGCAGGAGGCCTATTCGCCCTCCCACGGTCCTCGTCACGCCTGTTCACGGCCGACGCCCAAGCCCAGATCGTCCCCACGCCCTCGCTCCCGCCGATCCTGCCCGGAGGAGGCGGAAGTGAAGACGACGGAGATGGCGAAGAGCAGCCCGAGGAGCCCACCGACCCCGAAGAGGTGATCGAGGAACCCGAGCCGTCCGAGAACGAGCAGGGTGACGGAGACGGGAACAAGCCCGGCAAAGGCAACGGGAAGCCGGGCAAGCAGGGCGAGGGCCGGGGCGGAGCGCCCGGCGGCAACACCTTCGTCGGAGGTGACTCACCCATCGCGGGTGCCTTCTCGACCGACCGGTTGGTCGCTGCAGCAGCCCGGCTCCGTGCGCTTGGAGTGCCGGCCGAAAAGGCTGTGGCCGAGGTTTTCACGCCGTTCATCATCGGCGGTGAGGCGGGATGGACCGATACCTGGGGTGCCCCCCGGTACGGCCCCGGCCCCCTCGTGCGCACCCACGAAGGCCAAGACGTTTTCTGCCGCTACGGTGACCCGATCTTGGCTCCTGAGTCTGGAACCGTCTCTTACAGCGAGGGTGGGCTCGGAGGTGTCGTTGCACGGGTGCACACCTCATCCAACGACTACTGGTACATGGCCCATCTTTCAGCGAGCAACGCCTCTGAGATCCCTTCGGGTTCTGCGGTCCAACCTGGTGATGTCGTGGGCTACTGCGGTAATTCGGGTAACGCAGCATCGACGCCACCCCATGTCCACTTCGGCCACTACGTCGGTGGAGTGGCGGTGAACCCGATGCGGGATCTTGTCCGTTGGGTAAGAGAGGCAGAACGCCGCGTGCTCGGCATCGTCGTGAAGCAGCAGAAGCGAGTGATCCGTACCAGCGACGCACGGATCACCGAGCGACTCTTCGGTGATGCTTTCGCTCCGGACCTTGCCGAGATCGATATCTCCGGTGAATCGCTGCTGGCGAGCGGTTCGTCTCCTGCCACCGGTGCTTTCTCGGTCGCCGAGACCGCGCTGCAGGCCGCTCTTGCCGAAGCCCTCGAAGGATCCTCGCTTGGTTCCTCTGTTGGTGTAGCGCCGGTCGAAGACCTGAACGCTAAGGAAGAAGAGGTTGTCGAGGGCGCTCCGATCCCTGCGCACGAAGAGGGCGACTGAGCAAACCGCGGCTCGCTCTGGCCCCAGCTTCATCTCGTTCCTTGATGGTCACCGGCCCCTACGCGCCGTGCTATCCGCAGGTCAAAAGTCGGTATCCTTCGCACTCACGGCGGGATGCCCGAGTGGCCAAAGGGAGCGGTCTGTAAAATCGCCGGCTTAGCCTTCACAGGTTCAAATCCTGTTCCCGCCACTGCGCCCGGCCCCCTGGGGGGCCGGGCGCCTTTATCATCGCCAACCGTGAACCTCGACGGGCCCGAACTCCATCTCCGCCCTCTTGCCGTTGCCGATGCGTCTGCGCTGCTCGAGCTGCGAGTCAGAGAGCGGGAGTTCCTCACCCCCTTCGAGCCCCTGCGCAACGACCGTTTCTTCACCCTCGAGGCTCAGCGCGAGCAGATCGAGCAAGGCCTTCAGGACTGGGCCCAAGACCGTGGCTACGGATTCGGGATCTTCTACCGAGACTCCAACGAGCTGATCGGACGGGTTGCTCTTAGCAATGTCGTTCGTGGAGCCTGGCAGAACGCAACGCTCGGATACTTCATCGCCTCGGCCTACAACGGGCGTGGGTTGGCATCCCAGGCGGTTGGCTTGGCCGTGGGATACGCCTTCTCCGAGGTGAAGCTTCATCGGGTCCAGGCAGGGGTCATGCCGCGCAACCAGGCCTCGGCCAAAGTGCTGATCAACAACGGTTTCCGCTACGAGGGCAGGTCTCCTCGCTATCTACGGATCAACGGGGTGTGGGAAGACCACGATCTCTATGCCCTGACCGTTGAGGACCACAGCTAGGTTTGGACAAGATGCACACCCCAGGATTTGGCCCCAGGGCTAAACGATATGCCCGAAACGGCCGTTGATGACCCCATAGCGATGGACGATCCCCGCAGCAGATGTGGGGAGAGGGAGCAGGTTCTGTTTTTGCGGTCAGTTTTGAACTTGTTGAGGCGGATGGCTCGTTCCATCCGTGCCTCGGATGATAAGGCGGTCAATCCGAAGATCTGGTAGCGGCAGGGGTGTCGGTGGACGAATACTCTTTCGCCGATGCAGGAAGAACGAGATGATCGCAAGGCGCTGATCGAAAGGTTGGGATCGTCTTCGGCATCTCACATGACCGAAGGGACCCTGGTCGTCGTCCCATCGATCACATTCCCGGCACGAGAGCTAGCCAAGATCACGGGCATCCAGTTCTACGAGGAGCGACTCCTATTCCTGCTCCTGTTGCTGCGGGCACCCGGACTGCGGATCGTTTTCGTCACTTCCCTTCGTGTCGATGAGCCGATCGTCGACTACTACTTGTCGTTCATCGACGAAGAGTCGCGCCCGGGCGAGCGCCTATATCTGATCGCTCTGTGGGACCCGGCCCCCGACGCGCTCTCCGAGAAACTGATGCGATCCGAGTGGGCACTCGATCGCATGGCGGAGCTGGTGCAGGACGGGGTGCTGCTCACCTTCAACGTGACCTCGTTGGAGGTAGAGATCGCCGATCGGATCCGTGCCCCTCTGTATGGGTGCCCGGTCGAGCTCGTCCCGCTCGGATCCAAGAGCGGCTCTCGTCGCAGCGCTAAACGGGCCGGTGTGGAGGTCTTGCCGGGGGCCGAAGACCTGTACTCAGAGGAAGCGATACAAGAGGCGGTCGCTCGTTTACGTGCTGAACATCCCGAGGCCGGTGCCTGCGTGGTCAAGCTGAACAACGGCTTTTCAGGGCAAGGCAACCTGATCGTCGAGCTCGAGGACTTCGGCGATCTTCGAAGCTCGACACATCGTTTCTGCGCCGAAGACGAAGATTGGGACGGCTACTTGGACAAGGTGGCCGGTGAGGGGGCCGTGGTCGAGCTGTTGCTGCGTGGGGAGAGCGTCGTTTCTCCAAGTGTGCAGATGCGCATCGGAGCGACGGGTGAATTCGAGGTGGTATCGACGCACGACCAGATATTGGGGGGAGCCGATGGCCACGTGTATCTCGGCTGCCGCTTCCCGGCCCAGCAGGACTATCGCCTCGCCATCCAGGAGACAGGGCGCCAGATCGCGCGCGAGCTGGCATCCCAAGGTGTGATCGGGTCCTTCGGCATCGACTGCCTGATCGATCTGGGAAGCGACCCCACAACGGTCTATCTCAGCGAGATCAATCTCCGTTTGGGCGGCACCACCCACCCGTTCCTCATGGCCGAGTACGTCACCAAAGGCACCTATGACGAGGCCTCCGGGAACCTCCTCGTTGATGACGAGCCGCGCTTCTACTCTGCGACCGACAACCTCAAAGACGGGCGACTCATAGGGACGCCCCCGCAGGACCTGATCAGAGCGGTCGCGGATGCCGGCCTCGCGTACGACCCTGCGACGGCAACGGGAGTAACCCTTCACCTGCTGGGCGCACTCAAGCGGTTCGGCAAGTTCGGGGCCGTTTGCATCGCCGCATCACCGGGTGAGGCCGATGAGCTCTACGGCCACCTGGAGGCATTGATCGGCCGGATCGTCGGGGACTAGTCCATCTCCGCACATATCTGACTCCATAGGGCCATTTCAACGCGCTCCGGGGTTCTCCATAGTGGAACCGGGAGGAACCTGGCGATAGTGCGACATTCCACAGGCAACCACCGTAGTGCGATCTTTGTCAGCGTGAGCCTGGTGCTTGCGCTGTCGGTCGCGCCCTGGGTCCAGGGGTATTCGGACAACGAGACCGGCCCCCAAGTTCGAGCGATCGTGATCGCAACCAGCACTCGGACTGCCTCAGAAGCTGTCGGCCTGGCAGGTGGAACCGTCGAGCGCGAGTTCGACCTGATCTCGGGCGTTAGTGCGACCCTGGCACTGGATGACATCGATCGTCTAGCCGAGCTACCGGGCGTGGTGTCGGTGACGCCCAACTCTCCGGTTGCGTTCCAGTCCGGCACCGAGCGTCCCTGCAGCGAATTCAAGAGGAAAGCCAAGCGCAAGAAGTGTCGCGAGCGCAGACGTCTCGAGGGGCTGCGCATCCAGCGGGTCGTGAACGCCGACGACCTGTGGGAGCAGGGGGTTACGGGGCGCGGAGTGAACGTTGCGATCCTCGATACCGGCATCTACGCGGATCACGCTGACCTGGCGGGAAGGGTGGTGGCATGCGAAGATTTCAGCGACGAGTTCGATGGACCTTCGACGCTTCCCACCGAGTCGCCGGGCCCCTTGCAGTCGGTGACGCCGTTGCCCACCATCACACCGTTGCCCATCGCCACACCTCTACCTTCTGTTTCACCGTTACCGACACCGGCAGTCTCGATCCCCCCCGTTGTGAGAAGAAGCGAGGACGGGCCTCCGATCAGCGAACAGGGTTGCAGCGACCCGTTCGGTCACGGGACCTTCATGGCGGGACTGGCCGTGGGGGATGGGACCACTTCAGCGGGCCGCTACTCGGGAACCGCTCCGGATGCCGGCTTGGTCGGTATCAAGGTTGCCGGCTATGACGGTTCGACCGACATCTCGAAGATCCTCGCCGGTATCCAGTGGGCAGTGTCGTTCAAGGACGTCTACGACATCGGTGTGCTCAACCTTTCCTTGGGCAGTGATTCGGCGCAGCCTTACCTGCTGTCTCCTCTGAACTACGCGGTCGAGAAAGCGTGGCAGGCAGGGATCGTGGTCGTCGTCTCCGCAGGTAACTCGGGGCCGGATGCTTCCACGGTGATGAAACCCGGTGACGATCCCTATGTCATCACCGTCGGTTCCTCTAACGATGGCGGAACCGTGAAGGTCTCCGACGATCGCGTCCCGCCCTTCTCGAGCCGCGGGCCCACACGCGCTGATGGGTTGTCCAAGCCAGACATCGTCTCGCCCGGTGTGCACACGGTATCGCTGCGCTCACCGGGCAGTGCGATCGATCAACAGTTCCCGTCGGCTCGGGTCAAGGGTTCCTACTTCCGCGGTAGCGGGACGTCGATGTCGACCGCCACGGTGTCGGGCATCGTCGCGCTGATGTTGCAAGCAGACCCATCGTTGACACCCGACGCGGTCAAGTGCAAGTTGTTGAACAACGCTCGTTCGATCGCAGACACAGATCGGTTGCTCGCTGGGGCGGGGCTCGTGGATGCCTTCGCCGCGGTGCATGGCGAGTGCACGGATCCTGTCAACGTGGGTCTGGTTCCTTCGACGGGTCTTGGCTCTATCGATGCCGACCGGCCGAGCGAAGACTTCGGGGCCGGCACGCGCGACGACGACACGGTCCAGGTGCTCACCCCACTAGGCCAGTTAACGATCGATGGTGAGGTCGTCGCGGCGAGTCCGTCTGAGGTGGATCCGACCGATCCCGCCGCCTTGGTCCCGTGGGCAGCGGTGAACTTCACTCAGAGCGACTGGACCCCGGAGTCGTGGGCGGCGTCCACGTGGAAGACCTCCGAGTGGGCAGCTTCGACGTGGAAGGCGTCGACCTGGAAGGCCACCCAGTGGGAAGCCTCGACCTGGAAAGGCACCGAGTGGAGTAACCCAGATTGGGACGCCTCGACGTGGAAGGATCATGATTGGAACGCGTCGACCTGGAAGGCCTCCACATGGAAGAGCGCGTGGTACGCGGTGGCTTGGGACTGAGCACAACGTGATGGCGGGCGTCCGCCGCGCTGTTCTCATCTATATAGGCCTCTTGGGCGCGGTCCTTTTGACGGTGCTCGTCGGCTCTCTGCTGACGGGTGATGGACTGGACGAGCGGGTTGCCGACTGGCTGTTCCTGGTCGGCCTGATAGCAGTGCTCGAGCTGGCTGACCTGCTTTTCCATCACGAGGCCGATAGGGAGGGCCTGAGCTCGACCGAGGCGGTGTTCGTTCCGCTGCTGGTCGGTTTCACGTTCACTCAGACAGTTTGGGGTGTGGCCATCGCCATCGGGTTCGCAAGCGTTGCAGACCGCAGAGTCACACCGATCAAGGCCGCGTTCAACGTCGCCAACCTCGGTTGTTCGGCCGCGCTTGCCGCCTGGATCTGGCAGGGGTTGCGGGCCGATGACGCAGCCTTCGGGCCACGCAACGTCGCCGTGGCTATCGCCGCCACGCTCGTGTTCAGCGTCCTCACCCATGTATTGGTCAGTGTCGTCATCTCCCTGGCGGGAAGAAAAAAGCTGAATCTTTGGGGCGACGGCATCGTCGATGCTCTCGGATGGAACCTCGTGGGGAACCTGTCGTTGGGAACCTTCCTCGCTGCCTCTTATCTCTACTCGCGATGGATGATCCTGCTGTTCCCGCTGCCTCTTGCATTCCTCTACTTCGGATACCGCGCGGTTCTCTCTCAAACCGCAGAGAGACTGCGCGTCGAAGAGCTTCTGAAGGCGAGCCGAGCTCTCGCTGCAAGCCCGTCTCTCGACGAAGCCCTAGCGGATTTCCTGCAATCGGTACGTGAGGTTGCATCCACGGCCGAAGCACGAGCGATCGTCGATACGCACCGCAACCTCGTTTGGTCGGGCGTGCGAGCGGACCAGGTGGTGGCCGACATGGTGCCGTTGGATGACTCTCCGGTCATGCGCGACGTCCTAACTGAGGTCGAACGGGTTCAGGGACCGGTAATCGTGACTGCAGACGAACAGGGTCCGCTGCGCGCATTGACCCAGGCGTTGGGAGTGACCAACCTGATGGCGATCCCATTGATGGACGGCGATGCCGTCGTCGGATGCTTGCTCGTTCTGGACAGGTTGGGGGCCGACCAGTTCGGAAGGTCCGAAGCCAGGTTGCTCCAGGCTTTGGGACACGAACTCGTGCTCACCCTCGACTCCTACCGCTTGTTCGCCGAAGTCTCCGAAGAGCGCGAACGATTCCGCCGCATATTCACAGCTTCGCAAGAAGGCATCTTGTTGCTCGACGACCGGATGTGCGTGAGGGCATGGAACCCGGCCCTGGCTCGTATCAGTGGGCACGAGTCGATCGAAGTGATCGGACGTCCATGGTCCGAGCGTGTCGTGATGAGGGATCGGGGCTCGCGCCGCGTCGAGGGCCAGATGTTGCTCGAGACCCCAGTGGGTGAGGAACTCGAGCTGGTGTCGCGAGATGGACCTTCCCGATGGGTCTCGGTTCTATCCAGTCCCGTGCAGGGGGCGCAGGATCGCTACTGGGTCGTTATCGTTCGTGACGTCACGGCCGAGCACCTCGTCGAGGAAGCGAAGTCAGACTTCCTTTCCACTGTGTCGCACGAGTTGCGCACGCCACTTACGGCGATCAAAGGCTCACTGCAGATCCTTCAGCGCGGCCCCGACAAGCTCGATGAGAAGATCTACGAGCGGATGGTCTCGGTGATGACAAGGGGGACGGCTCGTCTAGAACGGCTAGTCATGAACCTGCTCTTCGTTTCACAGGTGGACGCCGATGGAGCGCCGCGTATCATCTTGGAAGAGCTGGACGTCATCCCGATGGTCAAAGATCGAGCTTTGGCGATGGCCGGCGACCATCCCGTCAGATTCGAACTCGAAGAGGTCCAAGAGATCGCGGTGCTCGCCGACCGCGAACGCTTGGCCCAGATCGTTGAACATCTCGTCGAGAATGCCGCCAAGTTCGATCCCGACGGCGAGATCGTGGTCAGACTCGTGCGCGAGGCGGGCTTCGCCAAACTCAGCGTGATCGACCAGGGCCCGGGCATCGCGCGCGCCGACCAAGAAAGGGTGTTCGAACGATTCGTTCGTCTGGGCGATGTGCTGACCCGCCAGACCCAAGGGCCGGGCGTCGGCTTGTTCATCGTGAAGACGTCGGCCGAAGCTATGGGGGGACAAGCCTGGGTCGAATCGAGCAGCGGTCACGGCAGCGCCTTCCACGTGACCTTCCCCTTAGCCAAACCGATGGTCGTCGAGACAGAAGCCCCAGCTTCCTAGACACCTGCTGACAAGGGTCCGTCGTCCGAGAGCATGGAAGCGGGCCACGATGGCCTTGTTATCCTCTAGCGGTCCGGCCCCCTTAGCTCAGTCGGCAGAGCGTCTCCATGGTAAGGAGAAGGTCGACAGTTCGATTCTGTCAGGGGGCTCCGTAAGGGTCACTGGCCCTTGCCCTGGCGGCGTAGCTCAGGGGCAGAGCAGGCGGCTCATAATCGCCGAGTCGGTGGTTCAAGTCCACCCGCCGCTACCACCAACGAGCCCTCACCCCGGTGAGGGCTTTTCTGATGGAAGCCTGATAGGTACCGGCCTACCGGCCCCCGGCATCGAGGAGCCAGGTGTGAAGTTCTGAGATCTTCGAGCCGGGGATGGTGAAGTGCCCGAACTCTTCGAGCAGCTTCGGTTCTGCTCCTTTGATGTTTTCGGCCAACCAGTGACCGTGGGAGAAGGGGACCATCAGATCTTGGGCCCCTTGCCAGATCGAAACCGGGACCTCGATGTCGGTAACGTCGAACCCGCCATCGGCGTCCCATGATGAAAGAGAACAGGGAGACCTGTCCGATCACCTGATTCCCGTACGTGCAGAGTTCTGTCGTCGTTGGTGAGGACATCGGTTTGGGTGATCCTGGAATCGGTCGGCATCGGCTCATGGTGCATGAGTGTGGTGCGTGTTACAAGCGTAGGAAGCGGTCTGCACCCACTTCTCAGTGCGCTCGATGGCTCTGATGTCGTATACCGCTGGAGGGGTTAGCGTTACCCGGCCAGTTCATCTACGGAGGGATCTTTTCTTGAAACTGTTCAAGCTCGCGCGCGCGTTGGTCTTTGTGCTCGCTATCTCGATGGTCGCCGTGGCCTGTGGCGGAGACGATCCTGGGGCCGATGCCGGCTCACCTTCTGCCTCTGAAAGCACCGGCGGAGAGACGGCCGACGACTCGACCTGGTGCGACGATTACGTCACCGCTCAGGCTGCCGTCGTGGGGGCACAGTCGGGCAGTGACCCATCGGTGATCCCGGGTCTGCTCGATGAAGTTGAGAACAGTCCTCCGGAGGAGATCGCCGACGTAGTTGCCGAGTTCATCCCTCAGGTGCGCACAGCGGTTGAGACTCAAGATCCTTCGGTGTTCGAGTCCGAGGAGTTCCAAGCCGCGGACGAAGAGCTCGACGCGTATGTCGCCTCGGAGTGCGGCTATGAGTCTTTCGAGGTTGCTGCGGTCGATTACGCCTTCGACGGGCTTCCTGAAAGCGTCCCGGCGGGCAATGTGACCTTCGACTGGACCAACGACGGCGCCGAGGTCCACGAGATGTTGTTGGTGAAGCTGCTCGACGAAAGCGTCTCGGTCGACGACCTGATGAAGATGAGCGACGAAGAGGCTCAGAGCAAGCTCCAGTTCATAGGAGCGGTCTTCGGCCCTCCCTCGACGCAGGATACCGAGACCTATCCCCTCGAAGCGGGCAAGTACCTGGCCGTGTGCTTCGTGCCGGTTGGAGCTACCGACATGGAAGCTCTGAACAAAGCCGATGGGCCTCCGCACGTCGCCGAAGGGATGAGCGCCGAGTTCACCGTCGAATAGCCACCCCCCCGTTCTGTTAACGAAAACGGCCAACTGGTGGCGGGATCTGTTAACAGAACGGGGGTTTTTCTCCCCCTTAGGGCTAAATCCGGGGTGCTTGGCTTCCGACATAGGAGGTATGACACCGCCAGTTGCAGGTTCGCTCAAGACCGTGGATGCGGTCCCAGAGGCCGTAAAGGCTGCCGAGGATTTCGAGGCGATCCGGGCTCAGGTGGTCGAGCTGTTCGCCGACGCCCGGGCCCACATCGTCAGTATCCCCTCGGCTCCGGTTGTCGTGGATGCCCCCCCTGCCCCTTTGACCCCTCTGGCTACGGCTCCTCTGGCGCCGGTGGCTCCGGCTCTCGAGGTTCCGGTGGCTCCGACGGTTCCGGCCGCACCTGCCGCTGTACCTCCTCCTCCGCCTCCGGCAGGGGCATTCGTGTCGCTGTCAACCTCGCACATCGGCTCTCCAGGCTCCGATCCGATCGAAGCCTTCGCCCCGCCCCCTCAGATGGACTGGGGTCCGGCCCGTGCGCCCCGGCTGTTGCGCCTCCGCAAGGACGCCTAGCTTCACCCTCCCAGCTCGCGCCCCTTTGAGAGCGGCTATACTTTCCGTTCCCGTCCGGCTCCGGACGGCGCTCGTGCCCTTGGCAGAGCGGAGTTTCGACCAAGAGGTGGATCATTGGCCAGCGATAAGCGCGTCCACGTGACGCTCGAGTGCACCCAGTGCAAGCGACGCAACTACATAACGACCAAGAACCGCACGAACCAGCGGGACCGCATGGAATTCAACAAATACTGCCGCTGGTGCCGCAACCACACGGCTCACCGAGAGACCCGCTAGGGGCTTTGGACCCGAGAACCAAAAGGCCCGCCGGATGGCGGGCCTTTTTTCGTGGCTAGGCCGGTGGTCTCTCACCCAGGCTGAACAGCCGCACGTCCACGAGTCTGCCCCTAGAGGGCTGCGGCGACTTCGGCGGCGGCACGTTCACCGGAGAGAACTGCCCCTTCCATGTATCCGGTCCAGCGTTCGGAGGTCTCCGTGCCGGCCCAATGGATCGATCCCACAGGAGCTCTTAGGGCGGGTCCGTAGGTGACTAGAGCGCCCGGAACGGGCGACGCCACCGGGCAGCCTCCGGTGAAGCGTTCGGCCGCCCAATCCCTGTCGATGTATGCACGCACATCACGCGCCTTCGGGCCGAACCAGCGCTGGAGTTGACCGATGACGACGGCCTTGCGATCGCTTTCGCTCTTGGAGCCCAAGGCGAGGCCTGCGCTTCCGACGCTGAATGCGAGGAGTGCTCCGCATGATCCGTCGGCAGGGGAGTTATCGAAGACGACCGAGATGGGACCGTGAGTTGCGACGACCTCGCCGGACATGCCTGACTTTCGCCAGAAGGGTTCGTCGTAGAGGACGTGACACTTGATCGTTTGGCCCATCACGTACCGGTTCTGGATCGCCGATCGGTGGCCGAGGCCGGGCTCGAAGTCGATCCGTGCAGCGAGATTCGGTGGGACGCAAACGAGCGCCCGGCGGCCGGTGAAGCTTCCAACTGGTGTATGCGCCGTCACCGACTCGCCGTGGACCAAGCGAGTGACCGGGTGTTCGAGGTGGATCGTGTCGCCCAGGTGGGTGGCGATCGAGTTTGCGACCTGCTGCGCTCCCTTGACGAACCGGGTCTCTTGGGCCGCGCCTTCGATCTCTGCTAGGTGGAGGAAGCCGCCGCCCGCAGCGGAGTAAGAAAGGAACTGCAGCAGTGATATCTCTGCGGGTTCGGCCCCGAAGATCACTCTGGTACCAACCGTCATGAGGTCTCTAACGCGCTGCGAGGGGATCCGCTTGCGAGCCCAACCCTCGACGGTTTCCGCGTCTAGTCCAGTCGCGTTCCTCGCGGACCAGGGCGCGCGCGGGTGGACCTTCTTCGTCTTTCGGTCGACCGTCGATAGAGCCGCTTGCATGAGCAGGAGCAGGTGTGGCGCTAGTGACGGTATGGCCCCCGAATAGCGGCTCAAGTGGCCGGCGAGATCGAGGATCTTCTCACCGGTGTGGAACTGGGGAAAGGTCTCGACCCCAAGATCACGGCACAGTTGCTGCATGCGGTGTTGATCGGGGGCGAGCCACTGCCCCCCGAGATCCAGGTGCACGCCATCTAGCTCGACCGTGTGAGTGCGTCCGCCGACACGGTCACGCGCTTCGAGCACAACGACATCCGCTCCGTTGCTCTTGAGCGCACCGGCAGCAGTCAGACCCGAAAGTCCTGCACCGATCACGATCACGTCATGCATGGCTGCAGCCTAGGTTGGTTCGCTGCACGCATGTGCCTGTTCTGGTGAAGTCACCGGCAGTGCCAGGGGAAGGGGGCAAAGCGGATGCTCGGCTTCGTTTCATGCGTATGTAAGTGCAAATGTGCAAAAGGTTCAATCACCATCATGAATACCCATAGTCGTATCTTTCGTGTATCCGCGCGTTCATTGGCCATCGGCTTGCTGGCCTCGGCTTTGGGAGTGGCGGCCGGGCCGCCTGCCTCAGCGCAGACCACCTATGACGTCGAGGTCGGGCGCTTTTTTAACGAGACCGATCACACCAAGGAGGCCATGCGGTTCTTTCCTTCGGCACTGAAGGTGCATCAGGGGGACCGGCTGCGTTTCTCGACGAAGTCGTTCCACGCGGTGACGTTGCTACCGGTGGGAACGGATGCGGACGCGTGGGCCGCGGAGCGTGCGGGCGGCGTGGACAAGGAATGGTCGCTGTTCCTCGGTGACGTGGATGACGGTGTGGGGGCACTCAAGACCAACCTCAGGGCGATCTGGCCGTCCCGTCAGTGCGGGTGGCCCGGTCAGGCGGTCTGCTCTTTCAGTGGTTACGACGAGGAGACGCTGCATTCCGGTCTGGCACTGTTCCCCAACGGTCAGTCTGCCGATACCAAGCAACTGGACTTCACGGTGGCAATCAACTCAGATCCAGGCGCGGTGGTGACGGTCGTGGACATCTTGCACCCGGATATGCGGATGCAGGTCGAGGTGGTCGCCGCCGACGAGACGGCAAGTGACCCCATCGCCGTCGCTGCAGCGTCGCAGGCTCAGTTCGAGGATGACGCGGCTGCTGCCAGAGCCCTGGCGAAGAAGTATTCGAAGAAGAAGGTGATCAAGAAGATCAAAGGAAAGAAATATCGCACCGTGTGGGCGGGGGTCGAGAAGGACGGCATCGCACTGCGCGGTTACTTCCCCAAGAAGGTGACCATCAAGCAGAAACAAGGTGTTCGTTGGCTGTTCAACACCAACCTCTACTCCTCGCACACGGTCACCTTCCCGGTGAAGACCGGTGTCGCTCTTTCTTCTAGCTTCCCGGAGTTCGTGTGCGACACCGACGGTGACACCGGAACCGAGCCCGATTCCGCGGCGACCAGCTCGCCGCCCTACTGCTCGGACGTTTTCCAGCTCGAGCTGGATGTGCCGGACGGTTTCGCTTCCGTAACCGGCGACGGCAAGTACAAAGCCGGCAAGGACGTTGAGAGCTCGGGCGTTCGGGGGGCCGGGATCGGTGTGTCGACGAGCCAGTATCTCTTGCAGTTCATGAAGCCATCTTCCAAGAAGGGCTTCGCTTACATGGACCTCATCTACGGGATCGCCCGCGCCCCGATGCGCGGCAAAGTGATCGTCAAGAAGGGAAGTTGATGAAGATACCTCCTATCAAACTGCTGGCTGCGGCGGTCGCAAGCGCCTTCGTCATCATCGGGTGTGAACTCGGCGTGCCGTCTCCAAGCGGCGCTCCGGCCGAGGCACCTGCACCTCCCGCGGACATGACCAACTCGATCACGATCGCAGAGGAGCCGTCGCCCGACCAGATCCTCTTCCAGTCGAGCCCCGAGTGGCTGACGCCGTCCGAGCTTTACCGCATGAACTCGAACGGGTCCGGGCTGACTCGTCTGACGAACGATCTCGATCCCGAATATGACCCTCAGTGGACCCCGGACGGTGAGAGCATCGTCTATCAGTGCGAAGGCTCGATCTGCATGAGTGACTCTCAAGGCAAGAACGAGAAGGTCCTCTACGTTCGCGATTCAAAGATCGATCAGTTCAGTGACCCAGCCTTGTCACCCGACGGCAAGCTGCTGGCGTTCTCCGCGGTGCCCGCCAAACCGGGGGCGACCTGGGACATCTTCGTTTACAACCTCGAGACCCAAACACTTAGCAACCTGACTCAAACTCCGGGGGTTGCCGATTACACGCCGGTGTGGCACCCGTTGGGTGGCCTGGCGTGGTCGGCCGATGGGGAGATCGTCTATAACTCCGGGGATTCCGACGAGGTGTTCATCCTGACCGACGAGACCACCGAGCACGAGCTCGAACCGGACTTCTCGTCCGACGGGTTTCTTCTGGTCTTCCAAGGAACTTCCGGTGATGACGGCCCCCGGGACATCTTCATCACCGATATCCGTGCAGATATCACCACCAAGCTGACCCAGACGGCGACCATCGCCGACTACGCGCCGGTGTTCTCGCCGGATGACAGCAAGATCGCATATCACCGTAAGGATCAGCCGTCCGACCAGGACGACGAGATCTACGTCATGAACATCGACGGCTCTGGAGTCACGCGGCTTACCTTCAACGACGCCGAGGACTTCGCGCCGAGCTGGGGGATGCCCGTTGTGACCGTCTCGACTGGACCCGACGTCACCCTGGCCGAGGGCAACCCTCCGACGACCCAGACCCCCTTCGCCTTCGAGGTCAAGCTTTCGCAGGCAGCGACAGCGAACGTGTCGGTCAACTACACCATCACCAGTATTTCGGCATCGATCCCATCCGATGTGTCAGGTGGCACGGGCACCGTCACCTTTAGCCCCGGCCAGAAGAGCAAGACGATCACCGTCCAAGTGGTTGCAGACGCGGTCGAGGAGACATCCGAGAGCTTCAAGGTGACTTTGTGGAGCCCAACCGGCGCGGTGTTGGGTGACTACGAGGCGCGGGGTGTGATCGAGAACGACGACGCTCCACCTTCACCGTCACCGAGCCCGTCGGCTACTCCGACGGCCCCACCATCACTTTCTGACGATGGGCAGATCGCGTGGACGTCCGATCAGAACGGTGACTACGACATCTGGGTCAAGGGCTTGGATGGTTCGAACATCCGCCACGTCACTTCGTCGTCCGACACCGAGGCGTCGCCGGACTTCAGTCCTGATGGCGAGATGATCGTGTTCAATGGTGGTGCTGGAGCACCGGACATCTACTGGGTGCCGTCGGACGGAAGTGCAGCTCCGACGCAGATCCAAGGTTCTTCTTCGAGCGCCGATGTGACGCCGACCTGGAGCCCAGATGGTTCCCAGGTGGCGTGGGCAAGCCTCGGCGGCACGGTGAACCTCGTTTATGCGACCCCACCGAACGGCTCGCCGTCGCTGCTTCACGACACTCCCGGAGATGAGTCGTATCCCGATTGGGAGACGCTGTATAACGGCAATGAGGGGGTTGCCTTCCAAGAGCAGGACGGCACCGGTTTCAACCTGTTGCTGCTCGACCGCACGACCGGAGCTGTGACCGACTACGGGCAGGGTATCCACCCGGAGATATCGCCTGATGGCCGCAAGCTTGCATTCTCGAGCGATCGGGACGGCAACTACGAGATCTACGTGCTCGATCTAACCGTTGCTGGGGCGACCCCGGTCAGATTGACCACGGCGACCGGTGAAGACGTGGGGCCGTCGTGGTCACCGGACGGATCGAGCATCGCTTTCACCTCGCATCGCGATGGCAATGCCGAGATCTACATCATGACCGCGACCGGAGCCCAGCAGACGAACTTCACCAATCGCCCGGTGGATGATTTCGAGCCTTCCTGGGGTATCGACCCCGATGCACCTTCGGGAGCCAGCGCTGAGGACCCTGGTCACTCGGTCCCGGCCAAGGGCCGCCAGAACACCGACCCCAGATTGTCCGTCGGCATCGTGCTTCCAACGATGCTTGCCGCAGCCTGGCTTTTGCATCGCCGCAAGTAGCTATAGCTAGCTAGGCATCGTCTAGTACCAGAAAAGGAGCTCCGGGCAACCGGGGCTCCTTTCCTATGGGGGGTCATCCGGGGCTGAGGGGCTGGGCCTTTCGGGACGACCGAGTTTTCGATGCATATTGACCCGGGGGCCGCGCGAGAGCAGATTTATGGGTGAGGGGCAGAGCTTGGGAGGTTGGGGTGAGTCAGAAGATCCGTGCGGTACTCAGCGTCGCGCTGTTGGGAGCGGTCATCTTCTCGGGAGCGGCCTTCGGGCAGGGGGTTACGGGAGGGTGCAGCGGCACGGTTAACGGGCGCTCTCCCGCTTCGATGACCGCAGACGATCCATTGGTCGTGCAAAAGGATGAAGCTGTGGTGATCTCTGGCCAGATCCCCCCGTCCGCGCGATCTGCGGGGCGTGGTGCTCGCAGCCGAACGACCGTGTACGTAGACGTTTTCGGGTTCCCCGTCAAGATCCGCACCGTTAGTGGGAAGGGACCATCTTGGGGTGGCAACGTCGAACTTCCGAAACTGATCCGAGATCTGGCTGCGGGTGTCTACCGGGTATCTGGTGACGCCACGGGCTCACCGGGCGGATGGAGGTGCGAGGGTAGCGGCTACATCAAGCTCGACGGCAACGCACTGACTAAGCCGGCAACCTATGTCGGGGCCGGGGTAGCCGCAGGCGGCGCCGCGCTCGGACTGCGCGGCAGGAGACGCAGGCTAAACAAGGATCCCAATGCCGGGGGCCGAGCCATCGTCGATACGATCAAGGACCTCGTTCGTGACGGACCGAAGGATCTGCTCGCGGACTTCGTGTGGCTCATAGCTTTGCTCATCTGCCTCGTCTTGGGCGGCGCTTTCTTCATGATGTTCATGGCAGTGCCGGTCGGAGTGACCTCGAGCGGGATGTGGGTTAGGGGCCGACTCGTCAAAGGACTGATCGGTGGTCTCTTGATGGGTCTGGGTACCGCCATCGTGCTTCAGCAGTTCGCTGTGCTGGCCTTGGACTCTCAAGCTTTGATGGGAGTTGCCGGTGTCGCCGTTGTGACGGCGGCCCGTGCATGGTTAGGCACCCCCTACAAGCCTGCTGCTGCCTCGGCTACCGCGCCATCCACGACCGAGGCACCCCCAGCCCCACCATCAGGTGATGGGATGTAAGTCACCTCTCCGATCCATAGCGGTGCGGCGTCGCGTCTGTTTCCGGGATATGTACCTCCACGGTTCATTTCCCGGAAACAGTTGAGATGGGTGTTCCCCCGGCTGGTCCTCCTCGCTCTCGCGGCTGAGGGCCGGCGATAAGGACGGCCCTGTGAGCTAACGCATGACGTCGTCTCCCTGAGTCTGGTCGGGTCGGGAGATGACCCCAGACGGATGTGTTCAACGACTCGCTGCCAAGCAGAGGGGCCACGTCACGCGACGCCAAGCCCTGGCCAATGGGCTGACCGACCGTCAGCTCCATCGCAGGTCGACTGTTGGAGGTTGGGAGCGTGTGCTGCCGGGTGTTTATCGCTTGCCGGGCGTTCCCGACGGTTTTGACACACGGCTGTGGGCCGTGGTTCTTTGGATGGGGGACCGAGGGCACTTCTTTGGGCCCACGGCCGGCTACATCCTTCGATTTGACGGGATCGAGCGTCCCGATCGGATCACCATCGCGATGCACTCTGGCATCACACTCCAAGGTGTAGAAGTCCTGAAGCTGCGTCGTGGTGATCGCCCGCAATGCCGCCATGTTGAAGGGTTCAGGATCTGCCGTACCGAGCGAGTACTCGCCGAGATGGCGGCAACGTTGGGGCCCGGACCGCTCGGGCGAGCTCTTGACGACGCTTTACGGCGAGGGATGACGACACTCGAGAAGATGTCTCAGTTCGCGGACAAAGAGTGGCGGTATCGGCCCGGCCGTACGCTGCTCTTGAAACTTCTCAAGCAACGTGACGACAGAGATGAACGGATCCGCTCGATGTTCGAAGCAAGGATGCTCCGCATCCTACGGAGGATCAAGTCGGAACGTTTCGAAGCGGACCACGAATTGGACATCGATGGCGAACGGTTCGTGCTCGACTTCTTTCATCCCCTCTCACTGATCGGCATCGAGTGTCACAGCTACAAGTTCCATATCGGAAAGCACAACGAGGATGCCCGTCGTGATCGCAAGCTCGCATCTGCCGGAATAGAGCTTCTCTATTTCACCTGGGCGGACCTCCATGACGACGACCGACGCGTCGAGCGTGAGATCCGCGCTGCCATCGAGCGCAAGATGGGAGTGCGCAAGCTGTTCTCGTGACCCAGCGGGAGAGCTTTGATATGTAGGGAGGAGGAGCGGTGATGCGTCGCGTTCTGTTTCCGGGATTTGTACCTCTACGGTTCATTTCCCGGAAACTGATGGGCTTGTGAGCACTTAGCGGGGGAATGAGACCACGGGTGGTTGATAGAGGAAAAAGGCCCCCGCTTGCCGGGGGCCTTTTTCGTGCACAGAACGCGTTGCTATGCAACGCGATTCTTCCGTAAAAACTAGAAGTCCATGTCTCCGCCGGGCATGCCACCGGGCATGGCCGGAGCCTTCTCGGGCTTGTCGGCAACGATGGCTTCCGTCGTCAGGAATAGTGCTGCGATCGATGCGGCGTTCTGCAGAGCCGAACGGGTCACCTTTGCAGCGTCGACGACACCGGCCTTGAACAGGTCCACGTACTCGCCGGTGGCTGCGTTGAGGCCTTCACCCGGGCCGAGCGTACGGACCTTCTCGACCACGACGCCGCCCTCGAGGCCGGCGTTCTGAGCGATGACCTTCAGTGGCTCCTGCGCGGCCTTGGCAACGATCGATGCCCCGGTCGCCTCGTCACCGGTGAGCTCCAGCTTGTTGAGGACCTCAGACGCCTGCAGCAAGGTCACGCCACCACCGGCAACGATGCCCTCTTCGACCGCTGCCTTGGTGGTCTGGACGGCGTCCTCGATGCGGTGCTTCTTTTCCTTGAGCTCAACCTCGGTAGCAGCCCCAACCTTGATGACGCCGACGCCACCGGAAAGCTTGGCGAGGCGCTCCTGCAACTTCTCACGGTCGTAGTCGGAGTCGCTGCGGTCGATCTCGGCCTTGATCTGGTTCACGCGGCCGGTGATGTCTTCGGCAGAGCCACCACCCTCGACGATCGTGGTGTCGTCCTTCGCGATGACAACCTTGCGCGCGGTACCGAGCATGGCGAGGTCAACGCTCTCGAGCTTGAGACCGAGTTCCTCGGAGATGACCTGGCCACCGGTGAGCACGGCGATGTCACCGAGCATGGCCTTGCGACGGTCGCCGAAGCCCGGAGCCTTGACCGCGGCGGCCTTGAAGGTGCCGCGGATCTTGTTGACGACGATCGTCGCGAGAGCCTCACCCTCGAGGTCTTCGGCGACGATCAGCAGCGACTTGCCGGCCTGCATGACTTTCTCGAGAACGGGGAGCAGGTCCTTGACCGCAGAGATCTTCTGGTTCGCGATCAGGATGTAGGGGTCCTCGAGCACGACTTCCATACGCTCGGTGTCGGTGACGAAGTACGGCGAGATGTAGCCCTTGTCGAAGCGCATCCCTTCCACGAGCTCGAGCTCGAGACCGAAGGTGTTGGATTCCTCGACGGTGATGACGCCGTCCTTACCGACCTTGTCCATCGCTTCGGCGATCACTTCGCCGATCTCGGGGTCGTTGTTGGCCGAGATAGAAGCGACCGATGCGATCTGGTCGCGTCCCTCGACGTCGCGCGAGGAGGAGCGGATCTGCTCGACCACGGACTCGACGGCCTTCTCGATCCCACGCTTGAGTGCGATCGGGTTGGCGCCGGCGGCGACGTTGCGAAGTCCTTCGCGTACCAATGCCTGAGCCAGGACGGTTGCGGTAGTGGTTCCGTCACCAGCGACGTCATCGGTCTTCTTGGCGACCTCTTTGACGAGCTCTGCGCCGATCTTCTCGTAAGGATCTTCGAGTTCGATCTCCTTGGCGATCGAAACGCCGTCGTTCGTGATCGTGGGGGCGCCCCACTTCTTTTCGAGTACCACGTTGCGGCCCTTGGGACCGAGGGTGACCTTGACCGTGTCGGCCAGCTGGTTCATCCCCCGCTCGAGAGCCCGCCGCGCTTCCTCATCGAAAGAGAGGATCTTGGCCATGGACATACCTCCTGGGTGTCTGGATTAGCACTCTGCCTTACCGAGTGCTAAAGATACCGCCGCTCCCGCTCGTTAGCAAGCGGCGGCCCCGAGTGCTAACTCGACCGAAGCGCGCAACCCAAGGGCAGCTCACGAGACCGGAACCCCCCCCGAGCCGGGTGGTGACGCCGCTACCATCACGCCCAGGACCAGGGCCAAAGGTCCTTAGGAGGGCCGCGAGCGCCGCTCTTCTTCTGCCCATCTCTGTTCGGCTTGGGCGATGATCTTGGGGAGGGCGGCTCGGCTTCGCACCCCAAGTTTCTTGTAGGCGTTACCTAAGTGCCATTCGACCGCTTTCACGGTGACGAATTGCGCCTCTGCGATCTCGCGGTTCGAAAGTCCCGAAGCCGCTAGGTCGACGATGCGGCGTTCGCCGGGCGTGAGAGAGGCTAGGCCCGTCACGGCTTCGCGGCGAGGCCTCGCACCCGCCAGGGTGAGTTCCGCCTTGAGGCGGTCTGCGGCCAGGTGGGACCCGCACAGAGAGGCGATGCGCAGCCCATCGGTGAGAACCTCGCGAGCCTTGACGGTGTCGCCCCGGGCCCTGAGGTGCCGCCCGAAGACGACGGCCGACCAAGCCCGAGCAAGCACAGCAGGACCCTCGAAGGCTGTCTCCCAGGACTCCTCCACTAGATCCATCCCCTTGTCGCCCCCCATCAGCTGGCCGAGCAAACGCAGCGACCGGGCGAGGTAGGACTTGGCCCCGAAAGCGCGGGCAAGCTCGACCTCTTCCTCCATCACCGCGATCCCTTTGGCCGGTTCGCCGAGGTCGTGATGGGAGGCAGCGAGAGCCATCCTCCAAGACACGATCACGGGGTTGATGTTGTTGAGCTGCTCAAGGGCAAGAGAGCGAGCCCGATTCGCCTCGGCCATCGCCTCGACAGGCCGTCCCTGAAGGATGAGGAGCCGAGCTCGGGCGTCGAAGACGAAAACCTGTTGTATCGACTGTGAGATCGAGCTGTCCGCCATTGCCTGGTCGAGGATGTGCTCGGCGGCTGCAAGCTCATGACGCTCCATCAGTCCATGGGCGAGCCAGGCACGGACGATGAATCGACCCACGCCCCAGCCGTGAGGCTCGGCATCGATCGCATCTTGAGCGGCGGCGACCGCCTCGTCTACCTGGCCCATCCTGAAGAGAACGGTCGCACCGAAGGCTCGGCCGGTGGCGAACGCCATGATGGACCCTCTGACTTGAGCGTCTTCCACCACCGCATCCATGACGCGGCGTGCCTCGGCGAGTTGATCGGACCACACCAGCCCCATGATGAATGGCGGGATCAAGGCGCCGTCACCGTTCTCGACGAGTGGTTGCGTGAGGGGGAACCGGGCGTTCTGCAGATGCGCTACAGCCTTCTCAACCGGCTCGATATCTCGGATGCTCGAAAGGGCAAGTTCTACGTGGATGCTGCGGAGGTTGTTGTCGTTCCGCTTCAGCTCAGAAGATGTGAGCTCGTCGAGCAACTCCAGCGATCTAGGTCGCGTGGACAGATCGAGCCGGGCGACCGCGATCGTTTCACCCTTCACTTCGGCAAGGAGTTCAGGATGCCCATGGAGGTCTTGCATGGCAAGTTCGAAGAAGGGAACAGCTTCGGCCGGTTTTCCGAGACCGTAGAGAGCTCGCCCGATCCTCCGGTGAACCTCTGCTCTACGACCGGCATCGTCAACTATCTCGGATGCTTCTCTAAGGTGAGCAAGCGAGCTTGGGAGATCGTTCGGAGCCTCAACCTCGGCAAGCTCCATCAAGAGCTCCGCCCGCAAGTGGGGCTCTGTCGCGTGATCAAGAGCTTTTCGCAAGAAGATCGACGCAGATTCGAGTGCGCCGAGCGATACCGCATCCTGCCCAGCGGACCTAAGCTTGTCGAACGCCCAGGCCTCTTCGGTGATGTCGCCTAGCAAGAGGTGTGAAGCAACGCGTTGGATAGAAGCACCATCAGAATCGATGATCAGGGCCGCCCGGGTGTGCATCGCCATACGCCGAGCAGGAGGGATCTCATCGTAGACGGCGGACGCGATCAAAGGGTGCGCGAAGCTCAACTGGTCTCCCCCCATCGCCAGGCCTCGCTCGATCAGAAGTGTGAGAGCATCTTGCGCCCCCTCGTACTCGAGGCCGGTGAGCCGCGCGGCAGAGCGAAGTGATGTTCCGTCTCCGAGCACAGCGAGAGCGCGCGCCAAGCTGTACGCGTTGTCTGGCAGACCGGTGAGTCTGCGCCGGATCGTCTGGTGAACCGAGCTCACTTCCGATCCGATCGAGGAGATATCTCTAGACCCGGTGTCGGCGCCCTCGCGCATGCTGTCTGCGAGTTCTTTCAACAAGAAAGGGTTACCCCCCGTTAGTTCGTGTGCACGCCTAACCATGCTGTCGGTGGGGCTGCTGCTCAGCCGCGTCTTGAGCAGGTCCCGGGTTGCCTCGGCGCTGAGGGATTCGAGTCGGAGGCTTTGAACGGACGGGTGAGCGCGCAATTGGGAAACCAATCCCTCGGAGTCACCAGGTCCCTCGATCCTGCGCGTTGCAACGACAGCGACAGGAAGTGTGTCCACACGATGTGCGAGGTACAGAAGGAACCGCATCGAGGACGCGTCTGCCCAGTGCAGATCGTCGATCATGAACACCACGGGAGTGGCTTCACTGAGATTCGACAACAGCCAGTACAGACCGTGTAACCGGGAGAAGCCATGTGGATCGCTCGCTGAGCCCCCAGGGGTCAAGGGTTCGAAAAGAGGGCGGCTCAAGCGCGCAGATCCCACGAATATGAGATTCCGTTCAGCGGGGTCGAGTTCATCGAGCGCATCTCGCAGGGCTTTGGTGACGACGGCGAAGGGTGCAGGGCGTTCGATAGGGGTTGCCTGTGCATGTAAGACGAGAGACCCATGTGCTGACTTACGGAGGTATCCGAGCATGCTCGACTTGCCCACCCCTGCGGTGCCCTCGATGAAAACGAAACGACCAGATCCAGAGTGGGCGGATTCCATCACCCGATCCAAGAGACCGCACTCGACCGTGCGTTCGAGCAAGGGGGTGTCGACGAATCTGTCCCCGTCGTTCATCAACCACCCCCACCATCCCATAACGGTCCTGGTCCGCGCGCTGTCGGCGTGTATCGGAAATGTAGATGGCCTCAGCGACACATCCAGTGTCCTTATGACAGTTCCTAGGGGAACGAGGGTTAATCCTAGGGAAAAGGACTATCGACTAGGGTCGGGGCGGCAACCGCGACTGCCGCCGTCACCAAAGCGAGACCGTTGACGAGTTTTGCTCGGGCTCGGATCGCCGGGTCTTCCAGCCGTTCGAGGAGGTCGCTGGGTTCGCCCTTTCCTACGGCGAGGACTGATAGTCCGCGGGCGATGCCGAACGGGAGCAAGCAAAGCACCCCTATGCCTGGGGAGCCAGACACCAAAGCGGTTGCTGCCACGGCGATCAGCGTCCCGAAGCTGAGGTAAGTAACGAATCCAACGCCTAAGCCGAGTCCGTAGAGGAGCGCTGCGATGTCGTTGCTAAAGAAGCTGCGCCACCACATGGGTACCTGTCGGTCCAGGTCCAACAATGGGATGTTCACCCCTGCAAGCTCGCGTAGCGCATACAGTGCTGCGATCCCTGCAACAACCCACAGTCCGCCGTCACCCCATGGCGCGCCGAGCGTACTGCCGAAAACGCCCAGTGCTGTTCCGAGCGCGGCCGCAGAAAGTGACGCACCTAGTGTGTGCAGCGCTACGGCTCTGTAGTAAGAGGCATTACGGCCCCCATGCACCATGGGGGAGATGGTTTCCACCATCGAAAGACCTCAGGGGCCGAACAAGGTCGACCACCCGGCGATGATCGACGCGAGGACGGTGACAACCACCGTTACCTCGTTCATGGGTTAGCAGCGAACGTTGGTGTCGCGGTAGCCGATGCAGAACACCCGAGTACCGCTGTAGCAGTATCCGGTCACGCTGGCGTCGCCATTGATCCGGGTGCGCGAGTAGCTGCAACAATCCGCGATACGACGAACGCGCCCGTTGCAACAGCGACTCCAGCCACCGCCGTAACGAGGTTCGCCTGTATGGGGGTATCTCTTCTTGACCAAGTCCTGACACATGAGGCTGCGTTTCTGATGCTTGCTCTTGTAGATGCGGCCCTTGTCGTCAACGGGATATCCGTAGGTTGGATGGATCGGGTAGCCGAATCTGTCAACACGGCTGAGCGGACGGTACGGATGCGGGCAAGAGTCCGTCGTGTAGGTGTGCCCACAGATGTGATACGCCTCGGCCCTCTCCGGCCTCAAGGCCGCAGCAACTAAAGGACCACCAGCTAGAGCCACGACACCTGCGCCGAGCCGGCCCAAAAAGGATCGTCTGCTCGTCGATCCAGCCAGGCCGACACTCACCTTGGTCGTGATCGAATCAAGCACCTGTTCTGCTCCTCTTGTCCGCTGAATCAACCAAACCTTCCATCTGCTCGAGATTGTTCACTGTGCCCTTCGCCCGCACCGTCCCCGTAGCGTCTGTCACGACAACATAAGGGGTGCCCGGGATCCCATAGCGGAGCACGGCCTCACTTGCCGGAACGAGCGGTACCCCAAGTCGCTTGTTCTTGTAGGCGAGCTCGGTCTCTTCTGCGTCCACATCGGTAAGGACATAGGGAGCGATCCGTCCGGCTTGGGCGATGACCGGGATCGACGGAAGCACCTGCTCACAGACGCCGCACCCAGGCGATACGAAGAGCAGGAGCTGGGCTTCTCCCGGTCCCCCTAACGACACTGCCGTTCCCTCCACCGAGGTCGCAGTGGTCACGGGAAGAATCTCTTCCAGAGCGGGCCCCTCATCGTCTAGTTCGAGGGCTCCGCGGGGGCCGAGCCGTAGGTGCAAGGTGCCGATCTGGCGGGCAAGGGCAGCGACGACCACTGCCAGGACGATGACCAACAACCACAGTGCGATGTACGAAGCTGCCCACCAACCGTCCAAGCAGAGCGACCTTCCGCGAGTGCCTACCGAGCGTCCACCGTAGCGTGGTCCGTGATGCTTTCCGTACGCGGCAGCGGCTCGTTGCTAGAAGGCGGCATTTGCGAGACGGCGCACTAGTATGCGGACGTGCCGGCTGCGACGATCCAAGTCTGTTCAGCGTTGATAGCGGTTGTGTTTGCTTGGTCCGCCGGGGCCAAGATGGCTCGACCCCAGGCATGGCGAGACGTTCTGAAGAACTATCGTTTGGGTGCCTTAACGGCTTTCGCCGCCCTCCTGGTGCCCTTGACCGAAGCTCTTGTGACCGCCTTGGTACTGGCGGGCGAGACCCGAACCGCCGGCGCGATGTCGGTCGGGATGTTGAGTGCATTCACCTTTGCCGCGGTAAGACTGAGGAATCTTCAGGGCGATCGGCTTCCATGTGGATGCTTCGGGTCAAGCAAGGTTCGGGACTACAGGGTCATCCTCTTGCGCAATACCGTTCTCGGCGGCGCCGCCGCCGTGATGCTTCTGGGGGATCGCGAGGTGGATCTGTTGGAAGGTGTCGGGGTGCCCAGCGGGGACCAGATCGTCCCGGCCTTGCTCATGTTGCTGGCTGCTGCCGCTGCGGTGTGGCTGCTTTACTCGGTCACTCGTTCGTTCAAGAGAGGTATCGAATGACCAGGTTGAGATGGTTAGCCCTGCTGGTGCTGCTCCTAGCGTCATCGCCACTGCTCGTTAGAGCTGCTGCGCAGCCGTTCGATGATCCGAACGATACGGACGGAGTGCTCGACGTCAGTCAGGTTCGCATGTCGTCTAGCAACTCTCCCGTATGGCGCACCATCTCGTTCTCCAAGTTCAGGGCGTTTGACATGTGGGACGCCGGTTTCGTGATGGTGCACATCGATGGCTTCGGCGATGGACGCTTCGATCATTACGCTCTGCTCTATTCGGATGGCCGCGGGTTCCATGGCGACCTCTATCGAGACCGTAAGAAGAAGAGTGATTACCGCATCGCATCGTTAAAGGTGTGGCGTAAGGACCGATCGAGCATCTCGGTCCGGATCCCTCTGGACAAGTTGCATCTAGGGGAGGACCGGATCGACTACCGGTGGATAGTCAAGACGCTCTTCAGCTCAGAGAACTGCCGCAGGGTGTGTATCGATCGCATCCCGGACACGGGTGTGGTGACCCAGCTGAGACCTGATGTGACTCCCACTCCGACGGTTACCCCGACCGATCCACCGTCACCCGAGCCCAGCCCGTAAGGTTCACGCATGGCTCCAAAGGTGCTGGTCGTCGGGTGGGACTCGGCGACCTTCGACATCATCGATCCCATGCTCGCCGCCGGCCGCTTGCCCGCCCTTAGATCTCTGATCGATCGCGGCTACCGGGCAGGATTGCGATCCACGTGGCCGCCCATGACCGACTGTGCATGGACCACTGCCTTCACGGGGCGTAATCCCGGTGCCCACGGCATCTTCGGTTCTTGGTATCGAGCGCCTGGTTCGTATTCATGCCGGTACTTCTCGTCCCGGGATCGCCGGGCTCCGGCGCTGTGGGAGATGACCGAGAACACCAAGCATCTGGTTTGGAACGTGCCGATGACGTTCCCGGCCACAACCGTGCCGGGGGTGATGGTCGCAGGCTATGGGGCACCTCCGGGTGCATCGATCACGGAGCCGGCGGGATTTCAGAACGAGCTAAACGCGGCCTTTCCGATCGAGGATCTGCTTGACCGTGCTCCGCACTCCACGCTCGAAGTTTTCCGTGATGACTTGATCCGGGGACTCGGCGTGCAAGCCGAAGCGTTGGCGTGGGCGATCGATAGGACCGAGGCGGATTGTGTGGAGATCGTGTGGCCACACGTCGATCGGGCACAGCATTTCTTCTGGCAGTTCCGTGACAGCGATCATCGCCTTGCCGGAGCTATCGAAGACGTGTACGAGGCCATGGATGCCGCAACGGGCCACCTGGTCGATGCGTTCAAGCAAGCTACCGTGATGATCGTGAGCGACCACGGCGCCGGCCCCCTCAAAGGAGATATCAACGTGGGAGCCTGGCTGGCCGAGCAAGAGCTAGCAACCCCAGGCCGTTCCCAGCGATCGGCAGCGGCTGAAGCTGCCTGGGCGTTGCCACCGGTCCTTCGAAAGATGGGTCGAAGACTTGCCCCCGGTTTGGCACGCAAGGCCATGGGGGCGAAGCTTGCAGGGCAACTGGGCGCATTCGATTGGTCCACCACCAAGGCGTTCTTGGGAGTCCACTCGGACCTGTGGCTGAACCTCGCCGGGCGAGAACCACAAGGTTGCGTAGCCCAGGCCGACGCCGGCGCCTTGCTCGATGAGATCTCGGCCGGGTTGCTGGAGATCACCGACCCCGAGACCGGCGAACAGGTGGTCGCAGCCGTCCATCGCAAGGAGGAGATCTATTCCGGCCGGGCTCTTGACCTGGCTCCCGATCTCGTTTGCGACACGTGGTCGGCGGGTTACCGCATGGCTCCCGGACGAGTTCCCTTTGGTCCCGTCGTCATCCCTCCGGCTCCGCTCGCCGGAGTAGATGTTGCTTGGTCTTCAGACCACCGGCCCGTCGGCATCTTCGTGGGCGCCGGCCCGGGTTTCACCCACGGGAGCGGTCACGAACTGGACCTGTTCGATGTATGCCCCACGACCCTTGCGCTCTTGGGTGAGGCGGTGCCTGAAGGGCTCGACGGGAAGCCCGCAACCGTTGCGCTCGATGCCGGTTTCCTTACCTCCACCCCGGTCACCGTCTCGGCCGCACTCGATGAGCGCGACGCAGGCGGGGAGTATTCCGAGGAAGAGGCAGCGGCTGTAGCCGAACACCTGAAAGACCTCGGCTACATCGAGTAAACGTTGACGTTAGGGCGGGTAAGACCAGATGTCTTTGTCCTTGGGCGGCTTAGGGGGTGGGGCGCCGGGCTTGCGGGCCCGCATCTGGCGAAGTGCTTGCTTGCGGATCTCTCGGGTTATCAGACGCGACACGACTATGTACGCCACGGAGACGACGATCAGCAGCACCGCAGCGACGGCCAACGCCGGGTCTTCGAGGGAGTCTGCGAAAGAGGACTGAGCGAGGGAAGTCATGGCACCAACCGTCGCAACCCTGCGAAGATGGGGTGATGCCAGGCCTTGCGGTACACAAGCAACGTGTGCTCTCCGATCTCATCGGCGACCTTGGCCGCGTAGTCGTTGCTTACTCCGGTGGGGTCGATTCAGCCTTTCTTACTGCGGTTGCTCACGACACCCTAGGGGTCGATTGTCTCGCAGTCACAGCAGTATCCCCATCATTGGCCCGTTCCGAACTACGTAAAGCGGCAGATCTGGCACGTTCTCGTGGGTGGCGCCACCGCACCGTAGGCACGCACGAGGTATCCCTGGAAGCCTACGCAGTGAACGGGTCCGATCGCTGTTACTGGTGTAAAGACGAGCTGTTCTCGACCCTCGAGCCGATAGCCGCAGAGCTTGATGCGGCGGTGATCGTTGGAACCAACACAGACGACCTTGGCGATCACCGCCCTGGGCTGATGGCGGCGAAAGAGCATCGGGTGCTATCTCCTTTGGTCTCAGCAGCACTAAGCAAAGCAGAGATACGGGAGTTGTCTGCGGCCATGAGCCTGCCGACGGCAACCAAGCCCTCATCGCCTTGTCTCGCATCAAGGTTCGCCTATGGAGTACGCGTGACTCCGGCGGGCTTGAGGCGGGTCGAAGCCGCCGAAGATTTCGTCGCATCTCTTGGATTCTTTGAGTTCCGGGTCCGCGATCACGGTGAGCTTGCGCGCCTCGAGTTCCTTGTGAGCGAGATCCCACGGGCAACCTCGCAGTTGGCTCGGATCGAGGAGCATCTGCGATCACTCGGATACGTGGACGTGACGATCGACCCCAAGGGTTTCCGTTCCGGATCTCTCAACGAGGCGTTGCCCCTTCCGACGCTGCGCCGCTCGATGGCGTGAACGCTTCACGCTCGATGACCCGCAAGAGTCTCGCGGCATGCCTTGCGGCAGCATCCTTGTTCGGTCTGATGCAGACCCCGATCGCGAGGGGTCGTGCGGCCCAGCCGGCTTCGCCCGAAGCTGCGGATGTCTACATCGTCCGGACGTCCACCGACGGGGCGGTGGCACGGAGCGCCAGGCGAGCGGTGGCCCGCGCCGGTGGTCGCGTGGGGTTCGTCTACGAGCGAGTCTTGGACGGCTTCTCGGCGCGGATGAGTCAAGCGTCTGCGCTACGGCTGGCCGGGATGCCGGGTGTCCAAAGCGTCGAGAAGGCAGGGATCGTTCGCGCCTACAACTCAGAAAGTGTCAAACACATCGGAGCTTTCAGAGCCCGCAAGCAGCTCGGGTTGACCGGAAAGGGCATCACCGTTGCGGTTGTCGATTCCGGCATCGATTACACCCATCGGGCGTTTGGGGGATCGGGGTCCGTTGCGGCTTATCGCGGTAACGACCCTGAGGTGATCGAGGAGGGCTCGTTCCCAACCCCCAAAGTGATCGACGGTTATGACTTCGTGGGGGATCCCTACGACCCTATCGATTCGCGCTCGGATAACGATGTGCCCGATCCGGATCCCGACCCACTAGACGTTGAAGGACATGGAACCCATGTGGGTGCGACCTGCTGCGGCAAGGGTGTACCCGGCGTGGTCGGCCGGGGAGTCGCGCCCGGCACCAAGATCGTTGCATTGAAGGTCTGGGGCAACGGTGGTGCGTCGACGGCAGACGTACTCATCGCCGCATACGAACGGGCCTTGGATCCCAACGACGATGGCGACACATCGGATCGAGTGGACGTTGTGTCGTTCTCCGGCGGAGTCACCTTCGGCACTCAGGATTCGGCCGAGTCGGTGGCAGCTCAGAATCTCGTTGACGCTGGCATCTCGTTCGTCGCAGCCGCCGGCAATGCGGGCAACGAGTACTCAGGTGTTGCTGCCTATATGGTCGGCTCACCAGCTACGGCGCCGGGCGTTGTAGCGGTCGGTGCAACCGACCTCGCCGACGATGCCGCGGCGTTCTCGTCGCAAGGCCCGGCCCGCACGACTTCTGCCTTGAAGCCCGATGTCGTCGCGCCCGGTGCCGGGATCCTCTCCGCCGAGGTTGGTTCTGGTGATGGCGGCAGCTACAAGTCGGGAACCTCTATGGCGGCCCCCCATGTGTCGGGGAGTGCGGCACTGCTGCTTCAACGTCATCCGGGCGCTTCACCTGCGGAAGTTGCAGCGATGTTGATGGGTCGCGCGCGCCCGGCCCAGGTGTCCAACTCCCAGGACCCGACGGTAACGGGAGCGGGCAGGGTCGACATATACCGAAGCGCGCGAGCGGGTTTCGTTGTGTTACCCCCCAGTGTCTCGCTGGGCCGGCTAGAACTGACAGAGGGCGATCTCGTGCTTCCGGTAACCGTGCGATCCCTGACCGATAGCGCGACGGTTGGAACCGTTTCTGCCTCCGACGTGCGCGGGCCTCTTGGGTTCGAGGTCTCGTTCTCTGCCGAAGGAGGATCGTTTCAGTCCGAGCTCACCTTTCAAGCCGATCCTGAGACGACCATCTGGGTGCGTTTCGTTCCGGCTGAGAGCAAGATCTCAGGTCGTGCTCAGTCAGACAGGTGGTACGAACGCCAGATCCAGGCGTGGGGGCGTTTGAGGTTCTCGGCACCACGATCAAACACGGCTGTCTGGCAAGCGACCTTGATGCCGGCCTCGGAGATGGAGGCCCCAAGCAAGCTCGGAGATGGCGACCCCGCGACCATCGATCTCGATGTATCGGGATCCCCCGGACGCCCGGCGGCCGAGGTGTATCCGCACGTGAACTCCGATGCTTTCGGAGATGGGATGGAGGGTGCCGACATCGTCTTCGTCGGAGCGCGTACCTTCGCCGGCCCCGGTGCGATCCTGCCGTCAGGCGAAGACCCGCGCGGGCGAACCTGGCTTGAGTTCGCCGAGGGTGATGAAGACATCTCGGAACCGGTTGAGATCGTGGCGGTCCTCGATGAAGCATTCGAAACCAGCCGCGCCCTGACCGCTAGCGTGACGCTCAACGATGGGGAGCGCACGGTCACTTATCGGAAGCCGCTTTACGAGCCCGGTTGGTGCAGGGTGACCTTCGGTGGCTGCTCCGGCACCCTGCGCGGGGGCTACCCCAGCTTGCACTCGTCTTCGTTGTCGGTGGTGGCCGATTTGCAGGACTTCGAGCAGCCCACCCTTACGGCGACGTTCAGGGTGTGCGGCGACACCTTCTCGGGAGACATACTGATGCCTGAATGCGACACGGTCCAGATCGACGACATCGATCTCAACGGATCGGTCGAAGACAACCTTGGTTGTGGAGGCTGGTGGTGGCGGACCGATTGTGCCCTGCCGTTGGAGGTCCCGAGAAGGAGACTGCTCGTGGTATTTCCGAACCAGTTGACCAACCCTGCGCAGATCGTCGAGCCGTGAATGCTCCCAGGTTGGCGCTTGCCTCGGTGGAGCCGGAAACACGAAAGGGCCCCGCAGGGCCCGTTCGGTTGAGCATCAAAATGGTCTAGAAGATCGCTTGGAGCACCACGATCAGACCGATCACTGCAAGGATCGTCCACAGCATCCGTCTCAACCTCCTATCGGCGCTAGCTTCTCGCTGGTTGCTACAACTATCCCCACACAGGAGGGGGATGTAACCAGAACGCGTTCAGTTAGCTGCGTTTAGTTACTGAGGTGTTGGGTACGCCGCCCTCGGCTCGAGTTGCGCCGGTCAGAGCTGGACTACGGGGCAGGTCAGGGTGCGAGTGATCCCCTCGACCGCTTGGATCTTGGCAACGACCATCCTGCCCAAGGCATCCATGTCTGGGGCCGAGGTGGCGACGATCACGTCGTAGGGACCCGAAACGTCCTCTGCGGACTCGACCCCTTCGATGGCGCGGATCTCTTTGGCCACGTGGCCTGCATTCACTGCGGTCTGGATCAGGATGTAAGCACGAACCTCCGCCAATGGATCCTCCGATCGCGATTCAAGGGTGCGGGCCGCATACTACTCGTCTGCCTTATATCGTGGCGTCGATGTCTTCAGCCGTTTCACGCCGGGTTTCTCTCGTTGTCTGCCTGGGCGCGGTACTAGCTCCCCTGTCCGTATCGGTTGCCGCGGAGCCAGACGGGCGTGAACTCTTCATCGAGTCGTGTGCCTCGTGTCACGGTAGCGAGGGCCAAGGGACGGATGCCGGCCCGAGCATCATCGATGCAGGCGCGGCCGCCGCAGATTTTCAGCTGCGAACCGGGCGGATGCCTCTGGCGGACGATGGTGCGCAGGCGGTTCGTAAGCCTCCTGCCTTCTCGCCAGATGAGATCGAAGCCCTGACCGCGTTCGTCGCGTCCCTAGGGGAGGGCCCCGAGATCCCAACGGTAGATCTTGACGGTGCTGATCTATCGGATGGACAGGAGCTCTTTGTTGCGAACTGTGCTGCCTGCCACGGAGCAACTGGTAGCGGTGGCGCGGTCGGAGCCGGTGCTCTTGCACCGAGCCTTAGTGTTGCCGACCCGGTTGAGATCGCCGAAGCGATGCTCACCGGCCCGGGACAGATGCCCGTGTTCACGGCGATCGAAAGTGAGGACATCCAGGACATCGTTGCCTACGTTGTGCATCTGCGCGAACAGCGTGCGTTCGGGGGCGCGGACCTAGGTGGGATCGGTCCGGTGCCGGAGGGTTTCGTTGGATTGGGGCTCGGTGTCGCATGCTTGGTTGCCATCTCCGTGCTGCTTGGGTCCAAGAGGAAACGTGATGAAGCCTGAAAGGGTCGTCGCTGTAGCGTTCGCGGTATCGATCATGGCGTCCATGGGTCTGGTCGGCGTCTACGTCTCAGGCGGGCAGGCTCAAGCCGAGGGCGCATTGCTGGGAACAGCTCTGGGCGGCCTCGGCGTTGGGCTGGCGGTGTGGTCCGTCGGCCTCCTCCCATCCAGGACCAGATCCGAAGAGCGTGAGCCGCTTTCTTCTGATGATGCTCTTGTGGATCGCGCCGAGGACGACCTGCACCCCTCTGACATCACCCGCCGCAAGGCGCTCGTTCGCCTGATGGCGGGAGCGGGCGGAACCCTCGCCGGAGCCCTTGCGATCCCAGCTCTCTCGCTAGGGCCCCGGCCCGGCCAGGATCTGTTCACCACGCCGTGGACCGCAGGGGCTCGCTTGGTCGATCCCGAGGGTGCACCCCTTCGCCCGGGCGATCTCGTTCTGGATAGCGTGACCACCGTTTACCCGGAGGGTCACGTCGGTTCCCCGGACGCTCAGACCCTTCTCATAAAGGTCGACGTGCAAGATCTAGAGATGCCCGAGGACAGGATCGCGTGGGCCCCAGACGGCTGTATCGGCTATTCGAAGATCTGCACCCATGCCGGGTGCCCCGTGGGCCTCTACAGGGCGAAGGCACACGAGCTGCTGTGTCCTTGTCACCAGTCCACCTTCGATGTCTTGCGGGGATGCAGCGTGACGTTCGGACCCGCCGACCGCCCCCTGCCGCAACTGCCGATCAGTGTGGACGAAGAAGGCTTTCTGATCGCGCTCGGTGACTTCACCGAACCTGTGGGTCCGGGGTTCTGGAACATGACCGGCGGGGGCGGCTGATGCTGAGATGGCTGGACGGCCGTCTGGGCATCGCCGGACTGGCGCGAAAGAGCCTCAAGAAGGTCTTCCCCGACCATTGGTCGTTCCTGCTGGGGGAACTGGCCCTGTTCTCTTTCATCATCCTGTTGGCTACTGGGGTTTTCCTGACGCTCTTCTACCGGCCGGACGCTCAGCTCGTGACGTACCGCGGGCCATATGCACCCCTGCAAGGTCAAGAGGTCTCGGCAGCTTACGAGTCGGTTTTGCGGATCTCGTTCGAGGTGCGCTCCGGACTCGTGATGCGCCAGATCCACCATTGGGCAGCGCTGGTATTCGTTGGTTCCATCGTGGTTCACATGATGCGCGTCTTCTTTACCGGCGCGTTCCGTCGTCCCCGCGACGTGAACTGGGTTGTCGGTGTGGTCCTGCTCCTTCTCGGGATCGGCGCTGGATTCACCGGATATTCATTGCCCGACGATCTCTTGTCGGGAACCGGCTTGCGGATCGCCTACTCCGTTCTCATCTCGGTTCCCTTACTCGGCCCCCATCTAGCCTTCCTCGCCTTCGGTGGAGAGTTCCCGACCGAAGGGATCATCTCGCGCCTGTTCGTTATGCACGTGATGCTGATCCCTGCCTTGATCATCGGCTTGGTGTCGGTGCATCTAGCGATCCTGTGGCGCCAGAAGCACACGCAATACAAAGGTGCCGGCAGGACCGAAGGCAACGTCGTCGGCAAGGCCTTCTGGCCACAACAGGTGATGAAGTCCGCGGCGCTACTTGCGCTGACGGCTGCGGTGCTCGCTTTCATGGGCGGACTTCTTCAGATCAACCCGATCTGGGACTTCGGTCCGTTCGATGCAACAACCGTTAGCGCACCTTCCCAACCGGACTGGTACGTAGGATGGCTCGAAGGTGCCCTTCGGCTGTTTCCGCCACTCGATCTGACTCTATTCGGGATCACGATCCCGTCACCGTTCTGGCCTGGAGTCGTTATGCCGGGCCTTGCATTCACGGTCATGGGGGCCTGGCCATGGATCGAACGCCGTGTCACCCGGGACGAAGCGGAGCACCACCTGCTGGACGACCCCACGGATGTTCCTATCCGGGTCGGTATCGGGGTGGCGGGACTGATCTTCTTCGGTCTGCTCACCCTCGCGGGCGGCAACGACGTCCTAGCGATCATGTTCAACGCATCGGTCGAACAGATCACCAACGTTCTGCGCATCGCGATCTTCGTCCTCCCCGCATCGGGTGGATGGCTCGCATACCGGATCGCCGCCTCGCTGGGGAACAACAAGTCGAACCTGCTGGGGCGCAAGCGAGGGGTGAAGCTGCGACGCGGCCCGACCGGCGGGTTCTGAGATGCCACGCCTGCTCTTTGCCGGCCTCGCAGCGTTCTCTGCCGCAGCGCTCGTTTCATGCAGTTCCCGAACGCCGGCGGGCGAGGCAGACCCGTCCGCCCCCCTCTCCCACCGATCTTCACCACCGACCTTCGTGAACGGGGGTCCGTGTCCCCAGCTCGATGATCCTGATTTCCCCAAGGAAGCTGGGTGCGCCTCTGTGGTGGAAGCCGGAGGGGCCGTCTTCACTATCTACGCGCTGACGTCGGCAGACGAGAAACCTCAGGGTTGGCGCGTGCGGTTGGTCACGTCAGGAGCAGAGATCGACCAAGGGCTCGAAGCCGGAGCGGACTATCCCCGGGCTGTGGGGGCGTCGGACGTCGACGGCGACGGCGACATGGAATGGTGGCTGAAGGTTCTCGACTACGCGAGTCATGGTGCGCCTTGGGCTCGATTGAACCTGATGTTCGTTCAAGGCGATGCCCTTGTACCGCTGACACTCGATGGAGAACCGATGGCCGTCAACTATGGCGGCATCACCCGTCTGGGTGAAGGAGCTTCTTGCTCGCCGGGCGAGGTCACCCTCTTCCGGGCGGAGGCCCAGGATCCCCAGAACACGAGGTGGGAGCTGTCCCGGCGGACCTATCGGATCGAAGGGACCACTGCTTCTTATGTCGGAGAGGAGCGCAGTATCGAGAGGTTCGACAACTACGTCGATCCTGCATTGCGCCGCTACTTCAGGGTTGTGTGTGAGGGGGCCGAACTGATCCCGTTCTAAGGGTGCAGCGGACCCCTAAGACCTCTTCATGAATGGTCGAGTTCTGTTAGCCACGAGATCGCACAACCGATCGTCATCGCCAGCCCAGGGATCCATAGCCACGCGCCGTAGATGAGACCCAGGGCTGCCAGCGTTACTCCGGAAGCGACACCCAGCGGCCACAGGGTCGCCGTCGGGTAGAGGTCCTCTTGGATCTGAAGTGGCTCGGAGGCAGAGGGAGTGGGGTCGTCGAAGCCGAGGGCGCGTCTGACCATCCCGCTGGATGCAACACCCCGAGCTGCTTCTACGTGGCTCAAGACCACCAGGCCGAAGGTACCCGCAGCCGCGAGCAAGAACAGGAGAAGCACCGTCCCAGCCGGCTCGTAGCTGACGAACCAATAGACGGTAGCTATGAATGCCGTGTACGCGGCGATCCGGAGGAAGAACCGAACCTCTTCACTCATCGGGATGGTCCACCCGATGGCTTATCGGACGGGTTGCGCGCGTCGTAGACCGGTCGTTCGGAATGGATAGGGGGGAGTGAATGGAAGTTGTGCTCGGGCGGCGGGGAAGAGGTGGCCCACTCCAGCGTGTTTCCTTGCCATGGGTCGTCCCCGGCGCGCGGGCCGTGTCGTAGCGAGACATAGACGTTCACGAGGAACACCCCGACGCTAAGGGCGACCAGGAATGCCCCGACCGTGCTCAACAGGTTCATGTCTTCGTACCCCGAGCCCGCTGGGTAGTCGGCGACCCTGCGCTGCATCCCGTTAAGCCCCAATTGATGTTGGGGGAAGAAAGTCAGATTGAAGCCGACCAACATGGTCCAGAAATGGAGTTTGCCCAGCCCTTCCCGCAGCATCCGGCCCGACATCTTCGGTACCCAGTAGTACATGCCCGCGAACAGCGCAAAGACGCTGCCACCGAACAGTGTGTAGTGGAAGTGGGCTACGACGTAATAGGTGTCGTGCGTCGCGTAATCGATGGGGGGTGAGGCAAGGAAGATGCCGGTGATGCCTCCCATCAGGAACATGAATAGGAAGCCCACCGAGAACAACATCGGGGTCGGGAAACGGATCTTGCCTCGCCACATCGTTGCGATCCAGTTGAAGAACTTCACACCGGTGGGAACGGCGATCACCATCGAGGTGGCACTGAAGAACGGGTTGTCAACCACGCCCGTAGTGAACATGTGGTGGGCCCACACCGAGAAGCTGAAGACACCGATCAATATCGTGGCGAACACGAATCCCTTGTAGCCGAATAGCGGCTTGCGAGAGAACACCGGGATGATCTCGGAGATCACCCCGAAGAACGGCAGGATCAGGATGTAGACCTCGGGATGGCCGAAGAACCAGAACAGGTGTTGGAACAACACTGGGTCGCCGCCGTTGCTGGCTTCGAAGAAGCTTCCACCCAGGTTTCGATCGATGAAAAGTGCGGCAAGCGCTGCCGTGAGAACCGGAAATGTGAACAGCACCAAGGCCGAGGTCACTAGCACGTTCCAAACGAAGATCGGTATGCGGAACATCGTCATGCCTGGCGCCCTCAAGCCGAAGATGGTCGCGATGAGATTGATCGCTCCTAAGGTTGAAGCAAGCCCTGCCAGTGCGATGCCGATGATCCACAGATCCCCACCGGGCCCAGGTGAGTACGTCTCGGTGGACAGAGGTGGGTAGGCGGTCCACCCAAAAGCTGCGGCACCCGACGCGGTCAAGAAACCTGCGAAAGCGACGATCGCACCGGTAAGAGATAGCCAGAATGAGAAGGCGTTCAAGCGCGGATAGGCCATGTCCGGTGCTCCGATGTGTAGCGGGACGAAGTAGTTGGCGAGCCCGAAAACCATTGGGGTTCCAAAGAAGAAGAGCATCCCGGTTCCGTGCATCGTGAACAGCTCGTTGTAAGCCTGGCGATCTAGAAATTGAAGTCCGGGCTCAGCCAGTTCGAGTCGCATGACAAGGGCCAGCAGCCCCGAAAGCAAGAAGAAGGCGAAGGCCGAGATGATGTAGAGGATGCCGATCTTCTTGTGATCGACGGTCGAGAACCAGTCGGCCAGACCCGGTTTCGGCTTGGTGGTGTGTTGTTCGGTGTTCATCATTCGTCCTCGGATCCCAGGCCTGACAGCCAATCTTCGAACTCATCTTGAGGGACGGCTTGGATCGTGAAGTCCATCTGATCGTGCAGCAGACCACAGAACTCCGCGCACTTCCCACCGTAGGTACCTTCATCCTCGATCGTTAGATCGATCCTGTTGTTCCTTCCCGGTACGACATCTCGCTTGATCAAGAAACGCGGTACGTAAAAGGAATGGATCACGTCCTGAGACTTCAGCTCGAAAGTGATCGGTGTCCGTGTGGGTAGATAGATCGTGGCGGGATCATCGGGGAGGCTGTCGAGGCTGGTGCCGTCCGGCCATGTGAAGCGCCAACCCCACTGGAAACCTTGAACCTCGACGACCACGCCGGCCCCCTCCGGCGTCTCTTCGTTCACTTCGCCCAGAACGCCTGTCGACAAGATGAATAGCACGATGACTATCACCGTCGGGATGGCGAACCAGAGGATCTCGAGTCCCAGCTTCGTGTGGAACTGGGTGGGCTCGTCTGAGTCGCCCCGGTCGCGAAAGGCGATGATGCTCCAACCGATCAATCCCGCCACCGAGACGAAGATCACCACTGCTACGTAGAAGAAGATCTGGTAGAGGCCAGCTACCTTGCCGCCCTCCTCGCTCGCCGCTTCGGGTGCGCAAGCAGCGAGGAGCAGCAGACAGGCAGCGGCAGATGTCCGGCGCGCGGGGGTCATCGATCCTGAGGCTAACAGTAGGCTCGGTCGTTCCTGCTACTGCGAGAAGGACGAGATGATCGATTTCGAACTCCCCGAAGACGTAAAGCAGATCCAAACGAAGGTAGCGACCTTCGTGACCGATGTGGTTCTGCCCACCGAAGCCGCACTCGGACCGGACGTGGAACTGGAGGGGGACGGCCTGGCAGAGGTAGTGGCCGGACTTCGGGACAAGGCGCGAGCAGCCGGTCTGTTCAACCCGCATATGCCCGAGTCGTGGGGGGGATTGGGGCTCGGGGCTTTAGGGATGGCGATCGTCTCGCAGGAATGTGGGGTGTCGGGGCTAGCCAGCTTGGCGCTGAACTGCATGGCACCGGACGAGGGCAACATGCATCTGCTCCTGCATGCCGGGACCGGCGAACAGAACGAGACGTATCTCCGCCCATTGGCAGAGGGCCGTGCTCGGAGCTGCTTCGCGATGACGGAACGCGCGGCGGGAGCAGACCCGCTGGGGATCGCGACCACTGCTGAGAGAGATGGTGATGACTGGGTGCTGAACGGCGAGAAGTGGTTCATCACCGGCGCCATGGGGGCCGCGTTCGCCATCGTCGTTGCCAAGACTGCTTCTGGGGACAGCGAACGCAACTCCTACTCGTTGTTCCTCGTAGACGGAGATAACCCCGGATGGAAGGTGCTGAGAGAGATCCCGGTGATGGGCACGCACGGGCCCGGTGGACATTGTGAGGTCCTGCTCGAGGATTGCCGGGTGGGCTCAGATTCGATGTTGGGGGGACCGGGCGAAGGTTACAAGCTTGCCCAGGTGCGGCTTGGCCCCGCACGACTGGCTCATGCCATGCGCTGGATCGGTGTGGCGCAACGCGCACTTGATCTGGCAGCGCAGCGTGCGCTGGAACGTCACACGTTTGGTGAACCGCTTGCGAAACGGCAGACCGTTCAGAACTGGTTGGCCGACTCCGCTATCGAGCTCTACGCGAGCCGGCTGATGGTGCTGCACGCTGCTTACTTGATCGAGAAGAACAAGGACTACAGGCAGGAAGTGTCGATGAGCAAGGTCTACATCTCAGAGATACTCAACAAGGTCGTCGATAGAGCGCTGCAGATCCACGGAGCACTCGGTTACTCGGGCGACATGCCCCTGGAGCGCTTCTATCGAGACGCTAGGGCTGCACGTATCTACGATGGGCCGTCTGAGGTCCATCGTATGGTGATCGCTCGAAACGTCTTGAGAACGGTGATGACGGCCGGCACCGCGAAGCCTGCTACGGGTGGCCTAGCGTGAGCACTCCGCTCGACGCGCTTGTGAGCGTCGACGCGCTTCGAACGTTTCTCGCCGAAGCGATCCCCGATGCTTCGGCCGAGCAAGAGCTCGAGATCGAGCGTCACCAAGCCGGCCACAGCAACGAGACGTTCTTCTTGCGGTTCGGCAAGAGAGATCTGGTGCTTCGCAGACCTCCTTTGGGGGCTTTCCTGCCTTCCGCACACGACGTCGTACGCGAGTACCGAGTTCTTTCGGCGCTCGGGCCGACCGAAGTGCGTGCCCCACGAACGATCGCCTCCTGCGAGGACGGGTCGGTGATCGGAGCTCCGTTCTACCTGATGGAGCGCATGCACGGAGATGTGATCCGCGACTCGCTCCCATCCCGGT
Organism: uncultured Actinomycetes bacterium; assembly: GCA_937863385.1. Classification (GTDB taxonomy): domain Bacteria; phylum Actinomycetota; class CADDZG01; order CADDZG01; family WHSQ01; genus CALMBW01. The sequence continues at coordinate 106,794 of CALMBW010000020.1, read as the reverse complement.
TCGATGTTGGTGAACGCGCACGTATCGGGCAGGAGTTGATCGACTCCCTGGTCGAGCTGCATGCAGTGGACGTGAAGCTCGCAGGACTAGAAGGCTTCGGCCGGCCGGACGGATATCTCGCCAGGCAGCTCAAGCGGTGGACCGGGCAGATGGAGCTGACCTTGCCGCACACACGGCCGATCCCTGACCTGGTTGCGGTGGGCGAGTGGCTTGCGACGGAGCTTCCCGAGTCCGGCCCTTCCACGCTGGTACATGGTGATTACAAGCTCGATAACGTGATGTTTGCCCCCGTCTTGCCCGCTCGCCTCAACGCGATCCTGGATTGGGAGATGTCGACCCTGGGTGACCCACTCGCGGATCTTGGTTGGCTCATCTCTTTCTGGCGGGAGCCGGGGGACGCTGCGGGTTCGATCTTCTCGGACACGACCCGGGTAACCGAGATGGAAGGGTTCTCGTCTCGAGACGAACTGGTTTCTCGTTACCAGGACGCTACGGGACGGGATGTGGATGGACTCGATTGGTACCGGGTTCTGGCGATCTGGAAGCTGGCGATCCTGCTCGAAGGTTCATATGCACGCCATCTTGCAGGCATGACCGACGATCCTTTCTTCGCCAAGATGGAGTCGGGAGTCCCAGAACTTGCCTCTATCGCTCTGGATCTTGCGAAAGGTTGAATGTGGATCGTTACGAGGCTTTGATCGTTGATTTCGGAGGGGTTCTGACCACCTCTTTGGACAAGTCGATGGCGGCCTTCGCAGGGGTGCTGGGGATCGAGTTCCAGGATCTCGTGCGGGCGGCGCTGCGCGCATACTCCGGCTACGAGGACGACCTCGTGAAAGGGTTCGAGACGGGAAAGATCCCGGAAGAAGAGTTCAGCATCGGCTTTGCGAAGCGCCTCGAAGAAGAGACCGGCAAGACCATCGATCCGTCGGGACTTGTCGATCGCATCTTCGAAACCCTCGAACCTGAGGAAGAGATGTACACCGCGGTCGAGAGGGCCAAGGCGGCTGGGCTCAAGACGGCGCTCTGCTCGAATTCGTGGGGCATGGGACTCTACCCGCTAGAGCGATTCCCCGGCCTGTTCGATGTGGTCGTGATCTCGGGCGAAGTGGGGATGCGGAAACCCGATCGGGAGATCTTCGATCTAACGGTTCAGCGATTGGGCCTCGGCCACGACGTCTGTGTCTTCGTCGACGATCACCCCGGACATCTGGCGACGGCCAAGGAGATCGGGATGTCCACCGTGCTTCACCGGAGTCCGTCGGCGACGATCAGTGAGTTGCAAGACCTGCTGGGGATCGAGCTGGGGTAGCGACCTAACTTGGTCGCTTCGGTTAGCGGTAGTTGACGAACTGGAGCGGGATCCCGAAGTCGTGTTCCTTCAGGGAGGCGATCACGTCTTGCAAGATATCGCGCGACTTAGAACTGACGCGGACTTGGTCGCCTTGGATGGCTACCTGAGCCTTCAGTTTCTGATCCTTGATGAACTTGACGATCTCCCTAGCCTTCTCGGTGGAGATCCCCTGGGTGATGGTCATCGTTTGACGAGCGGTGCCTCCGGCGGCCGGCTCGATGTTGCCCTTCTGCAAAGCCTTTGTGGCGATCTTGCGCTTGACGAGCTTCTCTTCGAGCACTCGGACCACGTCTTTCACCTTCTGCTCGGTGTTGGAACGGGCGGTGATCGTCACGTTATCTGTTTGGATCGACAGGTCTAGGTCCGAGCCGGTGTCCTTGAAGTCGAAGCGGGTCGAGATCTCGCGATGAGCTTGGTCAACCGCGTTGCGAAGTTCTTGCAGGTCTATCTCTGAAACGACGTCGAATGAGGAATCCTTAGCCATTCCCTCACGATATCCGACCTGCGGAGTGGGCCGGCTAGGGCGCTAATTGTTGGGGATGAGTGTTTGTAGCAGCGGCATGAGTTCGGAGATGCGCTCCTTGTTCAAGTAGGCGTCGGCCCACCCCGGCTGACTGTCGAGGATCGCCGAGAATGCGACGATCTTGGTTCCTGGTACAACGGCGCGGAGGATCTCTGCGGTGCCCTCACCGTCTAGCCGGGGGAGCATGTAATCGAGGATCACGACATCGGGCTGATGCCTTAAGGCCTGAGGGACGGCTTCGACCCCGGTGGCGGCTTCTCCGATCACCTCCATGCCTTCGGTTTCGCAAAGCAACCTGAGGACGTGGCGGATCTCCTCGTCGTCGTCGACGATCAGAACGGTCTGACTGGTCGTGGTTTCCACCTCGGTCATGTGGCAAGCATCGTGGGTCGGAACCTCTGTGTCCACCCCTTTGTTCCTAGTGAACAAGAGAATCGATATTTCTTGCGGACGCCCTACCTGCACATCGTCACCTTGTGGTGCCGCGCGACCACTGAGCGTCGATGTAGTGAGTGGACAGACGTATCGCGATTCCGGTACCCACTAGCGACTGGTTGAAACGTGCATCACTTTCACGGCCTTCAAGAAGGGGAGACATGTGAGGGGTATCCGTCTGCGTCCCAGTGGGCTCGTCGCAACGGTATCGGTGGCACTGGCTTCGCTGTTGCTTCCTGCGGGCCCGCCGGTCGACGTGGCGGATGCGAGCGGCCGCTTCAGCTTCTCGAAGCCCGAACGCTGCTTCATGCGGAAGATCAATCTACAGAGGCGCGCCAAAGGGCTTCGGTCCCTCGCGTGGGATCGGGACCTCGGCTACGTAGCCCGCAGGCATGCCCGCCAGATCGGAGCGGAACGTTCGTTACGCCACGACTACAACTACGGCACGGAGATAACAGGGTGGCGTCGGCTCGGTCAGAACACCGGGCGCGGGGGCGGCTGTGATTCCCTCTTCGCGGCTTTCATGCGGTCGAGCAGCCACCGTCACAACATCCTGGGGCGATGGCGGTTCATGGGGGTCGGGGTCCAACGTGCCGGCGGGCGCATGTACGTACAGCAGGTCTTCGAGTGGAAAGCCAACCCCGGCAACGTTTATGGAACCGGCTAGCGTGACCTTCTAGCCCCGCGGATAGAGGGCGGCCGATTCTTCGATGGTTAGGTCGGGGGGGCCGGGGCTCTCAGGTCCTAACGACTCCACATAGGCTTCGTCCCATCCGCCGTCCTCTTTCCACTGCTGCAGAACCAACGACACGTAGTCCGTCCATGCCTGTGCCCCGGAGACCACCATTGCGCTGAGTCCTCCGGTCGTGAGCTGGTCGCCGGTGATCTCGTAACCGGTTGCGCAGTCGCCGTCTCTACAGACTTCCTCGATCCGAGCTAACAGCGAAGTCAGCACCACGTCTTGGCCGGTTACAGCAACCACTTCGCCGCGGAGTAATGCTGCCGCGCAGACCGTTGGGTCGCGCTCCGTGCGCTGATCGATGGTGGGGTCGACAGTGGATAGATCCAGTCCGGTCTCGTCCAGGATCCCGCAGACCTCTTGGCCGGCCAGATCGCCGGCTTGCTCGATGCCGGAGCCCTTTTCCACTAAGAGACGCTGATGGGTGATCAGCAGTGGATCGGTGAAAGATCGTTGCCTCACGAGCTGCTCCGTAACCACCTGCAAAGGAAAGGCGATGTCTATGTCGCCAGTGTCGATCCCGGTGGATAGTTGCGAGCTGGGAACCTCGACGATCTCTGGATCGACCTTCAGGGTGTCGGCGAGATACAGAGCGAAGTCCTCCGTGAAAGAGTCGTATCCGCCAGGCTCTCCATCCTGAAGGCGGGTGAGAGAGTCGGTAGATGCGCCGATGCGGATGGAGCCACGCTGTTGCAGTTCGCCCATCACGGTCGTTTCGTCCCAGCGCTTGCCCAGGTTCTCCTCCTTCTCTGGCGGAACGCAGGAGGCGAGAAGAGCGGCGCAGGCGAGGACGGACAAAAGTCGATGCATCGCCCGACAGGATAGCGAGTCGTTGTCCTGTAGGACCGCGCCTAGACGGCGCTTAGACCGCGATCTGATCCTCGAGCCCCGTGACGCTTTCGATCTTCACGCCAGACTCACGTCGCTGCTTGATCTCGAGACGGGTGGATAAGCGGCTAAGAAGCAGGTTCACGATGATGAACATCAGCCCAACCACCAGATAGACCTGCAGGGGCGGACCCTTGACGAAGTCTGGGGTGAATGGGTTGGCGTTGGTGATGGTCCGTGCATGACGAACCACCTCGCGTATGGCCAGGATGCTAACCAGTGTCGTGTCCTTGTTCAGGGTGATCAGCTGGGACACGGTAGCGGGAACCATGCGCCGCAGTCCCTGAGGCAGGATCACGAGCCGCAATGATTGACGATGCGTCATTCCCAGGGCTGCTGCCGCATCGCCCTGACCTCGCTCTAAGGACACGATGCCGGCGCGCATGATTTCGGCCATGACTGCGGAGTTGTAGACGACAAGGCCGAGTACCGCCGCGACGATCCGGCCGTTCTGATACGCGCTGGGAAGGAATGCTGGAACGTTGTCTTCCCAGAAGGAGTAGATAGAGCCGGGCAGAGCGAGGCCGAAACCGAGAAGGATGAAGATCAGCGGCAGGTTCCGCCAGACGTCCACCCACATGCGTGAAACCGCTCTGAGGGGGCGAGCCTTCGAGATGCTGCCGAGGGCTAGCACCAACCCGAAGATGAGGGCGAACGCCATAGCGACGATTGCGATCTGAAGGTTGATCAAGAATCCTTCGAAGATGAAGGAGAGGTTGTTGCCGGAGGTGATCCACTCCCAATTGGATGGATCGAAGATCTGACCCATCTACATCACCTCCGGATCGCCAAGCGAGTCTCAAGCTTCCGGACGATGATGGTGACGGAGACGGTAAGGATCAGATAGGCAAGTGTTGCCCATAGGAATGTCTCTGCGAACTTGAAGTTGTCGTTGTAGATCTGTCGAGTCCTGTGCAGGATGTCGTTGACCCCCAGCGCCCCGCCCAGGATCGCCGAGTTCTTGGTCATGGCGATGATCAGGCTTCCGATCGGCGGGATCACGGTCCGAACGGCTTGGGGCAAGACGACCTTCTGCAGCGCTTCACGCTGGGTGAGCCCTAGCGAAAGAGCTGCGTCCATCTGACCTCTGCCTACCGTGAAGACGCCCGACCTAACTGCTTCGGCGATGTAGGCGGCGGTGTAGAGGCCGAGACACAGGGCCCCGGCTACGAAGCGGTCGAGAGAGACGATGTCTGCCTGGTTCACGCCGTAGAAGACGATGTAGATCAGAACCAGCAGGGGGATATTGCGGAAGAACTCGACGTAGACGAGTCCGATGCGGTTGAGCATCTTCGAGGGGGCCGCACGAAGGGCCCCCACGAAGATGCCAACACCCATCGCGATGAGAAACGCCACCGCGACGATGCGGCAGGTCATGAGGAAGCCGGACGCGATCTCTGGGAAGTTGTTCCTTAGAACGTTCCAGTAGTCACCCATCCGGCTTCCTCAGTCGACCAAAGAGGTCGCTGCTAGCAGGTCTCCGAGCACGGGAAGAGTTCCAGAGCGTCCTCGAGCGTGTAGTCGCTCGGGTGCTCCGGCTCACCCTCGACGTACTGACCCACCCACGAGTCGTAGATCTCGTCCCAGGTACCGTCCTCGAAGGCTTCTTCGATCGTCTGGTCGAGGAAGGCTTGCAGTTCGCTGTCGCCATCCGGGAGACCGATGCCGTAAGGCTCGGTGGTCAGAGGGTCACCGACGAGCTTCATCGGGAAGTCCTCGCCTGCCTGGATGATCATGCCGGTGAGGATGATGTTGTCCGTCGAGACTGCGTCCACCTGGCCGCTCTGAAGCTGAGCGAGACAGTCGCTGTAAGCGTCGACCGTGACCACGTCGGCGTCGGGTGCCTGCTCCTTCAGGGTCGACTCGTAGGTCGATCCCAGAGCGGTGCACACGCTGCGACCGGCAAGATCCTCGATGCCGGCGATGTCGCTGTCCTCGGGAACCAGGATGCGGCCCTGAGCGATGAAGTACGGACGCGAATAGTCGATCTCTGCGTCCCGGTCCGTGGTGATCGTCATCGTCGAGAGGATCAGGTCGACGGTGCCGTCCTGAAGGAACGGGATGCGGTTGTCGGAGATAGCTTCCTTGAAGACCGGCTCGACCCCCAGCTTTGCGGCGATGTACTTGGCCAGGTCTACGTCGAAGCCCTCAACCTCACCGGTGTCCGGGTTCTCGAATCCGAACGGAGGTACGTCGTACTTGACACCGATCACCACCTCGCCCTTTTCCTGTAGTTCGGCCATCGTGGTGCCTTCTTCGAACTCCCCAGCCTCCACATCCGCGCCGGGCTCGGCCCCGTCGTCGCCACCACACGCTGCTCCCAGAACCGCGAACACAGCGAGGAGAGCGACCAAGAGACGCCAGTTGCGCACACCTTGCATACGTTTCCTCCTTTCCGAGCCGCCCATGCGACTCATCCGTCCATCAGCGATGCGTTAGAAAACTCGTCAGTGGTGAAGGATCTTGTCCACGAAGTCGCGCGCCCGCTCGCTCTTCGCAGCAGTGAAGAACTCGTCCGGGGGGCCTTCTTCGACGATGACCCCTTCGTCGATGAAGACAAGGCGGTCGCAGACCTCACGTGCGAATCCCATCTCGTGAGTCACGACGATCATGGTCATCCCATCTCGAGCGAGATCGCGCATGACATCCAGTACCTCTCGGATCATCTCGGGGTCGAGTGCCGAGGTGGGTTCGTCGAAGAGCATCAGCTTGGGTTCCATCGCCAGTGCGCGGGCGATCGCGACACGTTGCTGTTGGCCTCCCGAGAGATCGGCTGGAGAGGCAGAGGCTTTCTCGGAGATGCCGACGCGCGCCAGAAGCTCTTCTGCCTTGCTCACGGCCTGGGAGCGGTCGATACCTTTGACTTCGACGGGGCCGAGGGTCACGTTCTCGAGCACCGTTTTGTGCGGGAACAGGTTGAACTGTTGGAAGACCATCCCCATCTCGGCGCGTAGTCCGTAGACATCCTTCCCGGCAGCCGATACAGACCTTCCTTCGAACCGGATCTCCCCGGAGTCGATCGTCTCGAGAGCATTGATGCAGCGAAGGAGCGTGCTCTTCCCAGAGCCAGATGGGCCCGCGATGACGACGGCTTCCCCCCGGTCCACGGACAGGCTTACGCCCCTGAGGACCTGGTTGGCGCCGAAGTTCTTGGATACGTCGTCGATCTCGACGAGATGTTTCGTGGAACCCGTGCTATCCCCCATTGATGGGCAGGAGTGTAGCAGGATGTCCGGCTATGCCCAGATAATCCCAAGCCACCACTTTCGTACCGAACAGGCAGGAGAGGCTTGGCTAGCTGTGATCTGGGATCAGCGAGTAAGAGAACCGGATCACAGGTAGCCGAGAGAGGTCAGGCGCTGGCGGATCATCTCGATCTCGTCGGGCGAGAGGGGCTCGGCCGAGGGGTTCGATGGGTCCGGGGCCGGCGTCGCCGGCCGCTGCCCATGGTGGGAGACGAGATCGCGCAACACGTAGACGGCGAACTCCGTGACCGAGTGGAACCCGGACTCGGCGATCACCTGTTTGAGCTGCTCGTAGAGCGGCCGAGGGATCTTCAGTGTCACTTGTTCTTGTTTGCTCATCCTGCCCATCCTGAGATCGTGATGATAGCGACGGGAACCAGGAACAGTCCCGCCGTGAAAAACGCCAGCCGGCTCCGGCTGCGAACCATCAGCCTCTGGAATCTCCAGATACTTCGCTTGATCTGAGGATAGAAGAACGCCAGCAGGAAGACACTCAAGATGGTGGTCGAGATGATGCCGGCGAGAACGATGCGCACTGATGCCGGTGAGTTAAGAGCAAAGGCTGCAAGCAGCGTGTCGCCCAAGGTCGTGATGTTGGCGCCCATGATGTAGGGGATGATGTCCTCTCGTTTGGCGTAGCCCTTCGAAACGAGTGGCACCAAGACCGTCAGAGCCACGGACACCGACATCGTGACGAGTGCGACGGCACAGCCGAGAGCGAACATCGTCCACTTCTTTCGTAGCCAGGTCAGCCGCCGGTCGCCGATGCCTTCCTCGCCGTCCAGCTGTGGCATCACCGAATCCAGCGCCTTGAGGCTCAGTAGCAGAGCTCCAAGGCCACCCAAGAAGACCAAGGTCGCCGGCCACGTCCCGACCCTATCGAGGATGCCCCCGTAGATGATGTCCAGGAGGTCTGCGAACTGTCCGGGGAACTCGAGATCGAGCCCCGAGAAGGGGCCCCAGTTGAGCAGCACGAAGCCGAGTAGGGCGGAGGGTACGTAGATGAGAGCGGTAGTGCTGAGCGCCATGACCGCCGTTGACACGGGCTTCATCTTCTCGCCCTCGTCGGCTCGCAAGGCGAAGATGACCGCCGTAACCAAGACGACGAAGGCGGCCCCCAGCCTGGAACCCGTGAGCATCGTGAACCCCTGCGTCTCGGTGATGCTTTCGGCTGCTACTAACGTCAGAGCCGTAGCGGCAACAGGCGATCCCGATAGGACGAACAGGGCTCCGAGCCACCCCAACCCAAGGGTCGATCCGGCGTTTCGTACCAGGTATCCACCCGCCTTGAACAGGTCCAAGGATGCGGCTCCGGTCTTCATGAGTTGCAGTGAGCCCACGAACAGGAACAACGCGAGCAAGAGCCGCAACGTCCACGAACTGGCCGACGTGGTTGCCTGCAAAAGTGTCTTGGGCCCGCCTGCAGGCGCGCTGGTGGGCTCGGCCCGGCTATCCATCCGCCTACTCCTATAACACTCCTATAAGAGTGTCAAACCACCCACCGCCCCTTCTGTTAACCAGAACCGCCAACTGTTGGCCGGATCTGTTAACAGAACGGGTCGTTAGCATGTTGCTCATGAGGGCGATGATCGTGGCCGTGCTGTGCGCCTTGCTCCTGGTGCCCGGCGCCGGCGCCGGGCCTGCCTCTGCGACCGGTGAGCGGGTGGGCGTGCCACAGCTGTGGGCGCTGACGGCCGAACGTGAGGGGCCTGGGACCATACCTTTCGCCTTCCCGGCCACCCATGTGGGGCTCAGCTGGATGGGACCCGAGCGCCTGGTGATCCGTTACCGGCCGATCTCGCCCGCAGGGGTTCTAGGGCGATGGCGCAAGGCGCGAGCGGCACACGATCTGCAGTCCGGCCGCGAGCGCTCCACGGGTGTGCTTTCTCTCGGGCGGGCCATCGCCATCGAGTGGGCTCCCGCGCGGGGCAGCTTCGAGGGCCGGATCGAGGCCTTCTACATGAACGTCTTAGATGGGCCGGTCACGTACCGCACCATCGAGCCACAGCAACTGTCTGCTAACGAACCGGAGATCGTTCCTCGTGAGGCTTGGGGCGCCGACGAATCGCTGAAGTCCACATCCGGCGGCTGTGATCGCGACTTCTATCCCCTTCAGCAACTTTTCGTGCATCACACCGCAGGCAACAACAGCACGACCGATTTCGCGGCAGAGATGCGAGCGATCTACGCCTATCACACGCAGAGCCGGGGCTGGTGCGACGTTGGGTACAACTTCGTGATCGCTCCCGACGGGACCGTCTTCGAAGGGAGATGGGCGCGTGATTACTCGGACTGGGAATCCCCGACCTCCGAGAACCGCTCGGGCGAGGCTGTTGCGGGTGCACACGTCGGTGGCTATAACTCTGGCAGCGTCGGCATCTCGTTGATGGGGAACTTCGAGTCCAAGGCTCCGAGTGAGCCGGCACGAACCGCGCTCGTAGAGATGCTCGCGTGGGAGTCCGACCGTCACGACCTGGCCCCCGCTTCCTCGCACATCTATTCGAACCCCGAGACGGGACAGCAGACCTTCCTTCCTGTGATCGCGGGGCACCGCGACGCGGGATCTACTGCGTGTCCGGGTGACCTGCTGTACGCAGATCTACCAGCGATAAGAGAAGAGGCCGCGGTTCGTGTCGGCGCAGGGAGGTCGGAGTCGTCGGTGGCGCTGGCGGTGTCCGATGCCAAGGTCTTGCCCGGCAGCGATGTTCTTGTGGAAGGGAGCCTGTACATCGAGGGCAGCGTTGCCCCGCAGCGACAAGTGATCCTCTACCGGCAGACCGGCCGCAAGCCATGGGTAGAAGCAGCTCGACTCCAAACGGACGGTTCCGGCAACTTCAGCTATTCCTATACGCCGGGCAAGACGACCCGTTTCGAGGCCGTGTTTGAGGGTGACGATCTCACCTGGTCTTCGGCGAGCGAGCGCGACAAGGTCGCGGTGCAAGCGGTCGTGTCACTGCAAGCGGCGGGGGGTGCGGCGCGTTCCGACGGGGTGCTCTATTACCCCCAGCCTCAGAGAGTCGAGATGTCAGGGACGGTAGAGCCGGAAGTCTCCGGTGAAGTGGTCCTCAAGATCTTCAAGCAGAGAGGCGCCCGCGAGGAGAAGCTCGCGCGGTCAAAGACCGTTCGACTCGAGCGTGGGGTGTTCACCACTGGGTACCGCATCGAACGAGCCGGGATCACTTATCGGGCGGTGGTCTGGTACCGCACCGACCGAGCCCTGGCGGCGGGACGAAGCAACTCGGTGTTGTTTGCGGCTGAGTCCGGCTAACCGCAGGACGGCATCGGCAACGTCGTGCCGGGGTTGTTGGTGGCCTCGAAGATGATCGTGACCCACATGGTCCCGTCTTCGTCTCTACGAGCTCCGATACCGACATACACGAAGGCTGCAGTAAGGACGTTCTGCGCGTGCGGCGGCGAGTCCATGAACGCTTCATGCAAAGAGTTCACACCGCCGCCATAACCGACGTTCTCTCCTACCAGGTTCCAGTTGGTGATGCGTTTGTTGAACTGCTCGGACGTGGTGTGGAAGAGGCCCTTGTCGGCCTGGAGCATCTCTTTGGTGTGCTTGCGGGCGACCTTAGAGAGCTCGGGGTCAAGTTTCAGTTTGCCCAGCGCCTCGCCCACTCGCTCGTCGTTGATCTTGCGCTTGAAGCGCTTCTCTGCCGAGGTGTACTCCCAGCAGGCGTTGTCGGCCGAGCGGCTGGAGGCGGTTGCCGGGACCAGCATCGACCCCATAACCGTGAGACTGCAGATGAGTGCAAGCCGCTTGATCTTGTGACCCATGACTCCCCGTTCCCGAGTGCTCTATCCCTGATTCCAGAGATTTCGGCACGTGGGTGCCCTCACTTGAGTGAGATGCACACTTTGGGCGAATTAATCCGCTCGATGCCCTTTCGAGAACTTTAGGGAACCCGCAAAGGACGGTCTGTCGGGAGTTCTACGTAGGCGCTAGGGGGCCCGGAAGGTGTCCTTGAAGGTCTCGAAGGTGTCCTGGAGCTGGTCCCAGCTCTCCTCGGGGGCCTGGTAGTTAAGGGCGAAGCCGTAGTCACCGGTGACGAAGCCGAGATTTATCGCATGAAGGGCACGCTCGGCCCCCCAGGTGTACTCCCAGATAGCAGCTTCCTCGTATTCCTGGAAGGTCGTCGGTTCGATCGTTATTCGCCGGTAGTTCGGGAGCCGGGCCTCCATACCAGGCTCGGCCGCCTCCCACGCCCCTACGGCCGACTCGCCCGGCGTATCGGTCCAATCCACCCGCATGTACGCGCCCGTCTCGGGGTCTTCGAAATCGACGCTCTGGTCGGTCCCCCTGCCGGAGATCGGTTCCCAGCCTTCGGGATAGGCGATCGTGTAGCCGGTTGCAGCGTCCTCGTACCGGGTCCACCCCTCCGGGACGCCGGCGCTGGGGTCTTGCTCGCGTTGCCCATTCGAGCCGTTGTTGCGAGCCTGCGTTGCGTTGTTGTCGTTGCTAAGGATGAGGGCCACAGCGCCTGCGATCAGGGTCATCGTGATCAGTGCCGCGGCGACCCATTTCAGCAGGCGGCTATCAGGCGCGGCCGGTCGGGGAGGAAGCGTGGTTCGCTGCGAGGAGAGCTCTTGTCCACGAGGTTCGTTGCTTGTCGGTTGGGCGCCTCCGCCGGGACTAGGTTCGTCGATCGACTTCGCGGGTGCCGGCGCCAGCGTGAGAGCTTTCGTGGGCGTGTCCCCGGTGGCTTGCTGCAGCATCACGGAAAGGGTCACGAGATCGGGACGTTCTTCGGGATCCTTTCGAAGACACGCAGTGATCGCATCGCGCAGTTGACCCGAGGCTTGTGTGAATTCGGGATCATCGGATAACACCGCGGTCAGCGTCGGGATCGGTTGGCCCCGGTCGAATGGCGGCTTGCCTTCGACGCAGAAGAACAGGGTTGCCCCCAAGGCCCAGACATCGGTTGCAGCGGTGGCGGGTTCGTCACGCGCCTGTTCCGGGGCCATGTATTGAGGTGAACCCATGATCGCACCCGACGCCGTCAGTTTCGGGTCACCCTTGACCGACACGATCCCGAAATCGGCGAGCTTCACGCGGCCGTCCCTCAGAACCATCACATTCGCCGGTTTCACGTCCCGATGTACGAGGCCCCGCGAATGCGCTACCTCGAGAACCTCGATCACGTCGAGTCCGATCTCGGCTGCCCGTTCTGGAGTGATCGGTTGCTCCTTGATGACCTCGCTGAGGGTCGGAGCGTCGATCAGTTCCATCACGATGAATGCCCGCCCCTGTTCTTTCATCACGTCGAAGACGGCAACGGCGTTGGGATGGTTCAGGCTGGCGGCGGCGCGGGCTTCGCGCATAACCCTTGCAGCCGCATTGTCGTTCTGGGACCCGTCGCCACCAGATGGGAAGCGGATCTCCTTGACTGCGACTTCTCGTCTCAGAAGGCGGTCGTGGGCGCGCCACACCACCCCCATGCCACCCTTGCCGAGGGCATCTTGGAGTTCATATCTCCCGGATACGAGTTCGCCGGTGCCTTGGGACGTCATCCGATAAGCCTTACCCATAAGGGACGGTGTCCACGCCTTGCACGTACGTGGGCACCAGGTCAGCCGAAGAGACGGCCCACCTGATGCTTCATGGCCGTCACCAGCTCCGTGCTCTGAAGATCGTCGAGCTTGGATCCATCCGAGGATCGCAGGTAGAAGACGTCCACTACCCGTTCTCCCAGGGTGTCGATCTTGGCGACGTGGATGTTGATATCCATGCCTGAGATGGCCGTACACAGGGCGTAGAGCAGGCCCAGCGCGTCGGGGGCACGTACCTCGACCACCGTCGAGTGCTCGGACTCGTTGGGCAGGATCCTGACGCTTATCTCGAGAGGTTCCTTGGGCTTGTAGGCCTGTGCCTTCTGCTCTAACCGTGCATCGAGCGCCAGACGCCCAGAATACGCAGCCGACATGTCTGACTCGACCTTCGCCCAGTCGATCTTTTCGGGTTCGGCAACTATGAATCGCTCGAGGGCCGATCCTGCGTCGGTGGTGTAAGCCTGGGCCGAAAGAACCCCTACCCGGTGAAGCGTTAGGACGCCAGCCGTGCGCGCCAGAGAGCCGGGCCGGTCGGCGAAGCAGACGGTGACCACGGAACGACCAGACTCGAAGCCGGGGTCGATACGGGTAACGACATGACCGGGAGCGGGAGGTGTATCCAGTAACCGCACGTCGTCGGCGATGTCCTCCACGCTGGTTGCTGCGAGATAGGAGGGGGGCAAGGCGGTGAGGATGGGGCCTGCCGTTGCGGCAACTACCGGGTCGTATGCCTCAAGCTCTCGGAGGCGGGCATCGACATCAGATCGCGAGGGGATCTCTCCCGAGCCGAGAGCGACCAGAACCCGCCGGTAGAGAGCGAATACCAACGACGCCTTCCAACCGTTCCAAGACCCCCGCCCGGTGGCGAGACCGTCTGCGCCCGAGAGGATGTACAGCGAACGCAAGACGTCCGGGTCCGAGATGGTTGAAGCCACAGATGAGATGACCGATCCGTCATCGATGTCTCTGCGGGTAGCGGTGTCGGATAGTAAGAGGTGATGACGCACCAATGCTTCGACGTCCGCGATCACCTTGTGAGGTAGCCCCATCCTCCTGCATGCCGTGACGGTCATCCTCGCGCCCGCGACCGAGTGGTCTTCACCGCTGCCCTTTCCGATGTCGTGCAAGAGCGTGGCTAGGTAGAGCGCACGATCGTCGGTGATCTCGCCCAACGCGAGCGCAGCTGCAGCATCTTGCTCGATGAACGTGCGGATGCATGCGACCGCACGGAATGAGTGCCCGTCCACCGTGTAGCGGTGATAGGGGTCATGCTGCGCCCGGCCCCGGACATTGCTCCATTCCGGCAATAGAACGCTCCACGCAGATAGATGGTCGAGGAGTTCTAGGGCCTCTTCGCAATGCGGGCCTTTGAGGACTGCAAAGAATGCATGCAGCGTGTCGGGTTCCCAATCGGTTGGGCTCGAATGGGCCAATGCTTGAGTTGCGCTAGCCGCCGTGCCGGGGTCGAGACGCTTACCCGTTTCGGAAACGGCGCGGGCCAGATTCAGCACTGCGACCCGGTCTGGGGGTCCGTCTAGGTGGATCCGACCGTCGCGTAACGAGACCTTGTCATCGAGGGCGCGGGTGGAGCCGGACCGGCGCGGCCCCCCTAGGGCACCTTCGGCAAGGGCATCGATGGTGCTGCTACCAACGTGCTCGATCGTGCGAGCAGCCGAATGCACGGCACCCATGAGGACATCAGAGGCATCGTCTCCCGAGAGTCCCAAGCGAGCGGCAACCGGGGCTTGAAGATCCAAACGGACCCGATCGGTCTTGCGAGTAACCTCCGCATGAAGTGCCTCGCGGACGGCCAGCAAGAGGTCGTAGGCGGTAGAGAGTTGCTCGGGGATAGCCACGCTTCCGACGACGGCGGCGAGCCACCCAACCGAGTTGCCGTCTCGAAGGCCACCGATGTCGTTCTTGATATCGGGGGCTAGTGTCCATCCAGCTCGATCGGCGCTCCGATGCCTTTCCTGAGTCGACTCGATGATGCGCCTCACGAATGATCTGCGGTTCTTGGCGATGGATCGATCGCGACGGTCGATGAGTTCGGCGAATGCTTCCTGCGATCCGGCGATCAAGCGTGCCGAGAGCAGGGACGTCGCAGCGTGGATGTCGCTATCGGCGCGCTCGACGGCTTCCTTGGGTGTTCCGACGGCGTGACCGATCTGGAATCCAGCGTCCCACAACGGGTACAGGACGTTGCGCAGAGTGGCACTCGAGATCTCTTTGTGCCCGCGATGTACGAACAAGAGGTCGATGTCGGAGTGGGGGGATAGTTCTCGACGTCCGTACCCACCTACAGCGATGAGGCCCAGCTTCGGATCTTCCCCCAAAGCCCGATGCAGAAGATCAGAAAGCGCGCGGTCTGTGTCGGCCGCGCGTTGACGAGAAGCCTGCGCCCCGTCGGTCAACCCGACGGGGCGCGCTGCCCTCAGATCAGAGAGCGTCACTGCCTTTTTCTCCGGTCCGGATACGTACGACCTCTTCGGCCGCCATGACCCAAACCTTGCCGTCGCCGATCGAATCCGTCTTCGCGGATGTCACGATGGCTTTGACCACCTCGTCGACCTGGTCGTCATCAACTGCGATCTCGAGCCGGGTCTTCGGGATGAAGTCCACCTGATACTCCGCCCCGCGATAGACCTCGGTGTGACCACGCTGCCGGCCGAACCCTCGGGCGTCGGAAACCGTCATCCCTTGGATCCCGACACCTTCCAAAGCTTCCTTGACCTCTTCGAGTTTGAACGGCTTGATAACCGCTACGACGATCTTCACTAGGCCTCCCCGCCTTGCGTCACTCGGATAGCTGCTCCCGAAGGTGCGTGGCTATGGGCCGTGGAGCCTTCCGAGATAGAGAGGCCCCCCGAACCTTCGGCGAACTGATAGGCAGATTCTGCATGCTGGCCAAGGTCAACGCCACCGAACTCCTCGTCCTCGCTCACACGCAAGCCCACAGTGGCCTGCACGAGCTTGAGGATCCCGTAGGTCACGATGAAGGAGAAGGCGATGGTCACTGCGATCGCGATGACCTGCTTACCGAGAAGGTCGAGTCCGCCTCCGTAGAAGAGCCCGTCGAAGCCCGCCTCGTTGATGGCGGTGTCGGCGAAGATGCCCGTCAACAGTGCTCCGGTCAGCCCACCAACGAAGTGAACGCCCACGACATCGAGTGAGTCGTCGTATCCCCAGCGGAACTTCAGAGAGACGGCATAGGCGCAGACAACCCCACCGATCAACCCGATAGCGATGGCCGGCAGTGGGCCGACGAACCCGGCGCCGGGTGTGATCGCAACGAGACCGGCTACCGCGCCGGAAGCGACACCCAAGGTTGTGGACTTGCGTTCTTTGCGAGCGTCGACCAACGCCCACCCCAGCGCCCCGCCGGCCGCACCGAGGTTGGTGGCGAGGAACGCGGAGGCTGCAAGTCCGTTGGCCCCCAAGGCGCTACCGGCGTTGAACCCGAACCATCCCATCCACAGGATGCCTGTTCCAAGGATCGTCAGTGGCAAGTTGTGAGGAACGAATGCTTCTTTGCCGAAACCCTTCCGCTTACCGACGACGACTGCTGCGACGAGGGCAGCTATCCCCGCGTTGATGTGAACGACCGTGCCACCTGCGAAGTCCAGTGCTCCAAGCTCGCGGATCCAACCACCCGGTGCCCACACCCAGTGAGCGACGGGTGCGTAGACCAGGATCAACCAGAGTCCGGTGAACAGTGCGTAACCCGAGAACTTCATGCGCTCGGCGAAAGCGCCCGAGATTAGGGCTGGGGTGATGACGGCGAACATCATCTGGAAAGTTGCGAACAACGAGTGGGGGATCGTCGCCGCGAGATCTGGGTTGGGCTCGAAGCCCACTCCGCTGAATCCAAGGTAGTCGAGGCCCCCGATCAAGCCGCCCTTATCCGGTCCGAACGCGAGTGTGTACCCGATCAACACCCACAAGACCGACATCAATCCAAGGGCGAACATGCTGTGCATGAGGGTGGCGAGAACGTTCTTCGCTCTGACCATTCCGCCGTAGAACAGTGCGAGGCCGGGGGTCATGAACATCACAAGACCGGCCGACACGAGGATGAAAGCGGTATCGCCTGTATCCACTAGATCTTCCCTTCTCCGAGGCTGGTGCGCTTGGATCATTGGAAGGTGTGGTTGTTTCCTTCGCGTAACGAAGTGGTTTCTCTGCCGTAACTTCTCGTCACTCTCTTGCGAGGGGGCGCCCATCTGCACTACCCCCCGAAGGAGTGGATCCGGCTATAGGGCGGGGGTGGCGGCCTCGTCTAGAAGGAAAGTCACGTCGGGGTGCGAGGCGAACAGCCGTACGGGGCACGTGGCCGGAGCCTCGTCGGAGGAAAGAGCTCGTTTCACGGTAGCGGCCTTGGCCGTCCCAGTGACGAGTAGCAGCACCTTTCGCGCCGACAACATGGCCGGAGGTGTCAGTGTGAGCCCCTTCATCCCATCGGGCCGGTCCACTGCGGCGCAGTAGCTCGACTCCTGCAGGGCAAGCGATCCGGGGTAGAGAGCTCCGATGTGGGCATCGGCCCCCATGCCTAGGAGCAGCAGGTCGAAGCCTCGGTGAACGAGACCCGCGATCTCATCGGAGTAAGCGGCCGCTGCAGCAGGAGGGTCGAGCTCTCCTTTCATCCTATGGATCGAGTTCGCTCCGGCAGGGTCCAGGAACAGGCGGCGGGCCATCCCGTAGTTGCTCGCGGGATCGCCGGGCCCTACGCATCGTTCGTCGGAGAAGGCGAACGTCACCCCGCTCCAGTCGCGCTTGGGCGCCAGCATGGGGTAGATCTTCTCGGCCGTCGTGCCACCGGTCAGCACGACGGAGGCCCCGGCCAGAGAAGCGGTGATGACCTCTTCGGAAACGGACATCTCGTAGTCGGTCGTCGAGAACGTTTTGATCTTGAAGCTCATCTCTTCGCCCACCTGTTCCCGTCTTGTCGCGGCAGCTCGTTAGCGGCATCTGGTCCCCAAGACCCCTTCTCATAGCGACCCGGCCTTCCTCCGCCGGACCAGAAAGACAGGATCGGGTCGACGATCTCCCACGCTTCTAAGATCTCGTCGGCGCGGGTGAAAAGGGTCGCGTCACCGTTCATCGCATCGAGCAAGAGGCGCTCGTAGGCTTCGGGCGTTCCAGATCCGAACTCGTTCTCGTAGTCGAAGTCCATGTCGACCGTTCGGACGTTCACCTGGGGGCCGGGGACCTTGGTGCCGAAGGTCAACGTGAAACCTTCGTTGGGTTGGATGCGGATGATCAATCTGTTGGGCTCGAGCTCTTCGACATCGGTCTTGCTGAAGAGCAGGTGTGGCACCCGCTTGAAATTGATCACGATCTCGGTCTCTTTGGCAGCCAGGGCCTTTCCGGTCCGGACGTAGAACGGTACGTCTGCCCAACGCCAGTTGTCGATGAGCAGCTTCATCGCGACGAAGGTCTCGACGGACGAAGACGGATCGACGTCCTTCTCGTCCCGGTAGCCTTCGTACTGACCGCGAGCGATAGTCGTTTCGCAGTCGCGTACCGACCATCGCCGCACCGACGAAAGGATCTTCACCTTCTCGTTCCTGATCGACTCGGCGTCCCACGACACCGGTGGCTCCATGGTGATGAGAGCCAAGAGTTGCAGCAGGTGGTTCTGGCCCACGTCCCTCAACGCCCCGACCCGTTCGTAGAAGGCACCTCGGTTCTCGATCCCAAGGTCTTCGGCGACAGTGATCTGCACGTTGTCGATGTGGCGACGGTTCCAGATCGGTTCGAAGATGGCATTGGCGAAACGAAAGACGAGAAGGTTCTGGACCGTCTCCTTGCCGAGATAGTGATCGATCCGGAAGATCTGGTCTTCGGAGAAGTGCGCACCGATGGTGGCCGACAGCTCTGTGGCCGACGCCAGATCGAAGCCGAACGGCTTCTCGATGACCAATCGATGCCACCCGGAGGTGTCCAGCATCCCGTTGCGGGCGATCGTTTCGGCGGTATTCCCGAAGAACTGTGGCAGCAGCGCCATGTACCAGACGCGATTGCCGCCGGTGCCATGCTGGTCGTCCATGTCCGAGAGGATCGTGCGCAGCTTCTGCATGGAGCCTTCGTCGGTGACGTCTCCGGGGATGTAGTGGATATCTTCGGCGAGGCTCGGCCAGCTTTTTTCCTCCAGCTCTATCCGGGAGTGTTCGAGGATCGCTTCTTTGATCTGTGCCCTGAAACCTTCGTCGTCGATCTCGCTTCGAGATGTCCCGACGATCTTCGTGTTATCTGGGATCAGTTTTTGAACGTGAAGGTTGTAGAGGGCGGGGAGCAGTTTCCGCTTCGCCAGGTCCCCGGAAGCTCCGAAGATCACGACGATGCATGGGTCCGGGACGGTCGTCAGCTAGACCACACCTCGTCGAGGAAGTCGCAGATGCGATCCGACAAACGATTCGGAGGGAAACGCAGCTCGAAGAAGCTGTTGGACATCATCAACTCGGCGTTGCGCAACTCCCGGGACAAGGCCTCGGCATCCGAGAACGGGTGCAGCAGGTCCCGGTGGTGTCCCATGATCAAGGCGGGTTGTTCGATCTTCTCGCGATCGTTCGGGTGAGGTGCTATCCGCCCGGTCAACAGACCATGGAGCACCGCGGCCGAGGGCACCGGATCGCGCGACAGGAGTTCGGCCAGCACGTCGGGGTAAAGGCTCCCGGTGCGAGGCAGGCGCGAGATCAAAGACGCCATCCATCCCAGGGGTGTTGCAGCTTGCGCGTATCCGATCGTCAGTGGCAGAAAGATCATCGCGGCCGCCGGTGCGGCGCGTTCGAGGACCGGCATCTCGATGAACAGAGCTTTTACACGCTCGGGGGCAGCCACCGTTGCCTCAAGCGTCACGTTGGCGCCCAGCGATGTTCCCCCAACGACAGCCGAGGGGATATCTAGATGGTCCAGCAGCCCCACGACCTGACGACCGAAGATATCCATCGTGTAGTAGCGCGAGTGCTTCGGCTTGTCACTTTCGCCGTGGCCCAATAGATCGATCAGGATCACACGGTTGCCACGCTCCACCAGTGCGTCGGCGAGTGAAGAGTGATGCTTGCGAGGGAACAGAAGACCGTGGATCAAGACGATCGGACGGCCCTCGCTGCTACGCGCTCCGCGCTCTTCGTAGGCGATCTTGAAACCGTCGTATCTGAAAGTGGACATCGCCGGTAAAGAGTACGACCCCGGCGGGCCGGGGTCGTAAAGGAGATCCGATGTGTAGGGGCGGTTCTATGCGGCGTCGTCTTTCACGACCTTTAGATGGCGCTTGGTCTTGACCGATACCCCGCCGGCTTCCTTCTCCTGCTCGATGACCCCCTCGGCCTCGGCTGTCTCGACGTGTTCGACATCGTCGTCGAGGAGCTCACGCAGCGACATCTTGCGAGCAGCAGCAGCCACGTCCTTGAGGCTCTTGTGGGCGAGCTCGCCCGTACCTTCACCTGCGGCTTCCGCCAGTGCGAGCCTGCCCTCGAGGAACTTAAGCAGTGTGGCGGCCACGAGGAAGAGGAGTCCGGCCGCCACCCAACGAAGCCCGTCAGGTGGGATCACGGAGTAGCTGCGGGCTGCGACGCCCCGGCCCCCGAGGAACTCGTCGGGGAAAGCTCCACCGTTCTCGCCGGAAAGGTCGTAGGGAAGCGTCTCTTCGTAGCTGCCCCAATCGATGTTGTCCTGTGCGTTTTCGGAGAGACTGCCGGGAAGTTTGATGTCCAGGAAACGCAGACCGCCGATCGATCCACCGCTCCAGGAACCGAAGCCCCATGGGTCCGCCGAGCCACCCTTGGAATCCTTGGCGCCTCTGCGCTTGTTGTTCCCGCCGTAACCGGCTACGCCATCGGAGTTCTTGCCGTCTCCCTGCCAGTAGCCACCGGAGCTCTTGCCATCCTCTTGCCAGTAGCCACCGGCTTCGCTACCGGAATCATCTTCCCAGTAGCCACCACCGTTGTCGCCGCCCGAATCGCCACTGCCCGAATCGCCACTGCCGGATGAGGTGCCGGCGATCGTGATCGAAGCAGCGGAGCTAGGCGACGAGGCCTTTTCGCCAACCGGGCTGGAACGAAGGGCGATCACTCGGTAGCTGTGCTCGCCGGCAGGGGGGTTGTCGGTCATCGAGGTCCCACCGGTGCTGCCGATCGACGAACCGTTGCGCTCGACGCGGTAGCCGGTGATGTCGGATTCGGGGTTGGCGTTCCAGGAGATGGTCACCGTCCCACCCGATTGGTTGACGGACACGCCCGACGGCGCGACCGGTGCATTGGCGATCTTGACCGAAGCGCTCGAGGAGCTCGAGCCGCCTCCAGAGAAGGTCGCATTTACACGAACGGTGAACTCACCGTTGTTGTAGGACCGGGTGTTCCATGAGTAGTCGAGCGAAGCACTTGCCTTGATGCCGTCGTAGTTCTCGGATCGAACCACGTTGCCGTTGATAGTGATCTCGAGGTGCCGGACGTTCTCTCCGGTCGAGGCATTGGCAGCGCCGCGCACGGGGACGGTGCCGGTCAGAACCTGACCGTTGCTGACCCCCGATAGAGAGGCCGTGCCGGCGAAGGCCGGGGCTGCCGGAAGGATCAGTGCGGCTGCAGCCATCGTGGCAACGAACAGTTTCCTTAGCATCAGCTCCCCACCGCCTTCGCTACCGCGTCGGTCGAATCGACCAGTTCTGCCCGCACCACGATGCGGTGAGTGGCAGCACCTTCGGGGTGACACGTCGTCAAGGTCAGAAACGAGCCACCGGGCGGGTAGTCGTTAACCACGAGATCCCAGTCGGTCGGCAGCACTACCGAAGGTGCTGCAAGAACCTCGTAGGTGTGGGTTCCGATCGGCGTCTCAAGGATGATCTTGTCACCGATCTCGAGTTCGTCAAGGCGGTTGAAGGGGCGGCCGTAAGTAGTGCGGTGACCGGCGATCGCTACGTTGCCCATCTCCCCCGGAAGCGGGGTCTCGGGGTAGTGGCCGGCACCAGCACGAAGCGCTGAGAGCGATGTTCCTTCGACGACCATCGTGTCGACATCGAGCTTGGGGATCTCGATCCGGGTGACGGGGTCGCCGACTGCGATGTTGCCTGAGCGGAACGCCTGTGCGGCTGCCGGAGAGGCGAACTCTTTAACGAGGTTGCTTTGGATCCGTGCAGCCCACAGGTTAGTGGCGAAGGGGTAGGCGACGAGACCGATGCCTCCCAGTGCCAGGCAGATCGCCAGTCCGGTCAAAGTCCGGCGCATCACCTTGGCGCTTGGCTTACGAAACTTCATCGGTCCCGTCCCCTCCCTTCTAGTTATCTCTTGTAGTGAGTTGTTCTTAGCTGTTGAAGCGGCGGCGCACTGCGAGCGCACCTGCTGCGGCGACCATGAGAACCAGTGCCACCAGGGTCATGTCACGAGCACCCGTCAGAGGCAGCACCTTCGGTGCACGCTTCTGCGGGGTCGCAGGCGAAACTTCCTCGGTGATCTTGGCATCGGCAGCAGCCGAAGCACCGGCCAGAGCCAGCTTGACGCCGCCGTTGACGCCCTTGAGCAGGTGAAGCTCGACAGCCTTGGCGACTGCGGAAGCCTTACCGGCCTCTTGGATGGTCTCGGAGTCGGCAGCCACGATGGTGGACTCGGCCGGGGTGCCCTCGAGCAGGGTCACGGTCTGACCGGGAGCCACCGAAACCTCGACGTACTTCGGGGTCGGGCTGGTGATGTCACGGACCTTGACGGTCACGAGAGCAGGAGAAGCAGCAGCGCCGGACTTGGCGGTGTTGCGGTCTACCGAAGCAGAGGCACGAGCGGTGCCAACCTCGATGATGACCAGACCATTCGTGAGAGGGTCGGCAGGCTCGAGGATGCTGCCATCGGTCTTGACGGTCGGAACGCCGATCAGTCCGATCTTCGCACCTGCGGCCTCGGAAACCGACTCGAGCATGTCGCCGGAGTGGGCAACCTTGGAGGTGGACGTGCCGAGCTCGACCTTCAGAGCGTCGGTTGCGTCGAGACTCTGGATGACCTCGAGCAGACCATCAACGGTTTCGAAAGCGGTGTCCTGAGCGCCCTGCAGGGTGTCCTGCACGACCTGAGGAGTTTGGTCGAGGACCGGAGCAAGGACGTCAGTCAGCGTGTTGACGACTTCCTGAACCTGCTCGGTAGAAAGGTCGACAGGAACCAGCTTGACGCCGACGGGCAGCTTCGCAGACAGCGAGGCAACCTTGCCGGAGTTGGTGGTGGTAGCGACACCCTTGCGGAACACCGTCTTGCTGGCGCCACAAGCGACGCGCAGGTCGAGGATGTCGTTCAGGGGAGCAGGCATACCGGCGGTGCAGACCTCGGCACCGTCGCCGCCGTTGCCGGGGTAGGCGGTGGTCACGGTGTTCTCAGCGGCACACAGGCTGCTGGGGTCACCGTCGGCGCCCAGGAGCGCGCACTGGCCGGCGCCGATACCCAGCGCCTTGGGGGTGGAATCTACGAGCGACTTAGCGAAGCCGAGCGTTACGCCCTGATCGCCGATCGCGACTTCGAGGCCACGGGCCTCACCAGACAGAACGAAGTCGGTCGACTTCGTGGTCGCTGCACCTGCTGGCAATGCAAGTGCGGTGACGAGGGCTACAAGCGCCCCAAGCGCTGCGATACGCCTCATACCTGCTCCTCCTTTGCGCCGGCGACTACTCTTTGTGGTCACCTGACTACGGATTGCTCCTACGCATGCCCGGTTCGACGGCCGCTTACACATTCCTTCTAAAGAAAAGACAGAATTTTGCCGCCCCCGTGCTGTCCAACGAAGAACCTATCCTTTCTAGGACCTTTGGGCAACTTTGCGTGGTTAGACGACTACTTAGGGGATATGCCTGGTTAGTAAGGTGACGGGCCAGAGAGGTTCGTCCGGCCCGGTTAGGCGCGAGAAGCCAGGTCTCGTTTCAGGACCTTGCCGGTCGAGGTTCGAGGCAGCTCGTCGAGGAGCTCGATCTTCTTGGGCACCTTGTAGGAGGCCAGCTCCGACCTGCAGGCCTCCTCGATCGCCTCGGGTGTGGTCGTCCCGACCACGTAAGCAGCCAGCACGTGGCCGTACTCGTCGTCCTCGAGACCAAGGACCGTCACCTCAGACACGCCTTCCAGCGACTCGATCACTTCCTCCACCTCGATCGGGTAGACGTTCTCGCCGCCGATCACGACCATGTCATCTCCTCGAGACTCGATATATAGGTGTCCATCGTCATCGAGGTGCCCGACGTCTCCTATAGAGATGTATCCGTCGCGCTGGGGCTTGTTGTCGCCAGACGTGTAGCCCTCGAAGATGACATCGCTCTTGATGTAGATGTCACCGGTTACACCGGGCTCCAGCCTGTTCCCATCGGGGTCGAAGATGGCAACCTCGACACCGTCCACCGGGCGGCCGAGGCTCTTGGGCTTATTGCGGATGTCGTCGGGGGTAGCGATCGCTACCCACCCGGCCTCGGTCGATCCGTACAGGTCGTAGAGCACTTCCCCGAACAGCTCCATCGCAGCTTTCTTCAGGTCGAGGCTAAGCACCGAACCACTTGCGAGGACGATGCGAAGGCTGGACAGGTCGTAAGCGGAGCGCTTCGAACCCTCCAGGGAGACGATCCGGCGGATCATGACGGGAACGAACGAAGCTGCCGTTACGCCGTTGTCTTCGATCGCTCGCAAGCAATCCTCTGGATCGAACTTCGAAGGAAGAACGATCGTCATCCCGAGGGCGGTTGCCAGCGTGAACGTGATCAGGCCGAAGGAATGAAAGAGAGGCGCCGGGCACAAGACGATGTCCTCGCGCTTGTACGGGACGGCGCCGAGCAGGTTCGCAAGTGCACCCAATCCGCTTGCGCTGGCATCTCGGGCTGCGCCTTTGGGTGTTCCCGTCGTCCCAGAGGTCTGGATGATGATCCGTACCGATCCGCGTGAGCGCGTGAGGGGGCCGAGTGGCATGGAAGACGAACCTTCGAGTAGCTGCTCGAGGGCGACCGATCCCGGGATCGCTTTGACGTCATCTCCGACATGGACGAACACGGTTTCAGAACCAGCTGACGCCTCGGCCTGCTCGCGATGGCCGGTGTCGTAGAACACCAGAGCCGGATCGATGTTGTCCATCACGGCCTTCAGTTCTTTGGTCTTGGCCCACGTGTTCACGGGGCAGGCAACTATCCCGGTCTTCTGACAAGCGAGGATCACTTGTGCCATCTCCCGGCCGTTGCGCATCAAGAGCGCAACGTTCTGGCCGGGTGACACCCCGGCTTCGAGCATCGCCCGAGCTGTGCGGTTGACCTCTTTGTCTAGCTCACGGAAAGTGATCGTCCCGTTCCGGTCGATGATGGCGGGCTTGTTGCCGAGGGTGAGTGAGTTCAGTTGAGAAAGGATCCCCAGGGAAGGCCCGCGACCGACCAGATAGGGGATCGCCGTGGCCAGCGCGAAGGGTGTCTTGGGACTGAAGGTCCCGGCTGCGGCTAGTCGTTTCAGCGTGCGCGGCTTGGCGATGTCGGTCAACTGCCGAAGTCCGTCCAATCCTCCCGGCATCGTTGGCTCCTTCCTGTTGCACGCAACCTACCCGCAACCTGGTAGGTGCATCCACGCCGGACGCGTTAGCGTGTGGCTTCCATGAGCCCCCGCCGCAACACCGAGCTTTCGAGTAGCGAGGTCTCGGCCTATCTCGACGAGGCGCGTAACGGGGTGCTGACCACGATCGGACCCACCGGTTACCCGCATTCGACGGCGATGTGGTTCGTGGTCGCCGGCGAGGAGATCCTGATGTGGACGTACGCCAAGAGCCAGAAGGCGGTGAACATCGCTCGTGACCCAAGGTGCTGTTTCTTGGTCGAGGATGGCACTGCCTACGACGAGCTGCGGGGTGTTTTGGTAACCGGTGACGCCAAGGTGATCGAAGACCTCGACGAGATCATCTCGATAGGGCTGCGCCTCTACGAGCGCTATACGCAGCCGCAGACTTCGGTCCCGGCGTCCGACGGCCCCATCGTCGAGATCAGACGACAGGCGGCCAAGCGGATAGGCATCGCTCTGAGCCTGAGCTCATTGACTTCCTGGGACCACCGCAAGCTGTGAGCGACCTTGCGAGCAGGGGCTAGCTGCTTGTGTCTGTAGTTCCTCTATCCTTGGTCCGTTCCCTCAAGCACATCTAGGGCAGCGGCCCAGGTGCTCGCACGCCCGAACTGGAGGAGTTAGTGGATAGCGACATCACTATGCAAAGCGAAGGTTCGATCCAAAGATCGGGTCGGTCGTAACAGGTGCCGACCTTCGCTGCTGAGACCGCCGAGGTTAATTTCGCAAGCTTCGATGTCCCTATGTGGGTATGGGGAGTGTTCGCGGCCGTCATAGTTGCCCTGCTCCTCTTGGACCTCCTGTTGGTTCACCGAACGGCCCACGTGATCACCGTCAGAGAGGCCTTGATCGAGAGCGCCGTGTGGATCGCTCTGGGCCTCAGCTTCGCTCTCGTGATGTTGTGGTGGCACGGCTCGCAGGCGGGCGGTGAGTACCTGGCCGGCTACTTGATCGAGAAGAGCCTCTCGGTGGACAACGTCTTCGTGTGGGCGGTGATCTTCACCTACTTCGGTGTGCCCGCGCAGTATCAGTTCCGGGTTCTCTTCTGGGGCATCTTCGGGGCTCTCGTCTTGCGAGCGATCTTCATCTTTGCCGGTGTTGCTCTTATCGAGCAGTTCGATTGGATCCTCTACGTGTTCGGATCCTTCCTCATCTATACGGCGTGGAAGATCGCACGACATGACGAAGTCGAGGTCCATCCCGAGCAGAACCCTGTGCTGAAGGTGGCTCGTCGCTTGATCCGATCAACCAATGACTACGATGGGCAGAAGATCTTCACGATCCAGAACGGCAAACGGCTTGCAACCCCACTGTTCGCGGTGCTGATCATGATCGAGGCAACCGACGTCGTCTTCGCAGTGGATTCGGTTCCTGCCATCCTCGCGGTCAGCCGCGAACCGTTCATCGTCTTCAGCTCGAACGCGTTCGCGATCCTGGGGCTGCGCGCCTTGTACTTCGCACTAGCTGGGATGAAAGACAGGTTCCGCTATCTGAACATCGGCTTAGGGGTGATCCTTGCGTTCGTTGGGATCAAGATGCTGATAGTCGAGTGGTATCACGTGCCCATACCGGTCAGCTTGAGTGTCATCTTCGTGACGTTGACCGTGTCGATCTTCGCTTCGTTACGCGCGGAGCGCAACGAGGACCTTACGGGTGGAGGGACTCCGCCCCCCGTCTGAGGGCCTTGGCTAGAGGTCGCGCACGACGTGGGTTGCGGTTGCTTGGCGCACCGGCTTGACCACGATCTCGTCGATGTTCACACGAGGGGGCCGCGTCACTGCCCAGGCGATGCAGTCTGCGATGTCCGTTGCGGTGAGAGGCTCGATCCCTTCGTAGGGCTTCTTGGCCTTGGCGAGATCGCCATCGAAGCGCACCACCGAGAATTCGGTTTCGACCAGGCCGGGGGCAACCTCGGTGATCCGGACGGGTTCACCGGCCCACTCCACGCGCATGGTTTCGGTCAGGACGCGCACGGCGTGTTTCGAGGTCGTGTAGCCGCCGCCACCGGGATAGACCTCGCGCCCGGCGATGGACCCCACGTTCACAACGTGTCCGTTACCTGAAGCAACCAAGCGATCGTGCAGCGCTTGCGTCATCCAGATCAGACCAAGCACGTTCGTCTCCCACATGACGCGGAGGCGTTCTTCGCTAAGTGAGGTCACGGGTTCGAAGCCAGACGCGAGCCCCGCGTTGTTGATCAGCACGTTGCAGGACTCGATGCGTTCGCAGAAGGCCCGGATCGAAGACTTGTCCGTTACGTCTAGCTCGTAGGCCTTCGCGCCACACTTGGCAGCCACCTCGCGCAGACGGTCGAGGCGCCGTGCTCCTAGAACAAGCTCGAAACCTTCCTCGGCCAGGCGGTAAGCGGTCGCCTCGCCGATCCCACTCGATGCGCCGGTGACAACGGCGGTACGCGGGCTGTCGGACTTCATGCCACCATGCTTGCATGGATCAGAAACGACAGGTTGCGATACTCGGTGCTGCACTCGATCTCGGTGCCTCTCGGCGAGGTGTCGATATGGGTCCGAGTGCTTTGCGCTATTCGGGACTCGATGATCGCATCGCTAAGCTCGGTTATGGGGTTCGCGATCACGGAAACGTGCTTGTGGAGATCGCCGAGATAGCGTCGGTTGCCGACGAGCATGCTCGCTATCTCCCTGAGATCCTCGCGGCCTGCTCGAAGATCGCTACGCACGTTTCCGAGATCACGAAGGCTGGTGCCATCCCACTCGTTCTGGGCGGAGACCATTCCATAGCGATGGGGACGCTCGCCGGGCTCCACCGCGCTAGTGGGACGGGTGGCGTCCTGTGGGTCGATGCCCACGGCGACCTGAACACCCCCGGCAGTTCCCCAACCGGCAACGTCCACGGGATGCCTTTGGCCGCCGCGCTCGGTGTGTGCGGCTTCGATCTGGATGGTCTGGGCGCGCCGCCGTGGGTTGACCCAAAGAGGGTCGCGCTGGTCGGCGTTCGCTCGCTCGACCCCGGCGAGAAAGACCTGATCCGCAGCCAGGGCATCACTGCTTTCACGATGCACGAGATCGACAAGCGTGGGGTCGACGCCGTGATGCACGAAGCTTTGGAGGTTGTGGGAGGGCCAGGATTCGTGCACCTTTCTCTTGACGTGGACGTGTGTGACCCAGAGATCGCGCCGGGGGTCGGCACGCCCGTAAAGGGAGGTCTCAGCTACCGCGAGGCTCATCTCGCGATGGAGATCCTGGCCGAGTCACAGGCCCTCACGTCGATCGAGGTGGTGGAGGTGAACCCGATCCTCGACCACGCGGATATCACCGGCCAACTAGCGGTCGAGCTGGTCGCCTCCGCACTAGGTGAACGCATCCTCTAACTCCGTTCTGTTAACCAAAACGGCCAACTGTTGGCGGGATCTGTTAACAGAACGACTGGGTCAGGTTGCGGCGTAGATCTTCCACTCGCCCTCGACACCCCGGAGTTGGTGGGAGCCACGTTCTTCGAAGGTGACATCCGATCCTGTTGTGAGCGCCGGAACCGCGGCCGACACTAGGACCTCGCCTGAGGTGGCAAGGTCCATGACGCGAGCGGCGATGTGCACGGCGATGCCTCCGACATCATCGCCGCGCAGCTCGACCTCGCCGGTGTGAACACCACAGCGGACCTCGATGCCTAGCTCGCCCAGCTCATCTCGGACCGCAGCAGCGCAGCGGATAGCCCGGGCCGGGCTATCGAAAGTTACCAATGAGCCGTCCCCGGTGAACTTGATCATGCGGCCGCCGAACCGTTCGAGTTGCTTGCGAACCACACCGTCGTAGGAATCGAGCATCGTTCGCCAACGGGCATCACCCAAGCGCGCAGCTTGTTCGGTCGACGACACGATGTCGGTGAACATGATCGTGGCCAAGACCCGGTCACTGAACCGAGGCCTTCTCTTTCCCGTGAGGAACTCTTCGATCTCGCCGGCGATCGTGTCCCAATCTCCGAGGAACGGCGAGTGCTCGAAGCCTGGGAACTCGACGTAGCGGGCACCGGGAATCTTGGATGCGATGTAACGGCCGTTGGCCGCAGGGACGTTGAGGTCGTCGCGACGGTGTAGAACGAGCGTCGGGCACTTGATGTCCGTCAACATCTCGCGAACATCGTAGGTAGCGAGCATGTCGTAAGTAGCCTTCAGACGGTCACGGCTGACGGAATTTCGCATCCATCGCATGGCCCACTGCACGTCCCGTTCGTTGCCTCCTGCCATCATCATCGTCGCAGCATCCCGAGCCCCCCACTCGTTGGTCACCCACTGAACCTGCAAGGCGCGCTCTTCCTCCGGCGGCGCCCATGGGTAGTCGTCCTGCTGCAGGGTCGTGGCGTAGGTGCCGTACAGGACGAGCTTCGAGACTCTGTCCGGGAAACGTGCGGCGGCATAGGCAGCCAAGATCCCCGACTCATTGAATCCGAACAGTGCCGGATCTTCCGCCCCGGCAGCGTCCATCACCGCGATCAGATCCAAGGCATGTTCGTCGAGGCCGGCGGGCTCGACACCACGATCGGACAATCCCGAACCGCGCCGGTCCCACAGAACGAGCCGGCCGACCGATGTGAAACCGTCTACGCCTTGAGAGATCGACGGAGACTCTAGGAGGATGTCTAGATTCGAGAACCACATCGGAACGAACACCACGTCGGGAGGTCCTTGCCCGGTAACCCGGTATGCGAGGTTGACCCCGTCCCTTGCCGTGTACGCGATGTCAGTCATGACCCGAATCTACGACCCACCGGTTAACAGGACGAGGCGTGATCTAGATCCAGCGCCTGACCCGGGCCTTGTAGTTGAGGTATCCCTCTCCGAAGAGGCGCTCTAGATAAGGTTCCTCGCGTGCTATCACCGTTCTATCTATCAGCAGGATGACTACGGGCAAGAAGACGAATGCCCACAGCAGCCCGAACGAGAAGGCCAGGCCGGAGTACAGGAACACCATCCCTAGATACATCGGGTTGCGGGTGAACCGGTAGGGACCGTCGGTGACCAAGGCGCTTGCGGGCTTCCACGGGATCATCGCGGTCTTGTTCCTGATGAAGCGCTTGCTTGCAGAGCCATCCAGATAGATCGCCAGGCCGAGACATATCGCTGCAGCGGGGATCGTTATCGCCGGATGCAAGGCGGGGGAGGGCTCGATCGATTCAACGATGATCCCCAGCAACAGGCCCGTGACGTAGATGGCGGGGGGCGGGAAGGGAACCGGTCCCTTTCCTTGCGATGGCGCAGGTGTCTCGTCCATGCGGTGCCTTTCGTCGCTGGTCATGCGGGTCGTCGGGCGGGCCGCGAGCAAGCTTCCCATGTGTAGCCAACCGCTGGGCCGCTTCGTCGACCTTCGTTAGCGTGGCGGACCGTCATCTGAGTAACTTGCTTTGCTTTGCAGGGATTCTGGGCGAAAAGGGCGAATCCCCCCAAGCGACTCGATCCGGGAGGGCTGGATCGGGAGAATCCTTGGAGGACATCGATGTCGATCTCTCGCCGGGCGACCTGGCTCGCGCTCCTATCCACCGTCGTGTTGCTGGGAACCTTCGTCGTCCCCGCCACCGCCCAGGTCGAACCCGCTGCCGGCCCTACCTTCTATTTCCATTCCGTGAGTGGTCTTGGAAACACAGACGTGCTGGATGGCTCGAACACGTTCGATCAGAGCTTCCCCACCTTTGAGACCTCCTCCCAGTTCAACGACGTGCCCCTCCTCGGCAACGGAGGACCCAATGCCCTCTATGACCCGAACTGGTTCGGTCAGGTGGACACGACGATCACAAGCTTCACGTTGGACTTCTGGGCGAAAACACCGGTCGGGGATCTTCTCGGCGAGGCGAATTACAAGCCGACCATCTGGGTGGGAGCCACCCCGTTCAAACTGCCCACTCTGTCGCAAACGATCGAACCTCAGATCGGGGATGTGCCGAGCCGTTTCACCAAGACTTACACCACGATGCTGGACGCTGCGGGTAACGAAGTCCCTCTCGCCATCGACCCGGCCGGACAACCTGTGACGATCTCGATCGCCGGTGCGTTCCTCGATGAAGAGGCAGGCAGCTACATCGTGTACGACTCCATCGACTACCCCTCCGGGTTCTCCATCAATGGTGGTGGTGGATCTGGTGGAGGGACCGATTCCGACGGTGACGGCGTCGATGACGCGACCGACAACTGCCCGAGCGTTTCCAATCCCGGACAAGAAGACTCCGACTCTGATGGGATCGGAGACGCCTGCGACACCGGTGGTGGCGGCGGTGGTGGTGGTGGCGGAGGCAACGCTTCCTGTGCTTCTTACGAAGCAACACCTAACGATCCGCTGTTCTCTGGAGAAGACCTGCTTGGTGGGACGAACGGCGGGCAGTGGGGTCTGCGCAAGGTCAAGGCTCCTGAAACCTGGGCTCAGTATGGCGTGACCGGGTGTGGGGTACGGGTCGCCGTTCTCGACTCGGGTATCGACGTCGGAAGCGGGTCGGACCCTCATCCGGACCTGTCTTGTGATGGCAAGATCGACCTGGCGGCGGGCGCCGACCTGGTCGAAGGCGACACGGTGGCTAACGACCAGAACGGTCACGGGACTCACGTCGCCGGGATCATCGGCGCATGCACCAACAACGGTGTCGGCGTCGCCGGGGTTGCCCCCGACTCGACGATCATCCCCGTGCGGGTCTTGGATGCGGAAGGCAGCGGCACCGCCGATCAACTGGCCGACGGGATCCGTCACGCAACCGATGCCGGAGCGCATGTGATCAATATGTCGCTTGGCTGGCCGTCGGCGTTGACTGGGGTCGAGGTCGTGGAGCCGCTGTTCCCAGAGGTCAATGAAGCGATCGAGTACGCCCGCTCCCAGGGCGTGGTGGTGGTTGCTGCGGCCGGCAACGAGACCTTCCCGCTGTGTGCTATCCCCGCGACGGCTGAGGATGTGATCTGTGTCGGAGCCTCGGATACCCGTGACCTCAACTCCTGGTACGGGAACTTCCCCGCTAAACCCGATGGAGACGAGACCGTCGGCCCGGGTCTGCTGGCTCCGGGGGGAGCGGGGACGCTCGGCCAGATCTTCTGCCAGCAGCACGACGAGGAGATCCTCTCGACCTGGCTCCGCAGCAACGACACTTGTGGCGACGTGGGTTACTCCGCTATCGCCGGAACCTCGATGGCGTCACCTCACGTCGCCGGTGCTGCGGCTCTGGTGTACGAGCGACTGGGCGGCACACGGTCGGCCGAGAACGCCAGGGCCGTGATCGATGCCATCATCGGCAGTGCCGATGATCTGTATACGCCGGGCTACGACCCAGTCTCCGGCTACGGACGTCTCAACGCGTTGGCTGCGGTCGGTTCGATCGAGGCTCCGGCCGCGGCACTGGCCACCTCATTGGGGTTCACCGATGCGAATGCCACGTCCGGTCAGTACGGTGACTCGTCGACGTTTGCAGCCCAGCTCACGGACGAGAACGGCTTGCCCATCGCGGGGGCCGAGGTCGTCTTCGGACTGTCCGACGCCGAGGACTCGTTGTCGTGGACTGCACTCACGGGTCTCGATGGGGTGGCGTCGGTCACCGAGACCATCGATCTTGAACCCGGGTCCTACGCGCTGAGCGTCGAGTATGCGGGTCTCGAAGACACTTATGAAGCTTCGAACCTCGTCACCGGATTCACCTTGGAGAAAGAGGATTCGATCCTTACTTTCGATGTCTCGGGTAAGGGCAAGAACCGGCGCATGAACGTGACGCTGACAGAAGACGGTGGCGCTCTAAGTGGGATGGAAGTCGTGTTCTTCGTCGACGGGGTCGAAGTGGGCCGAGGTGTCACCGATGGCCAGGGAGCCCTCAGCGTCGCGCCGCCGAATACTTACAGGGGCGATCACTTCCTCTTCGAGGCGATCTATTCCGGTAACGCCAACTTCACATCAGCTTCGAACACCTACCAGACCTAACGTCCGAGCCTTCACTCACTTTCGTGGCGGCTCGGTTTAAGCCCCAGGCTGAACACGAACTCTTCGGGTGAAGGGCTACCCCGGATAGAGGGAACGCACGGCCGGAACCAACAGAAGCCCGGTGACGATCACTGATCACCGCTCCGACCGCGAGGTACCGAGCACGTACCTTGGCCTCTGGCGGCCGGTCCGAGCCGATGTCGGAAGCGATCGTCTGTTCTGGGCACTTATGTGCGAATGTGTGAATATCGCGGTGAACGTCAACCCACCAGGGGATGGGGACTGTGAACGAGCCAGACCGACCGCGTCCACCTCCGCTGGACGACGAAGCAAGTGCGACTGTGACCGGGATCGAGGCGCGTGCAAGTTCCGGGTCTTTCGTGGCGTCAGCGAACGCCGGCAGGATCATCTCTCCATGGGTGAGCGGGGGTCTCCTGTGCGTTGTGGTTGTCGCGGTCGCTGTGGGGGCAGCAGCTCTCCTGAACGCGAGCGAGTCGTTGATTGCTGCGGTCGTGGTGGAGTTCGTGGCCGTATCGATCGTTGCGGTCGCGACTCTGATGATGCGCAGCGTGCTCTTCCCCAAAGATCAGGGCGAAGACTTCGACGCCTTGGTTCGCAACTCCTCGGACATCATCACCGTGATCGGACCCGACGGATCGATCCGATACCTGAGCCCTTCGTTGAGACACGTCTTAGGACACGATCCGGGTCATCTGGTCGGCCGCGGACTCCGGGAACTGCTTCATCCGGATGATTGGCCCCGAGCGTTCGCCGCTATCGCCGACGCGGCTACATCCCCCACGGATTCGTCGCTGATCGAATGCAGATGGTTGCACCAGGATGGATCTTGGCGCCATGCGGAGATGACCGTGGCCAATCTCCTCGATGATCCCAAGGTAGAGAGACTCGTCCTCAATATCCGTGACGTAACCGAGCGCAAGATCCTGGAGGAGGAGCTCGTCCGGCAGGCGAGCCACGATGCACTAACCAATCTTCCGAACAGGAGATTGTTCCGCTTTCGGCTCGAGCAGGCGCTTGCGCGCGGGTCGCGTCACACCGAATTGGTCGCCGTTTTGATCATCGATCTCGATAGTTTCAAGGAGGTCAATGACAGTCTCGGACATGGATCCGGTGATGACTTGCTCATCAAGGTGGCGGAGCGCCTACAAGAATGCGTTCGACCAGAGGACACAGTGGCAAGGATCGGTGGGGATGAGTTTGCGATCCTGCTCGAGAGCTTGTCAGAGCAGCGGGAGGTGGCCCAAGTCGCCGACCGCATCCTGCACGCGCTGAAGCTGCCGGTCTTGGTTGGCGAAAGAGAAGTCATGGTCGGCGCCAGCCTAGGAATCTCGGTTAGCGACTACACGAAAGGGAAGGCCGAAAGGCTGCTACGGGAAGCAGATCTGGCGATGTATGCCGCCAAGCGCAAGGGGACGGGAGGCTACAGGTTCTTCAGCCGGAGGCTGCATGCTTCACTCATCGCCCGCCGGCAACTGATCTCGGATCTTCAACTCGCGATGCAGCGCGATGAGTTCGTCCTCCACTATCAGCCGATCGTTGACCTGGAGACGGGAAGGGTGTGCGAACTTGAGGCCTTGGTGCGATGGCAGCATCCCACCAGAGGTCTTCTGCCGCCGTCCGCTTTCATCGAGGTGGCGGAGCAGACTGGTCTGGTGGTTCCACTCGGTCGCTGGGTCCTGAACCATGCCTGTCGAAAGCTGCGCGAATACCAGGAGGCATTCCCCTTTCACTCTGATCTAGGGATCGGAGTCAACGTGTCCGGCCGCCAACTCCTTGAGTCTGTGTTCGAAGCCGATGTCGAAGCTGCGCTGAGGGATTCTGGGGTCGATCCGACGGCTCTCTTGCTTGAGATCACGGAAACCGTTCTTGTGAGCGATGCAGAGACCGTGATCAACCGTCTTGAGACACTCCGGGGAGTAGGAGTCCGCGTCGCGATCGACGATTTCGGTACGGGCTATTCGTCGCTTAGCTACCTCCGCCGTTTTCCTTTCGATATCGTCAAGATCGACCGGCAGTTCGTCGAAGGTGTTGCGCACGGCGGGCAGGATGCTGCCGTTGCTCGCGCCATCGTCACACTCTCGCAGGATCTGGGCTTGGAAGCTGTCGCAGAGGGCATAGAGACGACAGAACAACTCATGAGCATCCGGTCCATGGGGTGCAAGCTCGGACAGGGTTTCCTGATCGCCCGGCCGGCCGACGAGGAGCGGACCGCCTCGATGCTGGCGGTGGGCTCCGCCCTCTTCAGCGCGGAGTTAGCCGGCGATCATCAGGCGGCTGTGCAGCCCCGGCGGCCGCCTGGATCCGCTGCCGCCGCGCCCTAGCGGCGTGGCGCGTAGGAAGGCGCAACCTCTTGCCAGTGGGAGGTGATACGGCAATATGGCGATATGGCAAGAGTCAAGACCACGCTCTCCGTGGACGAGGAATTGATGCGCCACGTGCGCGTTCGGGCCGCGCGCACCGGTCGAACGCAGTCGGAAGTGCTCGACGAGGCTCTACGCGACGGACTGGGAGTGATCCATCGCATCCGTGGCAAGGCCGCGGCCGATGAAGAGGAAGCCCTAACTCTGGCTTCCGAAGCGGTTCACGAGGTCCGTCGGGAGACCGCCCGCTGACTCAGCGATCCCTCTCCTTGGTGGTCGATGCCGACTGCCTGATCGCCGGCGTCCTGACCCCGCAAGGAGCGACGTCGAGGTCACTCGACGACTGGGAGGGTGGCGATTTCGAACTCATCGTGTGCCCGATGCTCGTCCAATGAGGTTCTGAAGGTTGGCTAGACGGCGAAGCGGATGTTGAGGATGTCGCCTTCCACGACGGTGTAGTCCTTGCCCTCGACTCGCAAGGCCCCCTTGGCTTTGGCAGCGTCCCATGAACCGGCCTCGACCAGGGTGTCGTAGTGGATCACTTCGGCCCGGATGAAGCCGCGCTCTAGGTCTGAGTGGATGGCGCCGGCGGCTTCAGGGGCTTTGGCACCTTTGCGGACCTCCCATGCTCGGGTTTCGTCTGCTCCGGTGGTGAGGAAGGTGATGAGATCGAGCGCTCGGTAGCAAGCGTCGATGACCTTGTCGAGGCCGGGCTCTTCGACGCCGAAACCGGCCAGTAGTTCGCGCGCTTCGGCGGGGTCTTCGACGCCGGCGACCTCGGCTTCGAGGGCAGCGGAGATCGCGATGGAGCCGTCCGGAAGGCCACCCGGCACATCACCGCCTTCCTCGACGTTTGCCACGATGACCCAGGGCTTGAGGGTCAATGGGCCATAACCGCGCAGGATCTTGCGATCTTCGGGATCAGAGAAGTCACCTTCGCGCAAGGGGCGTTCCTGTTCGAGAAGCGCCGAAGCGCGTTCGAGCACTGCGACTTCGGCAACGGCTTCCTTCTGACTCTTGGCGCGCTTGCGAGCTTTCTCAAGCCCGCTTTCGATGCTAGTGAGGTCGTTGATGACGAGCTCGGCTTCGACCGAGCCCAGCTCCTTGACGGGGTCGTTGTCCGGCCCGAACGCGTTCAGCACGATGCACAATGCATCCATGGTGCGGAACTCGGCGATGCCTTGCGCGGTGAAACCTCCGGGCACATCGACGAAGCGCACCTTGGCGTGAACGGTTTTCTTGCTGCTCTCGATGTCGGTGAGCACCTGCAAGCGTTCGTCGGGCACGTCTACCACGGCCTGGTTGCTGCGGCCCCCCTGACTCCCACTGCGGGTCAGCGCCGTGAAGATCGTGGACTTCCCCGTGTAAGGCAGACCGACGATTCCTATGTCCTTCATCGTGGGCGAGGTTATAGCGTGCTGCCATGGACACAGGACTGGCGGGCAAAAGGGTGCTGGTGACCGGGGCCGGCGGAGGCATCGGCGGGGCGATCGTCAAGGCCTTTGCTGACGAGGGAGCCAAGGTTGCCATCCATTACCGAAGCAGTGCTCAACGAGCCGAAGCTCTTGCGGATGAAACGGGAGGAATCGCTCTACAGGCGGATCTGACCGTTGAGTCGGAGGTGGAGTCGCTCTTCTCGGGCGCGATCGAGAAGCTGGGTGGGCTCGAGATCTGCGTCGCCAACGCCGGCGCCTGGCCCAGCGCCGACGAGCCGATCTGGGAGATGTCCTACGAGCGCTGGCGCGACACCGTTACGGCCAATCTCGACAGCGTCTTTCTCACCTGCCGAGCTTTCCTCAAGCACGTCGCAACAACCGGCGAGGGGAACATCGTCATGGTCGCCTCAACCGCGGGCCTGATGGGAGAGGCGGGTCATGCGGACTATGCGGCCTCAAAGGGCGCTATCGCCTCGGGCCTCTTGTCGAGTTTGAAGAACGAGATCGTGCGCATCGCTCCCAACGGACGGGTCAACGTCGTGTGTCCCGGGTGGACCAAGACCGACATGACCCGCGATGTTCTTGCAGATCCCGAGTTCCCCAAGCGCATCACGCGCACGATGGCGCTGCGCAAGCTAGGTGAAGCTACCGATGTCGCTTCCACGATCGTTGCTCTTGCGTCCGACCACATCTCCGGTCACGTGACTGGCCAAGTTGTGACCGTCGCCGGAGGCATGGAAGGCCGCGTCCTCCACGACGCGTAACCGCTCAGGCGTGCTGGCCGGGTTTATCGGGTTTCTCGCCGGGGAGGTAGTCGGTCTCTGATTCTTCCCACGCGTAGCCACGGTCCTGCTCGACGTTGAACTCGTAGTCGTAGACGAGCGTTCCGCCGTAGGTGGCCCCCAGGGCGACGGCTCCCCCGATCAACAGAGTCAGCACCATGATCGAGATCGGAGTCGCGAGGCTGGTGTCGAAGTCGCTCCAGCGAAGCACAAGGTCAAGGACGACCACGGCCGTGGTGGTGAGCATGATCGCCATGTGCGTGTTCGCGGTGCGCCACGCTTGGGTGCCCTTGGGGGTCGAGGTCTTCCAGTCGACCAGGCCGGTGATCGCCGTCGGGATGGAAACGATCAGGCCACCGAGCATCACGTAGGTGGCCGCTACAAAGAGGTTGCGACCGGTCTCGCCCTCTCCGACGACGACCGACAGCAGATCGAAAACCGCTGCGAGCACGTACGCCCCGATGGGGATGTCGGTCAGTGGTGGATGCGTCGGTTTGCCCGACCACCCTCTGATGCCCTTGAACTTTCGGCCTTTGATGGTGAGCGTCGGCTTTACCGAGAACAGCCGCATCGTTACCCCCTTTGTCGACGATGTCTCACTTCGGGAGAACAAGCCCGCAATCCAGATGTTCCCCCTCGGCCGGCCACGAACCCTCCCGCGAGAGTCGCTGGGGTCGATGTCCTGTGCGGAGCAGGGAGGCACTTGAGCCGTTTCCGCGCGCGGTACTGGCGGGATAACCGCGCGATCCTTCCCTGATAACTAGATCAGGGTGGAGCCGCCGGAGCGCCGGGGATCGTGGGCCGCGTGGACTCGGCCGCTCGCATCTACTCCCGCGGCCTGGACGGCCCCGAAGAACATGTGAATCTCCTCGTAGGGCCGGTGCAGGAAGTTCTCGATCTCGCTTCCGGGCAGGCCCGGCTCGAAACACAGCGTGTCCCCGGCTTCCCGGCGATCGAGGTGAGCCCGGGGGGCCGCGACCGCTTCTTGCAGGGGCATGTCGTCGACCGCCACGCGCAAGAAGGTCTGGGCGATCGCTCCGACGATGCGGGTCGCTCCGGGTGAGCCGAGCGCCACGATGCTTCCGTCGTCCTCGCGCGACGCGATCGTGGGGGCCATGTTGGTGTGACAGCGAGCCCCGGGAGCCAGACCATGTACCCCTAGCGGATTCAGCTCTTCTTCACCCAGCGTGTTGTTCATCAACATGCCCGCGATCACCAGGCCCGCTCCGTAACCCGCTGATTCCGTGATCGCACACGCGTATCCGTCGATGTCGGCGCTGGACGAGTGGGTGGTCTCGCCGCGCTTGCTGGGCTGTTGCGCGACGGCGGTCGGGGAAAGAGTGGTTTCTTCGGCTTCGGCTGCGATGTCATCGGCATCCTGCATGCCCTCGAAGGACAGCATCGTCGCAGCACGTTGGGCTTCGGCGATGGCCCGAAGTCGTTCGACGGGGTCGTTCAACCGGGAGCTTTCGAGCATGGACAAGACATGCACCAGAGAGGCGCCACCTGATGCCGGCGGCGGGTTGGTGTGCAGCCTCCACCCGAAACACTCCGAGATCAGTGGCAAGCGCACGTAGGCTTCGTAACCCTCCAGGTCGGCAACTTCCATGAAGCCGCCGTCGGCGCGCAGTGCATCGGTGATCAGGTGCGCAAGCTCGCCCTTGTAGAAAGTCCGGGGGCCCTCTTGCGCGATCGTTTCGAGAGAATCGGCAAGCTCGGGTTGTACGAACAAAGCACCCTCTTTGAGCGGCTGTCCATCTCTGTCGCCGAACAGTGCTTTGGCTTCGGGGTATTTGGACCAGATCTCGTCGAAGGTGACGCTCAGGTAATAAGCGGAGGTCTTGGGAAAGGGAAAGCCGTCGCGAGCGGCTCGGATCGCCGGTGCGAACAGTGCATCCCAATCGGCGTTGCCATGGCGCTCCCACGCACGTCGCACTGCGGCGAGGATCCCGGGCACTCCAACCGAGCCTCCACCGATGCCGGTATACATCCCGTCTGAGTAGTCCAGGAAGGTGCGCTTGATCCCTTGGCCCGGCTCGGCCGGGTCGGTGAACGGCATCATCTGGTTGCCGTCGATGATCTCGACGTTTCCTTCGGCCGTGCGCACCGCGACGAACCCCGAGCCACCGATCGAGGTGAAGAACGGTTCCGCCACCCACCCCATGACGGCGGCCGCCAGGCAGGCATCGACCGCATTGCCGCCCTCGCGCGCTATCTCGGCAGCCGCTTCGGCTCCCAGAGTGCTACCCGCGGCGATCCCTAATCTCGCGTCCACCTATTGAGGGTAGCCGCTCGTACTGGGAGGTAACGCAGCGAAAACCTCCGTACCCATGAAGGCAAGCTGCCTACACTCTGCTGTGATGTTCACCAAGAGACTCGAGATCACGAGGTCGGTCACTACCGATGCATCCTGGGCTGAGGTCATGGCGCTGATCCTCGACCCCTCAACCTGGCCGAAGTGGCAGGCCGAGATCAGAATCGCCGAGGGACCCGCCCCCCTGGCCCCCTCCGACGTTGTGGATGGACGTGCCCGGATGCTCGGGTTCGACGTTGATGGGAAGTCGGTAACTACGCACGTGTCGGAAGACAGATACGAGCAGAGCGTGGTGGTCGGCGTTGGGATGCAGATCACCTACACGGTATCGAGCACCCCGAGCGGAACCACGATCGAACATTCGCTTTCTTCTCAGCTGCCGGCCGGGGTCCTCGGCCGTGTGCTGGCGGTGTTCTTAGCAAGGCGCCTGCGGAAGATGCAGGCGGAGTTGTTGCAAGCACTGAAAGCCCAAGCGGAAGCTTCCTAGAAGCGCAGATCTGTTGTGGGCCCGTGGGGCTCAGGCAGTCGCGGTGTCTTGGGTTTGCACCATCTCGACCATCGAGTCCATGAGGTCGCGCAGTGACACGATGCCGACGGGTTCGTCCATCTCGGTGATCAACAGATGACGGAAGCCACCTTCGACCATCGCATTGACGGCTTGGACCAAGGTCCACCCGGGCGAACCGCTGACGACATGGCGAGTCATCGCGCTGCCCACAAGGACCGCGTCGAGATCCTGGCTCTGAGAAACCGATCTGAGGATGTCTCGCTCGGTGATGATGCCTGCGACCTGTTCGCCGTCGATAACCACGGCACAACCGACGCCTCGGTCCATCATCGCTCGTGCTGCATGCCTAAGCGTGACTTGGGGGTCGACGGTCACCAGATGGCGGATGCCCACATCCCTGAGCAGTTTCATGCGGGCATCCTGCCCCATGCGCCTTCCGCCTGGCAAACGGCGCCCGGAAACACCGATGGGGCTGCGGTTGGTAGCGTCCCTGGATGATCCTTGGAGCCCACGTCCCCGGCGATGCCCCCCTAGAAGAAGCTGCATCCCTAGACGCTTCTTGCCTGCAGATGTTCGTGGGGCCACCGCAAGAGTTCAAGCAACCCCCGCCGCGTGATGACATCGACGAGCTGGCAACCTCGGACGTGCCCATCTACGTGCACGCCCCGTACCGGATCAATGTCGCTCACCCCAACCCGCGCATCCGCATCCCGTCTCGCAAGACCTTGCAAGGCGCGCTGCAGCGCGCGGCCGAGATCGGTGCCGCAGGTTTCATCGTGCACGGTGGCCATGCCGAAGACGGGGTCGAGGCGGGATACGTGCGTTGGGCCAAGGTCTTCGAGGAGCTAGGTGAACCACCGGTTCCGATCCTGATCGAGAACACGGCCGGAGGTGAGAACGCGATGGCGCGCTACGTGGAGAACATCGCCAAGCTATGGACCTACCTCACTGACTACAGCGTCGGCTTCTGCTTCGACACCTGCCATGCACACGCCGCCGGGGAAGAGTTGGATTCCGTCATCGAGCGGGTCCTCGAAGCGACCGGGCGCATCGATCTGGTGCATGCGAACAGCTCACGCGATGAGGCGGGAACCGGGGCAGACCGCCACGCGAACTTCGACCAAGGGCTGATGGATCCCGAGTCGATCGTCTCGATGATCGCGGCCTCCGGAGCGCCTGCCGTCATCTGCGAGACACCTTGGCCGGGCATAGCAGCCGATCTCGACTATCTGCGAGCGAACCTGGATCTCTAGAGAGACAACTGTTCTTTCAGCCGAGACACATGGCCGGTCGCTTTGACGTTGTAGAGCGCCTTCTCGACAACGCCATTGTCATCGATCACGAACGTGGAACGGACGATCCCCTCGTAGATCTTGCCGTAGTTCTTCTTCTCGCCCCAAGCGCCGTAGGCCTCGGCGACCTTGTGGTCCTCATCGACCAGCAAGGGGAAGTTCAAGGAGTATCTCTCAGCGAACCTGCCATGGCTGTCAGCGTCCTGTGGACTGATCCCCAGCACGGTGTACCCCGCGGCGGTCAACGGCTGCATCGAGTCTCGGAAGTCGCACGCTTGAGCGGTGCAGCCAGGCGTGTCATCGGCGGGGTAGAAGTAGAGGATCACCCTCGAGCCCTTCAGATCTCTCAGGCTCCATGTCTTCCCATCGCCGTCCCGTAGCTCGAAATCTGGAGCTGCGTCTCCTTCATTCAAAGTGGCCATCTTCGTCCTCCTGTTGGATAGCTGCCAGCATCGAACCCTGGACCCACCCGAGCCAGTGCAGCACCGACATCGCGGGAGTGTCTGGGTCTTCGGGATCTAGCTCCGCTTCCATCATCGCTTCGGTCACCTGCATGCGGGTCCCGATGGCGAGTCGCATGTCGGTCAACAACGACAACCATGCGTCCCATTCCTCTTCGGGGATCGAAGTCTCGAGGGGGCCACGCTGTCCGAGCCGATCGGCAACCAGCCTAAGAGCTTCGACCTTCACTGCCTTGAGCTCGCTTCCGACGAGTTCGCGATAGAGAGCGGCTTCTTCGGGGTCATCTGAGGCCTGTGGGAA
This sequence comes from uncultured Actinomycetes bacterium, assembly GCA_937863385.1. Lineage (GTDB taxonomy): Bacteria > Actinomycetota > CADDZG01 > CADDZG01 > WHSQ01 > CALMBW01. The sequence continues at coordinate 64,127 of CALMBW010000020.1, read as the reverse complement.
GAGACGCTCCAGCACCGGGTCTGTAGGGGGGATGTCGACCTCCAGGAGCAGTTTCATCTCGGCAACGAGTTCGCGCAGCAGCCGCGCCTCGATCCTGTCGAATCCAACTCGAAGACCCTCATCCGGGATCAGCTCGAACGAAGGCATCAATGGTGGCGCGGGGACCGTGACATCGGAAGGATCATTCGCTCTTGGACATCGTCGCCCACAAGCCGTAGCCGTGCAGGCGGAAGCAATCGAGTTCGGCTTTCTCTTTCGCCCCGGAAGAAACGACCGCCTTGCCTTTGTGATGGACGTCGAGCATCAGCTTCTCGGCCTTGTGCTTGGGGTAACCGAACAGTTTCTGGAGCACCCAGGTCACGTAGGGCATGAGATTGATCGGATCGTTCCACACGATGACAAGCCACGGCTTTTCCGGACTGACGTCATCCGTTGTTTCGCTGTCGCGAACCCGAACCGGCGCGGTCTTGGTGCTCACTTCTCGCCTTGATCCTCGATGGAACGGACCGCATGCCCGCCGAACTCGCGCCGAAGCGCCGAGATCATCTTTCCCGCGTACGAGGCATCTTGGCGAGACGCGAATCTCTGGAACAGCGACATGGCGATCGTCGGAGTTGGGATCGCGTAGCGGATCGCCGTTTCCACCGTCCATCGACCTTCGCCGGAATCATCGACGTAGTCATCGAGCTCGCTGAGATCGGGATCATCCTCGAGTGCTTTGGCCAAGAGATCCAACAGCCACGATCGCACCACGCTTCCGTGACGCCATACCTCGGCAACCTCTCCGATCGGGATGTCGAACTCGCTCTGATGGAGTAGCTCGAACCCTTCGCCGTATGCCTGCATCAATGCGTACTCGATGCCGTTGTGAACCATCTTCGTGAAGTGTCCGGCGCCAGTCTCGCCGACATGGGCGTAGCCGTTCTTCGGAGCCAGTGTGGCTAACACGGGCTCGGCGCGCTCGAACGATTCCTGTGCACCCCCGACCATCAAGCAGTAGCCGTTGTCGAGTCCCCACACGCCGCCCGAGGTGCCGGCGTCCAGGAACGAGATGCCTGCCTCGGCCAGCTCGCGGCCGTGACGCATCGAGTCGGTGTAGCGAGAGTTGCCCCCGTCGACGACGAGGTCACCCTCTGACAAGACATCTTTGAGCTGAGTGATCGTGGTGTTGGTGATCTCGCCGCTGGGAACCATCACCCACACAAGCCTTGGCGGGGAGAGTTTGGTTGCCAGATCGGCTAGAGACCCGGTCGCCTCGGCGCCCTCCTCGGTCAGCGAAACCACGGCTTGAGGATCGATATCGAAAACGGCAACCTCGTGACCGCCCCTGATCAGCCGGCGCGTCATGTTGGCGCCCATCTTGCCGAGACCCACCATCCCAAGCTTCATCAAAGGTTCCTCCTCACCCCCCAAAGGTAGCCGTCCCCCGGCAGAGGGGGGTCCGGCCCTCACGGCGAGCCGATGGGACGGGCCGAGAAGATCTTGGCAGCCTGCGGTTGCCTCCGCGGGAGAAGCGCCTGCTCACTGGTTCGCGGCCTTTTCTTGCCCGAAGGGGATAGCGCGTACGTCGCCGAGGGTGATGTGATCGATGCTAGTGGCGAGAGCAACGGAGGGGACTCGAACCGGATCTAGGAAGGTTATAGCGCGGCCCATCGTTCTGTGGGCCGCGCTGAACCTCTTGAATCTCCTTGACGCGGCCCTCACGACCAGCGCCCTTTCGTCGGGTCTCGCCTATGAGGCCAACCCGCTGGTGACCGAGATGGGCATCACGATGAAGGTGGTCTTGGTGGCGGTGGCCGGAATGGGCGTCGCCGTCTTGCGCCCTCGGGCACTGTTGATACCGATCGTGGTCTTGGCGCTGGTGGTCTCATACACGGCTGCCGGTCTGCTTCTCGCGTCCTAACATCTAGGCATGGAGAACAACGGCGCTTTCCGCATCGACAAGGATTCGCTCGGCGAGGTCAAGGTTCCAGCCGACAAGCTCTGGGGGGCCCAGACCCAGCGATCGATCGAGAACTTCCCCATCGGACGTGATCGGTTCGTCTGGGGACGCCGGGTTATCCGCGCGCTGGGATTGTTGAAGAAGGCCGCGGCGCAGGCCAACGGGGAACTGGGTCAGCTTGCGCCCGAAAAGGTCGACCTCATCGTCAAGGCAGCCGACGAGGTGATCGAGGGAAAGCTGGACGATCAGTTCCCCTTGGTGGTGTGGCAAACAGGTTCCGGCACGCAGTCCAACATGAACGCCAACGAAGTCATCGGGAACCGTGCGATACAGATCGCCGGTGGCGAGATCGGCTCGAAGTCGCCGGTACATCCCAACGACGATGTGAACCGGGGACAATCGAGCAACGACACTTTCCCGACCGCCATGCACATCGCAGCCGTCGAAGAGATTGCCGACAATCTCCTTCCTGCGGTCGCTCGGCTGCGAGACACCCTGCTCTCCAAGGGGGAGCAGTACGCGGGCGTGATCATGGTGGGCCGTACCCATCTACAGGACGCGACCCCGGTCACGTTGGGGCAGGTGTTCTCCGGATGGGTGACTCAGTTGGACCAGGCGATGGAACGTATCCAGAACACCTTTCCTCGCATCTTGGAGTTGGCCATCGGCGGGACTGCGGTGGGCACCGGACTTAACGCCCACGCTCGTTTCGGTGATGTTGTTGCAGAGAAGCTGAGCGCCGAAACCGGTAAGGATTTCGTTGCTGCCGAGAACAAGTTCGCGGCCCTGTCTGCCCATGACGGCATGGTGGACATGTCCTCATCGCTGCGAACCCTCGCCGTCGCTCTCTACAAGCTGGCCAACGACGTGCGCTACTACGCCATGGGGCCGCGCGCCGGTATCGCCGAGCTGAAGATCCCCGAGAACGAGCCTGGTTCTTCGATCATGCCGGGCAAGATCAACCCAACGCAGTCCGAAGCCATGACGATGGTGTGCACTCAGGTCTTCGGCAACGATGCCGCGGTTGGGTTCGCCGGCTCTCAGGGCGCCTTCCAGCTCAACGTGTACAAGCCTGTGATGTTGCACAACGTGCTGGAGTCAGCGTCGCTTCTCGCCGACGCTTGCCGCGCCTTCAACGATCACTGCGCGGCCGGGATCGAACCGAACATGAAGATGATCGACGAGCACCTCGCCAACTCCCTGATGCTCGTCACCGCCCTCAACCCCCACATCGGCTATGAGAAGTCGGCCGAGATCGCCTTGAAGGCCTACCGAGAGGACAAGAGCCTCAAAGAGACGGCCGCGGAGCTTGGCTACGTCGAACCAGCCGACTTCGACAAGTGGGTCGTCCCCGAAGACATGACCCGCCCCCTTTCCGAGGACACCTAGGGGTCGGACGTCAGGAACTGAAACGGCCCCCGGGGTTCCGGGGGCCGTTTCGATACCGAGAGCTTCTAGCGCTCTAGCGAGTGTCGTTGCGAGTGCCGTCGTTGGTGACGTTCGCCGACCAGTCGCGGTTGTCCTGGCCGGGGCCATCGTTGGTGCGGTCCTTGGTGAGGTCGTCATTGCTAAGGTCGGCATCCTTGCTGACGGCCGAGACCCCGGAGCCCGTTCCGTCGTTCGACTCACCGGTGCCGGAATCGTTCGTCGCGACGTCGTCCGCGGCGTCATCATCGTCGTCGTCGGTCGCGTAGATGACTTGGTCGTCATCATCGGTTCGCTTGATCACCTTTTCGTTCTCTTCGCGAGACTGAACCGTGCCTGCGAACCCACTGGCCGGAAAAGCCAGCCCGATGATCGCAGTGAGCACTGCGATGGAGATGCGTCCGAACATGTTGCCTGCCTCCTCTTGTCGTTCCTGATCTGACGAGAAGAGCGTCGCCCGCCGCGATGAGTCCTCCATGAACCGGTCGTGAGGACTTCTTAATCAATTCATGTGGAGTTTCACCACCCGTGTTAGTGCCCCCGGCAGGATTCGAACCTGCGACACCAGGTTTAGGAAACCTGTGCTCTATCCCCTGAGCTACGAGGGCAACGACCAGAACTCTAAATGTCGAGACGCGGGGTTGGGTTTAGGGCGGGCGGGCTCCTACGAGGGCAACGATCAAGAACTCCAAGTGCGCAAGAGGCAAAGCAGTTCAACCTCTTTGGGCTAGCGTACCCGTGCCGTTGACCGATAGAGAAGGGGGTCACATGACGAAGGTGAAAGCGTTGTTCGGCGCGGGTGTGTTGCTGGCCAGCGTTCTTGTTGCGACTCTGGTAGCTCCGGCGACATCCCAGGTCGAGCCAGAGCGGGTCACGCTTACGTTCTTCGATCCGCGTTCGACCGAGCACGAGAAAGAGATTGACGAGAAGCCGGCAGGTTTCTCACCCGGCGACTGGGCGCTCATCCGTGAGAAGCAGCTGAACCCAGAGACCTGCGAGACGGCCGGTCAATTGCTGCTCTATTTCGCATTCATCGAGACCACCGGCAAGCAGGATGGCTACGCTCGCTTCAACGGTGACCTTCTGCTGGCTGACGGGAAGATCTCGATCCAGTCCGCGGGCAAGTTCAGCGAGTTCGAATCCGAGGGGGGCTTCAAGTTCTCGGTTGTCGGAGGCACCGGTGCCTACAAGGACGCTTCAGGCGAGGGGTCGGTCACAGCGAGTGAACCGACCTGCGAGAAGAAGGGCGACTTGATCACGCTGGATCTGCTGCTTCAGCACTAGCGTCGAGTCGTTGGAAAGAGGGGGCCGAGTGATCGGCCCCCTCTTTTCCATTCCCAACGACTAACCTGGGGTGATGCCAGAGCGGTTGGTCGTTGTCGGAGGGGATGCGGCGGGGATGAGTGCTGCGTCCCAAGCGCGCAGGATGCGCGGCCCCGACGATCTCGAGATCATCGCCTTCGAGAGGGGCAGCTACACCTCTTACTCGGCTTGTGGCATCCCGTACTACATCGGCGGAACGGTCGACGACTTCGACAGGTTGATAGCTCGCTCACCGGAGCGTTTCCGTGAGAAACAGCACATCGATGTCCGGATCCGCCACGAGGTTCTTTCCATCGATGTTGATGCATGCAAGGTGCACGTTCGGGATCTCGACAACGAGCGAGAGTTCGACGAGGGGTTCGATCAACTGCTGGTCGCAACCGGCGCACGGCCGATCCGGCCCCCACTCGAGAACTCCGACGCGGAGGGGATCTTCGGGGTGCAGACTTTGGGGGACGGGGAGGCGATCAGAGCCCTGATCGAGCGTGACAGACCTCGGCGAGCAGTGGTGGTTGGTGGTGGGTACATCGGGATCGAGATGGCCGAGGCTTTCGTCCTTAGGAACATGTCGGTCTCGCTCATCGAGAAGGCGCCGGCGCCGATGTCGACACTCGACCCCGACATGGGGGAGCTGGTGGCAGCCGCGATGCAAGGAGAGGGGATCGTCTTGCACTGCGATGAAGCGGTAGAGGGATTCGAGGCCAAGGATGGTCGTGTATCCGCTGTAGTGACCGATAAGAGGACGATCGAAACCGATCTGGTAGTGCTTGGGCTAGGAGCCCGCCCCAACTCCGAGCTCGCGAAGGAGGCTGGGATCGCGATCGGCACCTCGAACGCCATCACAGTTGATCGCAGGATGAGGACCGGTGTTGAAGGGATATGGGCGGCCGGAGATTGCGCTGAGAAGTTCCATCGTGTTTCTCGCAAGCCGGTTGCCATCGCGCTCGGTACGCACGCCAACAAGGAGGGTCGCACGGCCGGGATAAACATCGCGGGCGGCTACGAGACCTTCCCCGGGGTTATCGGGACAGCCGTGACCAAGGTTTGCTCCCTCGAAGTTGCCCGCACCGGCCTCAAAGAGCAAGAGGCGCGCGAGGCTGGTTTCGAGTACGTGACGGCAACGGTGGACTCAACGACGCGAGCCGGGTACTTCCCGGGTGCAGCTCCTATCAAGACCAAGATGATCGCCGAGAAGCGCTCGGGCAAGTTGCTCGGGGCGCAGATCATCGGACGGGAAGGCGCCGCGAAGCGCGTCGATGTGATCGCTGCTGCCCTGTGGAACGAGATGACCGTTGACGACATGTTGCAGATGGACCTGTCCTATGCACCGCCGTTCGCCCCCGTGTGGGATCCCGTTCTGATCACAGCTCGCAAGACCTGGCAGAAGGTCGAAGAAGACCTCGCCTGAAGCGCAGCTGAACTTGTTGCGAATAGGGATGAACCGGGCAGGAGGGGGCGGCGGTCAAGGCGAATCCGCACGTTATGCGAAAAAACTCTTTGTGGATAGTTGCTGCCTGTTTAGCCTCCGCCTTGGCCACTCCGGCCACGGCCACCCCTATCGACTGTGACCAGATGCCCGACCCGGCGAGGTGGCAGTCCGCCGGTGTGCCCGACAAGGGACGCGAGGACATGGTTCTGGCAGCGCATCGAGGAGCGGCGGAGCTTGCTCCCGAGAACACCCTGGATGCCTACCGTTACGCCATCGCGTACGGGGTCGACATGATCGAGGTAGACGTTCAGCAGACGATCGATGGCCGGTTCGTGTCGTTCCACGACTCGGCGGTCGATAGGAAGACCGACGGCACGGGCCAGATCATGTTGATGACCTACGACGAGGTCCGGGCGCTCAACGCAGCCGACAACGATAAGTGGCGCGATAGCGAGTACAACCCTTCGCAGATCCCTTCGCTGGAAGAGGTGCTGGAGCTGGCGCGCGGTACCGGAACGGGCATCTACTTCGACATCAAGGAGTCCGTTACCGATCCGGTCGGGGTGGTTCAGATGGCAGCGGAGTACGGCTTGGTGGACAACTCGTCGTTCCTTACCTACGAGCCGGCCAGATCAGCAGCTATCCGTGCAGCTTCCCCCGATGCCCCGCTCATGTTTTCCAACTTTGACGCTTCCATCCCGCCCTCGGCGCTCTTCACCATCGCGCAGGACTACACATGGTTCGGTTCATCGCTTCCTAATTACAACCCCGAGAAGATCGCTGCGATCCACGATGCCTGCGGCTTCGTCATCCCGAACGTGTACCAGGGCGACGTCACCGACTCAGAGGCTGGGGACCTGCTTTACGCACGCAGCATCGGCGCTGATGGTGCCCAGATCGCCAACCCTGATATCGCCGTTGATGCGCTCGACGAGCCGGTCCCAACCGAGCTGATGGTCGATCAGGGTCGCGTGTGTTTGGTGGACGCGATTCACGGGTTCGGCCTCCCACTCAAGACCCTGAGAACCATGGGGAGATCGTTGATCACGGGTCGTGGGGGCTGCACCGCGCTCCAAGACAACTACGGGGCTGCGCAGATCTTCTTCGAGGGCGACGGCTCTGCCCTGCCCTCGAGGCTCTACGGGCCGTAACGCTGCTGGACTAGTGGCCTTCTTGCTCGGCCACGACCCGGCGGCCGGATGGGTCCATACCGAAGCGATCGAAGAAGAAATGCACCGAAGGCCCGATCGTGACCGCGAAGACCGCGGTGCCGATGCCAACTCTTCCGCCCAGGATCGCGCCCGCCAGTAGGGCAGAGCCTTCGATCATCGTCCTAGACGTTCGTACCGAAAGCTTGAAGCGAGAAGCGACCGAGACCATCAATGAGTCGCGGGGCCCGGCCCCTAGCTCGGCACCGATGTATAGGGCGCTTCCTAGTCCGATGATCACAACTCCGCCAAGAAGCGTGGCGATGCGAAAGACCAGGTGGCTCTGGTCGAGCGCTGCACCCATCGAGGTTGCCAGCAACACGTCGATGAAAAGCCCGATCAGCAGCATGTTCGCCAACGTTCCGGGCCCTGGGTTGATCCCGAAGAGCATCGCAACGACGATCAAGACCGCTCCGATGATGATCACGGCTTGCCCGAAGCTCAAGGGTGTATGGATCTGTATGCCGTCGGCAAGAACATCCCATGGGGAGATACCGAGCTCGGCATGCAGTGTGAACACGACTCCCAATGCGAATAGGAACAAGCCCGCCAGGAGCCGGACGCTTCTGGCGATCAGATGCTCTTTGGGGATCGTTCGGGTTGCCACGAACGTGCAAACCGGCCGAGGCGCGCCTCGATTCCCGGCCCCCATATCCTCGTTGTATGTCCCCAGAACCTTCCTCCGAAAGATTGCTCGACATCGCCATCTCGCTCGCGCACGATGCCGGCTCGTTGCTCTACGAGAAAGCGCAACGTCCTGCTACTGGTATCGCAACCAAGTCGAGCGCGACCGACCTCGTCAGTGACGCCGATCGTGATTCCGAACGCTTGATCCTTGACGGGCTGCGCGCCCAGCGGCCGGATGACGGTTTGATCGGAGAGGAGAGTGGGGGCCGGGGCACCATCTCGGGCATCACATGGGTCGTGGATCCGCTCGATGCAACCGTCAATTTCCTGTTCGGCATCCCGTGGTGGTGCGTCAGCATCGCCGCGCTCGATCGAGAGGGTGACCTGATCGGTGTGGTGCACAACCCGATCTTGGGCGAGACGTTCTCCGCTATCCGAGCTGAAGGGGCCTGGCTCAATGGTGGCCGGATCTCGGTGAGTGATAACGACGACATATCCAAGGCATTGATCGCCACCGGCTTCGCCTATCCGAGCAGGGCGCGTGAGGTCCAAGGGGTTGTTGCAGCACGCGTGCTCCCCGGTGTTCGGGACCTGCGACGGATGGGTTCGGCCGCACTCGACCTTTGCTCCCTCGCTTGCGGCCGGGTCGATGGGTTCTTCGAATCGCATCTAGAGGAGTGGGACAAGGCGGCGGGTCGCCTGCTGGTGCGAGAGGCCGGGGGGTCACTCGATGAGTTAGACCCGCCGATGGAGAAGATGACTCCGGGAGTCCTGGCCTCGAACGGGAAGATCCACGAAGACCTGAAGCGTCTAGTCAAAGGAGACTGAACGATGGACCTCTTGCACCCGAAGATCACCGGCTACTTAGACGAGCTTGCGGCAAGGCTCGACGAGCCTGTGTTGTTGGAGATGGAGGAGTATGCCGCCAAGAACGATTTCCCGATCGTGGGGCGTCTCTGCGGCATGTTCCTTCAGACCATGGCTTCGGCGATCGGTGCCCAACGGATCTTCGAGATGGGCTCCGGTTATGGCTTTTCCGCCTACTGGTTCTCGCGGGCGACCGGCCCCACCGGCGAGATCCATCTGACCGACACGGATCCAGAGAACAGGACGCGGGCTCTCGAGTATCTGGGACGAGCTGGGCTCGACGCACCGATCGAGTACCACGTGGGGGACGCCTTCTCGGTGTTCGACTCGACCGAAGGCGACTTCGACATCGTGTATTGCGATATCGACAAGGGCGATTACCCGCGAGCCTGGGAGAAGGCGAAGAAGCGTATCCGGCCTGGGGGACTCTTCATGTGCGACAACATGCTGTGGGGCGGCAGGGTCACCGGCGACCCAGGCGCTCGCGACGAGGTGAAACCGGGCTGGACCGAGGCCATCATGGCCACCAACGAGGCGGTCTTCTCGGACCCGGACTACATCTCGTTCATCAACCCGACCCGAGATGGGGTAGTCGCCGCTCTTCGTACCTCGCGGTGACGGGAAGCGGGCAAGCTGCTGGAGGGTTGAGGCATATATGCCGTCTCCCCATCGGATGATCCCACCCGGTGCGCCTGAGAAGAAGGCTCGCCAGGGAACGTTCAAACGCATCGCTCACACCTTCAAGCCGTATCGGTGGAAGGTCGCTTTCGTTGCGCTGCTGATCTTGGTAACGGCGGGCCTGGGTTTGATCAATCCACTGCTGATCAAAGTGGTCTTCGAAGACGTGTTGCTGGGTGACGAGACGGCTTCGGATCGTCTGAACCTGTTGTGGGTGGTAGGCGGGGTCATGATCGCAACTCCGATCATCTCGGGTCTCTTGGGCCTATGGCAGACCTACATCAACAATGTGATCGGTCAGAGCGTTATGCAGGACCTACGTAACTCGCTCTATGCGCATCTGCAACACATGAGCCTGCGGTTCTTCACATCGACCCGAGTTGGCGAGATCCAATCCCGGCTGAGCAACGACGTCGGGGGCGTGCAAGGCGTTTTGACGGATACCGCGTCGAGCGCCCTGAGCAACGTCGCCATCGCACTCTCGACCGTAGTGGCCATGTTCTTGTTGAGTTGGCAGCTAACCCTGCTCTCGCTCGGGATCATGCCATTTTTCTTGTGGCTGTCTCGGAAGGTGGGCAAGGTCCGTCGTGAGGTTTCCGGACAGACCCAGGAATCGCTTGCGGATCTCACCGCGCATATGCAAGAGACGCTGTCGGTGTCGGGGATCCTCCTTTCCAAGTCTTTCGGCAGACAGGGCTACGAGATCGGAAGGTTCCGCGGGCACAACTCCCGTTTGGCAGCTCTCGAGATCAAGCGCACCATGGTCGGTCGAGCGTTCTTCGCGTGGGTGCAGATCTTCTTCTCGATAACCCCGGCATTTGTCTACCTATTGGGTGGCTGGTTGTTGTTGCGTAACAACCTGAACATGACGCCGCCTCAAGTTGCTGGAACGATCGCTGCGTTCACTACTTTGCAAAGCCGGTTGTTCTTCCCGATGGGGCAACTACTCAACCTGAATGTCGAGATCCAGAGCGCCTTGGCGCTGTTCGACCGGATCTTCGAGTATCTCGACCTCGAACACGACATCACCGACAGGGACGGCGCGATCGTCATCGATCCTTCGACCATCGACGGTCATGTCAGTTTCGAAGACGTTTGGTTCCGCTACGACAAGGATCGTGACGATGGCGATCGCTCGTGGACGCTCGGCGGTGTCGATATCGAGGTCGAAGCGGGTCAGCTCGTCGCATTGGTCGGTCCTTCGGGAGCAGGCAAAACGACCATCACATACATGATCCCCAGGCTCTACGACGTGGAGCGTGGCGCCGTGAAGATCGACGGATTCGATGTCCGTGACATTAAGCTCGAGAGCTTGGGTGACCTCGTCGGGATGGTCACCCAGGAGACCTATCTGTTCAACGCGAGCATCCGTGACAACCTCCGTTACGGGGATCCCGATGCAAAAGATGAAGAGTTGGTAGCCGCCGCGCGAGCGGCCCACATCTGGGAACGCATCGAAGAGATGCCCGAAGGTCTCGACACCATCGTCGGTGAGCGGGGTTACAAGATGTCTGGTGGGGAGAAGCAGCGGCTGGCGATCGCAAGGGTCATCCTGAAGAATCCGAAGGTACTGATCCTCGATGAAGCCACTTCGGCTCTCGACACCCACTCCGAGCGTTTGGTCCAAGAGGCATTGCGTCCTTTGATGAGCGGTAGAACGACCATCGCGATCGCTCACCGACTCTCGACGATCCTTGCCGCCGACAAGATCCTCTACATCGACAGGGGCCAGATCGTTGAGTCGGGGCGCCACGACGAGTTGTTGGCCAAGGACGGTGCCTACGCGTCCCTGTACCACGAGCAGTTCTCTGACGGAACGGTTGAATCGAGGTGCGAAGATGGGCTCGTTCTGTCGACCGGCGAGATCGTGTCTGAGGAGGTTCCTTGAACGTCGAAGGAAAGGTAGCTCTAGTAACCGGGGGTGCATCCGGGCTGGGACGCGCGACAACCGAAGAGCTACTTCGGGCCGGCGCGTCGGTGATGATCGTGGATCTTCCAGCATCTGATGGGGAGACGGTCGCCAAGGAGCTTGGAGACAAGACGCGCTTCGCCGGGGCCGACGTGACCAACGAACAGGACGTTCGTGCCGCTGTGGCGACCGCTGTTGATTCTTTCGGAGGTCTTCACATTGCCGTCAACTGTGCAGGTGTTGGATTCCCGGGCCGGGTACTGACGCGCGATGGCGCAGCCAATGACCTCGAACGTTTCGAGTTCGTAGTCAAGGTGAACCTCGTCGGCACCTTCAACGTGCTGCGGCTTGCCGCCGAGCAGATGGCGAAGCAAGAACCAGAAGGTGAAGAACGGGGCGTGATCGTGAACACGGCTTCTATAGCTGCTTTCGACGGACAGATCGGTCAGGCTGCCTATTCGGCGTCCAAAGGCGGAGTGGCAGGGATGACGCTTCCCATCGCACGTGACTTAGCCACCAAACAGATCCGTTGCGTGACGATCGCCCCCGGGACCTTCGATACTCCGATGCTGGCAGGGCTGCCGCAAGAGGCGCGCGAAGCACTTGCCTCGGACATCCCGCATCCCCATCGCCTGGGCAACCCGCCCGAGTACGCGTCGTTGGTCCGCCACATCGTAGAGAACAGTTATCTCAACGGCGAAGTGATCCGCCTAGACGGTGCTTTGCGGATGAAGCCGCGGTAGCACTAGGGGCCGGTCGCGAAAAAGCCAGGTCGTTTCCCTCGTTAGAGGGTCAGCGCCTGGCCTCTGCTAATCGGATGTGAGGTTCCTCGCCCGAAGCCTCGTCGTCCGGGGAAGGGCTCTGCCCACCTTCGGTGGCCTCGTTGGAGATCTCGATGTCGAGCTCACGCCACTCTTTCTCGGCCCATCGAAGTTTCTCTACCGCGCTGGCGAGGTCGAGGAAATGGACGGGCACGATCGAAGCTCTAGGCCGCAGATAGGCATCGCCGATGAGCGCATCTAGCTCTCGCCGCGCTTCCACCAGGCGTTGATGGATGGCTCGGAGCCGTTCGGCCTGCTCGGGGGTGTATCCCATCGCAGAACTCAGTCTTTGTCTCCTTGGTAGAGGCCCGCGGGCCGGTACGGCTCGTTCGTGCTTGAGATTTGGGTGCAGCGTACATCCCGGCTCTGGCTTGCACAAGCGCACGAGCAGGATTCGCGACTTTTCCCCCGATACGGGGTGCCCTTTCGAGGACTTCCTCAGATGAGTATGGATCGCCTCTGATCAACCTGTACTGTTGCGAGTCCATAGCGAATCAGATAATCTGATTTGCTATGGATGTCAGTGCTACGGAGGCCGCCCGACGTTTCTCGGAGATCCTCGATGCGGTTGAGCATCGCGGCGAGAGCTTCGTGATAGTCCGGAAGGGTCGCCCGGTGGCTCGAATGGGACCTGCCACAAAGGCATCAGGTGAGTCTGTCAAGGAGCTCCTTCGGGGACGCGCACGCGACCGAGGGTGGGAGAAGGATCTACGGGAGCTGCGCGCCGTTGTGGGCGCGGAGGATCGGCGCTGGAACGCCTGATCCTGGATACGACGATCCTCATCGGCGCAGAGCGACGGAGCGCCGTTCTCGATGATTTGATCGACGATGAGGACGACGTCGCGATCGCTGCAATCACTGCAGCGGAGCTTCTCGTAGGTGTTGAGCTTGCGGATGAGGGTCGGCGGCGCTCCAGGCAGCGATATGTCGAAAAGGTTCTGTCGACCGTCCCGGTAGAAGGCTACGATCTTGACGTGGCTAGAGCGCACGCCATCTTGCTCGCCCACGCGAAACGATCAGGGCGTTCCCGCGGCGCTCACGATCTGGTCATCGCTGCCACCGCACTGTCTCGAAGTCGGACGATCGTTACCGCAGACGAGGGCGGTTTCGCTGATCTCCCCGGCGTGCTTTTCCGGGCCCCCCCTTGATGCGGTGCAAGCCTCCGGCGCTCGCCGGAGCCGTACTTGCGGGAAGTGCTGAACGAACGTCGAGAGAACAACTTCGACGGAGTGGCTAGGCTATGGCTAGATTTAGCGAGGAGGCTCGGATAGATCCCCGAGAGATGCCCAGTCCGCTTGACGCTGTATTGGAGACTTGCGTCTACTACTCCCACCCGGAGCAGCAGGCCATGGTCGCGTTCTACAGAGACACGCTTGCCCTCACGGCTACTGGAGGAGATGGATTCGCGTACCGGGTGGGCGGGACGCTCGTGCTGTTGTTCGATCGGGACGAGGCTCGCGCCAAGAGGTCGCCGCGTCCACCTGCTCATGGGACGGAGGGGTCGAGCCATCTATGCTTCCTTGCTGGCGCGGGGTACACGCAGTGGCGCGCCTTCTTGAAGCGTCAGGGTGTCGTCATAACGAGAGATATCTCCTGGCCGGGCGGTCAGCGATCGTTCTATTTCGAGGACCCTGCCGGCAACGTCTTGGAGATAGCCGACGGCGACATGTGGCCTACATGAGCGGTGTTGTGAAGTAAGGGAACCGATTCGCCCTTGCCTCTGCGGAACCCGCGCCAGACGAAACTTGTCAAGAACTATCGAAGAGCCACAAGAACCCCTTTTTCGTCGCGATCGATTGCGGGCTCTTTTTCCGACTAACTCGTATCCTGCCGGGATGCTCGAGGACAACGATGTGAAGAGGGTCCTAGCGGAGGCGCTGGCCGGCGGCGGTGACCTTGCCGAGATCTACGTCGAGGACAAGTCAAGCTCGAGCCTCCGGTTGGAGGCGGATCGGGTCGAAGACGTCGCTTCTGGGCGCGACGCGGGGGCCGGGGTCAGGCTCATCTCCGGCGACAAGGCGTCGTACGCCTACACGAACCTGTTGACCACCGAAGGGCTCCTCGAGGCGGCGCGCTCGGCTCGGGCGGGTCTCGTGGGATCGCCCGGAAAGATCGCCGACCTGACGAGGGTGACCGGGCCCACGCACGAGGTCAGGATCGATCCAAGCTCCATCGATGCCGGCGAGAAGGTCCAGGCTCTGCAGGCGGCCAACGATGCAGCGCGATCTGCGGGGGCCGAGGTGTCCCAGGTGATCTGTTCGTATTCGGACGTGCACCAGAAGGTCCTGATAGCCAACAGCAACGGGCTCTACGCGACCGATGACCGGACCCGCGTTCGTTTCGTGTGCTACGTCGTTGCCTCACGGGATGGAACCATCGCCACCGGTTTCGAGGGGCCGGGCCACGCGGGTGGGTACGAGCTCTTGAACCAGCGACCGGTTGACGAGCTTGCAGCGTCCGCAGCTCGCAAAGCGATAGTCATGTTGGACGCGCAGCCCGCTCCCGCCGGCGAGTTCCCTGTGGTGCTCGCCCCCGGTGCCGGAGGGGTCTTGATCCACGAAGCTTGTGGACATGGTCTCGAAGCGGACACCTTGGTCAAGCAAGCCAGTGTCTACGCGGGCCGCCACGGTGAGCGCTTCGGTTCCGAGAGGATCACGATCGTCGACGACGGAACCGTGCCGGGGAAGTGGGGTTCGCTGGGGGTTGACGATGAAGGCACTCCGGCGCAACGCACCGTGCTGTTCGAGGATGGGGTCCTGGTGGGCCATATCAGTGACGTTCAGTCTGCAGCGAAGATCCAAGCTCCACCCACCGGCAACGGACGCCGCCAGAGTTACGCGCATCTGCCGATAGTGCGGATGACGAATACGAACCTGCTACCGGGTCCGGACAACCACGATGGGATCATCTCTTCGATCCGCAACGGCGTGTACGCCGCATCGTTCGCGGGGGGACAGGTCAACCCAGCCACCGGGAACTTCGTCTTCGGCATGAGCGAGGCATACATGATCATCGACGGAGAGATCGCCCACCCGATCAAGGGAGCGAATCTCATCGGCAATGGGCCCGAGGTCTTGGCGCGGATCGAAGCCATCGCGGGTGACTACGACAGTTGGGATGGTGTGTGCGGCAAGGATGGACAACACGCACCCGTCACGACCGGGATGGCTACGGTGCTCCTAGGAAAGATGACCGTAGGGGGCACGCAGACATGAGCGGCTCACTCTTGGATATGGCAAAGAGCATCGTCGAGCGCGCTGCAGGCAACGAGCAGGTTGAAGCGTTCTTGACCCATGCCCGGACCTTTCAGGTAAGGGTGTTCGAGGAGCAGGCCGAGTCCGTCTCGTCGGCCGAACCGCGCGGCGCCGGCGTGAGGGTCGTCAAGGACAACAAGGTTGGGTTCGCGTACACGACCGACCTGACCGAGCCTGGGCTCACCGAAGTGGTCGAGCGTGCTCGGTCGAACGCTAGGTATGCGACGGCGGATGTGGCCGTGGCTCTTGCTCCGGCGTGGACCGAAGAGCCCGCTGCGATCCAAGGTCTCTACGATCCACGCTTCGAGGATGTGGATGCAGCCCAACGGGTGGCGTTCGCCATCGATCTGGATCGCGCCACGCGCTCTGCCGACAAGCGGGTCCGCACGGTCGAGGACGCGGTGTTCGCAGACTCGGTATCGGAGATCGCGCTGGTGACCACTACGGGGATCGCGTCGAGCTTTAGATCCTCCGATGCATGGTGCTACTCGACAGCGATAGCAACAGAAGGCGAGGACACCCAGGTGGGGTTCGAATTCGACCTCGCCCGCAGCCTCGTGGGCCTCGATGCTGAAGCCACCGGGAAACGTTCTGCCGACAGAGCATGCAGCGTGCTAGGTGCCGAGAAGATCCCGACCGCGCGCATGCCGGTCATCTTCGATCCCTATACGGCCGGTCAGTTCTTAGGAGTGCTGGCGAGTGCTCTCACGGGGGAGGCCGTGCAGAAGGGACGGTCCCTCTTCGCAGGCAAGCTTGGCGAGATGGTGGCGTCGGAGTCGCTCACCTTGTGGGATGACGGGCGCATCGACGGGGCTCCAGGGTCGTCGCCCTGGGACGCCGAAGGTGTTCCAACCCGCCGCACCGAGATCATCACTGCTGGATCGCTCGCGTCATTCCTCTACGACCTGACCTCGGCGCGCCGTGAAGGACGGGCTTCCACCGGCAATGCAACTCGTGCCGGTTTCAAGAGCGCACCGGGACCTGCCCCCTCAAACCTTGCCTTCGACCACACTGGGGTCGACCGTGACGAGCTACTTCGCTGTGCGGGCCGAGCGCTACTGGTGCAAGATCTGCACGGAGTGCACTCGGGCGCCAACCCGATCTCGGGCGATTTCTCGGTCGGTGCAACCGGAAGACTCGTCGAGAACGGCGAGCTTGGGGCTCCGGTGAAGGAAGTAACGATCGCGGCCCCCATGCTCGAGATCCTGGCCGGGATCACCGCAGTGGCGGACGACCGCAGGTGGCTGCCCTTCGGTGGAAGCTTGGGTGGGGCAACCACGCTTATCTCCGAGATGACGGTAGCGGGCACGTAGCTGTTTGGGGCCGGGCCGCCGCAAGTCTAACGAACGAGCAGGTAGAAAACGGGTCCCGCGACCAGGCAATACGCCGCGAACGGATAGAGGGTGTTGTTCTTGAGGAAGCGGATCAGCCCCGCGATGGCGATATAGGAGAAAGCCAGCGACGATGCGGTGCCACCGATGGCTGCCGGCCAGCCGATGCTTGAGATGTCCATGTCTGGGATCTCCAGCAACGAGGCTCCGATGAGAGCCGGGATCGCAAGCAGGAAAGCGAACCGGGCAGCATCTTCTCTCCTGATACCGAAGGCCAGCGCTGTCGCGATGGTCGAGCCAGATCTTGATATCCCCGGGATGATAGCGACCGCTTGAGCGACCCCGACGGACAGCGCGGTCAGGTTGTCCATCTCGTCCATCGTCTTCAGATGGACGCCTCGCTTGGCCGACCGGCGTGAATGATGAGCCAGCACCAGCTCTGCTCCGACGAGGATCACGGCGGTTATCAGTAGTTGGAGTGCAGCAGCAGGGGCGTCTTCGAACTGGTCCTCGAACAACTCCGACAGAGCCACCCCCGCTACGACGGCTGGCATGGTGCCGAGCGCCAGGAACCAGGTCATCTTGCGTGCCCCTCGATCGCCCGCTACGAACCCCCGGGCCAGATCGACGAGGTCGCCCGAGAAGTAGATCAGCAGGGCAACCAACGAGCCGAGGTGGAGCATGACATCGAAAGATAGCCCTGGCTGCGGCCACCCAAAGAGGGCGGGGACGATGACCAGGTGGCCCGACGAGGAGATCGGGATGAACTCGGTGAGGCCCTGAACGGCGCCCAGGACGAAGGCTTGTAGGAATGGCACGGGGCGGCATCCTAATGGGCGGGAGCAGGTGAAGGAATCTTCCCGATCAGGGCGAATCCTGGGAACACCACGTGAGCAAAGGGAGCTTCACGTTCCTAGGAGGTCTCGATGAAGATCCATAAGCTGATGGCAGCTACGGCCGCACTCGGACTGATGCTGATCGGCAGCGCGCAGGCGCAGCAGGCCGACTTCTCGCCGACGATGTCGTTCGAGTTGTCTGACACCAAAGTCAACGCGAACCCCGAGATGAAGATCCACGTCGAGCAGGACTCTGCCGACGAGGAAGAGCTCGGTCACGTCACCTTGATGATCCCGAAGGGCTTCAACCTTCCAGCCGACGGGGACATCGCCGGTGGTCAGGAGCTCGGTTCGGGCGAGATCATTATCCGAGCCGGTGTTGACTGCCGCCCCGGCCCCGAGGGTGCTATCCCCGTCGGTGCCGATGTGACCTTGCCGGCGACCCTCGTGGAAACCGACCGCTCCGACGAGCAGTCTGATCGCGGCGTGTACGCCGTCTGGACGCTCGACATCAGGGGAGTCACGAAGATCATTTTGGAGATCACCGGATCCAAGGCAGCAGGCTGGAAGATCGACGGTGACATCCCGTCGAACGACAACACCTGCCCGCCCCTGTACTTCGACCTGACCGTGAACGCCCAGTCGGGTGACGGGGTGGCCATCCTTACCAACGCTGCGAAGCCCAAGGCGTACAAGTTCGGTGGGGTTTTCACCAGCAACGGCTCACCCACGCAGGTCACCCTGATCCAGAAGATCAAGCTGACCAAGTAACAGCTCCAAGCGGCGGATAGAGAAAGAGCCCCCGGGGTACAGGGGGCTCTTTCGTCTTTGGTGTTGTCCTTCTTGTGAGCAAGATTTCCGTGTAAAGAAGATGTTGGATAAGCGCGTGATTCTTCGGTAAAAACGTTAGTGGGCGCCTTGGAGGGCGGTGGCGCAGGGGCAGGTTCGCTGCTCGGGGATCCTTGCCACTAACCCGAACAGCAGGCCGCGCAGCTTGTCGTTGTTCTCGTTGAATACCTTCAACACGGCCTCGTGACTTACCGCTTCTGTCTCGCCAGCGACCCCAACGTCGTAGTCGGTGATCAAGGCGATGTTGGCGTAGCACATCTCGAGCTCGCGGGCGAGGTAGGCCTCGGGGTATTGGGTCATGTTGATGACTTCCCAACCAAGGTCCTGGAACCACTTGCTCTCGGCCCGGGTTGAGAATCGCGGCCCCTGGATCGTCACGACGGTCCCGGACGGGTGGATAGTGATGCCTTCGTTCTCACCCGTCTCGATCGCCAACTGCCTCAGCTCGGGACAGTAGGGGTCGGCGAATGAGATGTGAGTCGTTTGGGGGCCGTCGTAGAACGTGTCTTTGCGTCCGGTCGTTCTGTCGACGAGCTGGTCCGAGACCACGAAGTGGCCCGGCTCGACCTCCTTACGGAGGCTTCCCGCCGCGCACGGACCGATGATCCGCTCGACGCCGAGCTCTTTGAGGGCCCAAACGTTGGCGCGGTAATTGATCATGTGTGGCGGATATTGATGCTGCAGCCCGTGGCGAGGCAGGAAGGCGACATCGATCCCGTCCACCTCTCCGATCGCTACCGGTGCCGAAGGATCGCCATACGGTGTCTCGACCGGCACCTCTTTGACATTGTCCAAGAATGAGTAGAAGCCGGACCCGCCGAAGATCCCTATCCGTGCTTGAGCCACGTCACGAGCCTTTCTTGTCGGACGATCCCTTGGCGGCCCCTGCCGGCGATCCGGACGAGGCCGCCGAGCCCGGCGATGACGAGCCCGAGGACGCTGGCTCGGAGGACTTGGAGCCGCTCGAGCTGCTACTGGAAGATGCAGCCGACGAGCCCGAGCCGCCGGAGTTGGAACTCGAGCTCTGCGATTTCGAGGATTTCTTGGAATCCGTGGCGTAGAAGCCCGAACCCTTGAAAACGATCCCGACGGGGGAATAGAGCTTTCGCAGTTTCCCCGAGCACTTCGGACAGGTCTCCAAGGGTGGGTCGTCGAAACTCTGCTTGGCCTCAGTGCGTTCTCCGCAGGAGGTGCAGGCGTATTCGTAGATCGGCATGGGCTGAATCTTCTCATGAGAGCTGGATGCAACTCGCGCCGAAGCTGGTAAGTCCTAGTGGTTGCTAGGTAGTGTGAGCGTGCAGGGCTGAAGACCGAGAGGATCCTCGGAAGCGATGTCATTACAGCGGCGGCTGACGCTGTTCTTCGTACTCATCGTCATCCTCCCACTGGGGGTGGCGGGCTTCGCCGTTCAGCGGGTCGTGGTGAACGAGATATCTCGCCGAGCGGTGCTGTCGCTGGCTCCGGCCCTGGATGCGACCGTCGCTCTTTACAAGGACCGGGTCGAAGCCCTTGATGCTCGCGTTCGAGGGACCGTTGGGCTATCTCGCTTCTCGGAAGTCCTTTCGTCCGGCACTACCGAGGAGATCGGCACCTTCCTTTCCAATCGCCTCGATTCGTCGTCCAACCTTGACTTCTTCATCGCCTTCGACCGCAAGGGAAGGCGCATCGCTTACACGAGTGTCGGCGGTGACTTCGTCGAAGGCTTTCCATTGCCGAGTGCCGACGACATCGAGGCCGCTTCGGGGGCCGGGCCCGGCTTCATCTCGACCTCACGGATACCACTGCGGATCAGTGGGCGCGGTCTCGCGGGCAGCCTCATAGGTGGATCGTGGATAGACCAGGATCTACTCCTAGGGTCTTCCCAAGAAGGTGTCGTCCTCTCACTGGCAGCGAACAGTTTGGTGATCGCCTCGACCGCCGACCTTGACGGCCAGGTACCGATAACCCCTACCCACGACGATTCGTTCACCGCCGACATCAACGGCGAGGCAAAGGCACGGGCCGCTCGTCTCGATGGAGGGATGTCCATAGTCGCCTCGACTCCAACCTCTCCCATCGAAGCCTTGTCGAGACGAGTGATCACGTCTCTTCTGGTGCTGCTTGCACTCGCCGTGATCGGAACCACACTGTTGGCCTACCTGCTCGCTCGCCTGATCACCCGCCCCATGGAGGAGTTGGCTGCGGGTGCGCAAGCGATCACCGAGGGCAGGTACGACTACCGCATCACCCCGCGGTCCAAAGATGAGGTAGGTCAGCTTGCCGGAGCGTTCAACGAGATGTCCGAGAAGCTTTCCGCGACCGTCTCCGAGCTCTCGATGTCCCGCGACAGGCTTCAACGTGCGGTGCATCGAGTGGGCGAAACGATGCGCTCGACCCATGACATGGGACAGATGCTTGGCTCTCTTCTGAATACTGCGGTCGACGCCGTCGACGCAGACGCAGGTGTCTTATGGCGTTTCACCGCCACGCGCTCCGAACTGTTTCCCGGCAGCGCCTCGGGGCTGGATGAAGCCTCGCTGGGCCGAGTGTCTGTGGGCGAGGGTCTCGCCGGTCACGTTGCCGAACGAGCCGTGAACGTCATGATGCCGGGAAGCGCCGATCGGTTGAATCCTGGGCCGGGCGAGCCCGGGCTGCCGGTTGTGATGGCGGTGCCCGTGTACAGCCAGGACCGAGTGATGGGTGTCGTCGCCGTGTATCGATCGGATAGCACCGATCCATTCACCCAGGAGGACCTGAACACCGTGGTGTTCCTCGCCGAGCAAGGCGGGGTTGCGATCGAGAATGTGATGTTGCACGAGGAGGCCCGCAGGTTGTCGCTGATGGACGGCCTCACCGGCATCTACAACAGACGCTTCTTCCAGATGCAATTCCGTCAGGTGCTGGCCACAGCCCAACGATTCGACCGTCCCTTCAGCGTGTTGATGTTGGATCTTGACTTCTTCAAGAGCGTGAACGACCGCTACGGCCACCCGCGTGGTGACGCGATCCTGATTGAATTCGCCCAGCGTGTTAGCTCCACGTTGCGCGAGGTTGACACATACGCCCGCTATGGCGGGGAAGAGTTCATCGTGCTCCTCCCGGAAACCGATGTCGTCGGTGCTCGAACGACCGCCGAGAAGATCTGCGAAGTGATCAGGGCAACGCCCTTTGGTGCTCTCGACGAGGAACCACTGGATCTCACCGTCTCTATCGGGGTGGCGTCTTACCCACCACACGGGGATTCCTTCAAAGGTTTGATCGAAGCCGCGGACCAGGCTCTCTACAGAGCTAAGGAGAACGGTCGCGATCGAGTCGAGCTGGCAACCGCTCCAGGATCCGCTGGGCTGCGTCTGGCCTGAATCAACATCTATAGTCGGGCGCGTGGATGTTAGAAAAGCAGTGATACCAGCGGCCGGTCTCGGAACCCGTTTCCTGCCCGCCACCAAGGCCCTAGCGAAGGAGATGATCCCGGTCGTCGACAGGCCGGGGATCCAGTGGGCGGTCGAGGAATGCGTTCGTGCGGGGATAACCGACATCTGCATCGTCAGCAGCCGCGGTAAGTCTGCGCTGGAGGACCACTTCGATTCAGCGCCAGAGCTCGAACACGCTCTGGAGACCAAGGGCAAGACCGCAGAGCTTCAAGAGGTGCGTCGCATCACCGATCTAGCGACGATCTACTTCGTGCGGCAGACACATCCTTTGGGATTCGGCCATGCCGTCCTTCAGGCCGCCGAGTTCACCGGGGAAGACCCCTTCGTGGTCGCGGTCCCCGATGAGGTCGTCCCGGAACCCCTCGGTGACGAAGCCTCTCTGATGGGCCGGATGATCGAGATCTACGAGGGATCGAGCAAGTCGGTGGTCGCAGTGAAGGAGGTTCCTCACGAGGAGGTGTCTTCTTACGGGATCGTTGACCCTGAGTTTGTAGCTACCGACGTTGCGAGGATCAAGAGTTTCGTCGAGAAGCCGGCGGTCGATGACGCCCCCTCCAACCTCGCGTCGGTAGGACGTTACGTCCTTAGCCCTGCGGTGATGCAGGCTTTGCGCGACACCGAACCTGGGCATGGTGGTGAGATCCAATTGACCGACGCCATCATGTCGGTTGTGGCCCTAGAGGGAGCGATGGCCTACGTGCATCCAGGACCGATCTTCGATGTGGGTCGCAAACTTGACTTCATAAAGGCAACGGTTCAACTGGCGCTTCGACGGGACGATCTTCGTGCCCCCCTGCATGAGTTCCTGCAGGGTGTTGTGGACGGCTGACGATGCTGAGCGTGACCGAGGCTCGGGCGAGGGTGCTTGGAGCGGTCCGAACTCTCGACACCATCAAGCTTCCGATCGCTGAGGCGATCGGAGCTGCGCTTGCAGAGGATCTGCATGCGCCGCATGCTCTTCCTCCCTTCGATAACTCGGCGATGGATGGGTATGCCGTTATCGCTTCCGATACCAAGGGAGCGACTCCCGGCCACCCTCACCGACTGAGGATCGTGGGCGAGGTGAGGGCTGGCGAGCCAGGCGATGTCGTCGTGGGACCGGGGTCGGCAGCACGCATCATGACGGGTGCTCCCGTGCCGCAGGGCGCGGATGCCATCGTCCCGGTGGAGCAAACCAGGTCCGACGACTCGTTCGTGGAGATCGAAGCCGCGGTCGAGCTCGGTCGTCACGTTCGTCCGGCCGGCGATGACCTGAAGCAGGGAGATCTGCTGGTCTGTAGGGGAACGGAGCTTGGGGCCGGGGAACTTGCCCTTCTCGCGTCGATGGGGTTCTCGCCGGTAACCGTTCATCGCCCACCACGTGTAGCGATCGTGGTGACCGGAGACGAGCTCGTTGCACCCGAAGACGCTCCCGGGCCGGGTCAGATCAGGGACTCCAACTCGGTTGCGTTGGGGAGCCTGGTGCGAGAAGCCGGAGGCGCACCCTTGGTCTATCGGGCGGTGGCCGACGACCTTGAAGCAACTTGTCAGACGTTCGAAGCTGCATCTGTTCGGGCGGACATCGTGGTCTCGTCGGGCGGAGTTGCTGTGGGGAAGTACGACTTCGTGAAGCCAGCGTTGGAGCGGCTCGGCCGCATCGACATGTGGAAGGTCGCGATGCAACCGGGAAAGCCTGTCGTGCTGGGAGCCATCGGTGAGATCCCATTTTTGGGTCTGCCGGGCAATCCCGTATCCATCCATGTGTCGTTCGAACAGTTCGTGCGCCCTGCTATCCGCAAGATGCGAGGGTGCAGGGGATTGCTCAGGCCTATCGTCAAGGCGCGGCTTACCGATCCTCTTGAGAAGTCGCCGGGTCGTTTGCACTTCGTGCGCGTACGCCTCGAGTATCTGGATGGCGAGATGTTTGCGTCGCCCACGGGTGGCCAGGGCTCGCACATCCAATCGAGCTTGATCGGATGCGACGGGTTGGCCAGGTTCTATGCCCACGAAACGCAGCTGCAGATGGGTGACATCGTGGACGTAGAAGTGTGGAGATTCCCGGAGGTACTCGATGACCCATCCTGAATCCGAAGCCCGGATGGTAGACGTGACAGCCAAGGACGTGACGAAGCGTGAGGCAACGGCAAGTTGCGTCGTCGTGATGTCGCAGCAGACACGTTCGGTGGTATCGGAGGGCAAGCTTCAGAAGGGCGACGCTTTAGAAGTAGCTCGTATAGCTGGGATCATGGCGGCCAAGAAGACCTCGGACATCATTCCCCTGTGCCACCCCATCGCGATCGGTGGCGTGGAGGTGCTAACGGAAGTTGTGGAGCGGGGGGTCGAGGTCCGGGCCACGGTCCGTACGGCCGAGAGGACCGGAGTAGAGATGGAAGCTCTGGTGGCTGCGACGACGGCTGCCCTGACCATCTACGACATGGTCAAAGGGATAGAGCGCGGCGTTGAGATAACCGATGTTCGCCTGGAAGCGAAATCGGGGGGCCGGTCGGGGGAGTGGGTTAGGCCTGCTTCGGACGCTTGAGGTAAGCAGTCGTGCCTGTAGCTGAACTCTCCATCACTTGAACCAGCTCCCAGCCCTCTTCGCCCCACTGATTGAGGATCTCCTGCAGGGCGTGCGAGATCAAAGGAACGGTCGCGTACTCCCACTTCTGCACGTCGAGCCACCTCCGGATCGCCAGTCTCATCACAGCCGTTTTCACGGCGGCACGTAACCTACTCCACGTGCCGACAACCCTGACCACTGAAGCGGGAGACGTCCTTGCAACCAACGTCCGTTGGGCTTCTTCTCTAGCCGCTCGGACCAAGGGCTTGCTCGGTCGTGGTTCCTTTCCTTCGGACATCGGCGCCTTGATCTTTCCCCGGGCGAAACAGGTCCATACCTTCGGGATGCGTTTCGAGATCGACGTCCTGTTCTGTTCGGCCGAGTGGGAGGTCTTGCACGTCATCGTCAGGATGAAGCCCGGCCGGATCAGCCGCATCGCCCCGAGGGCGCGTTACGCGATCGAGCTACCTGCGGGTGTGGCGGCAAGCGTCACCAAGGGCACTCGGTTGACCCTCGGCTGAGAGGCGCGCAGGTCACTTCAGCCGGTGATAGCCGCGATCGAAGTAGAGGAGCGGAGATCCTTCGAATGCTTCTGTGGCGATCACCTCTGCGACGAAGAGGTCATGGTCGCCGGCTTCGATGACCTCTGTGGTCTTGCAACTGAGATGCGCCAGGGCATCGGTAAGCAATGGAGCCCCATCTTCGTCGAGACGATGCGGGATCGTATCGAACTCCTTACGCCCCGACACGCTGAAACTCTTGGCGATGGATTCTTGCGTTTCACGCAGGATGTTCACCGCGAATCGCTCGCGCTCGAGGATCAGGGACCTCGTCCGAGAAGTTTCCTCGAGGGACACCAGGATCAAAGGTGGATCCAGCGAAACCACGGCGAACGACGAAGCCGTCATGCCGTGCGCTCCATCGGGAGCTACGACTGTCACGACCGTTACCCCACCCGCATACAACCGGGCTGTGCGACGGAGTTTTTCGGACGCAACCGTCATTGAGGGGGTAACTCGTCGAATCCGGTGGCGTAAACCTGCGAAGGCAAGAACAGCCACGCTCCGGGGATGTCCCCGGCACGCTCGTGGACGAACCTCAATGTTTCTGGATCCGGTCCTGCGGTGCTGCCTTCGAGCCGAAGAGCACCACGACGCTGCAGTTCCTCGATCAGATCGTGGGTTGGATGTCCTTCTAGCTCCATGCCGACGAGTCTACGCGTCCGCTTAGGGCCCTTAGGTGTCACGCCGGGACGGATAGGTATCGCGCGCAGCGGAGAAGACTGCCACCGCCGAGGAGACGACGAATCCCGCCACCGCGAATAGAAGGGCCGCGATCACAGCTCGCCGGGGTGTGCCCGTGAGATTCACGGTGACGTAGGTGTACGTCGCCACGATCCCCAACAGAGCGCTGGCGGCCATCCCTGCGATCGATGACCCATGCAAGCGCCCCGGACGAGTCACGGGCGGAGGTGCCTCCACTGGAGGCTGAGTGCCCAGAGGGACCACGTCGTTGTCTGTCATCGGCCTAGCACCCACGAAAGGAGAGTACGGACGGGTGTTCCAGTTCCCCCGCGCGATATCTCGAGGTAGTCGCGCTCGGACCGACCGGTGCCTGCGATGTCTAGATGAGCCCAAGGGATCTCCGCGCCCACGAACTGCTTCAGGTAAACCGCAGCGATGATGGCACCACCCCAGCGGGCGCCCGAGTTCTTCGCGTCCGCGATATCGGAGTCGAGCTCGCTTAGATAGTCGTCATAGAGCGGGAAGGGCCACACCCGTTCACCGGCGGATCCCGCAGCGTCGAGGATCTCGGTTCGCAGATCATCAGACGAAGAGAAGAGGCCGCTGGCTTTCTTGCCGAGCGCCACGGTCATGGATCCCGTAAGTGTTGCGACGTCGACCAGAGCATCGGGCGCGGTCTCCGATGCCCAGGCAAGTGCGTCGGCCAGAATCAAACGGCCTTCTGCGTCGGTGTTCGTGACCTCAGTCGTCCGGCCCCCGTAGTGAACGATCACATCACCGGGACGCATGGCAGAACCTCCGGTCATGTTTTCGGCACAAGGGATGTAGGCGTCGACCCGAGCGGTTGCCTCGAAGTGGGAGAGTGCGCTCATGACTGCGATCACGACAGCGGCTCCTGCCATATCGGTTTTCATCAGCTCCATGGAG
Organism: uncultured Actinomycetes bacterium; assembly: GCA_937863385.1. Taxonomy (GTDB): domain Bacteria; phylum Actinomycetota; class CADDZG01; order CADDZG01; family WHSQ01; genus CALMBW01. The sequence goes on along the minus strand of CALMBW010000020.1, from coordinate 37,508 downwards.
GCCGCGGGTTTCAGCGAAAGACCTCCCGAGTCAAACGTCACTCCTTTACCCACCAGCGCGATGCGGCTGGTGGGCTTACCGCTGGGCTCGTAAGTCAGGTGGATGAAGCGCGGTGGCAAACTCGATCCGGATGCCGTCGCCATCACCCCGCCGAAGCCCTGCTCTCGTAACCACTTCTCGTCGTAAACCTGGCATGAGAGCCCGCTGGAAGCGGCTGCCTGGCGTGCCCGATCGCCCAACGCCGCCGGCGTTAGAACGGATGCGGGTTCGTTGATCAGGTCGCGTGCCAACCACACCGCGGCGGAGCGGGCGACGGCGGGGTCGACGGCATCTGGATCCGCCTCGACATGCAGGATGCGACGCTCGACATCTTTGCTCTTGTCGCTCTTGTATCTGGTGAAGCGATAGGAACCGAGGGAGTAACCCTCGACGGCGGGGGACGGATCGCCGTCGAAGGAGTCATGCAGGACCGATGCGATGGCCGACGCCCGCGGCAGCTTCTTGATAGCGGCTGCGGCCGCGCTGCACACGACGTTGTGATTGACCTTGTCACTCGTTCCCAGGCCGGTGAACGCGATCAGGTGCGGGGATGAGTCTTCGTCGGCGAGGATCAAGACCTCACCAAGCGCACCGCGGTAACCCGTTGCCGCAGCCGACCTAAGAGCTTGACGTACACGCTCGTCTTTCGTCGCTGCCTGGGGACCGTCGTCGCTCATGAAAACACCGGCGACGATCACCTCTGCTTCCTCGAGTGCTCGGTTCCGTTCGACGGCCGACTGGATGGGTTGGGGCATCCACCTCTTATATCTGTCCTTGGTCTGGCCGGTGTCCGAACGAGCCTGCATCGCCTAGGAAATGGTCGCGAAATACCGGTTGTTAGGGAATCGTGGGGTTAGCGTGACTCGCGTGATTGTTGTTAAACGGGGAAACGCGGTTTGACCATCTGGTTCCTGGCCATCTTGGGCGTCGCTTGGATCGCCGTATTCGTTCCGGCAGCGATCCGGGCTCGACAAACGGCTCCTCTTCCGGCTGCAGAACGGTTCCGCAAGGGGATGAAGATGATCGCTCCCTCCGCCCCTCCAAAGAGCAGGTCGCAGGGTCGATGGGTGATCGTGCCCGGCGCGCAGCAACGAGCTCGATCGGACGCTTTCAAGCGCAGCCAGGCTCGCCGGAGGCGAGCTCTATCCATCTTGCTGTTGTCATCGCTTTTATCGCTGCCTGTAGCCGTCGTCATGAGGGGGTCGGCCGTAACCGTTTCGTTCGTGCTCTGGGGCGTTCTCTTCTCCTACGTTGTCGTTCTCTTGGGCACCAAACGCCAACGTGAGGAACGGCTCGAGAAGGTCCGGCCGATCTCTCACGAAAGCCCCGAGATTCAGCCGGTCGTCTTCAACGAACCGGTCAGGGCATCCGGAGGTTGGCGTAGCTAGCGTCGCGGACCTTCGCCCTCGAAGCCCTCTTATAGGGTGGGCGCCATGGACCTGTCCCGTCTGTCAGACGAATTACGAGGCATCCTCGATTCCAAGACGGAGGCTCGTGAGCGTGGACTTGCGAGCAGTCGTAGTGCGATCCGCGCCTGTGGCAACGCGATACGCGCGCTGCATCGCTTGGAGCTCGATGAGGGAACTGCACTCGTTTCCGAGGCGCAGAGAAAACTCGATGAGGCCAGGTCGGCATTGGCGGGACACCCGGACATGCTTCACGCAGGCTTCGTACATGACGCGGAGAAAGAGGTTGCCGAAGCCCGCATCACGTTAGCGCTGGTCACCGGGGACGACTTCCCCTCCTTCGAAGATCTAGGCGTCTCCGCCCAGGCCTATCTCAAGGGCATGGCCGAGGCGGTCGGCGAAGCGCGACGTCACCTGCTGGACCTCCTGCGCCGAGGGGAGTTCGAGCGCTGTGAAGCGATGCTCGCTTCGATGGACGACATCTACAACGTGCTGGTGTCGATGGACTATCCCGACGGCATCACCTTCGGCCTCCGCCGGCTGACCGACGTCGCTCGCAGCATCATCGAGCGCACCCGGGGCGATTTCACAACGTCGGTGATCCAATCGTCGCTGCGAGACACGATCAAGGACCATGCCGAGTTGCTGAAAGGCGCCAACTCCGAGCCCGGCTAGACTGCTTGTTCCATCGGGCCTGTAGCTCAGTTGGTAGAGCGCACCCCTCGCACGGGTGAGGTCAGGAGTTCGATTCTCCTCAGGTCCACCAAGAAAACCCAGGTCAGAGGGCTTTGTTCCAAAGCGCTCGATCACACCGGGTTGATTTCCCCCAACAAAACCCAACACCGCGAGGCGTCCGTCCGTGGCGTCCGACCGCAGGAGCACCGGCTGGTTTTAGGGGCCGGCTGGGCAACTGGGGGACCTCACCCAGATGACGGGTGGAGTCATGTGCACCCGATTCGAGCTGACCAGATAGCACTCCACAGATCTTTCCGAGCGCGCCCCCGAGCACCTTGCATAATCGGGTTCTCGAATGGAACGCTTTCATCGTTCCGACGCCCGCGACCGGCTCACTAGGCCTCTTGACTAGTGCGAAAAGGGCTAGTTGACTAAGGCACAATCTCAGCAAGGGGGAAGCCTGGAGGGCCCGTGATTCCTTTTCCACTCTTCAATTCACTAGGAGCCCCGCCGGACCCGGCGCAGAGGATGTCGACACCGCTGACCTTCCTGCTCAATCGGACACCGGAGGCACTAAACCGTATCGATTCTTCACGAGGGGAGGGCAGAAGCCGACTAGGAGACTAGGGAGGAAGGTTGGCAAGAGTCGGCGAAGATAGCCTCTATGGGCCCGCGTATTCTTGCTTTCTTGACCGCTTTGGTGCTGGTTGCCGTTGGCCACTCCTCAGCCTCGGAAGGGCCCGAGGAACAGAAGTACTGTTCCAGGAAGCATGCCAAGCAGATAGTAAAGACGTTCGTCCGCGCCCATAATGACGGCGACATCGACCTTCTGGACGAATTGTTTGCCCAAGGGTCCTCGTTCGGGATCTATCAGGTTGGACCTGTCGAAAGGCCCTATCCGCTCTCCGACGATCGTTCGACCCTCATGGACTACTTCCGCAACCGTCACCAACAAGGCGACGTGATAACTATCAGCAAACTGAGGCTGAGCCGGGAACGAGGATCCGTTCCGGAGCACGTGTGGGGCTTTCGTTTCACGCTCAAGCGTGAATCCAAGGAGATGGCACCTTGGGCGGTGGGTACGTTCCATGGCAAAGGAGCAGTGGATTGCGTCCTATACGCTTGGAATATGTCATGGGAAGAATGAAAGCTTCGGCCTAGCGCCCGAGAGATGCAAACCAGATTCCAGCCACAACGAAGACTCCCAGGTCTGAAATGAGCCTGGCCGTATCAACTCGATCAGTCAGCCAACGTCCGTGCCGAAATGTTGTGGGAAATTTCTGGGCGAAGGGGATGACCAATAATATTGAAGCGGTGCGGGTGAAGCTATACGCACCGTAGATGAAGGCGGAAAAAGCAGGGGCGCCGGAGAGCAACGATCCCACCGGGACGACGAACCATAGCCATAATCCGATCCGTGTCGTAAAGCCGACTCCAAGGGCTGTGCCATTTAGGAGAGCCTATCTTCTGGGCGAGACCGCCCAAGCTCGTGGCGTTTCGCAATCCCGCTGCGGGATGCCCCTTCGCAGGCCCAGAATGGAACTGGAGTGTGAAACCTCGCTCGTCGGTCTCCTTCACTTGCCCGGCAAGGTGGCTCGGGTCTTCCGCCTCTGATCCTCTCGCGGCGACGGACATTCCTGCGAGCGAGCCCCCGACAAGTAAAGACGCTCGAAGGAAGTCCCTACGAGGTAGGTGATGAATTCCTGCTTCTTCCGCCATGCATACCCCCCTTACGACGGCGTCCAGCTTACAAGAAGAGCGTTGGGGCGACCTAGGTGATTCTGAAGCCGTCTCTCTCAAGGACCGTCGCGCGCCGTTAGCCGAAGTAGCGCGGGCTGCCAGGCAGACAAAGGGAGTGCTGCACCGTGGCTGCCGCCGCAACGGTTTTCCAATCGATTCGTTGTGGCTTAAAGAGCAGCGATGGAAGTGAGGCCACGGCGAAATGCAGGGGCGGGTCCATCCCCAACAAATCCCCAACATCATCTTTGGGATCGGGCGTGAATGGATGACACTACGCGTAAGCCCGGAATGTCTTCTGACCTGCGCAAACGTCTAGAATCAGGTTCATTGGGCCTGTAGCTCAGTTGGTAGAGCGCAACCCTCGCACGGGTGAGGTCAGGAGTTCGATTCTCCTCAGGTCCACATCCCCCCAGGCGGCCTCCGGCCGCCAGTTGGTAGAGCGGCTGCGCCGCTTGCGAAGCACTCGCACGGGTGAGGTCAGGAGTTCAGACTTAGGCTCTCGCCTCTCGGGCCGCGACGGCACTGGCCCCCAGATGCAGCACTGCGATCAGCCCCGCCAAAGCAGCGATTCCACTCCGGTCCTCATCGAACTGATGAAGTAGTTCTCGGACGTCCAGGATCGCGAACGCCAGGGTGAAGAGCGCGATCACGATCAGCGCAGCGCGCTTGTCCGATCTCAGTGCGAGCACGGCCAGGATCAATGACACGACGACGCCGGTTACCACCGCTGCGGGACTCTCGAGGTCGATACCGAGGAGCGTCTCTTCCGCATCCTCGGCCTCGGTCCCCTCCACTTCCCCTTCTCCTTCTACTGAATGACCCTCTTCGCCTCCGGCTGAGTTCTCCAAGGCGACACCGACGGCGAACAAGACAACTGAGCCGAGCAGCAACGCCGCCAACAGAGAGCGAGCCCTCACTCGTGTAGGCCCTGGCCCCGACTTGATCGTTGAGTCACTCACGTAGAGCTCCGGATCGTTGGATCCTCGACAACCGGGGAGTCACATCTGCCTTGGCGTCGATCTCGGATGACGAGTGCAAGCACGAAAGCCACGACAGCCAGCCCGATCACTCCCAGCAGAGTGACGGCGATCGCAGTTGCACTCGCGGCGGTGACGAAACCGACGATCAGTGGCGTGCAGCATGCCACGCACGCGCCGCCTGCGACGCCAAGCCCTCTTACTCCTGCGCTGCGCTCCACCTATCGAGCCTCGACGAGTCCTGCGACGATCTCCTGCGCGTCCGCCGGTGCGTGGATGTCCAGAACCACAACGGAAGCGCCGAAGGTGACGGTGAATGTGAGGAACCTGCAACAGTCCTGTTCCGCGATCGCGAGGTCTGTGACCTCCGCGACCGTTACATCGGGCGCGAACTCGAGCCGCACCCCATCGGGTAGGACCGAGCGTCGTATGGCCCTCGAAACGAGAGCCCGCCACTCGTCGAGACGTCCGGACACCGCGTCGGGCTGCAGCGTGCAGGCGATCGGTTCGGTCGATGACTGGATCATCTGGAGCGGCATTGCTTCGTGAGTCTGGCAGCCGTTCGAGTCCGCCGCGCTGATACAACCGCACCCGTCATCGCAAGGACCGTCTGGAGTGTGCGTGTCCATGACCGTCCGCGTCTTCTGTAACTCTTGCGCGAAGTCGGTCAGATCGGAGATCTTCGCTCGCGTCTCGCCCAGCTTGCGAGTGACGGTGGCCTTCAACCCTTCCTGTACCGGGCCACAGGTGCCAGCGTCCCATGCAGCGGTCAGGTCGGCGATCTCCTCCAATGTGCAGCCGAGCTGTTTCGCCCGGGCGATGAACCTGAGACGTTCGAGCACACCGTCGTCGTAGACGCGGTAACCAGACGGTGTCCGAGCCGATTCGGGAAGGAGCCCGATCTCCTCGTAGTAGCGGAGGGTCGGTGGGCTAAACCCGCTGCGCTCGGAGATCTCTGCGATGCGATAGGTGGTTTCCATGGCCGAAGGGTAGACCTTCAAGTTGCCTTGAAGGTCAAGTCCTGCCGTTGGTGAAAACATCGCTCACGACCCATGTAGGAGAGGTAGACGACGACACGATGCGAAATGTTTGCTTCGCAGTCACGTTCGCGATCGGCGGCTGAGGCTCCTTACTGAGTCGCCGAAGGGCAGACAACTAGCTGAGCTGACTTCGGATGGGGACGTTGGCGGGCGCGGGCAAGGTGGCTGGCTTTCGGCCGACTGTGGTAGAGCGGATGCGCCGCTTGCGAAACACTCGCACGGATATCCTGGGTTTGTGAGCGATCTGGAACGGGTTAGCGTTCTGCTGCAGCTTTCGATCTCCAACGCCTACGCGAGCTCGTTGTTCGACCGCGAGTTGGAACGGGCTGGGCTCGTTCCGGCGCAGGCAGGGCTTCTCGACCTGATCGAGCGCAACGAGCCGGTTACGCCAACGGCGTTAGAGCAACTGGTGGGACTTCCCGGTGCGACGGTCAGGGCGAGAGTGCGAACTCTCGAAGAGGACGGCTACGTGCAACGACGACCCAACCCGAGTGATGCGCGCTCCTACTTCCTTGCCACGACCGCAGATGGCCGTGACTTCCTCGGTGTAGCCCGAGAGACGATCGAACGGGTAGAGAAGCTGATCTCAGAAGAGATGGGGAAGCCGATCGAAGCTTTGCGCGGCCCCCTTGAAGAGTTGCGGGAAGCGGCACGTACGGTTCTGTTCGGGGATGATCCGGAGGTTCTCAGCCACATCAGCCCGACCCCCCCGGAGGTGCCTAGACCGGGCGACGTCAGCGCTGGGGATCAGTAGCCCGAGACGTACTGGAAGTGCATCGGGTCTGCGAAGTTCAGTCCCCAGTAGAAGTCATTTCTCATCCATAGATCTGGGAAGTAGCGCCCATACTTCTTGCCATTGCTGCCCTTGCCGTTCCAGGAGAGCGCGCCGTATGGGTTGCGAAGCGTGTTGGTGTCGATGGCAGCCCCCCACGAGTGCACCGACCACGAGGTACCACCGGTCTTCATCCGGCAGGCATAGCCCCAAACGCCGTAATCGACGGCCCCTCTTCGGCCCTGACGTTTCAGGGTACGGGCGATCTTGCCGCCGACTTTGTGGGAGAGCTTCGAGTGGTAGTAGACGTAGCCTGCTTCTCCTCTGCCTGAGGCCGAAGGGAAGTAGGTGCGAGCATCGTTGGCCGCGGAGTTGCATCGCTTTCCGAAGGTCCGCTTCAGTTGCTTGAGACCGTATGGGCGCGACCCCAGACCTCCGGACCCGCCATCTGTGTCTCCGGGATCGGGCGTAGGTGGCGCAGGCGGAACCGGCTCGGGAGCCGGGTCGGGAACCGGGGTGGGGTCCGGGTCTTGTTCGTCTTTGCATCTCGGATCGGACCCTTTGGCGACATCGATCTCGATGAAGTTGATGCGTGTGGACTTGTCGGGCGCCCACCCTTGATCAAGGGTTAACCGTCCGTCGCGCACGTAGACGGTCTTGCGGATCTCTTCGAAATCTCCTGCCTCGAGATCCTGATTCCACCAAACCGGAGACCCTTCGACATTCAAGAAGTGTGTGGATGAGTATTCGGCATCGCCGATGCCGATGCGAACGGTATGAGGACCATCCTCGAGGGCGATCTCCCAAACACCGTCTTCGTGGAAGTGGCTCAGCGTGTCGCGCAGTTGGTTCTTGATCTTGTCTCGGTCACGGGTCACGTCGGTATGGTCGATGTTCCAGCCGTAGCGGAGCTTGCCCCTATCCCCGAACACTTTCCCCGTGTCTGCCTTCCAGCCGCACGGTGTGCGTGACCCGGCAAGCTCGAAGTTGATACGTATCGGGCGCGCGCCGTCGCGGCCGGCAGCCGCGATCTCGATGCCAGAGGCTCCAGACGTGGGCGCTAGCAACAGGCCGGCAGCCAAAAGGGACGCGCACAAGCGTTTCAAGCGATCCTCCGGAGTAGGGTTCGACGTACCCCTGGGCATCGGCTAGGCGCCCGGTGGCCTTAAGTGGAGCAAGCGGACACAACAGACATCGTGGCCGGGGGCTTCACGTTTGACGGGTCGATGCCGATACTGGAGGTAGGCGCGACTTGGACGGAGGTATCTGAAAATCCCGATGCACCGCTGGATGGACGCAGGATCTTCGAATAACACTGACGCAGGCCAAGCAGGTAAGCAGGCAGCGGAGCTGGCCCTTGGAGGGCGTGATCCGGCGCTCGTGATCGTCTTCTGCTCGGACAGCTATGACCTCGACGAACTTTCGAGCGGGGTCAGATCCGTGTCGGGCGATGCGCCGCTGATCGGTTGCTCCACCGCGGGCGAGATCTCGATCTCGGGACCTACCGAAGCAGGCGTGGTCGTCATCGCCCTGGGTGGTGATGGGTTCTCGGTTGCTACGAGTTCCTTCGAAGGCGCCTCCAGCGATCTGAGGGCGGCCGGCGCTCACGTGGCGGGTTCTCTAACCGAGCTCGAAGAGCGACCGCACAAGGTGATGCTTCTGCTCACCGATGGACTGGCAGGGGATCAGCAAGAGATCGTCCGAGGCGCCTATGAGGTCTCAGGCGCACGTATCCCCCTGGTAGGCGGGTGTGCGGGGGACGACCTCAAGATGCAGCGGACCTATCAACTTTTCGGTGACCGGGTCTTGAAGGATTCGGTCGTGGGGGCCGCGATCGGTTCAGACGCGCCCTTCGGTATCGGCGTACACCATGGCTGGACCAAGGTTGGCGACCCGATGCTCGTCACCAAGAGTGCGGATAACCGTGTCTACACACTCGACGACAAGCCTGCCTTGGACCGTTACCTGGAGAAGCTCGGGGCGCCGGACGAAGCTCGTACCGATCCTGCATCCTTCACCCAGTTCGCACTTACTCACCCGCTTGGGCTGATGCGTCGTTCGGGTGAGCCTCAGGTTCGATTCGTCGCCGAGGCCGACTTCGACGATCGTTCTCTGGGATGCATCGCCGAGGTGCCGCAGGGAGGGATGGCCTGGTTCATGGAGGGCGACGGAACTTCGGTGTTGGAAGCCACCGAGGCTGCATGTAGCGATGCACTTGCAACTCTGACCGATGATCCCATCGGCATTATCGCTTTCGACTGCATCGCCCGGAAAGGTGTCCTGGGTTCCGAAGGGATACAGGTCGAGATCGACAAGATCGCGGAATTGGCGGGTGGCGCTTCGGTAGCGGGGTTCTACACCTATGGTGAGATAGCGCGGACCAAGGGCATCAATGGATTCCACAACCAGACACTGGTAGTGCTGGCGGTGAGTTGATGCCCGGGATGCTTCCTTCCGATTGGTCCACGCAACAACTAGCAGAGTTCCTCGAAGCCATCTCTGGGTTGAGCGACGAGCGCGCAGTCACGCGTGTCGGTGTGGAGCGAGCTGCCGAAGCGTTCGACGCAGAGATCGGTGTCCTTGTTGGTTCGCACCATGTCGAAGCGGCCGTTGGGTTCGGTCCCGGCGTTCCGGTGCCTTCCGATCTGCTTTCGCTTACTCCCGGTTCGGCTTCGCTGCTGGAAGTGGAGGGACTGGGACCTTGCTTCACCATCGCGGTGCCGATCGAGGATCTAGAACCGCGCGTACTGATCCTGGCACGCAGTGCGGAGGAACCATTCTCTCGGGTAGAGGAGACGCTTCTTCGATCGATGGGTCGAGTTCTCGTGATGGCGTGCAGCGCGGTGCGTCTGATCGAAGAGGAACGCAGGATCAGAACGCGAAGCGAGCAACAGACGGCGAAGATCGAGCAGCTGCTGGCCTCGCTGCTTGAGCGTCAGAGGCTCTTCGAGAAGCTCTCCCGGATCCAGAGTTCGATCTCGCACCGCAAGCCTCTGCAGGAGGTGCTGGACTCGATCGTCCAAGGTGCCGTCGATCTGCTGGATAGCGAGGTTGTAGGTCTCCGCTTGGTAGATCAGGAAGACCCCCAACAGATGATCACGCTGGCATCGGCTGGTGTTAACTCCGACGAGCTGAAGGCGATCCACCGTACCTCGGCGGGAGAAGGCGCAGGGGGCCGTGCTTTGACCGAGAACCGCTTGGTCGTGATCGAGAATTACGACAACGATCCCGCCGGGCTTGCGATCTTCCGCGAGCATCGTCTTCAGACGGCCATGGCTGCTCCGGTGCACGAGAACGGCAAACCGGTGGGAAGCCTGGTTGTCGCGTCCTACCGCGTTGGGCGCCGGTACACCGAAGACGAGAAAGCAGTTCTTCAAACGTTCGCCGAGCACGCCAGCCTGGCTCTAACGGATGCGAAGACCCTCGAATCGATGCGCGAGGCACAGCGGGTGAAGGACATGTTCCTCGCGATGGTGTCGCACGAATTGAAGACGCCGTTAACGGTGATCATGGGAACCCTTCGGACGCTGGAGCGCTACATGGATTCTCTCGACCCCGGAGATCGCATGAGTATGTTGCAAGCTGCTTACGAGCGTGGGAAGGATCTTCAGCGGCTCATCGACCGCCTGCTGCAGGGAGCCTCCGCCGAGCTTGCCGACGTAAAGACCGAGACTTTCCTCCCCGACGCAGTGGCTGAGGCAGTCCGAGGTTTCGAACACAGCTTCCGGCTCACGGTCAGCGATATCCCGCAGGTGACTCTGGAAATGAGTGCATCATCGATCCAGAGGATCATCGGCATCCTGGTCGAGAATGCACTTGCTCACGCGGAGCCGTCGACGCCCATCTATGTCGGGGCAGACCTTGAGCGTGACGAGATGACCTTTTGGGTTCAGAACGAGGGGGCGCTGCCTGCCGGCGACCCCTCCGAGTTGTTCCAGCCGTTCCACCGCGGTGAGGACGCGACCTCTTCCGGTGTCGGCCTCGGGCTCTATATCGCCTCGCGGATCGCAGAATCGATGGGCGGGCACCTCACGGCCTGGTCGGACTCAGGGATCGTGAGATTCATCCTTCACTATCCCTTGCGCAAGAGCACCTTTCCGACCTTGACGAAGAATCTGCCGCTGTAGGTGAGCGAAGCTCCCGGTCTCGTCTAGTCTGTCCAGATGCGCCAGAAGACGAAGTGGTATGCGATCTTGTTGGTTTCTATCCTCGTACTTGCTGCCTGCGGCAGCGAACCCGAGGCCGATAACGAGGGGGAGGCGAACGACACGGGCAGCTCGAGCGAGGGTGCTTGCTATGAGGAAGCGTTCACGTCGGACACCGGTCTGAAGATCGAGGACTCGGAGTGCGGCGACGGTGACGTAGCTGAGGCGGGCATGGAAGTCACCGTCCACTACACGGGCAAGCTCGAGGATGGAACCGTTTTCGACTCCTCGGTGGAACGAGATCAACCATTTACCTTCGTCTTGGGGGCGGGGATGGTCATCTCGGGCTGGGATGAGGGGGTCGAGGGGATGGCCGTCGGCGGCAAGCGGACCCTCACGATCCCGCCGGATCTCGGTTACGGAGCGGCGGGTGCTGGCAACGTGATCCCCCCGAACGCGACCTTGATCTTCGATATCGAGTTGCTGGGCGTCAAGGAGTCGTCCGCCGCTAGCCCTAGTGGCTGATCGCTAGATCCAGCACCAACCCGTAGGCGGCAAGGACGAATTATCTTCCGTCTCGGTCAACGATGTCTCGATCGTCCCATCACTTGCGGTTGAAGTAACCGTCGAAGTGACGATCGGGCCGGGAGGCTTGTCGCAGTTGTCGAATATCCAGATGCGTTTCTGCCAGTCGGGTTGCGGGAGTGACTTCTTCGTCAGTAGCGGGTAGTAGAAGGCAAACATGGCAAGAGCCCCCGCACTGAAAAGTGCCGTTGCGGCTCGTCCCTCCCAGGTTTCGCCGATCCGGTGCATCCAGAAGACGAGCGCCAGGATCATGAACGGGACCGTCGGCAGGAGATAGAACAGAAAGACGGCGGAACGTGATGCCCCCGGCAAGAGCCATGGCCCGTAGGTGAGAACGAAGCCGGCGAGGATCAAGCCGGCAGGGTTCAAAGGGTCCCTTCGGCGCACCCATGTCGCCCCCACGCCGAGCATCGCGATGATCGAGGTCCACCACACCAGTGGACTGCCAACCGCGAAGATCTCCTGATAGTCGCCATCGGCGATCGGGGGTTTGCATGAGGCACCCGCGCAGAAGAAGTACGACACCGGACGTTTGATCAGCATCCAGGTGTGAGGAGCCGATTGATAACCGTGGGTGGCTTCCAGATTGGTGTGGAAATCCCACATGTACTTGTGATGATCGAAGAACGCCCGCCCCCAGGATCCCTCGGACCATGGGAGCGCGATCAGCTTGCCCCCGATCTGCCCGGTATAGCTGAGCACATAGACCAGTACGGGCAGGACGATCAGCCACAGGACGATCGCCGGCGCTTCAGAGCGCAGCGCCGCCCACCAAGCTTGCGGCCTTGACCCTTGTTCCCGGGACGCCGCCCATGCAAGTGCTAGAAGGATGATCAAGGCGAGGTAGAAGCCACCCGTCCATTTCGTCGCAACCGCCAGGCCTGCGGTAGCTCCCGATGCGATCAGCCATGGACGCCCTAGGATCCTGCTCGGTGGGTCGCCGCTGCGCGTAGCAAGGAGAGCACGGTCTCGGTCGATGAGAAGGAAGAGGACTGCTGCGAGACCGAACATCGGAAGGAAGATGTCGAGCATCGACGTGCGTGACTGCACGAAGTGAAGGGGGTCGAACGCCAGCAATCCGGCCGCGATCGTCGCCCACAGCCATGAACCGAAGAGTCTTCGAGCCAGCAGGTACATCACCAAAACCGTGAGCACCCCGCCGACCGCCGGTGCGACACGCCAGCCGAAGGAATCGAACCCGAACGCCTTGATCCCCATCCCTATCAACCATTTGCCCACCGGCGGGTGGACCTCTGCCTGGCTCCCATCGACCTCGCAGATTTCGGGATCGTTGAGCACGTACGCACAGGAATCCTTGGCGTAGTAGACCTCGTCGAAGATCATCTCGGGCGGGTCACCGAGTGACGCGAAGCGGAAAGCGGTGGCTACGACGAGGATGAGAAAGAGAGCGATGAAGTCCGCCCGCCCCCACGAGGATCGGGCGACAGGTGCTCGAACTGCTTCTGTGTCTGGCGCCTCGGGTGGTTGGTTCACGATGCGGCCAGCATAGTTAGTCTGCTCCATCATGTCGGGAAGATTGATCCTCTGCGCTACGCCGATCGGGAATCTCGATGACATGAGCCCCCGGGCCGCGCAGACCCTTGCCGATGCTCACATCATCGCTTGCGAGGACACGCGTCGTACCCGCAAGCTTCTCTCGCATCTCGGCCTGACTGCCAGAGAGATGGTCGTCTACAACGATTCCACCGAACGCCGCCGCGCCCCCGAGCTTGCCGATGCCGTAGCTCGTGGAAGGGTCGTTGTGTTGGTGAGTGACGCCGGGATGCCTGGACTATCGGATCCGGGGTTCCATCTCGTCAAACTCTGCGCGGAGAAGGCTCTCCCGATCGAGATCGTGCCCGGACCCAATGCGGCCTTGAGCGCTTTGGCCATCTCCGGGCTTGCTCCGGGGCGCTTCGTCTTCGAAGGATTCCTGCCTCGTCGTTCGGGCGAACGCAAACGGCATCTTGCCGAGCTAGCTCAAGAGAAGCGAACCCTCGTCTTCTACGAATCGCCCCACCGTCTCGCCTCCTGTCTGCAGGACATCGCGGACGTCTTGGGTGAAGATCGCCCGGCCGCGGTGGCACGGGAACTGACGAAGATGCATGAGGAAGTGAGAAGAGGGACGCTCGCAGAACTCGCAACATGGGCTGCCAAGGCGCCACCACGAGGCGAGATGGTTGTGGTCGTATCGGGAGCCGTCGGAGACAGCAAGCCGGAGGTTTCCGATGATGATCTGGCCGGTGCTGCTAAAGAGCTGATGGGATCTGGCGTTCCTCGTTCTCAAGCCCTGTCGGAGGTCGCCCGAGAGATGGGCGTCCCCCGTCGGAAGGTCTTCAACGCTCTCCTGAAAGACTGATCGATCAGATGTGAGGGTTGAAGATCAAAGAGGCCCCCTTTGGGGGCCTCTTTGTACGCATCTCACGAAGTGGATCAACCGGCTCCGACCGTCTCGGTGTCGGGGAGGCGAACCTCCAAGCGACCCATGCGGCCGAGCTCTCCAGCGCAGCTCTCGCAGACCTGACGGTCGCGGTATTCGATCGTCGGGGTCTCGTTCCCGCAGAACAAACAGGTGTCTTGACGCTTCTGCAGGATGATCTGCTCGCCGTCCACGCTGATGTCGAGCTGATCCCCCTCGCGGATCCCGAAGACCTTGCGCAACTCGGACGGCAATACGATTCGGCCGAGCTCATCGATCTTGCGGACTACTCCCGTTGACTTCATAGGCCCCCTGCCTTCCTTCCAACCTTCCTGACTTCCCCTGTAAGACTTTGGTAACTCAAGTATCTATCCCCACTAGTGCATAAAAGTCAAACATTTCCTGGTCAAATCGGTCTTTGGTCTCAGTCATTAACTCTTTCAACAGGACGCTTGGACCGGATCGAGGGAGGATGCGGCGGGTATCCTGGCTGCCCTCACCCCATAGGAGGCGCAGATCTTGAGCACAGGTGTCTTCTACGTCACCACACCGATCTACTACGTGAACGATGTGCCCCACCTCGGGCACGCCTACACCACCGTGGCGGCAGACTTCATCGCCCGTTTCCGCAGGATGCAAGGCCGGCAGGTCTGGTTCTTGACCGGGACAGACGAGCACGGCCAGAAGATCCTTAGAACCGCTGAGGAGAGGGGGCTCACTCCGATCGAGTGGACGGATTCGATCGTCCCACGCTGGACCGAGGTGTGGGAGGCCCTACAGATCACCAACGACGATTTCATCCGGACCACCGAAGCTCGCCACGAGGGGCCTGTAGCCAGGTTCGTGCAGGACCTTTACGACAAAGGTGAGATCTACCTCGGGACCTACGAGGGCCTCTATTGCGTTCAGTGTGAAGCTTTCTACACGCCGGAGGATCTTGTTGACGGGAAGTGTCCTCAGCATGGGACCGAGCCGGAACTGATCAAAGAGGACAACTACTTCTTCAGGCTGAGCAAGTACGTGGACGCACTTATCGAGCGTTACGAGACCAACGAGCGAGCGATCATGCCCGAGGTGCGTCGCAACGAGATCTTGGGGAAGCTGCGTCAAGGATTGGAAGATCTTTCGATCTCTCGCGTCAGCTTCGATTGGGGCGTGAAGCTGCCGATGGATCCTTCACACGTCATCTACGTATGGGTAGACGCGCTTCAGAACTACACAACCGCCGTGGGCTACGGAAGTGATGAGGAGCGCTTCGCGCTGGTATGGCCCGCAGACATCCATTTCGTCGGTAAGGACATCCTGTGGTTCCACTCTGTGATCTGGCCGGCGATGCTGATGGCGCAGGGGCTGCCGCTTCCTGAGACCGTGTACGCGCACGGGTTCTTGCAAGTGGGTGGCGAGAAGATGAGCAAGTCCAAGGCCACCGGCATCAGCCCGCACGATCTGATGGAGACGTTCGGATCTGATGGGTACCGCTACTACTTCATGCGCGAGATCAGCTTCGGCCAAGATGGGTCCTTCTCGTGGGAATCCATGGTCGAGCGCTACAACTTCGATCTGGCCAATGATCTGGGCAACCTTTGTCAGAGGGTCATCTCGATGATCGGCCGCTATCTCGACGGCGTCGTGCCGCAAGTACCTTCGTATGACGAGATCCGAGACGAAGACGAGTCGTTGCGGGCGGCGTTCGATAAGGCTCTCGAACAGATGAGTGCAGCGGTTGACGACATCTCGCCGACCGAGGCTCTCAAAGCCTGCTGGGGTGCCGTACGCCGAGCCAACGCCTACGTTGAAGAGGTAGCCCCGTGGGCTTTGGCCAAAGATCCCGAGCAGCGCCGCCGTCTTGAAGTCGTTCTCTACAACCTCGCTGAAGGGCTGCGTAACCTTGCGCTGATGACGTCGCCGATCACCCCACGCGCTGCAGCCGAGCTGTGGCGTCGCCTCGGCCTCTCGGGCGAGGTAACAGACGCGACCTTCGAGATGATGGGCTTCGGGACCCTAGCCCCGGGAACGCGCCTCGAAGCAGGCGACCCATTGTTCCCTCGCATCGAAGCCGGATGACGCGATGTGGTTCGACACCCATTGCCATCTCTACGATCTGACGCCGGAGGAGTTCGATTCGGCTCTAGCGGAAGCCACCGAGGCGGCGGTTGAGGGTGTGGTGGTCGTTGGGGTCGATCCCGAAACCTCTCGGCTGGCTCTCGATCGTGCCGAGCGAGAGATGGTGTACGCCGGTGCTGCGTTCCATCCGTCTGAAACGCGTGGATGGAAGGATCACTGGGCAGACGAGATCGATGCCATGCTCGAAGACCCCCGTACCGTGGCTGTTGGTGAAACGGGCATCGACCTCTACTGGGATCGGACCTTCTTTGAGGACCAGAAGCGGGCGCTGACCCGGCACATCGAACTGAGCCACAAGCATGACAAAGCTCTGGTGCTGCATACGCGTGAATCGATCTGGGAAACGATCGAGATCCTCAAGGCCGAAGGTCCGCCGCCACGTCTGATCTTCCATTGTTGGTCGGCCGGTCTCGACGCCTTGGAGGTAGCCCTAGGGATGGGCGCCTACGTTTCCTTCGCAGGCAATTCAACGTTCAAGAACGCTGCCGAACTTCGAGAAGCCGCGCGGCGGGTTCCCGACGATCGCATCCTGATCGAGACGGATTCCCCCTATCTAGCGCCGGTTCCCGTACGCGGTAAGCCGAACCAGCCGGCTTTCGTCGCACACACCGGCCGAACCCTAGCTGCCGACCGGGGGGTCGAAGTCGAGGCGTTCGGTGAGGCGACCACGGCCAATGCCCGCGCTGTCTTTGGGCTCCAGTGAACGAGCTCCTCGGGGCTCGAAGGATCCGGGAGCTGCTCGATCGACGCGGCATAAACCTAACGAGATCTCTGGGTCAGAACTTCGTCATCGACCCGAACACCATCCGCAAGATGGTGCAGGTGGCCGGTGTGGAACCCGGCGACAAGGTGCTGGAGATCGGGGCCGGGGCTGGATCTCTAACGCTGGGCCTGATCGAGGCGGGGGCCGAGGTAACGGCGCTGGAGATCGACGCAAGGCTCCTTCCGATCCTCGACGAGGTCCTTTCGGGCACGTCCGCGGACATCGTGCACGCCGACGCGTTGCGTGTGGATCTCGGATCGTTCGAGCCGGCGGCGGTCGTTGCGAACCTTCCCTATAACGTCGCGGCAACCGTGGTTCTGGAGGCTTTGGAGACATGCCCGACGGCAAGGACTTTGACCGTCATGACGCAAAGAGAGGTCGCCGAGCGTCTTGCCGCCGAGCCGGGGTCTCGCATCTACGGCAAGACGAGCGTGATGGTTGCCTTCTACGGCGCAGCGACCGTTGTTGCGAAGGTCTCGCGCAATGCCTTCTTCCCCGTCCCCAACGTCGATTCGTCGATCGTGCGGATATCTCGGAGAGCCATCCCGGATGTGAATCCCCAGGTTTTCAAGCGAGTCGTGAAGGCAGCTTTCGCCCAGAGGCGAAAGTCCGTCCGCAATGGGCTAGCAGTTGTGTTCGGTTCGGCAGCTCGAGCCGAGGAGTGCCTGCGTTCAGTGGACGTCGACCCTGCAGCACGCCCCGAGAGCCTGTCCTTGGACGACATGGTTCGAATCGCGTCTGCGACCGACGGGTAGCCTCGCATCGTGTCGTTCAACGTCAACGCGAAGATCAACCTGTTCCTTGCCATCGGTCCACGCCGCAATGATGGTTTCCACGATCTGCGCAGCGTCTTCCACTCCGTTTCACTGTCGGATGTTCTCGACGTTGCGTTATCGGATGCCGGGGTGACTATCGAGGTGCGGGGTGGCGATGCAGGGGCAGATCGAGACAATCTTGCCGTCAGAGCTGCCGAGGCGTACATCGCACGATCCCGCCTCGATCGAGGCGCTCATATCGTGCTGGTGAAGTCGATCCCCGTTGGGGGAGGCATGGCGGGAGGCAGCGCCGACGCGGCGGGGGTGCTGATCGCGCTCGACTCTCTCGACGGCTCACTTGATCGCGTCGAGCTGCTCGAGATGGCGGCCTCCCTCGGTAGCGATGTCCCGTACTGTCTCAGCGGCGGGCCCGCGATCGTCACAGGAAGAGGCGAACACGTAGACCCCCTACCGATCGCCGGACGGCCGCTTGACCTGGTCGTGTGCATCTCGGATGCCCCGCTTTCCACGCGGGCGGTCTACGAGCGATGGGACGCAGTGGGGGAAACGTCGCAGGACGATCACATGGCGATGGTCGCGGCACTCGCGACCGGTGACCCCCTGCAGGTCGCAAGCCGGCTCCACAACGACCTGGAGACCGCAGCTTTCGATCTGCGACCCAACTTACGAGGCGGAAAGCAAGCACTGCTGGAGGCGGGCGCGCTGGGGGCGCTCTTGAGTGGGTCGGGGCCCAGCCTGTTCGGTGTTTGCACAGATCACGACCATGCCAGCGATGTCGCCGGCAAGCTGCAGGCCCGCTTCGACCGCGTCGAAGTCGTGCAGACCCGGCCCGCCTGCATCGAGCCGCGATAGGTCCCTGGTTGCGTAACATGGCGCTCTCGGATGCCCCGTGGGGTAATTGGCAGCCCGTGGGTTTTTGGTACCTAAAGTTCAGGTTCGAGTCCTGGCGGGGCAGCTTCGGTCTTCGAAAGGGAACAGCGTGGGAGACGCAAGCGTAGCGGTCGTGATTCTGGCCGCGGGGGAAGGCAAGCGGCTTCGCTCCAGCCTCCCCAAGGTGCTTCATCCCGCTGCCGGGAGACCATTGCTCGTACATGCGCTGGAAGCGACGCGGGTTCTCGATGCCGGTTGCACGGTAGTCGTCGCGTCGCTTCGGCGCGGCGAGATCGAGGCAGCCGTCACGTCTTACAACCTGGCACCGGCGTACGTCGTGCAGGATCCCCCGAAGGGAACCGGTGACGCTGCTCGCGTAGCCATGGATGCGATCGACGCTGGTGTTTCCACCGTGGTGGTCACCAATGGAGATCTTCCTCTGCTCAGGGGCGAGACGCTGGTTCGCTTGGTCGAAGAACACAAGAGCTCCGGCGCGGCTGCAACCCTGTTGACGACCCACGCCGGCAGATCGAGCGATTTCGGCCGGGTTCTGCGCCACACGCAGGGCGCCTCCAATGGGGACGTGTCGCGCATCGTCGAGGTGCGTGACGCTTCGCCGGAAGAACTCGACGTAACGGAAGTGAACGTAGGTGTCTACGCTTTCGACGCGGTTCTTCTTCGTGAGGCGCTGGCACACCTAGAGCCGAACAACTCGCAAGGTGAGTACTACCTGACGGATGTTGTCGGGTTGCTGGGAGCGGACGGCCACCGGCTCAGAGCAATCGAGGTTGAGGTTGAAGAGACATTGGGTGTCAACGATCGGGAACAGTTGGCCGAGGTAAGCACCGCTCTTTACCGCCGCACCGCTCGTGAGCTCATGCAGGCTGGTGTCACGATCGTCGATCCGGCATCGACGTTTATCGAACCGGGTGTTCAGGTCGCTCCTGACGCACTGATACTGCCTTTCACCTTCCTAGAAGGTGACACCACGATCGAGGCCTCGGCCGAGATAGGACCGCAGACACGCATCGTCGATTCGGTGATCAGAGAAGGAGCGACCGTCACGTTCGCGGTTGTACGAGGGTCTGATATCGGGCCCCAAGCATCGGTTGGCCCGTATGCATCGTTGCGACCTGGGACGAAGTTGGCTCGCGGCTCGAAGCTTGGGACATTCGTGGAAACGAAGAACTCCTCACTTGGGGCCGATTCGAAGGCTCCTCACCTCTCCTATCTCGGTGATGCAACCATCGGTGAGCGAGTGAATGTGGGGGCCGGAACCATCACATGCAACTGGGATGGGGTGGCGAAGCATCCGACGACGATCGAGGATGACGCCTACATCTCGTCCGACACGATGCTGGTGGCGCCCGTGAGGATCGGAAAGGGCGCTGCAACCGGCGCAGGGGCTGTCGTCAAAAGCGACGTTCCCGATGGGGCCCTAGCCGTCGGGGTGCCCGCCCGCAATATCGAGGGCCGAGGGCAACGAACGAAGAAGTCATGACTGCTCGCTGTAGAGTGTGAGAGCGGACCGAACGCAAGGGAAGGTTGGAACGAGTTGCAGCTGGTAACGCATAAGCGACTGATGATCTTCTCTGGCGGCGCCCATGTGGCCTTGGCCGAAGAGGTTGCGACCACTCTCGGCATGAAACTGTCCCATGTCGAGATCGAGTCTTTCGCGAACTCCGAGACTTACGTGCGCTTTACGGACTCGGTGCGAGGTTGTGATGCCTTTGTGATCCAGGCGATGTGCGATCCGGTCGATCACAACGTGATGCAACAACTGATCATGATCGACGCCCTTAAGCGTGCGTCGGCGAAGAGGATCACCGCGGTTGCCCCCCTTTACCCCTACTCCCGGGCCGACCGCAAGGCTCGCTCTCGCGAGGCGATCTCGGCCAAGTTGATCGCAGATTTCTATGAAGCTGCCGGCGCGGACCGGGTGCTGTCGGTTGACCTTCACACCGGCCAGATCCAAGGGTTCTTCGACATCCCGTTCGATCATCTCACCGCCCTGCCGACTTTGGCAGACCACTATGCCAACAAGTTGCCCGATGATTTCGTGATCGTTTCGCCCGACGCCGGTGGCGTGCGGCTAGCGGACAAGTACGTGCAACATCTGAGCGAATTCCAAAACCTGCATGGGCAAGTCGCGTTCCTTCACAAGCGACGCAGCAAAGAGACCCGCAACCAGAGCGAAACATTGGCCGTGGTTGGTGAGGTGCGTGACAAGGTCTGTCTGATCGTCGACGACATGATCGACACAGCGGGCACGTTAACGAGTGGGGCGGCCTCCTTACTCGAAGCAGGAGCTTCCGAGGTCTATGCGGCAGCCACACATGCGGTACTTAGTGGTCCAGCGGTAGACCGGATCAAGAATTCGGTGATCAAGGAAGTTGCGGTTACGAACACGGTTCCTACCCCCAGTGAGAAGCAGATGGACAAACTTGTCGTCCTTTCTATCGCCCCTCTCATCGCAGAGACCATCAAAGCGGTGTTCGAAGAGGAATCGGTGTCGGAGTTGTTCCATGGCGAGAATCAGCCATAGAGGTTGATCATGGTGCCGGTCTCTAACAACCAAGGGTCGCTGCATCACATGCTCCGACACGTCCCGAGAGGAACGGGAGGCTGAGTGGATATCTCACCGGTTGAGGAATCACTCACCAAGATCGGGGATGCAGTGCTAAAGGAATTCCCGGGCGCGGATGCGGTCAGCGTCACGCTGATGGACCACGAAACGATCGAGACGGCCTACAGCACCGACTCCGATGCCACCGCGGTTGACGAGGTGCAGTACGCGAATGGGACGGGTCCATGTGTGGATGCTATGCGTGGGAACTTCGTCGTTCGCACCGAGGATCTTGCAGTCGAAGATCGGTGGCCACAGTACGCGCGTGCAGCACAAGACAAGGGGTTCAGTGCGGTGTTAGCGGCTCCTCTGGAGTTGGAGTCGATCTCGATCGGAGCGCTGAATATCTACTCACGCAGCAGCGGACCTTTCTCCGAAGATCTTGTTCCCGCAGCCCGCGCCTATGCCACACAGGCTTCCTTCGCTGTCGACTACGCCAAGCTCTATGAAAGGGCGGCGGTTACTGTCGAGCAGCTTGAAGAGGCCTTGAAGTCGCGGGCAGTGATCGATCAGGCGATCGGGATACTGATGGAACGCGAGAAGGTTGGCTCACGTGAGGCCTTTGAGATGCTTCGAACCGCGTCACAACACTCGAATGTGAAGTTGCGTGACATCGCGAATCGGATCGTCGGGACCTAGCCAGCCAGGGCCGGGCAAGGGGTTTTGATGGACCTGGGGCCGGTGTCGTGGCGATGGCCCTTCAAGGCCCTTCAAGGCCCTCCAGGGGGCAGATGGCAGGCGAGTTGAGAGATAGTGCATTCGCGGCGATAATGGCTTGTCGCCCAGGGCCGAACGTGGCCAGGGCCCCCTCCCGCTGAACCTTGGGGAGCACGCGCCTGCTGGGCGCTACGGGAATCCTAGTGACGGAGGAATCAAAAAGTGGCAGAGGTAAAGCTTCAGGCGACCAAGCGGTCCGAGGTGGGCAAGGGCCCGGCTCGAAGGGCCCGTTCCGAAGGAAAGGTACCCGGGGTCGTCTACGGCCACGGCATGGAGCCCCAGCCGATCGTCGTTGACCGCCGGGAGTTCCTTACCGCGCTCAATACCGACGCCGGACTCAATGTGCTGTTGGATCTGGACCTCGATGGTCGCTCCACCTTGGCGTTGACCAAGGAACTTCAGCGCGATCCCGTGCGAGGCACTGTTCTCCACGCCGACTTCATCGCTGTCTCTCGAACCGAGAAGGTCGAGGTCGAGGTTCCTTTGCACCTGGTCGGCGAGGCTCAAGGGGCCAAGGAAGGCGGCGTGCTCCAACAGCCGCTGGCCACGCTTCACGTCCGGTGCACTGTTACCGACGTGCCGGAGTCGATCGACGCTGACATCAGCGATCTGGCGATCGGGGATGCCCTAAGGGTCGAGCAACTCTCGGCGTCGGGCGGCTACGAGATCCTCAACGATCCCGAGACGGTCGTTGCTTCGGTCAGTGCCCCGATCTCTGAAGAAGAACTCGAGGCCATGGAGGCCGAAGCCGGCATCGAGGGCGAACCTGAGGTCGAAGGCGAAGCTTCGGAGGAAACCGATGAGGCAGAGGGTGGCGAAGAGGCATCTGATGCCGACGGTGAAGGCTCCGACGCCGAACAGGCCGAATAGCCGGCGGGACGCCCCGCCCCGATGGGCCTGTTCTCGAAGGCCACAACTGATCCCGATCGCTGGGTGATCGTCGGCTTGGGTAACCCCGGGCCCGAGTATGCCGAAACGCGGCATAACGCCGGAGCGATGGTCGTGCACTTGATCGCGGGTCGCATCGGTGAACGTTTCAGGTCGCACAAAAGTGGGTGCATGGTTGCTGAGGGTCGCCTTGGGCTATCAAAGGTCGCTCTCGCGCGGCCGATGAGCTACATGAATCTGTCGGGACGACCGGTACGGCTGTTGATGGACTTCTACAAGGTCCCCCTCGAGCGGCTCGTCGTCGTGCACGACGAGATGGACATCGGATTCGGTGAGGTGCGTATCAAGAATGGGGGAGGTACTGCCGGTCACAACGGACTGAAATCGCTCGCGTCGAACCTCTCTTCTAAGGACTTCACACGGGTGCGCGTGGGGGTAGGACGCCCGCGAAACGACGCAGTCGACCATGTTCTCGATCGATTCTCGTCGTCCGAGCGCAAGGTGCTGGACGACCTTCTGGCCGACGCAGCCGACGCGGTCGAAGCCGTCATCACTGATGGCGTTGATCGTGCGATGACCGAGATCAACGACAGACGCCGCAGATAACACGGTCACGCAAAGCAAGGACGCGGCCCCGGTCCTGGGATGGGAGTTACCTCAAGGGGGGTAAGGGGGCCGCGTCCTTGATGCGTCTTGTGGGGCATCTACCCGCTCGAAACCGGTCCAAACCGGACTTTTAGCTCTATCAGGTATTGCACGAAGCCTTGGGCAGTCTGTCCACCAGGGAGCAGAGTGTGTTGCAGTTCGGATCGCCGGGCTCGCAGCCGATGGAGGCCGATGCCGGAGCTGCCAACGCCAGGCTGGCGACGGCCAAGCAGCAGGCTGCCAGAGATGTCCTCAGTCGCATCCAGTTCACCCCCTCTCGGTTTCCTGGTTACCGGACGAAGCATCCCATATCGGACACTTGCGGGCTGACGCGATACTGAGGGGGCATGGCATCACTGCGTCCTCTCCTCGATCTTCTCTCTGAGGAGCGCGTCCGCGCGCTCGCCGCTGAACGCGCCCCCGTCACGGCCCCCGATCCTGCTCGCCCCTTCCTGCTGGCAGCCATGGCACAGCACCTGGGCGTACCCGTCCTAGCGGTCACGGCGAGGGCGGAGGAAGCCGAACATCTCGCCAGAGATATCCATGCGTTCCTGGGTCGTTCGGGAGCCGAAGTGATGCCGGGGTGGGAGGTCTTGCCCGGTGAGCCGATATCGCCATCGGTCGAAACGATGGGTCGCCGGTTGCACGTGATGGCGCGCGTCGCGCGGGGAGGGGCTTTCGTCGTTTGCACGAGTGCCCAGGGTCTAACTCAGTTGATCGCCGAGCCCGAGCAGGCTCCCGAACTCCTTCGGATAGGGCCGGGTTCAACCCTCGATCTCGACCGAACCGCTGAAGCTCTTGTTGAGATGGGATACGAACGTAACTACATCGTGGAGAGGCGCGGGGAGTTCGCGATACGAGGAGGCATCCTCGATGTGTTTTCTCCTTCTTGCGAACGCCCGGTTCGGGCCGAGTTCTGGGGTGATGAGATCACTTCGTTGCGTGAGTTCGCTCTCGCTTCTCAGAGATCTCTCGGTGATATCGAACCGGTAGACGTCGCGCCCTGCAGGGAGCTGCGGGCGGACGCCGCAACGATGGCGAAGGCATCGGAGTTGGCGCGTGCAGATGACGACCCGGCGCTAGCTCAACTCGCCGAAGGCGTGATCGTCGCTGGTGCCGAACGGCTGCTGCCCCGACTCGCCACCCGCATGGTGACTCTGACGTCGCTTTTGCCGGACGGCTCGCCGATAGTGGTGTGTGAACCTCGCCGCGTACAGGATCGTGCGAACGAGATCTTCGAGCAAGTGTCGGAGTGGGCCGAGCTGTCGGGTGAGCAGATCCCTCATTACGCGCCGATAGGCGATGTTCTCGGTAACGA
Source organism: uncultured Actinomycetes bacterium (assembly GCA_937863385.1). Lineage (GTDB taxonomy): Bacteria > Actinomycetota > CADDZG01 > CADDZG01 > WHSQ01 > CALMBW01. The sequence goes on along the minus strand of CALMBW010000020.1, from coordinate 12,983 downwards.
GGACGGCGTCGTGCTGATGTCGGCCTTGGCGTCTTTGGACTCGCAAGATCTAGGCATCCAAACCTGGGTGGACACCTCGGGTAAGCCCGAACTGTTGGTGGAACGCCTCGGATCTCTGATCGGGGATGGGTACCGGGCCATCATTGCGGCTTCCATGCCCGAGACTGCCGAACGCATCCGCAAGAACATCAAGCGATTGGGCTACCTCTTCGAGATCGCCGACGAAGCTCCGCATGAAGATGCACCGGCGGGCGGCTGTCTGGTAGTTGCAGAGTTGGCCCGTGGCTTCGTGCTGCCCTGGGCACGTTTGGCACTCGTGGCAGAGTCTGACTTCACGGGGCGTCGTGCAGGTGCGGCCAGACGCAGGATCAGCCAAAGGCGCGCCCAGACTTCGGGACCACTCGACCTCGCACTTGGGGACCTAGTCGTGCACGAGGTCCATGGGATCGGCCGCTATCAAGGGATGGTCGAACGCGAGCTGCTTGGCCAGCATCGCGAGTACATGATCATCGAATACCTCAAGGAGGATCGCCTCTACGTTCCTTCAGATCAGGTCGACCTCGTAAGCAAGTACATCGGAGGAGAAGCACCGCGCATCTCGCGTCTTGGAAGTTCCGAATGGTCGAAGACAAAGTCTCGGGTCCGCCGCCAGGCACGGAAGATCGCCACCGAGCTCGTCACCCTTTATGCGCAACGGATGGGCAAGCGCGGGCACATCTTCTCTGCGGATACCCCGTGGCAGCGAGAGCTAGAGGATGCCTTTCCCTACGAGGAAACGCCCGACCAACTGCGCGCCATCGACGAGATCAAAGATGACATGGAATCGCCGAAGGTGATGGATCGGCTCATCTGTGGCGACGTCGGTTATGGCAAGACCGAGGTTGCCGTGCGCGCGGCTTTCAAAGCGGTGACCGCCGGCAAACAGGTTGCGGTCTTGGTTCCGACCACCATCTTGGCCCAGCAGCACCACGCCACGTTCGCGGAGCGCATGAGGGGCTTTCCGGTACGGGTGGAGATGATGTCGCGCTTCCTTTCACGCTCCGAACTGGACCGAGTGGCACAAGACGTTCGCAACGGAAAGGTGGACGTTGTCGTAGGTACCCACCGATTGCTGGGAAAGGATGTGACCTTCTCCGATCTTGGACTCGTGATCATCGATGAAGAACAACGCTTCGGTGTGGAGCAGAAGGAGCGGCTCAAAGAGCTGCGCACCAACGTCGATGTCTTGACCCTTACGGCTACGCCGATCCCTCGCACCCTTGAGATGGCCATGTCGGGGATCAGGGACATGTCGATCATCGACACCCCGCCCGAAGACAGGCATCCGGTGATGACCTACGTCGGGGACTACGACGATATGACGGTGGTTTCGGCGATACGCCGGGAGCTGCTGCGTGACGGTCAAGTGTTCTACGTCTACCCAAGGGTTCGTTCGATCGAAGAAGCCGCCCGGCGGGTGCAAGAGCTGGTTCCCGATGCCAAGGTCGGTATCGCGCATGGCCAGATGGATGAACGTGCCTTGGAACAGGCGATGATCGATTTCTCGGACGCCAAGACTGACGTTCTTGTTTGCACGACCATCATCGAGTCTGGCCTCGACATGCCGACGGTCAACACGATGATCGTCGAGCGTGCCGACCTCTTGGGTTTGTCACAGATGTATCAGCTGCGGGGGCGAGTCGGCCGCGCGCATGAGCGTGCCTACGCCTACCTCTTCTTCCCGCCGGACAGGTCACTGACCGAAGGGGCGCACGAGCGACTGAAGACGATCTCTGAACACACCGGCCTCGGATCCGGACTTCGGATCGCCATGCGAGACCTCGAGATCCGAGGAGCAGGAAACATGTTGGGGGCCGAGCAGCACGGGCACATCTCCGAGGTCGGCTTTGATCTTTACGTCAAGATCATGGCGTCTGCGGTTGATGAAGCTAAGGGTCTTCCGTGGCAAGAGGACAGCGAGGTCCGGATCGATCTCCCACTTCAAGCCTTCATCCCCAAGAGCTATGTCTTAGATGAGAACCTTCGTCTCGAGTCGTACCGCCGTATAGCCTCTGCTCGCACCATAGAAGACATCGCGGAGGTGCGCGCCGAGTTGATCGATCGATACGGAGCACCCCTGCCGGACGCGGTCGAAGCATTGTTCGAGCTCGCCGAGTTGCGCCGGCTGTTGCTTGCTGCAGGCATCGAAGAGGTGGCAACAGTGGCCAAGAATCTACGCATCCGCCCCATCGACCTCATCGACTCCAAGCAGGTCAGGTTGCAGAGGTTGCTCCCCCAGGCGCAGTGGCGCCCCACCACTGCCACCCTTCTCATCCCCGAGCGTCTGCTGCCCAAAGACGGGGTGGTGAGGTGGGTTAGCGACCTTCTGAAGCAGTTAACCTCGGTCTCATGAACCGGACCCCCCTGCGAGCGATCGCTACTGTCGCGCTCGGTCTTTCGATGGCGTCGTGCGGCGGACTCCTCGACACTTCGGCTGCGAGGGTCAACGGCAAGGAGATCTCGGCGGAGGCGATCGAGGCCGAATTGGAGTCTTTCCGCAAGACCGAGAGGTACAAGCAGCTAGCGGGACAGGGCGACATCGAGGCGGTCGAACGCCAGTACCTCCAAGGGGTCCTAGCTACCCTGGTGCGCCGGGCCGTCTTGACGCCGGTCGCGCGTGAGGAGGGTCTCGAGGTGACGCCCGAGGACGTTGAGGCTGAACTAGACCTGATCCAGGCTGACTTTGCCGACGAGAATGCCTTCGAGGAAGCGCTGAAGGAGGAAGCTCTAACCTTGCCTCAGCTGAAGGACTTCATCGCAGACCGCCTGATCGAAGAGCGGCTTCGTGAGGTCGTGACGGGTGACGTTGGAGCTTCCGAGGAAGAGATCGCAGAGTTCTACGAGTCCAATATCGCTAACTATCAGCAGACCTGCACACAGCACATCCTGGTTGCAGACCAGGGCGAGGCCCGGCTGATCGCGGCTCAACTCCAAGGGGCCGCCGCCGGTGAGGTCGATCGGCTATTCGACAAGCTCGCAGCCGAACGTTCGCAGGATTCGTCGAACGCGAAGAGTGGCGGAGACCTAGGCTGCAACCCTCCGGGGCAGTTCGTGGGTCCCTTCGAAGAAGCGATGGCACAACTTGAGATCGGTGAGATCTCGGACCCAGTTCAAACTGAGTTCGGATGGCACATCATCCGTGTCAACGATCGTGAGACCGCATCGCTGAACGAGGTGCGCGACCAGATCGCAGAGCAGCTCTCGACACCGCTCCAAGACGAAGCCTGGCGGGAGTATCTGGCCAACCTCTACGAGGAAGCGAACGTCACGATCGATCCCAGCTACGGTGTCCTCGACTTTGCCAGTGGACAGATCACCGACCCCGATGCCACCACCGTGCCTGCAGGCCAGGCGCCACGCGCGACGCGGCCTAGCGAGGCGCCGGTGCCGTCACCCGCTCAGCCCTGACCGTGATCGTCGTCTTTCTCGGCCCCCACGAGACCGAGGATCTAACCTTGGGCGAGTGGGGCCTGCTCGCCGCTGCCCCCCGGGTTCTATTCGAAGATCCCGATCACCCGCTTCGCGAACGGTTGGACCAAGCCGGTACGTCTACAGCATCTTTCGACACTGACGAACCCGGCCAAGACGACGCTGTCGTTGTCGCCCCCGACTCGCCTTTGATCGAGGAACTCGTGCGCGGCGGCGCTCACATCACATCCGGCTCTGCTGCGGTTCCGGATGCACTCAGTGCGGTGCGCTCCGCTTACGTCATGCGCCGCGCCCAGGCTTCGTTCGGTGCGCTGGTTTCCGTGATGGCGAGATTGCGTGGCAAGGATGGTTGTCCGTGGGACGCGCAGCAGACCCACGAGAGCCTGCAACAGCACCTTCTCGAAGAGACCCATGAGGTCCTCGAAGCCATCGACAGAGGGATGTTGGGGACGGAGTTGCAGGACGAGCTCGGCGACCTCATGTTGCAGGTGCTGTTCCACAGCGAGCTCGCCGCCGAGGACGGTCGTTTCGACATCGCCGGGGTCGCCGACGCGATCGTTTCGAAACTGGTCCGTCGCCACCCCCATGTTTTCGCCGACACGGTCGTCAGGGATGCATCGGAGGTCGTGTCCAACTGGGAAAAGATCAAGCAGCAGGAACGCTCGGCGGATACCGAACCTGCCGCAAGTGATCCTTTCACGGGGATCCCCTCGGGACTCCCTGCTCTGGTCGTGGCCTCCAAGACCTTCAAGAAGGCCCAAGGACTCGACTATTCGGTGGACCAAGCGACGGCACTGGCTCGGGCTCGGACCGCACTGGACGAGCAGGACTTCGGCGCCGCCTTGCTGTGGATCGTCGCCGCGGCTCGCGCCGGCCACATCGACGCCGAAGGCGCCCTGCGCCGGGCGGTCGGGGACCTTCAGGGCCGGCTGAGCGCCGGCGAACCCCCGGCCTAGGGATCGGCGCCGCCGGCGGTACGGATAGCATCGGATGCGATTCTGGCCGGTTCGTCCGGCTCTTTCCCACTGCGTTGCAGTATCGTGTCCTGTTACTGGTGTGCAAGGAGTTAATCAAAGTGAGTGAGATCGTCTACGTCCATGCCCGGGAGATCCTCGATTCCAGAGGCAACCCCACCGTCGAGGTCGAGATCGGCCTCGATTCGGGCGCGGCCGGCCGGGCCATGGTGCCTTCAGGCGCTTCTACCGGGGCCGGCGAGGCACTAGAGCTACGCGACGGTGGCGATCGCTACCTCGGCAAGGGTGTCTCTAAGGCCGTCGAGAACGTCAACCGCGAGATAGCCGGCGTTCTCGTGGGCCACGATGCCTTCGATCAAAGGACCGTGGACTATGCGTTGATCGACCTCGACGGTTCCGATGGGAAGTCTCGTTTGGGCGCCAATGCCCTCCTTGGAGTCTCGCTTGCTACTGCTCACGCGGCCGCGGACGAGCTTGGGGTAGCGCTCTTCAGATACCTCGGTGGTCCGGATGCTCACGTTCTACCCGTTCCGCTGCTCAACGTTCTGAATGGCGGCGCGCACGCGGACAATTCTGTGGATCTGCAAGAGTTCATGTTCGCCCCGCTCGGGGCCCCGACCTTCGCAGAGGCTCTCGAATGGGGAGTGCGCAGCTACCACTCACTCAAGAAGATCTTGGCCGAGCGCGGGCTTTCGACGGGAGTAGGAGACGAAGGTGGCTTCGCTCCCGATCTTGGATCGAACGAGGAAGCCGTCGAACTCCTACTCGAGGCGATCGAGAAGGCAGGTCTTGTGCCGGGAGACGATGTCGCTCTCGCGCTCGATCCCGCCACAAGCGAGATCTTTCGCGACGGCTCTTACGTGCTCGCTTCCGAGAACCGCGAGCTTTCGTCCACCGAGATGGTCTCTTTCTGGGAGGACTGGACCTCCCGCTATCCGATCGTTTCGATCGAAGATGGCATGGCCGAGGACGATTGGAAGGGGTGGGCCGAGCTCACCACCTCTATCGGCGACAAGGTCCAACTCGTCGGAGACGACCTATTCGTTACCAACCCAGAGGTCTTGGGCCGCGGCATCTCAGAAGGTGTGGCGAACTCCATCCTGATCAAGCCCAACCAGATCGGCACGCTTACCGAGACCTTCGAGGCCATCAGGATGGCGCAGCGTGCTGGCTACACCACCGTGATCAGCCATCGTTCGGGGGAAACGGAAGACTCCACGGTTGCCGATCTTGCTGTAGCCACCAATGCCGGACAGATCAAGACCGGCGCTCCGGCCCGCGGCGAACGTACGGCCAAGTACAACCAGCTCCTTCGTATCGAGGACGCTTTGGGGGATGCCGCCCGGTACGCCGGTGCCTCGGCGTTCAAAGGCAAGGCGTTCAAAGGGAAGAGGGGATAGACGTGGCGAGCACTGGATCGACGATGAAACGACCCCCTGCACTTCGCAGGGGTCCTCAGATCGTCATCCTGTTGCTGATCATGGGCCTTCTTGGAGCGATGCTCATCCAGCCCACCCGCCAGCTTCTCGAGCAGCGACAGAGGATCGCCGACATGGCTAGTCACCTGACCAAGGTTCAAGGGGCGAACGAGGAACTCCGCGCCCGCATCGAGCGTTTGCAAGACCCGGACCACATCGAGCAGCAGGCCCGCGAGCAAGCGGGTCTGGTCAAGCCCGGCGAGACCGCCGTGCGGGTCATGACCCCGAGCGAGCAGAAGCTCGAAGCCAAGGAGCAAGCCGAGATGGCCCGTAAGGCGCCACCGCCCCCCGAGCCTGGGGTCATCGAGAGGTTCCTCGATTTCGTGGGTTTGCTGTAGCCATCCCCGACGTGTCCTAGCTCCGGTACGATTGACGGATGGTTGAAGTTGGGCAGGTCGTAGAAGGCACGGTCGTCAAGGTCATGGAGTACGGGGCCATCGTGAAGCTGGACTCGGGCGAGTCCGGGATGATCCATATCTCACAGGTCGACATGAACTACGTCAAGGACATCCGTGACCACGTCAGCGAAGAGGACCGCGTGTCGGTCAAAGTCGTGGCGGTCAAGGATGACGGCAAGATCGATCTGTCGATCAAGCAAGCCGATCCCAACTACGAAGACCGCCCTCCCGAGCGCCGTGGGGGCCGCGATCCCGAGTTCGAGAAGAAGCTCAAGAAGTTCATGAGCCAAAGCAACGAGCGACTGGTTGACCTCAAGCGTCATCGCGACAAGCGCTAGCGGGCGGCCGGTGCCGCTTACTCACTCAGCACTAGATTCCCATCACGTCGAAAGTCAGCTTGGCCGTCCGCTGCGCGGGTCGTGGACGGTGGCACGCCGATGTCATCTCGGCTTTCCGATGGTGATCGAGAATCACCCCCTGCTCGATGATGGAACCCCGTTCCCGACCCTCTACTGGCTTACGTGCCCGATCCTGTTGAAGCGCGTGAGCCGCCTGGAAGCCGGTGGCGAGATGGCCCGTCTGAATGGGCGACTCGACACCGATGCATCTTTGAGAACCCGGTTGGAGGGATCGATCCAACGCCTGATCAGCAGGCGTGACGCGCTTGCGGTTCTTGAAAGTCAGATGGCTCCGCCTGGTGGAGGTCCTGACAAGGTCAAGTGTCTGCACGCGCACGTAGCGCAGGAACTCGCCGATGCTCCCAACCCAGTGGGAGGGTGGGCCCTGTCACAGACAGGGTGGCCGGACTGTATCGCCGGATGCGTGCAGGATCCTGCTCCGTGAGGGTCGCGGCGATCGATGTCGGCACCAACTCCACGCGGCTGTTGGTGGCAGAGGAAGCACCGGGCGGTTTCCGCTCGATCGATAGACGCATGGTCATCACCAGGCTTGGGCAGGGTGTGGACAGAAGGCGGCTCTTGGCTCCCGATGCACTTCAACGAACCCTGTCGACGATCGCCGATTACGCAGCGACCTGTGGGGAACTGGGTGTGGAGAAGATCCGGGTCACGGGCACCTCTGCGGTTCGAGATGCGCACAATCGTGAGGAGTTCTTCGAAGGGGTGCGGCGTTTGACGGGGGCCGAGGCCGAGTTGTTGTCGGGAGAACAGGAGGCTGCGGCCACTTTCTTGGGGACACTCAGCGACCTTGCAGAGACCGGGCCCGTGATGGTGGTCGATATCGGGGGTGGTTCCACCGAACTGATCGTCGGAACGAGAACGCCCGAGCGATCGGTGTCTCTCGATCTCGGCTGTGTGCGCATGTTCGAGAAGCATCTGATGTCCGACCCTCCCTCGAAAGAGGAACTCGAAGCTCTGCGCGAAGAGGTTGCGGGCATGGTCGACGATGTCTATGACGACCTCGAGGTCCCATCAGGCGCCCGAGTGATCGGAGTCGCGGGCACCCTGACGCAACTAGCGACCCTCAAGACCGGATTGCCGGTGTATGACCCCGACGTGACGCATCACTTCGTGCTCACACATGGCGACGTGCGCCAGTTGGCGCGACGGCTCGGATCACTGACGTTCGAGCAGCGCAGGCGCATCAAGGGGCTCGAAGTTGGGCGCGCCGACGTCATCGTCGCGGGGGCCGAGATACTGCTGGTCATCATGGAGCGATTCGATGTCGCCGAGATCTTGGTCTCGGAGAAAGACATCCTCGACGGCCTGGTGATCCAGCTGCTCGGAGTCAGCCAAGAGGGCTGATCCTCCAAGCACCGCTCTCTGCAGATAGGCTCGGTCCCATGGAGATAGGGGCGGTGCTCAGAGAAGGTTCGGCGATCTACTTCAAGTATTGGTTCCGGCTTGTGACCATGGGCTTGGTCGTCTTCGCGATCACCGCTCTGGGCACGGCGGCGGTGGTCAATATCGGACTATTCACCGGCCTCATACTCGCCAGCATCATCGCGACCGTCGGGGGGCTGCTGTTGCAAGGCGCCCTGATCAAGGTGATCGAAGACGTGCGGGATGGCCGGGTGGACATGACGATCGGTGAAGCGTTCTCTAAGGCGCTTCCGTTTCTGGGCAAGATCCTCGTCGCTTCCTTGATCGCCGGGATCGGGGCTGCTATCGGACTGTTCCTCTTGATAGTTCCGGCTCTGATCCTCCTGACGATCTGGGCGTTCATCGTGCCGGTTATCGTTCTGGAGGGGGAGAGCATCTTTGGATCATTCACGCGCAGCCGTGAGTTGGTGCGCGGGAATGGTTTCGGCGTTTTCGGGCTCATCCTGTTGACCTTCCTGCTGGGGGCTTCGCCTCTGATCCTGCTGGGTTTGCTGATGAGCGACGCCGATCTTGCAGTGCGGCGTTTCGTCAGCGACATCGTTTCTGGTGCTTTGATAGGCCCCTTCACGTCTTGTCTTCTGATAACCGCGTACTTCCACCTGAGAGGCGAGCCGGCTCAGCCCGAACCGCACCAGATCTAAGCGAGGCCCTTGGTAGCCTCGGGTGGCTATGAGCGATTACTCCTGGGAACCAACCCCCGAATACGTCGAGAACGCGAACGTGACCCGTCTCATGCGCAAGCACAACATCGAGAACTTCCGCGATCTGGTTCAGCGCAGCCAGGACGACATCGAATGGTTCTGGGAAGCAGCGATCGAGGATGTGGGGATCGAGTTCTTCGATCCATATGACCGGCTTCTCGACACTTCGGACGGGATCCAGTGGCCGAAGTGGTTCACCGGCGGCACCATCAATCTCACCTACAACTGCATCGATCGGCACGCTGAACGGACCCCCGATGCACTTGCCCTGATATGGGAGGGCGAAGACGGAGAGGTTCGCAGGATCTCCTACGGGCAACTACGCACGATGGTCGATGGCATCGCCCGGGGTTTGCTCGCCCTCGGTATCTCGCGCTCTGACCCGGTGGCGGTGTACATGCCGATGTTGCCCGAGGCAGTGGCAGCGATGTATGCCATCGCCAAGATCGGCGCCATCTACATGCCGGTCTTCTCCGGTTTCGGAGCACCCGCGATCACGACCCGGCTACTCGATGCACAAGCGAAGGCGATCATCACTGCGGACGGCTTCTATCGAAGGGGTTCAAAGGTTTCGATGAAGGAAGTCGCCGACGAAGCTGCATCTCAAGCGCCCTCGGTGCAGCACGTGATCGTCTTCGACAGATTCGGTGACGGCTACCCGGCAGGCGTCAAGGATGTTGCGTGGGGCGAGTTCTTGGTGGGTGGCGATGAGCCACTCGGATGTGAGCGCCTAGATCCCGAAACCCCGTACATGATCGCTTACACGTCAGGCACGACAGGCAAGCCCAAGGGCTCGGTGCACGTACATGGTGGTTTCGTGGTCAAGATCGCGCAAGAGGTCTGCTATCAGGTTGATTGCCGGCCCGGCGACGTCTTCTTCTGGGTCACGGACATGGGTTGGATCATGGGCCCACTCGAGATGGTTGGCGGCCACGCTAATGGTGCATGCGTGCTGATGTACGAGGGCGCTCCGAACTTCCCTGGACCCGACCGCCTATGGAAGATCTGCGCGGACCATGGCGTCACCATCTTGGGTGTATCGCCGACCTTGGTGCGCGCTCTGATGCCGGCCGGAGAAGAGGAGGTCCGGAAACACGATCTCTCGCAACTGCGGATAACGGGCTCGACCGGTGAGCCATGGAACCCAGAGCCTTACCGGTGGTTCGCAAACGTCGTCGGAGGGGGCCGGGTTCCGATCATGAACCTCTCTGGCGGGACGGAGGTTGGGGCTTGTTTCCTCGGCGCCTCTCCAGTGATCCCGCAGAAGGTGTGCTCTCTGGGTGTGCCCAGCTTGGGGATGGCGATGGCTGTTCTGGACGCCGACGGCCGGCCCGTCGAGCCGGGCGAGGTGGGCGAGCTCGTATGCACGAAGCCGTGGCCTGCTCAGACCCGCGGGTTCTGGAACGCTCCCGAGCGCTATATCGAAACCTATTGGTCGCGGTGGCCGGATATGTGGGTGCATGGGGATTGGGCGTCGATCGACGCCGATGGGTTCTGGTTCCTGCACGGCCGTAGCGACGACACCCTGAACATCGCGGGGAAGAGGATCGGGCCCGCCGAGTTCGAGTCAGCAGCCGTTGAACACCCTGCTGTGATCGAGTGTGCTGCGGTCGGTGTCCCCGACGAGATCAAAGGGACGGCGGTGTGGTGCTTCTGCATCTTGAAGCCAGGCATCGAAGCAACCGCCGAGCTTGAGAAGGAGGTTACGAAGGCGATCACCGACGAACTCGGAAAGGCCTTCAAGCCGCAGGCCGTCCGATTCGTTTCCGAGCTGCCCAAGACGCGGTCGGCGAAGATCCTTCGTCGTGCGATCAAAGCCAAAGTCATGGGGGAAGATGCCGGAGACCTTTCCTCACTCGAGAATCCATCCGCTCTGAAGGCTCTGGACGAGGCCCTTCGTTGACGACGCTTTATTTCGTGCGCCACGGAGTCACTGCGCACACCGGTGTGAAGCTGTCGGGTTGGATGGATACGCCGCTTGACGACAAAGGCACCGACCAAGCACGCGCCGCCTCGGCGGCCCTCGCGAGTATCAGATTCAAAGGGATCTACTCGTCTCCCGTCGCGCGATGTCTTCAGACCGCCGAGATCATCGCGGAGCCTCATCGCAAGAAGATCCAGACGCTCGACGCGTTGGGTGAGGTCCGCTACGGCGCTTGGACGGACCGATCGTTGAGGCAACTGAGTGGGTTGAAGGTATGGCGAGAGGTCCAGCATCAGCCGTCGAGTTTCCGTTTTCCCGATGGCGAAACCCTGCGTGAGGTTCAAGCGCGAGCTGTTGACGAGGTAGAGAGATTGCGAGGTGCCCATCGCAAGGATCGCATCTGCTGCGTCAGTCATGCGGACGTGATTCGGCTTGTGTTCGCGCACTACCTCGGGGTGCATATCGACCTCTTCCAGCGCATCATCATCGGACCTGCATCGGTAAGCATCCTGTCGCTCGGCGATCACTCCCCACGGGTGATGTGCATGAACTGGGTGCCGGATAGGAGCTGAGTGGAGATCTCGCCAGATGTTTTCACGACCGACTATGCCGGGGAACCCGGTCATCGCACCTTCTATATCCAGGCGCGGGTGGGCTCGAGCGTGATGACCTACCTGCTGGAGAAGGGCCAGGTGTCGGTCTTGGCCGAGAAGCTCGGAGAGATGTTGTTGACCATCGATCCCGACGACACGGTCAAGGGTGCGTCGCCCGCGAGAGACCCTGCTCTCTTGGCAGAGGCTCAGGAACCAGCTTGGCGGGTTGGTTCGATGGGCCTGGGTTATGACCCCGACACCGATCGGATCATGGTCGTGCTCAACGAGGTTGAACCGGACGAAGATGATCCAGAGCCGGCCGGCTCGGTGCAGTTCTCCCTGCGCATAGACCAGGCCCGTTCGTTCATCTTGCATGCCGGCGCGGTGGTGGCCGAGGGCCGCCCAACCTGCCCTCTTTGCGGTCTGCCGATCGATCCTGAAGGTCATCGATGTCCGGCCACCAACGGCCACCATCCGGTGGAGTGAGCACGACAGGTCTGCTCGCGCTGGGAGAGATCGAGATTCTCGGTCTCCTTCCTTACTCCTCGAACTATGCCTTCCTCGTGGAGGTAACGCGCGGTGATGAGAAGGTGGAAGCCGTCTACAAGCCGGTGCGGGGCGAGCGCCCTCTTTGGGATTTCCCCCACGGCACACTTGCCGGGCGGGAGGTGGCAGCAGCCTTGGTCTCAGAAGCAGGTGGATTCGACCTCGTCCCTCCGACCGTCTTGCGAGACGACGCTCCGCACGGACCGGGCTCTCTGCAGCTGTTCATCGATCACGATCCCAACCGCCACTACTTCGTTCTGATCCACGAGCGAGAGCAAGAGATGGCGGACTTCGCCGCGTTCGACATCGTCATCAACAATGCCGACCGCAAAGGCGGACACGTGATCGAGGACTTTGACGGGAAGCTGTGGGGGTTGGATCACGGATTGGCGTTCCATCTCGAGCCGAAGTTGCGCACCGTGGTCTGGGCGTTCGCCGGGCATCGGTTAACGAAAGAAGTTTCGGACAAGCTAGCTCGCCTCAGCGATGCGTTTGGGCAAGGGCAACTGACAGACAGCCTTGCGGCTCTGCTCACGAGCGAGGAGATCGCCGAGACACAGGCTCGGGTCGAGGGCTTGACTCGTTCGGGCGTCTTCCCCGAACCCCAGGGCCCCTTCCACATGCCCTGGCCCCTGATCTGAACGCGTAGTGCCTCCAAGCAACCTTTTCCGGGGGCCGTTGCTTTTCTGAGGGAGAATGCCTGCGAGCCCGGGTGGAGGAATGGCAGACTCGGAGGCCTTAAAAGTCTCTGCCGCAAGGCGTGTGGGTTCGAAACCCACCCCGGGCACGACGCCTTTCGATGGTCCCCCTCCATTGTTCTCTGTGGCTGGATAGCGACTCCGGAGAGCTCTCGCTCCACGTTGCCTATGAACACCAATATTTACCCAGGGTTCTAGGTATTTAGGGCTTGACTATCGAACATCAGTTCGATATAGTGGGGTCATGGAACAGCGAGTCGGGCCCTTCGAGCAGCTCACGGGGGTCGTCGAACAACTACGCAAAGCCAATGCCGGGCTAGAGCCCGAGCTGCTAGCCGTGGCCGATGCCCGGGTCGTGCTCG
>CALMBW010000019.1 GCA_937863385.1 uncultured Actinomycetes bacterium | reverse complement strand
GAAAAGGCTAGTGAGAAGGCCGGGAAAAGGCTAGTGAGAAGGCCGGGAAAAGGCTAGTGAGAAGGCCGGGAAAAGGCTAGTAAGGGCTCGCCGATGGTGTTGCAGATCTGTACCACCTCCGTTCCGAGGGAGGAACAAGGGAGGTCGATGCGCTCATCGAGGTTCGCGGCGGCAGGGTGATAGCCGTTGAGGTCAAAGCTTCCTCCGTTCCGACTCGAACCGATGCTCGACATCTAGTTTGGTTGCAGGAGCAGCTGGGAGATGCCTTCGTTGCGGGTGTCGTCTTTCATTGCGGCCCGAAGGTGTTCACCCTTGGCGACCGCATCACTGCGGTGCCCCTCTGCTCGCTCTGGTCCTGATCCCCTCCAAGGCGCGAACCAAGCAACGCGCAGCCCACCGACTGGTCTATTCCGGCGCGCCTATTAATAAGGAAGCGCCGTCCTTGCGCCGATGCAACTTTTCGGCGGTCCCGGCGTTGGCCACTGTTGACGGATGCAGTGGGACCCACAAGGGGATGGATGGTGGGAAATAGCACTAACGGGCTATATCGGACATCACCTGTGCGTGCTTCACTCACGGGTGTAGCGTGCCGAATAGCTGCCTGTAGGGCTAGAGAGGGAAGCTGTTGAGCATCACCGACTCCGAACTCCGGGAACTCCAGGACAAAGACCTGGCCATCGCGTTCAAGCGCGGTGACTCCGGGGCATACGAAGCGATCTATCAGCGTCACCGTCCCCGAGTGGAAGCGGTGTGCCGCCGCATGCTCCAGAATCAAGCCGATGCGCAAGAGGCATCCCAAGAAGCTTTCCTGCGCGTCTACAAAGGCCTGTCGAAGTTCAACGGCCGCTACCAGCTGAGTGCGTGGATCACCCGGGTCACGACAAATGTTTGCCTCGACCAACTCCGGGCCAAGTCGCGGCGCCCTTCAGATCCTCATCCGGTAGAAGACCTCGACTTCATGGTCGAACCGGAACCAGACGGTGGCGATCCCGCGGCAGTGTCCATCCGCTCCGCGGAAGGAAGGCGCATCCGAAAGGTGCTCGAATCATTGCCCCCCATGCACAGGGCCGCGATCGTCCTGCGCGACTTCGAGGGGTTGTCCTACGACGAGATCGCCGACGTGCTTGGCATCAGCAGCACCCAGACCAAGGCATTGATCCACCGTGCTCGCCAGAACTTCAAGCGAACGTGGGTAGAGGCTCTTGCATCCTTGATTTTCCCATGGCGTTTGATTAGCCGGGTGCGGGCTACCGATGTCACTGGTAGGGAGCACGCTGGCCAGGCGATGAGCGCCAGCTCGAGCTTCGCAGTTCAGTGCAACGCGGCAGTGCAGGCATGTGGTCAATACGTCTTCGACAAGGTTGGCGGGGTCGTTACCGCAGCGGTCGTTGGAACGGCAGCCGTCACCGGAGCAGCGGTTGTGGCTGTCCCATCGATAGCTGATGGCGGAAATACTGCCTCCGTGCCGGCTAACGCTGTGTCAACCATGGCCCAGGACGACGGATCGCAAACCGTCAAGGTAAAGTCGCGTAAGGCTGTATCGGTGTCGCCCACGGAGGACGCTTCCGGGGATCCAGCACCACCCGTTCCTTCACCTCAGCCTCCGCAGACAACTGAGCAGCCGCCAGCTGGAGCCGCAAGTCCGACGCCGCCTCCCGATCAGTCCGATGGCGGCATAGGCGGCGATCAGCCAACGGGTCCGACTCCCACCCCCAGCCCGACAGTTTTTCCGGAACCTCAGGGTTTCTCTCTAGCAGCGGTGGTCAGTGGTCCGGCCCCGGTGCAGATGTGTGGAGGCTGTCCGTGGCCGACGCAGTTGGAGAGCGAGTCAGGGCGTACCGACGACTCGGGTCTGGCTGCCTTCGCACAGGAATTCAGAGGTAGCGCTTGGGTCGACGGGTCGACGGCCTACGGTCTGGATCTGAAACACTCGCTGAACTCGGGCTCACACGAGATGCGCTTTTTCCTGTGGACCTCTGAAGGGTCATATGGATACGAGGCGGCAGGTTCCCTAACCTCTCGCGGCTCGACCGATTGGGGGGGGTGGACGTACACCTTCACGGGAACATTCAAGAAAACTTCTGGGCCTAGCAGCAAGGAAGGTGTTCCTCAGTCGGGCTCCTATACGACGACCATCACGTTCTCGCCGGCCCAGAACCGGATCGTTTCTGCCAACATCTCCCTGGTCTAAAACGGGTTTAATAGGACGAGTGATAGCCAAACGGTGCAATCGGGATACTTGACATCCGAAAGGCTAAACGCTACACAGGGACAGTGTTGCCTAAGCAAGGCAAGAAAAGGTCGGGGCGTGAAGCTGGGGTCGTTTCGGAATTGATGCGGGATTATTCGATCCCAGCGCAACTTCTTCATTGCCACACCGTTGTTACTACCAAGGCCGTAGCGGGACTATGCTGCGGCCTGTGACCGTGCCAGCAGGGAGAGACGAGAGGGGGTCGGTCCAGAGATCGGCTTAGAAGGTTTTGTAAGACGGTTGCGGGAGCCGTTCATCCTGCTAGAAGAAGTAGTGCCAGTTAGGAACAAGAGAAAGAAAGTAGGAGGTGGGATTTGAATAGGAAGCTATGGAGCGTCCTCGCTTCGGTAGCGCTCGTATCGGGACTTCTGAGTTTTGCAGCCGGACCTGTTAGCGCCCAATCAACCACGACGAACGATGTTCAGCTGTTCATGCCAACCGATACGACCGACAAGGATCAGCTTAGCGATCAGTGGGATGGTACGGACGAGGCGGCGCATGTGACAGCGATCGCTGACCCGGATGCAACTGAGGCAAGCTTTTATGTCTGTACGGATGCCACCGGTGGTGGTGGGGTGACCTCGGCTGAGCTCGCCTCGAACGCCTGCCAATTGATCGGAACTGACTCATCTGCAACGACAGCGGTTCCCTTTGGCGATCGTGATCAGGCTTTTGTCTCGGCGGCTGCCTTTGATGCCATGTGGGACATCCCTGCAAACCTCGACTCGCTTACCAGCGGTGTCCAATACGACATTGTTGTGCGAGCCTGCACAGGAAGCCCGAGTACCACCACCGACCCCGCCGCCAATTGTGACGTGGACTTCGCCGATGCTGTTTACCTCGATGACGCCTCTGTCAATTCGGAGTGTGGGGGTCCTGGTCAGCCGGCTTGTGGCGCTGGGAATGGTCCACTGCTGCCTACCGGGGAGATAACGGGGGTTTGTGAAGAGGTCGTGACCACGATTCAGGGTGACAACTCAATTCTGAGTACTGATCCTTGTGGAGGAACCGGCGAGTTCACCGATCTTGCTCACGGTGGCGAGATCCCTAACGACGATTTCACGCTTCGTTTCACGACCGATGACAGCATCACAGAAGCCGCGGCTTGCCTTGGTACCGACGAGGGAATCACCACGCAGCCTTCGTTCGAAGCTGGATTGACGCCACCGAATACGTGTGACATCTACTCCGATGTGACCTCGGGCGGTGCAGTGGATGACAACGGTACTGCCGCTGACGCTTCTGACGACTTTAGAACGTGGTATGCGACATTCACCACCCCCGTTGCGGAAGAAGGAGTTGGTGCAAGCACCCTTGCCGATGTCGATGTGGCGATTTTCGGTCAGCAGGGTGTTGACGTCGCCGGTGTTGTGGCGGAGTGCGCCGGCGCCTTTGCTCCCTCAGCGGCTGCCGGTAACGACATCACCGATGCACAAGAAGTGTGTGTTTTCGACGAGCACTATGCAGTCGCTACGGTTCGTACGGCCGGTGCGCTGAATCTCACCTTCAACCACGGCGACGACAGCACAGATGCGGGAACTACCCCGGATGACACCTGTCAGCAGGGTAACGACACCACAGAAACCAACCGCAGCGAAGACACGGATGAAGTGACTGCTTGCATCGTCGATCAGTTCGGCGACGCCTATACAGATGCGACCGTGGACGAGATAACCTTTGAGTCGACGGGGGCCGGCATTCTGGTCAGCTGCGATGCTGGCGATGAGGATGACAACCCTCCGTACGCTATCGCCGCGACTGCAACCGGGACCCGATGTGTCGTCCCGGCTGCGGATGCTGACGGTCAGGCCTCTGCGCTGATCGATTGGGGCGGTGCTGAGTATGGTGACCAGACCATCACCGCCTGCACCGACGAAGATGGCGACGGATGTGCTGATGAGACTTCTGCGGGGGACTTCACTGCCACAGCAACGAAGACGTGGGTCGCCACCCCGTTTGATATTCAGTTGATTTACGCCGATACCGGCACGGCGGACTGTGCTGGTGGTGACCAGTTCAAGGTCAACACTGAGGGTGACGACGATACGTTGCTCGCCTGTGTCGTGGACCTCAACGGTGACCCTGCTTCTACGGCAGGCGATGTCGATGAAGGTGACGCGAACAAGGAGTCTGCTGGAGAGTTCGACCTCACGTGGGCGTTGAGCGCTGGCTGCCAATCGGTTGCTTTCACGTCAAACCCGGTTACAGAAACCGATGAAGAGGGTTTTGCTACACAGCAGATCCGTGCCATCGGCGAGGGAACGTGCACGATCACAGTGACCGAGACTAATTCGGGAGCGTCTGACACAGTCACGAAGAGCGTCGAGCCCGGAACCGGCCCTCAGCCGGAGTGCAATGACGGGATCGACAATGATGGCGATGGAGCGGTTGACTATCCATCTGATCCAGGCTGTGTGGACATCAACGACAACACCGAGAACTCGGACCAGCCGGGCGAGACTTTCTTCCACGCCCGCACGGCCGAGATCAGTAGCTTCAAGCACATCAAGTTGCCTGGGAAGAAGAAGCCGGCTCTGCGTGTGAAGGGCACGGTTGACGCCCCCGACTACGCGGACTGTGAGGCCTTCGTCCCGGTCAAGGTCCAACTCCGTGCGAGTGGTGAGTGGATCACTCGTAAGACCGACGTGACTAACGAGAACGGTGTTTGGAAGGTTCTCATCCGTGACGTCAAGGGCCGTTACCGTGTGACCGCAACCAAGTTCGAGATCGTTGACAACGCGAACAACATCAACGTCTGTCAGCGTGCTCGTGACGAGGCCCGTCACACGCATTAAGCAGTAACTCGCTGATCTAAGCGAGCAGTGGTTGGAACCGGCCCCCGCAAGGGGGCCGGTTCTCTTTCTAGGGGCCGAGGTGGGATGAACGACCAACGTAGACGGCTGCTGATTGTTGCGCATGTTCTTGGGCCGCCTTCATGGAAGGGTTGGCCCCTTCACTCATGAGACATCTTTACCTCGTCCTCGCGCTAGTTGCATGGGGCGTCCCTGCCGTTGGTGCCCAGCCGTCAAACGGCGAGGGCACCTACCTGACTCCCGGGTTCGCGATTGCTTACCAGACCGATCCGACGGACCCGGACGCACCTCCGTCTGACGATGTGGACTCCTCAGGTGTCCCTGATGCCATCGAGCGGCTTGGGCGGGCACTGGAGGTGGCTCGCGCGTTCCTGATCGATGAGTGGGGGTTCCCGCTGCCTCCTGGTGAGGGTCGCTATCAGGTGTACGTGATCAAGGGCGAGGACGTGCCGCACGTGCGGATCGTTCCGGTCCCCGATGGGCGCAGCCGCGAGACCTTCATGGTGGTGCCCCCGCATCAGATCCGCGATGCCGTCCCTCAGGTCAACCTGGATAGCTTGATGGCTCACGAGTACTTCCACGCGATCCAGTACGGCTACGACTACCTTGAGCAGTCTTGGTTCCATGAGTCGACGGCATCTCTGATGCAGGACGTGATGCATCCGGAACTGCATCTACGTTACTGGACCGTCCCCTACTTCCTCACGACACTCGAGCGGGGACTGGCAGCCACCGACGGCAAGCGGGAGTACGGCGAGTTCGTCTATTGGCGTGTCGTGCAAGAACAGCTGGGTCTGACCGATGCGGACCTCGTTGAACTGGTGCGGAACACATTGGAGCTTTCAAGTGATTCAGAAGTGGATGCGCTCGCGGCACTCGATCAGTCTTTGGCGTTGTACGGGACCGACCTCGGCGAGATGTGGGCGCGCGCTCAAGTCGTTGTCCGCAGGCCGGGTACGGGTGCTTTGCGAGAGTCGTTGGCCGGTTCCGGGTGGTTGAAAGCACCGCGCACGCTCGTGGTGGGAGAAACGTGCCGGCAGACATTGCCGCAGGCGCCGAGTATGCCGGCCTACGCGAGCGACTTCACCACCATCCGGCCCCGTGATGTTGCCGAGGACGGGACCATTTCGGTGACCGGCCCCGCTGGCAGTCGCGTCATCCTGATGCTCAAGGGTAACGCGGGACAGGTGTGGGAACTCGCCCCGGATGGCGCGATACAGGTACCGATGCCGCTCGATGGAGCATTCAAGCTCGGAGTGTCGTCGGGTCCGCTTGAGGGTCCGGTGGCGTTCTCGATCCGGCCTTCGGACACTCCCGTTCTGACCGATGCAACCACGCCTGTTGGAACCGGCAGGCTGCGCTACGGGTTATCCACCCGTCTTCGGGGTCAGGTGTCGTGCGGCGGGGCACCGGCTGCGTTCGCTCGCTTGATCGTGCGCGAGGTACGAGCCGATGGCAGCAGGGCCGAGTACCCGTTGCTCACCGATGAAGAGGGCAACTGGAACCTAACTGTGACCCCCGACATGGACGCGACATTTGCGGTAGAGGTGGCGGATCCCCTGCTCAGCTCGGTGACCAGTTCGAACAAGGCCGTGCTGGTTGAGCAGTTTGTCACCTTCGATGCCGAGGTGCTTTCGGGACTCGAGATCATGGCCTCCGGCACCGTCACCCCCTCGACACCAGGGGCTACCCTGCGCCTGCAGTACCGGCGACCCGAGGCCTCCCGCTGGCGTTCAGGTCCCACGACCGTGGTCGACGAAGCGGGGGGGTACCTCATGACCGCCGAGTTGCCCGCCGATGGGGTATGGGAGGTCAGGACCGTGCTCGATGACGACCTTGACCCCCTGCGTCAGTCCGGAACCTCGGTCCTGCAGGTCATCCGCCTGAGGGGTTGACGCCAGCACGGGTACTTTCGGTCGAGCATCGGGACTGGTGTGGCACCGAGCCGAGCCAGTTCGGCCGGGCGGTATCTGGGGCGATCCTCGGGTTAGAAAGGGTCCGTTCGGTGCTTCCAAGCGCTCGGGTTCTTTGATTGTGTATGTCCGATTCGACGGCTTCATCACATGATGAGGAGATATGGCTAGACGACTGATCGCGGTGCTGGCGCTTGTCGCCGTCTTGGCCCCCGTACAGGGGTCGGACCGGCGCGCGGCGGCTCAGGTGCTGCCCGAGGCCCGCCGTCCAAGCGTTCTGCTCATCGTCACCGATGACCAGTCAAAGGCACTGTTCAACCGAGAGCTGATGCCCGCGGTCTTCTCTCGCCTGGTGGATCGAGGCGTCCTGTTCGACAACACCTACGTGAACACCGCCCAGTGCTGTCCCTCGCGCGCTCAGATCCTGACCGGTCTTTACGGCAGGCACTCCGGGGTCGATGGCAACCACGTTCCCTTGCTGCACCCCACGATCGCCGAGCTGATGAAGGACGAGGGCTACCGCACTGCCATCGCAGGCAAGTACATGAACAGCGCGCCGTGCATGCCGCGCTCTGAGTTCGATCTGTGGGCATGCATCCGAACCGACCAGAAGCACGTCTCGTTGAAGGACCCTGTCATCAACATCGGTGGCAAGGCCCGCAAGCATCGCGGTTACCAGACCGAAGTGCTGCGCAAGCTGGTGGCCGATTTCATCGAAGGAACTCCAGACGATCAGCCCTTCTTCGCCGTCTACTCTCCGACCAGTCCCCACATGCCCGCCGATGACGATCGCTACGAGTCCTTGGATGTTGATATCCCGCGTTCACCCTCGTATGACGAAGCCACCGACCTGACGGGCAAGCCGGCCTTCATGCGCCGGGGCCCCTTGTCGCAGATCGAGAAAGCCCGTATCGACTCCACGTACACCAAGATGGCGCGTTCGGTACGGGCCTTGGATGACTCCATCGCCAAATTGCTCACTTCGTTGGGGGACCGAGCATCGGACACGATCGTGATCTTCATGTCAGACAACGGATATCTCTACGGGGAGCATCGCGCCACCAAGAAGGTGCTGGCCTACGAAGAGTCGATCAAGGTGCCGATGGTGATACGAGCCAATGGGGTCTCCGGTGCTCGAGCTAGCGTTGCTTTCGATGGGCTCGCTTCCAACGTGGACGTCGCCGCTACCTTGGCTGCGGTCGTGGGGCGCCAATGGGCGAGTGACGGGGTGTCTTTGCTGCCGGCGGTCACCGGGCAGACCGACGTCGTACGTGAATCGGTCCTGGTCGAATTCTGCAATGGATTGCGCTACCCATGCGAGGGCACCGGAGGATGGGGATCCCGGCGCTTTCCATCGTTCTCTGGTGTGGTGCAAGACGGTTACAAGTACGTCGAGTACTTCACCGGTGAAGCCGAGCTCTACGATCTGGGTCTCGATCCATACGAGATGACCAATCTGTTCGGTGCGCCGGGCATGGGAGCGATCGGCCAGCGTTTGTCAGATGAGATCGAGTCTTTGACGACGGGCGCCCCGCTGGACACCATGATCGTGGCCGGTCCTCCCGACAGCTTCGCCGGCACTACTGCCTCGTTCCGGTATAGCTCCCAGAACCGTCTTTCGGCCTTTGTTTGCCGCACGACCCGAGACGGCATCCCAGGAGCTTGGTTCGGCTGCCCCGCCTTCGGTTTCACCCTCGGCAAGCTGACCCCGGGTCACTACGTGCTCGAGGTGGCGGGGCGCTACGAGGGCTGGACCGACCCCACTCCCGCGTCCCGCTCTTTCACCGTCACCACGTAGCTCCGCCCGCCCGACCCACTTCGGTTGCCTACGCCCCCGCCTCACCGCGGCCGCCAGCCCTTCACCCCTCCGACTAGCCGGTCCGTGGATGAAGGCGGCCATTCTGTTTCCGGGATCCGCTAGCGGAACGGGGGCGACGTGGTCTTCCGTTACCCTGCCTCACGTGAAGAAACTGCTGGCTTCGATCCTGCTCGTATCGCTAGTAGGTATCGCTTGCGATCGCGGTACCGAGGCACCTCCATCCGAGCCCGCTCCAGACATCGAGGGCACCTTCGAGGCCGAGATCTCCGGCAAGGATCTGAAGGGGGCGGGTCTGCCCCGGACCTTGGGTGGCACTTGGACCATCACGTTCGCCGACGGCAAATACGTGTTGGAGGCCGTCGACAAGCCCTTTCGTGTCACCGAGCAGGTTGCCTTTACTGCCGAAGTCATGAATATCGATGCCACCCCGGCACCGGTTGGTGCCTTCAACTGCTACGAGAACGGCAAGCGTGTCACCGGAGATGGTGAAGCGTCCGGTTCTTACTCCTACGAGCTAGCAGATGACGAGATCACCCTGACGCCGGTCGAAGGTGACGAGCCCTGCCGGATCCGCCCCCTCCTCCTAGAAAGAACCTGGACCCTCCCCTAGTTTTTGCGGTAAAAACCACCGCCTACGGCACACACGTTCTGCGCGCGGAAACGGGTTTCGCCGAGCGGGCGATGTGCTTGCCAACTCCAACAGTTCCGTGATCAAGGGTCACGGAACTCTCAGGCTTTGGATGGCAACCCCCGGACCCCAGGAGAATCGCCAACCTGCTGATGGATGGGCGGGTCGGTAGGCCGGTGTCGTCTGTGGCTAAAGAAGGCCTTGAAGAGTCACGGTTCCTTGGTCCCAGGAGAAGATGTAGTCGCATCCGAGCGACGCATCGCAGAGCATCGCTCGCTCGCTGGCTTTTTGCAGCTTGGAGAAGATGAAGTGCTCGGAGTCGGCTGCCCATGCGAATTGCCCGGAGGCCGCGATCCCGGTGGGTACTGGGGCAGCACCCCCACCCTCTCCGTCGACGGCTTCGATGTCTATCACCCATACGGAGTCGGTGACGACTGCAACCTTTGATCCATCGGGTGACCAGAACGCGCCGGTGACCGCGGAGTCGTCCAGGGCGAGCTCGATCAGCTCGCCCGTGATGCCGGGTTCGCCGACGCGTGCGATGGGCAGTAAGGCAACCTTTTTCTTGACCGCTATCAAGACCGTGGATTCGGTGGGCGATACGGCAAGGACGTTCGTTCCGTCCCTGCCGATCTTGCTGGCACCCTTGGGACCGGCACGCCACAAGGAACCGTCTTCCTCGGAGACGACGACGACGTCTGATCCCGTCCAACCGATGATGTCCCAATCGCCGTCCTCGAGCACGAGAGTGCCCTCGTTCGGTTCGGCTATGGCTTCGTAGATCATGACGGTCTCGCTCGGGCATCCCTTTTGCCCCGGGTCGCAACTGTCACGACGATCGGGAACGATGGCGGCCACCTGTGTCCCGTCGGGAGAGAACAAAGGCTCGGTGCCCTGCCCGATGGTGATGTCGTTGGCACCGGAGCTGCGCAAGGGACCGATGCGCAAGATGGGCGCTCCCAAGCGATCGCCCTGTGCCTTTGCAGGTTCCGCATCGGCAGCGAACACGATCGTTTTGCCATCCGGCGATATGGCGATCTGCCCGGTGTCTATCTCCCGGAACGGATTGAGTATCCCGCGCCTGATGTTGAACGTCCCGAACGTCTTGCCTTCTGCCAAGGCCACGAACCTCGGCTCGTCCGGAGCTGATGGCGAAGGACTCGGCGACCCCGCGACCCCCGGTCCATCCGACTCCCCCGTGCAAGCCCCCGCGAGCATGACCACAGCCAAGCAAGCCCCCACACGTCGGATAAACATCGCCCGATGTTAAGCCCCGTTCCCACGTCGGAATACGGCGCTACGCAACCCCCCAGTTTTTACCGAAGAATCGCGCGGCTATCCAACGCGTACGGCGCGCGGGTCCTGGGCGAGAGAGCGCGCGGCCGCCGCCGGGCATGTTCGTCGCAGGGTCTCGCTAGGTTTTCGCACCTAGTTCTAGAATCAAGGAGTGACCGTGGATCAATTCACCTGGACCGTGGTGGGGATGTTGGGAGCAACGCTTCTGACGCTCATCACGCTCGTGCTCTCGATGAGCAGCAAGTTCGATGCCCTCTCCAACCGCATCGATGGTCTTTCGGACCGCATCGATGGTCTTTCGAGCCGTATCGATGGCCTGAGTGCCCGACTGGACATGGTTTCCGAAGCGCTGACGGCCCACGTTCGCTCCCACAAGCACCTGTAGAGATCCCGTCCCGTACCCTCGCCAGGCCCCTCGCTAGTTTCTTCGGCTCCTGCCGAGAGCGGCCCTCAATCTCGGAAGTGGAGGGTGACCCTGGGCTTGGTTCGACGTTGTAGTGGTCGGGTGCGGGTGCGGCTGGGTAACGGATCGAGGATGGTCCGTGAGAAAACGAAGGGGATGAGCATGGTCCTGTGGAAGTCCGGGACGACCCGGCGGGTGGCGCTGATCGCCGCCGTTGCCACGTTGCTGGCGTTGGTGATACCTCTGGCGGGGCCCGCAGCGGCCCACACCGATGGCGAACACGACCTCCAGGTCACCGATGAGGTCTCGAGCAACCCCACCGGCACCGCGCACACCCTGACGGCCACGCTGTCGACCCCGGCCCTCACAGACGGCGAAGAGATCGATTTCGAGATCGAGTCAGGTCCCGCCGTTCGAGCCGTCTGCGCTCCTCAGCCCGATGACTCCTGCACCGGAGGAACCACGAGCAACGACGGCAACACGCCGGCGACCCCCGACATGACGTGCCAGATCCCGCAGGGCGAGTCGTCCTGCTCGGTCGTCTTCACCGCCGACCTAGCAGGCACCAATCAGATCCGAGCCTGGGTTGACGACGACAAGAACAATGCTTCCACCGACTTCGACGCCGTCGAGGGCCGCAACGCCGGTTCTTCGGACTGCCCCGGATCCGATTGCACAGGTTCGGGTGCCGAGGCCGGTGACCGCACCGAGGTTGACGACACCGACGTGGTCGAGAAGTCGTGGTTCGGGCCGCTGCCTGCCAACGTGGTCATCGATTGCTCGCCCGAGGTCGCATCAAACCCCGCGTCGGGCAACGGATCGTCGGAGACCTATACCTGCCAGCTTTACGACAACAAGTCCACGGCCGACACAGCAGACGACACAACCATGAGCCAATCTGGTGTGCTGATCGATGCTGAGAATCTGAATGGCGCCAACGACCCCGATGACTCGGCCGCAGCAGGTACCCCCGACTTCAACGATGCATGCACGACCGGTAACACGGGATCGTGCACGGTAACGATCGCCGCGTCCGAGTCACAGGGCGGAGATGCCTTGCTGTGTTTCTGGATCGATTCCGACACCGACTCGATCTTCGACCCCGATGGCTCGGACCTTGATGGTGGCAAGTGCAACGAGTCCGACGAGCTAACGGGCTCGGGTTCGGCTTCGGCAACCACCATCGGAACCACCGAACGTGACGATCAGACGGACATCGTGCGCAAGACCTGGGTGTCTCGCGGCGTGGCGACCGAGATCGAGTGCTCGCCGGAATCCGACCAGAACCTGGTCGGCACGAGCCACACGGTCACCTGTGTGGTCACCGACGCGTTCGGCGACGACGTATCGGGTGCTTCCGTGGACTTCTCGGTGTTCGGCCGCAACACCGCGGCCCAGAACAACTCACTCACCGACAACAAGGGCGAGGTGTCGTTCACTTACAACGACAGCAACCTGCCGCTGACCCAGGAGGGTCAAGGGGACACGATCGAGGGTTGCATCGACGCCGATGCGACGCCCGGGTGTCCCACGACGGGCACCGACGGCGGAGCCGGAGAGGACGTTGTCTCGAAGTTCTGGTTCACAACACTGCCCGAGCCTGTTGCCGTTGCCATCGACAACGATCTGAGTGATTCCGGCGGAGCATGCGAGACCGGCACGGCCCGCGAGACCACCGCGACGAACCAGGTCGCCACCTCTCACGATCTGTGTGCCACGGTGACGAACTCTTCTGGTCAGGCGATCCCCGGGCAAGAGGTGACGTTCACTACCTCCGGCCCCGGTGGGTTCTGGACCGACGAGGACGGCGACGGGGCGGTGGACGCAGGCGAGTTCTCGCAGACGAGCCTCACGACCACCACCGATGCGTCCGGGCGTGCCTTCGCTACGATCGCGTCGACCGCCACCGGGACCACAACCATCACCGCCACTTCCGGTTCGGCGAGCGACACCGCCTCCAAGTTGTGGACCACCCCCGCCGCGGGCGCGCGCAACATCGATTGCACCCCGGATTCGGCAACCAACCCAGCGGGCACGTCGCACATCGTGACCTGTACGGTCACCGATCGTTACGGCAACCCCGTTGGGGGAGTGACGGTGAACGGGTCCGAGTCGGGACCCGGACGACTGGACTCGAGCGCGTCTCCTCAGACGGACAGCGCGGGCGAGGTCGAGTTCGTGGTGTCTTCTATCGAGGGCGAGACCGGCGAGCAGTCGATCGTGGCCGAGATCGGGTCACCCGCACGAAGCGGCGGGGCTAACAACGATCCCTGCGAGCAACCGGCCGGAACCACGACCGCGGCCGAGCCGGGTGGAGCCGGCACCGGCCAAGACGGAGTGAGCGCCGGCAACTGTGCCGAGACCGTGACCAAGACGTGGGGCGAGGGCCCTCCGCCAGATCCCACGGTCGAGCGGCACCCTCGCAGCGTCAAGATCAAAGGTTTCCGTCACGTCCCGCGACCCAACAAACCCCGGCCCGGACTACGGGTCAAGGGTTGGGTGCGGACCGACGACGGTTACGACCGCTGTTCGTCAGAGGTTCCGGTCAAGCTGCAGGTGCGGCGCTCGGGCCGGTGGGTGACGCTCAAGACCACTCTGAGCGCGGCGACCGATCCCAATGGCGACGGTAGGTACGTTTGGAAGTTGCGGGTGCGCCATCGTCACGGCAAGTACCGAGCGGTAGCGCCTCGGCTCCGGTTCAACGACCAGGACGCCAACGAGATCCACGTCTGCCGCCGAGCAACCGACATACGCCGCTACCAACACTAGTGACATCGCAGGGTAAGAGGCTGGCGAGGAGCCAGCCTCTTACCCTCCGGTCACGTTCTTCACAGCCTTCTCGGGCCCGATGTTCCACTTCCCACGCGAGGGGTTGTTGTCATAGTCCTCGAATCGTCGCACCCCCTGACTAGGGTTTCCCCGTCTTGCTTGTTGCGGCGATAAGGAGTCAGAATGTCTGTGGGTGAGAGTTCTCGGTTCGCTCTGCATCAGAGATTGAGAGAAGTGCTTGGTGAAGAGGAAGGGAACGCGCTGATGGAACATCTGCCGCCGACCGGCTGGGCCGATGTTGCCACCAAGCACGACCTAACGGCCCTTGCCGAGACCATGGAAGCACGTTTCGAAACCATGGAGCACAAGATCCTCAGCACCGTGCGCAAAGAGATGAACGATCAGACGCGCACCCTGGTGACCTGGCTACTCGTGGGGATGAGCACCTCCACGCTCACCGTCGGCGCCCTTGCCTTCGGTGCCGCCAAACTCGTATAGGCCGGTTCGCCGTCTTTCGGGGCGAGATCCGGGTCGAGATCCGGGTCGAGATGCGTGACCTGATGTGGTGCGCGAGCAAACCTGCACCCTGACTTTGCGATGGTGGGCACCATGATCGCCCTAACCGGTGCCGTAGTAACCGCCGGCCACGCCCTCTAGACGCAGCACCGACTCCGACCCGCATCGACCCACGATGCCCCCGACGCCGACCCGCAACGACCCACGATGCCCCGGCAGTTTCCCAACCCAGGCAGGTGCCGTGTGCGGGCGTGGTACCATACGCCATATATGGCGATGGAGAAGACGACCCTATACATCCCGAGCGAGCTGCAGGCGGCTCTGCGCGAGCATGCCCGGCGCACCGGCCGCCCCCAGGCCGAGCTCATCCGAGCCGCGCTCGAGCGTTACTTGGGCGAGATGCCCAAGCCCGAGCTGCTGTCGCTTGGGCTTGGCACCGACACTCAGCTGAACGCTCGTGACTCCGAGGAGTGGCTGCGGAAGCGGTGGACCAAACGATGACGCTCTCTCCGGTGATGAAGTCCGGTAGATCCCGATGATGATGAAGCCCGCTCCCTCCGGTGATGAAGTCCGCTCGATTCGATGATCACGCTTGATACATCGGGCCTCTTCGCCCTGTTGAATCGATCGGACCGGGACCATCGGGCAGCTCGCGACGCTCTGTTGTCCGATGGGGGCCCGTACTTGGTTCCGGTCGGCATCCTCGGCGAGATCTCTTATCTGGTCGAAGAGCGGCTGGGCACGCCCGTGCTCGAAGCGATGCTGTCCGATCTCGAAGCGGGGGGACTCCGTGCGGAGTGCGGCGAGAACGATCTCGCTCGGATAAGACAACTGGTCGTCCGCTACGCCGACCTACCCCTCGGCTTCGCCGAAGCCTGCGTGATCGCCTGCGCCGAGCGAAACGGTGGTGCCGTGCTGACCCTGGACCGGCGCGACTTCGACGTGGTCGCGGCCGACGTCCCCCTGGCCCTCCTGCCCTAACCCTGTTTTTACCGAAGATCTGCGCGCCTATCCAACGCGTGTTGCGCGCTGATCCTCGTTTGACTCAGAGAACCGACGGCGAACACCGCCCGGAGGCCCGATCCACCTTAGATGTCTCACGTCGTCGTTAGCCTCGCTGCAGTTGCGCGCAGGCGAACAGGAGGTAGACAATGGCTATGGATGAAGCGGGCGAGCTAAGGCTTCGCTTGCAAGAGGTGTTGGGACCCAGACAGGCCGAGATGCTGATGCGACGGTTGCCTGAAGACGATGCGCTCACCAAGGAGTACCTAGACGCTCAGTTCGTTGCCGCGCGCCGCGAGTTCAAGGAGCACCTCAAAGGTTTCGCCACCAAAGACGACCTAAAGGCCTTCGCCACCAAAGACGATCTAAAGGCCTTCGCCACCAAAGACGACCTAAAGGCCTTCGCCACCAAAGAAGAGATGCTCGCTTTCCGGGGTGAGATGCGAGAGGAGTTCGCAGCTTTCCGGGGTGAGATGCGAGAGGAGTTCGCAGCGTTCCGGGGTGAGGTCCGCGTCGAGATGCGTGACCTGATGCGCGAGCAGACCCGCAACCTGACTGTTGCGATGGTGGGCACCATGATTACCCTGACCGGCGCCGTGATCACCGCCGGCCGGGCCCTCTAGGCCTCGTTTTTACCGAAGATTCGCGCGCCTATTCAACGCGGACGGCGTGCGGATCTTCGCTCTCACGCTCGGCTGGTCCACCCGCGGCCCTGGCCCCCGAAAGTCCACAGCCCCCTGCACCCTCCGGCGCGTTCCGCAGTTGGGAGCAGTGGCCCGGATATCCTTTCCTGAACAGACAGGAGGGCACCGGGTGGCCAAGGCCAAGCGCAAGCCAACTTCGACATCGGCTTTCGGTGTCGGACGCAGAGAGAGCCACGACTCCTCTGATTTCTATGCCCGGTTCACGCTTCCGAAGATCTCAGACGATGCCACTGTTCGCACCAACCCACCTGAGGTCCTCGACCAGATCTACGAGGGCGACAGCGCCGACATGCACCAACTCGGATCCAACTCGGTCGCGCTGGTGGTCACCTCGCCCCCGTACTTCGTGGGAAAGCAGTACGAAGCCTCGGTAGGCCAAGGCCACACCCCGGCCACCTACGTCGAGTACCTGGAGGGTCTGTGGAAGGTCTTCGAGGAGTGCAAACGCATCCTCGAGCCGGGCGGGCGGATCGCCGTCAACGTCGCGAACCTCGGACGCAAGCCTTATCGATCGCTTGCCGCCGACGTCATCGACATCCTTCAGAACCGGCTCGGGCTGCTGCTTCGAGGCGAGATCATCTGGGTCAAAGCCCAAGCAGCCGGAGGATCGTGCGCATGGGGCTCGTTCCGAAGTCCCGCCAACCCCGTGCTGCGCGACGTGAGCGAACGCATCATCGTCGCGAGCAAGGGTCGTTTCGACCGAGCCATGCCTGCCTCCGCTCGCTCCAAGGCCGGACTTCCCGCCAAGGTTTCGATCCTCAAAGACGACTTCATGGAGTTCACCACCGACGTGTGGGAGTTCCCACCCGAGAGCGCACACCGCGTCGGGCATCCGGCCCCCTTCCCCGTCGAGCTCCCACACCGTCTGATCCAGCTCTACACCTACGAAGACGATGTCGTCGTCGATCCGTTCATCGGATCGGGATCCACGGCCGTCGCAGCAGCGCGCACCAACCGGCGCTACGTCGGATACGACATCGACAAGGAGTATGTGGGCCGCGCCCGCGAGCGCGCCGAGCAAGCACGTCTTGCGTCCACTCAAGCCATCACCTCGGGATCATCTCGCGCTCCTCAGGCGGCGAGTGCTTCTGCCCCCAGCGACCCCGGCGTGCCCACCCCGGTGGAGCGCAGCGCGATCAAAGGCGTTCCGGTGCTCGACCCTCAAGATTTCCAGCGCCGGGCGGTGCTCGAGGGCCGGCGCGCCAAAGAGCTTGCGCGCGAGGTCCTAGAGGCGTGCGGCTTCTCCGACATCCAAGAGAGCTTCCGGTTCCGCAGCGGGGCCGAGATCAACTTCCTCGCCCACGACCGCAAAGGCAATCCATGGTTGTTCGACGTATCGGGAGCATTCACGAGCACCCGGCCCGGGCTCAAGCGCACCGACACCGTGTGGAAAGCGTTGGGCAAAGCAGCGGTGCTCAAAGCCGGAGAGCATCTCGCCCCCCTGATCCTGCTAACCACCGACCTGCCCGACCGAGGCAGTGCCTACGACGCACTCCGATCCACCCGAGGGGTCCTCTTCCACGATGCCATCGACATCTTCTCGAGCGAGGGCATCGAGCGACTGCGCGTCTACGCCAACGGAGCTGCCCGCACCCGCGCCAAACCCATAGGAGACCTTCTCCAACCCCGCCCCAAGCCCTAGCCGGGTCTTTCGCACGCAGAAAACCCAGGGCGGCAGCGACGGGGAGAGTGAGTGCGGCGAGTGGCTCCGGGGTTGCTTAAGGGAAAGCAAGGTCAAACCCAAGAGCGGCAGCGACGGGGGTGAGTGGCTCCGGCCAGTGGCTCCGGGTGTTGCGCTAGCGAAAACCAAAGGCGGTAGCGACGGGGAGAGTGAGTGCGGCCAGTGGCTCCGGGTGTTGCGCTAGCGAAAACCAAAGGCGGTGGCGACGGGGAGAGTGAGTGCGGCCAGTGGCTCCGGGTACTGCTCGGGGCCTCGAATGTAGCAACAGTGTCGCTGAGCGTACGTTTTGGTGATTTGGCGTTCCGAGAGATGGTGAAGAGATCGCTGGGGAACGGTGTGGCTAGCTCCTGCGTCTAGGCTTTCGATGATGAAGAGAGCGCCGAGAGTGAGTGGGCTGTTGCTGGTGATGATCTTGGTGCTGGCGGCGTGCTCCGGCGATGGCGATGGCAGAGTCTCGGCCCCCGGAGCAGCGGGAGCACCGGCCCCCACGAAAGCGCCCGTGATCGATAGCGAGACCATCTCGGACACCGTGCAGCGTGCGTGTGAGTTACCGAAAGAGCACCTGGCACGCATCTATCAGGGATACGCCCGGCCCCACTCCGAAGACGTCACCATCGTCCCCAAAGAACCCAACTACTCCGGCAGCTTCAACGTCGTGAGCCATTCGGGGCCGTGGGACTACCTGCAGGAAGTGCCCTTGGTGCTGTACGGCCCCGGACGCATCGCAGCCAATGGAGAGATCTCCGGCGACGCTCAGGTCATCGACATCTATGCAACCGTCGGCGAGCTACTCGGCGTCGAGCTGGAACAGCGCAGCGGCATCGTGCTGGAGCAAGCCCTCGCACCCGGCGCACCGGAGACCCCCCCGAAGTTGATCGTCACACTGATGTGGGACGGTGCCGGGCGCAACATGATCGAGAGATGGCCGAAGCGGTGGCCGACGTTGGCGCGGTTGATGCAAGAGGGTACGTCGTACAGAGATGCGAACGTCGGGAGCTCGCCCTCGATCACCCCTGCAACGCACGCGAGCGCTGCCACCGGTGCATACCCGCGCGACCACAAGGTCACCGCGATCGACTACCGCACATCTTCGGGCGAGGTCCGAACGATCTTCCAGGGACGCAACCCGCGCGACATGAAGCTGACGACCTACGCGGACCAGTACGACCTGCTCACCGACAACCAGGCGAAGGTTGGTTTCGTTGCCTGGCGCGAGTGGCACATGCCCCTGCTAGGTCATGGCTCGATGACGCCGGGCGGGGACCGCGACACGCTGGCTCTGATCGGACTAGGCGGCAAGGTGGGAGGTAACGACAACTTCTACAGGACACCGTCTTACCTCCGCAACAAACAGGACCTCTTCGATCGTTACGTGCGCGAACTGGACCTTGAAGATGGTGAAGCCGACGGCAAGTGGCGCGGCCACGAGATCGATGGCGAATACGAAGAGAACCCCGCTTACGTTCGTTACTCGGGTGACATCGTCATGACCGAGTTGCGCCGCGGCGACTACGGCAAGGACGAGGTTCCGGATCTATTCCTTGCCAACTTCAAGCAAGCGGATATCGCGGGTCACCAGTACTCGATGGATGCACGTGAGGTCGCCGAGGTTCTCACCGAGCAGGACGTGCAGCTCGAGCGCATCGTCAACTACCTCGACTCGGAAGTGGGGGACTATGCCTTGATCCTCACCGCCGACCACGGCCACACCCCGGCCCCCGAGACCAGCGGGGCTTGGCCGATCAACCCTTCGGGCCTCAAGGCAGACATGGACGCCACCTTCGACGTGCCTGAGGGCAAGACGCTGTTCTTCTCATCCACGGCGGCGGGTCCGTTCCTCAAACGAGGTCTCATGGCCGAACTTGGAGTCACTGCCCGCCAGGTCGCCAAGTTCTACGAGGACTATCGTCTGCGCGACAACTGGGCCGCGGGCGAACCGCTCCCGCAGGGATACGAGGGCCGCGGCAACGAGCGACTGTTCGCCGCCGCGTGGGCCGCTCGTGACTTCCCCGCCATCATCGAGTGCGCCTTCCCAGAAGGCCCCCCCGCACGCTCCTAACCCCTTTCGTCGCACCCCCTCTCTAAGGTCTTTTCTCTCATTCACATAGCGAGAAAGGTGTGTCACCATGGCCCTAGACGAACGGGACCGGATCTTCCGCAAGTTGAGCGAAGTCATTGGCGAAGAGGAAGCGGGATTCCTGATGGCAAGTCTCCCAACCGCACCCCCTGCATCGAAGCAGGACCTCGATGAGCTCTCGGCCCGCGTCGTTAGCCTGTCCGAGTCCGTGGACCAGCGCTTCGATGCCGTGGACCAGCGCTTCGATGCCGTGGACCAGCGCTTCGATGCCGTGGACCAGCGCTTCGATGCTTTCGAAGAACGGATGGACTACAAGTTAGAGAACCTCGAGCATCGCCTTTTGGGGGCCCTCTACAAGGAGACCTCCGCGCTTCGGGCCGACATCATCAATCAAGGCAGGACCTTTACGGCCGCGATGACCGGATCGGTCCTGGCCCTTGCCTCGCTGGTGGTCGTCGACCGGCTCCTCTGAGACCCCGACCCGGCTCGGATCCCGTCTGAGGCTCCACCTAGAGCCGATCAGCGCCGCCCTCGGGGCGGGTCCAGGCAGATTGTGGATGGGCCACAAACAGGCCGCTGCGGCTTGGTTTCGGGGTAGAGAGTGCCGCTCGAACTGCCTGGCCTGGGAGGACTTGCCCCATTGCTGCCTAAGAAACAGGCAAGAAAGGCTGCTCTCGCCCTTGAAAAATCGAGGAGGTTAGGGCAACCTAGGCCCCTTGCCGGCGGTCCTAGCGCCTGAGACCCCCGCTAACGCAGGAATCTCGGCGCCGCCCGAAACGTTTGGATAGGTAGCGGCCGGCAAGAATGTCCCAGTTCGCATCTTTGGGCGCCAGAGACAGAATGGCACCCCAGCAAGGGAGGAAAACGTGTCCTTACTGGACACCTACGACGAGCACGATGACTGGCAGGAACAGTCGCTCTGTCGGGGATACGACAACATCATCTTCTTCGGCGACGAAGGGGAATCCGAGCTCGAGAAGCAGGGCCGTGAGGCTCGTGCTAAGGCGATCTGCCGGACCTGTCCGGTGCAGGAGCCGTGCCTCGAGTTCGCCATGGAGACCAACCAGAAGTACGGGATCTGGGGCGGTTTGACGGCCAAGGAGCGTGCATCGCTGAAGCGACGCCGCGCCCGAGCCCGCCGCGCTTCCTGACCCACCCAAGCTTCCGCAAGAAGGCCCCCGCAAGGGGGCCTTCTTCACGTCCACGAGCGAGGGTCGGAAGGGGCGAGCCCGGTTCCTGCATCTGATGCTCCGCTCCGTCTGAGCGCTGGCTCGGGGCATCGCCCACCGACGGGAGCTGGACGCGACGGTGTAGCGCGCTCGGATCGTGCGATTCAATATGAACGATCCCGATGGGCCCGGAGTGCTCGCACGCGGACGAGTGTTTGCCGATGAGGATGCTCAAGACCCTGTTAACACCGTCCACGTAGAGCTTGAGAGATTGCGCCGGGCCGAGTGGCGCCCGTGCGGCTCGGACAGAGCTAACGAAGAGGGCCGGTCAGGTCAGCGCTTGCGCAGGGGGGCGAGGGCTTCTGGGCGATCGCCGCTGCATTCGAGTTCGCTCACTCCGATGCGATCCCACCGCTGCGCGCGGAGCGTAGGAGGCGACCGCCTGTGGCACCGCTGATTCCTAGGCAGTGCTTCATCCGCGGACGAATGTTGACGCATCGGTGTCGCGTGCTTGCGCTGCGTGGTCAAAACTGGGATTGTCGCCAACCAAACCCCTGCCGAACGGGGCATTTCGGGCGGCAACCTTCGGGGCTCTGCTACGTTTGAGTACGTAGGCGGAAACTTTCATGGGCCGAGACACGAGCCCGTTTCTTCAATCTTCGGAGGTGAGCATGGAAGTCAGGCCGAACGAAGCCGGGGTAACGACACCTCGGGCTCTCGGACGCATCGTCCTGGCATCTCTATTGGCACTGTTGGTGGGACTCGTCGTCTTGCCGCTGGGCCTTTCGATGGCGCAGACAACATCCACGATCGGGTTCGTCAACCCAAGCACTTCATCTAGCGTGGTGATCAACGACAAGGACACGCCGTACACGATCACGTCGTGGATCGACAACATCCCCACGAACCCTTACGTCGAGTTCGTGCTCAAGGACTCGAGCAACGGCAACGTCGTGGCCGGTCCTTTCGCCGGCACCGCGACGACGGGCAGGGCCGACACCTACTTCTATGAGTGGACGGTTGCAGACTCGATCCCTGACGGCAGCTACACGCTGCAGGCGGTTCTCTACAGTGGCTTCACCGGTCCGGGCACCGGCACGGTTGTCGATACCGCCGACATCACCGTGACGACCGACCAAGCCGACGGGGCACCTCCGCTCGGCAACGCAGCGGGTCCGCACGCGAACATCACCTACCCGACCAACGGTGGCGACCTCGGTGTCGGCGTCGCGTCGGGTCAGTCCGCCGGCCGATTCTTGATCGAGGGTGTTGCCTCGGGCGATGCTCGTTCGATCCAGGGCTACTACTCGACATCACCCGCGGGCACGGACGCAAGCTTCAAGTCTTGTGGATCTGCGACCTCGCTAACCGGCAACGATCCGCATCCATTCAAGATCCAGTGCACGACCGCTTCGGGCGACTTCCCGCTTGACGTCACCGCGGTTGCGGTCGTTCCCCGCGTTCCCAACACGGTTCCGACGCTTGCCATCACCGGAGCAGCAGACGGCCACAGCGTGGACGCTTACTTCCAACGTCCCACCACGGTTACGGTGGATCCGGAAACCCGTGGCAGCAGCGCGGTCAACACCTGTCAACTGTTCGTCGCGACCGTCGCGGACCAGCAGGGGCGGCCGATCCTTGGAGCCAACGTCGATGCTCACGCGCAGGGACCTGACGACACTTTGAAGTTCGACGTTGGCGGCACCTACAGTGATCCGAACAAGGCTCCCGATTCAGGCACCCACAACGCCGAGACCGGGTTCGAGTGCAACGCAGAGGGTAACGGTGGAGCTGCCGGCGACGCCGGTACCCAGGGCTCACACCCCGTGGCGGCAGCACCTTCTCGCAAGCACATCGAGACGGTCGCTCCGGGCGGCACCACACCGGCCGGTACGGATGCAGATGGAAGCTGGAGCTTCGCTCTGTACTCGACGGTCACCGGCACCACGCAGATCACCGTGTGGGCCGATCTCGATGACGATGACCAGCTCTGTTCGACCGAGGCCAAGGATGCTGCAAGCATCGGCTGGGGTGTGGCTGCTCCGACACCGGTTGCCGAAGACGCAACCGTGACTTCCTGCACGGTTGCGGATCCGTCGCCGTCGCCGTCGCCTTCCGCCAGCGCTTCGGCCAGCGGATCGCCGACCACCAGTGCATCTCCATCGGGGAGCCCAACCGCTTCACCCACGACGAGCGCATCTCCGACAGCTTCACCGAGCGCTTCGCCGACACCAGAACCCGAGCCCAACGACAACGAGCGCGACATCTCGTTGAGTCTCAAGCACACCAAGAGCGGCAAGCTGAAGGCTTCGGGCCGCGTGACTCTCGAGGACCCCAACGACTTCGCCGGTTGTGTCGATGACGTTCAGGTCAACGTCCAGCGCCGTAAGGATGGCAAGTGGGTGACTATCAAGAAGGACACCACCACACCCAGCGGCAGCTACGCGGTGAAGATGAAGGATCGCAAGGGCAAGTATCGAGCCGTTGCAGTTCCCACCGAGCGTGCCGCAGGTATGGAGCGGTGCCTCAAGGCAACGCAGGGAGCTCGCCACAAGCACTAGCCAGTAGTAGGCCCTTATAGAACGGAGGGGGCCATAAGCAGAAGGCCCGCCGCCTTGCTCCGGCAAAGTCGGCGGGCCTTCTCGCGTCCCGCCGCTCTGCTCCGGCAGGCAGTGGCTCCGGTTTTGCTGGGGAGGCAAGAACCAAAGGCGGCAGTTAGGTGGAGGGATCCGGCCCGAGCGAGTGGCTCCGGTCTCGGGGGTCGGGACCCCGAGCCCGGCAAGTGGCTCCGGGTCGGGCGGGGCGCAAAGACCCAAAGGCGGCAGTTAGGGGGAGGGACCCGGCCCGAGCGAGTGGCTCCGGTTTCGTGGGTGGGGACCCCGAGCCTGGCAAGTGGCTCCGGGTCGGGCGGGGCGCAAAGACCAAAGGCGGCAGCTAGGGGGAGGGACCCGGCCCGAGCGAGTGGCTCCGGGTTTGTTGGGTCGGGACCCCGAGCCCGGCAAGTGGCTCCGGGTCAGTTGGGCGCTCAGATCGTGTGCAACCCTCTGTTCTCGAACGCCGGATCGACCGAACCATCCTCGGATGTAGCAAAAGAGTCGCTCAGCGCACGTTTTGGTGATTTGGCGTTCATGGGCTGCGGGGCACAGACCATCCGTCTGTAAAAAGTTGCGGAATCCGAAACTATTTACGGACTGATGGGGGGTAGCGGCTTTGGTAGGGCCGCTGCACTCGGGCGCGTAGGCGTGCCGCAGCGTGTTTACGCCCTCGGTGATTGCCACTGCGCAAGGTTGATTGGCTCGGGGAGTGGGCTGGGGCTGGTATATCCAATGCATGACGGCGCAAGGTTCTGGGGTTCCGCCACCGCCTGCTCCGCCCCCGTCCTTTCTGGACACGGGGAACTTCTCGGTGCTCGCCGAGATCGAGCCGTCGCGCAAGCCCGATATCGAACGGGTGCGCCAGCAGATCGATGTGCTCAACCCTGTCTGCGACGGGTTCTTGATCCCAGACAATCACCTCGGCCGTGCAACCGTATCGAGTGTTGCCGTTGCGCACGAGGTTGCATACATGGGGGGCCGGGGCATCGCTTGTTTGAATGCTAGGGATCGCAACCTGTTGGGGTTCAGGCGCGACCTCTTGACCGCGGCCTCCTACGAAGTCGATCACTTCCTGTTCGTGTACGGAGATGCCCCGCGTGAAGGCCGCCGCACCGAGGACCTAACGGTGCGAGGCATGATCGACGAGGTCCGAGGTTTCGGCGAAGGGCCGCTGTTCGATGGCTATCCCCATTTTCGTATCGGGACCGTGTCTCGGGTGAACAGGGAATTGCAGTGGCGACGCCGGGCCGACTTCATCTTCGTGCAGATCTCGTTCGATATCCCGCGGTTGCTCCGTTGGCGCGAGTCACTGAACTTCGACGGGAAGATGTACGCCGGAGTGCTGGTGCTTGCGTCCTCGCGCATGGCCCATCGCATCAACGCTTCAATCCCCGACATCCGCATCCCCGCCAACATCATCGACAAGCTCGACGACGACCCTCAGGTGGGGATCGACCTGGCGTGTGAGCAGATCGCCGAGATCAAAGACTCAGGGATGTTCGATGGCGTGCACCTCGTCCCCGTCCACCGCTACCGAGAGATGGCCGCCCGCCTCCGCTCGTCCCTCTAGCCTTCCCTCTGTCAGCTTTCACACGATCAGTCCGTAAATAGTTTCGCTTTCCGCAACTTTTTACAGACAGATCGCCTGTGCCCCGCAGTCCATGAACGCCAAATCACCAAAACGTGCGCTGAGCGACTCTGTTGCTACATCTCGAATCCTCAACAAACCCGGAGCCACCCGCTCGGCTCGCGATCCCCACCCACGAAACCCGGAGCCACCCGCTCGGGCCGGGTCTCTCCCCCTGCCGCCTTTTGGTTTGGCCACCCACAGAACCCGGAGCCACCCGCCGGCTCGGGTCCTCCCCCGCACGCCAAATCACCAAAACGTGCGCTGAGCGACTCTGTTGCTACATCTCGAACCCTCAACAGACCCGGAGCCACTCGCCGGCTCGCATGCCCCACCGACGAAACCTGGAGCCACTCGCCGGCTCGGGTCCTCCCCCCACGAAACCTGGAGCCACTCACCGGAACCATCCATCCGCGTCGCTACGGGGGTGTGTCTCTAGACCCGGCGCCCGGCGAGTCTCGGACGTTGCTCGCAGGCGCGCCGGCAAGGGGACGCGGCTCGGGTCTTCCTACGGGTTACTTGTCGAGAAGATCTTTGATGGTGCCGACGGTCTCGGTGACGACCTGCTCGGCCTTGTCGATGACGGGGTGATCGGCAGAAGGAACGTTCGTAAGGCCGCCATCGTCGGGGTCATTCGACTCGTCCGTGGGCCGCTGCTCGTTGTGAACGTCGAGTGACAGCGTCTTTCGCAGGGTGTCCTTGAGGCTACCGGCCAGGGTCTCGTCGGAGGAGTCCGATGAGACGGCGCCGGGACGAACGGTGCTCGAGGACATCGCCTTGGCTGGAGCCTCGCGCGGAGGCAGCGTCATCGCAGACGTCTTGGGGATGGTCGAAGACTCCGCCGGGTAGGAAGGATCGGCGACCTCAGAAGGCGATAGGCCGGACATCGCCAACACGGCGGCCACCGCGCCGGCAGCGACACGCTCGACGGTCATCATGCTGACGGGAGCTGATGCCCCGGCCAAGTTGTGCATCTGGGTCTCGCGCGAGCGCGACGCCAAGCTCTTGAGACCTGCCCACGGTGCAACCATGAAACCGGATGCTGTCTGCCAACCGCGGCGGAACGACAAGCGCGCTCGGTGCAACAGCGACTTCACCTGTTGGGGGCTCATGTCGAGCTGGTCCGACATCTCTTGGTGCGAAAGCCCTTCGACCGCTCGAAGAAAGAGTGCCTCGGCGTGAAGGGGTTGCATCTCGGACATGGCTTTGGCGAGTTGGATCTGCTCGGTCACGAGTAGCTCGGGCTGTTGATCCGACGGTTCGAGGTCGAGCTTCTCGTCGGGGGTGTCGTAGGTCTCAGGCGTGCGGGACTTCCTACGGATCTGATCCAAGCAGATGTTCGTCGCGATCCGAGCTAGCCACGCACCGAGCTGGTATTGACCGTTGAATCGGCCGAGTGCAACGAAGCTGCGCAGGAAAGCTTCTTGCGTGGCCTCGTCGGCGTCGGTCGGATTGCGCAGCATCCTTCGACAGATCGCGTTCACCCGGGGGGAGTAGCGCCGATAGATCTCTTCGTACGCGCATTGGTCCCCGGCCTGGAATGCCTGGACGAGTTCCTTGTCGGAACGTGGTTCTTGCTGCCCCCTCATCCCCAAAAGGTTCTCCCGTGTTCTTCCCATACCTGCCTAATACCCTAAAAGGGACAACGCACCCAGGTTCTGAGGGTTATCTAAGGGCGTAAAAGCCCAAATACTGGGGTTCTTGCGACCCTCATGCCGGATTTGTCCGGGTTCTCCGTGGGTAAGTATCCAAGGGCGCTTGGCGATCTGGGGATCGGCGACCCCTGCCCCCCGGGACCAGGGCCCGGGACCCCCGGGACCCCGGCCGGGGGTGTTTCCCCACCAACTTAGCTTCGCCAGAGGGGGCCACCCTGGTTGAAAACGAGCCAACGCGCCACCCCGAGCCACATCGGAGCCGACCCGAGCCCCACCCCGAGCCGAGCCCACCCCGAACCGAGCCCACCCCGAACCGAGTCCACCCCGAACCGAGCCCACCCCGAACCGAGCCCACCCCGAACCGGAAGGGATCGCGCTGGTCGGGTCAGAAGGATTCTGGTAGGACGAACGGGGCGAACCGGACATGCCCTAGACGATGAACCGAGGTACGAGGCGGATCAGTGGGAACCACCGAGCCATCGAAGATCACCACATCTCCATGGAAAGCCTTCGCGCTTGTCCTAGCCTTCGCGGCCGCAGCCATCACCACCATCTACCTAACCACCCGCCCCACCGAATCATTGGAACCGCGGCCTGCGCCAGAGGAAACCGTGCAAGAAGCATTCGCACGGCTGGACCGGTTAAGAGAGCGGGCATATGAGACGCGCGACATCAGCCTCCTCGACGACTTCTTAGCTGCCAATAGCCCTCTCCGGGAACGTGCTCGTGAAGAGATTGGGCGAATGAGACGCGATCAGGTGTATGTCCAGATAAGTAGCGAGCAGCAGTCTCTCGCGGTCACTGAGTCAGGAGATCGAGTCGCGACGCTGGAGCAGGTCGTCATCCAGGAGTTGCGCTTCATCAATGAAGAAGGAGAGGACGTCACTTCCGAGGGAGAGGTCTCAGAGCGGACGATCGTGTGGGAACTCATCTTCGAGGGTGGTCGTTGGCTGATCAACGACTCGAATCTGGTGAGCGATTGATGAGACGTTTGTTCGCGGTTGTCGGCATCTGGACCGCCGTGGCTGGTTGGTCTGTGGCACAAGCTTCAGACCATTCCTCTTACGGAGTTTCGCTGCTCCAAGATGGCGCCGAGCCAGGCGTGGCCGCGGCAGCTGGTTCTTATGAGGTGCCCGGGAATGTTCCGGATGATTTGGGCTGGGTGGGGAGTAGTAGTAGTGGAGTGCTGCAGCCGGTTGCGTTGGCGGCGCACAACTGTGGAGTGCTTTACATGGGTGGCAATGCGGGGCTGTCGTTAGGAGATCCGTTGCAGAGTGGAGGAGCTTCGGATTGTGCGGCCCTGGCTCCGCCTCTCGTCCGGCCGGGCGATATCGATCCGGCGGCGCCGGAAGCTCCCGACCTCGCGGCGATAGCGTTCGAGCGTGCCCGGGACTTCGCGGATGTTCCGGAGCTGGCGCTCGTTCCGAGCACGCGAGGCGTCACCGGCCTGCGTTCTTTCTTCTGGTTGCGCGAGACACCGGCGACGGTAAGTGCCACGGCATCGGCGGGCGGGATGTCGGTGACGGCTGAGGCCTACCCGGTGACCTACACCTGGAGTTTCGGCGACGGCGCATCCGTCACTACCTACGGCCCGGGCCGTGCGTGGACCAAGAACCGACCCGGCTCGATCGGCCATCTGTACGAAACGAAAGGTCGTTACGAGGTCTCGGTCGAGGTCCTCTACGAAGCACGCTTCAGTGTCAACGGAGGGCCGTGGCAACCCCTCGGCTACTTCTCGACCTCCGACCAGCAGCCCTATCCCGTGCATGAGGTGATCGCCGCACTTACCCGCTCCCGCCGCTAGCCGATAGCGTTCCGACATCGTGTCGGACCGATCCCGGGCTCGCTGCGGCACCCGTTCCCCGGACCACCGGGCTGGCTCTGCCCGAGGCCGGACCCAGCCCGGTGCTAGATATCCCACGGTTCTATCTGTCAAGCCGTCGACCAGGAGGCAGAGGGGGAAGATCGGTTACGAGGCGACCCGAGCACAGGGCCCGCGACAGGACAAGAAGATGGTTGAACCATCCGCTAGGGCAACCTTCTTCTAGCCGGTAGCGTCAAATGCACTATGAAACGGTTATTGAGCGCGCTCGCGGTTGGAGGGTTGCTGCTAGGTGCCTGCACATCCCTCAACTCCGAGGTGAGCTCCAGCGGCAACCCAGTAGCGCCTTCTGTTAGCTCGCGCGCGCGCATTGCGTTCGATGACTGCAGCGGGCTTAAGGTGCCCCGGGATCAAGAGGTCAACACCTACCTGGATCGCGCCAATCATTTGTTGGAATTCAGCTACCTTGAGGCCGCGACCGCTACTGACCGTACTTATCGAATCGATTACACAGACAAGACTTGTCGCACTAATCCTGATACGAGTCGGCTAATCCGTCACGTTCTCGGAACCGAGAATCAAGCTTTGAACCCCTCCAGGACGTTCGTGGTTGCGGATTGTTTCGCAGGAACCATGCAACCGAGTCGTATGACGCTTGCATGTGCTGACAATGGATTTAGAGCAAGACAGCTGAGCTGGTCCCGATGGGGTCGAAAACAAGCCCTGGGGCGCGGCGTCTTCGTCATCAACGACTGTGAGCCCAGCTGCATCGTCGGCAACTTCCAGCAGCGCGAAGGAAGAATCGTGCTGAAGGAACGCCGGTTC
Source organism: uncultured Actinomycetes bacterium (assembly GCA_937863385.1). GTDB lineage: Bacteria > Actinomycetota > CADDZG01 > CADDZG01 > WHSQ01 > CALMBW01. The sequence continues at coordinate 257,673 of CALMBW010000019.1, read as the reverse complement.
TGCAAAGAGCTAAACAAGTACGTTTTCATGAGCGGAAAAGTGATCTACGACGAACCCTTCCAAGAGCGGTTTAAGGACTCCATCTACCCCGGCTGTCCGGCCGACTCTTAGGGCCGAGGTCGTCCTCCGGATATTTCACTTCCCAGATTGGGCCTCCGGCAGCCGTGCGCATCTCAACTGCAAGCCACGCAACCGACTCGTCGTAGGTCTGACCATGCCGGAGACAACCGTGAAGGATCCCGACGAGCCTGTTCGCTAATGCTCGGAGGGCCTGGTTGTGGCTCTTGCCCAGGCTCCGGTGACGGTCGTAGTAGGCCCGGGCCGGGGGTGACGCCGTCAACGACGCGAACGCCCACAGATAACAGGCGTTGAACAGTCGCTCGTTGCGGGCGTAGCGGGCGAGGACGACCCGGTGCTTGCCCGAGGCCCTTGTGATCGGCGAGGTCCCGGCGTAGTTGCGTCGCGCTCTAGCATCCACGTAGCGGGTTCGGTCGTCTCCGAACTCCGCTAGCACCCGGGCACCGAGGACTATGCCAAGTCCGGGAAGACTGCGCAGGATCTTGGCGTCCGGGTGGCTCTCAAAAGACGATTCGATCTCTCTCTCAAGATCGTCGATCTGCTCGTTGAGGCCGGCGATCAACCTCATGAGCGACAAGGTGACAGTGCCATAGGCACGAGTCACCGTTGGCGGTGCTTCGAGCTGCTCGGAGCGGAGCGCGAGTTGGATCTTCTCGGCCCGCGACTGGATGTTCTTCTGGCGCCCGCCCTTCTTCAGAGCGCTGGCGATCTTCGAGCGCGATAGGCGGCGTCCGAGCTCCGGCGTAGGTGCGATCGACAGGATGGCAACGGCGTCCATGAACGAGAGGTCGGTGCCGAAGGCTTCGAGCGCCTGGGGAGAGAACTCCCGCAGGTGGCTACGCAGCCGGTTGATGTGGCGCTGGCGTTGCCACACGAAGTTCTGATGTGTTCGGGCGAGGAGCTTGATCGCGTCGGCAAGCTCAGAGTCACCCGCGACCTGTCGGTGGTTGTGCCGATCGGTGCGCACGATGTCGGCGAGCAACTTGGCGTCACCGGGATCGGATTTCGCTCCCGAGGTCGAGTGGCGGTCGCGATAGCGGTCGACCGACAAAGGGTTGATCGCGAACACCTCGTAGCCGGCTGCGACGAGAGCACCGACCAGGAGCCCCCGGTCGAGCTCGATACCGACGATGGCTTCTTCGGGCTCCTCGATGTGGTCTGCCACCATCTCGTGGAGCTTGGAGATCCCCTCGACGCCGTCTGCGACCCGGCCTCTGGCGAGGATGAGTCCTTCCTTATCGACGCTGCAGACATCGTGGTGCTTCTCGGCCCAGTCGATCCCGACGAAGACCAAACTTCCCTCCTCTCAGCTCGACGACAACGACATCAGCCTCGAGAAGATAGGCGGCGGTCTAATGGATCAGTGCTCTTGTCGGCACGACATCCCACGAGCCCTCATCTCTCCTCGCCTACCGAAGGGGGCACGATCTAGCACTAAGGCTCAACGCCTCAACGCATTTCGGTGCTCACCCTTCGGCTGGCTGAGAGGTCACCCTCCCATGAGGTCTTGCACCCCCATTAGGCGCTTTGGATCGAGTCATTGCCGCTGGAGCTGGAGCGGAACTCGTCCACCTTCTCGACCAGGGGGCCGAGCTTGCCGTTCTTGTAGAGGTAGTAGCCGGCGCTGCCGATGGCGCTGAGGACCAGCAGTGGTGACAACTTGCTGAACACCGAACGCTTGGGGTGGCGCTTGTCCTGGACGTACTCGACCGCTTCCTTGATCGCCCAAGCGCCGGCGATCTTCTTGAGTAATGGGTTCATCGTGACCTCCCTCGGATGACTATCCCCATCTCCTACCCCTTGCCGAGGGCTCACTAAACGAACCGCGCACCGAAATCACCAACAGTCGCGCTGAGCGATACTCCTGGCGATCTCAAGGCCCCCGAAAACACTCGGGAGGGGTCGCCTGTTTTCCGTGTCGAGAATGCGTTGGATAAGCGCGCGATTCTTCGGAAGAAGCGTGGGGGTTGAACGAGCGTTCAGGAGGGGTGAACGTCCTCTCGATTCGGTTCGGTGCGGTTCGGGGGAGAATGGGCCCCTCATGATCTCTTACGAGGAATTCACAACCGTCACCGAGGGTCGCCTCGACGCTCTGGACATCACCCCCGAGATCGAGAAGGTCGTTGCCAACTCCGGGGTCACCCAGGGGTCTGCCCTGGTGTTCAGCCCCCACACGACCTGCTGTGTCCTGGTCGCCAACGGAGATCGCAGCTTGGTCAAGGCGTTGGGCAAGGCGATGGAGCTGCTCGAGCCCGAAGACGGCTATTACCACCACGATGATTTCTCGGTCCGCACCGAGAATCTCGACCCCAACGTCGATGACGAACCCGAGAATGCCCCCGCCCATCTGGTCCACGTCTTCTCGGGCAAAGCTTCGGAGGTGATCCCCGTCCAAGATGGTCACCTTGGTCTCGGAGACGCCCAGCGCGTCTATTTCGTCGAGCTGTGTTCGGCAAGGTCTCGTCGCTACGTGGTCCAGGTGCTCGGCGAGTAGATGAGCGGTCACACGACGCTTCCGGAGTGGCTCGCCACCGACATGGAGCGCGTCGAGAACGTCCTTATCTCGACGGCTGGCGCATCGACGCATCCTCTGGTGGCCGAACCTTCAACGCACCTGATCAAGGCAGGGGGCAAGCGATTGCGCCCGGCCCTCGTACTGCTCAGTTCCCAAGCGGGGACACCCGATGCGATCGCGACGGATCTATCAGCGGCCGCGCTCGAGCTGGTTCATCTCGCGACGCTGTATCACGACGATGTCATCGACGAGACCGAGGTGCGCCGCGGGGCTCCCACCGCTCACAGCAAGTGGGGGATCGAGGTTGCGGTCCTCGCCGGCGACTACCTGTTCGCTTGTGGATGCGGTCTGGGCGCGCAAGCAGGCGGAGAGGTGCCGGGGATCCTCGCTCGCGCCATCGCCGAAGTGTGTGAGGGCCAGATCGTCGAGACCGGAGCTCTCGGAGACCCGCGCCGCTCGATCGACGATTTCCTAGCAACCATCGCCGGCAAGACCGGCGCGCTGTTCCGGGCCGCGTGCGACCTCGGCGCGGCGACCTCGGGTGTAAGCGGAGAAGAGCGGGCCGCGTTGGTGGAGTACGGACGTCAGCTCGGCCTTGCCTTCCAACTGGTTGACGACCTTCTCGATCTCGTCGGCGATCCGGAAGTGACCGGCAAGTCGCCGGGAACGGATCTGCGCGAGGGGGTGTTCACCATGGCCGTGTTGCTCGCATGTCAGCGCGACGAGTCCCTGTGCGAACGGCTCATCGCTGGCGAGCACGATCTCGACGAGATCCTGCCGACCCTCCGCTCGACCGGAGCACTTGATGATGCGCTTGAAGCAGCTCACTCTCACGCTCGCGCCGCCAAAGCTGCCATCGCCGACCTCCCCCCGGGACGCTGGCACACCGCGATGGACGACATAGCCGATACCGTCATCGCCCAGATCCCCGTCCTGGCCTGATCCCGTTCCACCGCGTCTAGCCCTCGCTGCGCCCAGCGCAGATGCTTTCAGCCGAGGCTCTGCCCCCGCAGGAGAAAGACCCCGCTATCCGGCTCGGACACATCGCCTCTCGGTGAGGGGCTGCCCACGGCTGTGGCTCATGGTCTGCGCTGCTCTTTCTAGGGCGGGGTGGCGGATCGGGGGTGGGGGGGAGGAAACAGACAGGGCGGGCCGGGGCCTGGTAAACTGTTGCAAGCAAACAGATAACCCCTGCAAGCACTATCGAGGAGGATCGGATTCCCGATGCGGAGCATCACCGAACTGCGTGACAAGGCCCTGACCACCAGCGTGAACACCCTGCTGCCCCTCTACTCCAAGGGTGCATCGAAGGTGACCGAGTTAGCTGAGACCCCCGTAGGCCGCAAGGTCGTCGAGTACGCCGGCAAGGGCTTGGTCCTGGCATCTCCAGTTGTCGAGCGGGTCGAGAAGATGGTCAGGGGCTCCGATGGCGATACCCCCGAGCCGGTGGTGAAGGAAGTAACTCCAAAGAAGCCCGCCGCCAAGAGGGCCGCTCCCCAGCCGGGGAAAGCCGCGAACACCATCGGCACGAAGTCGGTTCGCAAGCCGACCGGCAGCCCCAAGACCGCCAAGAAGGTCGCCCCGGTCAGCGGCCGGCCGACAGAGGACATCAACTCCGTGAAGGCGACCGCCCCGGTCGTCGAAACGCCGTCGGGTGCTCCGATCGCAGGCGTTGACTCGGCCCCCGAGGCGATCGACCTGCCTCTGCCCGGATACGACTCGCTCGTTGCCGATGAGATCGTCGCTCGCATGGACGGGCTGACCCAGACCGACCTGGCGACGCTGGCCGCGTACGAGAAGGCGCACGACAGCCGTTCGACGATCCTCAATGCGATCGAAGCTCGCCTGGTCGACCTGCCGCTGCCCACCTACGATTCGCTCGAGGTATCGGGTGTCGTTAGTCGTCTCGATTCGTTGAACACGGCCGAGCTTCGGACCGTGCGTGACTACGAAGCTGCAACCCTTAACCGGCTTCCCATCATCGAGAAGGTCGACGAACTCCTCAGTGAGTAGCCACGCCCGGATCCATCATTTCGTGAACTCTCGGTGGGCGCATGTCTGCCGAGAGTTTCTCTTTGTGGTTAACGAACGAGGCGAGGGCCGGAGGGTTTGGGGCGGCCCGAGCCGTGCCGCTTCACGAACAGCTCGACGAGTTGCTCGATGTAAAGAGCTTCGTCCGCCGGAAGCATGTGCTTACCCCCGAGGATCTCTTGCTCTACGAAGAACGCGAGCAGCGAGTTAAAGAAGATGCGAGCGCTGGTGTTCGGGTCCACGACGCGGCGAGCCGATTCGCTCATCCGCTCGTCGAGGATGCCCGACAGAGCGTTGATCGATTCGTTCACCGCGTCCGTGAAGAAAGCTTCTTTCTCTTCGGGGAAGACCTGCACCTCCTGCAGCAGCACCCTGGTCAGTTCGGTGTTCTGACGCAGGACGTCGAAGAACCCTCGCGCCAGCACGGTGAGCAGCCCGCGCAGATCGAGTTGATCGGCAAGATCGGGCAGCGTTCTCAAGAGCGGAAGGAACGAGTGCTCCTCGATGATCGCTCGGAACAGATCTCGTTTCGAAGCGAAGTAGTGGTAGATGAGGCCTTCACCGATGTCGGCCTCGCGCGCTATGTCGCGCATGGAGGTCCCGTGGAACCCGCGCTCGGCAAAGAGATGCAGTGACACCTGCATGATCTCTTCCCGGCGGTCTCGCCGGTGGCCGGTGGTTACCTCGCGGTCGCTCATCCAGGGCAGGGGCGGGGGCCCAGGTTCCTCACGTCCCCTTGACGAACGAGCTGTGTCCTCCGCGCCCGGCGTCGGTCACCTGTCGGAGCAGATCGTCGCGCGCCTCACGCACCGCGCGGCCGACATCGCTTCCGTTGGCCTTGGCCATGAAATGACGCTTGTGATAGTCGAGCTCGAGGACCACGTCGTAGCCCTGCACGGGCTTGCCGTTGGTCACCCGCACTCTCGTTACGACATCTTCGGGTGACCGGAATCGCCGGTCGATCTTCTCCAGGTCTCTCTCGATGCCGCCAAGCTGTTCTCGATCCAACGTCGTTCCCGGAGACGAGATCGAAAGCTGCATGCCAACCTCCTCGGTAGGGGTCCTGCTGCTTGGTAGCCATGGTAGCGAATCGCAGAACTTGCGCTAGAGGGATGTTTCCTTCGTCGCCGGCCCAAGTGGCACTGGGCAAGGATCCGCCGGATGGTTGTGGGACAGAGATGCTCGAAGGACCCCAGATCGGGCAGGTGACCCAACCTCTTTGGTGGTTGTTACGCGGCCTCTCGTGGAGCGAGCCATTCGAGCAGAGCCTGCGGCAGCGCCCGGTCGGAGAACTCGCGTTCGACGTGCCTGCGTCCGGCGGCTCCCATCTTCGTTGCAAGAGCTCGATCCTTGAGCAAACGCACCGTTGCATCGATCAGAGCAGCTTGGTCGGTCGCGTCGATCACGTAGCCGGTCTCACCGTCGAGGACGGCTTCGGCTGTGCCTCCCGAGCGGCCGGTGACGCAAGGGACCCCGCAGGCCGACGCTTCGAGTAGGACCACACCGAGCCCCTCGACCTCGAGCCCGAACCATCGATCGACCACCGGCAGAGCGAACACCTCGGCCGTGGCGTAGATCGCCGCCGCGTCCTCGTCGGCCACCCTCCCGGTGAACACCACCCGAGCACCCACCTTTTTCGCCCGAGTCCGGAGCTTGGACATCTCGGGGCCGGTCCCGGCAACCACGAGGGTTGCTCCCGGCACCTCGGCTGCGATGCGGGGCATCGCATCGATCATCCGATGCACACCTTTGCGCTCGACCAGACGCCCGAAACAGAGCACCACCCGGTCCTCCGCCTCGATCCCGTACCGAGCCCGAACCCCACCCCCGGCCTCGCTCCGCTCGCCGGCCCCCGGCACCCCCGGCCCGGCCTCGCTCCGCTCGCCGGCCCCCGGCACTCCCGGCCCGGCCTCGCTCCGCTCGCCGGCCCCCGGCCCGGCCTCGCTCCGCTCGCCGGCCCTCGTCGGAGACGATCCGGACTCTGTAGCCCCTCCGGACTCTGCTGCTCCGGGGTGGAAACGGCCGAGGTCGACCCGGGCGCGCAAGAGTTCGATCCGAGGAACCGAGTGGCCGCAAGCGGAGATGAAATCGTCAAGCTTCGAGGCCGTGTACTCGCTGACGGCGAAAAGGAGCTCGGCCCCCGCAAGAGCCCTAGCCAGCTTGCGGCGCACCCCGGGGATCTTCGAGGGCACGAGCATCTCGGCCCCATGCACGATCACCGCGTAAGCGAGCCCACGGGTCTTGAGCCGCGGACCCATCAACACCAGCGGCCATGGTGTCCCGAACAGGATCTTGTCGGTGTTCTCGATGCGTGCTGCCTTGATGGTGGCGCGCGCGGCTTTGCTTCCCGGCCACAGCAAGCGGCCGGGGAAGGGATGCGTGGGGTAGGTGAGCTCGGCAGGAAGCTGCTTGCCGTCCCGCTCGGCAGCAGCAAGGACCGCCAGCCGAGGAGCCAGTGCCTCGCAGAGCTCGGCGAGGTAGCTCTCGATCCCACCCCGCCCGGGGAGGAAAGACGACGAGACCATCACCGCATCGGCCATCCCCCCACCATAGCCACCCCCGATTCTGTGCCCGGTCACGGTCGCAGGGCCGCCACTAGAACGCGGAGAAACCGGCCCAGGGTCATCCGTATGAAATCGTTGGCCGGGGTTGATAAGCGTTCTTTGAGATAAGAGGCTAGGAGCATGAACCGGCGGACGTTCGTGAGGGCCCTGACGGCAAGCGCTCTGCTGATCGGAGCCTGCTCGTCCGGAGAGGGAACCAGCCCGGGCGGAACCGAAGCCCCCACTGGGATGGCGCGTTTCGAGGAGGGTGGGGTGTCGCTCGACCATCCCGAAGGATGGGATGCGATGCGCGACGCTCGAACGGGGGCCGTTGTGTTGGAGGCACCTGACGGAGCAACGATGTCGTTACTGCCGTTCTTCGTTGCCGGACAGATGGAAGCAACCAGCGCAACCGGTGCCTTGCAGACCGTTGCTCCGAGCTTGCTCGACGCGACCTGGCAAGCCCCTGCATCCCGACCCGAAGGCGCGACCATGACCGGTGCCACTGCAGAGGGCAATGACTCGCTGGCAGCGATCGCATGGACGTCTTCGGATAACGGCAGCGCCGGACTGATCTACGCGGCGGCGGCCCCCGACTATCCGGCGATGGAAGAGACGTTTGCTCAGATCGTCGAGAGTTTCTCGATCAGCGGCACCACGCAACCGTCCGAAGGTCCCGCGTACCAGACCTTCCGCGATCCCACAGAGGGCGCTTTCACCGTCGAGATCCCCCAGGGCTGGAGCTCCGGCGGAGCGGTCGTGCGGCCCTGCCCGGTCTTCTTGCAGGCCTACGTGGAAGCACTTGCCGAAGACGGTGAGATGTACATCAAGATGGGCGACGACTACCCCCTGGTGACCGAGCCCGCACCGGGGTTCGGTCTTCCCGCCGGCTCGACGTATCCCCACCCGTGCGGGTACCAGTCCCCGGTCGCCGACTATCTCCCCGGGGCCAGCTTCGTCACCGACTACCTTCTTCCGCAGCGGCGCCCGGATGCCCAGATCACAGATGTCCGTGATCGCTCGGACTTGGCTTCCAGCCTGATGACGTTAGGCATCAATAGCTACGATGCCGGCGAGGTCGAGTACATCTATTCGATCGGTGGATCGGAGTACCGAGGGATCGTGCTGGTGATCACAGAGCGGCTTGGCACGGACCTAGGTGCGCAGTGGCACGTGTGGAGGCTCTACATGGCCGAGGCACGCTCGGACCTCTATCCCCAAGCTTTGAGCGCCGCCGTCCACATGGCCGAGACTCTGCGGATCGATGAGCGATGGGCGATCGAGCAGGCCAGACTGACCCAACAGCAGGTGCAGATCATCAGCGACATGAGCTCGGAGATATCCAACACGATCAGCGAGGGGTACTGGGGCCGGGACGCGATCTACGACGCCATCTTCGAAGCCCGCAGCGACGCAACCCTCGAGACCGAAGACTTCGTCGATCCGGTCACCGGTGATAGCTACGAGTTAGATCAGAGTCCCGAGTACTACTGGATCGATCCTTCGGGCACGATCGTAGGAACCGACACCTCTGCCAAGCCCGACGTAGATTTCCGCGAGCTGATCCGCCTCGAAACCTAACCCCCCGATTCTGCGTCGGAATACGGCTGCATAGCAGCCACCAGAACGCGGAGAAAAGCGCCGGCTCCGAGGATCGAAGCGAGCCCGGGAGGCTAGTAGGGGTGGCGGGGGATATCGACGGCGGGGATCCGGTCTTCGATGCCGTTGGGCTCCAGCCACTTCTTGTCGTATGCGAGCTTGATGGCATGAGCAACGGAAGGGTCGAACTGCCACCCTGCACATCTATCGATCTCCTCGATGGCCAATCTCGTTCCGACGATGTCACCGTACGAGCGAGCCGTCGTCATCGCATCGAAGGCGTCGGCAACGAAGATGATGCGTGACTCGAGCGGGATATCGATGCCGCTCACACCCGTCGGATATCCCTGCCCGTCCCAACGCTCGTGGTGATGCAGGACGATCGGAGCGAGTTCCTCCATGCCGGGGATGTACGAGAGCATCGCGGCTCCCGTTATGGGGTGCATCTTCATCTGAGCTAGCTCGCACTCGGTCAGTTCCGAGCGCTTGCGGAGGATGTGCCGCTGGATATGGACCTTGCCGATGTCGTGAACGAGCCCGGCAGCCTTGACCCTCTCGACCGTTCGGTCGTCGAGCCCAATGAGCCGCGCGAGCAGCCCTGCTTGAGCCGCTACCCGGCACGAATGGCCGCCCGTGTAGTGATCGTGTTCGTCGATCGCGGCCAACAGCTGATCTATCCTTTTCGCACGTCCGAGATCTGCCACCAAGGCATTCGGAACTTGCGTCATGTGCACAATCCGTCCCCTCTGCACCTATGCGACTAGTTCTTCTATGCCATCGGCAAAGTGCGCAAAATGCTTGAGGAGGACCTAGTCCTGCAAGAGCAATTTCCGCCAAGGAACCCGAGAACGAGAGAACCCCGGGCCGGAGGGGTTGGCCCGGGGTTCTATCTCAGCCACCGTAGTGGTTGAGAGCTAGTTGCTACTTGCTGATCTTGAAGACGTCGAAACCGCGCTGGATGTCGTTGCTGAAGATGTACTTGCCATCCTGGTTGAAGAACTTGGAGCTCCAGGACGAGCCACCCTCGGGCATGAACCAACCAAGTTCAACGACGCCGCCCGGGACGGCATCTCCACCGAAGGATGCGCCCATCATCGCTGAGACATCGAGGTAACGGGTTCCGGCGGAGTACCAAGAGACCGAGACCTTAGTGCCGTCATCGGAGATCTCGAACACGTGGCTGGTGCAACCGGCGGGGCCGGACTGCCCGTCACGAGCGAGCGCGACTTCGTCTGGAGCGTAGACACCGGTGTAGACGGGAACGCCACCCTGGAACTGATAGAAGTGGAGCTGACCGCCGGGGCACGGGTAGGCGCCACCGCCACCGCCCTCGTCACCGATGACCAGACCGGAGTCGTCCGGAAGGAACTTGGCGTCGTGTGTGATCGAGCATCCCGGGCACTGACCCACGAACTCGATCGACGGGTTCTCGGGATCTGTGGTGTCGTAGATCTCGAACTTGTCGATCCCCGCGGTGACGATCTTGCTGCCATCGCTGTTGAAGCTGATGTCGTGCGGTGAAAGCGGGATAAGGGTCACACTCTTGACGAGTTCTGGTTTCTTGGGGTTCTTCACGTTCCAGATCTGGATCGCGCCGGTCCCCGACAGGGAACTCGAGTTGTAGACGTAGGGCTTGCTCGGGTGGGCGGTCACGTTGTGGGACGAACGGGTCTCGGCGAAACCGACCGGCTTAGGCTTGGCGGGGTTGCGCACGTCGAAGATCTGGAAACCTTCCTTGCCCACGCCGAGGCATGCGTCTGGGCCACCGGCGGCGTCTGAAGCCATGTAGACGTACTTGTTGTCGTAGCTGATCTGGATGTCACCCTGGTTCATGCGACAAGGCAGGAACGCGACGACCTTGGGCTTCTCCGGGTTGGAGATGTCGATCACACGCAGCCCCGCAGGCTCGTCGGCCGATGCAACGCCGTTGGCGACGAACGCGTAAGGCTTGCCCTTGATGGTGGTGTACTCCATGTCGGTGCCGCCGCTGTAGGCGATGTTCGCGACGATCTCGAGACCTTCGCCTTCGCCCTTGAGCGGCGCAGACTTGATCTTTCCTGCAGCAGCAGGCGTCCCCAGGGCCCCGGCCACGAGGCCGAACGCGGCAAGAGCCGCCAGTAGACCTGTCCTTACCTTCTTCATTTCGTAACTCCCTCCTGAGTCCAGGATGTCGAGGTGCGTTGAGGGGTGATTCGTCACGAGCTTCTCCATTCCTGCGGGCCCCTCCCAACTGTGGTGGGTGAGCCGATCCGGCAGAGCCGGATGGATCACGCGAGAAGGGCGCCCCGAAGGGCGCCCTTCTTAGAGTGCGGTTTCGTTAGACCTTGGGCACGACGTACTCGACGGTAACGAGGAGACCGTCGGCCGGGAAGTTGCCGCTCGTGAGGAAAGCTGCCGGCGCGGCCTCAACGGTTCCTCCAAACAGGCCGACCCCCGGGGTGATCTTGCTTCCCGGCTTCGCATTGATCAACTCAGCGGGGACGGGGATGGTGATCGTGGCTTTCGCTGCGTCGAAGGTTGCTTGCACGATGCCGAGCTCTTGGCAGGTGACGACATTCGTTCCCTCGACCGTGGTGCAGTTGCCCCGGACGAAGAAGGGCTGCTGACCCGGGTCTCGGGGGGGAGGGCACTGTCCCGATGTGGGGTCGCATATCCCTCGGGAGTAGTTGGTGTATTTGCCGTCCAGCTCGACTGCCTCTCCGTCCACATTGAAATCCCATGAATAGCGGCTTACCTCAGGGATCCCACCGTTGGCCGGAAGCGAGTTGAGTTTGATGACGAAGTTGAGGATGCCCTTCTCTCCGGGACCGATCTCGGCCCCTACGAGATCCTGCCCCAGTGCGTCACCGATGGGGGCGAGGTTAGCGTCGACGGCGGCGCCCCAATCTCCGGCGCTATCGGTGCCAACGACCACGGGGCCGGACTTGCCTTTGGTCTTCTTCTTCTTGGCAAGGGCACTGTTGGGAGCAAAGAGTGCTCCGGCTACGAGTGCGGCTAGCAGAACGGCTGCGTACCTCTTGGTCTTCATGTCGTTTCTCCCCGAGTGGTCCTCGTTCGTGTGGACGGTCATCTGCCGTCGCCCAAGAGATTCGACAGAAGGCTCGTCTGTCCTGCCCCTTTGCTGGTGAAGGACTCGGGGGCCGGGCGGAGAACTGCTCGAAACGGGACGATTTGCCCGTGCCACGCGGCCATCTGATAGAGGGGTAGTACGAAGTGTTCAAGCGCCTGGTTACCGCTGTTCTCGCGACGGCTCTGGTCCTCCCGGCTTTCGTTGGAGGCGGTGCAGTTCCTGCAGCGGCAAAGGGCAAGAGCGATTTCATCGATCTCGATAGCGTGCCCAAGCCAAAGATCACGGGCAAGGAGATCATCGCTGGCCTCGAAGACTTCGTAGCTCGATACCCACTGCGTCAGAGTGTGCTTGCCGGTACTCCGGTTGGTTCGAACATCCCTGCCAGTGAGTTCCTTGCCAAAGAGACCAGGAAGCTTGGCTACAAGACCCGCATCATCGAGTACGAAGGTGAGGGTCAAACCGGCAACACTGTGCGTGTGATCGAGGCGGTCAAGCGCGGAACAACCAAGCCCAACGAATGGATCGCTTTCGTCGCTCACTACGACACGGTCGCTTCCGCCGGTTTCACCCTTGAGGGTGCTTACGACGACGGAAGCGGCACCAACATCCTGCGCTACTTCGCAAAGGCTTTCTCGAAGATCAAGACCAAGCGCTCAATCGCCATCTTGTGGTTCGATGGTGAAGAGACGGGCCTCAGGGGCTCGAGTCTTTACACCAACGAGCTTCCTGCCGGTGTGAAGTTCCGGGCAGCCATGGGCTTCGACATGGTCGGCATCGGCTACCCGGCCCCGTACTGCATCTGCATCTATCACGGCCCCATCGACGGAGCCTTCGCCGAGCCGATCATCGACTACGTCAACTTCGACTACCTGGGTTTCCCCGAAGGGAACGGGGGCCCGACCGCAGCCGAGAAGTGGCCGGTCGGTACCGAGCCGCACGTTTGTAGCTGCGGGCCGAACATCCGCAACTCTGACGAGAGGAACTTCGCCGAGAAGGGCATCTTCAGCATGCGCTGGACCGGGATGCGCACCGCGAGTGACTATCCCGGCTATCACCAACCGTGGGACACGGTCGCTTTCATGGAGCAAGTAGCCGAGGGCCGCGAGAACCTCGAGATGGGCACCGAGAACACCTTCCTCAGCGCCTACTACACCACCATGCTCCTCGACGCCCTCCCCTAGGCAACGGGGTGCGAGGTGGTTCCGGCGTGTGGCTCCGGGTTCTGCTTGGGGGGAAACCAAAGTCAAACCCGGGCAGCGACGGGGAGCGAGTGGTTCCGGCGAGTGGCTCCGGGTGTCTCTCGAAGGAAACCCAAAGTCGAACCCGGGCAGCGACGGGGAGCGAGTGGTTCCGGCGTCTGGCCCCGGGTGTTGCTGGGGGGCCTTCAAGATGTAGCAACAGAGTCGCTGAGCGCACGTTTTGGTGATTTGGCGTTCAGTTAGTGGAAGAGGAGCGGAGTGCGGGCCTCGATCGCGCGTCGAGTCGATGCGATGACCCACTCGGGGCGCTCGACTAGGTCGCGGTAGGTGAATCGGAGCACGATCCAGCCGCGCAGACCCAACTCAACGTCCCTTCTCTTGTCACGTTCGTTCTGGATGGGGTTGTTGTGGACGAGCGATCCGTCGATCTCGATATTCACCTTTGTTAGCAGGTGAGCAAAGTCCAGCTCGGCTATGAATCGACCGTCTCTCACTGCATGGTGGTGCAGCAGATCGATCTTGTGTTTGCGGGCCAGGCGAGCGAAATAGTCCTCAGCCCATGAATCGGTTGCGCCGAGCGCACATCTTTCCTTTGCCAACTTCCGAAACAGCTTCATGCCTCGCCGCCCGGTGCTCGCGTTGCGATTAAGGGTACGCACCAGGGCACCAAGTCTTACGACCCCATCATGGATCGCCTTGTCCATCACCATCTCGGCACGCTCGGCATCCAACAGCCCGCACAGCTGGAGTAGAACGATCTCCGGACGTGGCACTCGTATCTGGTCGAAGGTCGCCGTCGGTAGTGGCAGGTGATCGATGAAGATGTTCATGCCATCGGGGGGCCGCCTTCGAGACCACAGCGTCAGATCGATGCAGTCGTCCCACCCGACGTTCATTCCGTAGAGCCATGCCGCCGAACGGTGTGAGACCAAGCCATGAGGCGATGCCCACAGGGAAGCACCCATGAGGCGCGCCTTCGGGCTCATCCTTTCCGGGCCGATCACAAAGACACCAGGGAAGATCCGTGTCCACCTCCCTGCCCTCACCCGACGGCCTATCCCCGATTGGCTTAGTCCCGACTGATGGGCCTGATCCTTGTGGATGGCTCCATGTTGGCGCGATGCGATCTTCTGGCAGGCAAGGTCGGCGTCCATAGGTCAGGGATACCGGCTCGATGGTCATCCCGAGATGCGCTGCGTCACTCCAAATCATCAAAACGTGCGCTCAGCGCCTCTGTTGCTACATTCGAGTCCCCCAGCGAAACCCGGAGCCACTCGCCGGAACCTCCCCAACCCCGTCGCTGCCCGGGTTTGACTTTGGTTTTCCCTCCAGCAACACCCGGAGCCACTCGCCGGAACCTCCCCAACCCCGTCGCTGCCCGGGTTTGACTTTGGTTTTCCCCCCAGCAACACCCGGAGCCACTCGCCGGAACCTCCCCCGCTCTCGTCGCTGCCGCTTTGGTTTTCCCCCAAGAAGCACCCGGAGCCACTCGCCGTAACCTCAGAAGGGGGCAGGTGCCTCTCCGAGACTGGGGCGTCGTCGTAGGGTTGGGGGATGGGCGATGACAAGGACAGAGAGCTTGAGAAGCTGCGTAAGCAGGAGCGGGACGATCGGAAACTGATCTCCAAGGCAGCGGACACCTTGGCTGAGATCGATCGGGGAGCGGGGCTGAGTGACGAGCACGCCGATGTTCTTGCGGCCCTCAGATTGCGGATCGAAGGTAAGCCTCGCAAGTCTCTCGAGGATCTGTTGACGGCGGCAGGGGACATCAAGGGCAAGCGCGATCTCGGAGACGTCATCGCTGCTCCCGACGAAGACAACCCGACCGATTGGCCCGAGATCAAAGAGAAGAAGAAAGAGTGGCCTAGCCTCTAACTTTCTGCTGTCCATAGGCGTTGTGATCGGTATCAGGCAGCAGATGCTGCGATCGGGAGGGGATGAGTTTGCGCAAGGTGATCGTGGCTGGGCTGGTGACGCTGTTGGCGCTGTCGTTGATGGGACCTTCAGGAGCATCCGGTGCGGCCCCCGGTAGCCCTCTAGCCGAACGAGCAGCTGCCCGGCCCCCGACAGCCCGCAAGGCCTCTACCCCGAGATGGGTTCCCGGCGAGATAGTGGTCGGGTTGACCGCAAGATCGGCCGAGGGCCGAGTCCTCGCCGAAGCTCAAGACCTCCGTTTGACGACCGCAGCGCAGGCAGAGCGCTCGGCTCGTGCGGCCCGAGCGTCACGGGACGCGTGGGGTCGCCTTCGTGTCCTGGGCCTGCGCAAAGGCGTGTCTGTTGAGCGGGCAACTCGCAAGCTCGAAAGAGTTGATGGAGTGGCCTTCGCCGAACCGAACTATCTGTTCGAGCTCCGAGCCGAGCCGAACGATCCCCTCTTCGGACAGGAATGGGGCCTCAACAACACCGGGCAGGTCGTCGCGGGAGTTCCCGGTGTCCCCGACGCCGACATCGATGCACCAGAGGCGTGGGAGACGACGACTGGTAGTTCGGATGTGCTCGTTGCGATCGTGGATGACGGCGTCGACATCGATCATCCGGATCTAGCTGCGAACATCGTCGGTGGGTATGACTTCGGTTTCAACGACAGCGATCCTCGTCAGGACTCCTACGATGGCCACGGAAGTCACGTCGCTGGCACGGTCGGCGCTGTCGGTAACAACGGTGTCGGCGTAGCCGGCGTGAACTGGACCACCGGTCTTTACGCGATGAAGGTTGCTGGTCCCGAGGGCATGCTCACTAACGCATCGATCGCGGCCGCTTTCAACCAGGCCGGGGAGTTGGGCGCTCGGGTCGTCAACGCCAGCCTGGGCGGGGCCGGCATCCCCAAGTCATTCCTCAACGCGATCCAGTCCCATCCCAACACTCTCTACGTCGTGGCATCAGGCAATGCCGGAATCAACAACGATCGTCGTGCAGATGCTCCGTGCAACATCTGGACCGATAACGTTATCTGTGTTGCCGCGTCCGGCCCCCTCGACGACTTCCAAGAGTTCTCTCACTTTGGACCGGGCAACGTCGACATCGCAGCTCCGGGCATCAATGTGTTGAGTACCCAGCCGTACTCGGTGCCGATGAAGACGCAGATATTCGACTACCCGTTCGGTGATCAGTGGATCACCGGCGGAATGAACAACGAGTGGACGCGCGAAGCTCCTGCGCAGTACGGCTACTTCATCCTTTCCGATGGCCCCGGCCCTTACGAGCCGAACACCGATTCATGGGTGCAGTACGCAGATCCGATCGATCTAACCGATGAATCTGGTTGTGAAGCTACGTGGGGGCTCGACCTCGAGACCGTGCGTAAGCACGCCTACATGGCGTTCGAGGTGTCACGCGATGGGTCGACATGGGACGAGCTCGAGCGCTACCGAGGTTTCAAGCAAAGCGCGAACGTAGACCTTGGAGCGTATGAAGGTGATGAGATCTTCGTGCGGTGGCGATTCGTGAGCGACGATCACTCGAACTCCGGCGGCTTCAACGGTGCCTACATGACCGACCACAAGATCCGCTGTTTCGACACCGACTACGGTCCCGATCACTACGACAACTACGTGGGCACGTCGATGGCGTCGCCGCATGTTGCCGGCGCTGCTGCACTACTGTTCGCTGCCGATCCGTCGCTGACACCCGAGCAGGTGCGCTGGGCCATCCTCGAGGGTTCGGACCCGCTTGAAAGCTCGGTGGGAAAGACTGCAACCGATGGTCGCTTGAACGTGGCGAACTCTCTCGCTCTGTTGGGCAGCGTGCCGGACGATCCTTATCCAGATGTGTTCACCGAGCACCTGCGGAAGCTTAAGGCGAGCATCACCAGGTTCGAGGGCCGGGTTTCGGCGTTCGGAATGGTGCGTCCGCTCGACGACGGCCACTGGGCTTGCTCGGTGAGGGCCCCGATGGAGCTTCAGCGCAAGCAGGCGGGTGAGTGGATCACCGTGAAGTCCAAGTCCACCGGCAGCGATGGCAGCTTCGGCCTCGGAGTGAAGTTGCCGAAGGACAAGTACAGGGTGGTGGCCGTTCAGCATTCGGTTGGGGATCTGATCGGGTGTCCCGCGGTCGAAGGACCCGCCCGTCGCCGGTAAGGCTTCGGGCTATCGCTCGCTAGTCGCCGTGCTCGCGAAGGAATCGTTCGAGCTCTTCGGCGATGGCGTCGCCCGAGGGTAGGTCGGAGATGTCGACCATCTCTTCCCGCAACGCTTCATCGGCACGTTCTTCGAGGAGCGCGATGTAGTTCTGGACGTCTTCGTCTTCGTCGACGATCTCGGCGACGCGATCTTCGTATGCCTGTGTGGCAGCGTGCAGTTCGCCGGTGTCCGCGGGGATGCGGGTCAGCTCGACCGTCTTATCGACCAATGCCAAGGCAGCCTTTGGGTTGGGACTGACCGCGAGGTAGTGGGGGACCGCCGCCCACAAACTTGCGGCGGGGATCCCTTGGCGTGCCAGCGCATCGTGCAGAACGCCCACTATGCCGGTGGGTCCTTCGTAACGCGAGCGTGCGAGACCCAGTCGAGCTATCAGCTCTTGGTCCACAGCAGTAGCGGTCACGGGTACGGGCCGGGAGTGCGGCACGTCGGCCAGTAGCGCGCCCAATGTCAGTGCGAAGCTGACCTCGAATCTCTGGGCAACGTCCACAACCAACTGTGAGAACGTTCGCCACTTCAGGTTGGGTTCGATCCCCTGAAGGATCAAGATGTCGTGCTTTTCGTCTTGGGTGGTAGCAGCCCAGAACTCGTTGGTCGGCCACACGAGGTTGCGGGTCTCTCCGTCGATGAGACGTACGTTTGGCCGCATGTTCTGAAAGTCGTAGAACTCCTCTGGGTCGATGGACGCGATGCGCTGTGCATCCCACACGCGTGCAAGATGTGACGCCGCGAACGAGGCCGAATCACCGGCGTCGTTCCATCCCTGGAAGGCCGCTATGAGGACGGGGTTGTTGAGCTCGAGGTCATCGAAGAACTGGATCACGGCCCCAGGCTAGCGCGTACTCATCGCTGTGTTCTGGAACGCTGCTTGCCCGTCTGCAGGCAGGGGATGAGGCAAAGCGTGACGGCGCCAGGCTTCACTCCAGCACGAGGAGCTCTGCGGAGATTTTTCGCGTCAAGAACGCGTTGGATAAGCGCGTGATTCTTCGGTAAAAACGTTAGCCGTGGGAGAGGTCGCGGCGGGCGTCTAGGTGGCGCTGGAGCTTGCGCTTGATGCGCTGGAGCGCGTTGTCGATGGACTTGACGTGGTTCCCCAAGGCGCCGGCAATGTCCTCGTAGGACTTGCCATCCATGTACAAGCGGAGCACGTCACTCTCGAGCTGGGTCAGGTTGTCTCGCATCGAGTCCCGGAGTGCCTCGATCTCTTCTGCCGAGATCACGAGCTCGATCGGATCGGCCGTTAGGGGGGCCGCGATGTTGTCTCCGACGGTGCGTTCGCCGGTGTCCTCGCTATAGACCGGAGCGTCGAGCGACACCGAGGAGTTCAGCGGCTGATGCTTCTGGCGGTTGGCGGTTTTGATGGCGGTGAGGATCTGGCGGGAGATGCATAGTTCAGCGAAAGCTCTGAACGGCGTCTCTTGTGTGAGGTCGAAATCACGGATGGCTTTGTAGAGACCGATCATGCCTTCCTGGACGACGTCTTCCTTGTCGGAGCCGGCGAGGAAGTAGGAGCGTGCCTTGGACCGCGCGAAGTTCCGATAGCGCGCTAGCAGCGCCTCGAGCGAACGCTCGCTGCCCGCCCGAACCTGCTCGACGAGCTCGTGGTCTTCGAGCGATTCGAGCTCGGCCCCCACCGTCTTCGTCATGGCCATACTGCAAACTCCCCCTGAGCGGTACCCGCCGCCCCAATCGAGCCGCCGCAGCCCTTGTGGCTGCCTGTGGCTCTCAAAGTATTTGTCCGGTTTGTGCCGAACAATGGCCCATTAGGGTGGTTTCGACGCTCTGAGTGACTAGTTCGCCACGCTGCGTCGCACGACCTCCCCAGCCTTTTCGCGCTCTCTGGCGGGCCTTCCCTCTGTTTCAACCGCTGTTCACCGGTCGTTCTTCCAGGCAGTGCGGGCACCATAAAACCCCTCGCCGTTGCGCCCTAACGCCTTTTTCTCGCTTGATCCTCCGTGCCCCTACCATTGCCTCCTGGAGGCGAAAGAGGACTGGTGTCCTCCCCGGTCTTCAAAACCGGTGGGGCCGGTGACCCCGGCCCGGCGGGTTCGATCCCCGTCCGCCTCCGCCAACTTCGACGCCCTCGGCGTCTTCTTTGGCGAAGTCGGACCCCGCCCGGTGCCCGAGCCCATCTCACCCGCCCCGCTGCTCCGCAGCTCCCCGGCGGGTTCGATCCCCGTCCGCCTCCGCCCCCGTCGCCTCTCGGCGCTGACCTGCGGCTTCGCGCGCCTGATGCAGGCGTGGTGCAACCCGGGTGGCTCAGACGCCTAGTATGGGCGGATGGACTGTCCAGTAGACGGCACTCAATTGATGATGTCCGAGCGTCAGGGGATCGAGATCGACTACTGCCCAAAGTGTCGGGGTGTATGGCTCGATCGGGGCGAACTCGACAAGGTTATTGAGCGGTCGGAAGGGGGGAGCGACCTTCCGCGGAGCTCAGGGGGAGATCATCGCGAGCGCCCCAAGAAGAAGAAGAATCTGCTGGGCGAGCTCTTCGAGTTCGGGGGTTGAGAAACCTGGATCGGCGCGAGGCGCGGGATCGCCACCGCAGCCCCTCCGTTGTAGCCGGATCGTAGTACAGGCATTCTCTTGGAACTCCTGCAAGATGCATTTAGCTTTCTCATCCATATAGACAAGTACCTAGCCGAGCTCATCGACAAGTACGGTGCGGCGACCTACGTGATCCTCTTCGTGATCATCTTTTGCGAGACGGGATTGGTCGTCACCCCTTTTCTGCCCGGCGACTCCCTCCTGTTCGCGGCGGGCGCTCTCGCGGCAGAAGGGTCCATCAATCTTGGCCTCTTGGCAGTACTTCTGATCGCGGCCGCGGTCATTGGGGACTCGACGAACTACTGGATCGGCTCCAAGGTGGGACCAGGAATCTTCAAACCCGATGCGCGCATCCTGAAGACATCGCACCTTCGGCGTACGGAAGATTTTTACCGTCAGTACGGCGGGAAGGCGATCGTCATCGCGCGTTTCGCCCCCATAGTGCGGACATACGCTCCTTTCGTTGCCGGTGTCGTACGCATGCAGTACAGGAGATTCCTGGCCTTCAATGTTATCGGCGGCGTGGTTTGGATCGTGGGCTTCCTGGTTGCCGGCTACTTGTTCGGTGCAATACCGATAGTGCGGGACAACTTTGCGCTAGTCATCATTGCGGTCGTTCTTCTTTCGGTCCTCCCTGTGGTGGCCGAAGTCCTAAGGCGCCGCAGACGCGAAAGGGACGACGAACTTTCTCAGGGGTCGGATCTCAGACATGATGGAGAAGCGAGCGAGGGTACTCGGAGGAGTTAGATCGCCAGAAGGAAGGTGACGGCCGGGACAAGTCTGTCGCGTGAAGATCCCGCCTGGTGCCCGAGCCCATCTCGCCCGCCCCGCAGATCCCCGGCGTCCTCGATGTCCATCCGCGTCCGCTATGCAGCGCAGAGTCCTATATTCGGGTCCGGACAAAAGGAGGCGAACCGAGAGTGAGCGGATCAACCGGTACTCCCGGAGCGCTGAGCTCAGCTGCTGCTTATCACAAAGGCCGGTTGAAGATCGCTTTCGTTCTCACCGCCACGTACATGGCCGCCGAGATCGTGGGCGGGGTTCTTTCTGGTTCTCTCGCTCTACTATCCGATGCCGCACATATGGGAACGGATGTTCTCGGGCTAGGGATGGCGCTAGCGGCGATCCACTTCGCACAGCGTCCTGCAACGGCGCAGCGGACCTACGGCACCTACAGATTGGAGGTACTCGCCGCCCTCGCCAACGGCATCCTCCTGTTCGGGGTGGCCGCCTACATCTTGTACGAGGCCTACCGCCGCTTCACCGAGCCATCCGAGGTCTTGGGCATCCCTATGCTGATCGTCGCGTCGGTCGGGCTGCTCGTGAACCTAGCGAGCTTCTGGCTTCTGGCCGCCGGGGCGAAGGAGAGCTTGAACGTACGGGGCGCTTTCCTCGAAGTGCTTTCGGATCTGCTGGGGTCGGTCGGTGTCATCATTGCCGCGATCGTGGTCTCGCTAACCGGGTGGACGTATGTCGATCCACTTATCGCAGCGTTGATCGGTCTGTTCGTCCTTCCCCGAACCTATCGACTAACGGCTGAGGCGGTCCGCATCATCCTGGAGATCGCGCCGCCGGGTCTCGATGTCGACGAGATGCGACGCCGGATGGAGGCCATCGACGGAGTAGTGGCGGTCAACGATCTTCATGTGTGGACGCTTACGTCGGGGATGGAAACTGCATCGGCTCACGTCGTTGTGGCGGACGGGTCAGATTGGGCGAGCGTCCTGGACGCGATCCTCAGTCTCTTGGCTACCGACTACGGCGTGACCCACTCAACGATCCAGTGTGAGCCTGAAGGATTCCGAAAGTTACCCGTCTACCTGTGATCCGAGACTCGGTCCCGAGATCTCTCGTCTGGCCCTCGGATCCCCGTAGCAAAAAGAGGCGGGGCCGCCATCCTCTCTGCTTCTTTGTAGTCAGCGACCGTGCCCGCTGCCATCTATCTGCTACGGCTCGTATCGTGGATCCGCAGGTGGCCGTGAAAGAGCAGCAAAGCTAGTCGCTCGGTTCTAGCGCATGGTTGGCCGCGGCGGCTTCCCCCGTTTGAGATCTCACTAGGACGAGACATACGACTACCGCGACGACCTCGATCAGCACCGTTACGATGCCGAGCGCGTCGAACGGTTCAATGTCTCCGAAGATGCTTGTTGTGCGCGAGAGCAGGTATACGACGATGAGAGCCACGCTCGTCGTTGCCCCTACCGCGAAGCCGGCGCTTCGGGGCCACGCCAGAAGCCACGCCGCTATCAGTAACAAGACGACGCCGGATGCGCCGAAGAAAACGCCCGTCGCAGTCGACTCCTCCAGGTGTTCGGGAGTGAGCCCTACGTGGATCAACCCCGAGAGCCCGATGGAGATCAAGGCGATGGCTCGGAACAAAGGGTTGTAGTCGCGTGCCGGACCTTCGAGGCCAGCCCATATCTGTCGTCGTCGCATCGAGTCGATCACGAGCCAGGCCAGGGCGAGCAGGCCGATCCCGATGGGAGCGAGCCGCAGGATGTCTCGCAACGCACCCGCCCCCGTGTCGCCGTGAGCGGCCATCGGCGGCATCATGGTTTCTTCCGGTGGCACTCGCGGGTAGCCGCGTGCTTCCAACAGATCCTGCATCTGCTGTATCTCGGCCCCCTGCGCCTGGAGCGTCTTCTGCGCGGCCTCTACGACCGGGGGCGATTCCGTCAGCGCGAGCGCTCCCCGGGCCATCCCCAAGGCCGCCCGGTGGTGAGGGATCATCATCTGCAAGAATCTCGCATCCATCTCGGGCGGGGGAAGTTGACGGAGCTCGTCAATCTCCTCGTCGGTGGCGAGCCCGGTCATCAGCCCCATGGTGGGGTGTCCCATCCACGCCATCTGCTGACCCGACACATTTATCGGCAGGCCCCAGGCCGCCAACCAACCTTGGAACTGCCCGATCTGCGCCTGCTGGGTAAGCGCGATGTCAGTCGCGAGGATGCGGATCGTCTCGTCCTGCGTTCTGGGGCGGACGATCTCGGCCATCTCCACCGCTTGCGCGTGGTGTCGCATCATGTCCCGCGCGAACCCGGCTTCGGGAGAGTCGGATGATGGTGTTGACGGAGCCGAGAGGAGAGCGGCCCAAACTGCACCGACCAGGATCGCGACCAGTGCGATCAGAACCGCCGGCTCGTCCCATCGCCGGGAAGGGGACACTTCGTCGGCCAGTGTCCCGGCATCACTGGATGCCGAGGGGCTCGTCACATCGTCCCGCCCGTGCAAGGGGCTCCCGGTTCCGGCGTCTGCGGCCCTACCTGGAAGTAGCTGACGAATCGCGCAAGGTCTGGATCATCGGCTTCCTCGAAGTCGAGCTGACGCCCCCACCCGGTCGCAACTATCGGTGAGGGCTGACCGTCGTAGGCGGACACCAATAGGAAACCTTCGGCCTGCGCCATCTGCTCCAATCGGTCCTTGTCCTCTTGGGGGATGCTGGGATCGTAGGTGACCCAGACGGCACCGTGCTCGAGCGAGTGCACAGCTTGTTCCTTGATGATCGTGTCGTCGTAGAAGCCACAGTTCTGCCACACGGGGGCATGGTTCCCGCCCATCGGCGGGTTGTCGGGGTAATCCACCGGTCCTTCGATATGGTTGCGCTCTTCGATCTCCTTGGAAACGACGCCTTTGGGTGCCTCGGACGAATCCGGAAGGGCTTCGGGTCTCGACCGCAATGCAAGCCCGGCGACGACGAGGATCACGACAACGGCGATCCCTGTCGTCACCAGGTTAGTGCGTCGCGCTGCGCGAGCTCGTTCCCGCCGTTGCTGCTCCACCGCTTCGCGGCGGGCTCTCTTCATCTCCAGCTTCTTGCTCGTTGGTCGTTGGCTCATGTCGGAATCGTAGCGAAGTCACTCGTTTATGCATGCGTGAACTCCTCGACCCCAGGTCAGGGACCTTGCCGTCTTGTGGGGGAGGCCTCGCGGCGACCGATGTTGACGCCTCCTGAGGCGGTGAAGAGGCCCCAACGCCCCCATCGCAGCCTCCGCTCTCGTCACGTGTCGGAGTTCGTGACCCGCAGCGCCAAGGACCTCTGCACCGCCGGAGGCCTGAAACTGGCTTCGCGCAAGTGAACCCTTTGGAGCAGGGATACCAACCCGTCCCAGCCATGGGTCGGGTCCCTAGAGGTCCTGGGTCACCACTACCATGTCGCCCACCTCGATACCCCATTCGGTGAGCGCACCTTGATTGACCTCGATCGCCCCGACATAGCTGGTGTTGGGGTCATACAGCGGACAAGACTCGCCTTGCTCGTCCGGGTCACAAGGGTCCATGTCGAGGATCGAGACGATCTCGCCGGTGGAGTCGTAGAAGGCGATGCTTAGGGGGATGTGGGTGTTCATCATCCAGAACGCTCCACTGGACTCGCTCCCGAAGAGGAAGGCCATCCCGCGCTCCGCCCCCAGATGCTTGCGGAACATCAGGCCGTAGGAGCGCTGGCTTGAGCTCTCAGCGATCTCGACGTCGATGGTCTTGGACGTATCCCCTTGGAAGGTTGCCCTTCCGGTCCCGAAGTCGGGCCGGACGCAGCTCAGGTCCTCGGTTTCGGTGGCCGTGCCGTTGCCCGTTCGGTAACGAGCGGTCAGCCTGCAGCTACCGTCTTGCGGTCGATCGAAACTCGCTACGTAGGATCCGTCGGCACGGACATTCACCTTCTCGGCAGCGATCACTTCAAAGCCTGTACCGGAGTCATGCGAGAACGTGACCTTGACCTTGCGGCCGGTCACCGGTCGAGCCACTCCGAAGCCCTTCAGCTTCGTCTCGGTGGTGGCTGCCTTCAGCTCCACCCGGGGGGCCTTGGCCACCGGTCCCGCCAGGGCAGCTCCCACCGTCCCCACCACCATCGCCACCGCCACCGCCAAGGTCTTCCGCCTCATCGCCCCACCCTAATTCCGCCTCGCCGCTACCCGGGAGCCGCCCGGAGCAGAGCACCCTTGGGGGTCCAGGCGGAGCGAGTGGCTCCGGGGTTGGTGGGAGGCAGACCCAAGGCGGCAGCTAGGGGGTGGGGATCGGGCCGGGGCGGAGGGGCTCCGGGCATGCAATGGCGAGGGCCTGAGCCGGCTCCTGTGGAACCCTGAGCGATCGCTCCGCAGGAGCTGGAGGGATCGCTCAGGGCTTGGTTGGTCAGGCAGGTCATCCCTTGCCGGAGCGACCTCCGGAGACGGGCAACATCAGATATGAAGCTGCTTGAACGTTGCGTTGCACGGTATTCAGAGCTGGGCGGAGCAATGACAGGTGATTGGGGGTGTCGGAGGAATAGATGTCGATCCGAAGCCGGTGGCCTTGCTTAAAGGTCATCGCCGTTGGCCACACCTCGATCAGGTACTCCTGGATCTCACCCGGCACCGGAGGCTGCAGGCTCTTCTTCGTGTGAGGGTGGTAGGGCATCAGCATCTCGCCTCGGATCTTCAGGCTCTTCGACTCGTCTACGCGGCGATGTGAGGCTCTGAGGTATCCCGCGGTGATCAGGTTGGCCGTCCCGTCGGGAGCCACGTCGGAGACCTTCACCACCCAGTCGGTGTCGTGATAGGGAGGTAGCTGTTGCGTTGCTCCAGGCCACTGTCCATCAGGCCCTTCGGGGAGGCCGACGGTCGATGCCTGCAGGCGAAGGGCGATCGGCCCCGCCACCTTTAGAGGCTCGGATAGCACATCGGTCTGGTAGGTGAGGCCCTTCGGGCCTTCGATCCGTTGGTCGAAACTCGGATGGGGCGTTCCCGCGGCGTTGTCCCAGCGAGAAAGCAACTCAGCCAGTCCCGCCGTTGGGTTGGCGAGGTAGGTGTCGGCACCCTCTTCCTCCGTCGGAGGATCGGAGGACAGCATCCCGCCGGGTGCCAGGTAGAGACGCTTGACGTCGTCGATGCGTGGGGGCCACGAGGGTGAGGTTGTCCAGCTGCCGTCCTCGTCGCTCTGGCCGTTGACGACTCCCGTCTCGGACTGGAAGTAGGTCACCCTGGCGCCACGGCCATCGAAACCTCGCCGGATCCACTCCGGTTGTGAAGCGCCCGAAGACTCACCCTCGAGCCAGTAGAGGTACCAGTCACTGAGTTGCTCTCTGAAGCCCTGATCGGGACTGATGAAGTGCGTCCCGGTGTGGTCCCATGGACCGGCGATCAAGAAGTTCGGCCCTCGGTTGCCTTTCTGCTCGAGCCTGTGTGCCTCCTGAAAGGTCAGAAGCTGACCGCGGGTGAAGGCATCGAAGAAGCCCGCGAGGTGCAACGAGGGGACCCTCAAGTTCTTGATGCGGGGAAGAGCGCTGGAATCTTCGTAGAGCTTCTGGGAGAAGGATGGTTCGGTGTCGTCGCTGGTGTACTTCGCATCTTCGTATGGGGCATCGATGTAGTGCGCGAGCAGAGGGTCGTTCTTGGTCACGTGGTCGGTCCACGCCTGCTGACCCTCAGCGGTATAGAAGTCCATCGGGGGTCGAAGATAGTAGGACGAGGTCCCGCCCGACCACAGGTTGCCAAAGCTGCCGATCAGCATCCCTCCGTGGTAGACGATGTCGCGATAGAGATCGCCGTAGGCCCTCTGAGGTGCGATCGCAGCGAGGTGCTTTGTTCCCGAAGGCAGGCGACCGAAGCCGGTATCGCCTTTGCGCATAGGAAGACTGGCAACGAGGTACTGGATGATCCCAGAGTAAGAGCCCCCGTACAGGCCGACGGTCTCCTCGCACAGCTTGTTTTTGCCGTCGTCGCGCAGGGGTTTCCCATCGGTCGTGGCCTGCGTGGCAGCCCAGTCGATCATTGCTACCGTATCGGCCTGTTCGCGCACGGAGAAGACGATGTCGTACTCGCCTCCTGAGCCTCCGGTGCCTCTCGCGTCCACCTCGATCAGGGCGATCCCCTTCTCGGGAAGGTAGGAAGCGCCTTCAGCGGCCCGCGATTCCTTGCGGTACGGAGTGAGTTCTATGACGCAGGGGTACAGGCCGTCGCCATCGCCGTCGGATCGTGAAGGAACATAGACGTCTGCCGCTATTGGGACCCCGTCATCCATCTCGACCCGGATATCGGTCAGTTTGGTGTAGTGCTCTTCGGCGCGAACAGGCGATTGGCTGCCGGCAAGGGCGCCGGCGATCAACGCTACCGCTAGCACCACCTGGATCTTTACTCTCAAGCTGGACCTCCCGTAGGACGTGATCTCCCCCGCGGGACGACCTGGAACCGCCGCGAAGAACCGTGTCGAGAGAACTTCGGCGTCCACGTTGCCCGTCCTGCAGGCGCGCCGGGAGGAAGTTGCAGCGGATGTAGAGCGGAGGGCCGGGGGAATCGAAGGGGAGGCGAAACTCGAGATGTAGCAACAGAGTCGCTGAGCGTACGTTTTGGTGATTTGGCGTGCGGAGTTGGTTCAACCCCGTCGCTGCCGGGTTTCCCCCACAGCTACACCCGGAGCCACAACACCAACCCCACCCATACGCGGCGCAGCCTTCTGGCGGGGGATATAAACCGGGCGGCGGGGGATTCGAGGAGGAGGTGGAGAACCTTCAGGCGATGAGGTGGATGAGGGCGTTACTGGCCGGGCTCACCTGTGCCGTTCTTGCCGCGCCGCTGGCTACCGGCGCGGCGGCTGCGCCCTGCTCGAAACTGCTCGCGGACGGCGAGTGGTCGGAGATCCCCGGCCCCTCCTACCCCAAAGGCTCGGCCACGATGAGGGGCTTCGCCGTGGATCCTCGCCGCCCCAACATCTTGTGGGCACATAACGAGAAGGTCTTGATGGTCTCTCGCAACGGAGGGTGCGATTGGCAGCAAGCGTTCGGCTTCGAGCTTCTGCCCAGCCTCGAAGTGCCGATCTCGGATGTCACTGCCACTATCGACAGCGTCGTGGTGCCCGAGGCTCCGGGTGCAGGGGACACGATCTTCCTTGGGATCGAAGAGAAGGTCTCCGCAAGCGTTGGCGGCCAGACCGTGACCGGTCCGACGCTGCGTGCCCATGTCCTAAGAAGCGATGACGGTGGCAAGTCGTGGGCCGCGGTCGATAGCGGGCTTCCGGCGGTTTCGGGCCAGATCCTGCGACTGCGCGCGGCCCCCTCCGATCCAAAGAGCCTCTACCTGTTGCTCGCCGGAGATCGAGCGTCGGGAACGCAGCTTTACGGAAGTGAGAACGGCGGCACGTCTTGGACCCAGCGCAGCCAAGGCACCACCACCGACTTCGTCGTCGATCCGATCGTTCCAGACGAGCTGTGGTTGACGGGCCCCGATCTCTACCACTCACAAGATGGTGGTAACACGCAAACGAAGGTGCCGTACGTGAGTGGGCCGGCCCAACCTGCCGATGTGTTCCGTGCCCCGGGTGAACCGAGCAGAGTCATGGTCTACGAGGTCGAAGCCGGATTCATGTCGATCACGGAAGATGGGGGCCGCGTATGGAGCAGCATCAGCCTGCCCCCACAGGTCCTAATCTCGATCGCTCACGGAGCCAGCGCCGATGACGTGATCATCAGCACCCACCTGGGCATGTATCGCTACCAGTCACCCGGAAACTGGATCGAGATCACGCCCGGTGTCATGGGCGGCAACCGTCCCGAGGATTACGAAGACGTGCTCTCCTTGCAGGTTGACCGGACCGAGGCGCCCGCGGCGTGGGGATATCGGCCGATAGCGAACACGATCCTGAGATATGACCGCTTCCGGATCTCGTTGCCGCCGCTGACGCCGACGGTGCCGGAAGGTAAGGCCCCTGCGAGCCTCACACCTGCCAAGCGCAAGGTGAAGCTCGAGCCGGGTGCATCCAAGACCATCTCCTACAAGCTGAGTTTGCCGCCGGCTCCGACACCGTTGGATGTCTTCTTCCTCGTCGACACGACGGTCTCGATGGACTCCGCGATCCAGGGACTGCTCGAGGGGATCCATCAGATCGCGAACGAGCTGACAGAGCAGAAGGTCGACGTGCAGTTCGGTGTGGGTGAGTACAAGGACTATCCGATCCCCGGCTTCGGCGATCCGGTGGCAGGCGACTTCCCCTACCGGTTGAACCGTGCGATCGGTCCGGCGGATGACTCACTCGTCGCTGCGATCGAACGGATGGAGGCTAGCGGTGGGGGCCGCGGCCACTTCCCCGAGTCGCAGCTTACGGGTCTCTATCAATCGGCAACCGGCGCAGGAGAGCCCGGCTTCGTCTCACCGGGTCAACAAGCTGGCTTCCGCCCCGGCTCTGCGAAGGTCATCGTAAACATCACCGATGCGGCGTTCGATGACAGCGCTGCCCACCCGAGTCCCCCCTTTGACACCGTTGCGACCGAGCTGCGGGGGCAGGGCATCATGCAGGTGGGCCTCGCAGCTAGGGGCGAGAGCCCCGTCGAGGCCGCCCGCCAGGACCTCGTTCGGATGGCCGAAGCTACCGAGACGTTCATGCCGCCGGGCGTTTCGAACTGTTACCTGAACAATGTCCAGGTGCAGCAAGGTGACCCTTTGGTGTGTGATGTCGTTGAGGACGTTCGAGGGGTGGCACAACTCGGCCCCGCTCTGAGCGCCATCTTGGGTTCGTTGGCGAAGTACTCGACGGTAGGGCTGGACGCGGTTCGGGGCGCCGATCGTGTCGAAGTGATCACGCCTGAGGTTCTTGACACCGTAGAGGTCTCTGAGCCAAGTACGCACACCTTCGATGTGACCTTGAAGTGTCCGCGACTCTCCGAGTCCTCGCGCACCCAGTTGGAGTTCGTTGCTACGGTTGCCGATCGTGGGGTCGCTAAAGCCGAAGCATTGCTCGTTTGCTCGCCATTGGTGAAGGTCAAGGGTGAGCAGATCCCGCTGCCTCCTCCGCCGATCATCGAGCAGCCGAACGTTGCCATCGTGCCTCCGGTCGCACCGGCCCCTCCCGCGCCTGTGAGCAATGCGAACCCCCAACCGAATCCCAATCCGCAGGCAGCCGCTGCCCAACAGCAGCAGGAAGAACCTCAGCTGGCGATGGCCACCACGATGGAGGATCTCGAAGAAGATGAGCTGCTGGCTTTCTCGGCTTACGAGCGTCCGGCCCCCGCGCTGGTTCCCTTGCTGGCGGCTGCCTCCGCAATGACGGCAGCAGCCTCGGCTTTGGCGATCCGGACTCGCAACGCAGCGCGTTCCGCTTGGAACCGGCGTTGAAAGGACCATGCGCCCGGCCGCAAAGGACTACCTGCGATTGCTCGATGTGAGGATTGCGAACCAAGGGCCGGATGTCCCATTCTGAGCCAACAGCCAGAGCAGGGATAGGAGGGATGCAAGACGTGTTCGCATGTGACATCGCCCCCTGCCGCGTGATCATCGCCGACGATGTCGACGACATCCGCGAGATGGTCCGGTTCTGGCTCGATGGGGTAGACGATGAGTTCTTGATCGTCGGCGAGGCTGCCGACGGTGTGGAGGCGATCGTCGCAGCCGAGACTCATCAACCCGACGCGATCATCTTAGATCTTTCGATGCCCAAGATGGACGGCCTGTCGGCGATCGCCGAGATCCGCCGTCGCTCACCGGATTCGAAGATCCTTGTGATGTCCGGGTTCGACTCGACGGTGATGTCAAGCAAGGCGTTGCAACTGGGTGCGGATGCCTACGTGGAGAAGGGCACGGGCTTCAACGAACTGACCAGGGTGCTCCGCCGCCTCTGCGACCAAGCCGCCTAGTTCTTGCGGAAGAAAGCGAGCGCTGGCGACCGCTCATTCAGCGCGCGGAATCACCGGATCCAAGCACCCCTTTAGCTGTACGGCCGAGGCGCGCGACGCGGTGCAACGCAGAAGAAGAACCACCCCCGGGGTCGCCCGGGGGTGGTTCGGTGCCAGAAGCAGTTTTCGATCGGACCTACGAGGTGGCGTCTTGGCTGATCTCGCCTCGCCAGGCGCCGGTCTCTGAGCCGCGGCTCTCTATGAACTCCTTGAACCGTTCGAGGTCGCCCTTGGTGCGCCGCTCGACGATACCCAGGATGTCCCCAGCCTTCTCGGCCACGCCATCAGGCTCGAACTCCATCTGGAGCATGATTCGCGTCTGACCCTCGCCCAAGCGGTGGAACGTGACGACACCGGCTTGAGTAGCTTCGCCGTCCGCGCGCCAGGCAACCCGCTCGTCGGGAATCTGCTCGGTGATCTTGGCAGAGAACTCTCGCTTCTGCCCACCGATCTCGGCAACCCACTGAGTGGTGGAGTCGTCGAGCTGGCGAACGCTCTCGACGCCCTCCATGAAGCGGGGGAACTCTTCGAACTGCGTCCACTGGTTGTACGCGGTGCGAACCGGGACGTTGACATCGATCGACTGCTCGATCGTAGACATCTGCACGACCTCCCTCAACTGGCGTCTGGTGCACTGATAACCGTGCCCGAAAGTGCCCCTTGCGAAACACGATTGCGAACGCACGGACGTGGGTAGTTCCGTTCTCGAACGGAGGTTGCTTTGCCCATCCCATACCGGAAGGTTGACTGCGGCGGTCCCGGCATCACCAGGCGCCGGCGCGGCAAAGGGTTCGAATATCTAGACGAGACCGGCGTCAAGATCGAAGACGCCGAGACGATCGCGCGCGTTCGCGCATTGGCGATCCCACCAGCGTGGGAGAACGTTTGGATCTGCTCCGATCCTCGTGGTCACATCCAGGCGGTTGGGGTTGACGCTGCAGGGCGCAAGCAGTACCTGTATCACCAGTCTTGGCGTGAGCGCAGAGATCAGCAGAAGTTCGACCGCATGATCGAGTTCGCGGGAGCTCTGCCCAAGGTCCGTCACCTGACCAATGAGCACCTGTTGATGGATGGGATGCCTCGTGAGCGCGCCCTGGCGTGTGCGGTGCGGCTGCTCGACCGTGGCTTCTTCCGTGTCGGGGGCGAAGGCTACGCGGAAGAGAACAAAACCTATGGACTGGCGACGATGTTGAAGGAACATGTGTCGCTAGGGAACGAGGTGGTGATCTTCGATTTCATCGCCAAGCACGGTAAGCAGAGGATCCAATCGGTCGTAGATCCGCACGTTTTCGAGACCGTATCTATCCTGAAGAGAAGACGGTCGGGCGGAGCTGAGCTGCTCGCCTACAAGCAAGGCAGCAGGTGGCGAGACGTACGTTCCTCGGACATCAATTCTTACTTGCGTGAAGTTGCGGGCGGCGACTACTCGGCCAAGGACTTCCGAACCTGGCATGGCACCGTCCAGTGTGCGCTGGCACTCTCCGTTTCAACACAGGCGCGTACCTCGCAGACCGCTCGCAAGCGAGCCGTTGCTCGTGCGGTCAAGGAGGTTGCGCACTACCTGGGCAACACGCCGGCCGTCTGCCGCAAGTCCTACATCGACCCACGCGTGATCGACCGGTACGAGGGGGGAGTCACCATCGCCGGGGTGCTCGAAGACCTTGGTGAGGTCGACGCCCTGTCTGAAGGTTCTCTAGCGGTAGTCGAAGAGGCGGTGTTGGATCTGATCCAAGGCCGTCTCCGTTCGCCACTCCTCGAGAAGGTCGCTTAGGGTCCGCCGGAATCGACTGATCTGTCCTGCGGCGCCCTCCCATCGCCGGTCAGTGTGGGAAACCTGTAGCTTGCACGCCATGGAGCAACACGACCGGGCCTGGATCGCCGAAACCGCACTGATCGGTATCGCCGCGGTATGGGGGCTTACCTTCGTCATGGTCCAAGATGCGGTCGAGATCCTCGACGTGTTCACATTCCTTGCCTATAGGTTCCTTGCGGCGGCACTCGTTGTAGCGGTGCTCTTCCGCAAGCGGCTGATGACCCTGGGACCTACCGGCCTGAAATGGGGCCTGTTCATGGGCATGTTTCTCACCGCGGGCTACGTGTTCCAGACGTTGGGCCTCGAAAGAACCCGGGCATCGAATGCCGGATTCATCACCGGGATGTTCGTCGTCCTCACGCCGATCTTCGGGGCCCTCTTCCTGCGTCAGCGTGCCGGTCCTCCGGCATGGATCGCTGCCGGGGTTTCCACGATGGGGTTATTCCTCGTCTCCATCGGTCAGGGTGGAAGTGGGGAAGCGTCTCTTGCCGGTGATGCCTTGGTGTTCGGCTGTGCATGTTCGTTCTCGTTCCATATCCTCGTTACAGACAAAGCCGTGCAGAACCATGACACCGGTGCTCTGCTCGTGGTGCAGCTTGCCGTCACCGGGGTTTTCTCCTTGATCGTTGCGACCGGTAAGGGTGCGTTGGTGGTTCCCGACGAAGGTTCGGTGTGGGTGGCATTGCTGGTTACGGCGTTGATCGCATCTGCACTGGGGTTCTTCGTGCAGACCTACGCGCAGCGACATGCCTCACCCTCGCGCACAGCTCTGATCTTGGCCAGCGAGCCAGCTTTCGCAGGGTTGTTCGCTTTCTGGTTGGCGGGTGAGCGGCTCAACGCAGCGGGCTGGTTCGGTGCGGCCCTGATCGTCGTTTCCATCCTTGCCGTCGAGCTGTTGCCCAACATGCGCAAGGTCCCCGTCCCCGAGGGACTGATGGGCGAAGTCGCCGACGCGTCAACTCTCGGCGAGCAGCTAGAGAACCGTGCTGGGGGTCCTTCGCCGAGACGTGACGGTTAAGGGCGCCAGTCTCTTAGGCGGGCGATGCGTTCTTGGGTCGCGGGGTGGGTGGAGAACAGCGAAGCGAACGCCGGGCGGTTGCGACCGGTGAGCGGGTTGACGATGAAGGCTTGAGCCATCGCCGGGTGCACGTTCATCGGTGCACGCTTCGAAGCTGCTTCGAGCTTCTCGAGTGCCCGAGCAAGCGGCTCACCGGACCCCATCATCTCGGCCCCCCCACGGTCGGCTTCGAACTCGCGCGACCTAGAGATGGCCATCTGGATCAGCATCGCTGCGATCGGGGCGAGGATGATCATGGCCAAGGCCCCGATGACCCCGCCACCCCCGTCGCGGTCGTCGCGGCCCCCCACCCCACCGAACATCGCGCCGAACATCGCCATGCGTGCTGCGAACATCACGGCCATTCCGATGGCGCTGGCGACGGACGAGATGAGGATGTCTCGATGTTTCACGTGGGCAAGCTCGTGAGCCAGCACGCCCATCAGCTCTTGCTTGTCCATCGTCTGCAAGATGCCCTCTGTGACCGCGACCGCCGAGTGCTCGGGGTTGCGGCCGGTGGCGAAGGCATTCGGCTGGGCCGAGGGGATGATGAACAGGCGCGGCATCGGCAGGTTCGAGCGTTGCGTCAGGTCTTGGACCATCCGGTACAGCTCGGGCGCACTCTGGGCATCTACCGGCTTGGCTTTGGAAGCTGCTAAGGCGAGTCTGTCCGAGAACCAGTAGGAACCGAACGACATCGCTACGCCGAGGAAGAGGCCGATCGCGGCACCCGTTCCCCCACCCAGTGCCTGGCCGATGAGGATCATCAGCCCACCGAGCCCGGCGAGAAGGATCGTTGTCTTGAAGGTGTTCTTGATCATGCCCATATGTTCGCACGACTCGGCTTGTAAGCGACTCGAGCGGGAGATCTCTTAGCCCTTTCTCACTCTTCGGGAGTCGGCGGTTTCACCCGGCGTACTTCGACCTCGGCTGGCGGTCCGAGCTGCGACAGCGCCGGGTCGTTCGGCGGTCGTTGGCGCGGGGAGGGCCGGGTAGTAGGGTTCAGCGACCGGGGGCTATGACGTTTGATGTTGGAGGGGACAAGCATGGCCGTCATCGAAGCCCTTGGACTTCGGCGGGTTTATCGGACGTTCACCGGCGCGGTGCGGCGCCGCTCACTCGAGGTCGAGGCCGTCAAAGGTGTGGACTTCGCCGTGCAAGAAGGCGAACTCTTCGGCCTGCTCGGCCCCAACGGTGCGGGCAAGACCACCACGATCAAGATGCTGATCACCTTGCTCATCCCCACCTCGGGGTCGGCACGGGTGCTGGGCCTCGATGTCGTCAAGGATGCCCAACAGGTGCGAGAGAGGATCGGTTACGTCTTCGGAGGCGACCGAGGTCTTTACGAGCGTCTCTCGGCCTACGACAACCTCAGGTACTTCGCCGAGTTGTATGGCGTCGATCCCCGGCAACAGAAGAAGCGCATCGAGTTCTTGTTCGAGATGGTCGGCTTGATCGGGCGCGAGAAGGAACGCGTCGAAGGCTACTCGCGGGGCATGCGTCAGCGCCTGCATATCGCACGCGGCCTGATCCACGACCCCCCAGTGGTCTTCTTGGACGAGCCGACCATCGGGGTCGACCCCGTGGGAGCGCGCGAACTGCGGGCGATGATCTCGTCACTGATCGATGCAGGTAAGACCGTCCTGCTAACCACCCACTACATGTTCGAAGCCGATGCTCTTTGCGATCGCATCGCCGTGATCGCCGGCGGACGGATCATCGGCCAGGGCACCCCCCAGGAACTGAAGGGGCGTGTGGCAGACAGAACGGTCGTCGAGATCGAGGCCTACGGTGTGGACGAGGAGGCCGTCGACCGCTTGCGTTCCGTGGATGGAGTGGCGTCGGTGACCGTCGAGGACCACGACCAGATGCAGAAGCTGTTGGTACAGAGCGCGTTGGGGGCCGAGCTGACTCCCGCACTGCTCAGCCGGCTGGGTGAGGTGAAGGTCGGCCGGATCGGTGCTCGTGAGCCGACGCTCGAAGATGCCTACGTCGCGATGGTCCAGGAGGAAGGATCATGACCGGCAGCCTGCCGCCTCCGCGGACGATGCTCAGGATCTTCTGGCGCGGCTGGACCTTTGCTCTGAAGAACCTGACGATGTCGAGCTTCTTCATCCTTGTTTCGGTCTTGCAGCCACTGGTCTTCGCCACGATCGCTTTCTTCATGTTCAAGGCAGGTGGCAGCGGTCGATCGCTGCTCTACGTGGCGTTGGGTGCGGGGCTCATGGGCATCTGGTCTTCGACGTTGTTCGGTAGTGGCGGGTTGATCCAGTGGGAGCGATACCAGGGAACCCTCGAGATCTTGATGGCCGCGCCGGCCCCATTCGTGCTGATCTTGGTGCCGGCAACCTTGGCGAACGCCACGATCGGGATCTATTCACTAGGTGCAACCATCTTGTGGGGCAAGATCTTCTTCGATATCCCGCTCGAGCTGAGTAACCCGATCCTCTTCGCGATCTCGATCCCGGCGACGATCCTTAGCTTGGGGCTGATGGGTCTCGCCATCGCGTCGAGCTTCATCCTCTACCGCAATGCCAACGCGTTGAGCAACCTGCTCGAGTACCCCGTGTGGCTGGTGACGGGACTCTTGGTACCCCTGGCATTGATGCCCGGCTGGGTGTCTCCGATCTCATGGGTACTCGCTCCAACCTGGGGGATGCGGGCGATCCGCTCGTCGGCGCTCGGCGGCGGCGAACCACTGGTTTATCTCGGGATGACGTTGCTGCTGGGCCTCATCTACCTGGTCGCGGGCGCCGCGATGATCACCTATTTCGAACGCATGGCGAGACAGCGCGCGACCTTGGCCCTGACGTGAGTTCAGAAGCCATGATGCAAAGGACGTCCCTCTACAACGGGGGGTTGACGAGCAACCTGCGGATCTTCTTCATCGGCGGCGCGATCAGTTTCCGGGCTTTGTTCAATTGGCTGCACCCGGCGATCTATATCCCCACGATGTTGGGCAGCCCGTTGTTCCAGATCCTCTTCTTCAGTTATGTGGGCCGGGTTAGTGGGCTGCGTGATGACACGTTCTTCATAGTTGGCAACGCCGTCCAGGTTTCCGCGATGGCAGGGATCTACGGGGCGACGATGACGATCGCCAACGAACGGCACTTCGGCACCTTGTTACCGCTGCTCGCTACACCGACGAATCGCATAGCGTTGTTCCTCGGGCGCACCCTT
Source organism: uncultured Actinomycetes bacterium (assembly GCA_937863385.1). Lineage (GTDB taxonomy): Bacteria > Actinomycetota > CADDZG01 > CADDZG01 > WHSQ01 > CALMBW01. The sequence goes on along the minus strand of CALMBW010000019.1, from coordinate 221,269 downwards.
CCACCGATCGTCAACGGGCTGTTGGTATCAACTTTCGGTTTCGCCGTAGGAGCTGTTCTCCTCGATTTCGAGATGCCTTCGAGCAACATCCCTTCTCTCGCTGTGGTGCTTCTCGTGACCGTGTGCTCGTGTACGGCGTTGGGTATGACCTTGGGATCGCTTGGGATGCGTGCCCGTGACGTCTTCTTTGCTTCGAACCTGATGTACTTCTTCATGTTGCTCCTGTGTGGGGTGAACGTGCCCATCTCGGAGCTTCCAGGATGGATGCAAACCATCGGCAACGCGCTGCCCATGACTCATGGGATCGAGGCTGCTCGCGGTCTAGCCAGCGGTCTGAGCCTTTCAGACGTGTCTGCTTTGACGAGAACGGAGGCTCTTATCGGCTTCAGCTACGCCTTGGCGGCATACGCCTTGTTCAGGGTCTTCGAGTTCGAAGGTAAGCGCACTGGGTCCCTCACGACCTTTTGAAACTTCGGCAGATGGATGCTCTGGGAGGCCGCAGGCTTGAGATTCTTCGGAACATCCAAGGGAGTGGAATAGCTCGACGCCGGGCCAGGTTCGCCAAGGTATGACTCCAGCACGCGCAGACAAAGATGCGCCTACGTGGTTGGTGTGGACTGCCCTGTGGACCGTCTACATCGTTTGGGGCTCGACCTACCTCGCGATACGCGTGGCGGTCGAAACGATGCCCCCTCTCCTGATGGCTGGAGTGCGGTTCTTGATCGCCGGGTCGATCGTGTATCTGGTATTGCGTGCGCGAAAGGGCAAGGGTGGGGTTGCAGTAACCCGGCATGAGGTTGGCGCATCGGCTTTGATCGGCACTCTGTTGCTGTTGGGAGGTAACGGCCTGGTCACGATCGCCGAAGAGCGCGTTCCTTCCGGGGTAGCGGCTCTGCTGATCGCAGCAGTGCCTCTTTGGGTCGTCGTGTGGCGCTTCTTCGGACATGACCGTGTTTCTGCTGGGACCTTGTTCGGCGTCCTGGCAGGCTTCGCGGGGGTGGCGGTGCTCGTGATGCCCGGAGGCGATGTAGGAGGCGGCAACGTCTCGGGGATGTTGATGGTCGTCACGGCATCCGCATTGTGGGCGACCGGGTCGTTCTTCGCCAAACGGGTTCCCTTGCCGTCCGACCCCTTCCTTTCAACGGCCATGCAGATGCTTACGGGCGGGGCGGTCATGACTCTCGCCGGAGTTGCACGAGGCGAACTCGACGCGGTCCGATTCTCGGAATTCTCTACCGCATCGATCCTGAGCTTCTTGTACTTGATCTTCGTCGGGTCGCTCGTGGCCTTCACGGCTTACGTGTGGTTGCTGCAACATGCACCGATATCGAAGGTCGCAACCTACGCATACGTGAACCCTGTCGTCGCGATCTTCCTCGGTTGGCTGATCTTGGACGAGAGGATCACAACCGTCATCGTCATTGGCGCAACCGTCATCGTCGTCTCGGTGGCGGCCATCGTTCGTATGGAATCGAACGCGCAACGCAGGATCGCGCAACCGGACACCCCTGGTCCCGCCGGCGACCCCGACCTCGGGTTAGACGACACCGAGCTGCAGACCGCTTAGGGCTGACCCCTCACACCGCGATCAGGTGGCCTTGTGGCTCCGATCGCGTGTGAGCCACCAAGTAGCGGCTGCAAGTGCTACGACACCGGCCGCTGCCATCGCTTTGTTCTGCCGGTTCATCTCCGGTGTCTGGAAGTGGGGAAGCCGGCTGCGAAGGGTTACGGGCTTACGGAACCAACGCACGTCCCACTCGCGTTCTGTGGCTAGGCGCCGCAACTCCTTGTCCGGATTCACCGGAACCGGGTTTCCGACGGCCTCGAGCATGGGCAGGTCGGTGATCGAGTCCGTGTAGGCATAGGACGACGAAAGGTCGATCCCGATCTCGGCAGCGAGTTTCTCGATAGCTTCGGCCTTGAAAGGCCCATAGGCATAGAAATCGAGCTCGCCCGTGTACTTTCCGTCGACCACGGTGGGTTGAGTGGCTATGAACCGGTCCACTCGCAACATGTCGGCGAGTGGCTCCACGATCTCGACCGGCGACGACGACACGATGACGATCAACCGGCCGGCCTCCCGATGGTCGAACATCAGCTCGAGAGCTTCGGCGTAGATGATCGGTGAGATGACCTCTTCGAGAACCTCGGTGACGACCTGACGGACCCGTTCCTGCTCCCAGCCCGCGGTGAGACGAGCAGCCTCGATCCGCATCCGCTCCATCTTCTCCTCGTCGGCCCCCAAGAGGTGAAAGACGAGTTGTGCGTAGAGCGACTTGAGCAAGAAAGTGCGCCCGATCAGCCCTTCTTTGAAGAAGGACCGGGACAGCGCCAGGGGGCTGGACCGGGCGATGATGGTCTTATCGAGATCGAAGAACGCTGCTTCCATAGTCATAGATTGGCATAGGGAGATGTGGCGCGCATCACTGGCTCGCCGCAAGCCCACGACCACCCTTGCCACATGCAAGAGGTCCGGATCGCCTTGGTCATCGATGATCCCGCTGCCCGGGTCATCGCGGCCGAGGCTTTCGACGATTCGCCTCGCCAGTGGCTGGTTCGCTTCTTCGATGAGATCCCCCCGGACGCACACGTGGTTGTCACCCAAGACGATTCGGGCGACCTCCGCTTCGACCCATCGGACCCGAAGGGGTTGATAGAAGGGATCCACAAGCTCCTGACTACGAAGACCAAGGCGCGTTTGATCGCAGTCGTCGGGTCGGGATGCGGGACGACCACCGTTGCCCTTCACTTGGGTATCGCGCTCAGCAGATGGGGGACCACCGTGGTCGTCGAATCAACCCCGGCCCGAAGGGGGTTTGCCTCCCGGCTGGGGATGGACATCTCTGCTCGCACGTGGAACGGTGCCGATGCGCCCACCCTCCCGGTAGCAGGCGGGGTCAAGGTTTGCTTGGCCCCCGGCTCCGGTGAGCCGGCAGCCAGGATGATGGAAACGGTTGCGATGGACGCCGCGCACGTCATCGTGGAGCCGGCGCTGGTCCCGGGATGGGAACCCGATGTTGGCGTGTTCGTCGTTGGGACCACGTACACGCATGTGCGCCGGGCGGCCGAGGTCCTCCCAACGCTGCCCGACATCCCATGGGCCATCGTTGTCAACGAAACTGCACCACGCTCTTCGATAGGGGGGCGCGCCATCAGCGAGATCCTGGGTGTCGAACCCACGGTCGAACTTCCGTTCACTTCTCGGCTCATCGATGCCGAGCGAAGGAACCGTCCCGTGCTCTCCCGATTCGGGATCTGGCAGCACCGGATAGCGCGTCTTGCTGCATCGGTGGTCCAAGCTTGAGGCTGTTCGATGTGGTCCTCGACAACAAACATCTTGCCGATCTGGACCCCGCGCAACGCCGTCTTGCCCTTCGCGAACTTGTCTGTGCCCACTCTGAAAGGGATCCAGGGCCATCGGTGCGCGCCCTGGCCGAGTCGATCGATGGAGCAGGACCGCTCACCGCTTTGATGGCAGACCCCGAGGTCACCGACATCCTCGTCAACGGACCCGATGAGATCTGGGTCGACAACGGCGCGGGGCCCATGCGAACCGACCTGCATTTTGAAGCGGCCATGCTGGATGCATTCATCGAGCGGATCGTTGGGGACCGGGGGGGCCGCGTGGATATCTCGGCCCCCGTAGCGGACACCTGGATGCCGGACGGTTCCCGGATACATGTCGTTCTCCCCCCGGTGGCGCCAACAGGACCGATCGTCTCGATCCGCCGGTTCCCCGAAAAGGCCTACTCACTCGAGGACCTGACCGAGAAGGCGATGCTCACTTCCTCTCAGGCAAGGCATCTCGACGGCTCCGTTCTACAACGGCGCAACATCTTGATCTCGGGCGCGACCGGGTCGGGCAAGACGACGCTGTTGAACGCTCTCCTCGATCGCGTGCCCACATCGGAGAGGGTCGTCACGATCGAAGAGGTCCGCGAGCTGATCGTTTCCAAGGGCCACTTCGTTCCTCTCGTCACCCGGGTCGCCAATGTCGAAGGGGTGGGTGCCGTGACCGCGCGCGATCTCGTCAGAGCCGCGCTTCGTATGCGGCCCGATCGCATCGTCGTGGGCGAGGTTAGGGGGGCCGAGGCGATGGACGCTCTAGCCGCGATGAGCACGGGTCACGATGGCTCGCTGCTTACGGTGCACGCACGCGACGCCAAGACGGCCCTATCTCGCTTGGCCTCGCTCGCGTTGGAGTCGGATACATCCATGTCTGTCGAGCAGATGGAGCGGCGAGTGATCCAGACCTTCGATCTTGTCGTTCATGTCGAGCGCTGTGAAGCGGGCAGACGCATCGCCGAGGTGCTGGAGCTGTGACCGCTTCATCTCTCAGGTCACTGGCGGGCTTGCTCCGTGCAGGGCTTTCACTCAGAAGTTCGTTGCGCAGATGGCCCGCCATGATCTCCGAAGCCGACGCTCAAGCTGCGACCAAGATCGTGCGTGCCCTGGGCCTTGGTCTTCCGGCAGCTGCCGCGCTCCAAGCGGGTGAGTCGCCCGATCTTGAGACGCTCGCTTGCATCGTGAGCACCCATCAACGATGTGGCGGGGACCTGGCAGCGATGATCGACGCGCTTGGGGACGACATCGAGACCCGTAGTCAGCATGCGGCGGATGCTGCGGCCGCAGTGTCGGGCATGAGGCTGTCTGCGCGCATGGTGGCTTCGCTTCCGATCGTTTTCTTTCTCCTGATGCCTCTCTCGCGCCGGGGGGTCGGTGGCATGCCGGGCGCGGCCCTGCTGCTCCTCGGTCTGGGGCTGGCGGGGGCCGGATTCGTCTGGATGTCAAAGCTCGTACCGGTCCCAGGTCGAGAGGTTCACCCCGCACGTATGACGGCGGTGACGATGGCGTGCGCCGTACGCGGGGGATGCAGCCCGCAGATCGTGCTCGCCGCCATCGCGAAAGGTGCCTCCGGAGCTCATGGAGCGGCGCTAACGGAGGCCCGGCAGAGAACGGCGCTGGGCTCGACGTGGGGGCGATCGTTGGAGCGCAGCGATGACTTGGGCCTATCCAGGATCGGGTCTGTCTTGCGCTCATCCACGGAACTCGGAGCCCCTTGCGCCGGTGCTCTGCGCGCGCTGGCCGATTCGATGGCAGCGGACGAACAGAGACGCTTTCAGACCGAGATCCGAAAAGCTCCGGTGAAGATGGTTCTTCCCCTAACCGTGTGTGTGCTGCCGTCATTCGGTCTCTTGGGGGCGGGACCGATGCTGCGAGGTCTGCTGCTCTGAAGCGCGAGACTCACCAGATGCGCATCCGTGCCCTTTCCATCTGTTTGCTCTTACTGACCGTTTCCTGCAGTGCGGACGACGCCACTGCGGCATGTGATGCCGAGGGCGGTTTCGGAACCGCCGCAGCTTCGGCCCCCACTCCATCCGATCCCTTTCCCCAAGGTTGCGTCGTTCTGGAAGGCGCAGACGGCGAGAGTTTCCTGCGCGTTCAGCTTGCAGAGGACGATGAGCAGCGGCAGATCGGCCTGATGGGCCGGGAGGACCTTCCCGAGGACGCGGGGATGCTGTTCGTGTTCGAAGAAGAAGTACAGGGCGCTTTCTGGATGAAGGACACGCTGATCCCTCTGTCGATCGCATACATCGGCTCTGACGGCGAGATCGTTGACATCAAGGACATGCAGCCTTGCGAGGCCGACCCCTGCGATGTCTATCCGTCCGACGCGCCTTACATCCAAGCACTCGAGGTGAACCTCGGTGCCTTTGAAGCGATGGGGATAACCGAGGGCGACACCGTGCGTCTCGTGCAGAAGTAAACCGCGCCGGGAGTGACCGAGCACACACCACGTTCCTGACTCCGTTGTTCATATCGAGGCATCCCCCGGCACTGGGCCGGGCAACGTGGAGGTGCCTCATGCGAAAGAACTTCTCCAACGAGCGGGGCCAGACAACGGCCGAGTATGCGTTGGTGCTACTCGTCGTGGCGGTGGTAGTCGGTGTGTTCGCGGCGTTCGTTCGAGGCGGCGGTCTCGACGGCTTCTTCCAGGCCATCGTGGACCAACTCCCATCGAGCATTGGCTGACCGCTTCCGCGGCTCGCAATCGGGACAGGCGACCGTCGAGCTGGCGCTGTGTCTGCCGATCGTCGCGATCCTGATCGCGGTCACGCTGGAGTTCGCTGCATTGGGGCTGGACCGGTCACGCCTGTGGCAAGCAGCGAGGGAGTCTGCTCGCGTGGCCGCCGTAGACGCCGACCCCGATGCCGTTAGAGAGGTCCTGGAAACAGCCGGTCTCACAGGTGCCTCGTACGAGATCACTCCGCCTCCGACAGAACGGGTCCAGGGTGAACCCGTCGAGGTGATCCTTCGGTTCCATCCGAGCTCCTCGGTCCCTCTTGTCGGCGAGTTGTTCGAAGGCGTGATGCTCGAAGCGAGGGCATCTATGCGCTTGGAGCGGCCATGACGGTGCTCGTGGCTGCGGTCTCTTTGATCTTGTCTTTCACCGTGTCGTCCATCCATCTCCGATCGAGTGCGGTAGCTACCGACCGAGTGCGAGCGCAGGCGGCAGCGGATGCTGCCGCGCTCGCGGCGGTAGCCGAAGGAACCATCTACGGATCGGCCTCGCCTGAAGAGCAGGCGAGGCTGTTCGCTGAACGCAACGGTGGAGAGTTGATCGAGTGTGACTGCCTGAGTGGCTCGTACCGGGTTCAGGTCGAAGTGGAAGTGGGCGAGGCGACGGCTGTTGCTGCTGCCATGATCGATCCCACGATGCTCATGCCGGCCGACGCCACATCGCCTCGGGGACTGCATCCCCGGCTCGCCGTGTCGATCGAGCGGCTGATCGCTGTGGCACAAGGCAGGGTGTACCTGGTCTCCGGCTTCCGCTCGACCCAGCAGCAATCACTGCTCTGGGACCGGGCGCTTTCTCGATACGGATCTCCCGAAGCTGCAGACGACTGGGTCGCCCCTCCCGGCAACTCGATGCACGAACGAGGGCTGGCGGTAGATCTGGGAGGAGACCTGCTTCAGGCGGCGGCCTTGGCCGACTCCTTGGGCTTGCCCCTCTATCGGCCGCTGGCGAACGAACCGTGGCATTTCGAACTGGTCGGTAGCAGACGGTAGTTTCTCTCGACACAACGTTTTGCACGAGGGGGATCCGATGTCCGACAGCATCCACCGTCTCGCTACTCAATTCCAAGACCGGATCGAGAGCGTAGAGACCGATTTCAACAACGCCTATTGGGTCTCGCAGATCGAAGCCAGTCCCGAGAACGACCGGGCACGGGCCGACCTGGAGCTCGAGCTGCGCAAGATCATGGGTGACGCGGAAGCATTGGAGCGCGTGAATGCCGCTTTGGCCGAAGAGATCCATGACCCCGTCCTGAAGCGGCAGTTGGAGATCTTGCGGTTGGGACTCACGGGCAATCAGATGACCGATGCCGAGCGCGAAGAGATCGTCGAACTGTCAACCCAGGTCGAGAGTGAGTTCGCGAACCACCGGGCCGAGATCGACGGCGAGAAGTACGACGACAACAAGATCGACGAGGTCCTGCAAAGCTCGGACGACTCGGAGCTTCGCAAGCGGGTGTGGCAAGCCTCGAAAGAGGTGGGAACCAAGGTTGCCGAGCGTGTACGCGAGTTGGTGCGAGCGAGGAACGCGACTGCTCGGAAGCTCGGCTACGGGGACTACTACCAGATGAGCCTCGACCTCGAGGAGTTGCCCGAGGAGTGGCTGTTCGGCGTCATGGACGAGCTCGAGAGACTCACCGACGAGCCCTTCACCGCATGGAAATCGCAGCTCGACGAGCGCCTCGTGCAACGTTTCGGAACGACCGACCTGTTTCCCTGGCACTATGCCGACCCATTCTTCCAGCAGCTTCCGCCCGACGGCCGTCTGAGCCTGGATGACCTTTTCGGTGACGCCTCAGCCGAAGCGCTGGCTCTGGAGACCTTCGGACGGTGGGACATCGACCTATCGAATGTGATGGCCAATAGCGATCTGTACCCACGTGACCGAAAGTGCCAGCACGCGTTCTGCATCGATGTCGACCGTAAGAAGGACGTGCGGATGCTGTGCAACGTGGTTCCGGGCGAACGATGGATCGACACGATGCTTCACGAGTCGGGTCACGCTGCGTACGACGTCTTCATCGATCACAAGCTCCCTTACCTGCTCCGCCAACCGGCACACACCTTCGTTACCGAGGCCATCGCATTGATGTCTGGAGCTTTGGTGCGTGACCCCGACTGGTTGAAGCAAGTGGCCGGCTTCAGTGCCGATCAGGTCGACCCGTTGGCTAAGGGTCTGCGCAGCGCGACCGCAGCAGCAGAGTTGCTCTTCTCGCGCTGGGGCCTGGTGATGGTCCATTTCGAACGAGATCTGTACGCCGATCCGGAAGGCGATCTCGATGAGCGTTGGTGGCGGTATGTGGAGCGGTTCCAGAAGGTTCGGGTGCCAGAGGGAGCGGCTCCGGCCGGCGCCTGGGCTTCCAAGATCCACATCGCAGCCGCTCCCGTCTACTACCAGAACTACCTGTTGGGCAACCTTCTGGCCGCACAACTGGTGGCGACCGCTCGTGACGAGTTCGGTGGCGTCGTGGGGGTGCCGGAGACCGGACAGATGCTGAAGGAGCGAATCTTCAAGCATGGGTGTCTCTACCCATGGCCGGAGCTCATAGTGAAGGCGACCGGTCGTGAGTTGGGGGCATCGGATTTTGTAACTCAGTGGGCGGTCTGAACCGATATCGGGAGCGTTTCTCATACGAACTGAGTAGTGACTTCCCCGTCTCAGCGCGGCATCCTTTAGCGATGCGGCGCGCCCCGACAAGCACTTGAGCCCTACCGTTCCTGCCTCGGAACGGCTAAGACGCACCGAAAGAGTCATCTCGTTCGTTCGACTCGCGGTCGTCCTGTTCAACGTTGCCACGTATCAGCTCTTGGCGCCCGGGACCGGGGAGCGGGCAGGACTTGCCGATGCCGTTTGTTTCGTGGCTGTCATCTATGCCTTGGCCACGGTCTTCTACAAGCCCAGCAGAGAGCAGTCGCTGGCCGTAGCATTAACGAACACGGTTCTGGATAACGTCTTCATCGGTCTGTGGATCTACGCGACGGGCGGCTTCGCTTCGCCTTACTACCCGTTGTTCTACGCCGAGACCGCAGCATCGATCGGCCGTTTCGGAGTCGTGCTCGGCAACCTGACCGGGATGCTTGGGGCTGTCATCTATGCAGCCGTTGTGGCGATCGATGGATTCGATGGGGTCGGCTACAGGCTCTGGGTGAGGGTCGGCTACATCTTCTTGATCGGAGCGTGGGTTAGCTACGTGGTGGAGTCTGCCCGGCGCTCGGAGCGGGAAGTCGCCGAAGCAGAACGGGAGACCGCGGCCTACATCGAACTCGACAAGCTCCGGTCGACGTTCGTTACGAATATCAGTCACGAGCTGCGAACCCCGCTGACTGCGATCAGAGGCGCGGCCGCGACCCTTGCACGCAAGTCAGGTCTCACCGCCCAAGAGGAGAGCACCCTCGTAGAGATGCTGGACCGGCAATCGGCACGGCTATCGGAGCTGGTCCAAGACATCATCGATATCGGTCTGGTCGATCAAGGGCGTTTGGTCCCCCGGATGGACTGGTGCGAGATCGACGTCATCGTCGGTGACGTGGTGGGGGAACGCCGGATGACATCTGGTCGCAGAATCGACCTCTTGCCACCTCGCGGGCCGGTGCGCGTCTATTGCGATGGAGACAAGATCGGGAACGCGGTGGCGAAGGTTCTCGACAACGCCCTCAAGTTCTCGCCCGATGACTCACGGGTGGAAGTAAAGATCGAAGAGGATCAGAAGATGGTCGCGGTGTCTATCTCGGACGACGGGGTGGGTATCGATGCCGAGCAGATGAAACAGATCTTCGATCGGTTCCATCAGGCGGACTCTTCACACACGCGTCGTGTCGGCGGAACCGGGATCGGATTGAGCATCGCCAAGACGGTGGTCGAGTTGCATGGAGGAACGATCGACGCTACGAGCGAGCCGGGCAGAGGATCACGATTCTCGATCAGGTTCCCCAAGGAACCAACGGACCTTCAGTTACGCCGGCTGATCACAGACTCCCCGTCTGTCGAAACCGCTGATAGAGGAACCGAGCCCCACCCTGGATGAACACCACGCTTGCGGCTCCGACTGCCCCGATGGAGACCGGGACGGTCACGTTGGCAACGTCTCTAGCCCTGACCTGAGACGCGAGGACGCCTAGCCTGAACATCTCATCGGGCGAGATGTCGTAGCGGGTGTGCTCTTTGGTTACTGCCATCCATTTCAACAACGCTGCCGGGCTGTCTGCTACCTCGCTGCGTAGCTTCGAGAGCAAGGCCAGGAGTATCCGGGACTGATTGCGCGTGCGGGCGAGATCGCCCTGCATGAATGGGTGACGCGCCCTGGCGTAGGCGAGGGCTTCGAACCCCTTGAGCTTGTAAGTGCCGGCTTTGAGGTTCGCTCCGGAATAGCCACGGTCGTACACCGCCGAAGGGATGTGCATCTTGACACCACCCAGATCCTTCACGGCCCCCTGGAACCCATGGAATCCCGTCATGACCCAGTAGTCGAGCCGGATGCCGGTGAGGTTCTCCAGCGTCCGAGCGAGCAGTTCGGGGCCTCCTGCGGTTACCGCTTCGTTGATCTTCGAAGAGCCGTACCCCGGGATGCTGACCCACGAGTCACGAGGGAAATTGAGGATGCCCCCCTTGAGGGTTTTCGTGTTGATGCCGGCGATGTGGATCGCGTCGGCGCGTGCGTTCGGGTTCCCGTTGCGAGCATCCGTGCCGATTATCAGAACGAAGATCTTGCCGTCGCTCGGGTCGTAGTTGTCGTGGACCCTGCCCACTAGAACGGGTGCGGCCGCCGTGCCGTCCACGGTGGACAACAACGGGAAGATCCCGACGATCGTGGTGATCATCAGCAGCAGTGCCAGCGATCTGTACCTCATCGCACTCAACGCAACCTGCCCATCGTCCCGGAGAAGGCGATGACCCGCCACCCAGCTCCGCTCTTCTGAAGCCACAGCGTGGACCGCTGCTGCATCCGTATCGTCTTGTCATCGAGAACACCCTTGAAAGTGATCAGCACCCTCGCCGCCGCATGCGTCGCCTTCTCGTCAACGCCCACCCGGGCCGAGCGCCGGAGGGTCTCTACCTCGGTCATGTCTTTGGGCAGCTGCAACTTGCTGCGTCGCAGCGCCGCTGCAGCGCCGGGTGTCGCGAGTGACTTCAGACGGCCGGTGTCCTTGCGCAGGATCAAGGCGTCGAACACCTGCGCGACGACGTTCTGGAGCGTGTCCCGCTGCTTGCTTACCGCAGCTTTCTGTGACCTCGACGGCTTGCCGATACCACTGGGGAAGACGGACACCTTCCACTTCGCCTGGGGCAAGGCCTCCCCGTCGGGGCCGACGGCGACCGGAGGGACCTCTCCGCTGTCGGCAGGGTTGCCTGTGGGGACGGCCAAGAGCCCCAGCAGGACCAGGGCGACTGCGACCGTCACGGCACCGGCAACTACCGGCACCCAGAAGCGGCGTTGAACGTTGATCATCGTGCTCATCGAGACTCCCGCGTCATCTGCGACGTTCCGGAGCTTGAAGCCACGCTAGCCGTAGCCCCAGGCGAGAACCCGGATTCCGGCGGTTAGGATTGGCCGCCGCGTGGGGAAGAAGGGCAAGCAGCGCCCGTTGCGCACACTTACCAGCGCGCCTCATCACGTTACCAAGGAAGGGAGTCACCCATGGAACTAGGCCTCGATGTGAGGACCGTCGGAACGCATTCGGTGGTCGATGTGAAGGGCGAGATCGACGTTTACACCGCCCCCAAACTGCGCGAGAAGCTTATCGAGCTTGTTTCGGAAGGTTCTTACGACGTCGTTGTCAACCTCGAGGGGGTGGATTTCCTCGATTCGACCGGCCTCGGCGTCTTGGTCGGCGCTCTCAAGCGCGTGAAGGCCCACGATGGCAGCCTGTCGCTCGTCTGCACCCAAGACAAGATCCTCAAGATCTTCAAGATCACGGGCCTCACCAAGGTCTTCCCGATCCACGACACGGTCGATGCGGCGGCTTCCGGCGAGAGTTCCGAGGCCTAGAGGTTGCCTGTCGACGTAGCGCTTGAGATCCCCGCCAAGCCGGACTACGTGGGTGTGGTCCGGCTGGCCGTCGCCTCTCTAGCGCGCAAGGCGGGCATGGACGAGGAGCGAGTGGACGACCTCAAGATCGCAGTGTCCGAGGCCTGCACGAACATCGTGATAGAGGCCGAGGAAGCCGGGCGCGACGATCCGATCCGTGTCTCGGTGCAGGGCACTCCCACGACGATGACCGTCGAGATCGCCGATGCCGTGCCGGTCCCCACCGAAGATGACCTCGAAGACAGCCAGGGCTTCTCCACTCGCCGGGCGATGTCCGCGGCGCTGCTGGCCTCACTGGTGGACACCTACGAGGCGGCCCCGACGGCCGAAGGCTCGACCACCAAGCTCACCTTCAACCTCTAACCCCCGTTCTGTTAACGAAAACCGCCAACCGTTGGCCGGATCTGTTAACAGAACGGGGGGTGGGGGTGATTCGAGGGTTGACGATTTGATTTTTGGTCGACCAAAAGCTATGTTTCCGGTCGCCAAATGGACTATCCCGACCTTTCTAGATCCGACCGGGAAGCTCTCAAGGCCGTCTACCGCTTAGCCAAAGATGGGGAAGGCGCGCCCACGGGAGCCCTGGCGGACAAGCTCAAGCTCGCACCGGGAACGGTCAGCGCTGCGGTCAAGAAACTCGCCGAGCGCGGCCTCCTGACACACATGCCCTACAAGGGCGTGGAGCTGACGCGCGCCGGCCGAACGGTGGCCATCGCGGCCATCCGTCGCCACCGGATCGTCGAGAGGTTCCTGTCCGACATGCTCGGTTATGCCTGGAACGAAGCCGACCGCCTGGCTGGCGCGTTCGAGCACGAGCTTCCGCAAGAGGTCGAGGACAGGCTGTTCGTCGCATTGCATCGTCCGGCTACGTGCCCGCATGGGTTCCCGATCCCTGAACCCGACACCGAAGATCTCCCCGAGCTGCCCCCGCTCTACGCGCTGCAGCCGGGGGACGTGGCCGAGGTGGCGGTGCCGGGCTCTACGGATCCTGAGGTTGTTGAGTTCCTCGCCACTCTGGGACTCCGTCCCGGAGTCAAGGTCGAGGTTCGAGAGAAGCACCCCTTCGATGGGCCGCTCGTGCTGCGCGTTGAAGGCAAGGAGAGAACGGTGGGCGAGAAGATCGCCAACCAGATCTTCGTCAAGAAAGTGTCGTAACCACACCACGTCGTTAGAGAAACGTCGTACAGAGAGAAAGGACAGGTATGGAGCATCTGCTTCTGGCCGCGGAGGGGGGTTACCAGGAATTCACGCTCGGCGGGGCCGAGTGGTTCTGGTTGATCTTCTCTGCGATAACGGCTCTGCTCGCGATCGGCGTCGGCTTCCTTCTGATGAAGGGCGTTCTGGCATCCGATCAAGGGACTCCCAAGATGATCGAGATCGCTACGGCGATCCAGGAAGGCGCGATGGCATACCTCAAGCGCCAGTTCCGCACCATCCTGGTGATCTTGATCCCGCTCGTCGTGATCGTATTTCTGACCTCGACCGAGGTCTTGAAGCCGGATGGTGGTGTGGCCTTGAGCTTCGCCGAGTCGGGCATCTTCAGGACCCTCGCGTTCCTGGCGGGCTGTTTCATGTCCGGGCTGACCGGGTTCATCGGGATGGGTCTGGCGGTGCGAGGAAACGTACGTACGGCTGCGGCCGCTCGCAGCGGCTCCCTGCCTGCCGCACTGAAGGTCGCTTTCCGTACCGGTGGTGTGGCGGGGATGTTCACCGTGGGCCTCGGGCTTCTCGGCGCCACGCTGATCATCATCGTGTTCCAGAACACCTCGAGCGCGATCTTGGTTGGGTTCGGATTCGGTGGCTCGTTGCTGGCTCTGTTCCTCCGGGTCGGCGGTGGGATCTTCACCAAAGCCGCCGATGTCGGCGCCGACCTCGTCGGTAAGGTCGAGGCCGGTATCCCCGAAGACGACCCTCGTAACCCCGCAACGATCGCCGACAACGTCGGCGATAACGTCGGTGACTGTGCCGGTATGGCCGCCGACCTCTTCGAGTCCTACGAGGTCACCCTGGTGGCTTCGATCATCCTCGGAGTTGCTGCGTTCGACTCGATCGGCGCCAACCCCGCACTCGGTCTTATCTTCCCGGTCATCGCTCGTGCGATCGGGGTTCTCGCTTCGATCATCGGCGTGTACGCGGTGCGGGCGACCGACCAGGACAAGTCGGCGATGGCTCCGATCAACCGTGGGTTCCTTACCGCAGGCGTTCTGACCATCATCGGCACCGGTCTCGTGGCGTTGCTCTACGTCGGAAACGACAACGGCAACGAGGGCTGGAAGGTGTTCGGTGCCGTCGTGATCGGTCTCGTGCTGGCACAGGTTGCCTCTCGATTGACCGAGTACTTCACTTCGACCGAGACCACCCCGGTGCAAGAGATCGCCGACGCTTCCAAGACCGGACCTGCAACGACCATCCTCTCGGGTATCTCATCTGGTCTTGAGTCTTCGGTATGGGCCATCGTCGCCATCGCCGGTGCACTGGCTGCGGCCATCGCTCTTGGTGGTGGCAACATCCAGTTCTCTCTCTACCTGGTCGCTCTGACCGGTATGGGGATGCTGGCGACCACCGGTGTTGTGGTGTCCGAGGACACCTTCGGCCCGGTTGCCGACAACGCTGCCGGTATCGCCGAGATGTCAGGCGAGTTCCAGGGCGAGCCCGAGCGCATCATGGTGTCGCTCGACGCCGTGGGTAACACCACCAAGGCCGTCACCAAGGGGTTCGCGATCGGGTCGGCCGTCATCGCGGCCGTTGCTCTGTTCGCCTCGTTCATCGAGACGATCGCTTCCGAGCTGAACCTCGGCTTGGAAGGCGACGAGATCTTCACGAACATCGCAACCTCGATCAACGTTGCCGACCCCAAGACCTTCATCGGTTTGTTGATCGGTGGTTCGGTGGCGTTCTTGTTCTCTGGTCTGGCGATCCGTGCCGTTGGCCGCACGGCTTCGGTGGTCGTGCAGGAGGTCCGCCGTCAGTTCGCCGACGGCAAGATCATGGCCGGCGAGAAGCGTCCCGACTACGGTCCAGTCATCGACATCTGCACGGCTGCTTCGCTGCGTGAGCTTGCAACTCCGGCTCTGCTTGCCGTGCTCACGCCTGTGATCATCGGGTTCGGGATCAACTACTTCGCACTCGGTGCGTTCCTTGCAGCGGTCATCCTGACCGGTCAGCTGATGGCGAACTTCCTCAGCAACGCCGGTGGTGCGTGGGATAACGCCAAGAAGTACATCGAGGATGGTCATCTGGGTGGAAAGGGTTCGGAGGCCCACAAGGCCGCCGTCATCGGCGACACGGTTGGTGACCCGTTCAAGGACACCGCCGGCCCCGCGCTCAACCCACTGATCAAGGTGATGAACCTCGTCTCGCTCTTGATCCTGCCTGCGGTGATCAACCTCCAGGACAACGACGGCGCCCGTTACATGATCGCCGGCGTGTCCTTGGTGGTGCTGCTTGCCGCTATCGCTTTCAGCAAGCGTGAGACAGACTCGATGGGGGATGACGTCGACTACGACGCGACGGCATCTGCCGAAGCTGCTGCGGTCATGACCGACGACAAAGGGGCCATGAAGGCCGCCATCGATCGTTGGATCTTCGACCTCGGCGACGAAGAGGCAGAACTTCGCAAGCGCCTGCGCGAGGTGAAGTCACACCTCGACGCCTAAGGCGTCGTTCGCAGTAAAGAGTCCAAAAGAAGAAAGGCCCCCGGTTTCCCGGGGGCCTTTCACTTTGATCGAGTTGAGGGACCCGTTCAACACCTGCCCCGCGCTCCTAGCTCGTGCGTTGTGGCACCGCATCTTCAAGGTGATACGGAACGCTCGCGACTACGACGCCTGGCTCGAACAGCATGTCCCTCTTCACGATGAGTGCTGTCTGGTTGTGAAGGATCTGGTGCCGCTGCTTGTTGACGACCCATTCAGGAAGGACGATCGTCACGATGCGGTCGCGGCCGTTGGGCTCGAACTGGGCGATGTAATGGCGAAGCGATGTGGAGATATCCCGGAACGGCGAGTCCTGCATCTCCAGTGGGTGGGGGATGCGAGCGGCAAGCCATTCGTTGCCCAACTGCTCGGTCTCTTGGGGGTCGAGACCGAACGAAAGGGCTCGAAGGTCTGTCGGCCGTAGGGTCTCGGCGTACTCGATGGCCTGCAAGGTCGAGTTGTGGACGGCAGAGACCAGGATGATCACGTAGTTGCGTGCCGGTTCCTGAGCTTCGTCGCTATCCGGGTCGATCTCGTCGGCAACGATCGGAACGTTCAATACCTGGACACCGGGCTCGGAGAGCAGCGATCCCTTGAGTAGCTGCATGCTCGGGTGGCGGATCAGCTCGCGCCAGCCGCGGCCCCCGAGCACCTCCGGAACGACCAACGTAAGGAACTCGTCTTGGGGCAGGGTCGCTCTGATGCTGCGGAGATGAGCTTTTACCTTCGCGCGCATGCTGCCGGAGCCTTGAACGATCGTAAGTGGGATGTCAGGGGCCAGGCGTTTCCATGCCGAGGCCACGCCCTTGTCGAGGGCGAACGCCCTGGCGGTTCCCGGACGGATCGACCGTGTGTAACCGATGGCCCGGGCCGTTGCTGCATCGACCTTGTGAGCGAAGATCACAACGTTCTGATGGCCGGGGCGACGATCAACCGGGATGCGCTCCGCGTCGGCAAGCTGCTCTTTGACCCACAGGTAGTGCTTGTGTACCGAGTGCATCATGAACATGAGCACGGGGGTCGCCGCTATGACGATCCATGCGCCACCGGTGAACTTCGTTGCGATCACAACCACGAGCACCGTGCCCGTTAGGCATGCGCCGAAGGCATTGATCCCGAGGCTTCTGCGCCAACCGCGTTCCTTGGTGCGACGCCAGTGGACCACCATCCCGGCTTGAGACAGCGTGAATGACATGAAAACACCGACCAGGTAGAGCTGGATGAGCCGGTTCAGGTCGGCATCGAAGACGACTATCAAAAGACCGGCGAAGAAGGAAAGGATGACGATCCCGTTGCTGAAGACGAGCCGGTCGCCTCTGTTCATGAACTGACGCGGCATGAACCTGTCTACGGCGAGGATCGAAGTTAGGCGCGGGAAGTCGGCGAATGCGGTGTTGGCGGCAAGGATCAAGATCATAGCGGTCATGACCTGGACGACGTAGAACATCAGGCCCCCACCGAACGCTGTGTGAGCGATCTCGCCCAACACCGTCCGCTCAGATCCGTGTACGTGTATGACGTTCATCTTGTCCGCCAGCCAAGAGACCCCGAGGAACATCGAGATAGAGATGGTTCCCATGATCGTCAGGGTGGTTGCCGCATTCTTCGACTGTGGGTAGCGGAAGGCGGGCACGCCATTGCTGATGGCCTCGACCCCCGTCAATGCGGTGGTCCCAGCTGCAAAAGCTTTCAGGATGATGAACCAGGTAAGTGGCTCGAGGTTCGAGGCCAGGTGACCAGCGCCAAGGTTCTCTGCTTGGGGGCAACCACCGAGACAGCTGGTGAACCCCGTGAGTAGCAGTACGGCGATCGAGAGGATGAAGCCGTAGGTGGGGATGGCGAAGAAGATGCCGGATTCCTTTACTCCGCGAAGGTTCATCAGAGCGACGAAAGCGATGAAAGCTATGGCGATCTCGATCTTGAAAGGCTCTAGCCCCGGGGCGGCAGTGACGATGGCATCGGTGCCCGCGGTGATCGAGACCGAAACGGTCAGCACATAGTCGATGAGCAGTGCCGACGCAGCGAGGAGACCGGCTTTGTCCCCGAGATTCTCATGAGACACGATGTAGGCACCACCACCGTTCGGGTAGGCGCGTACGGTCTGTCTGTAGGAAACGATCACCAGGGCCAGCAAGGTCCCGACCGCGAACGAGATCGGTACGACGTTACTTAGGGCGGCGGCTCCCACGGCCCCTAGGACCAGAAGGATCTCTTGCGTCGCGTAGGCAACCGATGAGAGTGCGTCTGAAGAGAAGACGGGAAGTGCGATCGTCTTGGGAAGCAGGGTGTGTTCCAGTTCGCCGGAAGACATGGGTCTTCCCAACGCCATGCGTTTGAGGGCTTGGGTCAAACTGCTCAATGCGCCGCGACTCCGTGCTCGGGCCCCGGAACCAGTACGTACTCGGGATTCAGGACGATCGGTTCATCGGTGGTTCCCGCGCCGATGGTTCCCTCGATGATCAAGCCCATGCCGAGGGTGATCCCCTGCAACGCCTGACGGCCGAGCCACTTAGCAAGCATCTGGCCCGTGCCGTCCACGAACGTGGCTTCTATCGAACCGCTCCCTTCGCGCGGGTCGATCCTGATGTTGGTGATGACCCCTGCCACCTTCTGGCGTTCGCGGATCTTGACGTCGGCGATCTTCACAACGCCTTGGATGGTGGAGGCCCAGACTTTCAGGTTCTCGTTGCGGGCCTCTTCGGGTGTCTGTGTCAGGGATGTCCAATAAGAGTCGGTTCGCTTAGTCACGACTGAGAAGTATGGCAGTATCGCCGGTGCCTGATCGAGCGTTTCCATAGGAAGGTTCTCTGAGTGCATGTGATCATCGCCGGCTGTGGTCGGGTCGGTTCGGAACTGGCTGCGAACCTGGAGCGACTTGGGCACGAAGTGGCCGTCATCGACAAGGACAAGGCCGCGTTCGAGCGGCTCAAGTCAGGCTTCAAAGGAAAGAAGATCGTCGGCTTCGCTTTCGACAGGACCGTGCTGGACGAAGCCGGCATCAAGGAAGCAGCAGCCTTTGCCTCGGTCACCAGTGGGGACAACTCGAACATCGTCTCTGCTCGTGTTGCTAAGGAACACTTCCGGGTTCCTCAGGTCGTCGCCCGCATCTACGACCCTCGGCGCGCCCAGATCTACCAACGGCTAGGCATCCAGACGGTGGCCACGGTCCGCTGGACCACGGACCAGATGCTGCGGCACATCCTTCCCGAGGACGTACCCGTCGCTTACACGGTCGACAACGGTGAGGTTGTGATCACCGCCGTGTACGCGCCATCCGAGATCGTTGGGAAGTCGGTCGGCGTGATCGATCGCGAAGCCCGGTGGAAGGTGGTGGCGTTGTCTCGCTTCGGGGTCCCGCGGGTGCCCGAGAAGGACCTGACCATCCAAGACGGCGACATCCTTTATGTATCGGCTGTTCGCAACGATGCTGCGAACATAGCGGAACATCTAAGCACCGCAGGAGACCCTGAATGACCAGCAAACGCATCCGGATCGCCGTTGCCGGTGCCGGCAAGGTGGGGAGGTACGTCTCGCGCGACCTGCTGGCCAAGGGTCACGAGATCGTCCTGATCGAACAGAGCAAAGAGAAGGTAGAGGCGGTCCGTAAGGAACTCGCGGTGAATTGGATCGTGGGGGACGCCTGCGAGCTCCACACCTTGGATGAAGCCGTCCTCTCCTCATGTGACGTCATGGTCGCTGCGACCGGAGATGACGAAGACAACCTCGTCATCTCGCTGCTTGCCAAACAGGAGTTCGCCGTTCCAAGGGTGGTGGCACGCGTGAACTACCCGGACAACGCGTGGCTTTTCACGGAGACATGGGGTATCGACGTGAGCGTGTCCACGCCCCACCTGATCACCTCGTTGGTCGAGGAGGCCGTTTCCGTAGGCGACCTGGTTCGCTTGATGGAGTTGGAGCGGGGCAAGGTCTCTCTGGTCGAAGTGACCCTTGCAGATGGCTCTCCGGCCGAGGGGAAGACGTGCCGCGATCTCGCGACGCCGGCGGACTGCACCTTGGTCGCGGTCGTTCGTGACCGCCACGTGATCGCGCCTCAGGCGGATACACCTCTGGCCGCCGGTGACGAGGTACTCGCACTGGTCACGCCGGAGGGTGAGGCCGATCTCAAGCGGATTCTCGCAGGAAACTGACGGCGGTTCTCCGCTTCGTGTTCGTTGGCCGAGGTGACACCGATGGATCGTGACGAGGCTCTCGCGCTGGTGAAGAAGTACTCAACGAAGGAGATCACCTACAGGCATCTGATCTCGGTCGAGGGAGTGATGCGGGTGCTGGCCCGGCACTTCGGAGAGGACGAATCCCGGTGGGGGCTCGCCGGCTTGTTCCACGATCTCGACTATGACGTGACCGAGGCCGAGGATGATCTCGGTCGTCATGGGTATCTCACGGTCGAGTGGCTGCGTGAAGAAGGCTTCGAAGACGAGCAGGTGCTGAACGCGATCCTGGGGCATCGCTTCGAAGAACATCAAACCGACCTGATGTCGAAGGCCATCGTGCATGCCGACGCGGTCGCCGGTTTGTTGGTGGCCTCTGCGTTGGTGCGACCCGAGAAGGCCGACGGGATGAAGGTTTCTTCTGTCAAGAAGAAGCTGAAAGAGAAGTCGTTTGCCCCGGGGGTAGAACGCGAGCACATCCGCAACGTGCAGGAAGGGATCGGGCTGGAGCTAGACGAATTCCTTGCGATCTCGATAACGGGTGTGCAGGAAGTCGCACCCGAGATCGGGCTCGCTTAGACCCGTTACCCGGCGCCGCGGTTGCCTTCGGCTTCAGCAGCTTCTGCTATCTCCTGAGCCTTCTTCGCTTTGCGTTTGCGGAGATACCAAACGCTAGCGATCGAAACGAGCACTACTCCGATCACCAAGGTCGGGATGTCGAAGTAGTTGAGGACGGTCTCCCAGTTGTCTTGGACCACAACGCCTAACCAAGTCAGGGCATAGGTCCATGGGATCACTCCAAGGAATGTATAGAGGGTGAACTTGCCGAAGGGCATCCGGGCGACGCCCGCCGGCAACGAGATGAAGGTGCGTAACACGGGCAACAGTCGTGAGAAGAAGGTCGCGGCGTCGCCGTACTTCTCCCACCAGATCTCCGCTTTGTCTATGTCATGTGCCCGGATGAGCACGTACTTCCCATACCGGTCTAGCAGGGCACGGCCCGTCTTTCGGCCGACGGCGTACGCTATCCAGGAGCCCACCAGGTTCCCCAGGACCCCTATGAACCCGACCCAGAAGAAGTCCAGGGTTCCGTCGGCTGCGTACCATCCGCCGACGAGCATCGTTACCTCGGAGGGGAAAGGGATACAGGCCGATTCGGCCAACATGAGCAAGAAGATGGCCCAATAGCCGTAGTTGGTGATCCAGTGCTCCATGGTGTTTATGAGGGTTTCCACGCCTGCCGATGGTACGGGCAGTCCGGTTGTGATCCGGGTGTCTGGGAACACCGGTGTGAGCAGCACGGCTTGACAGAAGCGGCTCGGGGGTGCGATAAGTGCGCCCCTGGACGTTAGGAGTGCAGTGGGTAAGAACCTTGTGATCGTCGAGTCACCGGCGAAGGCGAAGACCATCGCCCGGTACCTCGGCGATGATTTCATCGTCGAATCGTCGATCGGTCACATCCGTGACCTTCCCGGCTCCGCGTCCGAGATCCCAGCCGCGTACAAGAACGAGGCTTGGTCGCGCCTGGGTGTCGATGTCGACAATGACTTCAAGCCGCTGTACGTGGTACCGGTCAAGAAGAAGGACCAGGTACGCAAGCTGAAGCAACTGTTGAAATCCTCGGACAGCGTCATCCTTGCAACGGATGAAGATCGCGAGGGGGAATCGATCGCTTGGCACCTGCTCGAGGTTCTTTCTCCAAAAGTCCCGGTGCAGCGCATGGTGTTCCACGAGATCACCAAGACGGCCGTCCAACACGCTCTGGAGAACACCCGTGATCTAGATCGCCGGTTGGTGGACGCGCAAGAAGCCCGGCGCATCTTGGACCGGCTCTACGGATATGAGGTCTCACCTGTTCTTTGGAAGAAGGTCGGACCGCGGCTTTCGGCGGGACGCGTTCAGAGCGTTGCAACGCGAATCATCGTGGAGCGTGAGCGTGAGCGGATGCGTTTCCGTACCGCCGAGTATTGGGACATCGAGGGTCTCTTCGAAGCGTCGGTGGACGACGAGTCCTCCTCTTTCGGAGCCACGTTGGTCTCTCTGGACGGCAACCGGCTTGCTACGGGCAAGGACTTCTCGCCCGTCGGTGAACTCACGCGTGAGGATGCGGTCCTGCTGGATGAGGCGACGGCTTCCAGGCTCGCGTCCGAGCTTCGCGAGACTTCCTTCTCGGTCAAGTCCGTCGAGGAGAAGCCGTATCGACGATCGCCATACCCGCCGTTCATCACTTCGACGCTGCAGCAGGAAGCGGGACGGAAACTGCGCTACAGCTCGCAGCGAACGATGGCCATCGCCCAGCGCTTGTACGAGAACGGATACATCACTTATATGCGTACCGACTCGACGACATTGTCGGGTACGGCAATCAACGCAGCGAGAGACCAGATCACCAAACTCTACGGCGCTAACTACCTGCCCGATAAGCCCCGCCAGTACACGCGTAAGGTCAAGAATGCGCAGGAAGCGCACGAGGCGATCAGGCCCGCAGGGGATCGTTTCCGGACTCCGGATCAACTCGCGTCGGAGCTGAACGGAGACGAGATGCGTCTCTACGAGCTGATCTGGAAGCGCACGGTCGCTTCCCAGATGGCTGATGCCATCGGACGGAGCATCCAGGTTCGCATCGGCGGGACTACGTCATCCGGAGATGAAGCCGAGTTCGCGGCGAGCGGCAAGGTCATCACCTTCCCGGGTTTCTTTCGCGCTTACGTCGAGGGTGCGGACGACCCCGAGGCCGAACTCGAAGACAGAGAGGTTCGCCTCCCCGCTCTGAGCGAAGGCATGGGGGTGCAGGCCACCGAGATGGAGGCTAAGGGTCATGCAACCCAACCGCCGGCTAGGTACACGGAAGCATCGTTGGTCAAGAAGCTCGAAGAGTTGGGCGTTGGACGGCCATCAACTTACGCCAGCATCATCGGGACGATCCAGAACCGAGGCTACGTATGGAAGAAGGGCAGCGCCCTTGTCCCGTCTTTCGTCGCCTTCTCCGTCGTCGGCCTGCTCGAGAGCCACTTCGATCGCTTGGTTGACTATGACTTCACCGCGAGGATGGAAGACGATCTAGACGAGATCGCGGGTGGCGATCAAGAGGCCATCCCATGGCTACAGCGTTTCTACTTCGGCAATGGACATCCTGGTCTGAAGACGATGGTGGCGGCGCGCCTCGAAGAGATCGACGCTCGTGAGGTCAATTCCATCCCGCTAGGAAGCGACGAGCAGGGCCGCGAGATCGTCGTGCGGGTTGGGCGATACGGCCCCTACCTTCAACGTGGTGACGACACGGCTTCGATCCCCGAGGACCTTGCCCCCGACGAGCTCTCCATCGCTAAGGCGACCGAGATCCTCGAGGCGCCCAGCGACGACCGCAAACTGGGCGAAGACCCTGCTACCGGCTTGCCGGTCTTCGTGAAAGCGGGCCGCTACGGGCCGTACGTACAACTGGGAGAGATCGAAGAGGGTTCGAAGGAGAAGCCGAAGACTGCTTCTCTTTTCAAGACGATGGATCCAAAGACCATCACGTTCGAAGAAGCTCAGAAGCTACTGACCATCCCCCGTGTCGTGGGCCGCGACGCAGAAGGAAACGAGATACTCGCGCTCAATGGGCGCTACGGCCCCTATCTGAAGAAGGGAACGGACACCCGCTCGCTCGACTCCGAGGAGCAGATCTTCAGCGTCACGCTGGAGGAGGCCGAACGGATCTACGCCCAACCG
Organism: uncultured Actinomycetes bacterium; assembly: GCA_937863385.1. Classification (GTDB taxonomy): domain Bacteria; phylum Actinomycetota; class CADDZG01; order CADDZG01; family WHSQ01; genus CALMBW01. The sequence continues at coordinate 197,593 of CALMBW010000019.1, read as the reverse complement.
AAGACGCGTGGACGCCGTTCTCAGACGGTCCTGAAGGAGCTTGGGCCAGACCCCGCGACCGAGAAGCCGATGGTGATCAAGGATGGCCGCTTCGGCCCTTACGTCACCGACGGCGAGACCAATGCGTCGCTGCCCCGAGGTGTGGCTCCGGAGGAGCTGACCGCTCAAGCAGCAGCCGATCTGCTGGCCGAGAAGCGAGCCAAGGGACCCGCCAAACGTAAGAAGACCAGCAAGAAGACGACCCGCAAGAAGAGTGCCGCGAAGAAGAGAACCTCCGCCAGAAAGAGTGCCGCGAAGAAGAAGACTACGAAGAAGGCCGCCCCGGAGCCTCCCAGCGCGCCGGAGTAAGGTCCGCCGGCCTCCTTTCTTCGAGGTGTGGATGCCCTTTACCATGTGGCGAGTCCGCAAGGTCAGCCAGCAGTTCTAGCCGGGGGAAGAGCGCATCCAGGTACCGAGCCAACGCCCTGAACTGAAAGTGGTGAACCCTTCTGCCCAAGAGAAGGTCACGTTCGTCACTCTCCTGCGCCATAAGGACTTCGCGAAGTTCTTCGTCGCTCAGTTCGTGTCGTCTTTGGGAGACTGGATCGGTGTTATCGCGATAGCGATCCTTGCCCAGGACCTTGGTGGGCCAACCGGTGTGGGTGTGGTCATGACCGCCCGCGTGATCCCGGGATTCATCGTTGGACCTCTCGCCGGGGTCCTTGCCGACCGATGGGATCGCAAGCGAACGATGGTTCTGGCCGATATAGCGCGTGCTGCCATCATCTTCTCGCTACCGCTGTTCCCCAACCTGATCTACCTGTTGATCGCCTCGATGTTGCTCGAGAGCCTGTCCCTGGTCTGGGGGCCGGCTAAGGATGCGTCCCTTCCGCACGTCGTCCCCCCTCGTTACCTGACCCATGCGAACTCGTTGTCGTTGATCGCGGTCTACGGGCCGTGGCCACTGGCTTCGCTGGTCTACATCGGGTTGTCGACCCTTGCCGGTTGGGCGGCGGGCGCGGTGCCCGCTCTGTCGGGGCTACAAGGCGAGGAGGTGGCGCTGGCCCTGTGGGTGGACTCGGCAACGTTCATGTTCTCGGCTCTCACGATCTGGACCCTCACGATCCCCGCCTCGACCCACCGTGCTGGGCGTCTCGACTTCGGTGAGGTGAAGCGCGACCTGTTCGAGGGTCTGCGCTTCGTTGTCGATCACGACAAGGTCCGGCCCTGGATCATCGGCATCGCGTTCACGTTCACGGCCGCAGGGGGCGTCTTCTCACTCGGACCGGGTTTCGTCACCGACGTGCTACAGGCCGGAGACCGCGGATTCTCGTTCGTGATCGGGTTCTTGGCGGCTGGGATGATCATCGGCTTGCTCGTCGTCGGAGTCATCGCGAAGCGGGTCCAGAAAGACGTTCTGTTCTCTGCTGCCCTGTTGCTCCTCGGGGGTTCCCTCGCGCTTCTGGCCAGCATGGGTTCGCTCGAATACGCCATCCCCGTCGCAAGCATGCTCGGATTCTTCGGGGGAGCCGCGTATTCGACGGGCTACGCGCTGATGCACGAGAACACCGCCGACGAGATGCGCGGCCGCACATTCTCGGCTGCCTACACGACGATCCGCATAGGGACATTGTTGGGGTTGGGGCTCTTTCCGTTCGTGGCAGGGGCATTCGGTGACCGCGTGTGGAGGATCAACAACTCCCTGACGCTGGAGCTGCCGGGAACCAGGGTGACCCTTTGGATCGCGGGTGCCTTCGTGCTTGCGGGAGGCATCTACTCGATGCGCGCCATCAAGGATCGGTGGGGAGGGGGCCGGGCCAGCGGAGGCAGCGGATTCTTCGTGGTGTTCGAGGGCGGCGAGGGGGCCGGGAAGTCGACGCAGATGGATGCCCTGGTCAAGTGGTTGCGGGGTCGTGGCGAGGATGTCGTGTCGACGCGAGAACCGGGCGGAACCGAGATCGGTGATCGGATCCGAGCGATCCTTCTGGACACGGGCTCCAAAAGTATGGATGAGCGAACCGAAGCTCTCCTTTATGCCGCCGACCGGGCCCAGCACGTCGCCGAGGTTGTAAAACCGTCGCTGGACGCGGGCAAGATCGTGGTGTCAGACAGGTTCATCGATTCCTCGCTCGCCTATCAGGGCTTGGCTCGGGGTCTTGGCCTGGACCGCATCTACCAGCTCAGCGAATGGGCTACGGGAGGCCTGTTGCCCGATCTCGTCTTCTTCATGAGGCTCGACCCTGACGAAGGTCTCCGGCGCGTCGGTGGGGGCCGCGACCGCATCGAGCAAGAAGCCGATGTGTTCCACCACCGTGTGATGGCCGCGTATCTAGAGCTCGCTCAAAGGTTCCCGGGACGTTTCGTGGTTCTCGATGCGTCTCGATCCAAGGACGAGATCAGAGCCGAGATCCAGCAGGCATTCTTGGACCGTGCGCGTGACGTCATCCAACCGATCGAACCTGGAACGAACATGACGCCTCCCGGGCCGGTTGTTCGATGAACGTTTGGAGCAAGCTCGATGGTTCTCGGGTTATCGAAAGTCTCGAACGAGCGATCGCGACGGATCAAGTAGCGCATGCGTGGCTCCTGCTTGGGCCCTCGGGTTCGGGCAAGAGGTCGGCAGCACTCGCGATGGCGGCCGCTCTCAACTGCGAGGTCGCGCCCAAGGTCGGTTGCGGCACCTGTTCGACCTGCGCCCGGATACTGAGGCGTCGCCATCCGGACGTTCATCACATCGTGCCGGAGGGGCCACTGATCCCCGTCGACGTGATCCGCGAGGTGATCATCCCCGAGGCGGCTCGGTCGCCCTTCGAGGGTCGTCGCAAGGTGTTCGTCATCGAGGAGTCCGATCGGATGAACGAGTCGGCACAGAACGCACTCCTCAAGACGCTCGAAGAGCCTCATCCCGACACCGTCTTCATCTTGCTCAGTGATGCCGAAGAGGAAGTGCTCGAAACCATCCGGTCTCGTTGCCGGATAGCGCGACTCGAACCGGTCTCGGAGGCGCGCATCGTTGAGTTACTCGAGGAGGATGGCGCGTCGGGGGAAGCTGCGTTGCTCAGCGCGCGGCTTTCCGAAGGTGACTTCGAGCGGGCACGTCACCTCGCCGAAGACGAACTCGTGATGGCTCGCAGGCAGATCTGGGTGGACGTCCCATCTCGCCTGGTGACCAGCGTCGACGCGCTTGATGTTGCGACCGAGATCCTCGACACCGCGAAGGCCGCGGTCAAAGAGCGCGAGCGTGGACATAAGGACGAGGTCCAACAACTTGCAGACGCGATGGGGGAGGGCCGTGGCACCGCCGGTGCGCGCAACGCCTTAGCCAAGCGTCACAAGCGCGAGCTCAAACGTTTGGAAGAAGACGTTCTAGGTGAAGCTCTTGGGTCTCTGGCCGCGTTCTACCGCGACGTGGTGGCCTTGCGTCGCGGTGGTGACGAAGCCGTCACCAACATCGATCTCTTGGCGCCCCTCAATGAGTGGGCCGAGTGCGATCTCTCCGATGCAGCATTGCTCCAGGCCGTGGATCGCTGTCTTGCTGCTAAGGCGTCCTTCGGCTCCAACGCCAACCCTGCGCTCGTCATCGAGGCCGCACTGGTCGAGCTCGCTCGCTTGGTCCCGCCCCCCGCGACGACCTCGATCTGGGTCTAGAACTAAGCATCAGAGCTTGTAGAGTTGCGCACCGTACCTGGCCGGGGTAGCTCAGTCGGCAGAGCGATTCACTCGTAATGAATAGGTCAGGGGTTCGATTCCCCTCCCCGGCTCCGAGCGAAGCGAGAGAGACGGGCCGGCGCCCGCAGGGCGCGAGGGGACTCAGATAGCTTCTTTCGATTCCCCTCCCCGGCTCCGAGCGAAGCGAGAGAGACGGGCCGGCGCCCGCAAAGCGCGAGGGGACTCAGATAGCTTCTTTCGATTCCCCTCCCCGGCTCCGAGCGCAGCGAAGCGAGAGCGGCGCCCTTCTGCCTGCTTCTTCAGGTTGCCTTCGCCGACTCTTCCTTTCCTGGCCCACCATCGGCAAAGAGGGGGCAACGGCTCGTTCACGTCGGCCTCCTACCTTCTTTTTGAGGAACAGGTTCCAACCTGGAAGGAAGGGAGAGACATGCGCAAGAAGACACTTGGCGCCGCTATCGGAGTGGCGCTTCTGATGGGAGCTGTGCCCGCTACTGCGGGTAATGGCGCAACCGATACCCGAGCCGACTACTCGCCGTTCGAGGAGTTCGAGCCGGTGGCGCCGGTCACATGTCCGGGAGAACCGACCGGATACGAGGCCAAGCCATTCGTGGTCCCGGCTGGATACGACCAGCAGGTGATCCTCGAAGAGGACGCTCCGCCTCCGGGCGGAACCGGTGTCATCCCCAACGATCTGTGGGACATGAACACCCAGAACGAAGGTGGGGTAGACGAGGGTCGTTACGTTTACCGCACGCATGAAACCGGTACCGGCGCAGCCCTGAGCGTGCTCGACCTCCAGACCGGTGCGACGGAAGTGATCGCCGAGCGAGCCGATTTCGAGCGCTTCGACGGTCTGGCGTGGACTCCGTGGAACACGATCATCGCTGCCGAAGAAGTCACGTCCTCGAAGGCCAAGGACCCATCGGTTCCGCAAGCCGAAGCCGGACTCGTCTACGAGTTCTTCCTTGACCTCGACGACCCTTCGCAGCTCGATCCCTCGCGCGAGCCGATCACTGCACCGGAAGACGGGACGAGCGACTACACGCAGGACGGTATCCGTGCTCGGCCGGCGGTCGGTTCCCGCTCGCACGAAGGCCTTCGCTTCGACAGCCGCGGCAACCTCTATGGGATCGCCGAGAGCAACGGTGCAACGACTACCGGCGCTTCGGGTGGCATCTTCCGTTTCGAGGGTGACGACCGCAGCAACCCCTTGGCGACCGGTCAGCTCTACGCCCTTCAGAGCACCAACCGGCATGACGGCGAAGGCCGGTGGGTCGCTCTCGACCGCGCTGCCTCGCAAGTGAACTCGGACCGCGAGGCTGAAAACAAGGGAGCTAACGAGTACCAGCGTCCTGAGGACGTCGAGACCGGCACTTCCACGGGTGTGGACGTGAACAACTCCGGCAAGACGCTCTACGTCGCGATCACCGGTACCGACGAGATCCTGACCGTCGATCTCACCAACAAGAACCGGCCGTTCGCCTACCACTACGTCTACGACGGTTCCGAACCACACACCACGTCGACCGGCACGAGCAACGTCGCTTCGGACTTCGACTCTCCGGACAACCTCGCATTGGACGAAGAAGGCAATCTTGTGATCACCGAGGATCCCGGTGGTAACCCTCCGAACAAGACTGCCGGCGACGACATCTGGATCGCAGCTCCTTGGGAGCGGGGCAACGAGGATGACGATGATGAGGCCAAGAACGGTGCCCGACGCGAGCAAGCCAGCACGGTGCAGCGCTTCGCTGCGCTCAAGGACTGTGCGGCAGAACCGTCCGGCGTCTACTTCCTCATGGAGGGCACCGAGGACTACGTCGAAGAGTGGGACCCGGCGCTGGCGGCCGTCGTCAACGAAGAGACCCTGCTCGTCCACCGGATGCACTCCGGACAGACCGGCACGGCCGATCAACTGGTCGCCATCGCACCGGCTGATGACGACGACGACGACGATGACGACGATGATGACGACGACGACGAGAACGAAGAGTAGTTCCGGCTACTAGCTGTCGATCAGCGCAAGACAGGGGGCCGGTTTCGCCGGCCCCCTGCTCGCGAGCTGTGATGACAAGAGCGCCGGTCCAGCACTGGGATCAGTCCGTAGATAGTTTCGGATATCGCTACTTTCTACGGACTGATGGTGCAGGATCGCAAAACCCAACCTGGTTAGGGCTTGAAGCGGGGGTGAACGGAGGTGACTTCGACGGGGACTCCGGGTTTTCCGCCGGGGCGGGACCTGTATTCGGGAACCCCGACGCAGGTGAAGAGCAAGGTCACGAGATCACCGGGCTGCTTGAGAAGTGCGGGGACCTCGGAGTCGAGGAAGGTCATGCCCGATGCTCCGGCCCCCAGTGCGTAGGCGGCGAGGTGCAGCCTTCCTTCGACGATCCCGGCCGCGAGTTGTGCATCGCGGTAGCTGCGGTCGTCGAGCTGGCCGGATGGGATCGCCCCGATAACGACGTAGGCAGCGTCACTGCCCAGGTTCTGATCGAGACAGATCCGCAACAGTTCTTCTCGCAGATCTCCTGCGATGATAGGGGTGCTCAGGTCGGGCCATCTGTAGATGCCCGGCTCGGTGTTATCCACCCCGTGGACCACCACCCAGTGCGGCACCGAGATGCCGCGCATAGAAGCTTGCAGAGGCCAAACCAGAGAGTCGCGTGGCAACGTCCTGTCGGGATCCATGAGACGTTGCGAACCGCGCCGCAAGATGACCGTGTCCAGCGGGTCGGAAGAACCATGGACCGCGATCGCGCGGCCTGCCGGCCACGCGTCCCCCAGGTCGGTGCGAAACCCGGCATGTTGCGCAAGCGTGCACAGCGGTAGCTCGATCTCATCCAGTTGCCCATGCGTCGCGGGGCCGCGGCTTTCGATCGCGGGAGCTCCCGCGCCAAGGGTTAACAATGCCAAGGGGTATTCGTGAACGCAGTCGGCACCGACGAGCGCCGCGATCGCCACGTCGGCAAAGAGCGTTCGGAGCTGAGGTTGAAGCCCGGCAGCGTCTCCTGACGCCCACAGTTGCGAGATCAGGGTGCCGCCATCCCAATAGAGGTGTCTCCAGCCGCGCTCGGAGTAGCGCCAGCCGGTTCGCCACGGGATCCCCGTCACGATGAGCGTTGTGCGCTCCCCGCCGGCGGCGGGACCGACCTGGATCAGAGCGTGCTCGACGGGGTCGTACCAGTGCACCCCATCGGGAACGCCCTTGATGCCACGCGTGCTCGCGTAGACCTCCAGCGGGAAGCGCCCCCCGGCCGACCCGGATGCTCGAAACATCATCTTGCCGATGCGGTGGACCGAGGTGCGCACCACTCCTGCGCCGAGGAAAAGGATCCTGCCGAGCTGTGCTGCATCGAGATCGAGCTTGCGTGCAGCCCGGCCCGCCAGCACGTCCGTCGCGGCGATCTCTGGCGATGGAAGGTCCCGGGGCAGAGATACCCGGGGGAGCCCGGTGGGATAGATCTTGACCGGAGGCGGGAGGAGCGCGGGGTCGTTGGGCTCGAGGTCCTGACGGATCAGCGGATGGTCGACCGGTACATCCCAGTCGCGGCCGGGTTCGTAGGAGGTCAACCGGTGCAGTAGCCCGGCCCCCGAGTCGAAGTCCATGACCCGCAACCTACGTCACCGGCAGGGAAGGACTTGGGCGAGCCGATGTCCAAGTAGTTGGCATGCGAATCATCACGCTGTTTGCGGCGGGCCTATCCGTGATGACCTTTTCGGGTTCCGCAGCGGCGTCTCCGTTGGATGCTCCGGGCGTCACGCCGAAGCGGATCAAGATCGGTATCCATGCCCCGACCACGGGCGCGGTTCCACTTCCCGCTAGCTCGGTGGAGCGTGGGGCGGACCTCTATTTCCGGTGGCTGGAAGATAAGGGGATCGAGATCAACGGACGCTACGTCGATGTCATCCTTCGTAACGACAACTCAAGCCCAACGCAAGCCGAAGCGGTGTGCAAGGAGATGGTGGAAGACGACGACGTCTTCTTGCTGGTCGGGGTCGCCGGGGCAGAGCAGATCATGGCTTGTGGCCGCTACGCCGATAAGGCCGGTGTTCCTTACGTCTCGTGGGGCGCCTCGACGTCTGGCATGAAGAAGCTTCCTCGCTACTTCGCGACATCGATGCATTACGGGAGGCAGGCGTCGATGCTTGCCGATCTGTTGGTTGAGGCCCACGACGCCTTGACCCAGCAGAACGCGATCGTGTGGCCGGATACGCCCGTTTACCGGACGGCGCGCGATCGGTTCAAGGCAGCCATGGATGATCGCGGGGCGTCGGTGGACCTAGATCGATCGGTTCCGATCACAGCAGGGTCAGCCCAAGCCCAGATGATCGCCTCTGAGATGGCAGTCGCGGGGATCGACAATGCCGTTTTCTTGGGACGGCCGACTTTCTGGATCCAGCTGGAAGGCGCGTTACGCAATCAGGGGGCCGCGGTTCGCTGGGCGGGGATGGCACCGATGCTGGGAAACGACGGCATCGTCGGGCTCATGTGCAACCAGAGCAATGACGAGTTGATGGCTGAGATGTTGTCTTACGTGCCCGCGTTCGCCGGCCGAAATGACTATGACGACACACACGACAAGGCGATGCAGAAGTTGTATGGAGTGCAGGGGGACGACACCACCTGGGCGGGCTGGGCCCTGGGTAGGAACCTCGCCGAGATGTTAGAGGCAGCGCCACGAGGGCTGACCCGTGGGAATTTCGTTCGAGCGGTCACCGATGCGACGATCGCCACGGGCATCGGCCCTCGCCTCCGGTTCGCTTCTGGCGGATCCTTCGTCGCTCGAAAGGCGCATCTGCTCGAAGCCGACTGTGCAGATGAACGATGGCATACCACCAAGGCATTCGTTTCTGGTTTCTAGCATGTAACGATGCCAGGGTTCCGGGCGGAGTAGTGGTCTCACAGATACGCTGAGCGAGATGGATCAAAGACCACGCACACCCCAGGTGCCGGAGGCTTCGGACGCGACTTTGCTGGATGTCCCCGAGACACTGGGGTCGGGCATGCCCAAGTGGGTTCCGCGCGTGATCCTTATCGCGATCCTGTCGGTCGCAGCGGCTCTAGGCGCATGGCAAGTGGTCATCAAGCTGCGCGACCTGTTGATCTGGCTGATGATCGCGCTGTTCTTGTCCTTCGCTCTAGAACCTGGCGTGAACTGGTTGCAGCAGCGGGGATGGAGACGAGGACTCGCGACGGCCGTGTTGTTGTTCGGCCTCTTCGTGCTGGGAACTGTGCTCGTCGCATCGATGATCCCTCTGGTCATCCAGCAGGTCCGGGATCTCATCGACAACGTTCCCACCTACTTGGACACGGTCAGCGAATACTCGCAACGGTGGTTCGACTACGAGATATCGAGTGACAAGATCGTCGAGCAGTTGCGCGGGGTTGACGTTTCGCTGGCGGACTATGCCCGCAACCTAGCGGGGAACCTGCTCGGCGTGGGGGCCGCGATCCTTGGCGCTGTGTTCCAGCTGTTCACCATCGGATTGTTCACCTTCTACCTGGTTGCCGATGGACCCCGTCTGCGGCGCACCGTCTGTTCGATCCTGCCTCCCGCTCGCCAGCGAGAGGTGCTGTGGGCCTGGGACGTAGCGATCGAGAAGACCGGGGGCTACTTGTACTCCCGGCTCCTGCTGGCGGTCGTCTCGGGGGTTGCGTCATTCATCGCTATGACCGTCCTCGATGTTCCCTTCGCCTTGCCACTTGCTCTGTGGACGGGATTGTTGTCCCAGTTCATTCCGGTGGTGGGCACTTACATCGCGGCTGCTGTACCGCTGCTCGTTGCCTTGTTGAACGAGCCCGTTTCGGCCCTGATCCTGGCGATCTACTTCGCGGTCTACCAACAGGTCGAGAACTACTTGCTCAGCCCCCGTATCACGGCACGCACGATGCAGCTCCACCCGGCCGTGGCATTCGCCGCAGCGATCGCGGGCGGAAGCTTGATGGGGGCGATCGGCGCATTCTTGGCGCTACCCGCGGCGGCGATCGTCCAGGCGGGCCTTTCTACCTATCTGAAGCGACACGAGGTCTTGGATGACGAGCTCACCCGCAGCGCTGTCGAGCCGCAACCCGAGCCCACCTGATCGCCTCTTGACGAAAGATGCATCATTGGGGCAGCGTTATCGACGGGTGAGGGGCAGAGCGGGCTAGGGGGAGAACGATGTCGTTCGAGATCTCTTGTAGAAGTTGCGGTGCAGTCCTACGAACTTCGGGTGCTCGCCTCACGGCGTGTCCTAGTTGTAATGCGCCGGCGCAAGGAGCATTTCAGGGGGACCGCCGCTCGAATCACGACATCCCCTCGGTGCGGGATTGGATCACCGATCTGCGTGTGAGTGGCGCGGATTTCAGCCGGGACGCCGCGATAGCTGCCCGTGAGGCAGCTTGGAACGCGCGCCGCAGCGGCGGCAGTGTGGAAGACGCATTCCAAAGTGCCCGCGAGGCTTACTACAGGACCCTGCACGTAGGCGAGGCCCCGGTTAACGCCTAGCAACCCTTAGGGCGTCGGATCGCGAGAGTCGTAGAGCGCGAACTGCGGCAAGAACACGGTCATCAAGGCGATGCCTGCCAGGCAGGCAACACCACCAGCGACGATGGCGAAGCGCACCGAGGTTGCTGCAGCCAGCAAGCCTGCCTCGATGTCGCCGATCGATGGGCCGCTCGTGACAACGGCTAGTTCGAGACCACTGAGGCGCCCGATCATGTTGGGCGGAGCTGCCGTCTGAAGGATCGTGCTGCGGAAGATGGCGCTGATCATGTCCGAGGCTCCGGCGCCGGCGAGCGCCGACAGGGTCAGCCACAAGGTGTTCGACATCCCGAAAACGATCAGGGAAATGGCCCATCCGGCGACGGCTAGATACACGATCAAGCCGTGTCGGTGGACCCGGGCCGTCCAGCCGCTGGTCAAAGAGGCGACGAGGGCTCCGGCGTAGGGGGCGGAGTAGAGAAGCCCCAGTACCTGAGGTCCCCCCAACTCTGCGGCCACGGCTGGGAAGAGTGCGGTAGCCATCCCAAAGACCATCGCGATGATGTCCACGATGAAAGAACCCTGCAGCACCGGCCGGCCGCGAAGGAACCTCACTCCATCAAGGATCGACTTGAACGTGAAGCGATCCTCGTCTGAGGACACGGGGACCGGCCGCATCCTGAAGACGGCGACAAGGATGGCAAGGAACGAGACCGCGTCGAAGAGGTACGTGCGCGTCAACCCAACGGTCGCTAGCAAGACACCTGCCACGGCAGGGCCCGCTACAGCGCTCAGTGTCCGCGACATCCCTGAGAGAGCGGCCGCGGCGGAGAGGTCATCGGTCTTCACGAATAGAGGGGTCAAGGATCGGAATGCCGGGGTGCCTAGTGCGTACATCGCAGCGTTGGCTCCCGCCAGTACGAAGAGCAGCCAGACATGCGGATCGTCTAGCGACGCGTTGTAGGCGAGTCCCAAAGAGCTGGCCGCGGTCAGGCTCTCTGTGATCAGCAGCAACTTGCGTCTATCTACGGCGTCTGCGATCGCCCCCCCAACGAGAGAGAGCAGTAGCAGCGGGAAGAGTTCAACCAAACCGATCAGTCCCACCGCGGCCGTCGATCCGGTCAGCTCGTAGACCTGGTAAGGGACCGCTACCGCCGTCAGGAAACTCCCGAGGTACGACACCAGGCTGGCAGACCACAGCCTCCTGTAGTCGGGGGAGTTCTTCAGGGGGCTGATATCCACCGAGATGCGCCGCACCCGAGCGAGCAGGCCTGGCGCTACATCGGGCTTGGTCTCGTCGGCTTTCTCCACGGCGGAAAGTTACCGGATGGCCTACTGGCTGGAAGGAAATCCCTTAAACCCCCTTCCCAAGAGGTCTGCTGGGGGCTTGCATATGCCTTTGGGCGTAGTTCAAAGGGAGTGCGGTGGCAACCCATATCCGATCCGAGCGCGGCGCGGGCGTAGCGGCCCGCTTGGTGGTCGTTGCAACGCTAGTGGCGGCCGGCGTCGGCGTGCGCTTGGTTGATGCATCTCCGGCATCCGATGTCGCTGCGGACAAGGGACCTGTGGTGGTGCGCGCCCCTCGTGCCGAGCAGGTCGTCGACGACGCGGGATGCGGGTCGATCCAGCGCTGGCAGGGGCTCGAGCCACTCGTCTACGACCCGGCGGGAGATATCGAAGCCATCTGGGCTACTTCCGATGCCCCCGGCGATCTTCCTCGATCCCGCCACCTCTTCGTGCGGGTGGACGTCAAACCGGGGGTTCCGATCCATCGGCTGCTCATCGATGTCGATTCCGATCGGATGACCGGTATGTGGACGGCACAGTCACAGCTTTCGGATGCCGGTTGGGACTACCTTGTCGACCCTTCTGCGATCTATCGATACGGCGCCGAGCGGCCGAACGAGTGGTCATGGAACAACATGCATTCGCGCGATCTCCGAACCCGTACCGAGCCCGGGCGCTTCTTCTTCTGTATCCCCCTCGATGACCTGGCAGCTACCGACGAGGTCCGTTTGACCGCCGAGTCCTCCTACAACTCCCTGCCCCTTCGCTTCCTTGGTGGAGCGAGATATCCGCAAGCCCCCCGCGAGTTGAGAAGCGAGCGTGTCCGCGTCCCGAAGCGCATGGCGTTCTACTACTCGGGCAGTCCGTGGATCGTGCGCGACTGCTCCGGTTTCGATCAGACCGATGTTTCCTGCGCAGTAGATGTGTTCTCTAAGTTCCGTCATGTCGTGTTCGGTGCTCGCTTGGAAGAGCAGACCCGCTCCGGTCATGCAGGCGCGATGAACCTGATGCAAAGTCTGCGAAGAGGATCCAATCGCACCGAGCTATGGGGCTACATCTCGTTCATCGGCTCTCAGAAGAAACCTGATGGAACGCGCGACATGGTGTTCGACCTCGACTACTTCAGAGAGAGCGCGCGGGCGTGGAAGGAGATGGGCGCCACGGGGATCTTCCTTGACGAGTACGACGTATGCGACCCGGCTTGGCAGCGATGCCGAAAGGGACCGGATGGGGAAGGCGTTCTTCTGACCAGGCAGCGCCAGGTCGAGGTCGTTGAAGCGATACACGATCTCGGTCTGGCCGTTTTCGCCAACTCACACTCCGTCCAGAACGCACTCGGCGAGATCGATGGGATCGCTTCACCCCTCGGCCCCCGTGACGGGAAACGTCCGGCCGACATGTATCTGCTCGAGAACCCGACGGTCGTCTTCGGGAAGTTCCACGGCGAGTTCGACCGCGAGGCGCATATGGCGCGCTTCGCCCAAGCGGTCGAGTTGACCCAAGCGACTGGGGCAAGGCTGGGGGTCCTAGACAGCATGGATGGGTTCATCAGTGACTCGGCTGAATCCACGTTGCAGTACCGGATCGGATGGTGGCAGGCCGCCCAGGCCGGAGCGGCCGCCTACGCGTTCTTCGGTGAGAATCTTGCGATCCTCGACCCTCCACCCGGAGCGGAGTCGTTGAAGGGCCTGCGATACGACCGCCGCGGGATCACATTCTCCTTGAACGGAGATAGCTCCGAGCGGGGACTGGTGGATGAGTGCGGACGCGTGGTTGGCGCAATCAAGCGAGCGGTGACGGGGGATCTGGAATCGGCCGGGGTGGGCCTGAGTGCGTCGGAGGTGCTCGCGGACCAGGGCTGCTAGCCCGGACCTGCCCCCGGAGGTTTCACCACGTCTCGCGCCGATTGGCGAGCCGCACCGGTGGCGGCGCCGATGAGGGCAACCCAAGCGGCTTTCTTGCCGACGGGAGCCTGCTGGTCGACCTGTGGAGGGTCTTCCTTGGTCACCAATCGCCACACGGTTGTCACGATGTAGGTGGCCAGTTTCACTGCAAGCATGCCGACGAGGGCAGCAGCGATCGTTTGGATGAGGGAAGGCTTGCCTTCTGCTGTCTCTTTGGCCACGGCTGAAGTATGCCCCACCGACACCGCTCCTATGCCTCGGCTAACTCTCTCTGAATGCCGAACATCTGGTCGAGCTCTTCGCCGCCCTCAGGGGGTCCGATGGCTATTACCCGGTCACCGGCGTCGAAGGTGAAGCGCGGCTTCGGCCGGTATGTCCAGCGTCTGCCCCTCTGTACCGCCAGGACGAACATCCCCGTTTCGGTCTCGATCCGCAGTTCCTTGATGGAGTGACCTTGGGCTTGTGAACCTTCACCAACGATCGTCTCGTGGCCTACCTCATCGGACTCGACCAGGGCCGCCGCGATGACGGGGTGCAAGGCTTCTCCGGACTCGACCAACCGCGTCATCTCTCGGGCCGAATCGAAGATCACCTCCGAGGCTTGGGCCAGCCTCAGCAGCCCGCGCAGATCGTCGGTGTTGCGCGCCTCGAGCGCACTCTTGAGCACCCATGACTCCAGCTCGTCGAACAAGATGTCCGAGCGTGCTTCCAACGACGAGACCTCTGCGGCGAGAGCGCGGTCATTGAAGAGGAGGGCCGAATAGGCGAGTCCGACGGCTACCTCGGCGGAATTCTTCATCTCCACGAGGAGGTCGACGGCACGGTCGAGCTCGGTAAGAGCGACTTCAGGAGGTTCGGGTGCTTCCGGCAGTGACGGAGCGCCCATCATCTCGCGCGCCAGGGCGACGCCATCCTCTGGTCCTTTGATCAGTAAGGCGTCTCCAGCCGAGATGACGTAGTTGGGACCGGGATCTAGATCCCAATCTCCGCCGCGCCTCGTGGCGATGACCCACATGCCGATCTCGACGGGCAGGTTGAGGTCTCGTAGTGATTGACCGGCGACAGGAGCCCCATCGCGAACTTTGATGCGCGAGACGATCTCGTCGGCGTGTCGAAGATCCCTGCGAAGATCTTCGATGATGCCGATCCCCGAGGCGACGACGCGAGCGATGTCCTCGGCGGCGTCTCCAATCTTTTCCACCGCTCCAGCGATCTCGAGGACGCCGGCCATGTGCTCGGCATCTTCGGGACTACGCGCCGCGAGGATCGAGATCTTTCGAAGTTGTCTGAGGTGCTCGAACATGCGCTCTTCGAGCCGCCGTACCTCTTTGGCGAGCTTCTCATCTGCGAAGAAGATGGATGCATACGCCAGGTCAACCATGAGCTCCGAGACGTCTTTGATCTCCGCCAGAAGCCCTTTGACGGTACTTCGACCGTCGCCCTTATCCACTTGCTAACTCCCCCTTCGAGTGGACCCCTTAGGGGCCCGCACTAGGCTACTCCGAACATGACTAGGGCAAGCACGAGACAGCTGATGCCGAGCAGATCCATGCCGCTCGTTACGAGTGGGATCGTGTGGTTGTCGGGATCGAAACCGAACCGATAGGTGATGGTGGCTGCGTAGTAGCCGATAACGGCCGCCACCAGCGTGGCCATGATGCCGCCGGCAAGGACGATCCCTATGAATCGCAAGGCTCCGGGGTAGTCCTGATCGAGTAGCACCGCTACCGGCAGTGTCGTCAGAGCGGTGAGCAGGTACACGACCAATCCGAGCGCTAACACCACCGCGCCGTCCAGGAGCGCGACGGGTTCGGGTTTGGCTGAGGGCGTGACCGCACCCAGGTGCAGTTTCGAGCCAAGCCGCGCGGCAAGGATCGCACCGAGCGCGCCCGTATTCTCGAGGAATCCCGGGATGATTATCAGCAGTGCTGGGTAGGGGAGGAACACGTCGGCCATCCGTGGTGAGACTACGGCCCCCGCGAGGACGTCGAGCACTATCGCGATTACGAGTACGGGGAAGCTCTCACGAACGATTCGCCGTGTTACCTGCCGTGACGTCGTCCACCCCATGACGAGAGATGCCACCGCTGCAGCCACGGCGATCCAACCCACGATCGCGGTCAGGTGCTCTATCTCGATGAGATACGAGGCCAGGAGTAAGCATGGCAACGTAACGACGTCGCCGATGGCGGTGATCAGCGGAGCTCCCACCGAATCGAGATCCCAACCGCGTCTGAAGGATTGGATCGAAAGGACAACCGTGAGAGCGAGAACCACGGTTGACGAGAGCAGCCCGCCGACAAGTGCGATCACGACGAAATCCCAGATGCTGACGGTGTCGACATTCAGCAGACCTGCGATGGCCCGGGCCAGGATGCCCATCGTTACCGACGTCCCGATGGTCAACAGCGTTGCCGCGTAAACGTTCTGGTACAAGACCCCGTCGCGATCCTTGGAGACATCGAACAGTCCCGAGTGGATGGTCGTTCCGAGCCGGGCGGCGAGTGCCCCGAAGATGTTTCCTCGCATGCCGATCGAAACCGGGATCAGCACGAAGAGCCCGATAACGTGGCCGATCCGGCCATCCATCCCAGCCAGGGTCAGCCCCGCGATGAGAGATGTCATCGAAGCGATCAGGACGGCGATGAAGCCCTGACGGATGGTTTGGCGTTCCGAGTGGAAATACTCCCGGACCTGGCGGGCAGGGTCCGAGACCCGCCGGGCCGTGCCTCTGATCGCCCGAGCGGGGGGGCCGAGGAGGACGCGGACGGTCACGCCGACGGCCCGTACGAGCGTCGCCACGATCCTGCCCGAGATGCCCTTTGCGTCTCTCATGCGGATTTCATCTTCCCCTTACAAGATGCCTCTCAGCCGGTTCCGCTTGGGAAGGGAACCCTAAAGAGTGCAGGTTCGTCCAATCGGAGTAGCCAGCGAGCTTCGAACGAACGAAAAGGGAACGCGAAGGGCTTCCCGGACGTTTAAAGAGGTGATCGGCGCCGCTGCTTGAGGTGTCGTAGTCAGGAGGGGACCCACATGGCTAAAAACGAAGCGATACGTGGTCAGCGGACCCTGGCTCTGCCCAGGGCGAACAAGAGAGCTCCAGAGGGCCGGATGTGCTCGCAGCAAGGATGCTCGACGAAGCTGTCGGTGTACAACAAGCGGGATAAGTGCTGGGCCCATGCCGAGATGAAGGTGCCACGCCTGCGAGGCCGGAAGCCCGCTGCTGGCAGTCTCTAGTCCGTCCCCCAAGAAGATCCGATAACCCCCGGCCATCACCACGGCCGGGGGTTATATCTTTGGGGCTGCTCGATGACCCCAACCCATCTTTAGGAGGCCACCCGGATGCGCACCAGGCTTGCCCTGCTGCTGGCCCTAGCTGCGACCGCTACTGCGATGGCAGCGCTCGTGCCAGTTGCGCACGCGTCGACGAACCAGGTTCTCGCGCAAGACACGACCGACGAAGAAGAGCCGGCGGTTGGCGAGGAAGACGCCACCGAGGGCGAGGAAACCGGTGGCGACGAGGCGGATTCTGGATCTAGTGATGAAGAGGCCGAAACCGGTTCGGGTGAGGAAGGTACCGGTGAGGCAGCAGCCGAGACCGGACCGCTGTGGACCTACCAGATGGCAAAGATCGTTATCGCTCTGCTCGTCCTCATCGCTCTGGCTATCGGTGGGGCCTATTACAACTTCGTCCACAAGCGCCAGCGTGAGGGTGTCTAGCGGTAAGAGGGACTCGTGGCGGGACTGATCGACGCTCGTATAGCCACGGCCGTTGCGCGGCGGATGTCTGGAGACGTCTCGGGGATCGACGAAGGCCAGCGCGCCAAGCTCGAGTCTGATCTCGAGTCGGCAGTTGGCCGTTCGGATGAGTTGGTCGCGTCCATCAGCGGCATCACTTCACCACGCCCGGTCCGATGGGCGATCGTTGAGCGTCCCGACTGGGCGGCAGCGAACATCCATGGCATGTCTCGTTTGATCGAGCCTCTCGAGGATCGGATCGGCTCGAGCCTCAAGGCCGTTCCTGCCCCGGCGCGCTTCGCCCAACGCGCCTTTGTTTCTGCTGAGATCGGCGTCATGTTGGGCTACGTCTCGCGCCGGGTTCTGGGCCAGTACGACCTCCTGGTTCCCGAGTCTGAACCAGGCCCGAACTGGCGGAACCGCAACAGCCCGACCGGTGGCGCATCCCTATATTTCGTCGGCCCGAACATGATCGAGACTTGCAACCGTCTCAAGTTCGTGCCCGAAGATTTCGCTCTGTGGGTTGCGGTTCACGAGATGACGCATCGCTATCAGTTCGAAGGGGTTCCCTGGCTACGAGAGAGGTTCTTCGGGCTGATCCGCCAGTACATGGCTTCGCTCCAACTGGATCCCAAATCACTTGCACGCCGGCTTGCCGATGCTGCCAAGAAGATCGTGACGCGCTCGATCTCCCAAGAGGAACGCAACGCGGTCTACCTGCTTGCCTCGGATGAGCAAAGGGTGATACTGGACGACATCCAGGCGCTCATGTCGGTGGTCGAGGGGCACGGGAACTACGTCATGGACTCGATCGGCGCCCAGGTGATCCCTACTTTCGAAAGGATGCGCAAGGCGTTCGATAAGCGTCGGGATCAATCCAATCTGCTTCAACGGGTGATCAATGGTGCGATCGGGCTCGAGATGAAGATGCGCCAGTACGAGCTAGGCCAAACCTTCTGCGAAGCAGTGGTTGCGCGGGGCGGTAACGAGGCATTGCACGCGCTGTGGAGCAGTCCCGAGAACCTCCCTTCGCTTTCGGAGCTACGTGCCCCCGAAAGGTGGGTGACCCGCGTCGCCTAAGTGGTCGGTGTCCGGTGGCCCCGGTTTCGCCACCGCCGAGGCGATGGCCGTAACCGCCGCCCGTCACAAGATGTTCGCCGGCGGCGAGAAGGTCGTCGTTGGCGTCTCAGGTGGGCCAGATTCGGTATGTCTCTTGCACTGTCTCTCGCGACTTCAGGCGGGGCTCGAACTCATCGTGGCCCACGTCGATCACGGCTTGAGCGAAACCTCCGAAGCGATCGCCGCCGACGTTTCGCGGTGGGCTGCGTCTGAAGGCTTCGACGTGCACGTCGCGCGTGCTTCGGGACTCGAGGGTCCCAACATCCACGCACGGGCCCGCGCTTTCCGTTACTCATTCTTCGAGACGATCCGACACGACAACGGGGCTTCCCTCATCGCAACTGGCCACACCTTGGATGACCGTAGCGAAACCTTGATCCAGCGTTTGGTGCATGGGGCAGGGACGTCAACGCTTGCAGGCGTTCGCGCCAACGACGGTGTTCGTGTGAGGCCTTTGATCGAGCTTCGCCGCGCCGAAACGCGTGCTTACTGCGAAGAGCTTGGTCTCGCTTTCGTGTCAGATCCCGCGAACGACGATCCTCGATTCGAGCGAGCGTTTGTTCGCCACGAGGTCTTACCTCTGATCGAGCAGCGCTGGGGTGAAGGTGCGATCAGGGCGATCGCTCGTTCGGCCCAACGCCTGGACGAGGATGGCTCCGCGCTGGACGAACTCGCTGCCAAGGTCTTGCCGAGCAGCGTGGAGGTCACAGAAGAAGGTCGGATCTCGATCGACCTGCCAACTTTGATGACCATGCCCCGGGCACTACGAAGGCGATTGCTGGAAGCCTCGATCCCTCAGCACAGAGACCGGTCGGCAGGCATCGATGAGGTCTTGGGAGCGCTCGAACGAGACGATCGCAAGCCCGACGCTTCGTTCGATCTAGGACGGGCTATCACGGTCACCATCTCCTCGGTCGCCCTGGTCATCAGCACGGGGGGCGGGAACAAATAGGATGCGCCGGTGAGTGACCTCCACGCCGATATCTCCGAGATCCTGATCAGCGAGCAAGAGATCGAGGACAAGATCTCGATGCTCGCGAAGCAGATCACAGAGGATTACCGGGGCAAGGATCTTTTACTGGTCGGTGTTCTCAAGGGTGCGCTGGTATTCATGGCCGACCTGTGCCGTCACGTCGACCTTCCCCTCGAATTCGATTTCATGGCGGTCTCCTCTTACGGCGCATCCACGAAGTCATCGGGGGTAGTCCGCATCCTGAAGGATCTCGACTATGAGATCTCTGGGCGCCACGTCGTGTTGGTCGAAGACATCATCGATTCGGGGCTGACGATCAGCTACTTGCTTCGTTACCTCGAGACCCGTGAACCGGCTTCCCTAGAGATCTGTTCATTGTTCTGGAAGAAGGGCGAGCAGGCGGTGCCACTCGAGGTCAAGTACCCGGGATTCGAGATCCCGCCGGTCTTCGTGGTCGGATACGGACTCGATTACGCGGAGAGATACCGGAACCTTCCCTACATTGGGGTACTCAAGCCGGAGGCCTACGCCTCCGATGCCGACAACTATCCTGCGGAGGGCCCTCAGACGTCCGAGGAGGTTACTTAGGGGTAGGGCCTTGCTACCCTGAGACAACGATGAATCGCATATTCCGCTCCGCCGTGTTCTATCTCGTCCTGATCATCGCCGTGGTCTGGGTCTTTCAGCTATACCGGTCGGGCACCGACCGGCCCCTGAAGTACGGGTCCGTTAACCAGTTCAAGCAATCCGTAGAAGACGGCGACGTGACCAGCGCCGAGTTCCTGAACAAGGACGAGAGGATCACCGGTGACCTCGCGGACGGAGGACGCTACGAGATCGCGCTTCCCACGGGAACCGTGCCAGATATGGCCGAGTACCTCGAGTCCGCCGGCGTCGAGTACTCGGCGAACCCTCAGCAAGGCAGCGTGCTGCTTTCGGTGCTGTTCCAGTTCTTGCCCATCATCTTGATCATCGGATTCTTCTTCTTCCTCATGCAGCAGATGCAGGGTGGTGGCAACCGTGTCATGAGCTTCGGTAAGTCAAAGGCCCGCCTGGTGACCAAGGACCAACCCAAGATCACCTTCAGCGATGTGGCCGGACTCGATGAGGCCATCGAAGAGCTCCAAGAGATCAAGGAGTTCCTCGAGGCGCCGCAGAAGTTCCAGGCCATGGGGGCCAAGATCCCAAAGGGCGTGCTTCTGTTCGGTCCCCCCGGAACCGGAAAGACCCTGCTCGCACGGGCGGTTGCCGGCGAAGCAGGCGTTCCTTACTTCTCGATCTCGGGCTCGGACTTCGTCGAGATGTTCGTCGGTGTCGGTGCCTCGCGGGTGCGGGACCTCTTCGAGCAAGCGAAGGCCAACGCACCGTCGATCGTTTTCATGGACGAGATCGACGCCGTCGGGCGGCACCGTGGTGCCGGACTCGGCGGCGGCCACGACGAGCGCGAGCAGACCCTGAATCAGCTGCTCGTCGAGATGGACGGTTTCGACGTGAAGGGCGGCGTCATCCTGATCGCTGCTACCAACCGACCCGACATCCTCGATCCGGCCCTGCTGCGCCCCGGCCGCTTCGACCGTCAGATCGTGGTGGATCGCCCCGACCTCACCGGCCGCGTCGGGATCCTCAAGGTCCACACTCGCGGCAAGCCGCTGTCCAAGCACATCGACATCGAGGTGCTGGCACGCCGGACCCCTGGCTTCACGGGCGCCGACCTCGCTAACGTCGTGAACGAGGCTGCACTGTTGTCGGCCCGCTTCAACAAGACGGAGATCGGCATGGACGAGCTTGAAGAGGCGATCGATCGTGTGCTGGCAGGACCTCAGCGGCGCTCGCGCATCATCTCGGACCGTGAGAAGAAGGTGATCGCCTATCACGAAGCAGGGCACGCTTTGGTCTCGCACGCTCTGCCGAACACGGACCCCGTCCACAAGGTCTCGATAGTTTCCCGGGGCCGCGCTCTCGGCTACACGCTGACCTTGCCGACCGAGGATCGCTTCTTGGTCTCCCGTAGCGAGATGATCGACGAACTAGCGATGCTGCTCGGTGGACGTGTCGCCGAAGAGGTCGTGTTCGACGAGGTGACCACCGGTGCATCGGATGACATCATGCGCTGCACCAAGATCGCGAAGCAGATGGTCACCCAGTACGGGATGTCCTCGCTCGGCCCCCTCGCCCTGGGCGAGAACGAGGGCCAGCCATTCCTGGGCCGCGATTTCGGTCACGTCAAGGACTACTCCGACGAGGTCGCCGCCAAGATCGACGCCGAGATCCATCGCCTCGTTGAGGAGGCGCACCAGGAAGCGCGCGACATCGTGACCAGGCACCGGGACAAGCTGGATGCTCTCGTTGAGGTCTTGATGGAGAAGGAATCGGTCGACAAGGAGGAGGTCGCCGAGATCTTCGCTGAGGTCGCCAAGATCGACCCTCATGGCACTGCCGAAAAGGCCAAGCGCCGCGGCGGCAAGGTCGAACCCGATGACGCTTCCGCGGGAGAAGCGGGTGCCAAGCGTCAAACCCCGCGGCCCTCACCTCGTCCCAGCTTGGGCGAGGCGTAAGCCTTCTCAACCCGATCAGGGTCATGGTCGACAAACCTACGATCGAAGAAGCGATCCGGCTGGTCCTGAAAGGGATCGGTGAGGACGCCGACCGTGAGGGGTTGCTGGGCACGCCGCGACGGGTCGCCGAGATGTACGAAGAGATCTTCTCCGGACTCCACAGGGATCCACGTGAAGAACTGAACGTCGTGTTCGAAGAGAACCATGACGAGATGATCATGGTGAAAGACATCGCCCTCACCAGCTGCTGCGAGCATCATCTGGTGCCTTTCGCAGGCAAAGCCCACGTTGCTTATATCCCCAACAAGCAGGGTCAGATCACCGGGATATCCAAGCTTGCCCGTCTCGTCGACATCCTTTCGAAGCGTCCACAGGTGCAGGAGCGGCTGACCACTCAGATCGCGGACACGATCGATGAGGTTCTCGAGCCTCGCGGCGTGCTCGTGGTTATCGAGGCCGAGCATTTCTGCATGAGCATGCGGGGCGTCCGCAAGCCGGGGGCGATGACGGTTACCTCTGCGGTGCGAGGGCTCTTCCGAGCCAATAGCGCGACACGTGCCGAAGCGATGGGACTCATCTACCACTAGTGTGTCGCGATGCGTTTGCGGTGCAGGTACTTCGACCTAGATCTCAGCCACGCCGCGGTCATGGGAATCTTGAACGTCACTCCCGATTCCTTCTCGGACGGTGGGTTGTGGTTGGACCCTGACGCTGCCATCAAGCATGGCCTTGAGATGGCCGAGCAAGGAGCCGCCATCATCGATGTTGGCGGTGAATCCACCCGTCCCGGCGCACACGAGGTTCCCCTCGACGAGGAGCTTCGCCGCGTCATGCCGGTCATCGAGGGGCTCCGGGCATCTTCCTCCGTGACGATCTCCATCGATACCCGCAAGCCGGAAGTGGCCGCAGAGGCAGTGGCCGCGGGCGCAGCTCTGATCAACGACACCGCGGGCGAGATATCGGATCGGCAGATGGACCTCGTTGCTCTGGAAACGGGTGCCGCCATCTGTGTGATGCACTCACGTGGGACACCGGCCACCATGCGCGAGCTAACCGGCTACGAGGATGTCGTTGCATCCGTACGCTCGTTCCTGAAGATGAGAGGGAACGAGCTGGAAGCACTCGGGGTCGATCGCGAGGCGATAATCCTGGATCCCGGTATCGGGTTCGCCAAGAACCCATCACAGAACCTCGAGATCTTGCGACGGATGGATGAGCTAAGCGCGCTTCCATGGCCGATCCTCGTAGGCACATCACGCAAGTCATTCATCGGGGCCGTGTTGGATCTGCCGGAAGATCAACGGCTCGAAGGGTCGCTCGCGACCGCGCTGGCTGCCATCGGCGGGGGTGCTCGGATCGTTCGCGCTCACGACGTAGCTGAAACGGTACGGGCCATACGGATGCACGAGGCGGTTCATGGGGCGTGAGTGACCGGATCCGATTCACACGCTTGGTAGCTCCCTGCCATATCGGAGTCACTTCCGAAGAGCGTCTTGAGCCGCAGAACCTCTTGATCGATATCGAACTCGAGATCGACCTAGCCCAAGCGGGCAGCAGCGATGACCTGGCGGACACGGTCGACTACTCGGCGATCACCCGCGAGGTCGTCTCCTTGTGCGAGTCACAGGAAGTGGCGCTCTTGGAGCGCCTGGCGCAGCTGATCGCAGATCGGATGTTCGCCGATAACCGTGTGACCGGGGTTAGCGTTGAAGTAGGTAAGGAGACGCCGCCGATCCCAGAATCGGTGGATGGTGTCTCGGTGAAGATCGTGAGGTCGCGGTGACCCAGTCGTACATCGGTTTCGGATCGAACGTGGGGGACAGGATCCTGTTCGTTCGCCGTGCCGTCGAGGAGCTTGACGACACCGCTGGTGTGCGAGTCACCCGCGTCTCGGGTCTCTACGAAACCAGCCCTGTGGGCGGGCCTCCCCAACGTTCCTTCGTCAACTGCGTGGCGAGTATCGATACGGACCTGACCCCCAGGCAGTTGCTCGTCGTCTGCAAGGAGATCGAGGACAAGCTGGGGCGCGATGCCAGCGAGATCAGATGGGGGCCGCGCATCATCGACCTTGACGTCCTCACCTATGGCGAGGACAAGGTGAGCGAACCCGACCTCGAGATCCCCCATCCACGGATCCGTGAGCGGCGGTTCGTCTTGGTCCCTCTGCTCGAGATAGCACCACACGAGACCGACCCGTGGGGCACGCCCTTCGCCGACTCTCTCGATGAAGCCGAAGGAAACGTCGACTTCTTGGAGTCCTGGTAACGAGAAGGACCCGGCCCCCCTGGGGGGGCCGGGTCCTCTTAAGGGAGCAGGACTACTGCTTCAGGGTGCCAGACCACACGAAGCGAGCGTAGTCGTCGCGAGGCAGTCCACCACACGCGTACACGTAGCCGGAACCACAGTCTGAGTAGCGTGTGCTGGCATTCACGAGAACCAATGCTACGTAGGCCACCGTGCCCTTGCCGAAGGGGACCTTCTTCTTGCCCACGCCTTGGCCGTCGAGGGCGATCTCGCCGAAGTCGGGGAGGCCGGACTTATAGAACACGACGTAGCGAGCGACCGGCGAGACGGCAGAGCCCGGCCCGTCCACCTTCAGCAGCAGCTTCGCGCCGCTCGTCACGCCTTTCGCCGGCTTGAACGTCGAGTTCGCGGCGGACAGATGGACGCTGTCGTAGCTGAGGTTTCCTGTCTTAGGCCGTGTTTTCTTGATCTTGAAGTCGCCCACCGAGTAAGGCCGAGGCGAAGCACCGGTGTCGAGGAAGAATTGGAAGTACTCGACACCCTCTTCGTATGCAAGCTCGATCACCCAGTTGAACATCGAGAAGTCGGCGAACACGTCGGTGAAGTCGTAGCCCCGTGCGGCGAGCTCGTTCTCGATCGCCAGAATCGAGTAGTCGTCGACATCGTCAGGGTAAGCATCGCGATAAGCGGCCCGTTCCCACAAGCTTCGAATGAAAGCGACGTCATGGGTGGTGCCGTCTCCGAAGCGTTCGGTCAAGTAGCGGAAGAACAACCATTGGCCGTAGCGCAGTCCGGAGTAGTCCCCGTCGTCCGTGTAGTCGATCGAGAAGTCTGGGTAGGTGATCGCACTCTGGAGCAGGTACTGGTAGTTGTCGTTGATGTCGTTGTAGAGCACATCTTCGACCCAAGCTGCAGTGGATTCGAGGAACCAAGTGTCGTCACCGGCGTCGTAGCCGAACTGAACGGCGTGGAAATACTCATGGGCGGCAGTGACCTGCATGTTCTCGGTTGGGGTGTTAGCCGGGAACTGGCTCGCGGCGAAGTCTTCGTCGATCACGCAGTAGGCCGAGAAGTCGAGTCCGTTGTACGAGTTCGGGTAGAGCTCGGTGTTGGGGTCGTCCGTCGTGCAGTAGCCGTACAGGCTGTCTGCGCCGACGTCGGCAAGATAGATGTCTGGTCTGCCATCTCCGCCGTTCTCCGACGAGGCGAGGTCGGACTTGACCGCTTGGTACCCCATCTCGGTGTACGACCCCAGGATGTAGTCGAGCTCAGCCATCACCGAGTCCACCCAATCAGGGACCCCATTGCCCGAAGCATCGGTCAGCGTGGGGGCGTGGGGACCGGAGGTAGCCCAGTGCACGCAGAACAGCTCTAGACACTCGGTCATCGTCGAAGCCGAGCCGTAGTCGACCTCGCCTTCGGACGGGTCGGTGGGCCGGGCAAGGATGCGGTCGGCAGCGGCCCGGTCTTGTCCACGAAGCGCCGGTCGATGCAGGGCAAGGTCTCGCAGGATGGAGGTCGCGTCGCGCGGGGCCACCCGCTTGACATGGCCATACCGGCTCCGAACCGACGCTAGATCGAACAGCGAGCGCGCACGCTCCAAGGCATAGCGAGCCGGCGACAGCTTCCCTGCCTGCAGCGATCGGCTGAGGGCGTCTTGAGCCGTGACGGTGACTTCGGGGCGACCGCGTTCCCCAGCGTCAAGGCGGGGCTGGATCGATCTTGCAAGACCGGCTGGTGCTAGGCCGATCACGAGCAGTGCAACCATCGCCGCGCCGAATGACTTTCTCATCTCGGGGGTTCTCCTCTCCAAGAACAGTGCCGGTGACAGTTCACTACGTAAAGGGTTCGTTTGGCGATAGGCAATCTTTGGGGGCCTGGGGTTCGGGCGATCGCTTCGCCGGGGGCTCGGCACCTGCGACCCCGGTCGCTTCCGGACGGCTTCGCCGCCCGTCGCTGCGTTTGATGGCCGCCTGCGCCGACCCCCGGCTCCGCTATCTATCGGCTCCGCTGTGCCCCGGCTCCGCTATGGCGCGTCTAGCGGATCGTCGCTCGCCAGCGGTAGTCGGTTAGCTCGTCGAGAGCCCGGCCCCCGCATGACAGCGACGTCCCGGTGCCGCAATCGACGTAGCGAGCGCTGGCGTTGGTGATGGTGAGGATGACGCGGTCGACTACGCCTCCACCGAAGTCGACCGTGCGCCCTCCGGTGCCGTCTTCTCGCAATCTGATGAACCCACTGGAGCGGGTGCCGTCGGTGAAGAAGATGTGGAAGCGTGCCTGGGGGAAGCTGGTCAGCTTGGGCCCGTCGACCTGCAGGCGCAGACGTGTCGAGGGGGCGACCCCCTTCTTGGGGCGGAAGCCCACGTTGATGGCAGACATGTGGAACAGCGCTTGAGCCCACCAGCCGGTCGTATAGACCCGTTTGCTGAAGTAGTGGGTCTTGGTCACATAGGGCAGTGGCTCGATCCCAGCCGCAACCAGGGTGTCGATGTACTCCTGGCCGTCCGAGTAGGTCTCGAGCGGAAGCCAGTTCAGCCAGTTGAAGCTGGCGAACACCGTTTCAAGGTCGAGTTCACGCAGCGAGAGGGCATGAGCCAGCGCCTGCATCGAATACATGTCGATGCCCGATCCGCCACCGTCTGCGGCAGCAAACTCCCACACCTGCCGAAGGAAGCCGTTGTCGGGTAGTCCGTCGGTGCCGAGGTGCTCGGTGAGGAAACGCAAGAAGAGCCAGGCAGAGTCCACACGTCCGGGCTCGGGTTCGCCGAAGAAGTCGAGCGGATAGTCGGGCTGCAGGATGGGACCGGAAGTGAGCATCTCTGCGGTGACCGGCAGATCGTCGAAGACCACGTCGGCGATCCACGTTGCCGAGGCCTGCGTGAACCACTCGTCTTCGAGTGCGTCGTAAGCGGCGGCGATCGCCTGGAACAACGTGCGTGCCGCCTCCCTGCGGATCTCATCGGCTGGAGCCCCGGTGCGATCCGAGAGATCGTTGTCGATCACGCAGAAGACCGAAGCTGCGGTGTGTGCCGAGGACTCCACGGCTTGCTTCAGATCGGGATCGTCGCTGAGGCAGTACCCCTCGCGGTCGATATCGGCGAGATAGACGTCGACACGGTCGTCGAGCCCCTCGTCGTCAGAATCCGAGTCCGGAAGCGGGGCGGTGAATCCGAGTTGCTCGATCTCGACGCTTTCAGCCTGCGAATAGGCCACGACGAGACCTTCGATGAGGTCGGGGACGCCATCGCTATCGGTGTCGTCGGAAGGCGGAGGGTGCGCGCCGCTGCGTACCCAGTTCACGCACACCCTGGGCGTGCAGTGCTGTTGGACGCTCGCTCCGTTGGGGTAGCGGATCTCCTGTGGCGCTGTGGGGTCGGTGGGCCTCGCCCCGGGTTCGGCCGCGATGGCCGGGGGCACGATCAGAAGCGATGCGAGCATGGCGATAGCGATCCGGATGGGCATCTCTTTGCTCGAACGAGGCCGAGGCCACGAAGTTACCCTCACGGACTAGACTCGTTTGCGAAGCCCGGTACCGGATGGACTGGAGCAAAAGCTTGCGATCCAACGAGATCCCCCTGCCTCCCCGCGTCGCCTTGTTCGGCGCGGGCAGGGTCGGAACCGCTGTAACCGCCCTGCTTCAGCGTGCGGGCAGCGACGTGACCGGTGTGTGGTCTCGAACACACGACAGCGCCACGCGGGCTGGCGATTTGCTCGGGTGCCCGGTCCTCGGCCTAGAGACCGCCGTCGATGCGGATCTCGTCATCATCGGTGCATCGGATCAAGCGATCGCGGGAGTGGCCGGGCTCGTCTCTCAGGTGGTTGTTGCGGGCACCGTCGTGGCTCATCTCTCCGGCTCGCTGGGACTGGCCTCGCTGACGGTTGCTACGGAAGCCGGGGCCTTGCCGCTGGCTCTGCACCCCGTGCAGGCCTGTCCCGATGTGGTTGCCGCCATCGAGCGATTGCCGGGTTCGGCTTGGGGGGTGACTGCCCCTTCAGAGATCGAGGCGTGGGCACACGCCCTGGTCTCCACGATGCTCGACGGGAAACCGGTGGAGGTAGCCGAGAGCGACCGTCCCCTGTGGCACGCAGCTTGCGTGATGACATCGAACGGGATCGCCGCCCTGATGGCGTTCGGGGAAAGCTTGCTCGAAGCCATCGGGATCGATCGTCCCGAAGACGTTCTAGGGCCCCTAGCTGCAGGCACCGTTGCCAATGCCCGAAGCGGGGGAGGAGGAGCGGCGACCTTGACCGGTCCCGTGCTGCGGGGCGAAGCAGACACCGTCGGGCGTCATCTGGAGCTGCTCGGCGCTCGCTTCCCCGACAAAGCCGGCGAGTACCGGCAAGTGGCTCGCTTGATCCTCGCCGCAGCGGTGATGTCGGGGCGTTTGGATGCTGGTAGCGCCCGAAGCCTGGAAGACACGATCCGATGACCGAGATGCAAGTGGCCCGCTCGATAGGTGATCTGAGGGCTCTGCTCGCACCCTTGCGAGCGGAAAGCTCGATCGGATTCGTCCCGACCATGGGAGCGCTTCACGACGGTCATCTGTCCCTAGTGGCCCTGGCTCGTGACGCCGCCGAGGTCTGCGTCATGAGCATCTTCGTGAACCCATTGCAGTTCGGTCCCACCGAGGATCTCGCCCGTTACCCCCGGCCTCTGGATGCCGACCTGGAACTGGCCCGGGGCGCAGGTGTCGATGTCGTCTTTCTGCCTTCGGTCGACGAGATGTACCCCGAGGGTGCCACGACGACGGTAGTGCCGGGGCCCGTCGCCGACGTTCTGGAGGGCGCCCACCGGCCCGGACATCTGGCGGGGGTGGCAACGGTGGTGGCGAAGCTCTTCAACATCGTCGATCCCGACGTGGCCATCTTCGGCCAGAAGGATGCCCAGCAGGTTGCGGTGATCAAGGCGATGGTGCGCGACCTGGACTTCGAGGTGCGCATCGAGGTGGGGCCGACGATCCGGGAACCCGATGGCCTAGCGATGAGCAGCCGCAACCGTTACCTGGACATCGAGCAACGGCAGAGAGCTCTTGCTCTCTATGAGGCGCTTCAGGCGGGTGAAGCTTCTCTGCGTGCAGGAGGGTCGCCCGAAGACGCAGAACATCAGATGCACGAGGTGTTCGGCGCTGCCGGTCTGGAGACCGACTACGCCGCGGCGGTCGATCCGCTGGACCTTTCGTCACCTGCAACCGGCGATGTTCTGCTCGTGGTCGCCGCGCGTGTAGGAAGTACCCGGCTGATAGACAACCTGTTGGTGAAGGCTTCACAACGTGGGACCTCGTAGGAGGCCTGCAGTAAGGAGACCTGAGATGCAACGCACCATGATGAAGTCCAAGATCCATCGGGCGACCGTTACCGATGCGAACCTCAACTACGTCGGCTCGATAACGATCGACCGAGACCTGATGGACGCCGCCTGCCTGCTCGAGTACGAACAGGTGGCAGTCGTCGATATCAACAACGGCGCGAGATTCGAGACCTATGTGATCGAGGGTCCTCGCGGGGGCCGCGACATGTGTCTGAACGGCGCAGCCGCTCGTCTGGTTCAACCCGGCGACAAGATCATCGTCATCTCGTACGGTTCCTACTCAGAGTCGGAGCTCCAGGACTTCGAACCGGTGATCGTGCAAGTCGACGACGAGAACCGGGCCATCGTGCACCTGGAGCCGATAGCAGAAAGCAGCTGAGTGCTCCTAGCCGTCGATGTTGGCAATACCCAAACCCACCTCGGGGTCTTTCAGCGCGACGC
Organism: uncultured Actinomycetes bacterium; assembly: GCA_937863385.1. Lineage (GTDB taxonomy): Bacteria > Actinomycetota > CADDZG01 > CADDZG01 > WHSQ01 > CALMBW01. Next base: position 167,912 of record CALMBW010000019.1, on the reverse strand, counting down.
TCTCGCATATGAATGGCGCGCGTCCACGGACGCTCGTCGTACCAAGGACGAGTGGGCGCTGCTGTTCGGCCAGTTCCTATCGCTCGGCGACCTCAGTTTCTCCAGAGAGATCACCGGGGTTGCGATCTGTTCGGTCGTTCCGAAGGCAACGATGGAGCTCCGTTCGATGTCCGAGGACTACTTCGGTTTCGCTCCGGTGGTGGTCGAACCGGGAACGAAGACCGGTATCGCCGTGCTGATGGACAACCCTCGGGAGGTAGGCGCCGACAGGATCGCTAACGCGGTCGCCGCTCATGATCTCTTCCCCGGGAACAACGTCTGCGTCGTCGACTTCGGGACCGCCATCACGGTCGATGCGGTCTCGGCCAACGGTGAGTATCTGGGCGGCGCGATCGCGCCGGGGGTCGAGACTTCGGCCACGGCGCTCTTCTCTTCGACCGCTCAGATCAGGCGCGTGGAGCTTGTCGCCCCTCCGAGTTCGATCGGCAAGACAACGGTTCATGCGGTCCAATCCGGGATCATCTTCGGAGCTGCCGCGCTGGTCGACGGGCTCGTCGAGCGCGCCACCGACGAGATGGGTGGAGACGCCCGTGTCGTTGCAACCGGAGGATTGTCAGCGGTCGTAGCGCAGTACTGCCGGACGATCGAGAAACTCGAGCCGATGTTGACGATCAATGGCCTGCGACTCATATACGAGCGGAACACCGAGCGATGACCGGTTACCCATATCGCTTCGATCGCACCGCCTACGCACGCGATCTGCAAGAGCGCTACACCGATCTCGAACCGGGTTCCGAGACCACCGATGAGGTCCGTGTAGCCGGCCGGGCGATGACCACCCGGGAGCACGGAAAGATCGCGTTCATCGACCTGCAAGACCCCACCGGCCGCCTTCAGCTCTTCGCTCAGCAAGCAGTGCTCGGTGATGACGGCATGGAGAGCTTCAAAGGGGTAGGCGTCGGCGACATCATCGGTGCGTCAGGTGTGGTCATGCGGACCCGTCGTGGCGAACTGTCGGTCAAGGTGTCGGACGTGACGATCCTGGCCCCGTGCCAGCGGTCGATGCCCGAGAAGTGGCACGGCATGACCGACGTCGAGTCGCGCTACCGCCAGCGCTATCTCGATCTGATCACCAACCCGGAAGCCCAGCGCATCATGAAGGCACGCATCGCGATGATCTCTAGCATCCGCTCCTTCATGGAGGATCGAGGATTCGTCGAGGTAGAGACACCACTGTTACAACCCATCGCGGGGGGTGCCGTAGCTCGTCCTTTCGTCACGCACCACAACGCGCTCGACATCGATCTCTATCTGCGGATAGCACCCGAGCTCTACCTCAAGCGGCTGCTGATCGGGGGGGCCGAGAAGGTTTACGAGCTGAACCGCAGTTTCCGCAACGAAGGCATCTCCACCAAGCACAATCCCGAGTTCACGATGCTCGAGGGCTACGAGGCGTTCGTGGACTGGACGGACACGATGGCCCTGGTCGAGGACCTGGTGCGCGCTACGGCACGCGCCGTCAACGGCACCGCCGAATTGACGATCGGAGACGCGACGATCGACCTCGATGAACCCTTTAAGCGCGTGACGATGTTCGAGGCGATCGAGCAAGCGACGGGTCGGTCCATGGAGAAGTTGTGGGACGACGGCGACGAGTCAGGATTGCGAGGGGCTGCCGAGGACCTGGGCGTGAAGATCGATCCGAAGTGGGGGCTGGGCAAGGTCCTCGTCGAGATCTTCGAGCAGCGGGTCGAGAAGTTGCTGATCGAGCCGACCTTCGTCTGTGGGTTCCCCAAAGAGGTCTCCCCGCTGGCGAAGGACCATCGCAGCATCCGTGATTTCACCGAGCAAGCCGACCTGTTGATCGCAGGGCTCGAGATCGCACCGATCTACTCCGAGCTCAACGACCCCGCCGAGCAGCGGCTTCGCTTCGAGCAGCAAGCTGCCGCGAGGGCCGCCGGTGACGACGAGGCCCAGCTCCCCGACGAGGACTTCCTCGAAGCATTGGCTTTCGGGATGCCTCCCGCGGGAGGTTTCGGTTTCGGCGTCGACCGGCTCCTGGCCATCTTCACCGGTGCCTCTTCGCTGCGCGAGGTCATCCTTTTCCCCACCCTTCGTCCCCTCGACTGACGCTCTGAGCCGCCTGGGGCACCGGATGCCTGCTTTGTCGTGGGCTCCTGAGAAGATTCCCTGATGCTGCGGAAGTCGTGGGCAGGGCTGTTGCTGGTGGTGCTGTCGTTGTCCGCCTGCGATGGGGAGGGCGAGGAACGGGGCTACTCGGTGCGACGGCCCGCGGCCTCACCAACGAGCGAGACCGGGCCCGTCATCGGGCTGGTAGGGACGATGTCGGGTCCCAGCGCGTGGCGTGGTGAGGATGCCTTCGAGGGGGTCGATGTTGCGATCCAGGAGTTGAACCGCACGCGCCGGGACACTGAGCTGATGCTCAGCTTGGTGGGGCGCGATGACCGGGGTGATCCCGAGCTGGCCACCGAGCTGGTTGAAGAGCTCGCCGCCTCGGAACGCACGGTGGGGATCGTCTACGCAGGGCCACCCGAGGGGCTTCCTGCGGCCGAAGATGCACTGGATCAGGCAGGCATACCTGCGGTGCTGGTGCTCGGTGATCTCTATAGCGCCAGGTTGCTGCGACCTCACCTGTTCCAATCATCGCCTCCGTATCTGTGGCAGGCGCGGCGTATGGCTTCCTACCTGTTGAAAGACAGGCGCTACCGACGCGTCGGCATCTTGGCCGAGGACACGTTGATGGGCGAGACGGCCACCGATTCAACGCGCAGCGCGCTGCGTGATGAGGGGGGCCGGGTGACGGCAGTCGCTACGTATGAACCGATGGTCGAAGATCTGACGCCGCAGCTACAGCGCCTCAAACGTGAGCAGGTGGAATCGATCGTCTTCCACGGCTCTCCTTCGGCGGCAGCCTTGCTCTTTGCAGAACTGAGAGAGATGGATGCTTCTTACGTTTCGACCGCCGAGGCGCGCACGGTAGGACTAAGCCGCCGGGAGCGTCGCCGCGACCGCGGGTGGCGTCCACAGATCGCCGCTTTCGACGAGACGATCAATCCACTCACCGCGACCGATGCGGAGATCCCAGCGGGCACCGTGGCTGCGGACACCTACGCGCGCGGTGCTCACTACTTGCCGGTGCGATCGTTGGAAAGCTTCAGGCGCGCCTTTCGGGACTGGTGGGATGAGACCCCCCTGGGGTGGCAGCGGCGCTCTTACGAGGCCACGCTGATGTTGGGCTGGGCGGCTCGCCGCTCGGAGCCGGGCACCGATATCGCCAAGACCCTGGAGGGTCTGACGGGACAGCGCATGGGTGGCCTCGACATCACCTTCGGCCCCGACGATCACACCTCGGCGATCCCCACCACCGTTGGATTGTGGGTGGTGCCCCGCAGTGGCCTGAACGTGACGGAGCGGGACTCGCTTCCCGAACAGATGCCGTGGGTGATGCTCTCGAGAGGCTTCTCGACCTCCGGCGAGCGCACCGACGTGCTTCCACAGGACTGGAATGCTCTATTCGAAGGGTCTTATCGCGTGAACGGTCCCGCCCCCCGGGTGACCAGCGCTGCTTTCGGGGTAGCGACCTCCCGCCGGGACCCCGTCCATTAGGCGGGCCCGCGAAACTCCGATATCCCTGTGGCCGGCCCCGGGGTTCAACCCGCCGCCCCAACCGCCCGATAGTGCAGGTAGGAAAGGTTTGAGGCCCCATATGCGTTCGGATGGGTATCGGGGGTAAAGAGACACCCCCTCCGTATAATGGGCATCCGGGGCGGAGTCCATGATGCATCGGACGGATTCCCCGGCCGCTACGAATCTTTCGTGGCGGGTAAACGAGAAAGGGAGGCACGGTCAGATGTTTGAGAGATTCACAGACCGCGCCCGCCGAGTGGTCGTCCTCGCGCAGGAAGAAGCGAGGCTCCTCAACCACAACTACATCGGAACCGAGCACATCCTGCTCGGGCTGATCCACGAAGGCGAGGGCGTCGCCGCTAAGGCGCTCGAATCGCTGGGCATCTCTTTAGAGAAGGTGCGCCAGCAGGTTGAAGAGATCATCGGAGCGGGCCAGTCACCACCATCGGGGCACATCCCGTTCACACCCCGCGCCAAGAAGGTCCTCGAGCTGTCACTACGGGAGGCTCTGCAGCTTGGCCACAACTACATCGGAACCGAGCACATCTTGCTGGGACTCATCCGCGAAGGTGAGGGCGTTGCCGCGCAGGTTCTCGTGAAGCTCGGTGCAGATCTCGGCCGGGTGCGCCAGCAGGTGATCCAGTTGCTGTCGGGCTACTCCGGCACCAAGGAAGCTGCAGGTACGGCCCCCGGACCCGGCGGCGAAACGCAGCAGGGCTCGCTGGTTCTCGATCAATTCGGACGCAACCTTACGCAGCACGCCCGCGAGAACAAGCTCGACCCGGTCATCGGGCGCGAGAAAGAGATCGAGCGCGTGATGCAGGTCCTGTCGCGCCGAACCAAGAACAACCCCGTTCTGATCGGTGAACCAGGGGTCGGTAAGACCGCCATAGTCGAAGGTCTTGCTCAAGCCATCGTCAAAGGTGAGGTGCCCGAGACCCTTCACGGCAAGCAGCTCTACACACTCGATCTCGGGGCACTCGTCGCCGGATCGCGTTACCGCGGTGACTTCGAAGAGCGACTCAAGAAGGTCCTCAAGGAGATCAAGACGCGCGGCGACATCATCTTGTTCATCGACGAGTTGCACACGCTGGTCGGCGCGGGTGCAGCAGAGGGCGCCATCGACGCGGCAAGCATCCTTAAGCCGATGCTTGCTCGTGGCGAACTTCAGACGATCGGCGCAACGACGCTGGACGAGTACCGCAAGCACCTCGAGAAAGATGCGGCCCTCGAACGGCGTTTCCAGCCGATCAAAGTGCCCGAGCCTTCGGTCGCTCACACGATCGACATCCTCAAGGGATTGCGCGACCGCTACGAGGCTCACCACCGCGTGACGATCACCGACCAAGGCCTGGTGGCGGCCGCCAATCTGGCCGACCGTTACATCTCCGACCGCTACCTGCCGGACAAGGCGATCGACCTGATCGACGAGGCGGGGTCGCGTCTGCGCATCCGTAGGATGAGCGCTCCGCCCGACTACCGCGAGCTCGAAGACAAGATCGCCGACACCCGTCGCAACAAGGAGTCCGCGATCGAGGCCCAGGACTTCGAACGTGCTGCAGGCTTCCGTGACGAAGAGAAGCGGTTGATGGCCGAACGTTCCGAGAAGGAAAGCCTCTGGCGCGAGGCAGAGGGCGAGACCTTCGCCACCGTTGACGAGGAAGAGATAGCCGAAGTGCTGTCGTCCTGGACCGGGATCCCGGTCACCTCGCTGACCGAGGAAGAGACCGCGAAGCTGCTTCGGATGGAAGACGAGTTGCACAAGCGCATCGTCAGCCAGCACGACGCGATCGCGGCGGTCTCTCGTTCGATCCGCAGGACGCGTGCCGGCCTCAAGGACCCCAAGCGCCCCGCCGGTTCGTTCATCTTCCTGGGGCCGTCCGGTGTCGGTAAGACCGAGTCGGCGAAAGCCCTAGCCGAGTTCATGTTCGGCGACGAGGACGCTTTGATCCAACTCGACATGTCCGAGTACATGGAGAAGCACACCGTGTCCCGGCTGATGGGTTCGCCTCCGGGTTACGTTGGGTACGAAGAGGGTGGACAGCTGACCGAAGCGGTGCGCCGTCGTCCTTACTCGGTGGTGCTCCTGGATGAGATCGAGAAGGCCCATCCGGACGTCTTCAACACCCTGTTGCAGATCCTTGAAGACGGTCGCTTGACCGACGCTCAGGGCAAGACGGTGGACTTCAAGAACACCGTCATCATCATGACGTCGAACCTGGGAACCCGCGATATCCGCAAGCCGCAGATGGGCTTCGGGCAGGCAGACGAAGAGTTGAGCTACGAGAAGATGAAGGGCCGCGTGGAGGAAGAGCTGAAGCGTAGCTTCCGCCCCGAGTTCCTCAACCGTATCGATGAGGTCATCGTCTTCCACGAGCTGGGCCGTAGCGAGATCCACTCGATCGTCGATCTGATGATCAGCAGGGTCGAAGCGCAGCTTCGCAGCCAGGATGTCGAGATCGAACTGACCGAGGCTTCGAAGGACTACCTGTCGGCCAAGGGCTACGACCCCAGCCTCGGTGCTCGTCCGCTGCGCCGGGCCATCCAGCGTCACATCGAAGATCCCCTGTCAGAGAAGATCCTCTGGAAGGAATTCGAGGCCGGCGACACGATCATCGTGGATGTCGAGGCGGACGAGCTCGGCGAGGATCAGATCGTATTCCGCAAGGCCGAACGTGCCCCGGAGGTCCCGCCGGTCGAACTGGCCGGGGCGGGTGCTTCCGATGGAGACGCCGAGGCGGCCTCCGAAAGCTAGAGCTGTCGCGATCACCGCACGCCTCGGCGCTGGGACGGGCAACCTTCCCCTTGCCGGGGCGTGTTGCGTATCCCCACAAAAGGTTCAAAGGGGCCAACCCCATCGACTTCGCCCTCGTCGCTGCCTAACGTTGTCGCGTGGGCAAGGAACCGAACGCGCGCGGCGTCATCTTCTCGTTGATGGGGATCTTGATCCTGCTGGGTCTGGCTCTGATCATCGGGCTACTGATGTCTGCCGTGGCGAGCACCCAGACGATCAAGGACCCCAAGGAGGGCAAAGGTCCGTTAGACATCCGCGAGGCGTCGCTGGATCACAGCGACGAGCGGCTCTATTTCGAGCTGGTCACGACCAAACGCTTCGACATGCGTGATCTGTCAAGGGGCGCCCGCGTGTTTCTGACTCTCGATACCGGTGACGGTATCGAGCATGTCCTGACACTAGTGTCTGGACCCAAGGGCAAGCCGATGGCCAGTCTGGGATCGTGCACGGCTGATGGATGCGACTGGACCGACGCCGGCCGGGGTCGCAAGACCGGCCCCCGAACGCTGAAGATCTCCGTGGCGAGAAAAGCAGTGCCGGGTCTGTCCGATCGGGTCGAGTGGTGGGCCGGCGCGGTGAACGCAAGTGGCGCGTCGGATTTCGCACCGGATTCAGGTGCCGTGATGCACCACTTCTAGAGTCCAGCCCCCGCTCCCCGAAGTCCTAGGAAGACGTGCCCCATCACCTTCGTGAGGCTTGCCTAAAACTTGCTCTGCTCTACCCTGATGCTGGCCTACGAAAGGACAGACGTGAGCGGTTCTGGGGTACCCGATCCCATCTTGGTTGCGAAGGGCGTGCGCAAGACCTATCGAACCGGGGCCGAATCGGTCGAGGCTCTCAAGGATCTATCGATCAGCGTGCAGCCCGGCGAGTTCGTAGGCGTTATGGGTCCGTCCGGTTCCGGGAAGACGACGCTTCTCAACTGTCTCTCTGGTTTGGACGACATCGATAGCGGCGAGGTATGGGTCCAAGGTGAGTTGATCCACTCGATGTCAGATGCGCGTCGCAGCACACACCGTGCCAAGGAGATGGGCTTCATCTTCCAATCCTTCAATCTGATCCCCGTGTTCAGCGCAGCCGAGAACGTTGAGCTGCCCCTGTTGCTGGCCGGAGTCGCACCGTCCGAAGCACGCAAGCGAGCCGTGGCCACGCTCGATCGCGTCGGTCTCGGCCACCGGATCAGTCATCGGCCGAATGAGCTGTCGGGCGGTGAGCAGCAGCGGGTGACGGTTGCCCGTGCTTTAGCAGGGGAGCCCTCCCTCGTTTGGGCCGACGAGCCGACGGGTAACCTCGACTCCGAGACCGCCGGCTCGATCGTCGAGCTGCTCCACGAGTTGAACCGTGACGGACTGACACTGGTTCTCGTGACTCACGACCGCGCGATCGGCGAGACCGCTTCTCGACTTGTCCAGATGCGCGACGGCGAAGTCGAAGCGACGAGTCTGAAGGGCGCCGTTTGATCCTCGCCTTCGCTGTAGTCCTCTTGGGAGTCGCGCTTGTCCTCATGGTCCGCAGACCGATCCTTCGGAGGCTCGCCGTGCGCGATGCCACCAGACGACCGGGAGAGACCGTGCTGGTGATCGCCGGCAGCCTGCTGGGGACCGCCATCATCACCGGCAGTTTCATCGTGGGTGACACCCTTGATGCATCGATCACCGCCACGGCGACCCAGCAGCTAGGACCGGTCGACGAGGTCGTCATGTTTACTTCGGCCGAGGAGGCGAGTGCTGCGGCAGAAGCACTGCGTGCCTCCGATGCCGTAGTTGACGGGGCGATAGCGATGTCATCCGCTCGTGCCGCTTTGTACACGACAGGCAGCGAGCCAAAGGCTGAGCCCGGGGCGCGCCTTATCGAGATGGATATCGAGGCGGCCACTAGCTTCGGTGGTGACCCGGGCCAGACGGGTGTCGACGGATCAGACCCAGCCGGCGATGAAGTCTTCATCACGCAAGACGTTGCGCTTGCTTTGGAGGTCGGGGTCGGTGACGAGATCACGGCGTCGCTGTATGGAGTAGAGAAGCGCCTCCGAGTTGAGCGGATCTTCCCCCGATTGGGTCTCGCGGGCTTCTGGACGGGTTTCGAGACGATCTCGCCGAACGCATTCGTTGCCCCCGGAACCATCGCCGCCGCGCTCGAAGGACAACAGGATCCCTCAGTCCGGACCCCGCCTTCACATCTCTTGCTCGTGTCCAATGAGGGTGATGTTGAAGATGGTGCCGTGCTGACCGACCGAGTCACCAGGGAGATAGAAGAGATCACGGGAGCGACCAACATCGACCCCGTCAAGAAGGACCGGTTGGATTCCGCCCAAACCCAGGGCGATCAGTTCTCGGAGTTCTTCTTGGCGATCGGTGCATTCGCAGTTATCGCAGGGATCTTGTTGTTGGTTCAGATCTTCGTGATGTTGGCCGAGGAGCGGAAAAGCCAGCTCGGGATGCTGCGAGCAGTCGGGCTGAAGCGTTCGGACCTCGTCCGAAGCTTCTACATGCAGGGGGGGATCTATGGGCTGCCGGCCGGGATCTTTGGAACGCTGCTCGGGATCGGTGTGGGGTGGGCCATCGTCAAAGTTGCTGCTCCGATCTTTGGGGGGTTCGGTGACTTCTCGCTCGATCTCACCTTCGCTCTAGAGACTTCAAGCCTGATCGCCGGCTTCTCCATCGGGGTTGTTATAGCGCTCGCCACGGTGTTTCTGACCAGTCTTCGCATCTCGCGCGTGAACATCATCAGAGCCATCCGCGATCTTCCCGAGCCAACCCGGATCCGTCCCCGCAAGCGCTCCATGATCGCCGGTGGGGTGGTCGCGATCCTCGGGGTGATGTCGCTGCTATCTGGGCTCGGGAACGAGCAAGGGTGGGCGGGCGTGATCGTGGGGCCGGGCATGATCGCTTACGGCTTGGTTCCACTGTTTTCGAGGGTTGTTGGGACCCACCGCTTGCTGATCGGAGCATCCATCGGTTCTCTGGCTTGGGGGGCCTTTGGCAACGAGATCACCAGTGGGGCCTTCTACGATTCGGGCGACATCTTCGCTTTCGTGCTGGTTGGGCTTCTCTTGAACGTCGCGGCGGTCATCTTGTTGACCCAGTTGCAGGATGCGATAGGGGCGGTGGTGCGTCGCTTCGGCGCGAAGCGGTTGTCCCTTCGGCTCGGCCTGGCCTATCCGCTGGCACGCAGGTTCCGCACCGGTCTCACACTGGCGATGTTCTCGCTGGTGATCTTCACCATGGTGTTCATCTCGATCCTCTCGAACGTTTTCTCGGGACAGATCGACAACACCGTCAAAGATGAGGCGGGTGGCTACGACATCCTGGTGGATTCCCTCGGCACGGATCCTCCGTCAGCGGCGGCGTTAGAGGGGGTAGAGGGTGTGGATCGAGCGGCGACGTTGTACTTCGGGACGGCGCAGTTCACGACTCCCCGGAGCCGCGATCCCAAACCCTGGACCACTTCGGGCGTGGATGAGACTTTCGTCGAGATAGGCCCCCCTAATCTCACCGACGATGACCTCGCTGAGGGGATCTCGAATGACGAGCAGGCATGGGCCAGGCTTCTAGAGGACGACGAAGCCGCCATCGTCCCCCCCTTCTTCTTGAACGAGGGCGGAGGACCTTCGATCGAGTATGTGCGAACGGGCGAGCAGATCACGATCATCGATCCCGTCACCGGAAAGAGCGCCGAGCGAACGGTGATCGCCATGACCGACGACGACTCTGCTTTCTCCGGTGTTTACATGAACTCCGATTCGCTGCGAGATGTCATGGGCGCCCAGGTGCCACCGTCGCGTTTCTACGTTTCCGTCGATGGGGATGCGGATGCCGAATCTGTCGTTCGCTCACTGCAAGGCGAGTTCGTACGCAATGGTGTGGAGGCCGTGACGTTCCGCTCCCGGATCGAGGATTTCCAGCAAGGCAGCTTGCAGTTCTTCCGCCTGATGCAGGGTTACCTGGCTCTGGGCCTTGCTGTCGGCATCGCGGGCATCGGTGTTGTCATGGTCCGAGCGGTGCGAGAGCGACGTCGCCAGGTTGGAGTGCTCCGTTCCTTGGGGTTCCGGCCGCTGATGATCGGTACTGCGTTCGTCATCGAAAGCACCCTGACAGCTCTAACGGGGGTGGTGATCGGTGTTGCACTGGCGATCGTCACCGCGCGCCAGCTGATCCTGAACGGAGAGTTCGGCGACGGCATCGAGTTCATCGTCCCGTGGAGCGAGCTGCTGATACTTGCGGCGATCTCGATGGTCGCGTCGCTCCTTGCGACGATGTGGCCTGCCCGTCAGGCCTCCCAGATCCCTCCCGCTGTAGCCCTGCGCATCGCCGATTGACCCCAGGGATTGTGGAATCTCACTTCCGCAATACCGGGTTGCAGGGGTATCAATAGGCAACGGCTGTTCGGTGGGGGAGGTTTCGAGCATGACCGACAGGGCGTTGGAGACGCGGTTCTTGAGTTTGGAGGAATCACTGCGCTTACTTTGTGATGTCTCCCAAGAGACGTTGCAGAAGGCGCGCCAGCTCAGTTCCCCGGGGTCTGACCGTAGCGCGATCGAACGCGCCATCCTTGACGGCCGGGCCCAGCGCAAGAAGCTCGAAGATGCCATCGTCAGAGCGCAGTCCGCCATGCGATCGATGCGGGCCGAGATGGTGCGCTCACTCGTTGACGATTACGGGATGACGATCACCGCGGTCGCCAAGCTCATGCTTGTCAGCAGACAGGCCGCTTCGGCGCTTTATCAAGAGGCCAGCGCTTCCTCGGCAAATACCTACACCCGCGAATAGCAACCTGGCTCTGCGGTGTGCCGGAGCACCGAAGCCTTGCCACGAAAAACGTCGCACGGCCTCGTTAGCGTTCGGGTATGGCGAAAACTAGAGAAACCTTTACTTGTTCGGCGTGTGACCACGAGGCTCACAAGTGGTTCGGGCGGTGCCCCGAATGTGGCGAGTGGTCCACTGCCGTGACCACCTCCACCGCCGCGAAGTCTGCGTCTACAGCCGGGGGACGGACCGGGTTGGTGGTTTCTTCGCTTTCCGACGCGGAAGATATCTCGCAGCGCCTTACGGTGGGCCTGGCTGAGGTTGACAGGGTGCTGGGCGGCGGGATGGTGCCGGGTGGGGTCGTCCTTCTTGCAGGCGAACCAGGTATCGGCAAGTCCACCCTCGTGCTGCAGCTTCTCGATTCGATGGGAAGGTCGGGACAGCGTTGCCTGATGATCACCGGCGAGGAGAGTCTTCAGCAGGTGTCTCTGCGAGGCAAACGCCTCGGGATCGATCCCCAAGGATTCTCGGTTGCTTCAGGCACGTCACTCCCTGACATCGTGCACGTTTGCAGTGTCAACACTTACGACATGGTCATCATCGACTCGATCCAAACCTTGTCCGATCCCGAGCTTGGTTCTGCTGCCGGCACGCCCACTCAGGTCAGGGACTGCGCCGCAGCCCTCATCGCCCTCGCCAAAACCAGCGGTACCGCTCTGGTCCTGGTCGGCCACGTGACCAAGGACGGCAACGTCGCGGGACCGAAGACGCTCGAGCACATGGTCGACACCGTCGTCACGCTTGAAGGCGAGCGGTCGGGCACACTTCGCCTGCTGCGGGCCGCCAAGAACCGCTTCGGTTCCTGCGAAGAGACCGGGGTTTTCGTCATGGAGCAACATGGTCTCGAAACGGTCGACGATCCTTCTTCGATGCTCCTGGCAGACCGCCGCCTCGGCGTTCCGGGGTCGATCCTCTATCCGGGCATCGAAGGCACGCGTCCCTTGATGAGTGAGATCCAAGCGCTAGTCACACCTGCTCCAGACCCTGCTACAGCAAAGAGGATCTGTACCGGTATCGACCACAAGAGGATAGCGATGTTGTTGGGCGTGCTTTCGGAACGGGTCGGGATCCGGCTGGGATCGTGCGATGTGTTCGTGGCGGCTGCAGGGGGGATAGCCGTCAAGGAACCTGCGGTCGATCTTGCCGTGGCATTGGCCTTAGTTTCGGCACACTCCAAGACAGCGTGCCCTCCAGGAGTTGTTGCGTTCGGCGAGATCGGCCTCGGTGGCGAGGTCCGCAGAGTGCCGTCCACGCCAAGACGTCTTAGCGAGGCCGCCCGCATGGGTGCGACGACGGCATTGGTCCCGGCGGGATCGCGCGAGAAGCGGCAGGGTTCTCTGGACGTGGTCGAAGTCGAGGATCTTTCTCATGCTCTCGCGGTCCTGGAACACGATGCGAAACCGTCTGGGGCGCGCGACGCGAGAGCGAGAGGCCATGATGGCCGTGTTACCCTTGTTGAACGTCCGGTTCCCCTCCTGGGGACGCGCTGATCAGCGCCGCGGCAGCATCTTTAGTAGGGAGGTTCAACGTTCGTGGCTGGATTCCGAATCGGTGACAAGGTCGTCTACCCCCATCATGGAGCGGCCACGATCGAGAAGATCGAGAAGCGAGAGCTCTTCGGTGAAGAGCGCGACTACTACATCTTGAAGCTCGCCTACGGTGAACTCACCTTGATGGTGCCTACCGACTCCACCGACGAGGTCGGACTGCGCGAGGTAACCCCCGAGAAAGAACTTCCGAAGGTGATGAAGGTGCTCAAGAAGAACGAGCCCACCACCAACACCACCAACTGGTCCCGCCGTTTCAAGGCCAACGTCGAGAAGCTCAAGTCTGGTGACATCTATCAGGTTGCGGACGTGGTGCGCAGCCTCCACCAGCGCGACAAGGAGAAGGGACTTGCTGCAGGCGAGAAGCGCATGCTCACCAAGGCCCGTCAGATCCTCGTTTCCGAGTTGACGTTCTCCAAGAACTGCGACGAAGCTGAGGCCGAGCGCATGCTCGACGAGGTTCTGGGATAGCTCCCACGGCTACAGGCAGGCCGTCTTCGGCCGCGGTGATCGCCGCCGGAGGACGGGGTGAGAGGGCAGCAGGAGACTCTGGAGGCCCCAAGCAGTTCCGGCCTATGGCAGGCCGTCCCTTGATCGAATGGTCCCTCGACGTTCTGCTCGACGCTGGGTGTTCACCGGTTGTCCTAGTCGTGCCCGAGCGCAACCTCGACGAGGCGCGTGCCTTGTTCGGGCAGCGTGAATCATTGGTGATCACTGCCGGGGGCGAAACGCGTCAAGACTCCGTGGCCAGTGGCCTTGAGGAAGTGAGCTCCGACGTCGTGGTCGTCCATGACGGCGCGCGGCCGTTCATCTCGGTGGGATTGGTTCAGGCCGTGATCGAAGCAGCAACCGAGGCGGATGGAGCGATCGCAGCGATGCCGCTGGACGAGACCTTGAAGCGGTCGGTGGGGGACCGGATCGAGGCCACGGTCGACCGTGAAGACATGTGGCGTGCCCAAACGCCGCAGGCTTTCCGAACGGAGGTGTTGCGAGAGGCGCACGAGAAAGCCCGCGCGGAAGGGTTCATCGGGACGGATGACGCCTCACTCGTGGAGCGCTATGGCGGCACCGTCAAGCTGGTGAACGGTGGTCGCTCCAATATCAAGGTCACCTACCCCGAGGACTTCGCTCTGGCTGAGGCACTCGTGCGCGGTGGTCTGCGGTGATCCGCGTCGGCCAAGGTCTCGATGCTCATCGCTTCGAACGCGGGCGTGTGCTCGTCGTTGGAGGGGTCACGATCGAGGGGCATGACGGGTTAGGTGGTCACTCGGACGCGGACGTATTGAGTCACGCGATCGCAGACGCATTGCTGGGCGCCGGCGGCTTGGGTGACCTCGGGGACCGGTTCCCCGGCGACGCCCGGTGGAAAGGTGTGTCCAGTCTCGAGATCCTTGCGGAGACCCGGAGGCTCCTCGACGAAGCTTCCATCGAGATAGTGAATATCGATGCGACCGTCGTCGCCCAGGAACCAAGGCTCGCACCGCACCGCGACGCGATGATGCGAAACGTGGCTACGGCATTGGGACTCGATACAGGTCAGGTTTCGATCAAGGCCACCACCACCGACGGGATGGGCTTCACCGGCCGAGGTGAGGGTATGGCCGCATCGGCAGTAGCTCTGGTTAGGGTGGCGTGATGGGTATCCGGATCTACGATTCGATGAAGCGCACCACTGTGCCGTTCGAGACGCGTGATCCCGGCAAGGTCTCGATGTACGTCTGCGGCCCCACCGTCTACAACCTGATCCACATCGGCAACGGCCGTACCTTTATCTGTTTCGACCTGATCCATCGCTATCTCGAGTACAGAGGTTACGAAGTGACCTACGTCCGCAACTACACGGATGTGGACGACAAGATCATCGAACGCGCTGAGGTGGAAAAGGTCCCTCCCGACACGATCGCCCGCAAGTACACCGAAGCCTTTGAAGAGGACATGCGGGCGTTGGGCGGTGAGGTTCCCGACCTGACGGTAAAGGCGACGGAGCACGTCGCCGAGATGGTCGCCGCCATCACTGGTCTGATCGGCAACGGATCCGCCTATGCCACCGACGAGGGGGACGTGTGGTTTTCGATCGAGAGTTTCGATGGCTACGGAAAGCTCAGCGGCCGATCGATCGAGGACCTGCGCGCCGGTGAACGCGTCGAGCCCCATGCGGGCAAGAGACACCCGCTCGATTTCTCATTGTGGAAGGCCGCCAAAGAGGGCGAACCTTCATGGGAGTCCCCCTGGGGGCCGGGTCGACCGGGGTGGCACATCGAGTGCTCGGTGATGTCCGAGAAGTATCTCGGTATGGGTTTCGACCTTCATGGCGGAGGCAGCGACCTCATCTTCCCTCACCACGAGAACGAGATCGCTCAAGCCGAGGGCCTCCACGAAGGCCAGACGTTCGTGCGTCACTGGCTGCACTCCGGGATGGTCCAGATGGAAGCCGAGAAGATGTCGAAGTCTCTCGGGAACGTGGTCCTAGCACGGGATGTAGCGGAACGATATGGCGGAGAGCAGACACGCTACTGGGCCCTCGCTGGTTCTTACCGCAGCCAGCCGGTGTTCAGTGAAGCCGCTCTGCGCGATGCGACCCAGGCCTACGAGCGATGGAAGACGTTTTTGGAGGCGTCTCGTCACCTGCTCGGCGAGCGGATGCCCCAAGGGTCGTGGCCGCGCACGCGTACCGATGACGAGATCGCCGCAGCCGCGGGTTACGTCACCCGCTTCATCGATGCGATGGATGACGATTTCAACACCGCTGGTGGTTATGCCGTGGTACACGACCTGGTTTCTGAGGGCAACCGCATCTTGGAGCGCGCTCAGTCCGGCGGAGACGAACACATCCAGAACCTGATCGAGATCATCGATCCTTTCTTGGAGCTAACAGGGGTTCTCGGTTTCGCTTTTCCTTCGGGGACCGGAGACAACGGTGAACTGGTTGGTGGGTTGCTGGACTTCTTGCTCGAACTGCGCGAGGAAGCACGGGCCGGAAAAGCTTTCGACCGAGCCGACGCGATCCGCGACCGGTTGATCTCTTTGGGGGTTTCGATAGAAGACACAGCGGCCGGAACCCGCTGGCGCATCTGATCTTGGGATCCCAGCCCTCGGCAGAGGACATCGTGTACGGCCGAAGGCCGGTGCTCGAGATGCTGAAGGCTGGGCGCCGGGTCGAGAGGGTGATGATGGCGCAGGGGATGGCCCCATCCAGTGTGCTCGGCGAGATCCGTAAGCGCGCTCAGGAGGCCTCGGTGCCCGTACGGATGATCCCTAAGGAACAGATCGAGCGCCTGGTTCGAGGCGCCAACCATCAAGGGGTCGCCGCCGTCGCCGGCAAGTATCGCTACACGCCACTGGAAGAGCTGTTGTCCAGGGCCGCGCCTGCCCTGCTGTTCCTCGATGGTGTAACGGACCCACATAACCTCGGATCCCTCATCCGTAGTGCGGACAGCGCCGGTTTCGATGGGATCGTGGTGCCGGCTCATCGATCGGTCGGGGTTACGAGTTCGGTCCGCAGGGTTGCGGCGGGAGCCGCTGAAGTAGTACCTGTCGCACGGGTCAAGAACCTGAGCCAGGCGATCGAGGATTCGAAACGGAAAGGCTTGTGGATCCTCGGCATGGATGAGAAGGCAGAGGGCGATCTGTGGAACAGTGATCTGGCGGTTCCCCCGATCGGGCTCGTTCTGGGTGCGGAAGACCGCGGGATCTCGCGCCTCGTTCGCGACCATTGTGATTCAACGGCGCGCATCCCTCACATGGGCCGGATCGGGTCTCTGAACGTCGCCGTTGCAGGCGCTGTCGCGATGTTCGAAGTCGCAAGACGGAGAGCACTTCCAGCTAACCTGTAGCGGGATCTCGCTCCACCAAGTGGGCGGATCGTCCCCGGCACGGGGGACGGGGGAGATGGATATGTCTGACGAAACGCTTGAAGCACTCTCCGACGAGGAGTTGGTAGAGCGCGTCCGAGCTGGAGAGGATCAAGCGATCGAGCTTCTCTTGAAGCGCTACCGTCACTACGCGCGAGCGAAGGCGCGCACGTATTTCCTCGCCGGAGCCGACCGGGAAGACATCGTCCAAGAAGGAATGATCGGTCTATACAAGGCGATACGCGACTTCCAGGCCGACAAGAACACCGCTTTCAGAGCTTTCGCCGAACTGTGCATGACGCGCCAGATCATCACCGCCATCAAGACCGCGACGCGTCAGAAGCATCAGCCCCTGAACTCCTATGTCTCGTTGAACAAACCGGCAGGCGAAGGTGACGACGATGACCGTTCCGTCGGTGAGGCTCTGGTCAGCAAAGGGATCTCGGATCCGGCAGAACTTGTCATCTCTGCGGAGGAGATCGAAAGCATCAGGTCGTCTGTCGGCCGCCTGCTGTCGGATTTTGAAACGGAAGTGCTCCAGCTCTATATGGACGGGAAGTCCTACCAGGAGATCGCGGACTTCTTAGGCCGCCACGTGAAATCCATCGACAACGCTCTTCAGCGCATCAAACGAAAGCTCGAGCACCATGTCACTGGGCGGCCGGCGGCGCGCTGATAACCTGATGTCCTCGCCGGGTTAGCTCAGTTGGTAGAGCGAGGCTCTTGTAAAGCCTAGGTCGTCGGTTCGATCCCGACACCCGGCTCCACTCGCTGAGGCTAGCATCGTGGAACGGCACGGCTACAGACTTGGGAGACAATGACGTCCGAACCGGAAGCTAGGGGCACGGTCGATACTGCAGACTCCGCGTGGGATAACGCCCGCGCGCAGCTCGATGAGGTAGCCGACCTGATGGGACTAGCTCCCGGCGTCCACGAGATCCTTAGGTCCCCCAAGCGTGCTCTCGTTGTGTCGGTTCCGTTCCGCATGGATGACGGCACCACCCGCGTCTACGAGGGCTATCGGGTTCATCACAACGTGACCCGAGGCCCGGCCAAGGGTGGAGTTCGCTATCACCCGGCGGTGAACCTCAACGAAGTCAAAGCGCTCGCGATGTGGATGACCTGGAAGTGCGCTATCGCCGGTATCCCATTCGGTGGGGCGAAGGGCGGTATATCCGTCGATGTTCGAAGCCATTCACGATCCGAGATCGAACGGATGACGCGCAGATACGCATCGGAGATCCTTCCCTTCATAGGTCCCGAACGCGATATCCCTGCTCCGGACATGAACACCGATGAAGAGATCATGTCCTGGATCATGGACACCTACTCGATGAACACCGGGTTCTCGGTGCCGGGCGTGGTCACCGGCAAACCCGTGGCGATCGGTGGGTCGCGTGGCAGGGCAGGTGCCACTTCGCGCGGTGTCATGTACACGATCTTCTCTACGCTTCGTGCCTTGAATCTCAGCATCGATGAGGTCAGCGTCGCTATCCAGGGTTACGGAAAGGTAGGCGGGTATGCCGCCCAACTGCTGCATGACGCCGGTTGCCGCGTCTTGGCGGTGTCGGATGTGGACGGTGGCCTCTACCGCGAGAAGGGTCTCGACCCTGAAGCGATCAATCGTTACAAGCAAGATTCGGGGACCGTGTCCGGTTTCCCCGGTGCCGAACCGATCACCAACGACGAACTTCTAGAGCTCGACGTTGACGTTCTAGTGCCCGCCGCCGTTGAAGGCGTGATAACGGTCAAGAATGCAGACAACGTCAGAGCCAAGATCCTTTGTGAAGGGGCCAACGGTCCCGTCACCTTCGAGGCCGACAAGATCCTCAACGAACGCGGGATCCACGTCGTGCCGGACATCCTCGCCAACTCTGGAGGTGTCACCGTTTCCTATTTCGAGTGGGTTCAGGATATCCAGGCCTACTTCTGGTCCGACGAAGAGGTGAACGATCGTCTCCGGCTGATCATGGAGAAGAGCTACGAGGAGGTGCACGAACTTGCGGCCGAGAAGGGACTGTCGATGCGACAAGCGGCCACTTGGATCGGCGTCTCCAGGGTTGCCGAGGCCCACCAGATGCGGGGACTCTTTCCTTGATCCGAGCCCTGCTCATCTAGCACAGGAGTCACATCTCGGGCGGAAATCCGTACCACCTGTGAGCCCCGCGGGTAGCTTGATGTGCATGGAAGAACTCTCCCAGCGGGATATCGACATCCTCGATTTCGAGAGGTCCTGGTGGAAGCACGCCGGGGTCAAGGAACAAGCGATCAAAGAACGCTTCGATATGTCGGCCACCCGCTACTACCAGGTACTCAACGAGCTTCTGGAGCAACCGGCTGCACTCGAGTACGACCCCATCCTCGTCAAACGCCTTAAGCGTCTCCGGATGTACCGGCAGAAGCAGCGCGTGGCGCGGTTGCTGGGAGCCGACTACACCCCGAGGTGACCCCCCGATCAGCGGCGCAAGGTCGGTGCACTAGTGGGTAAGCACTCGCATCGATCTCAGTGGGCGTTCTACCGCTCGGTCCTGGGCTGGGCGTTCCCATGGTTGATCGTCTCTGCGATGGTCGCCGTGGGCATCTGGCTGGCGGTGGACGCCTTGGGTAACGACGATATCGAGACGCCGGTCGTGGCAGAGAAGTCTGAGAGCGCGGCTCCTTCTGCCGAGGCCCCGTCGAAGTCACCGCGGCCCGACCCATCCCCGTCGCCTTCACCTTCGCCTCCTGCCCCCGAGCCGAGCACCACGCCCGAGGCCGAGGTGGAGTTGATCACGGAGAACATGAGCGTTCAGGTCCTGAACGGGACCGCCGACGCAGCCGCAGACGACCGTATGGCCAATCAATTGGGTGAGCTTGGATTCGAGGTTGTCGCGATCCAGGGTGCGTCGCGTTCTTACGGGCTGACGACGGTGCTGTGGTCGTATACCGAATCCCAAGAGGCGGCCGAACGGCTCGCGCAACGATTCGGTTGGCAGGTGGAGCCCAAGCCCGAGAACCTCTCGACCAGTGTTGCCCTTCACGTAGTCGTAGGAGCCGACTACTAGAGAAGCGGCACTAAACCCGGTCCAACTCCAAGGTGAGATCGAGGCGAAGCGTGCCGGTGATGGCGCTCTGCCCGCCTTCGGGTGTGACGCGCACCTCGAATCTCCCGGAGGTGGTTGATACCGATGAGTCAAGGTAGCCATCTTTCATGCTGAGTTCGGCTTCACCCGAACTCGAAGCTGAACCCGTCAACTCGGCCGCTCCTTGTGCCAGTGACGTGGTCCAGACGAGGGGGCCGCGCCCCTCGAAGGACATCGTGGCGACGGGTCCTGCAGCGCGTACATCCAATCTCTCTAGTCGTCCGGTCGTGGTTACCTGCTGGAAGACCGGGCCGATGGACACCTTCTGCTCGGCTTCCCAGGAGTCACGCAGCGCAACATCTTGGGAGGCAAGCGGAGGTCTGTACGTTCCTATGAAGGCAAGGTCGTCTGGTTCGAGCGAACCCGCGGGTACCCCATCGACGCTCAAGATCTCGAGTACCTGTCCTTGTGTCCCCAGCTGGAGTTCGAACGAGCGAGCGCGGGGGCCGGGAGAAGGGAGGCCCTTTTCAGTGATCTCCCCGGGTGTCATCGTGACGGCCACGGTTGCGACACCCTCATCGACCTCGATGACTTCTTCGGCGACGTCATAGGTGATGGTGTACGAGCCGGAACCTTTGGCACCGATATCCCACGACGCCTTCGCTGAAGCCGTCATCTCGTAGTGAAGCACTGCTCCTGGCTCGTAACGGTAGGCGAGCTCAACCGTTTCGGGGCGACAGGAGACGCCGGCGAGCAACAGGATCGCCGAGGCCAACCTCATATTGCGCATACGTCAGTGTAGGAGAGTCACGACGGTTAGCCTCGCCGGGTGACCAAAGACTTAGTCGCCGGATTCGCTTCACATGGGCGCGATGCCGCGCTCTTCTTGGATTTCGACGGAACCCTTTCCGAGATCGTTGAGCTTCCTCATCAGGCCCGGCCCTTCCTAGGGGTTCGGGACGTGCTCGAGGAGCTCGGCCGGGCTCTAGGTTTGGTCGCGATCGTGTCGGGCCGCTCGGCCTCTCAACTGTTGGAGTGGCTGGGGGGTGGCATCGAGCTTTGGGGGGTACACGGAGCGGAGCGGACCGTGGACGGACGGATCGAACTCACCGATGCCGCAAAGCCTCATGCCGAGCTGATGGCATCGGTCTTGAAAGAGGCTCGTTCGGCGCTGGATCAACTTGCCCTGCCGGGCGTGGTTCTCGAGGACAAGACGATAATGATCGGGCTCCACTTCCGCGCCGCGGCCGACCGGGCTAGAGCTCGCGCCGCACTCGACTCACTCGCTCAGGACCTTGCCGACCGGTACGGCTTGCTTAGGGCAGGAGGACGCCTGGCTTTCGAGCTCAGACCACCGCAGGAGTTCTCGAAGGCGGATGTGGTGCGCGACCGCGCGAAGGGGTTCGCTGCGGCCGGCTTCGTAGGGGATGATGTCGTCGATCTGCCCGGATTCGACGCCCTTGATGAACTAGGTGCCGAGGCTGTCACTCTGCGCGTTGCGGTGAACTCTTCCGAGGCTCCCGAAGAACTCCTGAGGAGAGCGGATGTGATCGTTGACGGCCCTCAAGGTGTTCTTGCACTCTTGCGCAGGATGGTAGAGGTGGCCGGGGG
The DNA here is from genome assembly GCA_937863385.1 of uncultured Actinomycetes bacterium. GTDB lineage: Bacteria > Actinomycetota > CADDZG01 > CADDZG01 > WHSQ01 > CALMBW01. Next base: position 146,597 of record CALMBW010000019.1, on the reverse strand, counting down.
CGCTCAGATCTAGCTAGCAAGGGGGCGTCAGCGGCTCATCGCCCGCTGCGATGGCTTCGAGGTCGGCCAGCTGAGTGTCGATCCACCACGCGGGTTCTCTTGCCTGGGCACTTCTTCGAAGAGCTTCGGCTCGCTTCGACCTCTCGTCAGCTTCCATATCAAGAGCCCGCTCTAGGGCAGCTGCAGTGGCAGTTACGTCCAGTGGATCCTCGATCTGTATCGACGCGTCACCCATCTCCTCGAACGAGCCGGCTCCGGTTGAGAGCACGAGGAGTCCATCGCGCTCATTGACGATGGGGCCCTCCTTGGCCACGAGGTTCATCCCATCCATGATCGGATTCACCAGCAGAACGTCATATACCCGAAGTGCTCCAAGGGTTCGATCGAAGTCGTCTTCCATGAAGAGTTCGATCGACCCCGGGTGTCTGGCCACTACCGAAGCGACAGCCTCCTTGATGCTTCGGGTGTATCGCTGGTACTCGGGCATCGACTGCCGGGATGGGTACACACAGGCTACGAAGCGAGCGTCCTTCGCTATATCGGGTCGCCGATCCAGCAGCATCCCGAAGGCCTCGAACCCGCGGACGATGTTCTTGGATGGCTCAGAGCGATCGGCGCGCACGAGTAGAGGGCCTTTCCGGGTCCTATCCAGGAACCTGTTCGCCCACTCGGTCGCGTGGACTTGCCTCGACCTCTGTCGCAGGAAACCGGCATCCACTTGGATGGGGTACTCCCTAACCCAGGTAGTGCGATCGCCGTGATCAACGCGCCCTCGCGCCCTATCGACCCGAGCTCCGATCCGCTCGGCGCAGTCGAGGAATCCGTGTACCCATTGGGCGACGTGGAAACCGAGCAAATCGGCCCCAAGCATCCCTTCGATGACTCTCTTGGGAAGTGGTTTTGGCAATCTATCGAGGCCCTCGACACTGCAGAACGAGGAATGTGTGAAATGGAAGATCACTTGGTCCGGCCGGATGCTTCTGAGATGGCCGGGCGCGGTGTACAGATGGTAGTCCTGGAACAGGACAAGACCGCCGGGGCTAGCGACCTCGCTGACGGCCGCAGCGAAACGTCGGTTGACCTGTTCGTATGCGGCGTCCCAGGCTGCGATCTCTTCTTCGCCGAAGCCATCGATGCCCAGCTCATCCCAGAGACAGTGATTGGCGAACCACAACATGCGGTTGCTGACCGTGTCGTAGTACTTCTTGTACGTCTCCTTGTCGATGTCGAGCATGTAGACGGCGTAACCGAGCTCTCGCTCGAGGCCGTCGCAAAGACCAGCGTGCAGCGCGTCCCTGTCGTCGTCAGAGGTGGTTGCCGAGATCCAAACGGCATCGTGACCAAGTTGCCGGGCCACGGGGTCCAGGGCTCCGGCTAGCCCTCCAGCGCCGCGTGTGGTGGAGAAGCCATCCGGGCCCTTAACGAATGACACGGGGCCGCGATTCGACGCGATGACAACGCCTGTGCCTTCATCCATGTCTTTATGGTTCCACACTCACGGGCTCAAGCTGGGAGACGGGTTGGCCCGATGGTTTTCGGGGATACTCAGGCCGTGTCGATGCCACTTCCTCCTCGACTTCCGATCTCCGAACGGTTGCGCCGTGCGGGCGTTGCGGCCTGGTCGATCCTCGGAGTCTTGCTCGTCCTTTTCGTCGCGTTCAAGGGGCTGCTGTACATCCGTGTGATCTTCGCCCCGATCGGATTAGCGATCCTGATCATCTTCTTGCTGAACCCTCTGATCACGCGCCTCGAGGAACGGGGGGTTCCCCGCTCGGTAGGCACTTTCCTCGCGTACATCGTGATGATCGGGAGCGTGACTCTGTTCTTGATGCTGACGATCCCTTACGTGGCAAGACAGGTCGAGATCTTCTCGGATCAGTGGCCCGAATTCAGAGACAAGACGGTGACATTCATCGACGATGCAGCAGCTAGCCTCGAAGATCGTTTCGATATCGAGATCGACACCACGACCGTCGATTGTCTGCTGTCGTCCGAGAACGCTCCCTCCGAACAGAGATGCGACGAGGTGTCGAAGGAACTTCGTGACTCATTCATCGACCACTTTGGGAACTTCACCGAGATCGGGCGAAGCCTTCTTGAGATCATCCTTGTTTTCGTACTGGCACCTTTGATCGCTCTGTACGTACTGATCGATCTGCCGCAGCTGAAGCGAGATCTGCTCAATCTCATTCCCGAAACCCATCGTGACGAGATGAGCGACCTCGGAGCGAAGATCCACCGCACCTTCGCCGGATTCCTCCGGGGGCAACTGCTCGTAGCTCTGTTCGTGGGAGTAGCGTCGGCGATCGGTTTCAGGATCATCGGCCTTCCGTTCTGGCTGATGATCGGTGCGATCGCAGGCTTCTTCAACCTGGTCCCTCTCGTGGGTCCGTTCATTGGTGGAGGCCTTGGATTCCTTGTCGGAACCGTTAGCGGTGGAGTCGGTTTGGGCGTTCAAGCGGCGATCGTCGAACTTGTCGTGCAGCAGCTCGACAATCATGTGATCAGCCCGAACATCATGCGGCGCACCGTTCAACTGCATCCCGCGACGGTGATGCTGGCCCTGTTGGCTGGTGGTGCGCTGGCCGGTTTCTGGGGGGTTTTCCTTGGCGTTCCCGCCGTGGCCGTGACCAAGCTCTTGATCGGCCACCTGTGGATCACGCGGGTCCTCGGAGACCAACCCACCCCGTATACACGCGGCCGCAAGGCAGACTTCGACCGGCGGCCGGACCTGCCCGAACCGCCGTCTGTGACACCGGAAGACTCCTCTAACAGCTAGTATCGCTAGTGCTCATCTAGAGCGGGGGAGGGACCGGCCCGTTGATCCCGCCGCAACCACTCGGAGCGTCGATGCTTCCGGGAAGGTGCGAAACCCGGACGGATGAGCCGAAAGAGATCCAGCGCCGGAGCCTCTTTCCCGTCCGGGAAGGGGGCTTTTCTCGTCTTCGAGGAGAGCCCACCGAACGACGAAGGAGCGGCGATGAAGTACGTGGCGGGTCTGCGATGCAGGGAGTGCGGGAACGAGTATCTCGTTTCGCCCCAGCACGTCTGCGAGCTGTGTTTCGGGCCCCTCGAGGTGATCTATGACGCCGAAGCGATCGCGGCGGATGTGACTCGCGCTGAGCTGGATCGAGGAGACACATCCATGTGGCGCTTCGCCGCGTTCCTGCCCGCCCCCGATGAGCGTGTTGACATCGGAGCAGGGGGGACTCGCTTGATAGCGGCCCCTCGCTTGGCAGCAGAGATCGGTCTTCGCAAGCTCTGGTTGAAGAGTGACGCCCCCAACCCCACACATTCGTTCAAGGACCGGGTCGTGTCCGTGGCCCTCTCGATGGCTCGTCACTTCGGATACGAGGTAGCCGCTTGCGCCTCCACCGGCAATCTAGCCAATGCCGTTGCCGCTCATGCGGCAGCCGCTGGAATGAAGAGCATCGTGTTCATCCCGGCCGATCTGGAGCGCGGAAAGATCGCAGCAACGACGATCTATGGCGGTGAAGTCATCGGCGTCGAGGGTTCGTATGACGATGTGAACCGGCTTTGTGCAGAACTTGCAGGCTCGAAGCCGTGGGCATTCGTGAACGTGAACATGCGTCCGTTCTACGCGGAGGGATCGAAGACGATCGCTTTCGAGATCGCCCAGCAGTTGGGATGGCGTTCGCCCGATGCCGTCGTTGTTCCCATCGCCTCGGGGTCATTGCTAACGAAAGTCGCCAAGGGATTCAGGGAGTTCGAACAAGCAGGCCTGATCGAGAACAAGCCCGTCAAGATCGCGGGTGCCCAAGCGGCCGGGTGTGCTCCCGTCGCAGAGGCCTTCGTGGCCGGGGTTGAGGACGTTAGGCCCGTCAAGCCGGCAACCATCGCTCGCTCGCTCGCGATCGGTGATCCTGCAGACGGTTACTACGCTTTGCAGGAGGTCCGTGGCTCTTCAGGCTCCATAGCGAACGTGCCTGAAGAGGAAGTCGTTTCGGGCATCGAGCTCTTGGCTCGGACGGAGGGCATCTTTACGGAAACGGCGGGTGGAGTTGCCATCTCCGGGCTCGAGCGCCTCGTACGGTCCGGTGCGATCCTTCCCGGCGAAGAGACCGTGGTGCTGATCACGGGGATCGGTCTCAAGACTCTGGAAGTGACCAGGGGGGAGTCCCCAACTCACATCATCAAGCCACAGGTGGAAGCTCTAGCGGAGGTGTTGTCATGGCAGTGACCGTGAAGGTCCCAGCCCAGCTACGTTCGTTGACCGATGGCGCTGCTGAGGTCTCGATCGAAGCCACCACGGTGCGCGAGGTTGTGGCGCTTCTTGAGTCTCAGCATCCCGGCATGGGGGCCCGTCTCCTTGACGAGAGTGGTGCCCTGCGCCGGTTCTTGAACGTCTACGTCGACGATGAAGATGTTCGATTCCTCGATGGGATCGAGACTTCTGTACCCGAAGGGTCGAAGGTCTCCATCATCCCCGCGGTTGCCGGAGGCTAAAGGCCGAGGATCCCGGTACCTGCACTAAGGGCCCCTAACGTCGCGTCCGTCGCTGGGCGTCAGATCGACATGAGGGCCGCTTCGGCCTCGGCGTGCTCCGGAACCGAACGCCATCGGTGGACGACGTGACCCGATGCCGTGATCAGAAAGACCGTCGGGATGGTCCGCACCCCGTACTCATGGGCTAGGTCCGGTTGCTCGGTGGCGTCGATCTGGACGATCTCCGTCACACCGCGTGTCTTTGAGACCACAGATCGCACGACGGCCAGTGCTGCCTTGCATGGCCGGCACGATGGAGACGAGAAGAGCACGAAGGCACAGCATCCCTCCATCAGCTCCAGACCAAGGCGGTCTACGGCGAGCCTTTCAGGGGCCTCGGTCCATCGCCTCCGGTACAGGAGCAACAGTCCGTAGAGCGATAGCGCGACAGCGCAAACGATCCCAAGGATCGCTAAACGATCACCCACAGGCTAAGTCTGGCGGGTCCGGTGCAGCAGCAGGTAGATCTCGCACCCGAGACAGAACGATGTGATCGCTGCGATCGCCGAAAGCGCGGCGACTGCCAAGGCAGGGCCCCAGCCCAAGACCCACCACATGGTTGTCTCTGTCTCGAAGAGGTAGAGACCGATCGTGCCCAAGACCAGAAAGACGGTTCCGATCATCTGAGCGAAGCGAGGAGGCGCTGCAGGCTCGGGTTCCCCCGCTGGGATAGGGAGCGCTCGGTATAGATATGCCCACAGGTTGAACCGAGGACCACCGAGCACCGAAGCCCCGAGAACCAGCGCGAGGGCGGGCACAACGAAGCGAGCATCGACCAGGAAGGCGACTGCAAGCACGATGGCTTGCATCGCTTGCGAGAAACGAGGAAGTCGAGAATCAACCATGGACCAAGCGTACCTGCTGGTCTCAAGGAACCGGCTCTGCCGGCCGATGTTCCAAGCAGAGGGGCGACTGGCCGCAGCGGCGCTGCCCTCCAACGAGGTGGGAGATCATGGCACGCATCTATATCGCGGAAGACGATCCAGACGTACGGAGCATCCTTACTAGATCGATCGTGGATGAGGGCCATGAGGTCATGGCCGCCAAGGACGGGCGTAGCGCTCTTGAAGCGGTCCTTGCCGATCCCCCCGACGTGTTGGTCCTCGATCTCATGATGCCCGAACTCGATGGCTTCGCTGTCTTGGATGCCTTGCGTTCGCGAAGCGGCAGCTCCGGGGTTCGAGTGCTCGTGCTGACGGCTCGGAACGCTGAGTCCGAGAGGGTCGAGGGATTCGAGCACGGGGCCGACATGTATCTCACCAAGCCCTTCGATCACGACGAGTTCGTAGCTGCCATCTCCGAACTCCTTTCGTCCTCGCCCGAACAGCTTGCTCAGCGGCGCCAGCGGGAGCGTGACAAGGCGCTGTTGCTGGCTCAGCTCGAGACCGTGTTCCAAGACCCGGGCCTCGTCTAACATCGAGTTACGAGGGCAGCCTCCGATCGGCGGGGGCTGAACCGTTGCTCGTTAGTAGGGCTGACCAGGGGAGGTGGCGAGATGGCCCGGATACTCGTTGCCGACGACAGTGCGGACATGCGTCACTTGCTCAGTGCACTCCTGATCGATCAGGGACACTCGGTACAGGTAGCACCCGATGGCTCCGTAGCTCTTGGGATGATCCTCAAGCAGCCTCCAGACCTGTTGATCCTGGATGTGATCATGCCGACGCTTGATGGCTACTCCCTGCTGAGAGAGATGCGCGAACGGAACCTGCGCGAAGAGATCAAGATATTGATCCTGTCTGCTAAGACTTCTGAAGGTGACATCGTCAAGGGCTACAAGCTCGGCGCGGATCGCTATCTGACGAAACCTTTCGCGGCAGACGAGATGCTTCGCACGGTGCAGCACATGCTGGACACGCCGAAGGCAGACCTGAAGGGCAAGACCGAGGAAGAGCTGGATAAAGCGCAGCTTCTCTCACGTCTAGAGTCGATGTTCACGGACCTTTGATCGCTTGAGCGTCGCCTGGGAGTATGAGCTTTGCCGAGAGAAGCTGCGGGAATTCCGAAGTGCGCTGGCCATCACCGAATCTGGTGAGGTCCCGCCGGGCTTCGTCTTCGCATACGCGGTAGTGCCGACGCTCTACCGCGCACTGACCCACCCCGAGCTCAAGGATCAAAGAGCGCGCCTGCGTCTTGCGACTCTATCGGTGAGATGGAACGCACAGGTTGCCGCTGGAGACAAGCTCAGCGGGTCGCTTGCGTCGATCGACGCAAGCGCAGCAACATCGGTTTGCACGGCGGCAGGTGGTGCCGAGCCCACAGTGGAGATACGTCTGGGTTTCGCCGACGGACTTGAGGCTACCGTCGAGCCAGGACCTATTCTGGGCGAACGGATAACTGCCGATGCAGGGCGCTCGATCGCATTCGCCGCTGCAACCTGGGATCTGAACCCGGCCTACTACAACGAGAGGTTCGCTTCTGCCGCTGGGCTCGATGGCACCGTTGTACCGCCGGGCCTGCCGGCCTCCTGGGTGCTGCAGATGATCAGACGCAGCTCTGGGAGCCGGCTGGTCGCAGCCCACGTCGGCTTCGGCCCCGCTGCTCGTACGGGGGCCGAGTTGGTGGGCAGGGTGTCTCAGTCTTCAGGTTCGGCGTCTTTCTCGGTGAGTGCAGGTGAAACGGTCGTGTGCTGGGGCCAAGCGGCCTGGGACCACGAGGCTCTGTAACCTGGAGTGATGGTGTGGCGTCCCAAGAAGAGCCCGGCAGAGCAGGACGAGGGACTCGTGTCCCCGCAGCTCGTGGATCGTTGTCGTTCAGGCGATCAAGCGGCGTGGAAAGAACTCGTCGATCTGACCTACCGGGACGTTTACTCGCTGTGTTTGAGGATCCTTGGTGATCCTGATGATGCTTCCGAAGCGACCCAGGACGCGTTCCTGAAGGCATGGCGGGGGCTCAAGGGATTCCGAGGCGACGCGATGTTCACGACTTGGTTGTATCGGGTGGCGACCAACGCTGCGATCAGCAAGCACAGGTCGCGCACCAGGAGAACCAAGCACGAAGCAAGGACCGACGACGAGATGCTGGCACAGATCCCGTCCGCAGCTTCGACCGAGTCGGCCGCAGGTGCTCGGCTTGAAGTGCAAGAGGTGGAGCAAGCGCTAGCGTTGTTGCCGGAGAGTTACCGGGCAGCCTTGGTCCTTAAGGACGTTTACGGCCTGACGATCGAAGAGATCGCCAAGCAGCTTGATTGTTCCGAGACGAACGCAAAGGTTCGGATCCATCGGGCTCGCAAGAAGTTGAAAGAGATCGTTTACGGCGATCCCGACCGAGGAGTGCGAGATGAGGTGTGAAGAGATCCAGGAGATGCTCCCCAGCTACGTGACCAGCGAAGACTCGCTTGCCGTCCGCCGCCACCTAGCCCGTTGCGAGCCTTGCAAGAAGGAAGTTTCCCGGTACCAAGAGTTGGGCCGGTCGCTTTCTTCGCTCCGTGGCGTCCACTCCGAGCCGGCTCAAGATCTGTTGCCTGCCCTCTACGCGATCGCGGATCCCGAGACCCGGGTTGCTGCCGTCCGAACCCACCTGGCGCGCAATAAGAAGACCTATGCCGGGGTGGCGGTAGCGATAGCGGGCGCTGCGGGCGCAGCCCTGTGGCGGTCCCGATCGGGTCGCAGACTGATCCCTGCCTGACGAGCCGAGGTCGTGGCCTCAACCGCTCTGAAACCGATCCCGAACCAATACGTGGCCCCCCGCTCGGAGCCTCGATAGACTGACCCCGCTTTAGGGCGGTAGCTCAGTTGGTAGAGCACTGGTCTCCAAAACCAGCGGTCGGGGGTTCGAGTCCCTCCCGCCCTGCTACTGAAAGTGCAGGTCAGGGCCTTTTGTCGTAGAGGCCTACGACCTTGCCCGATTCACCTAGGCCAACTGTGGACCAACCATCGTCCGTAGGAGCCACTATCAGGGCGTCTAGCCTGGCGGCTAGAGCTTCATCCTGACCGGGGAAAAGGTGGCCGTAGCGGTCCATGGTCACGGTGATAGATGAGTGGCCAGCCCGAGCCTGTATCTCTTTCGGGTGTGCTCCAACCATGATCGCTAAGGAGACCGCCGTGTGGCGTAGGTCATGCACCCGAACATGTCCCTGGATGTTGGCCCGCCTAAGGGCGGGTATCCATACCCGGTGGTAGAAGGCGGTCCTACGGACCGCACCACCTTTTGCGCCCGTGAAAACCAAACCGTCTGGTCCCGGAGGGAACCTGTCCAGATGTTCTCTTAAGGCGTGGGTTATTGACGATGGAAGCGTTACCACTCGGCGGCTCCCAGCCGTCTTGGTGGAGCCCAGGACTAACCGGCCTCCCACTTCCGAGAAGGCCTCAGCTACATTCACCCGGCCCCTAAGCAGGTCCATGGATGCAACCCGCAGGGCGGTTGCTTCTCCGATCCGTAGGCCCCCGTAGGCCAGTAAGAGGACCAGAGCCCTATACCGAGGAGCCACCTCGTTTGCGATGGCTTCAACCTCTGCGGGGCTAAGGATTCGCATTTCCTCCCGAGGCACCCTGGGCGTGGCTACGCCGGTTGCTGGGTTGGTCCCGATAACCCCTACGTCTTTGGCAGATTGAAGGACCCTTCGCAACACACTGTGAGCGGCTTTGATGTTGGCGGGCTTGACCCCTTCCCGAGTGAGGTTCCCTATCCACGTTTCGATATCAAGCCGTGTGAGTGTCGCCAATGGGCGACGGCCTAATGGGCCGAGAACGTGAACCTTCATCCGGGCCGAGTAGGTCTCTCGGGTCGATGGTTTCAGGTTCACGGACGATGTTTCCAGGAACCTTTCCCACCACTGGGCAAGGGTCACCTTGCCGAGGGTTGGATCAACATAGGTGCCCTGTCGAATCCTCAGCACCATCCTGGCCTGGTATGCCTCAGCGTCCCTCTTGGTCCTGAACGACTTCGACCGGACCACCTTCCTGACAGGGTTGCTTGCCTGCGGGTCATACCAACGGGCTAGCCAGGAAACGGTTCCATCCTTCGCTACTTTTTTTCGAGGTTTCAGATAGATCGCCTCCTCATCTTCCGAATCCATGGACCCAATGTTTCTCCCGTCCACACCGGACCCATCTTGAGAATGGAGTCGGGCTTTGGCAGGTCCATGCCACCGGGTGAGTTCGTTCGGCTGCGGTAGTACCACTGGGCAACAGTCTCTCGGCGTTCGCCTAACCGCTCCGCTATCTCAGCGATGCCGTAGAGCTTCACGCTCCCGAAACAAGCTCAACCGTCTGTACCGTGCTGAAGCCACAGACACACTCGGCCACGTAGTACAGAGCGTTATCGCCAGCGTCCGGGTCGATTTCGTCACCATGCAGGACGGGCTTGTGTATCTCTGCCGTCCAATGATCGCAGTCGGGGCAATTGGTGACTCCCCACGGCACCTCCGGCGCTACAGGATCAAGCATGAACAACCTCCTCGCCTCTGCGAGCCTTCCGGTAAGGCTCTGTAATCAGAGACCACATAACAGGAGCGAAAGCGAGGAGTCAACTACCGTTTACTGCGGGGATTTCCTCCATCTTTGCAGGGCCGCTTTGCGGCCTCGCTCTGAGATGGATAAGCCCTCCCAGCCACCGGCTTCTGCTTCCTCAAGACGAAGCTGGCGGACTAGCTGGGCGAACACCTGACTGTGTAACCGACGTTCGGTCATGAGTGGATTAGCGATGGGCTGCCCACGGGAGCCCTCCAGGATCAACTCCGCTGATTCGAGTTCCTGATCGAGGACTGCCAACGTGTCGAGAACTCGGGCGGCTCGTTCCAGTAGTCGGAGGGTGTCGGGATTGCAGTCCCATCCCTTGACTACCTCTCTCCAAAAGGCTCGACCATCCTTTCCGAGCCCCACAGGGGGCGAGGGATTCTTTGAAGCCATAGGTGTCCTTTCTGCATTGATGATTTTGTAAACCCGGAGGTCATACCGGCAGGCATGGTGCGCCGCTATACCACCGGGTAGTGAGGTGGAGAAGGGGAGGGGGTACCCCCCCACCCCCTTCCCTCTGAGGTGACCCACCACCTTGGGTGAAGTCACCCTGCTTCCGAGCACCCGGGAGAAGGAGGGAAACAAACCGGGATCGGAAGTTCTAACGCTTGTTTTCACAGATCACCTTTGTATTGAGGCCCCTTTGTCGAAGGGCTCCTACTAAGACCTGCGAAGGGGCAACCGAAACCACCCTCCCAAACGGTTAGCCCCTGACCTGATCCGAGAGACACATGGTTCTTCATCTTTCCTTTAGACCCAACCCACCCCTACCGGGGGGTGGGGAGGGGGGTCTCTAGTGGGACCAGTGGGACAGTGGTCCCCTCCCTTAACTGCCTGATCCAGTGTTTGAAGTCGTACCCAGGGATTCCGTTCGTGACGATGTACGGCTGGGGCACTTCCACGGGAACCCCAAACTGCCTCTCGAAGGTTCTTGGGAACCGTGCATATCCCGGCCCTAGATAGAGTTTCGTGATCGCCAGCGTTGCCGCACGCAAAGTCGATGGGGGGTCATCACCTACTACTTGCTCACACACCTCTTGGTCAGTCCTGACTTCGCTTATCACGAGATAGTTCCGCAGATGGAACCAGCCACTTAGTGGGCTCGATTGGTAGCCCACATAGTCAAGCAGTTCATCTAGGTCTGTGACCATGCGCCACCCACAGGAGCAGTTGTCGTCTGGGGCTGGGTGTTCCCCACGTCTGCATGTGGCTGGGGGTAGCTCTGCCGACGTGACAAAGCAATCAGTGTCGTCGTTGTCCCCATCTTCAAACTCGGGATGCTGGAAGGGGAAGAAAAGAGATGCCGTGAAGATGGGGTTCTGTTGGCTGAACGAATGGTCCCTCTGGACCTTCCCTCCCCAGAACCTCCACCCGGTTATCGGTGGCTTCAACATGGGGCGGCCTGGGCGGATGAGAGGCACTCGTAACACCACATGGTGATCCCGTCTGCACTACACACCCCATGCTTTCCGCACCCCACGCAAGGCGTGGGAGCGTGTTGGGTGTAATCGGGAGCCACTTTGATCTCCCCCTCTTCGGGGGGAGGCTTGCCCTGTGCAGGTTCAAAGAGGTTGGGACCTTGAGGTCCCTCCTTAGTTAGAGCCGGAGTTTTGGACTCCGGCAACTTCTTCTCTTTATCTATATAGACCCCTAAAGGGGTCTCTATTAAGCGGGCCGCTAGAGGCGGCCGTGTTGCCCCTTGGGAAGCCCCCTCTGCCCGCCATGGTTGGCGGCCGTTAGGACGCCGAACCACCCTCCCTTTCACGATATCTACCAAGAGGTGTTTCTTGACCGGGCCGGGGCGGCCCCCAGCCCAAGCTTGTGGTTCTTGCCATATCCAATCGGCGTCCCGTAGCTTCTGGAGGCTACGTTGGATGGTTCTCACCCCCGCCCCCATCTCTAGGGCTAGGGTCTCCTGGTCTACGGTGGTGACGCCCCTAGACCCGGCATGGCGTTTCAGTCGCATCCAAACCTCCCTATCCATCCGAGAGAGCCCGGGGGCGTCCAGGATGACAAAAGGGACCATGACGAATCCCTGTCTCTCAGACGGTTCGTTGATAGCTCCCTCCTTACTGCCGTCACTGCCTTCTGATCAGCTTGGCCAACTCTCGTGGATCGTCCGGGGAGTTCTCGTTCGGATCATGAGGGGTGATGTAGCCCCCAGCCTTCTCGGCCACGTATGCGGCAGCTTCCCTAGCCAGTTCCCATGCCTCTTGGCTGCACCCGGCGTCGTGAAGCTTCTTGAGTTCGGCGGCCTGATCCTTCACGTACTCCTTGAGCGTGACCGAATCCCAAGCGGGCATATCCCCTGTGTCGATGCGAAGCTCCTTCACAAAGTCATCCCGGTGGTAGCTGTTTCCGTTGGCTAGGTCCAGGAAGTAGCTTTCGAGGTGCTTAGATTCCTTATCGAAAACCCACTCCCCACCGTGATGGGTACCACTGGCGGTCTTGTGTCGGGCGGGGTTGTCGCCGGGTCTGGGGATCGACGCCACGACATCTTCGGTGGACCGTGGATCGTCGGCGTCGTCGTGATCTATCCATTGGCTCATATTCAACCTTCCTTCTCTAAACGGACGAATGTCGGGTGCCGGTCGCTGTAGCAAAAACACCCTTCGGGTGCTGGGCAACCTGGACGCCCGCATGATCTTCGGTACTGATGTCGGACTCGACCGCTACCGATCAACTTCGATGGCAAGACTGGTGTCATGCCGTGGGGTGTTGGGTGAGGCGCTGGAAGCGCCTCTACGGGTCGGACCGAATCCTTGAGGTCCTGCTCACGGTCTTTCCGGTTGTCCGCACCTTCTGGCCCCTCTGGGGGGCCTATGCGGATTCGGTCTGGGGTGGTGCCCCTGACTTTCCGCTTACGTTCTCGGTCTTTGATTCGTCGCCCCTCTAGGGCGGATAGCGGCGTAGTCAATCTCCTCCTTCTTGGGATGACCTTGCTAAGGGAATGGGGTTCTTAGACAAACCCCTGTGACTGCGGCAGAGTGGCCGCTGGGTGATTGCACCCCCGGTGTGGGGTGACTGACATTTGTTAAATTACACAGCCCCTTGGGGCCCAACAAGGGGCGGGCCTCAGGACCAACTCCAGGTTCAACTAACTGCGGGCATTCGATGGCAACCGTGAAAACTAGAGTCCGTTTACTTTCGCCGTGCCACCAGGGGAAATAGAGAAAGGCCCAGGTCAGAGACCCGGGCCCTACTGCTCTCCAAAACCAGCGGTCGGGGGTTCGAGTCCCTCCCGCCCTGCAAAAAAAGGCCCCCTCGTATGAGGGGGCCTTTTTCTGGACTGGGATGTATCAGTCTTTGAAGCGGAGGATGTCGATACCCCGGCTGTAGTCCGTGGCGTAAAGGATGTTCTTGGTGCGCCAGTAGACGGCACCGGTCGACCCGCCGTGGGGGATGAACCAGCCGGCCTCTTCGATCGAACCGTCTTGCTTGACGTCGAGGAATCGGGTGCCGTGCTCGAAGAAGGCGGCAGCGACGATGCCCCCGTTGCGGAAGCCAGGACGTGGCTCGTGCCAGTGAGAAGAGCAACCAAGTGCGTTGGCGACAGGAGAACCGTCAGCGTACGTACCGTTACTGACCCGGTACTCGTCGATGAGCTCGAAGGTGCCGGTCTTCTGCCAGTTCTTCGAGTCAAAGGTCATGAAGGCGCCACCGTTGTCCGAGCAGCGGGGCTTGAAGTTGGTTTCGCCCGCCATCAGGATCCAACGATCCCTGCCCATGCGGGGCCACGCGGCGGTGTGTTGGAAGCGTTGGTCTGGGGTCATCCCCACGGCAAGCAGCTTGGGGTTCATCGGATCCTTGCGGGCGTCCAAGAGCATGATCTGTGGCGTAGCCGTCAGGACGATTCCCGGAGCGACCTCGGTCACGTCGTGGGCGTTGTTTCCGCCTGCCTTGCCGTCGCCCCACTTCTTCTCCCCGACGATCGGGTTGGTGGGGTCGGTCAGGTCGATGATGAAACCCTCGGAACCGTACGCATACTTGCAATCGAGAACGCACGTGAACGTGTGGTTGCTCATGTTGGGGACCGAAGCGATGATCGTCGGGTTGGTCTTGTCTTCGACATCGACGATCTCGAGAGGCCCGGGAGCGAGCGCCAGGTTAGGCATCAGCAGGATGCGGCCGTTGGTGTCGACGTCCTCACGAGTGAACACCGGCTCGTGTGGGTTCTCAAGGAATCCCACCGGAACGGGGTTCAGGGGGTCCTTGGTGTCGTAGATCGTCAGCTTGGTCGAATCGAGCGCATAGAAGTAGCGCCCCACCAGGCGCCCACCGGAACCACTGGGGGCCGAGAACGGGATGTGCTTCACCCACTCGACGTTGTCCGAGGAAATCCCACCCGGGGACGGCGCTTCGAGACTTCTGGCTGCTGCCGAGACGGATAGGGACGAAAGAGCAAATGCGACGAGCGCCGTCACAACGATGATCCGCTTCATTTCTCCGAGAACCCCCAGTTTGTCGCTTGGTTGTGGCAGAGAGATTCGCTATCTGAAGTGGTATCCCTGCTTGGTCAGCCGGTCGGGCTTCCCACGTCCGGGGGGTCTCTAAACCCCATATGGGGCGTTTATCCCTAGCGTGCCGGGGCACCTACGGAATGTGAAGGTCGAAAAGGTGATCAACGAAGAGATCGATCACGACGAGGACGGTGTCTCCATCAAGGGGGGCATAAACGCCGTGATAGCGGCCAACGTGGGAGAGAAGGGGAGCGTCTCGCACGTCTCGTCCAAGCAGCGCATCGTGCAGCGCTCGTCGCGGTCGAGGAAGAAACGTTCCGGCGAAGAGGGTCCGAAGAAATCCGGTTGAGGGAAGCAGCGAGAAGGAGGCAGAGGATGAGCGAGAAGGATCTGACGCAGCAAGAGCTAGACCAACAGTCGGGTGAAGAACTGCCCGAGCGCGAGGAGATGTCGCTGATCAACGCGAATCTCGCAGCGCCGGTGAACGCAGCGGTCGCAGCCAACGTTCTATCCGACGACGCAACCGCGGTTGCCAACGCCGAGCAGACCGGCGACATCGACCAGTCCACCTAAGGAGCAGGCCATGACCGAAGAGACCAAGGGTCTTTCTGAGCAAGAGCTGCAGGCACAGTCGGGAGAAGAACTTCCCGAGCGTGAAGAGATGGCGCTTGTGAACGCGAACGTTGCGATCCCGATCAATGCAGCGGTCGCAGCCAACGTTCTGTCCGACGACGCAGTTGCGTACGCCGATGCAACCCAGGACGCAGCGATCGATCAAAGCACCGGTGGAGACGACCCCACCGCCTAGGCACCAAGGAAGCAGTTAGCAGTGTTGATTGGATGGACGACTCGAAAGGAGTTCGAGATGACCGAGAAGCGTGATGAACTGACTCAGGAAGAGCTTCAGGCACAGTCGGGCGAAGAACTTCCCGAGCGTGAAGAGATGGCGCTCATCAATGCGAACCTGGCGGCCCCGGTGAACGCAGCAGTTGCAGCGAACGTGCTGTCTGACAACTCTGTCGCCTATGCCAACGCCGAACAGGACGTCGACATCGACCAGAGCACCTGATCCAGATGCTGTGACAAAGAGGCGGCCCCCATGGGCCGCCTCTTTGCTGGATAGGAAAGGAACGATCCGATCAACGATCGTAAGGACGGCCACCAGGAGCTGGTGCCAACCACAGTGATGAAAGCTCCATCTGAGCCCGGAGCCGAGGTCATCGACAGATCTCAGGATGGGGTGTCGCGCGGTCGTGAACACGCACCGACCCAAGTGACACCGGCGGCCGTGACGCGCAACCCCGATGACTTCACGGATGGGGAAGCGAATCCCGGGGCGGCTCCCCGAGCAACCGCCTCGACCGCTGTAGCCGAAAGGGCATCCGCGGGCAACCCGCCCTCGGCGTCCGGCGCTAGCAAGCCGAAGCTGGCGCCCGGGATCGAGCTCGTCGGACGCTACGAGGGGTCCGGGTACAAGCAAGACCCCTACATCGCCCGTCGTGACGACGGGCAGATGATCCAACTCAGTCAGCTGCTGTACCTCGTGGCCGAAGCTGCCGACGGCAGCCGCGACCTCGAGGCGATAGCGGCAAAGGTGACCGACGGTTTCGGGCGCAAAGTTAGCGCCGACAACGTCGCCTACCTCATTGAGAACAATCTGCAACCGCTGGGCGTTCTGGCACATCCGGATGGAAGCTCGCCGGATGTGCAGAAGGCAGATCCTCTCCTCGCCTTGAAGCTCAAGAAGGAACTGCTGGGAGAAAGGGGAGTGAACGCGGCCGCCATCCTTCTTAAGCCGCTCTTCTGGTTCCCAGTGATGTTCGCCTTCGTGGCGGGCTTGGTCGCCGTGGATATCTGGTACTTCAGTTCCCACGGCATCGGGCAATCGATGCGTGATCTTCTCTACAACCCCCTGTTGATCCTGGGTGTGTACGTCCTGCTCATCTTGTCGATCCTGTGGCATGAATTCGGCCACGCCGCGGCATGCCGATATGGGGGGGCGCGCCCGGGAGTGATCGGCTTCGGGATCTATGTCGTATGGCCGGCCTTCTACACAGACGTTACAGATACCTATCGTTTGGGGAAAGGCGGACGTGTGCGCACCGACCTCGGTGGCGTGTATTTCAACGGTCTTTTCTCTATCGCCATCGCCGGCGTGTACATGCTGACTCGTTTCGAACCCTTGCTGGTTCTGATCTTGATGCAGCACATGTTGATGATCTACAACTTCATCCCGTTCTTGAGGATGGACGGGTACTACGTCATCTCTGATCTCACCGGAGTGCCCGACCTCTTCTCACGAGTGAAGCCGACCCTGCGGAGCTTGATCCCCGGCCACGAAACTGAAGACTCGGTTTCTGAACTGAAGACCTGGGTGCGGGTAGTGGTGACCCTATGGGTGGTGATCGTCATCCCGCTTCTGCTGTTCTTGTTCGTGATGATGGTTCTCAGCGCCCCGCGTGTCCTGGCAACGGGTTGGGACTCTTTCCAGCGGTCGTCTGGGAAGCTGACGGAGGCTTGGCGGAAGGGCGATTACGGACAAGCGGCAGTTGATGCGTTGCAGATCGTGTTCTTGGTACTGCCGTTGCTCGGGATGTCGATAACGTTCTCGCGGGTCTTCAAGCGCATCGGAACCGGGGCCTGGGGGATGACCGAAGGGCGTCCGGTGCTCCGCACCGGTTTCGCCGCCTTGGCACTGGTGTGCATCGCTTTCGCCGGGTACATCCTGTGGCCGAACGGCGAGTATCGGCCCATCCAGCCTGGCGAACGATGGACTCTGACGGAGGGGGTTCAAGCCATCTCGGATTCGGCCTCCGGTCGCCCGTCGCTTACCGAACAACGCGAGACCGAGTTGAACGGCGCCCCCGGTATCGAAGAGCAAGAGTCGAGCTCCGATGACCCCGCCACCACGGGATCCAGAGACGACACCACCGAGGAAGAAGAGCCGCAGCCCGTTGCAAGTCCCACGTCAGATGAAGAGCCCACCCCGACCCCAACTCCGGAGGCCTCGCCATGAATAGGTTCTATAGATCACTAGCCCTCTGGGCAGCTCTGCTACTCCTTCTCGTCCCCACTACGGCTTATGCCCAAGAGATCGGAGATCTCGAGGACATCGCCGATAACGAAGCCATCGTCGTCAATGAGGAGGATGGAGCGAGCCTCTTCGAGTTCGCCTTCGATATCGTGCGAGTGACCGACGGGATAGTCGACCAAACCAACCTCGCGCTGGCCTACTCGAGCTGCGAGGCTTGCACGACCGTTGCGGTAGCGATCCAGATCGTTCTGGTCATGGGGGATGTAACAACGGTAGCTCCAGAGAACGTGGCGATCGCGATCAACGATGAATGCTCGCTGTGCGAAACGTTCGCTGTCGCATATCAGTTCGTGGTCGGCGTCGAGGAGGGCCCGATCCACTTCACAGGTCAGGGGATGAAACGTCTGGTGCAGATCTACAAGGAGATCTCAGAGATGTGGGAGGACCTTGAAGACGGCGATATCGAACCCGAAGAATTCCTGGTGGCCCTCGACGCGCTGATGGATGAGGTGCGCGTCATCCTCGACGAGGAACTGGTTCCTGCCGGCAAGCCGGAACCGGGTCCTTCCGTCTCGCCGAGCGCCGAGCCTTCGACCGACCCAGAGCCTTCTGGTTCGCCATCGAGTGACGCAGATCCAACCCCGAGTCCCGAGCCGACTACGGCCGAGGGATCTCCCATGCCGGAGGCCTCTCCCACCTCGTGAGAGCTCTCGTCGCGGTTCTCTGTTGTGCCGTATTCGTCGCGTGCGGTGGCGATGAAGCATCGTCTCTGGACGATGCTGCCGATCGACTACGAGACGTCAGGAGCGGTGTGCTTGACATGTCTATCCAGATCGAAGCAGGTGGGCAAGGCCCCGTCGGCTTCGCCATCACTGGTCCCTTCTCGCTGGCTGAAGGCCGGTTCCCATCGACGGATTGGGAGATCACGCGCTCACTGGGCGATCAAGTGAGCTTCGTGCGATTCATCTCGACGGGGGAGCAGGCATTCATCGAGGTCGACGGCATCGCCTATCAGGTTCCTGCGGACCAGGTGTCATCGATCGGAGTGCCCAGTGCTGCCTTGCAGGAGGGGTTCGAGGATCTAGACCTGTCGGAGTGGGTTGACGAGCCACGTGTGGATAGGGACGGTGACGCCGAGACGATCACCGGCGACATCAACGCTGTTGCCGTCGCCCAAGACCTGATCGAGATCGCGGGTGAAGGTTTCGATATATCTGAGGATGACCTCGAGGCGTTGCAAAGGATCGTCAGAGACGGCGAGATCGAGGTGCGCCTGGATGCTAACGGCTTCCCCATATCGGTTGTCGTGCGAGCCGAGATGGGATCCGAACTAGCCGATGATGCCCCCGCGGAGCTCCGGACACTGACTGGGGCATCCGTAACCTTGCGTCTGGGCGTATCCGAGCCGAACTCCGAGGTGGAGGTGAGCCCGCCGCCTGGTCCCCAACCTCTGGAGGGCCTAACCCCGGGGGGTTGAGCGGGCAGACCCCCCGATTTCACGAGCGTGCTAGAGTTATCGCTCCGGAATCCCCCCTGAAGCGCCTAGACCCTTACCGAACGCGCTCCGGGGTGGCGGACGATTCCGCGTTAAACGGTTGAGATCGAGAGGTCTGGTTTGAACAGGCAGACGAAACGAGCGATGGCCAAGCAGGAACAGCAGCGCAAAGCCGCCGGGCCCCCCAAGCCGCCGGGTGGAGCGGGCGCGGGCAAGCGCGAGCGCACGAAGCCACGCCAGTTCTTCAAGGAAGTCATCGCAGAGTTGAAGAAGGTGGCGTGGCCAACGCGCCAGGAGGTCGTTGCCTACACGATCGTCGTACTGGTCTCAGTCATCGTCATCACCACGCTCATCTTCGGCATGGACTACGCCTTCACCAAGGCGATCGTGGCCCTGTTCGGAGCCGGCTGATGAGCGAGAGGCCATCAGACGTTGACGAGCGTGAGGCTTCCGGTTCGCCGGAGGTGTCCTCACCCCAAGCGCTGGGCGAACTGGAAGAGGTCGCCGAGGGCTTAGAAGGTATCGATTCGCCTGGCCCCATCACGCCGGACGCCAGCCTGTTGCAGGACGAGACCGAGGAAGTGCCCTTGGATGCGCCCGATCCTCAGGGTGACGAAGAGGCATTGGACCAGGTCCTCGCCGAAACCGGCGCGGAGGCCGATGTCGAACCTGCCTTCGCCGGAGAGCTTTCTCCCAACATCGAACACGCAGACGACGACGACGAGGAAGCCGATGACGACTCTTCGGATGACACCTCGGATGACACCTCTGAAGACACTTCCGATGACTCCTCGGACGATTCCGAAGACGAAGATGAAGACGCGGACGACGAAGCCAACGAAGCATCCGTGGCGGTCGAAGAAGCGGCCGTTCTCGCTGCGCCCGAAGTAGCCGACGTCACCGATGGCGAGCCCTTGCCCGAGGAAGCGGAGTCCTCAGCTCAAGCAGAGGCAGACGATGCCTCGGATGCGGTTGAGGTAGCAGCAGTTCCCGTGGCGGCTGCAGCAGTGGAGGAAGCCGGATACGACGATGAGTACGAGCGGATCATCCCGCCGAACGAGCGGCCCGGCTCTTGGTACGTCGTCCACACCTATGCAGGCTACGAGAACAAGGTCAAGACGAACCTTCAGTCCCGGATCCAGTCGATGAATGTCGAGGATCTCGTGTTCGAGGTAGTCATCCCGATGGAAGACGTCATGGAGATCAAATCCGGTAAGAAGCAGATCGTTCAGAAGAAGGTCTTCCCCGGTTACCTCCTCGTCCGCATGTACCTCGAAGACGACTCATGGCGCTGCGTCCGTGAGACCCCGGGGGTCACGGGGTTCGTTGGTTCCGGCGCAAAGCCGACGCCTCTCTCAGAGAAGGAAGTCGACCGGATCCTGGGCGTCAAGCCGGAGGAGCGCAAGAAGCTCAAGCCGCGACTCGAGTTCGAAGAGAATGAAAGCGTGCGGGTTACCTCGGGCCCCTTCGCGAACTTCACCGGCTCCATCTCCGAGATCAACGTCGATCAGAGCAAGTTGAAGGTCCTCGTGAACATCTTCGGCCGGGAGACCCCGGTCGAACTCGGATTCGATCAAGTAGCGAAGCTGTAGGAGGAGTAGCGAGATGGCAGAGAAGAAGAAGAAGGTCGCGCAGCTTCTGAAGTTGCAGATCGTTGGCGGTCAGGCCACCCCTGCACCTCCGGTCGGCCCGGCGCTAGGTCAAGCCGGCATCAACATCATGGAGTTCTGCAAGCAGTACAACGCTGCTACGCAAGCTCAGACCGGGACGGTCGTGCCCGTGGAGATCACGGTGTACGAGGACCGCTCCTTCTCGTTCATCACCAAGACTCCGCCTGCGGCAGTCCTTCTCAAGCAGAAGGCGGGCCTTGACAAAGGATCGGGTACGCCCAACAGCGCGAAGGTTGGGTCGGTAACCAAGGATCAGGTGCGGGAGATCGCCGAGGTCAAGATGCCAGACCTGAACGCGAACGACGTGGACGCAGCGATGAAGATCATCGAAGGGACCGCTCGTAGCATGGGGATCACCGTCAAGTAGGAGTCGCAGAGCAACACCCTGGACGCACTTGCACCAGGGCCGGCCTAGTTAGTGGGAGACGGGGCAACCCGTCGCAGACCACGAGGAGGAGATGGAGATGCCGAAGACCGGTAAGCGTTTCGCGGAGGCGCTTAAGAGCGTTGACCGCGACAAGTTGTATGGGCCACTGGACGCCATCAAGATCCTGAAAGAGTTCCCCAGCGCGAAGTTCGACGAGACGGTCGAATTGAGCATCAGGCTGGGGGTCGATCCCCGCAAGCCCGACCAGATGGTCCGCGGTGCCATCACCCTGCCCAAGGGCACCGGTAAGACGATGAGGGTTGCGGTGTTCGCGAAGGGCGAGAAGGCCAAGGACGCCGAGGCCGCCGGGGCGGACGTCGTCGGGGATGACGATCTGGCCGAGCGGGTATCCGGTGGGTTCTTGGACTTCGATGCAGTCGTTGCTACACCCGACATGATGCCAACGGTCGGAAAGCTCGGACGGGTGCTCGGCCCCCGCGGTCTCATGCCCAACCCCAAGTCGGGAACGGTCACCGAGGATGTAGCGAAGGTCGTGCGTGACATCAAAGGCGGAATGATCGAGTACCGCACCGACAAGAACGGCAACCTCCACCTGATCATCGGCAAGAAGTCGTTCGATCCCGCCGACCTAGTTGAGAACTACGCAGCTATCGTCGACGAGGTGATCCGAGCCAAGCCGGCAGCCGCCAAAGGCCGGTACCTGAAGTCGATGTCGCTCTCCACGACTATGGGTCCTGGAGTTCGGATCGATACCAGCAAGGCGAAAGAGCTGTCGGACGAGGCCTCCGCCGGCTAGCACTCCAAGCGGTCTACCTGAACCCCAAGGGCCCGGCTATCGCAGCCGGGCCCTTGCGCGTGCATCCTTGTTCAGTTGTTTCCACCTCTTCGCTTCGGCGTTGGCCAGGCGTTTGTCCAACTTGCGAGCCAGAGCTGCCATCTCTCTGAGTTGTTTGCGGTAACTCTCCAAGCGGGCGGGGTCTAGTTCCTTGTTTTGGATCGCTTGCTTCACCGCGCACCCGGGCTCGGTTTCGTGTTCGCAATCGCTGAACTTGCACGCCGTCGCGAGTTGGGCGATGTCTGAGAATGCTGCCTCGAGGCCTTCCGACGCATCCCACAGCTGTAGCTCCCGCATCCCCGGCGTGTCGATGATCCACCCCCCTTGGGGCAGACGCAGCAACTCCCGATGCGTCGTCGTGTGCCGACCCTTGCCATCCCAACGGATGTCGGCGACTTTCATCTGCTCGTCGCCTCGAAGATGGTTTATCAAGGTTGACTTTCCGACACCGGACGACCCCATAACGGCGATCGTGGAACCTGTGAGATACCGCTCGAGAGCGTCGTACCCGTCACCCGACACGCTGCTGATCGCGTGCACGTCGACACCGGGGGCCACTTCGCTTACATCCGCGATCGCTTGCTCGACGTTGTCGTGAAGATCGGACTTGGTAAGGATCACAACCGGTTGTGCTCCGCTATCCCACGCTAGGGTCAGATACCGCTCGATCCGCCGCAGGTTGAGGTCGAGGTCGAGCGATGAGACGAGGAACAGGTGATCGACGTTGCTGGCGACGACCTGTTCGTCGACCTCGAAGCCGGCTACTTTGCGCGAGAACTTCGAGCGTCGCGGCAAGATCGCCTCGATGACCCCACGGGATTCGTTTCCCAGCAACCTAACGAGCACCCAGTCGCCAACGGCCGGCAGGTCAGAGCTGAGCTGCGCCTCTTTGCGCATCCTGCCGGGGACATCCGCTTCGATCTCTCCGTCAGCGTGGGCATCGGACGGCACCAGGACTGTGTAGCCGCGCCGATGCTCCACGGCCACGCGCCCGGGTACGGAGTTTCCATCGCCCAACTCTTCTAGATGCGACTGGAACCACTCGCTCCAGCCAAGCTCTTCTAGGTTCAATCCACTTACCTCCATCTCTAAGGGTGCCTGTCGGAGACCTCGGGATGCAACCACCGAGGCTCGAAGCGGCAGGGCGCCGGAGGGGCAGGAGCGTGCTGATATCGCTGCTCCTCAGGCTGGGGGACTTGGGGTTCTAGATGCACGGCGATCCCGGATCGGGCGCCGGAACACATTTCAAACTGATCGAGAACAAGCATCACTACCTCCTTGTGAGGACCTCGGGGTCCTGATCGGGGTAGGTGACCGCCGGCAAACGGCGACGATCGAACGCGCGCGACGGCACCTACGGTGCCCGGCGTACGCCTGTCCTTTAGAGATGGTACGGAGGAACGAGGAAGAAAAGGAGCGGACCCAGCCGGGCCTAGATGAAGAAACCTCCATAGATCATCATCGAACGCTCCTTTCGGTCCGGGGAAACGACCGGACGAGGGGTCAGTATGACGAAAGACTCCCTTGGAAGCAAGCTGCTCGAACCCCTTTAGGAAAATGCAGAAGTGGCCGATGCTGATGATGGTTGCAGTACACGCGTGCCAAGGGAGGGGTCTTTGCTGCGGCGGTTATGCGCTCTGGTTGCGCTGAGCGCGTGTGTTTCGATCCAACTCATCTATCCGGCGAGGGCAAGCGCGCCCAAGGTCGCCCGCATCGCGCAGGGGAGTCAGGCGTGGTCCGACCCGGCAACCTGGGGCGGCTCGCTGCCCGGTCCCGGAGACGACGTCCGCATCCCTAGTGGGACTACCGTCTTGTTGGATGTCGATACACCGTCGCTGGGTGGTTTGCAGATCGATGGCGCGCTGGAGTTCGCCGAGAAGAGGCTTTCGTTGACCGCCGACTGGATCATGGTCCACGGTGCGCTCAGGGTCGGAAGCGAAACCCAACCCTTCCGCAGCCGAGCCGTCATCACGCTGACGGGAGCCAAAGGCTCAGAAAACATCATGGACATGGGCACTCGGTTCATCGGAGTTATGGGTGGGACACTCGAGCTTCACGGCCGCAAGATCAAGGGCTGGACACGTCTAACGTCGACCGTTCAACGCGGCGATTCCACGTTGCAGCTGGAACGCAAGAAGGGTTGGAAGCGAGGTGACCGGATCGTTATTGCCTCCAGTTCGTACTGGAGCCAACACGACGAGGTGCGTACCATCACGGCGGTAACGCCTACGACCGTCGAACTGGATAGGCCCCTTGAAAGGATGCACTGGGGAGAGCTGCAGAGTTTCGCCGGCCGCACGGTTGACGAACGGGCCGAGGTCGGTCTTCTGTCCCGCAACATAGTCATCAGGGGTGCAGAGGCTGGTAGTGATGGCGGGTTTGGTGCCCATCTCATGGTGATGGAAAGTGGTGAGGCGCGGATCGACGGCGTCGAGTTCAGCAATGTGGGGCAGCGAAACATCCTGCGCCGCTATCCCGTCCACTTCCATATGGATGGGCGCGCACCCGAGTCATACCTCAAGCGGTCCTCGATCCACGACAGTTCGAATCGATGCGTGACCGTTCATGGAACGAGCGGTCTCCGGATACAGAACAACGTTTGCTTCGATCACGTGGGTCACGGGTTCTTCTTAGAGGATGGAGCCGAGACAGACAACATCATCACTGGGAACCTGGGCTTGGGAACGCGGTCGGTCGACGACGGCCTCCTCCCGTCAGACCGAAGGGCTGCGACCTTCTGGATCACGAATCCCGACAACATCGTCCGTAACAACGTTGCAGCAGGGTCCGAAGGCATCGGCTTCTGGTACGCATTGCCCGAACACCCAACAGGGCTATCTGAGAGTGACTCCATCTGGCCGCGCCGCACGCCGCTTGGTGCTTTCACCGGCAATGTTGCCCATAGCAATGGTGATGTCGGTCTGAACGTAGATCACGGACCTCGCCCCAACGGCACTACCGAAGCAACCTGGTATGCCCCGGTGGCGGATCCCTCAGACGAAAACTCCGATCCAGTGGTTGCCGACTTCAGTGGTCTGACCGCTTACTTCAATAGAGACCGTGGCGTGTGGCTCCGAGGATCGAACCACGTGGTGTCGGGGGCGGTACTCGCCGACAACCGCTCGGGGGCGACCTTCGCTTCATCCGACAGCTGGCTGGTCGATTCGCTCGTTGTGGGAGAGACGGCTAACCCGGGAACGGTTGAGGAGTGGGAGGACACCGGCCCCGGAGGGCGGGCGCTGCCGTTCTTCTGGGAGCCAGAGACCCCGATCGTGGGCTTCGAGTTCTACGATGGGAAGGTCGGAGCGCGTTCCACCACTTTCGTGAACTTCTTGAGCAACGACTTGCGCCGGTCCGGCGGTCTTGGCTACCTGACCCCCGATGCCTTTTCCATCCACCCGCGTAACGCTGCCGAGGATGTGACGTTCGTCGATTCGAACGAGGTGTACCTCGCTTCACCAGAGCCCGGGATGGACGGCGACCTATCCAAGGTGTTCGTTGATGTGGATGGATCGGTGACCGGAGCGCCGGGAAGTGCAGTGGTTGTCGACAACCCATTCCTTCTGACCGATCGATGCAGCTATCGCGCAGCTTGGAACGCCTATGTCTGCCCCGAGGACTATGTCAGCCTCTACGTAACAGCCCCGTCGCCGGAAGACATCAAGCCCCTGACCCTCATCCGCAGCGATGGAGAAGAGCAGATCCTCAACGGGTGCTGCGATGATTCCAACAGCGCCGTGACAAGCATCCTGTCCAACTCGGTCTACTCGGTGGCTTTCAACGGGCAGGTTCCAGATCGCTCGCGTTACGTCCTCTACAACGGCAAAGGGCGCTGGACGACCCTGAAGATCGAGATCGGTCCGGGCTTCGAGGTTACGAGGTGGGGGTGGCCTCTTGATGAAGCCGATTCCCTCTCCGGCCTTACCTCGGCCGACGACTCCGCCTATCACTACGACCCCGCAACGCGAACCTTGAGTATCCGTTTGCTCGGGCATGGGGACTGGGAAGAAGTCAGGGTTCAGCGACAGTGAGCCTTGAGTTATCCTGTGGCAGTTGCCCAAGACCGCCGGGGGGGCTAGCTCCTTAATCATCCGGCGCAGGTGAGACTTTGCACTGCTACGCGCATGCGGTCGACCCTCTGGGCGGCCGCTTTTTTCATGTTCGAGGTAGTGCGCCGGGGGCCCCTCACCTCAGGGACCCGAGGTCCGGCTCGAGGCAAGCAAGGAGAACGTATGGCGAGACCCGAGAAGGTCGCAGCGGTCCAGGAGATCACTGCGAGGTTCCAGGACTCTGACGCTGCCCTCCTTACCGAGTACCGAGGCCTGACGGTCGCCGAGATCGCAGAGGTGCGCAACGCCCTGCGCGACGCCGGCGCCGACTACAAGGTGCTCAAGAACACGCTCGTGAAGATCGCGATCCGCGACGTGGGCTATGAGGATCTCGCCGAGACCCTCACCGGCCCTACTGCGATCGCCTTCATCCGCGGCGATGTTGTCGAGGCAGCAAAGGCTCTGGACGACGCAGTAAAGAAGTTCCCGGTTCTGGTGGTCAAAGGTGGGGCACTCAAGGGTGGCAAAGCCATCTCGGCGGATGATGCCAAGGCACTTGCGAAGATGGAATCGCGCGAGGTGCTGTTGACCAAGATCGCGATGATGATGAACCAGCCGGCCCAGCTCGCGGTCAACGTCTTGGCTGCTCTGCTGAGGGACCTTGGATCGATGTTGGTCCAGGTCGTGGACAAGAAGGAGTCTGGCGAGCTTCCCGCAGGCGAAGCACCAGCCGCACCGGCACCTGAAGCCGAGGCCGAAGCACCGGCACCTGAAGCCGAGGCCGAAGCACCGGCACCTGAAGCCGAGGCCGAAGCACCGGCACCTGAAGCCGAGGAAGTGGGTCAGCCTTCACCCGAAGGCGACACCCCCGAAGCCCAGGCCGAATCTAACGAGGAAGACCGAACCGATGGATCCGAAGATCAACAGGAAAGCAAGGAGGAGTAATCGATGGCTGACACCCTTACTCACGATCAGGTTCTGGACGCGATCGCGGACTGGACCGTGCTCGAGCTGTCCGAGTTCGTAAAGGCGTTCGAAGAGAAGTTCGGGGTTTCCGCAGCGGCCCCGGTGGCGGTTGCCGCAGGCCCCGCCGGCGGAGGCGCTGGTGGAGATGCTGCTGCTGCGGAGGAGCAAGACGAGTTCGACGTCGTACTGACCGCTGCCGGTGACAAGAAGATCCAAGTCATCAAGGAGGTCCGTTCTCTGACAAGCCTTGGCCTCAAGGAGGCCAAGGACCTCGTGGACGGTGCTCCCAAGCCGGTTCTCGAGAAGGTCAACAAGGAGCAGGCAGAGGCTGCCAAGGCTCAGCTCGAAGGCGCAGGAGCAACCGTAGAACTCAAGTAGTGCACAGAGGCGAACGGAACGAGGCGGCCCCGCGGGGCCGCCTCGTTCCGTTGCTCATCCAGATCTCAGTCTTCGGCTCTTACGGTGAGGGTCCAGCCGATCACGGTGATCGTCCAGAAAAGATAGGCGGCCATGAGGATAGGAGACTCGACGTCGGGGGCCTCGTCTCCGAGCAGATACTTGTAGCCCCAGATCGCGAAGGCGAGGCCCGACAGGGCCGCGGCAGCACGGGTCCAGGTGGCCGACCAGTCCTGCGCTGCGATCAGCAGCATCCCCGGTAAGACGAGGACCGATAGGGAGACGGTGACAGCCGTATTGCCGTCGCCCGTGTAGCCGGCTACCGAGACGGCGATGGCCCAAGCTGCCATGCTTATAAATCCGGCGGCAGCGAGGTCTCGTCCGGCGCGGGTGTGCCGAACGGCCAACAAGCCACCTGCACCCGTCATCCCCATGGCGGACAGGGAATACAGGACCAGTTGCCCGTCGGCTCCTTCATCCAAGAAGCTTCCGATGACACCGAACAACCAGGTCATCGTCAAAAGGACGATCGTCCATTGGGTTGACGAACCCACCGTTCCGCTAGACGTCGTCCGCGCTTGCGTTGCCATCTGAGCCTCCTTGGGTCGAGCAACTCTGTCGAGTTAAGTCTCTGTCGCCCGGGCCACCTAAGCAAGCAATCATTACGATTCCCAGGATTGACCTTCCGGGAAGGGGGGATTAACCTGCCACCAGCCTCTTAGAGGTCCCGGATAGCTTTTCAAGCCGTCACGACCCAGCAGGGTTGTTGACGGATAACGCCTGCGGGCCTACAATCACCTGTCCACCCAAGCTTTCTCTTGCCCTGTCGCGCGGCTAAGAACCGCCCAGGCGACCTCTTGGGGGCCGGAAGTCCAGCAGGGGCAGCTTCCGGCAGAGGTGTCCGCCCCGGTTGTGGCCAGCTATATCAGGAGGCTCGTTTGTCCAACGCGTTGCGCGACCGACGTACTTTCGCCAAGCTCTCCGAAGTCCTCCCTCCACCGAACCTGATCTCAGTCCAGAAGGAATCGTTCGATTGGTTCCTCAACGAGGGCTTGGGCGACACGCTCAACGAGATCAGTCCGATCGAGGACTTCACTGGGAACCTGGCGCTGCAATTCCTCAGTCACCGTTTCGAGGACCCGAAGTTCGACGAAGACGAGTGCAAAGAGAAGGACATGACCTTCTCCCGCCCGCTGTTCGTGACCTCTGCCTTCATCAACAAGGAGACGGGCGAGATCAAGGAGCAAACGGTCTTCATGGGTGATTTCCCGATGATGACCGAGAAGGGCACCTTCATCATCAACGGTACCGAGCGTGTCGTTGTGTCGCAGCTGGTGCGCTCCCCCGGGGTCTACTTCGGGCGAAGCATCGACAAGACGTCCGACAAGGACATCTTCGACTGCAAGATCATCCCTGCCCGTGGAGCATGGCTCGAATTCGAGACCGACAAGCGTGACACCGTCGGCGTTCGTGTCGACCGCAAGCGTCGCCAGAACGTAACGGTGCTGCTGAAGGCCCTCGGCTTCGGTGGTGACGAAGAGATCCTCGCTCTGTTCGACGGGGCCGAGTCGATCGCTCTGACCCTAGAGCGTGATGCGATCCAGTCCGAAGAAGACGCGCTGATCGACATCTACCGCAAGCTTCGCCCGGGTGAGCCTCCGACCGTCGAGTCGGCGCGCAGTCTGATCGAGAATCTCTTCTTCAACCCCAAGCGCTACGACCTGGCTCGGGTAGGCCGCTACAAGGTCAACAAGAAGCTCGGCTTCACGCACGACGAGAAGGGCATCGACTCCGCCGGGATGGTTCTTCGTAAAGAGGACATCCTCGAGACGATCCGTTACCTCGTGCGCCTGCACGCCGGTGACCAAGAGACCGAGACCGACGACATCGACCACTTCGGCAACCGTCGTATCCGGCCGGTAGGCGAGCTGATCCAGAACCAGATCCGGGTCGGTTTCTCCCGCATGGAGCGCGTCGTACGCGAGCGGATGACGACCCAGGACGTCGAGGCGATCACGCCCCAGACCCTCATCAACATCCGCCCCGTGGTGGCTTCGATCAAGGAGTTCTTCGGTTCCTCTCAGCTATCGCAGTTCATGGACCAGACCAACCCCCTTACGGGCCTGACCCACAGGCGCCGCCTGTCGGCACTTGGACCGGGTGGTCTATCGCGTGAGCGAGCAGGGTTCGAGGTCCGAGACGTGCACCCCAGCCACTACGGACGCATGTGTCCGATCGAGACCCCGGAAGGGCCGAACATCGGTCTGATCGGTTCGCTCTCGACCTACGCCCGGCTGAATCGATACGGCTTCATCGAGACGCCGTACCGGGTGGTCAAGAACGGGAAGGTCACGACCGACATCGTCTATCTGACCGCCGACGAGGAGTCGCGCAAGATCATCGCTCAGGCCAACGCCGAGATCGATGACAAGGGCAACTTCATCGGCGACCGGGTCCTCGTGCGAGGTCGCGCTAACGAAGCCGAGTTGGTGGAGGCTTCCGAGGTCGACTACATGGACGTCTCGCCCAAGCAGATCGTTTCGGTCGCTGCGGCGTGCATCCCGTTCCTCGAGCACGACGACGCCAACCGGGCCCTCATGGGCGCGAACATGCAGCGCCAGGCGGTGCCTCTGCTCAGGCCTCAGGCTCCTATCGTGGGCACGGGCCTCGAGTTCAGGGTGGCCGTTGACTCCGGTGACGTCGTTCTAGCTCCGCACGACGGCACGGTCGAGGAAGTGACGGCGAGCCACATCGTCCTGACCAGGGGCAACGACCGCACGTTCCTCAAGCTCGACAAATTCCGCCGCAGCAACCAGTCCACCTGCATCAACCAGCGGCCGATCGTGGCCGAGGGGGCGAAGGTCAAAAAGGGCGACATCCTCGCCGACGGACCTTCGACCGACAATGGTGAGCTGGCGCTGGGCGCGAACCTTCTGGTCGCTTTCATGTCTTGGGAGGGTTACAACTTCGAGGACGCGATCATCCTGTCGCAGCGATTGGTCAAGGACGACATCCTCACCTCGATCCACATCGAGGAATACGAGGTTGACGCCCGCGACACCAAGCTCGGCGCAGAAGAGATCACACGCGACATCCCCAACGTCTCCGAAGAGGTCCTCGCCGACCTCGACGAGCGCGGGATCATCCGTGTGGGGGCCGAGGTTGGGCCCGGTGACGTGCTGGTCGGAAAGGTCACGCCTAAAGGCGAGACCGAGCTGACGCCAGAAGAGCGCCTCCTTCGGGCCATCTTCGGCGAGAAGGCCCGTGAGGTCCGCGATACCTCGCTCAAGATGCCTCACGGTGAAGAGGGCAAGGTCATCGGCGTGCGTGAGTTCTCACGTGACTCCGGCGATGAGCTCGCTCCCGGAGTCAACGAGCTGGTGCGTGTGTTCGTCGCCCAGAAGCGCAAGATCTCTGAGGGTGACAAGCTCGCCGGTCGTCACGGGAACAAGGGTGTCATCTCCAAGATCCTCCCCGAGCAGGACATGCCGTTCCTGCCCGATGGCACTCCGGTCGACATCATCTTGAACCCGATGGGTGTGCCGTCCCGGATGAACATCGGCCAGGTGCTCGAGACGCACCTGGGTTGGGCCGGAAAGCTCCATTGGGAGAGCGACGAACCCATCGAGCCGGGTAAGTGGCGCGACGCGGAACCGACCTGGACCGCAACGCCTGTCTTCGACGGTGCCAAGGATGACGAGATCATCTCGGCGCTGGACAAGATCAGCAAGCGCGGCGGTGAGTACCCACTGACCAATGCCGACGGCAAGGCTCGCTTGTACGACGGCCGCACCGGCGAGCCGTACGACAACGAGATCACCGTTGGCTACATGTACATCCTCAAGCTCAGCCACCTAGTCGACGACAAGATCCACGCTCGTTCGACGGGGCCGTACTCGATGATCACCCAGCAGCCGTTGGGTGGGAAGGCGCAGTTCGGTGGCCAGCGTTTCGGTGAGATGGAGGTCTGGGCCTTGGAGGCATACGGCGCTGCCTACTGCCTGCAAGAGCTGCTCACGATCAAGTCCGACGACGTGCTCGGCCGCGTGAAGGTCTACGAGGCCATCGTCAAGGGCGAGAACATCCCCGAGCCCGGTATCCCCGAGAGCTTCAAGGTGCTCATCAAAGAGATGCAGTCTCTCTGCCTGAACGTCGAGGTTCTCTCGGCCGAAGGCGAAGAGATCGAGATGAAAGAGATCGACGAGGACATCTTCCGCACCGCCGAAGAGCTCGGTATCGATCTGTCCCGTCGTGAACCGTCCAGTGTCGAGGAGGTCTAAGTAACTTGCTAGACGTCAATTACTTCGACGAGCTAAGGATCGGTCTCGCGACTGGGGACCAGATCCGTGCTTGGTCGAACGGTGAGGTAAAGAAACCCGAAACGATCAACTACCGCACGCTCAAGCCCGAGAAGGACGGACTCTTCTGCGAGAAGATCTTCGGCCCGACCAAGGACTGGGAGTGCTACTGCGGCAAGTACAAGCGCGTCCGCTTCAAGGGCATCATCTGTGAGCGCTGCGGCGTCGAGGTAACTCGTGCCAAGGTGCGCCGTGAGCGGATGGGCCACATCGAGCTTGCTGCACCAGTGACCCACATCTGGTACTTCAAGGGCGTTCCGTCCCGGTTGGGATACCTGCTCGACCTGGCGCCGAAGGAGCTCGAGAAGGTCATCTACTTCGCGGCCTCGATCGTCACCTGGGTCGATGAGGATCGCCGCCACAACGACCTGCCCAAACTCGAGGCCGACGTTCAGCGCGAGATCCAGCTCATCAACGAACGACGCGATCAGCGCATCGAGGAGATCCTGGGCGAGCTCGAAACCCGGTTGACCGAGATGGAAGCCCGCAAGGCACGTTCCTCCGAGAAGACGACGGCCAAGAACCAGGCCGAGCGCCAGCAGAAGGAAGTGCGCGAGCGTGCGGAGCGCGAGATCCTTCGCGTCCAGGACGCTTTCGACCTGCTTCGTGACCTCAAGGTCAAGGAGATCGTCGACAACGAAGAGCTGTGGCGAGAGCTCAAGGACCGCTACGAGGACTATTTCAAGGGCGGTATGGGGGCAGAAGCCATCAAGGAGCTGCTCACGAATCTCGACCTTCACGCCGAAGCCGAGTTCCTGCGCGATCAGATCCGCAACGGCAAGGGCCAGAAGCGCCAGCGAGCCATCAAGCGCCTCAAGGTGGTGGCGCCGTTCACCGGCGAGACCAAGAACAGTCCCTTGGGCATGGTGCTCGATTGCGTTCCGGTTATCCCGCCCGATCTGCGCCCCATGGTGCAGCTCGACGGTGGCCGTTTCGCGACATCCGACCTGAACGACCTCTACCGCCGTGTCATCAACCGCAACAACCGGCTCAAGAGGCTTCTCGATCTCGGTGCACCCGAGATCATCGTCAACAACGAGAAGCGCATGCTGCAGGAGGCCGTCGACGCCTTGTTCGACAACGGCCGTCGCGGCCGTCCGGTGACGGGGCCGGGCAACCGGCCTCTGAAGTCGCTGTCGGACATGCTCAAGGGCAAGCAAGGCCGCTTCCGCCAGAACCTGCTCGGAAAGCGCGTCGACTACTCGGGACGTTCGGTCATCGTTGCCGGTCCGAAATTGAAGCTGCACCAGTGCGGCTTGCCCAAACAGATGGCACTCGAGCTCTTCAAGCCGTTCGTGATGAAGCGTCTGGTGGACATGGGCCACGCCCAGAACATCAAGAGCGCGAAGCGGATGGTCGAGCGTTCCCGCGCACACGTCTGGGACGTCCTCGAGGAGATCATCCACGAGCACCCGGTGCTGCTCAACCGTGCGCCGACGCTTCACCGTTTGGGTATCCAGGCGTTCGAGCCGGTTCTCGTCGAGGGCAAGGCGATCCAGATCCACCCGCTCGTCTGCGTGGCATTCAACGCCGACTTCGACGGTGACCAGATGGCGGTCCACGTGCCGCTGAGCTCCGAAGCTCAGGCAGAGGCCCGTTTGCTGATGCTGTCGGCCCACAACGTGCTGTCGCCGGCTCACGGTGACCCGATCGTCGCTCCTACACAGGACATCGTGATCGGCAGTTACTACCTGACGCTCGCCCACGACGGCGAGCCCGGGGAGGGCCGTGCCTTCTCGAATGCCGACGAATTGATCAAGGCATACGACGCCAACGTCGTTGGCATCCACGCCAAGGTCAAGGTTCGCGGCCTCAAGCGTTTCGAGGGCGAGACAGAGGAAGAGTTCAACGTGCCGGGACGCCTCATGGAGACCACCGTCGGCCGTGTCCTCTTCAACGAGGGATTCCCAGAGGACTTCCCGTTCGTGAACTCGCCGGTGAAGAAGAAGGAACTCGCAGCATTGATGGACCGCTGCGCTCAGACGTATGACAAGAAGGAGCTCGCCGAGATCCTCGACGCCGTCAAGAACACCGGTTTCAGGTACGCGACCAAATCCGGTGTGACGGTGGGTCTGTTGGACGTCACGACGCCAGATGCCAAGCCGAAGATCTTGGCCGAGCACGAGAAGCGCGCCGAGAAGGTCGAGACCCAGTACAAGCGAGGGGTCATCACCGAGGACGAGCGTCGCCAGGAGCTCATCGAGATCTGGACCGAGGCCACCGAGCAGGTCAAGGACGAGATGGAGAAGTCCTTCTCGGAGTTGAACCCGATCTACATGATGGCCAACTCGGGTGCCCGAGGAAACATCACTCAGATCCGTCAGCTCGCCGGTATGCGCGGCCTCGTGACCAACCCTCGTGGTGAGATCATCCCCCGGCCGATCCGAGCGAACTTCCGTGAGGGCCTGTCCGTGCTCGAGTACTTCATCTCGACGCACGGTGCTCGTAAGGGTCTCGCCGACACCGCTCTAAGGACCGCCGACTCCGGGTACCTGACCCGTCGACTCGTCGACGTTGCGCAGGAGCTGATGGTGCGGGCCGAGGACTGCGGAACGGATCGTGGCATCAAGATCGAGGTCCAGAAGGACCGCAACGTGATCAAGCAGAAGCTGTTGGCCCGTGTCCTGATGGAGGATGCGGTCGATCCCAAGGGCAAGACGGTTGTCGAGGCCGGCACTGCGGTGTATCCGCCGGTGTTGAATCAGATCGTCGACGCCGGTGTCGAACTGGTAACGGTTCGCTCGGTGCTCACCTGTGAGGCCAAGTACGGGGTCTGCCAGCAGTGCTACGGCGTATCGCTGGCGACCGGCGACATGGTCGAGATGGGCGAAGCGGTCGGAATCGTCGCCGCCCAGTCCATCGGTGAGCCTGGAACCCAGCTGACGATGCGTACCTTCCACACGGGTGGTGTGCACGGCGCCGACGACATCACGCAGGGTCTCCCTCGTGTCGTCGAGCTGTTCGAGGCCCGTACCCCCAAGGGTAAGGCCGAGATCGCAGCCGCCAGCGGTCGTTTGGAGATTACCGAGGACGAGCGGACCCGCACGATCGAGTTGATCCCGGACGACGGCAGCGAGCCTGTGGCCTACAAGGTGCCTCGCCGTTCGCGTCTTCGCTACCGCAACGGTGACGAGGTTCCCGCAGGCGAGGCGATCACCGAAGGGCACAAGGACCCAGACGAGATCCTCGAGATCCTTGGGATCCGCGAGGTGCAGCTCTACCTCGTCAACGAGGTTCAAGGCGTGTATCGCAGCCAGGGTGTGAGCGTGCACGACAAGCACATCGAGCTGATCGTTCGCCAGATGCTGCGCAAGGTCACCGTTATCGAGCCGGGGGACTCCGAGTTCCTTCCGGGGGAGTTGGTGGATGCGCGCACGTTCGCCCAAACCAACGAGAAGATCGTGGGAGATGGTGGCGAGGCAGCCACCGCCCGCCCGATCCTGATGGGAATCACCAAGGCATCGCTTGCCACCGAATCGTGGCTGTCGGCTGCCTCCTTCCAGGAGACGACGAGGGTGCTCACCGAGGCCGCGATCAAGGGCAAGAGTGACCCCCTGATCGGACTCAAGGAGAACGTCATCATCGGAAAGCTGATCCCGGCAGGTACGGGTATGTCCCGCTACCGCAACATCCGGGTGCAGACCAGCATGGACAACGTCTCCGACGAGGATGCACGCGCCATGCTAGGCCTCGGCCCCCGTGTCGAAGAGAGCTACGAAGACGACGCAGCTGCGATCTTGGGCGTCGGTTCTTCGGGACTCCAGGCGGTCCCCGACGATGACGAGGTTGACCTCGAGACCACTCCCGAAGAGGCCCAAGCCGAAGAATCGGTCACGGTCGAAGCCTCCGGAGAGTGACCTCAGCTAGCTGATGGAGTGACGAGAACGGGCCCCAGGAGACTGGGGCCCGTTCTCTCTTCTCTGAGTTCTCTCGCTTGCTACTTGTGGAGAGTGTCCTTGGGCGTTTCCTCGAAGCGATTGTGGAGATGCACCGGTTCCCGGCTGACGCGGCGCATCCTCAGGTTGAGCATCTCCACCAGGAGCGAGAAGGCCATCGCGAAGTAGATGTAGCCCTTGGGGATGTGGGCCTCGAGGCCTTCCATGAGCAGCGATACGCCGATG
The DNA here is from genome assembly GCA_937863385.1 of uncultured Actinomycetes bacterium. Lineage (GTDB taxonomy): Bacteria > Actinomycetota > CADDZG01 > CADDZG01 > WHSQ01 > CALMBW01. The sequence continues at coordinate 110,863 of CALMBW010000019.1, read as the reverse complement.
AGCAGTAGGAAGCTAAGTGCCAGCATCTTGACTGTGGGGTGAGACTCAACGAACTCGCCGATCGGCTTGGCAGAAAAGAGCATGATGCCGATCGCAACCGTGACCGCAGCGATCATGACGGCGATCTCCTCGACCATGCCCACCGCGGTGATCACGGAGTCGAGCGAGAAGACGATGTCCAGTAGGACGATCTGAACGATGACCGCCCCGAACCCCGCGGGGACCCGCTGACCAGCGTGGTCCTCGGCCGCCTCGAGCTTGTCGTGGATCTCGTAGGTGCTCTTGCCCAGAAGGAACAGGCCCCCGAGGATCAAGATCAGATCTCGTCCCGAGATCTCGTTTCCGAAGGCCGTAAACAGTGCATCGGTCAGGCCTATCACCCACGACAGCCCTAAGAGCAGCCCGATCCGCATGAACAGGGCGAGCCCTAGACCGGTCCTGCGCGCCCGCTCACGGTCGGCGGCCGGGAGCTTGCCGGCAAGGATCGAGATGAACACGATGTTGTCGACACCGAGGACTATCTCGAGGGCGAGGAGGGTCAAGAAACCCACCCAGATGTCGGGGTCCGTTAGCCATTCCACAACCGGTGCGCCTTTCGCTCGCCGTTCGTTCGCCGTATGAAAGCGCGGCAATCTTCGCACGGCAGCTCTTGCGGGCGCGCTCCATCGCCATGTCTGGGGACCGGTCGCGCAGGTGGCCCAACCCTCTGGCTGACGGCCAAAAGCTTGGCTAGGCTTTCCCGAGTTCTGCAGGGAGAGGCTATGGACGAGAGCAAGTTCAAGATCGCCGTGTTGCTGGCGTGCGTTGCCGCGGTAGCAGCAGTGGTGGCGTGGCGGGGTTCGGTGCACTCGGACTCGGCATCAGATACGTGGCAGCAGAGTCTCAGAGCTCAGGTCAAGCACGATGCCGCCGTGGTCGAAGACGTGCGCTACGCCGTGGTGGACCATGGCTTCGGGGCGCTTGCATATCTCAGCGCGGAGATGCGAGCCCAGGCGTACCGAGCTCGGGTGGGGTCCAGCAGGGGAGCGGCACGCTCGGCTCTGCAGGTGGAAGCCGGTATCCAAGAGCAGATCGCGAAGCTTCTCGGTCCGAATTCGCAGATCGTCGATGAGGGCTATCTCGACGGGGATCGGATCGACTTCGCCCGGTACCTCGCCGACGTCCGTGACACCAACCCAGACCTCGTTGCTCTAGATGCCGAGGCGCTTCAGACTGAGGCCGATCAAGAGTTCGATACCGCGGTCAAGCTTTTCTCCCTTACCGTGCTATTGGCCCTGGCATTCGCTTTCGGCGCTCTAGCACAAGGTTTCAAAGCTCGTCACCGGCTCTTTACCTCGCTTAGCGCGTCCGTCTTGGTGATCGCAGCAGCAGCGGCCGTCGTCGTGGAGGTGGCTTGATGGACCTCGACCTCGAAACCGTGCACGAACGTTCGGGATCTGCCCGGATGGACGGATGGATCGCGATCCTGGTTGGCCTGATCACGATCGCGGCGAGTCTCATCGCCCTGATGGAGTTCCACGCGAATCAGAGCGAAGAGCGCAACCTGGTTAGGGCATCGCGTCGTTCGGTAGACGTGTTCACGCGGCTGGCAACCAGGGGAACGCTGTTCTCGTTCTCGGCTGAAGCCCTCCGGGACGCCATCACGTTGACGTCAGAAGCTGAGTTGCGCCAAGCTCTCGCACTCCAGGCCTTGGACATCTTCGCGGCCGAGAGCTCGCTTGCCAGCGCGGACGCCCAGGCAGCCCAAAACTTGATGACGTTGGCGCAGTCGCTATCCGATCCGATCGACGATCCGGGCGAGATCGACGACCAGACCGCCGCGGTCCTTGCTGCGGACCAGGCCGAGATAGACCGGCTGGTCGCCGAGCAGAACGACTTCGTCGACGTTGCCGAGGCATATGGAGCACGGGGCGTGAAGGGCATGTTCGGGCTGTCTCTCATCGCCCTGGCGGCGGTGATGGTGGCCTTGGCGGGCATGTTCGGTGACAACAAAGCGGGTCACCTCGCTTTGTTGTCTTCTGGCACCTTGCTGACGGTGGCCTCGGGGTGGTCCCTGGTTGCCTTTCTAGCCTAGGCGCCGGCAGGACTCCGGCAGGGTTCGGAGTATCTCCAGGTAACACCGTCTGTGCTGGGGAGGCTTCGATGCTCGCGATATTCGTTCTGGCTCTGTGGATCGCCTGGTTGGTCGCTCGGACGTGGCTTCGTCGTAACGACCCCGACGGTCTCGCTCTGATCACTGGTGAGACCGAAGCTGCCGAGACCGCCCCACAGGCAACGACCCGTACCGCCAGTGCCTACACCTCGTCGCGGCCTGCAGTAGCAGCGCCCCCGGCCGTAGGTGCCTTGACGCCTCGCTCGCCGTCTGCCTATGGCTCGATCCCGGCCTATGACCGCCGCATGGGAGAACGCCGCCGCACGCGGGTGGCACTAGATGCGGCGTCCGATCGCCGCCACAACGACCGCCGGATCAGCGCCTAGAGCACGAAGGATCGGTGGTGTTGTTACGGACTAGCTGACTCGGTCTTGGTGACCTCGCCGCCAACCAGCCTGAATCACCGTCCCGATCAGTGCTCCCATTAGGACGAGGGCTAGAAGCAGGATCACGTTCTCACCCGCATCGAGGGCACGAGGCGGCTCGAATGTGCCCGCGGGAACACCGACGCCGGGAACGTGTGCGCCAGTAGCCGCACCATCTCTCACGAGGATGCCAATCAGGAGGCCGGATACAGCCCCGATCACGGACCCAATGCGGCGGTAGAAAGGTTCCACAGCCGCCATGCAGAATGCCCCCAAACACATACCGAAAACGGCGATCGCGAGCGTCCATTCGTTCCCGCCCGACAACTCCAGACCCGTGGTGGTATCGATGAGCCCGAAGGTGCTGAACAAAAGTCCTGCAGATGCCCCTACCAACATCCTGCCGATCATCTTCATCTCATCTCCATTGAATCACTTCTTGAGCATCGCCTCGCTAGTCCGGCACCGGCTAGCCTGGGTGCAGGTCGGCGGATGGGAGAACGATGGGTTTGGAGCAGCGGCGAGAAAAGATCGAGAAGCGCGCTGTGGCGGTAGCGGGACCATATCTCGAGCCGGAGGAACGGATCGAGGGTTCCCTGTTCGCGATCAGGAGGCTTCGCTTGTTGCTCTACATGCTCCCGCTCTTTCCGGTCCTTTTCGTCCTAGGGTTCACCGACCGAGGTTCGATCGGTCCTTGGGTCGTAGGCGCATATACCGGTATCCTTACGGTCGTCTTCATGCGGCATTACGTCGTTGTCTCGACCAACCGCAGATTGTTGCTCTTAAGGTTGCGGCGACTCTCAGGCAAGAAGGTGGAAGAAACGATCTCGCTAGATCCGACTGCCGTCGGGGCGGGCCTCGATAGGGGAATCATCAGTTGGACCTTGACGCTGTCGACATCCGAGACGAAGTATGAGCTTCAGGTGAGCGGTACCTCCCAGGCAGCGGCCGCCCGAGGCATCGTTGATCGACTAGACCATCAGGGCCCTTCGCTATGAAGCTCGTCGCTATCGAGCTGGCAGCGACCTTTTCTCTAGTCTTTCTGCCAGTTCCGGCCCACGCATGGGCCAACGGCACATACGACCGCTGGGGGAGTGAGTACGGGGGGCCGACGAAGCGGCAGCAGTGTGGTTCGAACGAACAAAGAAGCGCTTGGCCAACGGCAAGCGCAAGGCCGCCAGCAAGGCCTTGGGCTATCTAGCCCACATCGTTGGCGATGTCGCCAACCCGACGCACACCGATTTTTCAAAGAAGGAAGAGTCGATGCACAGCGCCCACGAATCCGCCGTCGATCACCGCATCGCCGAATACGGCTTCGCCTACGACGGACAGGATGCGGCGAAACCGGGTGCGATGGCGCGGCGACTGGCCCGCCAGGCACATCGCAAGTACTGGAGGCTGGGCAACGCTTACCGCCCCCACGGCTACAACACGAAAGTTCACCGAAAAACCAAACGCCAACTCAACCGCGCCGCCAATGCCATGGCAGACCTGCTCACATCCCTGTGATAGGTGGCCCTGCAGATTCCAGGACTGAGCTCTCCCAGCTATGGGATGAGGAGATCCGGCGGTGGATGGTCGGCGATCGCGTTGTTAGCGACGGTTTGCGAGCGTGGTTCGACTCTTACAAGGGCACTGGTGACGGGGCGCCTAACCTCGAAGCCTTTCCCGAGCCATTCCTGGGCGACCTGTTCGCCCAGCCGAGGGCTGTGTTTCTGGCCCTGAACCCAGGGCCAGTCGCGCCTCCGTTTCAGTACGCGGGTGGCTCCTTCGTCGATGAGATCAAAGCGATGGGCTCTTACACCGAGTGGGCAAGCTCATGGCCGTATCTGCGGGAGCCCTGGGGCTATAACCGTCACCATCAAACGCGTTTGGGCTTTCTTCGCAGGTGGTACGCGGATAGCACTTTCAGCGGCAAAGAGATGCTCGCGTTTGAGCTTTATCCCTGGCATTCGGAGACCCTGAACAGCCGTTTTCGATGGAGTGCCGAAGCTCGTTATCTCGTAGATCGCCATGTTTGGCAGCCGATCTCAGCCGCTGGCGCTGAGTACGTTTTCGGTGTTGGAGCCCCCTTCGAGAGGGAGTTCGAGGCGCTGAAGATGCCGATTCTCGGGCTTTTGGGTGTGGGTGGTGAACCAGTTCCTTTCGAGAAGAAGAGACGGGTACTTGTGGCTCAGCCGGCGCGCGGTGTGATTGCCCTGGCGATGAACAACTTCAACCAGGCGGCGCCTCCTAACGAGAGAGACACGAAGGTATTGAGGAACGCGCTCGAGGAACGAGGGTGGACTCCTAGTTGGGCAGATCACCCTTGAGAGAGGACCTTGCGGCTACCAAGGGTCGATCGGAAGCCGGTCCGGGAACGCTTTCTTGAAGTCCATGACGAATCCGTTGGTTAGGGGGAACGCGTAACCCTGCTGTGGAGTTCCAACCCTCTCTTTGCCCTTGGTGAAGGGCCCTAGCTTGGGATCGCGCAGCCTGAGCGGGATCTCGTCGAGAGAGATCGGCGGATCGATCTGGTGGTACTCGACCGAAACCTTGTAACCGTTGTCCGCATTGACCTCAGCACCTTCGCGTTCCCCATCGGGATGGACAGCGGTCTCCGCTGGCGCGCTGACCTTACCGAGCGCTCTCAAGAGGCCTTCGGAATAGTGAAAGACGGTGTCGCCGGGAAGCATCTGTTTGAGCGCCTCCCAAGACGGCACTTCGCGCCCTGACCCTGACCCGGATGAAGCGAACAGATAACCCCCGGCCCGTTGAACTTCGTAAGTCCGTCCCTGGTTGACCCACCAGTACTTGGGCAACTTTCTCCCCCTTGTCCGTCGATAGCGCCTTTATAGCGCGACCTTGCGACAGTATTGCGAAGAGCCAGTCTTGGCCCGGACCTCGTAAGGCTCTGACCGGGGCACGTCCTACCTCCGGTCCGAGTGGGGAGATCCTGTCTAAGTGCAGGTTTGGCAGTGACGAGCTTCTTGACCGGCCACTGTCCTGCTCCATACTTCGAGTTCGAGCTTGGTTGAAGAGCAGACCTTGATGTATTGCTCCGTCCAGGCCACGCCGCGCGGTTCGGCGTCGCCGATATGGGAACAGCCCACCTTGTGGAGCAGAACATCGTCTGAGGCAGGAGCTCTATTCGCGTTCAGATAGAAACCGGCCGGGTGCTCAACCATCCAACGGCGGAAGCCATCGTCGTCGTCCTTGAAGATGATGAAGTCTGGCTCGGAGTCACTATCTCCCGTAGGAACCTCGCCACTCCGAGCGCGCATCTCGTCCTTGGCCCACCACAAAAAGCCTGCGGCGTGCTCGGTGTCCTGGAACCCGTCTCCGGCGAGCTCCAGTAACAGGTCGTTGCTCCAGATGATTAAGCGCCCGATGGTCCACGACACCGTCTCCTGGCGAGGCAGGTTGAGGTCGTAGACCCACTTAGCGATCTCCTTCTTCCCAGCAACGCCGCTGTACTTGTTGACGGGAAGGAACCTGGTGGGCTCCACCATGCAAAGCACCTTCGTCAGCAGGGCTTCCCGGAAACCGGTCATCCCGAAGCCGCGCCTGCCTTCGACCAGATTGGTGAGCCGGTCCTCGAGGAAGGTGTCATCAGGGCCGTACAGGAGGTACTCGACTGCATCCTTGACGCGTTGGGCGCCTTCCTCGGCCCCCATCTCATTCCACGCGTCGTTGAAACGGCTCATGTTGCCGGGGTTACCCGCGAGGCTGGAGTTGGCGAAGTCTTTGAGGACCTGGGGCGCGGTGTCCCGGAGGCCTTCTTCGGAGAAGACCTGTCGGTACCGCTCGCGGAACTCGATGGCTGCCGCACTCGAGGACGCGTGATCTTTCAGATATTGCTGCTTGAGTAGGTCAGCGCGTTCCACGATGTCGGGCTTGACGTCCTCGGGTGACGGGAAGCGTTTGCGTAGGTCGTCGATCGAAGTTGTCGTCTTGTAAACGGCCCTTGCCTCGCCTCGAAGCCACTCGTGACCGCACGACTCGCACTTCAGTCGACGACGCTCGTCCTCAAGCCGTTCGACTAGATCGAGTTCTGTTGAGCCGCATTCCGGACACTCCACCGCCATTAGCAACCTCCCCGTGATGTTGTTCGCTTCACTGTAGCGAAAGGGTGTGACGGTTTTCCTTTCTCCCTGAAAATCGGTGGGAATCCGCCTGAATAGCGGAGGGCCTCCCTAGCTTCTTCGGTGACGAAACCATCGAAGAAGGGAGACCCCCCTTGCTCGATCGTATCGATGTGCCCCTCGAACTTGAGGGCTTTGAAGTGACTGCCACCGAGATCGTCGAAGGTGTGCTCGAGGTGAGTGTCAGCTCCACCAGGCGTCCTGCCTGTCACCACTGCGGATTGGTCTCGGTCACCGGCCACGGGCGAAATGAACGGCGCGTGCGCGACCGGGCGTGCTCCTATCCCTGCGTGCTGCGGTGGTCGCAGCGACGCTTCCGCTGCAACGACTGTCATCAGACATTTCGTGAGACCCACCCCGCGGTCGCCGGGAAGCGCAGAGCGACCGAACGTTTCCGGCGCCACCTGTTCGAGCGTGCCTGCATCGAACCGTTCACCGACGTCGCGATCTCTGAGAAGGTCTCGGGCTATCGGATCGAGGAAGCCTTCGAGGCCCACGCAGCCGCGGAGCTCGTCGAACTCGACCCCGATCCGCCCCGTGTCCTGAGCCTCGACGAGAGCGCCTTCCGCAAGCGTTTCCGCTTCCACACGGTGTTCTCCGACCCCGAGCGCGCTGCGGTCTTGGACCTCGTCGAAGGGCGCGGCAAAGGAGCGGTCTTCGGCGGCCTGTTGGCGATGTCCGACGAGGTCAGGGCACGGATCGAGACGGTCGTGATGGACTGTCACTGGCCCTATCGCCATGCGGTCGAAGAGATGCTTCCGGACGTTCGCATCGTGGTCGACAAGTTCCACATCATCCGAGCCATCGACGCCGCGGCGCAGCGGGTGAGGATGCGCCTGGGCAAGCGCCGCTACCGCCAGCGCGTCGGTCACGCTGGAGGTGTCTCGCGCCAGCACAACCCGGCCACGCTGGAGGTGTCTCGCGCCAGCACAACCCGGCCAACAACCCGACGATCTATCGCGCCAGGTGGGTGTTCATGAAGCGCGCGCACAAACTCAGCGCTGCAGAGCGAGAGTGGCTCGAGGCCGTGTTCGATGCCTCGGTCGACGAACTGCGTCTCGCGTGGCTGCTCAAAGAGGAGTTCGCGGCGATCTACGACGCACCCGATCGAGCCGAAGGACAACGACGGCTGGAGGTGTGGATCGATCACATCACCGAGGCCGGGCTGCCCGAGTTCATCAATACCTGGCGGACGCTGCAGTGGTGGCGTGAGGAGATCCTCAACTACTTTGGTGACCGGATGACCAACGCTTTCGCCGAAGGCATCACCAACAAGATCAAGGTCATCAAACGACGCAGCTACGGGTTCCGGGACCCGTTCCGCTATCGTCAGAAGGTCCTGCTCAGCTGTCGTCACCGATCGAGCCGGCGTGGCTAACCACCTTTTTTCGAGAAGAGCCCAGAAACGAGCCCGGCCAACGACTGATGCCAGGGTCTTGACTGTTCATCGTTCACCTACGCGATGGTGGAGGCCACCGACCGAGAGGAGCGAGCATGGTGTCCACAGTTAGTCGCAGCCCCCTAGTCGTCGGCTGTTTCTTCGTAGCGCCGCCCGCTGCGGCGTCAAGGGCGCTCGCTGGCGCTCGCGTCCCTCCGAGATCTTGGATCCCGAAGAGGAAGAGCGGCACTTCAAGAAGGTCCTGGAGGAAGCAAAGAGACAACGACGATTCCCTTACCTTGAGAATGAGCACGAGGAGTAGGCGTTCCCCCAGGTCCGCCTTGTGGGGGCCGATGGACCACCTGAACCGCGCCGGGGTTCATAGACACTCTGGTCTTCCCCCGGTTCCTAGAGTCGTTTGACCGCGCGGGACACCACGGCTATCCTTGCCCATCGCGTCCCCCGTCTGGGGGGCTGCTCGCGTGCTCAGGCATGCACAGAAGCGTCACCCGTAGTTCGGTGAGCTTCGATAGGCCCGATCGACAACGGGAACCGTCGAGGTTGGGGTGTTACATCGCCGGACGCAGAGTACCGAGAGGACAAACCGGGATCCCCGGCTCCTATCTCTCGGAAAGCTCTTAGTAAAAGGCCCAGGCGGGCGAGGTTTGCTTGCGCGTGGGTCCATAGAGGTGAGACATGCCCGTTGAGGGCAGTAGGACGTCCCGGCGTGCGCTGGGCTTAGCGAAACGCCCGCAGCGCTTGTTGCCGGGCCTAAGGAAGGAAGATAGTTGCCGACTATCCAGCAGCTGGTCCGGCAAGGCCGCAAGAGCAAGAAGGAAAAATCGAAGTCGCCGGCCCTTAAGGGTTCGCCGCAGCGACGGGGCGTTTGCACCCGTGTGTACACCACCACGCCCAAGAAGCCGAACTCCGCTCTTCGCAAGGTCGCTCGTGTCCGTCTCACCTCTGGCATCGAAGTCACTGCTTATATCCCCGGTATCGGTCACAACCTCCAAGAGCACTCGATCGTGCTCGTTCGTGGGGGCCGTGTGAAAGACCTCCCGGGGGTCCGCTACAAGATCATCCGCGGTTCGCTCGACACCTCCGGTGTGCGCGACCGGATCCAGTCCCGTTCGCGCTACGGCGCCAAGAAACCAGCAGGGGGTGCTTGATGCCTAGGCGTGGCGCGGCTGAGCGCCGGGATCTTCTTCCCGATCCGATCTATTCGTCGTTGCTCGTGACCCAGATCCAGAACCGTGTCATGACTCGCGGCAAGAAGTCCCTGGCCGAGCAGATCGTCTACCAAGCATTGAACAAGGTTGGCGAGAAGACCGGCAAAGACCCACTTCCGCTGCTGAAGAAGGCCGTCGACAACATCAAGCCGTTGGTCGAGGTTCGCTCTCGCCGCGTCGGTGGTGCGACCTACCAGGTTCCCGTCGAGGTGCAGAGCAGCCGCGGGTCCACCCTGGCGATCCGTTGGCTGGTCACCTTCTCGCGCAAGCGGCGCGAGCGCAGCATGGCCGACCGACTTGCGGGCGAGATCCTCGATGCGTCGGGCGGCGCAGGTGCTGCGGTAAAGCGGCGTGAAGACATGCACAAGATGGCCGAGGCCAACCGGGCCTTTGCCCACTACCGCTGGTAGTCGAGCAGGAAAGAGCAAGCAGTTAGATGGCAGAAACGAACGTAGCCGATAAGAAACAAGCCTCTAAGGGCGGAGCCTCGGGCATCCGGGAGTTCCCTCTTAGCCATACCCGCAATATCGGGATCATGGCTCACATCGACGCGGGCAAGACCACCACGACCGAGCGCATCCTCTACTACACCGGCCGCACCTACAAGATCGGTGAGGTTCACGAGGGTGCCGCCGTCATGGACTGGATGGTCCAGGAGCAAGAGCGCGGGATCACGATCACGTCAGCAGCCACGACCTGCAACTGGAAGGGCTACTGGATCAACATCATCGACACGCCCGGCCACGTTGACTTCACCGTCGAGGTCGAGCGTTCGCTCCGGGTGCTCGACGGTGCCGTTGCGGTGTTCGATGCGGTAGCCGGTGTCGAGCCTCAGTCCGAGACCGTGTGGCGCCAAGCCGACCGTTACAACGTGCCCCGGATCTGTTTCATCAACAAGATGGACCGCACCGGAGCAGATTTCTACCGTTGCGTCGACATGATCACGAACCGCCTCAACGGTCATCCACTCGTCATCCAGTTGCCGATCGGCAGCGAAGAGAACTTCAAGGGCGTCGTCGATCTGATCTCCATGAACGCTCATGTCTGGCCCGACGAAGGCCGTGGCGAGGAGTGGGAAGACCAAGAGATCCCCGCCGACATGAAGGACAAGGTCGAGGAGTACCGCCAGGCGCTGATCGAAGGCGTCGCCGACCACGACGATCACCTCATGGAGGCGTACCTCTCGGACGAGGAGATCAGCCCCGAGCAACTCCGCAAGGTCGTTCGTTCGGCGACGATCGATGGTTCGGTAACCCCGATCCTCTGTGGGACCGCCTTCAAGAACAAGGGCGTTCAACCTCTCCTCGATGCGATCACCTGGTACCTGCCTTCGCCGATCGACCTGCCCGCCTACGAGGGGACGCACCCGACCACCGGCGAATCCTCCAAGCGCAGCGCCAGCGATGACGAGCCTTTCTCGGCCCTCGCGTTCAAGATCATGAGCGACCCCTACGTCGGCCGCCTCACGTATCTGCGGGTCTACTCCGGGACCTTGAAGTCCGGCGAAACGATCAGCAACGCCACGCGCGACCGTAAAGAGCGCATCGGCCGCATCCTGCAGATGCACGCCAACCACCGTGAGGATAAAGAGTCCGTCTATGCGGGCGACATCGTCGCGGTCGTGGGGCTCAAGCACACGCTAACGGGTGACACTCTGTGTGACCCCAGCGCTCCAGTGCTGCTCGAAGAGATGACGTTCCCTACCCCGGTCATCGACGTCGCGATCGAACCGAAATCCAAGCCGGACTCCGAGAAGTTGGGTAACGCCTTACAACGTCTCTCGGAAGAGGACCCGACCTTCCGGGTGCACACCGATGACGAGACCGGCCAGACGATCATCTCCGGGATGGGTGAACTCCACCTCGAGGTGCTGGTCGACCGGCTCATCCGTGAGTTCAAGGTTGGTGCGAACGTCGGCAAGCCGCAGGTCGCCTACCGAGAGACCGTTGCCGATCCCGTTGACAAGGTCGACCTCCGTTACGTGAAGCAGACCGGTGGTAAGGGTCAGTACGGACACGTGACTATCGCTATCGAGCCCACTGGCCCCGGCGGCGGTTACGAGTTCATCAACAAGATCACCGGTGGGAAGATCCCCACCGAGTACATCCCGGCGGTCGATCAGGGGATCCAGGAGGCCATGGCCTCCGGTGTGATGGCCGGGTACCCGGTCGTCGATATCCGCATCACGCTCTTCGATGGCAGTTACCACGATGTCGACTCCTCTGAGATGGCGTTCAAGATCGCCGGCTCGATGGCGTTCAAGGATGCCGCTCGCAAGGCGAAGCCGGTGCTGCTCGAGCCGATCTTCGATGTCGAGGTCGTTACTCCCGAGGAATACATGGGTGATGTGATCGGTGACCTCTCGGGGCGTCGTGGCCGCATCGAGTCGATGGACCAGCGCGGCAGTGACCGCATCGTCAAGGCTCAGGTCCCGCTCGCCGAGATGTTCGGCTACGCGACCGAGCTGCGGTCCCGTACTCAAGGACGAGCTACTTACACCATGCAGTTCAACTCGTATCAAGAGGTACCAAAGAACATCGCAGAAGAAGTGGTGGCCACGGTTCGTGGCGAACCGGAGAGCAAGTAGGAGGAGAGGGCGAATATGTCCAAGCAGAAGTTCGAGCGCACCAAGCCCCACGTCAACATCGGGACGATGGGTCACATCGACCACGGTAAGACGACTCTCACCGCGGCCATCACCAAGGTGCTTGCGGATAACAACCCGAACGTGACGTTCACCGCGTTCGACCAGATCGACAAGGCGCCGGAGGAGAAAGAGCGAGGCATCACCATCGCAATCGCTCACGTGGAGTACGAGACCGACAACCGTCACTACGCCCACGTCGACATGCCGGGTCACGCCGACTACATCAAGAACATGATCACGGGGGCTGCCCAGGTCGATGGCGCGATCCTCGTCGTCTCGGCCGCCGACGGTCCCATGCCCCAGACCCGTGAGCACGTGCTTCTCGCTCGCCAGGTCAACGTTCCTTACATCGTCGTCGCCCTGAACAAGGTCGACATGGTGGACGACCCCGAGCTCCTCGACCTCGTCGAGCTCGAGGTACGTGAACTCCTCAGCGAGTACGAGTACCCGGGTGACGACATCCCCGTGACCCGCGTGTCGGCGCTGAAGGCACTGGACGGCGACGCCGAGGCTGCAAAGGGCATCCTCGAACTCATGGGCACCGTGGACGAGTACATCCCCGAGCCCGAGCGTGACACCGCCAAGCCCTTCCTCATGCCGATCGAGGACGTCTTCACGATCACCGGTCGTGGAACCGTCGTCACCGGCCGTGTGGAGCAGGGCGTTTTGAACCTTGGCGACGAGATCGAGATCGTGGGTATCCACCCGCAGACCTCAAAGACCGTCGTAACCGGCATCGAGATGTTCCGCAAGATGCTTGACGAGGCGCAGGCTGGCGACAACGCAGGGATCTTGCTGCGTGGTACCAAGAAGGAAGATGTCGAGCGTGGGCAGGTGCTCTGCAAGCCCGGCTCCATCACTCCTCACACCAAGTTCAACGCTCAGGTCTACGTGTTGAGCAAGGACGAGGGCGGTCGCCACACGCCGTTCTTCAACAACTACCGTCCTCAGTTCTACTTCCGCACCACCGACGTGACCGGCTCGGTCCAGCTCCCCGGTGGCACCGAGATGGTCATGCCCGGTGACAACACCGAGATGCTCGTCGAACTGATCCAGCCCGTGGCCATGGACGAAGGTCTGCGCTTCGCCATCCGTGAGGGTGGCCGCACCGTCGGCGCCGGCCGTGTCACGAAGATCCTCGAGTGAGAAGGAGTGAACTGCGAGGGCCGAAGGCACTCGGCAGGAGCGACGACGAACTTGCCTGCGCAAGCAGGCCGTAGGAGAAGGTAAGAGACACATGGCGAACGGAATGAACATAAGGATCAGGCTGAAGGCCTACGACCACGAGGTCATAGACCAGTCGGCAAAGAAGATCGTCGAGACGGTGACTCGGACGGGTGCCAGCGTCAACGGCCCCATCCCCCTTCCGACCGAGCGGTCGGTGTACACCGTCATCCGCTCGCCGCACAAGGACAAGGACTCACGCGAGCACTTCGAGATGCGCACTCACAAGCGCCTCCTGGACATCGTGAATCCGACCCCCAAGACGGTGGACTCGTTGCAGCGCCTCGACCTGCCTGCAGGCGTGGACATTGAACTGAAGCTGTAACCCAAACGACATAGCGAACGCGATCCCGGATGCAGCAACCGGAGATCGTCACGAAAGAAAGAGGAACGTAGGGATGGCATCCACGAAAGGGATCCTCGGTCGCAAGATCGGGATGACCCAGGTTTTCGACGAGCAGGGCCGGGCGATACCGGTGACTGTCGTCGAGGCCGGGCCCTGCCACGTGACACAGGTGAAGAGGGTGGAGACGGATGGCTACGCGGCTATCCAGCTCGCCTTCGGCGCTCGCAAGCGTGTCACCAAGCCGATGGCCGGCCATCTCGGCAAGGCGGGTATCGACAACGCCCGCAATCTGGTGGAACTCCGTATGGACGACACGACGGACTACTCACTGGGGGCCGAGATCAAGGCAGACGTTTTCGCCGAAGGCGAGATCGTCGATGTGATCGGTGTGACCAAAGGTAAGGGCTTCGCCGGTGGCATGAAGCGCCACAACTTCAAGGGGCTCTCCGCTACCCACGGTACCCAGCGCAAGCACCGTTCCCCGGGCTCGATCGGGGCCTGTGCCACGCCGGCACGTGTCTTCAAGGGCACGCGCATGGCAGGGCACATGGGAAACGTGCGGGTCACCACCCTCAACCTCAAGATCATCAAGGCCGACCCGGAACGGAACCTGCTCCTCATCAAGGGTGCGGTCCCAGGCCCCCGCGGCGGACTCGTGATGGTTCGCAACTCCATCCGTGAAGCTCGTCGCTCCGGCACGAAGAAGGCAGTCTGATGGCACTAAGCGCGAAAGTCATAGATGCGGCCGGTAAGCAGACCGGCGAACGCGATCTCCCGGAGAGACTCTTCGGCGGCGAGATCAATGTCGGTCTGATGCACCAGGCCATGGTCACCCAACTTGCAGGGGTTCGATCGGGTACGGCATCCACCAAGACCCGGTCCGAGGTTCGAGGCGGCGGCAAGAAGCCGTGGCGCCAGAAGGGCACCGGCCGTGCGCGTCACGGCTCGACCCGCAGCCCCATCTGGGTCGGCGGCGGAGCTGTCTTCGGACCCAAGCCGCGCGATTATTCGAAGCGGCTGCCCAAGAAGATGCGCGCGGCCGCTCTGCGCTCTGCCCTTACGAGCAAAGCCGAGTCCGGGAACATCTGGGTTCTCGACGGATTCACCGAGCCCAAGACGAAGGCTGCTGCGGCTTGCCTCAAGGCTGCAGGCATCTCCGGTCGTGTGTTGCTGGTCGTGAATGCGGACGACGAGTCGACGGATGGCCTGCACAAGGCGTTCCGCAACATGGGCAGGTCGGCTTTCTGCTACGACCGTTCCCTGAACATCTATGACGTTCTCGTGGCCGACGACATCGTGCTGACGCCGAGTGCTCTCGAGCAACTCGGCAAGGATCGCTCGAGCGATGAAGGAGGGTCGAAGTGAGCTCGACCAAATCAGACCCTCGAGACGTGATCCTTGCTCCGGTCATCAGCGAGAAGAGCTACTCCCTGCTCGACCAGAACGCGTACACGTTCATCGTTCACCCCGGTGCGAACAAGACCGAGGTGAAGCAAGCGGTCGAGGCGATCTGGAACGTCAAGGTCGTTTCGGTCAACACGATCAACCGCAAGGGCAAGAGCAAGCGTTTCCGTTTCACCACCGGCAAGCGCCCAGACACGAAGCGTGCAGTTGTAAAGCTTCGTGAGGGTGACTCGATCGAGATCTTCGAGCAGCAGGCTTAAGGACAGATAAATGGCGATCAGGAAAGCTAAACCGACATCACCGGGACGCAGGTTTCAGACGTTCGCGGACTTCTCCGACATCACCCGGACCGAGCCCGAGAAGTCTCTGCTACAGCCCAAGCCGAAGACGGCCGGCCGTAACAATTACGGCCGTGTTACCTCGCGGCGTCGTGGTGGCGGTAACAAGAACAGGTACCGCGTCATCGACTTCCGTCGGAACAAGGACGGGGTCCCGGCGAAGGTTGCTCACATCGAGTACGACCCGAACCGCAGCGCACGCGTTGCGTTGCTCCACTACGTGGACGGCGAGAAGCGCTACATCCTGCTTCCGAACCGTGTGAAGGTCGGCGACATGCTTCAGTCGGGACCTGGCGCTGAGATCAGGCCGGGTAACGCCTTGCCGCTGCGGAACATCCCCGTCGGTACTGTCGTTCACAACATCGAGCTCAAGCCGGGAGCGGGCGGCAAGATGGCACGCTCGGCCGGTTCTTCGGTGCAGCTGATCGCCAAGGAAGGCCAGCGGGCGACGCTCCGTCTTCCTTCCGGAGAGATGCGAATGGTGCCCATCGACTGCCGGGCAACCGTCGGTGAGGTCGGTAACTCCGAACACGAACTCATCAAGATCGGTAAAGCTGGCAGGAACCGCTGGCGCAACCAGAGGCCCAAGGTCCGTGGTGTAGCGATGAACCCCGTCGACCACCCCCTCGGTGGTGGAGAGGGCAAGTCTTCCGGTGGTCGTCACCCGGTCAGTCCTTGGGGCAAGCCCGAAGGGCGCACCCGCAAGAAGAAGGCGTCGGATTCCATGATCGTGCGCCGACGCGGCAAGAAGAGAGGCGGTAGGTAGTGCCACGTTCATTGAAGAAGGGTCCGTTCGTGGACGACCACCTGCTCGTCAAGGTCGTCGAGATGAACAAGCAGAACGCCAAGCGAGTCATCAAGACCTGGTCGCGGCGCTCGACGATCATCCCCGAGATGGTGGGTCACACGATCGCGGTTCACGACGGGCGCAAGCACGTTCCCGTGTACGTGACCGAGTCGATGGTGGGCCACAAGCTTGGGGAGTTCGCTCCTACTCGTTCGTTCCGCAGCCATGCAGGCTCTGACAAAGGCGCAAAGGTTCGATGATGCGACACCACCCGAACACAGATAGAGACACCCAGGGAGGTGTCGCCTGATGGCTTACAAGATCGCGCCCGATGCGCAGCAAGCGATAGCGACCGCGCGCTACATCCGGATGTCGCCGACCAAAGCACGACAGGTCGTTGACCTGATCCGCGGCCGCCATGTTGAGGACGCCCGCCGTGTCCTGACCTTCAACGAACGCGCCGCTTCCGAGCCCGTCCTAAAGGTCTTGAACTCGGCGATCGCCAACGCAGAAGCGAATCGGGGACTTCCCGGTGACGAGTTGATCGTTGCTCGCGCCTGGGTAGATGAGGGTCCGACGCTGAAGCGTTTCCGTCCTCGTGCCCAAGGGCGCGCCACCCGGATACGCAAGCGCACCTGTCATATCTCCGTGGTCGTGGGCCGCGACGAGGAACTCCTCGAGCGTCTTGTGGAGCGGGTCGAAACGGACAAGCCGAAGCGGCGCTCCAAGACAACTGCAAAGAAGACAACTGCCAAGAAGACAACTGCAAAGAAGACAACTGAAAAGACGACGAAGCCGAAGGCCTCGTCCAAGGCTTCTACGACTTCTAAGGAGTCAACCGAGAACGGAGGTGAGGAGTAATGGGTCAGAAGGTTCACCCTTACGGCTTCCGCCTCGGTGTGCACACCGACTGGAAGTCCCGCTGGTTCAACGACAAGAGTTACAAGGAGTACCTGGTCGCCGACCTGCGCATCCGCGAGTACCTGCTGGGGCAGCTTCCTCATGCAGGTATCTCACGCATCGAGATCGAGCGGACACGCGAGCGTGTGCGCATCGACACCCACACGGCCCGGCCGGGCATCGTGATCGGCCGCCGGGGTTCCGAGGCCGAGCGACTTCGCTCATACCTCGAGCAGATGGAATCCAAGATCACCGGCAAGCCGACAGACGTTCGTCTCAACATCATCGAGGTCAAGCAGCCGGAGCTCGACGCCCAGCTCATAGCGCAGGGTGTCGCCGAGCAGCTCGTCAGTCGTGTTTCGTTCCGTCGTGCCATGAAGAAGGCCGTCGGTACGGCGATGCGCCACGGTGCGAAAGGTGTGCGCGTCCAGTGCGGTGGGCGGCTCGGCGGCGCCGAGATGTCCCGAACCGAGTGGTACATCGAGGGACAGATGCCTCTTCACACTTTGCGGGCGGATATCGACTACGGATTCTCCGAGGCTCGCACGACGTTCGGCCGCATCGGGGTCAAGGTCTGGATCTACAGAGGTCCGTTCGAGGACACCTATGCCAGCGCTCGTGATGCTGCTCGCCTCAAGCGAGAAGCTGCTCTCGCCGCCGGTGAGACGGTCGGCCGTGGGGCGGAGGAGCGCGCCGCCGCTTCCTCTGAGAAGCCCAAGCGTCAAGGCACGACGGCCCGCGTCACTCGCGGCAAGGGTCGCACGAGCGGGGCTGCTCGTCGCCCGGCGCCCGAAGCCCCCGCCCCGACAGAGGCTTCGGCGGAGACTCCAGCGACCCCCGTCAGTGAGAGCGCTGCACCCGAAGCCCCCAAGCAGAATCGTCCGCCCGAAGGCGTGAAGGTGACTCCTGCTGCTCAGACCGGTGACGCCCCCGAGGGCGGTGACTCCTGATGTTGATGCCGAAGAAGGTTAAGCACCGCAAGCAGATGCGCGGGCGGATGCGTGGCCAGAGCAAGGGTGGGACGGTGGTCAACTTCGGTGATTACGGCCTCATGGCCGTCGAGCCCGGGTGGATCAGCAACCGTCAGATCGAAGCCGCTCGTATCGCGATGACCCGTCATATCAAGCGTGGAGGGAAGGTCTGGATCAACATCTTCCCGGACAAGCCCTACACCAAGAAGCCTGCCGAAACCCGTCAGGGCTCGGGTAAGGGAAACCCCGAAGGCTGGGTCGCGGTCGTCAAGCCTGGGCGTGTGATGTTCGAGATCGCAGGTGTCCCCGAGCCCTTGGCTCGTGAGGCCATCCGCCTCGCAGCTCACAAGCTTCCGATCAAGTGCAAGTTCGTCCTCCGTGAACAGCCCTTGGAGGTGCAGTGATGAAGGCGAAAGAGCTGCGCGACCTGCCGGTGGAGGAGCTCAAGACCAAGCTGAGCGAAACCAAGGAAGAGTTGTTCAACCTGCGTTTCCAGAACGCCACCGGCCAGCTTGACAACTACAAGCGGATCGGCGAGCTCCGCAAAGACGTTGCTCGCTTGAAGATGCTGCTCAGGCAGCACGAGATAGAAGAGATGGCAGGTAACGCATGAGTGCCCAAGAGCAGGAACTTCAGCAAGCGAGAGGTAAGCGCAAGTCCCGCATCGGGGTAGTCATCTCCGATGCTATGGACAAGACCGTGGTGGTCATGGTGCGCGATGCCGCTTCCCATACGACTTACAAGAAGATCGTGCGTCGCGACAAGCACCTGAAGGCTCACGACGAAACGAACGACTGCAAGGTCGGTGACCGTGTCCGTGTTGTTGAGACGCGGCCCCTCTCCAAGACGAAGAGGTGGCGCGTTGTGGAAGTTATCGAGAGAGCCAAATGATCCAACAAGAAACCAGATGCCGTGTCGCAGACAACACGGGTGCCCGCGAGGTGCTCGTCATCAAGGTCTTGGGCGGATCTCGGCGGCGTTACGCCAGCGTGGGGGACATCGTCGTTTGCACCGTCAAGGACGCTATCCCCGGTGGCGCCGTCAAGAAGTCTGATGTGGTCAAGGCGGTCGTGGTTCGGACCGCCAAGGAGAACCGTCGCGTTGATGGGAGCTACATCAAGTTCGATGACAACGCGGTTGTCATCGTGGACAACAACATGCAGCCCCGTGGAACCCGCATATTCGGCCCTGTCGCTCGCGAGCTGCGCGACCGCCGCTTCATGAAGATCATCTCGCTCGCTCCGGAGGTGTTGTAAGTGGGACACAAGCCACGTATCCGCAAGGGGGATCGCGTCGTCGTGATCTCGGGAAAAGATCTCGGTGTCGAGGGCAGGGTTCTTGAAGTCCTTCCTCGCAAAGAGCGAGTCATCGTCGAGGGAGTCAACCGGATCACGCGTCACGAGAAGGTTCGGATGAGCCGCCGGGGCGCCCAAGAGGGTGGGATCACTCATAAAGAGGCTGCGATCCACGTCAGCAACGTTGCTTTGGTCGATCCTTCCGATGGCAAGCCGTCGCGGATCGGTTACAAGATCGAGAGCAATGGCGCGAAGTCGCGGGTCAGCAAGAGATCGGGAGCTGAGGTCTAGTGGCTAAAAACAATGGCTACACGCCAAGGCTGAAAGAGCGATTCCGCTCTGAGATCGTCGAGCAGCTCAAGTCGGAGCTGGGTCTCAACAATGTGATGCAGGTTCCGACGGTCAAGAAGATCGTAGTCAACATCGGAGTTGGCGACGCTCACAAGGACGCGAAAGCACTGGACGGCGCGGTTGAAGACCTGACCAGGATCACCGGCCAGCGCCCTTCTATCCGTCGTGCTCGGAAGTCGCTGGCTACCTTCAAGATCCGTGAGGGGATGCCGATCGGCGCTGCCGTGACTTTGCGCGGGGACCGCATGTGGGACTTCCTCGATCAACTGACCGCGATCGTGTTCCCCCGTATCCGCGACTTCCGTGGATTGAACCCCAAGTCGTTCGACGGGGCGGGCAACTACAGCTTCGGACTCACCGAGCAATTGGTTTTCCCACAGATCGACTACGACGATATCGATGCAACACGCGGCATGGACGTGACGATCGTGACGAGTGCTCACGACGATGATCAAGGCAGGGCTTTGCTCAAGGCTCTCGGCTTCCCGCTGAGGGACCGGGCAAGGCAGGAGGCGTAGATGGCTAAGAAATCACTGATCAATAAGTCGCAGCGCAAGCCGAAGTTCAAGGTGCGCGAGTACACGCGCTGCCAGAAGTGTGGACGTCCTCGGGCCGTTTACCGACGCTTCGGGTTGTGCCGTCTCTGCTTCCGTGAGATGGCGCACAAGGGCGAGATCCCCGGCATCACGAAGAGCAGCTGGTAGGGGAGGGATCGATCACAAATGTCTATGACAGATCCGATCGCAGACATGCTGGCACGGGTTCGAAATGCCTCCCAGGCGATGCATGACGAGGTCGCCATCCCCATGTCGAAGATCAAAGAGAACATCGCCCGCATCCTTACCAACGAAGGTTATGTCGAGGGATTCGAGATCGCCGACGCCGAAGGCCACCCGGTCATCAAGATCAGGCTGCGCTATTCGACCGAGCGCGAGCGTGCCATCAGTGGCATCCGTCGGATCAGCAAGCCCGGCCGGCGTGTGTACCGGGGCGCCACAGAACTGCCGAGGGTGTTGGGGGGGATGGGAGTCGCCATCATCTCGACTTCCAAGGGCGTCATGACCGACAAGGAAGCCCGTCGAGAGAAAGTAGGCGGGGAAGTCCTCGCCTACGTCTGGTAGGGGAGGGGAAAGATGTCACGTGTAGGACTAGCGCCCATCCCGGTCCCCTCAGGGGTTGAAGTCAAGCTCGGTCAGGGAACGGTTAGCGTCAAGGGTCCGAAGGGACAGCTTGAACGCACCTTCCCCGACGTCATATCGATCGAGCAGAACGACGGTGAGCTCCGGGTCGCTCGATCCAAGGACACTTCCGAGGTGAAGGCCCTGCACGGCCTCTACCGTTCGCTGATCGCGAACATGATCGAGGGCGTGGCCAACGGCTACGAGAAGCGTCTTGAGATCCATGGGGTTGGTTACCGCGCCCAGAAGCAGGGTAACGACCTCGAGCTTTCGGTGGGGTTCTCGCATACCGTCAAGAAATCGGCACCGGCCGGTATCGAGTTCGAGGTTCCCCAGCCCACCCGCATCACCGTGCGTGGGATCGACAAGGAACTCGTCGGCCAAGTTGCTGCAGAGATCCGTGCGATCAAGAAGCCCGAACCCTACAAGGCGAAGGGCATCAGGTACGAAGGCGAGCACGTCCGTCGCAAGGGCGGTAAGGCCGCCAAAGCCGGCGCTTAGGAGCGGAACAGATGGCAACCACCAACAGCAAGACACTAGGGCGCACCCGTCGTCACCGCCGGGTTCGCAAGAAGGTAATCGGTACAGCCGAAAGGCCGCGGCTCGCGGTGTTTCGTTCGAACCGTCATATCTACGCGCAGGTGATCGACGATGTCGCCGGGCGAACCCTTGCGTCGGCGTCGACGCTGCAAGAGGGCATAGATGGTGCCCCCAAAGACAAAGCGAAAGCGGTCGGAGCCGCCCTCGCCTCCAAGGCGAAGGGAGCTGGGGTCACCAAGGTGGCCTTCGATCGCGGCGGATTCATGTATCACGGAAGGGTTGCATCGCTCGCCGAAGGGGCGCGCGAGGGCGGCCTGGAGTTCTAGGAAAGGCAGTCAACGATGGGCAGAGGAAGACAGGGCGGACGCGGCCCCCGCGGCCGCGATGACGATCGCAATCAGTACGAAGAGCGCGTCGTATCGATCAACCGCGTCGCTAAGGTCGTCAAAGGTGGACGACGGTTCTCCTTCACCGCGCTCGTCGTGGTAGGTGACGGTGCGGGGCAGGTGGGTGTCGGCTACGGCAAGGCCCGCGAGGTTCCGGCCGCCATCCAAAAGGGTATCGAGGAAGCGAAACGCAACTTCTTTCGGGTTCCGATGGTCGGCACAACGATCCCTCACCAGATCACCGGTGAGGACTCGGCAGCCGTCGTTCTGTTGAAGCCTGCTTCACCCGGTACCGGTGTCATCGCCGGCGGCCCGGTTCGGGCCGTCGTCGAATGTGCCGGCATCCGCGACATCCTCAGCAAGTCGCTTGGGTCCGACAATGCGATCAACATCATCCGTGCAACCGTTGCAGCCCTCCAGGGCTTGGACACGCCGGATCGTGTTGCTCGCAGGCGTGGCAAGACCCCTGAAGAGATCGCCCCGGCCTATCTGTTGCGAGGCCCGGCCACTCCGGCCGCGACGGGTTCAAACTAGTAAGAGGTATCGGAGAACATGGCTAAGCAGCTGAAGATCACCCAAGTGCGTTCGTCGTCCGACAAGGGTGCCAAGCAGGTCGGCACGATCCGAGCGCTTGGGCTGAAGCGTATGGGACACACCGTGGTCAAGGACGACAAGCCCGAGATCCGCGGGATGGTGCGTGCCGTGTCCCACTTGGTGGAAGTCGAGGAGATCAACTGATGAAGCCTCACGAGTTAAAGCCTGCTGAAGGTTCCGTTAGGGACCGCAAGCGCAAAGGCCGGGGTGAAGGTTCCGGAAAGGGCAAGACTGCCGGTCGCGGCACCAAAGGAACGCGGGCTCGTGGCGAGGTGCCTATCGGCTTCGAGGGTGGCCAGATGCCCCTCATCCGCCGTGTCCCGAAACTGAAGGGGTTCACTCCTCCGCGGCGCAAGCACTACGGCGCCGTGAACATCTCTCAGCTAGCGGACCTGGGCAAGAGCGAGATCTCGCCGGACGACCTGCGTGCGGCAGGGATCGTTCACAAGCGAGACAAGCTGATCAAGGTCCTCGGTGCGGGCGACCTGGATAAGGCCCTCACGGTCAAGGCGCACGCTTTCAGCAACTCCGCTAAGTCAAAGATCGAGGCGGCAGGCGGTAGCGTTGAGCTTCTCGAGGTCCACTACTCCGATACCCACAGGGGGAAGCACAGCTCGTGAATCTCCTCGGCGCCTTCGTAAATGCGTTCCGGGTCCCTGACCTTCGGCGCAAGATCCTATTCACGCTGCTGATCATCGCCGTCTACCGGTTCGGTGCCCACGTCCCGAGCCCGGGCATCGATGTGAACACAGCTCTGTCCGCCTCGGGCGGGGCAACCGGAGGCGTCTTCTCGTTCATCAACCTGTTCTCGGGTGGTGCCTTGACCCGGCTCTCGATATTCGCGCTGGGGATCATGCCGTACATCACCTCGTCCATCATCATGCAGCTGTTGACCGTGGTTATCCCCAAGCTCGAGGCATGGCAGAAAGAGGGCGAGGCGGGCACCAAGAAGATCACCCAGTGGACCCGTTACCTGACGGTTATGTTGGCCATCTTGCAGTCCACCGGTCTCGCATTCTTGTTCCACAACCGGCAGGTGGTTGACGCCGACCTCATCCCCGAGTTCTCTGGGCCGCGGGTCGGTCTCATCGTTCTTTCGCTCACTGCCGGAACCGCTTTGATCATGTGGCTCGGAGAGCTGATCACCGCCCGGGGTGTCGGTAACGGCATGTCGATCCTCATCTTTACGTCGATCGTGTCGACCCTTCCTAGCGAGGGCAATGCGATCCTTCAACAGAAGGGTCTTGGGAACTTCCTGGCTATCGTGGGCATCGCGCTCGTAGTCATCGTGCTGATCGTCATCATGGAGCAAGGCCAGCGACGCATCCCGGTCCAATACGCCAAGCGTGTGGTGGGGCGACGGATGTACGGTGGCAGTTCTACTTACATCCCCTTGAAGGTCAACCAGGCTGGTGTTATCCCCATCATCTTCGCCAGCAGTGTTCTCTACATCCCGACGTTGATGCAGAACGTGATCCAGAACCGGGGGATCCAGAACTTCATCAACGACAACCTGGTTAACTCGGCCAGCGCCGTGTACATGCTTCTCTACGGGTTGATGGTCGTCTTCTTCGCCTACTTCTACACGGCGATCACGTTCAACCCGACCGACGTTGCGGACAACATCAAGAAGTACGGGGGATTCATCCCAGGTATCCGCCCGGGCCGGCAGACCGCCGAGTATCTCGACCGGATCCTCACTCGCATCACCCTTCCCGGTGCCCTGTTCATCGCGGGGATCGCCCTGATGCCGTCCATCTTCTTGGCGACGCAGAACATCCAACAGCTGCCTTTCGGTGGGACGTCGATCCTCATCACGGTCGGTGTCACATTGGAGACGATGAAGCAGATCGAATCCCAGCTGATGATGCGTCACTACGAAGGTTTCCTTAAGTAGCGAGAGAGGAAGCCGGAATCCATGCGCATCGTGATCTTCGGCCCCCAGGGGGCAGGTAAGGGCACCCAAGCTGCCCGCATCGCCGAGAAGTATGGGATCCCCGCGATCTCGACCGGCGAGATCTTCCGCTGGGCGATCAAAGGTCAGACATCTCTCGGGCTCAAGGCTGCGGAGTATGTCGAGCATGGGCGTTTGGTCCCCGACAGCGTCACGATCGGTGTCGTCGGGGAACGCTTGGAGGCGGAAGACGCGCGCGATGGCTGGATCCTTGATGGGTTCCCCCGCAACATCGAACAAGCCGATGCTCTCGAGCAGCAGCTTGGAGACAAAGGCCTGGCGCTGGACGCTGCCCTGGTGATCGAAGTGCCCGAAGAGGTATCGGTCGAGCGCATCGTGCGCCGCCGGGTTTGCTCCGAGTGCGGGCGCAACTACTCGGTCGTGAGCCCACCGGCCGTCGATTGGACGTGTGATGCCTGCGGGGGTGAAGTCGTCGAGCGAACCGACGATCATGACGAAGCCGCTCTCCGCGAGCGCCTGCGCCTCTACCACGAGCAAACGGAACCGCTGAAGGCGTACTACGAGCGCAAGGGCCTACTGCGCCAGGTTGACGGGATGGGCACGACCGATGAGGTCTTCAGCGCGATCGTCGAAGTTCTCTAGAGCCTCCGGCCGCAGTGATCTACAGGAAGTCCCCCGAAGAACTCGCCGTGATGCGACGCGGTGGCCGCATCCTCGCCGGCGCATTGGAGCGTTTGGGGGAGATGATCGTTCCCGGGGCTACGTCGAATCAGCTCGATGCTGCATTCGCCGAGATCCTTGCCGAAGCGGGCGCAACAGCTTCGTTCAAGGGCTACAACGGATTTCCCGCCCACATCTGTGCATCGCCCGATGACGTCATCGTGCACGGCTTCCCGAACGATGACCCACTGCAGGAGGGGTCGGTGATCTCCATCGATCTGGGGGTCCTGTATCAAGGCTTCCACACGGACTCGGCCTGGACGTTTCCCGTCGGTGCGGTCGGCCCTCAGGTCTCACTGCTCTTGGAGGTCACCCAGGCGGCACTGCGGGCGGGGATAGCGCAGGCGACCGAGGGCAATCGGGTGGGCGACATCGGGGCGGCGATAGAAGCGGTGGTGCAGCCCAGCGGTTTCGAGTTGGTGCAGGAGTACGCCGGCCACGGGGTGGGCCGGTCGCTGCACGAGGACCCCTGGGTGCCCAACTTCGGGCCCCCAGGCAAGCGAGAGAAGCTCGCCTCGGGCATGACCCTCGCGATCGAGCCGATGGTGAACATGGGGTCGCCCGACGCCATCACCTGGGCCGACGGTTGGACCGTGGCGACGGCCGATGGGTCGATCTCGGCTCATTTCGAGCACACCATCGCCGTGACCTCAGAGGCCCCCTTGATCCTCACCACTCGTTGATCGGGCTCTTTCGAGCGGTCCGGGATGCCGATCGGGCCTGGCGCGATCTCGGATCACTCGCCAGGCGATGGGAACTGAGGCGAGCCCCAGGGCGACGAGCACAACGACCGATCTCACCAGATAATCATCGCACGAGCGAGTCCCAGTGCCCGCAGTGCCCATACCTTCACTCGGCGGGAGGATTGGGACGAACTGGGAGGGATCCGCGGTCACAAGGAAGCGAGCCGCCTGGGGCTCTGGTATCCTTGGCGGTCGTTTCCGGTCAAGTTCACGCGCGCCCTACGGGGCGCTTTCTCTGGCCCGGAAGCCATCGGGTACGACATGGTTCTAACACCCTGCCGTGCCCTATGTCGGGAAATCTGAGAGATGAAGCGGAAAAGAAGGGTTTGGCTTGGCGAGATCACGGTCTAGGGGCAAGAAAAGGGTCAAGGAACGCGGCCCCGATACCTCCAACAAGGAAGAAGGTATCGAAGTCGAGGGCACCGTCCTCGAGCCACTGCCGAACGCCATGTTCAAGGTTGAGCTGGACAACGGGCACCAGGTTCTTGCGCACATCTCGGGAAAGATGCGGATGCACTACATCCGGATCCTGCCCGGTGACAAGGTGCTCATCGAGCTCTCGCCCTACGACCTCACACGGGGTCGAGTGATCTACCGCTACAAGTAGCTGGGTCGCTCGGTAGCGAGCGATCTTGCGGATACGAACCGCCGGAAGAAAGTAACTGGGGGCACAGAGATGAAGGTTCGACCGAGTGTCAAGAAGATGTGCGACAAGTGCAAGATCATCCGCCGTCATGGACGCGTGATGGTGATCTGCAGCAACCCGCGTCACAAGCAGCGTCAAGGCTGAGAAGGAGAAGCGGCGCTTAATGGCACGTATCGCTGGAGTTGATATACCGAGAGACAAGCGTCTCGACGTTGCTCTCACCTACATCTACGGCATCGGCCCGACCAAGGCGAAAGAGACCTGTGTCGGCGCCAAGGTCAACCCCGCAACCCGTTCGCGCGATCTGACCGACGAGGAGATCGTCCGGATCCGAGACTGGATCTCGGACAGGTATCAGGTCGAAGGTGACCTTCGTCGTGAGATCAACCAGAACATCAAGCGCAAGGTCGAGATCGGTTGCTACCAGGGTCTTCGTCACCGTCGTGGCCTTCCGGTCCACGGACAGCGCACCCACACGAATGCTCGCACCCGAAAGGGGCCCAAGAAGACTGTTGCCGGTAAGAAGAAGGCCAAGAAGTAGATAGGGGAACCGATAGTTGGCTACACCTAAGAAGCAGAAGTCCCGTCGCAGGGAGAAGAAGAACGTCGTACATGGGGTTGCCCACATCAAGTCGACGTTCAACAACACGATCATCTCGATCACGGATCCTGAGGGGAACGTGCTCGCTTGGGCATCCGCCGGCAATGTCGGCTTCAAGGGTTCCCGCAAGTCCACGCCGTTCGCTGCACAGCTCGCTGCCGAAGCGTGCTCGCGGCGAGCGCAGGAGCACGGAGTGCGGCGAGTTGATGTCGAGGTGAAAGGGCCCGGCTCCGGACGCGAGACTGCGATCCGCTCCCTACAGGCATCGGGCCTCGAGATCATCGGGATCAAGGACGTCACCCCGGTGCCCCACAACGGCTGCCGCCCCCGTAAGCGGAGGAGGGTCTGATGGTGCGCACATCGCCTCTTGGCATCCACCCACCCGCCCGAAACACCGATAGGAGGGCGCGTCGTGGCTAGGTACACAGGCCCCGTTTGCAAGCTGTGCCGCCGGGAGAAGACGAAGCTATTCCTCAAGGGCACCCGCTGCGAGACCCCCAAGTGCGCCATCGAGAAGGGGCGTCCGGTCCCGGGTCAACACACCCGCGGCCGGATCCGCGAGTCCGAGTACCTGCTCCAGCTCCGTGAGAAGCAGAAGGCCAAGCGCTTCTACGGCGTGCTCGAGAAGCAGTTCCGCTCGTACTACGAGGAAGCAGCCCGCAGTAAGGGTGTCACCGGTGAAGAGCTGATGCGCATGTGCGAGCTGCGACTCGACAACGTCGTTTATCGCTCGGGCCTTGCCATGAACCGTCCGATGGCTCGCCAGATGGTGACCCACGGTCATTTCGAGGTGAACGGGCGCAAGGTGAACATCCCTTCGTATCGTGTCAAGCCCGGCGACACGATCACCGTCAAGGGCAAGAGCAAGACGCTCGGGCGCATCGTCGAGAACACCTCGTATGCCGAGGGCCGGATGGTCCCGGAATGGCTCAGCTCGAGCCTCAAAGATTTCTCGGTCTCGGTACTCGCTCTTCCCGAGCGGTCTCAGATCGACGCACCGGTGCAGGAGCAGCTGATCGTCGAGTACTACTCGAAGTGATCTGAGCCTCACGAACTGAATACCCGAAGTACCGCAACGCCTTCTGGAAACGCGAGAGGAGCCCAATGGATCTGCTTATCGTCCAGCGCCCCCAGATCTCGGTTGAAGAGATCTCGGATGTGCGACGGAAATTCATCATCGAACCACTCGAACCCGGGTTCGGGTACACGCTGGGTAACTCCCTGCGCCGCACCCTCCTTTCGTCGATCCCCGGAGCGGCGGTCACCCAGGTCAAGATCGACGGGGTGCTGCACGAGTTCTCGACGATCGACGGGGTGTCCGAAGACGTCACCCACCTGGTGCTCAACCTCAAAGAGTTGGTCATCCGCAGCGAGAACGAAGAGCCCACCATGGTTCACCTACGGGTTTCGGGCCCCGGTGACGTCAAAGCAGGCGACCTTCAGCTGCCCGCTGGTGTCGAGGTCCTGAATCCGGACCATCACATAGCCACACTCAACAAGAAGGCGACGTTGTCGATGGAACTTCGTGTCGAGCGGGGCCGGGGCTACGTCGCGGCCGGCAGCGCCAGCAAGGAAGCCATCGGCAGCATCCCTATCGATGCTCTTTACACGCCTGTGAAGCGTGTGACGTACGAGGTCGAGCCGACCCGCGTCGAGCAGATGACCAACTACGACCGTCTGATCCTCGACATCGAGACGAACGGTGCGATGGACCCAACCGAGGCGCTGTCCTCGGCAGGCTCCACCATGGTCGAGCTGTTCCAGTTGTTCTCGGGTATGGGTGAAGGCGCCCAGGGCCTGGTGCTCGGACCTGAGCCTGGTGAGGATGAGGCCTCCGGCATCATGGCAACGCCCATCGAGGACCTCGATCTGACCGTGCGTTCCTACAACTGCTTGAAGCGCGAAGGCGTTGCGACCGTGGGTGAACTCGTGCAGAAGACCGAGGAGGATCTGCTCGAGATCCGCAACTTCGGACAGAAGTCGATCGACGAGGTCAAGGCCAAACTCGAGGATCTGGGCCTGAGCCTCCACAAGAAAGAGTTCTAGGGGAGCCGAGGAGAAACCGATGCCGCAACCTAAGAAGGGTCCTCGTCTCGGATCTAACCCCGCGCACCAGAAGCTGATGCTGTCCAACTTGGCGGTGTCGCTCTTCGAGCACGAGCGGATCCGTACGACGGAAGCCAAGGCAAAGGCGCTTCGCCCCTTCGCCGAGAAGCTGATCACGAAGGCCAAGAAGGGCGACCTTCACAACCGTCGGCAGGTGCTTTCGGTGATCGAAGACCGCGAAGTCGTCCACAAGCTGTTCGATGACATCGCACCCCGTTTCGCCGAACGGAACGGTGGCTACACCCGCATCCTGAAGATCGGCCCCCGAGGCGGGGACGGAGCTCCCATGGCCCTGATCGAGCTGGTCACCGAGGGCGACCACCCGGTAGCGACGACCGTCGAGACCGCTGAGGGTAAGAAGCGCCGCCTTGCGCGCCGCCGTCGTGCCGACGACCTTCCAGCGGACAAGCCCGTGCGCAGCAAGGCAGCCGACGCTTCGGCGTACGGCCAAGCGGCACGCGAGGGCGAGCTTGAGCTTGAGGTCGAAGACGAGGCCGATTCTGATGCCGGTGCGAAGGCGCAAACCGGCGCAGCATCCGAGACCTCTGGTGAGGATGAAGCTACAGAGGCTGAAGAGCCAAGCGCCGAAGGCGAGACTGCCGAAGCCGAAGCCCCAGAGGGATCGTCCTCGGGGGAGCAAGAGACCAAGTGATGAGCGGCCCCCGGCAGGGGGCCGCTTCATTTGCCCGGGATGAACCTAAAGCTCGACATCGCCTATGACGGCGCACCATTCCGAGGTTTCGCGCGTCAGCCCGGGCAGAGGACCGTGCAGGGAGATCTCGAAGATGCACTGGCTCGGATAGTGGGGCGAGATGTCGACACGACGTGTGCCGGCCGCACCGATGCAGGTGTCCATGCAGTGGGCCAGGTGGTGGGGATCCCAGAGGCCCCCGCCGATCTCGACCTCGAGAGGCTCAAGGGCTCGCTCAATAGCCTGTGCGCCCCCAGCATCGGTATCCGGGCGGTCACGGCTATGCCCGATGGCTGGCACGCCCGCTTCAGCGCCATCTCTCGGACCTACATATACGCCATCGATGATGGTTTCCCCGATCCCTTCAGGGCAGGCACGACCTGGCAGCTACCCGGCAAGGTTGACGTCGATTCGATGTCTGAAGCGGCGGGCCATCTGGTCGGCAGCCACGATTTCAGCTCTTTCGGACGCCTGCCCGACCCATCGGCTTCCGCGGTGCGGAACCTGTACGAGCTCAAGGTGTGGCGACAAGGGTCCCTGATCCGGATTCGTGCCCGGGCCAACGCCTTCATCCAGCAGATGGTCCGGTCTCTGGCCGGCACCCTCGTCGCCGTGGGCCAGGGGCGCCGGAGCCCGAGCGAGGTGCCGGCGATGATCGAAGCTCGCGACAGGTCGATCGCAGGCCCGGTGGCCCCTCCACACGGCCTGTGCTTGGTGTGGGTCGAGTACCCGGCCGTGGAAACGCCCACGGGGCCCGTTTGATAGACTCTTTCGACCTTCGATCCACGAATGCGACCCGCTACAGTCGCCGTCCGGAACTACCAGAAGGACATTTATGAAGACCCACGTAACAAAAGCTGGT
This sequence comes from uncultured Actinomycetes bacterium, assembly GCA_937863385.1. Classification (GTDB taxonomy): domain Bacteria; phylum Actinomycetota; class CADDZG01; order CADDZG01; family WHSQ01; genus CALMBW01. Next base: position 80,370 of record CALMBW010000019.1, on the reverse strand, counting down.
GACATCACGCGCGAGTGGTGGGTGATCGACGCCGAGGGCGTCGTTCTCGGTCGTCTCGCGTCCGAGGTTGCCAAGCTGCTCAAAGGCAAGCACAAGCCGACCTATTCGCCGCATCTCGACACCGGTGACCACGTCATCATCGTGAATGCAGGCAAGGTCGTTATGACCGGCAACAAGATCACGGAGAAGAAGCTCTACCGGCACTCCGGGTACCCGGGGGGTCTCACAGCCGTTCCCTACGAGAAGCTTATGACCACAAGGCCCGAGCTTGCCGTGGAGAAGGCCGTGAAGGGCATGCTTCCGCACACGCGTCTCGGGACGGCCATGGGTAAGAAGCTCAAGGTTTACGCGGGACCCGAGCACGGGCACAGTGCGCAGAAACCCAAGCCGTTCGACGTGCACGGTGTCGCCGACCCCAAGAACGTCGAACAAGCACACACGATCGAGGAGGTAACCCACGGTGCCTGAAGCTCTAACCAGCGCTACCGGGCGCCGTAAGGAAGCGATCTGTCGTGTTCGCCTGATGCCGGGCGAGGGCAAGTGGCAGATCAACGGCCGCCCGTTCGACGACTACTTCCCGAACGCGACGTCTCGGATGATCGTCACCGAACCTCTCCGGATCACCAACACCGAGGGTCGCTATGACATCGTCGCAAAGATCGAGGGTGGCGGAACCTCGGGACAGGCAGGCGCTTTGCGCCATGCGATCTCCCGTGCCCTGGTCGAGCTTGACCCGGACCTTCGTCCGGCTCTCAAGAAGGCCGGCATGTTGACCCGTGACGCCCGCGAGAAAGAGCGTCGCAAGTACGGGCTCAAGAAGGCCCGTAAGGCGCCGCAATACTCCAAGCGTTAAAGAGAAAGAAAGGCCCCCGGGTTCCCGGGGGCCTTTCTTTCTGAGCGGGAGCGCTCGGTGCGCAGGCCCTTCCTGCGGCGGACCCTTAGGTGCGGATCAGATCTCGATCGGTGCTGATGTGGGTTACGGGGATCGCGAAGCGACGGCTCACCCGGTGGGGCAGGTCCTGTTTGAGCCAGCGCGATAGCCCTGAAGGCAGCGTCGAGAGCACTATCTCGTCGAAGCTCTCACGCAGCAGCAGGTCATTGATGGCCAGGATGACGTTGCCGTCGCCCACGACCCCCTTTACATCCACGTCGATGTCGCCCAGGTATCGCAGTGCTTGGTCGAGTCGTCGCTGGGCGAGCGCGACGGCCTCGTCGTCGGTCCAAAAGGAGCGGTCTTCGGGGGCGACGGCAGGGACGAGCAGAGTGAAGCGACATGGGCCCGACTGCACCCGTTGCCGCATCAGATCCCGAAGGTGCATGCCCCCGGCGGTCTGATTGGCCACGATCATGATGCTTCTCATGGCGTGTCTCCTCCCCCGTACCTCCCTTATACGCCCGGGCGTCGGGGGGCCGCCAGGCCTCTCGCAACGAAACTTTCCCCCTCTTGAAAAAGAGAAGCCACGGGAAGTTAGGTGGCGAGCATGCGGCGAAGGACCATCTGCAGGACCCCGCCGTGACGGTAGTACTCGAGCTCGACCTCCGAGTCGATGCGCACCTCCACGTTGAAGCGCGTCTCCTTGCCGTCATCGGTCCGGGCGACTACTTCGATCTCGGCGTGGGGGCCGAGTTGATCCGCAAGGCCGACGAGGTCGAAGGTCTCGAGACCCGTTAGTCCGAGTGACTCGGCGTTGGAGTTGTTGATGAATTGCAGCGGGAGGATGCCCATTCCGACGAGGTTGCTGCGGTGGATGCGCTCGTAACTTTCGGCGATCGCTGCACGAACGCCTTGCAAGCGTGGCCCCTTGGCTGCCCAGTCGCGAGACGACCCGGAGCCGTATTCCTTGCCGGCGAGGATGATGGTGGGAGTGCCCTCCTCGATGTAGCGCATGGCTACGTCGTACAAGGGCTCGATCTCTCCATCGGGGATGTGCTTGGACCATCCACCTTCTTTGCCGTCGGCGAGCTGGTTACGGAATCGGATGTTGGCGAATGTCCCGCGCATCATCACCTCGTGATTCCCGCGTCGTGAGCCGTAGCTGTTGAAATCGCGGATCTCGACACCCTTCGACTGTAGGTATCTGCCTGCTGGTGATTGAGGCGCGATGGAGCCGGCGGGAGAGATGTGGTCCGTGGTGATGGAATCGCCAACCAGTGCCAGCACCCGCGCCCCGGTGATGTCTTCGATCGGTCCGGGTTCGGAACCGAGGTCCTTGAAGAACGGCGGTTCCTGGATGTAGGTCGAATCCGCATCCCAGTCGTAGAGCTGTCCGGTGGGGGAGGGCAAGCTCTTCCATTCCTCGGTCCCCTCGAAGACCTTGCCGTACTCCTTGTCGAAGAGCTGTGAATCGACCGATAGCAATGCTTCGTCGATCTCGGACTGATCCGGCCAGATATCCGACAGAAAGACGTCGTTGCCTTCTGGGTCTTGACCGAGCGGATCCTTGGTGAGGTCGATGTTCGCCGTACCTGCTAAGGCATAGGCGACCACCAAGGGTGGAGATGCGAGGTAGCTGGCCTTCACCTGCGGGTGGATGCGCCCTTCGAAGTTGCGGTTACCCGACAACACCGACACGACCGCGAGGTCGTTGACCTCGATGCATTCGGCGATGGGCTCGGGCAGCGGTCCGGAGTTGCCGATGCAAGTGGTGCATCCGTAACCGACGACGTTGAAACCGAGCTGGTCGAGATCCGTCACCAAACCGGTCTTGTTCAGGTATTCGGTTACCACGCGGGAGCCCGGGGCCATCGACGTCTTGACCCAGGGCTTGCTGCTCAAGCCCTTCTCGATCGCTTTGCGTGCGAGCAAGCCGGCGCCGAGCATGACCGACGGATTGGAAGTGTTCGTACAGGAAGTGATCGCCGCTATCACGACCGAACCGTTGCGAAGCGCGTATGCGTGGCGGTTCTGCTCACTCATGTCCACCGCGCCGTGCGGAACCGGGTCTTGGGCGCTGTTGCCGCCTTCATTGGTGAAACGTTCGGCCTGGATCTGGTAGCTCTTGTCGAGGTTCTCGTTGTACCGCTCGGTGAAGCTGGTCCACACCTGGGGCAGCGTGACGCGGTCCTGAGGCCGTGACGGGCCCGCCATGCTCGGCTGCACCGAGCCAAGGTCAAGTTCTAGTGTTTCGGTGAATTCGGGGCTGGTCGTGTCATCCGAACGCCACATGCCTTGTTCCTTGGCATAACGCTCGACGAGGTCGACGAGATCGGCGGGGCGTCCGGTGAGCTTGAGGTAGTCGAGTGTCCTGTCATCTATCGGGAACAGCGACGCCGTCGCACCGAACTCTGGGGACATGTTCGAGATCGTCGTTCGATCGGCGACGTGAAGGTTCGATAGTCCGGTTCCGTAGAACTCAACGAACTTGCCGACCACACCATGGTTGCGCAGCATCTCGGTCACGGTAAGGACCAGATCCGTGGCGGTCACGCCTGGTTGAAGCGCCCCGGTGAACCGGAACCCAACCACCTTGGGGGTGACGAGTGGCAGAGGCTGGCCGAGGACGGCGGCCTCGGCCTCGATGCCTCCTACACCCCATCCGAGGCAGGAAACACCGTTGACCATCGGAGTATGTGAGTCGGTGCCCACCAGTGTGTCTGGGATGGCGACATCCCCCTCGTCCGAGATCGTGCGAACGACCCTGGCGAGGTACTCCACGTTCACCTGGTGGATGATGCCCATGCCCGGAGGTACCACGCGGAACCCTTTGAAGGCTTGTTGAGCCCAACGGAGCAGCGCGTAACGCTCGGCGTTGCGTTCGTACTCCTTACGGACGTTGTACTCGAACGCCTCGGGTGAGCCGAAGGCATCGACCTGCACCGAGTGGTCGATAACGAGGTCAACTGGGACCAACGGATCGACCTTGGATGCGTCGCCACCTTCCCGCTGCATAGCGCTGCGCATAGCGGCAAGGTCGACGACTGCAGGAACGCCGGTGAAGTCCTGGAGGATCACCCTGGATGGCACGAAGGCGAATTCTCTTTCCTCCAAGGGTTTCTGTCCCCAATGGGCGAGGTTCGCAACGTCATCCTCCGTGGCGAAACCCGGCGAGATGCTGCGCAGCAGATTCTCGAGCAGCACCTTCACGGTGACGGGGATGCGCGATAGCTCGGCAAGGCCGGCCCGTTCCAGCGCATCGAGACGATAGAGGTCTAGTTTTCCTCCGGCGGTCTCGAGTGACGCTCGAGAGTGAAACGGGTTACCGGCCATGCTTGCTCGTACCTCTTTCCCTAGTCGGACTTTCTCTTCGGTTAGCCGGCAAGCTCGGGGCACTCGGCCTCGAACTGTGCTTGGACATCCTCGGGTGCCTCTGCGAGCTGGGCGCAGAAATCGGCAGGGACCTCGGTGCCCGACTCCATCCCGGTACCACCGGTGGTCATCCCGCCCATGAACCCCTGCATGAGGGTCTGCAGGTCGATCTCGGCATAGTCGGATGGCGGTGTGATCTCGTCGCCGAACTCATCCAGTCCGATCAGCAGTCCCATCTGCTCCACACCCGCGGGGATCTCCTCGTCGGACGTAGCCTCCGCGATCTTCAAGAAATCGAACAGGATCTGAGTCACCTGACCGTCGGCGATCCAGAAATCGATCTGCACATCGATATCGGGGATATCGCTTGCCGGGGGGATCTGCCCCATCCCGCCGGTGAAAGCCCCACCGAGGGCGCCAAGCGATGAGATGAAGTCCTCGTAGATGCCACGGATGGCGACGGTGGCGGCCAAGTGGTCACCGGGTGCCTCCTCGCCTTCGAAGGTGACCTCGGAGTTCTCGCTCAGTGCTTCGGACATAGAGTTGGCGAACTTCTTTGCGGCGGCCTCAGCTTCTTCGTCTGACTCGGTTGGAGGTGGAGCACCGAACTGCTGGGCAAGGGCATCCATCCCGGTGAGCCCAACCCATCCACCCTCCACGGCAGTGCCGATGAACTCGAAGCCAGGAGGCGCCTCGGCAACCATCTGATCGATGGAGGTGGTGTCGGCTCCGAATTGGGCAGCCAGCCCGCGGACGTCGGCTCGTGCGTAGAGCGAGTCACCGATGACAGAAAGTTGCACCGCGTTGTCGATCCCGGCGATGTTGGCCGAGATAGCCATCTGCTGTTTCGCGGGGTCGGCCTCGTTCACCGACTGCACCGTCAACGACGATTCGACGAAGGCCGATGCTTGCTCTGGGGTGAGCGTGTCACCGTCATTCGCTGCGAGCGCGATGAGATCGTCCTCGGTCGTTGCAAGCGACAGCGTCATCGATACACCAGGCAACTCACCCATGGCTTGCAGGGCGCTGATCAGCGAATCCTTCGGATCTGCAGATGGATCGGGAGCATCGCTACCGCCGCCACACGCTGCGAGGATCAGACTTGAAACGGCGACAAGCGCCATCATCCTGCGCACCCTCTACCTCCGCTTCTGGGGCAGAACCCCGTTAGGTCGCTTCTTCCTCAAGGAAGGTCTGCGACAACCTCTTCTAGTGGCTTTCTGATCCCCGTATAGAAGGGAATCTCCACCTTGGTGTATCTCCGTGCTTCGGTGTTGCGGAGACGACGGATCAGATCGACGATGCGGTCAAGAGAAGAGGCTTCGAAGCCCAAGATCCACTCCCAGTCGCCCAGACCGAACGCAGCGGTCGTGTTCGCTCCGATGTCCGGGAACTCGCGGCCTGCCATCCCGTGGTCTCGCAGCATGGCGCCCCGATCCTTCGGATCGAGCAGGTACCAGTCGGGGGTGCGGACGAACGGGTAGACGCATAGGTAGCGTTGGGGCTCCACTCCCTTGACGAAGGCGGGGAGGTGGTCGGGTGAGAATTCCGCCGGCCGAACCAAGCCGAGGAATTGGTCGGCTTGCTCGATGGCTTTTCCCAGGGTGGTGCGCTTTAGAGCAACGGTTAGGTCCTGGAGATGGTCTGCGTTGGGCGACACCCACCAGAACATCAGGTCGGCGTCGGCTCGGAACCCGGCTAAGGAATAGGAGCCGCGGACCTCCACGCGGTCCGAGAAATCATCGAAGAGGCTTTGCAACTCCTTGACCGCAACCTCGCGATCGTCGCCTAAGGAACCCGGGCGAGACTTGAAGACGGGATAGCTAGCGAAGATGAGTTCTGCCATACAACGACTCTAACGCCGGGCGGGCCTCAACCCTCCCAGGAGCCGGGCTGCTGCCGAGGTCGCTTGTAGGTATACGTCGGGGATCCCGGACCCACGGAAGGCAGCCGACGTGACGACCAATCCCGGGGTCCGGCCGAGCGCCGCCTCGAACCTCGCGAGGTGTTCGTGATGCCCGATGGGGTACACGGGCATCCCCGACGGCCACCTGCTCACCGAGTAGTTCTCTGGCGTCACCAGATGGGGCAGGTGGCGTTTCAGATCGTCTAGAGCCGCCGAGGCAAGAGCCTCGTCGTCCAGGTCCAGAGCTCTGTGGTGTCCGGCTCGGCCTACGAAAGCGCGGATGACGAAATCGTCCCCGGTGTGCGGCCACTTGAGCGACCACCATGTGGCGGCCGACAGGGTCTCGGCGTTGCTAGACGGGATCAAGATCCCGCTTGATCCTGAAGGGAGCTCCACGGCCTTGGACCAAGAGAACGCCACGGCTGCCACTGAGGCCGATCGCATCTCCTTGAGCAGACCGGCGGCCAGGGGGGCGACACCCTCGACCAGGGCGGCAGCCTGCGCTGCGCCCAAACAGATCGCAACCCCGTCGACCCTGATGGTTTCCGACCCCGTGCTCACGAGGTAACCAGCACCTTGTGCCTCGACGGAAGTGACCGTGGACGACGTCCGGATCGTCGCCCCCGAAGCATGGGCGAGTGCCTCGGCCATCGCGCTCATGCCATCGCGGTGGGTCAGGAAGCGGGGTCGTACTTTAGGTGCTTTGAGGGTCGTGAGTAGCGGGGCTCGCTTGCGGGCGGCCGCGTTCACCGTAGGCAGTGCGGCTGCCAAGCTCATCTCGTTGACGTCGCCGGCCCGGGTTCCGGCCAGTATCGGGTCGACCAGCCGTTCAAGGACCTCGTCTCCAAGATGTTCTGTGACCCACTTCCCAACCGCGACGTCCGGCCCGCGCAAGGACCCGGGTCTCAGGAGTCCGGCAGCAGCCCGTGCCTTACCTCTTGCCGACAAGGGAGCTGCTGCGACCGCTCTGAGCGATCCGGGAACGCCAAAGATCGTGCCTGTCGGCAGGGGAGCGAGGTGGCCGTCGAGGGAAACCAGACCACCGAAGACCCGAGGCTCGATCAGCTCAGAGGCAAGGCCCGTCCTTTCGAGAACCTCGATCAGGGCCGGGTCGCGCACGATGAACGAGTCGGCCCCCGCTTCGACCCGCGTCTTGCCGACGCTGATCGTGGCGAGCTTGCCACCTATGCGGTCGGAAGCTTCGAAGATCATCACTTCGCTGTCCGGTGCAAGTTGCCTCAGCGCGAGAGCGACGGAGATCCCTCCGATCCCTCCGCCGATCACAGCGACGGTGGTCACGGTTGGAAAGCGTGTATGTGTTCCACGAGCCGGGCCAGTTGACCGGGATCGGTTTGTGGAAGCACACCATGACCCAGATTGAATATGTGTTTTTGCCCTCCGGTTCGGTCCAGTACGTCGGTAGCGCGCTGTGCGACTACCTCCCATGGAGCAAGCAGGATGGCTGGATCAAGGTTGCCCTGAAGCGGTACATCTTCGCCCAGGCGCGCTCGCGCTTGGTCCATCGGGACACGCCAATCGACGCCCATGACGTCGCATCCGGTCGCGTGCATCGGTTGAAGTAGCTCGCCCGTCACCACCCCGAAATGGATCCGCGAGATGCCGAGGTCATCGAGGCCGTCGAAGATCGACGTAACCCATGGCGCCACGTACAGCTCGTAGTCGATGGGGGAGAGTGATCCGACCCAACTGTCGAAGAGTTGGATCGCCGATGCTCCAGCTTCGACCTGTGCGCGCAAGTACACCGAGACGGCATCCGATAGTCGCTGCATCAATTGGCCCCAGACCTCGGGCTCAGAGAACATCAATGCTTTCGTGCGAGCGTGATCGCGCGAGGGGCCACCCTCGATCAGGTAACTGGCGAGAGTGAACGGCGCACCGGCGAAGCCGATCAGCGGGATGTCGAGTTCCGAGACCAGCATCTTCACTGCGTCCAAGACGTAGCCGGCGTCACCGGCTGGGTCCAAGGGTGTAAGCCGCGCGACGTCGCTGGACGACCGGACGGGTTGCGCGATAACCGGGCCGCGGCCCGGTTCGATATCTAGGTCGACGCCCATCCCTTGAAGTGGAACGACGATGTCACTGAACAAGATGGCTGCATCCACGCCGAGTCGTCTGACGGGTTGCAGGGTCACCTCGGTTGCCAACTCAGGGGTGCGGCACATCTCAAGGATCGAGTGGCGCTCGCGTAGTGCCCGGTATTCGGGAAGGCTGCGGCCTGCTTGGCGCATGAACCACACGGGCACCTGTTCTGTGGGTTCGCCCCGGCAGGCGCGCAGGAAGAGATCTCTCACGGTCGCCAAGACTACGTGGAAGCCGTCAGCCCTCGTTCAATAGTTCGGTGCAGACTTCGAGGTACTGGGTCAGATGCCGGGGGCCGAGGAATCGATCGAGGACCCGCGCTCGTGCTGCAGTCCCCATCGTCTCGATCAACGCAGGGTCGGCTAGGAGCCGGCCGACGGCCATTCCGTAGGCCTCGAGATCGCCGGCGTCATCTATCAGCATTCCCGAAACCCCGTCTTCGATCTGGTCCTGGATGCCTCCGATCCGGCTGGCGACTACCGGCTTGCTCTTGAACATCCCTTCGGCCACGGTTAGTCCGAACCCCTCTGCCAAGCTCTTCTGCACGATCACCGTCGCTTTGCGCTGTAGTGCATTGACGATGGCAGCGTTCTCCTGGCCATCATCCATGGGCAGGCAGGCAAGGTGGATGCGACCTGCTACTTCATCGTCCAAGCGCGACCACGCGGCGCGCACCTCATCCAACACCTGCTTTCCCTCGGGGTCATCGGAGACGGCTGCCACCGACGGCCCTGCCAGGACGAGATGTGCGTCGGTGACCGGAGCGATGTGATCGACGAACCCCTTCATCACTCCGAGTGGGTCCTTGAGTCGATCCCACCGGCTCACTTGAACGACGAGGCGGTCGTTCGCGCTGAAGGGACCGGCTCCATACATCTCCGTGGGTCGCTTCACCCAGCCCTGCCCACCATGCACCTCGGTGAAGACGGCTTCTCGTGATGCTTCTCCTTGCATGAGTCCGGTGGCGACCAGGATCGCCTCGACGGCCGATCCGGGCATGTCTTGGTTCTTCGGGGAGAAGGCATCGATGGATGGGGGTATCACCACGAGCTTTTCGCCGGCGAGCTTCTCCCATACAAAGGCGCGCCGGGAGAAGACGTATCGGTGGGCAGGGCTCACGTAGCCACGAAGGAAGTCCCATGCCCCTCTCGCTATGTCGTTCGGAGTGTCGAGGCCAACGTGACATCGCCAGATGACCTTGATGCCTTTGTCCACCAACCCACGAGCAAGTCCCGCCGTCTGAGGATCGTGCAAGATGACGACATCCTCGCCATCGATGAGCCGTAACAGCTCTTCTTCGTTCGGGGCTAGGGCCTCTTCGTAGATCGAGCGTTGCTCTTCTCCGAGCGTTCCTTTGTCGCCTTCAGCGCCGTGAAGATGGTTGTGGATCCGCTTCGTTATCTCGAAGAAATCGGGGTTACCCGCGATGACCACCCAGCGAGCGTCGACACCGATGCCTTGCGCGTACGCGATCAGAGAGGTGAGCATCTCGGCGACACCGCCGCCCTTACCGGTCGAGTTCACGTTCCAGACCCTGCGCCCCCTGAAGACAGAGCGCGCTTTCCCCATCGCCTCCACGAAGATCGAGTAGCTCTCGTGCGAGAGAACCCGGTCGAAGCGTTCGGGTTGAAGGGGCTTGATATCGACCTGACTCAGGATGGGCATGCCCCGTTTGTACCCCGCGCGGCCCTGTATCGCTCGGTCGTGGAAAGATGTCCGGATGCCGAAACTGTTTGGGACCGACGGGGTCAGGGGTGTGGCCAACGTAGACCTAACGGCCGATCTAGCCCTTGATCTCGGCAGATCCGGGGGGATCGTCCTGGGCCCCGGAGTGGTCTGTGTAGGCCGAGACACAAGGGTTTCCGGCCCGATGCTGGAGAACGCTCTGGTTGCCGGACTCTGCTCGTCCGGCATCGAGGTGCGCCGACTAGGCGTGGTCCCCACGCCTGCCGTCGCTTACGTAACCGCTAACGAGGGTCTGATAGCCGGGGCCATGGTGTCCGCTTCTCACAACCCGGTTCCCGACAATGGGATCAAGTTCTTCTCGAAGGACGGGCGCAAGATCTCCGAGGATCAGGAGCAGAGCATCGAACGCTTGCTCGGCCAACTACCACCCGGCCTCCCAACCGGAACCGGCGTGGGCACCGCTACCCACTATGAGGATGGGGTGCAGCACTACATCGCCCACCTTCTCTCTAGCGTCGAAGGTGGTTTGTCTGGGATGAGGATCGTGCTGGACTGTGCTTTCGGAGCCGCTTATCACCTTGGCCCCAGCATCTTCAGGGATACCGGTGCAGAGGTGATCGCTATGAACGCCGAACCAGACGGTGCTCGGATCAATGTGGACTGTGGATCGACATCTCTGGGCCAAACGAAGGACCGCGTCCTCGCTGAGGGGGCCGATCTTGGTTTGGCGTTCGATGGGGACGCCGACCGTGTGCTTGCGGTCGACGAGAAGGGCAACGAGGTCGACGGTGATCGGATCATCGCTCTCTCGGCGATCGCTATGCACGAGCAAGGCAAGTTGCGTAACGATGTCGTCGTCTCCACGGTGATGGCCAATCTTGGGTTCAAGCGCGCCCTTGAAGAGCGAGGGATCGAAGTGGTGCAGGCCCAAGTGGGGGACAAGTATGTGGTCGAAGAGATGCAGCGACGGGATGCTGCGTTGGGTGGAGAGCAGTCCGGTCACATCATCTTTGCGGAACACGCCACGACCGGAGACGGGATCTTGGCCGGTCTTCAGGTAGCCCGCGCGGTTCGTGATTCCGGCAGGCCACTTTCAGAGTTGGCCCATGTTTTCGAGCCGGTTCCTCAGGTGCTCATCAACGTGAAAGTAGCCTCGAAGAACAAGCTGAACGATGCGGCCGCTTTGTGGGAAGAGGTCGCAGAGGTCGAGGCCGAGATGGGCCCCGATGGCCGGGTGCTGCTTCGGCCCTCGGGTACCGAACCGGTCGTCCGCGTGATGGTGGAAGCCGTCGAGGAAGCAACCGCACGCAACAATGCCCAGCGGCTGGTCGACGCGGTGCAACGCCACCTCGGCTGATCCACTCTCGTTGCATGACCCCTGTGGGCCACGGCGGGGTAGTCCTGGTAGAACCTTCCAATACCTACCTTCGGGTCTGGCTTGCGGGGGGCTCTGTGGGTATCCTGGTAGCGAGAGGAAAGCAGTATCGGATCGGAACTAGCGCCAGACCTCACCGTTAGGAGGCGGTCGAGGTGACGAGGCAGGGGATCTCGGAATCTCTCGGCGGGTGACCCTCGGCCGGCTACGGTCGTCACGATATCGACAAACCCTGGGAGCGATCCCAGGTCACAAACCGGTATCGAGGTAGCTCCTCTCAAAGACAACTGTTCTTTACCGCGCGCGCCCGGGCCGGGCGTGTCGAGAGGAGACTTCTATATGTGCGGCATCGTTGGCTACGTAGGCAGCGATCAGGCCCTGCCCGTGCTCTTGAGCGGGATGCGGATGCTCGAGTACCGGGGTTACGACTCCGCCGGCGTGGCGATCGTCGAGGATGGCGAGATAGACATCGTCCGCAAGGCCGGCCAGATCGGGAATCTGGAGGCAGCTCTTGAAGGGAACGAACCTTCGGGGACGCTTGGGATCGGTCACACACGCTGGGCAACTCACGGTGGCCCAACCGACGGCAACGCCCACCCTCATCGCGACTGCACCGGGCGGGTGGCGATCGTCCACAACGGGATCATCGAGAACCACGACGTTCTGCGAGCCGAGTTGGTGGCCAAAGGCCATACCTTCGAGAGCGAAACCGATACCGAAGTTGCTGCCCACCTGATCGAACAGATCATCAGTGACAAAGGTTCTACGTTGCTCGAGGCGGTGACCGAAGCGGTGAACATCCTTGAGGGGGCCTTCGCCCTGGTGTGCGTGCGCGCCGATGAGCCGGATGTCATCGTCACGGCTCGACAAGAGCCTCCGATCATCGTTGGTGCCGCCGACGGGGTGGGCCTTGTCGGCTCTGACGTTCCCGCTTTGTTGGGACACACACGCGATGTGATCCCTCTCGATAACAGGCAGATCGCAGAAGTCAGGGCCGGTTCGGTGCGTCTGTATGACTTCGAAGGCAACGAGCTCGAGGTCCAAACGGTGCACATCGATTGGGACCTCGAAGCCGCCGAGAAGGGCGGCTACGAGGACTTCATGCTCAAGGAGATCCACGAACAGCCCGATGCTGTGCGTCAGACGATGTTGGGGCGTATCGATTCGAACGGCAAGGTAAGTCTCGACGAGGTTCATTGGACCAACGGCGAACTCAAGGACATCGACAAGATCGTCATCGTTGCTTGTGGAACCAGCTACAACGCCGGCATGGCCGCCAAGCACGCCATCGAGCATTGGACGCGCATCCCGGTTGAACTTGACCTGGCTTCGGAGTTTCGTTACCGGGATCCGGTTCTGGACAACCGAGGCTTGGTCATCGGTATCACTCAGTCAGGCGAGACTGCCGACACCCTGGCTGCGGTCCGGTTCGCCCGCGAGATGGGTGCCCGGGTGATCGCCGTGACCAACGTCGTTGGGTCTTCGATCACTCGCGACGCAGATGCTGTGATCTTCACCCATGCAGGGCCGGAGATCGGAGTGGCCGCGACCAAGACCTTCCTCGGCCAGTTGGTCGCTCTCAACGTCCTCGCTCTCTACCTCGCCCAGGAGCGAGGGTCGATGACGGTGGACAAGATCAGAGAGACCATGGCTGCGATGGAGGCTCTGCCTTCCCAGATCGAAGATCTTCTTGAGATCAAAGAAGACGTGAAGGCTGCCGCCAAGCGTTACTCGGAGGCTCGCGACATCATCTTCATCGGGCGTGGGGTCGGCATGGCGATGGCTCTCGAAGGCGCCCTGAAGCTCAAAGAGATCAGCTACATACACGCCGAGGGCTACGCGGCAGGCGAGCTGAAGCACGGCCCCATCGCTTTGCTCCAAGAAGGTGTCCCGGTGGTTGCACTGTGTACCGGAGCCAAGCTCTACGACAAGATGCTCGCCAACGTCGAAGAGGTCCGCGCCCGCGGAGCATCCGCAGTCATCGTCGCCCCCCGAGGTGACGAGCGCGCCCGCGATCTAGCCGACGACATCTTCGAAGTACCAGCCACCAAACCCCTGCTCACTCCCATCCTCGACGCCATCCCCCTCCAACTCTTCGCCTACTACATAGCCAAAGAAAAAGGATTGAGCCCGGACAAACCCCGTAACCTCGCCAAGTCGGTGACCGTAGAGTGATGAACGCCTTTGGGTGGGTGGGAGGACACCCGTCTGTACGAAGCGCCATACAGAAGACCGAGGAACTTAGCCAAGTCCGTGACGGTCGAGTGATGAACGCGGGATAGACGTATAGAAAGTAGGTCATGAGGCCTCTTTTCCGCCCGGACGAGATGGCCGCTGCAGATCGCCTGACGATCGCAGCGGGCACTCCCGGGCATGTCCTGATGGAGCGCGCCGGGCGCGCCGTCGCGCGAGCGGTCATCGACCTTGCCGGGTACCGATATGGACTCAGGACGTTGGTGCTCTGCGGCAAAGGCAACAACGGTGGCGACGGGTTCGTTGCAGCCCGAGTCCTCGGAGCTCAGGGTGTCTCGGTCACGTGTGCGTGTGTGTCCGATGTCACCGAGACGCGCGGCGACGCGGCGACGCATCTTGCCCGCTTGAAAGCATCGGGGATCGAGCCGACGCGCTTCGACGGTGATGTCGCCGGTTTCGATGTGGTGGTCGACGCGATCTTCGGAACGGGGTTCACCGGAGTGGCTAGTGGTGACCCGGCTGCTGCTATCGAAGCGCTGAGAGGCCATCCGGCCGTCGTTGCCGTGGACGTGCCATCGGGGGTGAACGCGGCGACCGGCGCGATCGACGGTCCGGCCGTACTTGCAAGGGTGACCGTCGCTTTGGGGGCCGAGAAGACGGGTACCGCCGTGCCGCCGGGATCGACTCACGCGGGTGCCCTGCGGGTCGCAGACATCGGGATCGATATCGGTGTGCGCAAGATGGAAAGTGCAGGCACCGGGGTGCAGGTGAACTCCTTCGTCGAGATGGCAGAGGCGGCTGACATTGCAGCTTGCCTTCCACGAAGAGATCCCTCCGCTCACAAGAGATCCCACGGGTCGGTGGCCATCTTTGCCGGCTCGGACGAGATGCGCGGCGCCGCGCTCCTCTGCGCACATGGCGCTATCCGCATGGGTGCGGGATACGTCACTCTCGGGTCCACGGCTGCGGTCAAGGAAGCTGCAGCGGTCTTCCATCCCGAGATCCTCTGTCATGTTGCAACCACCGGCGACAGCTTGTCTGCGTCTGCACTCGATGAGATGGCCGATGCCCTGAAGCGTTGTGACGCCGCTGCGATAGGGCCGGGGCTCACAACGGCTTCGGGCGTTTCGGAGCTCGTTGCCCGAGCGCTGCGTGAGCTTGAGGTGCCATTGGTCCTCGACGCGGACGCGATCAACGTTCTCGATCCCGAAGACCTGCGCTCTCGCACCCACCCGACGGTTCTGACGCCTCACCCGGGGGAGCTGGCGCGGCTGATGTCCACCACCACATCAGATGTGGTGCGAGACCGTATCGAGGCTGCCCGTTCTGCCGCGGCAGCCTTTCCATCGTCGGTGGTTCTGCTGAAGGGGAACCGGACCGTGATCTCGTATGCCGGTGGGAAGGCCATCGTGGTCATCCCGGTGGGCGGACCAGAGTTGGCGACCGCCGGCACGGGTGACGTGCTGACCGGTGCGCTCGCGGCGCTGCTGGCCGAAGGGGTAGCTCCGGCCGGTGCCGCGATCGCGGCTGCCTACGTACATGGACTTGCCGGCTCTGTGGCCGGTTCCAGGGTGGGCCCTCGAGCCGTCGTCGCCGGTGACGTCGCCGAAGCTCTCGGAGAGGCCGCTCTCTTGCTCGTGCACCGCCCGGCCTAGTTTCACGCCGTACCCTTTGTGGGTGGAGCACGGCCTGAGTTCTGAAGAGATAGCGAGGCGCGGGCATACGGTGTGGGCTGAGATCGACCTTTCGTCGATCGCTCACAACATCCGGACGATCGCGGCCATCGCGCCGCGCTCGGAGGTCATGGGTGTCGTCAAGGGGTACGCCTATGGACACGGCAACCCAGCGTGCGCCTTAGCGATGCTGGAGGCCGGAGCAACCCGCTTGGGGGTGGCCCGCGTTTCAGAGGCGCTTCACCTCCGCGATGCTGGGGTGACCGCCCCGATCCATGTTTTCTCCGAAGCGCCGGTCCAAGCTGCTTCATCGATGGTCGCCAGCGATCTGATCCCTGCGGTCTATACGGAGGATTTCGCTCGTGCCCTGTCTGAAGCCGCGAAGGCCGCCTCCAAACGTGTTCCCGTTCACATGAAGCTGGACACGGGGATGCATCGAGTGGGACTTCTGGCCGACGATCTCGAGGATGCTCTGCGGACCCTGAAGACGCTCGATGGTATCGAGATAGAAGGGGCTTGGAGTCATCTTGCTGTGGCTGACATCCCCGACCACCCCTTCACGCGCAAGCAGTTGGACCTGTTCGAAGAGATGAGTGCAAGGATCGCCGCGGCCGGTGTCAACCTTCGTTACCGGCACATAGCGAACTCTGCCGCGACCTTGACGATGCCCGAAACACATCTCGATATCGTTCGCTGCGGTGTCGCGGCCTACGGTTTGTGGCCCGGCCCCCAAACGGTGGGCGTTGCCGATCTTCGTCCGGCCCTTGCCTTGAAAGGCCGCGTCACGATGGTCAAACGTGTGGCCGCAGGCGAAGCCGTTTCCTACGGACTCAATTACCACCTCAACCGGCCCGGCCACGTTGTCACCATCGGTTGCGGCTACGCAGACGGCTATGACCGCAGACTTTCCGGCAATGCCGATGTGCTGGTCGGCGGCGAGAGGCATCGGGTCTCGGGCACGGTCTGTATGGATCAATTCATGGTCGACGTTGGTGACCGTTCGGTTGAGGTTGGCGACGTGGTGACGTTGATCGGCAGTGATGGGACGGATCGCATCCCGGCAGAGGAACTCGCCGAGATCATCGGCACGATCAACTATGAGGTGACGGCCCGGATCCCTTCGCGCGTGCCGCGCGTCTACAAGGACGGCGCATGAACCGACGGGGCGTGTTCGCATTGGCGGGGGCCGCTGCCGGCGTGGGGTTGGGCCTTGTCGCCCAACGATCGGCCATCAATAGGCGCCGCCGCAATGACCCGGAAGCCGCTGAAAGGTTCGGTGAAAGAAGAGGCGAGCGAAGCCGCACGCTTTCACTGCCGGACGGAGCCAAGATATTCGTTGAAGAAACCGGCCCGGAAAGCGGCCCAGCCGCGATCTTCGTCCACGGTTCTTGCATGCGGACCGACATGTGGCACTACCAGCTCCCTGGGATCGGGGGCCACCGGCTGGTCTTCTACGACCTTCGGGGTCACGGCATGTCCCAGCCGAAAGGTGATGATGCCTACACGATCGAGCGCCTCGCAGCCGATCTCAAGCTCGTGATCAACGACAGCGGCGCGAGCGAGGTTGTGATCGTCGGTCATTCGGTCGGCGGAATGATCGCTCTCGACCTCTGCCGTTTGTATCCGGAGCTTGTGGGAGCCCCCGTGAAGGGGCTGGTGCTGATGAACACCACGCATCGCCCGGCGATAGAGACGGTTATCGGAGGAGCTCCGCTGGCCCGGATAGAACGGATGGTACGAAGGCCACTGGACGCGATCGGAACGCGGGCCGACTATGTCGACCGTCTCCGCCAGATCCTCAAACCAACGGACACCGTCTTCATGGCGGTGTCACTGGCTGCCTTCGGCCCGGGCGCATCGGCCAAGCAGATCGACTTCACGTACGACATGCTTGCCGAGACCTCAGCCGACGTGATCTTCGATCTTCTCAAGGCATATCGTGACTACGAGGTGACCGATCATCTGGAAGGGGTGAACCTCCCAGTGCTGGTCTTGGGTGGGACGCACGACCGGATAACGATCGGCAAGGCATCCGAGGAGATCGCTGCAGGATTGCCGAAAGCCGAACTGAAGATGCTGCAAGGGTGCGGGCATATGTCGATGCTCGAGAGACACCGTGAGGTTGGCCGGTCACTCGAAGGGTTCTTCGACGACGTACTCGGCCGTCCCGGACAAGGAGACCGTAGGTGAAGGATCAAAGGGTCGAGAGATTGGCGGACATCATCGTCGACTACTCGACAGAGGTTAAGGAAGGCGACCTCGTCTTCATCCGCAGCTCGTATCTGGCCGAGCCGCTGATCGCAGCGATCTACCAGCGCGTTCTGGAGCGTGGGGCCGATCCCTATCTCCGAACCAGCATCCCCGCGCTGGAGCCGCTGTTCTATCGCTACGCCAAGGATAAGCAACTTGAATTCGTCCCTGAGTCTGAGAGATGGATCTGGGACCACTGCGATGTGAACATCTACATCACGGCCGAATCGAACACTCGAGCCTTGAGCAAGATCGATCCAGATCGCATGGCGGTTAACCGGCGAGCGCGGCGGGACATAATCGATTCGTTCTTCAATCGCGCTGCCGCCGGAGAGGTGCGGTGGAACCTCACGCTGTTCCCTACGGAGGCGCTGGCGATGGACGCCCAGATGAGCCTTGCCGAGTACGAGGATTTCTTCTACGCGGCCTGTTGGCTGGATCGCGACGATCCGGTGGCGGAGTGGCGCCAGGAAGCGGAGCGGCAGCAGCGATTGATCGATTGGATCTCTCCTCGCACCGAGGTCCATATCGAAGGCGAGGGTACCGATCTGTATCTCTACACCGAGGGCAGAACCTGGGAGCTTTCCGAAGGCAAGGAGAACCTTCCCGACGGTGAGATCTTTACGGGACCTGTCGAGACGAGGACGCACGGCCACGTGAGCTTTAGCTATCCAGCCATCTACGCAGGCGTCGGCGTGGAAGGTGCCCGCCTCGAATTCGAGGAAGGCAGGGTTGTCAACGCGACCGCCCGTCAGAACGAGGACTATCTGATCAAGACGCTTGACACCGATAAGGGAGCGCGGACGCTGGGCGAGTTCGGGATCGGGACGAATTATGGGATCTCGGAATTCAGCGGGGAGATCCTTCTAGACGAGAAGATCGGAGGAACCATCCACCTAGCTCTGGGTGCCTCCTATCCCGAAACCGGTGGACTCAACGAGTCTGCGATCCATTGGGACATGGTTTGTGACCTCCGCAAGGGGGGCCGGATAACCGTCGACGGAGACCTGTTCATGGAGGACGGACGGTTCGTCATCCCGTGATCTCCATCTCACGTCCTCGACCAGGCCCCCTGCAGTAGGTACCTTTTCCAAGTGCAGATCGCCGAGGTCCGAGACCAAGCCCTTTCGTGTACCCGTTGCCGCCTTGCCGAGGGGCGCACGAACGTCGTATGGGCCGACGGCGACCTCGATGCAGACCTCATGTTCATCGGAGAGGCACCCGGCTTCCACGAGGACAAGCAGGGGATCCCTTTCGTCGGAGCGGCAGGGCAGTTGTTGGACCGGATGCTTGCCGAGATCGGACTCGATCGATCCCGCGCCGCGATCGTCAACGTGATCAAGTGCCGCCCCCCTAACAATCGTGACCCCCTTCCAGACGAGATCGAAAGCTGTCGCCCGTACCTCGAAGCTCAGCTCGCTCATATGCGCCCAAAGGTGATCGTTACCTTGGGCAATTTCGCCACGCGCTTTATCCTCGAGGAGCAGATCGGGATCACCAAAGCGCGAGGGCAGATGTACCAACGTCGTGGAGCCGTCGTGATCCCCACCTTCCACCCGGCTGCGGCACTTCGAGGCGGGCGTTTCGGCGGGATGAGTCCTGTCGATGCCATCAGAGAGGACTTCGCGTTGGTTCGTTCGGTCTTGGAGCGCTCCGAGCCCACCCCGAGTGGCTCCGTGATGGTCGCCGATACGGCCGAACAGATGGGCCTGTTTTAGTGCGCCGTCCCGCAAATAATCCCCATGCCAGAGCGGCTCTGCATCGACGATGCCTGCGTTGCTCCTCGCGCCCGTACTCCCCGGTACGCACAACTCGTCGCGCCTTGCCCTCGCCGCGCAGCGCCGCTCTGGACAAAGACGCTACTCACGGGACGGCACACTAGATGATCCGTTCCGTAAGAGTTGTGACGCACTCCCCGGAGGAGACGCGCATCCTTGGAGCATCCCTCGCGCCCGCTCTCTTGCCGGGGGATGTCATCGCGATTAGCGGCGACCTCGGAGCGGGCAAAACCGTTTTCGTCCAAGGTCTGGCGACGGCTCTTGGCGTGCAAACGCGGGTGACGAGCCCTGCCTTCACGATCGTTCACGAGTACGAAGGCCGCTATCCGATCATCCATCTCGACATCTATCGCCTCAATTCATTCCAGGAACTGCTCGACCTTGGCTTCGAAGAGTTCCTTGACCCCAAGGCGATCGTGGTTCTGGAGTGGGGCGAAGCCGTCGAACCCTTGCTTCCTAGATCGCACATGCGGATCGAGTTGCGTCGCAGCGATGATCTTGACGCCGATGACGATCGGATCGTCACCTTCAGAGTGACGCGCGAGGATTGGAGTCGCAAGCTGTTCGAGATGCGAGAAACGGCCGAAACCCTGCTGGACGCTATGTCGGAAGGGCAGTCCGAAGGCAACCGGTTCGAGGACCTAAGCCAATCACGCGAGCATAGAGACCCGCGAGCGGGAGAGAGCTGATGCTGGTCCTGGGGATAGAAACCTCGACGCCACAAGCAAGTGTTGCCATCGGATCCGAGCAGGGGGTCGTGGCCAGCGCGCTCGTATCTCGGGGTGCGACCTACAACGAGTTCCTCTTGCCGGCGATCAGGTTCTGTCTCGAAGAGTCGGGACTCGGCTACCGGAACCTCGGTGGCATCGCGGTTAGCCTCGGCCCGGGGCTATTCACGGGGATGCGAACGGGTGTCGCAACCGCCAAAGCCCTTGCGCAGACCCTCTCGGTGCCGATCGTCGGTCTTCCCAGCCTCGACATCCTTGCTTTCGAGGTTCGATACAGCCAGAAGACGATCTGCGCGGTGTTGGATGCCCGGCGCAACGAGGTCTTCCACGCCTTCTACCGGCCTTCACCAGGTGGTATCCAGCGTATGACCGACTACCGGGTTGAACGTCCCGAAAACCTAGCGATCGGGATCGCTTCCCGCCCCGAGGAAGTTCTGATGGTCGGTAACGGCGCCCTGCTTTATCGAGAGATGTTCCAAGACCTCGGTTCCGTGGCCGAGATATCCACGATGAGCCACGCCTTCCCGAACGCCCGCGCGGTCGTCGAACTTGCACTCCCACGGCTGTATCGCGAAGAGTTCGATTCCTTGTACGACCTGAGGCCCCTCTACCTGCGCCGTTCGGCGAAGAAGATCCAGTGGGACCGCATCAGGGGTGGGAGGGCGTCGCTGTGAGTGCGGTCCTGGAACGGCCTGCACCTATCCCCCTTCCCCGTCTGGACATCGTCCCGATGAAGCGCCGGCACCTTCGCAGGGTGCTCGGCATCGAGGCCCGCGTCTATCCCCGTCCTTGGAGCGCTTCGCTCTTTCTGTCGGAGATCTCGCAGAAGACCACCCGCACCTATGTGGTAGCGCGCATCGATGGGAACGTGGTGGGGTACGCCGGGATGATGTACACGGGTTTCGAAGGCCATGTCACCAACATCGCGGTGGACCCCGACGTACACGGCCGCAAGTTGGGCACGAGGCTTCTGCTCACCATCATCATCGAGGCCATCGCACGGGGGTGCGAGATCATCTCGCTTGAAGTCCGCGTGACGAACAAGGTTGCACAGGCGATGTACGTGAAGTTTGGATTCAGCGTTACGGGAACGCGGCGCGGCTACTACATCGAGACGAAAGAAGATGCGTATGTGATGGAAGTGTCCGGGGCGAACTCCACCGAGTACCGGCTGCGCCTCCAGCAGATCCGTGCCGAGCTCGATCGGCTCGACGGGAGGAAACGATGAGCGACCACGGCGACTTCACCTTCGGTCACGCCGACCCGGACCGGTCCGATGAAGTACTCACGATCCCTGGAACCCTCACAACGAAACGTCCGCTAGGGGAGTGGGACGAAGAATCTCTGGTGCTCGGCATCGAAACCTCGTGTGATGAAACCTCTGCCTCGGTGGTTCGGGGCGGCCGCGAGATCCTCTCGAACGTGATCGTTTCGCAGACCGAGCTCCACGGCGAGTATGGCGGCATCGTTCCCGAGATCGCAGCGCGAGCCCATGTTGAGGCTCTCACGCCCGCCATCGGTGAGGCGTTGTTCCGTGCCGATCTGACCTTCTGGGATCTCGACGCTATCGCAGCAACGCTTGGTCCGGGACTGATCGGTTCATTGCTGGTGGGTGTTGCCGAAGCGAAGTCGATGGCAGCGGTGCTCGAGATCCCCTTCGTCGGCGTCAATCACCTTGAAGGTCATCTCTACTCGAACATGCTTGCCGACGAGAAAGCGGTGTTTCCAGCCCTTGCTCTGATCATCTCGGGCGGTCACACGATGCTGATCGACTGTCGCGGGCATGGGGAGTACGAGATCCTCGGTGGCACGATCGACGATGCTGCGGGGGAGGCCTTCGACAAGGTCGCGCGCTTCCTGGGTCTGGATTATCCCGGCGGTCCGGAGATCGACCGATTGTCTTTATTGGGCGATCCCACTGCGGTCTCTTTCCCTCGCTCGATGATCAATGAAGCGGGCTTTGACGTTTCTTACTCGGGCCTTAAGACCTCGGTCATCAACCACGTGCGCAAGTTGGAAGCAGCCGGCTCGGAGATCTCGATCGAGAACATCGCCGCTTCGTTCCAGGCCGCGGTGGTCGACATCCAGGTGGCTAAGACGATGGCGGCAGCGGACCATATCGCCGCTTCCAGGGTGCTGCTGTGTGGGGGGGTGGCGGCCAACTCCGGACTCCGCAGCGGTCTGGCCGGCGCCTGCTCTAAAGCCGGTATCGAACTGTTCGTTCCTCCTATGGAGCTCTGCACCGACAACGCGGCCATGATCGCCGCCTGTGGGACCGCCATGTTGCGAAGGGGCATCTACATGAGCCTCGATGCAGGGCCGGATCCCAATCTGCCTCTGGCCCGGGGCGTTTGACCACCGGCCCGGCCGGGCCTACTATTAGCACTCGCAAGCCAAGAGTGCTAATGCAGGAACCGCACCCCAGGAGGTAGGAGATGACCGTAACGAAGACGTCGCTGAAGCCGCTGGAGGACCGCATCTTGGTCCGCCCGGAAGAAGGCGAAGAGACCACTATCTCGGGCATCGTGATCCCCGACACCGCCAAGGAAAAGCCCCAGCAGGGCACCGTCCTCGCGGTGGGTCCGGGCAAGCGCTCCGACACCGGTGACCTGATCCCCATGGACGTCAAAGAGGGCGACAAGGTCATGTACAGCAAGTACGGCGGCACCGAGATCAAGGTCGACGGCGAGGAGCTTCTGATCCTTTCGGCCCGCGACGTTCTCGCGATCGTCGGTTAAGCAGCACCCCCAGATCACATCGATGAGGACGCGCCCGTTGCGTCCTCATCGCGCGTAAGCAAAGGAGAGGTCAAACCATGGCCAAGATCGTCAAGTTCGACGAAGAGGCCCGCAGGGGACTCGAGGCAGGCGTCAATCGCCTCGCCAACGCGGTAAGGGTGACGCTCGGCCCCCGCGGGCGCAACGTCGTCATCGACAAGAAGTGGGGCGCGCCCACCATCACCAACGATGGTGTGACCATCGCCAAAGAGATCGAGCTCGAAGACCCGTGGGAGAACATGGGTGCGCAACTCGTTAAGGAAGTCGCATCCAAGACCAACGATGTTGCAGGTGACGGAACCACCACGGCAACGGTTCTCGCCCAGGCCATCATCCGTGGCGGTCTGCAGAGCGTTGCTGCCGGTGCGAACCCGATGTCGCTCAAGCGTGGCATCGAGAAGGCCGTCAAGGCTGCCGTCGATTCCATCAAGTCGCAATCGCGGGACGTAGAAGGTCGCCAGGAGATCAGCCACGTTGCTTCGATCTCGGCCAACAACGACACCGAGATCGGCGAGATGGTTGCCGAAGCGATGGACAAGGTCGGCAAGGATGGCGTTATCACCGTCGAGGAGAGCAACACCTTCGGCCTCGAGCTGGAACTCGTCGAGGGTATGCAGTTCGACAAGGGCTACATCTCGCCATACTTCGTGACCGACCAGGAGCGCATGGAAGCGGTTCTCGAGGACGCCTATGTGCTGATCGTTCAGAACAAGATCAGCAACGTCCGCGACCTGCTTCCGATCCTCGAGAAGGTCATCCAGGCCGGTAAGCCGTTGCTGATCATCGCCGAGGACGTCGAGGGCGAAGCTCTGGCGACCTTGGTCGTCAACAAGATCCGCGGCACCTTCAACTCCGTTGCGGTCAAGGCTCCTGGGTTCGGTGACCGTCGCAAAGCCATGCTGCAGGACATCGCGATCCTCACGGGTGGTCAGGTCATCTCCGAGGAGATCGGGCTCAAGCTTGAGGGCGCCACGATGGATCTGCTCGGAACCGCTCGTAAGATCGTCATCACCAAGGACAACACCACCCTCGTCGAGGGTGCGGGGGCCGAGGACGAGATCCGTGGCCGCATCGAGCAGATCAAGAGCGAGATCGACCGCACCGATTCCGACTGGGATCGCGAGAAGCTGCAAGAGCGTCTCGCGAAGCTGGCCGGCGGAGTTGCGGTGCTGAAGGTTGGCGCTGCTACCGAGGTTGAGCTCAAAGAGAAGAAGCACCGCATCGAGGACTCCGTCTCTGCTACCAGGGCAGCCGTCGAGGAAGGCATCGTTCCCGGCGGAGGTACCACCTTGGTCCGTGCTCAGGAGGCGATCGAAGCTCTTGAATTGGACGGTGACGAAGCAACCGGTGCCCGGGTCGTTCGTGACGCCCTGACGGCACCGTTGCGCTGGATCGCTCAGAACGCCGGGCTAGAGGGTGGCGTGGTGGTCGATCACGTGCGCAACGAGAAGCCCGGACACGGCCTCAACGCAGCCACGGGTGAGTACGTCGACATGCTGCAGGCGGGCATCATCGACCCTGCACGCGTGACCCGCTCGGCGCTCGAGAATGCCTCATCGATCGCCGGACTGTTCCTCACCACCGAGGCGACCGTCGTCGACAAGCCGGTCGAAGAGGACGAGTCAGCGCAGGCCCACGCACATGACCACGGCATGGGTGGCATGGGTGGCATGGGCGGAATGGGGATGATGTAACCCCGTAGCGCCAAGCGCAGAAACAGGAAGGGCCCGGAGGGATCCGGGCCCTTCCTCTGCTCTAGGTAGCCAGCTTCTTGATGTTCGAGACGGCCTTGAGGCAGACGTCTGAGCTCTTGGTGACCTCGGGGGTCACGGCTCGATACTTGCCGGGCCGGTCGATAGCGGCTTCGAACCTGCCCTTGATGTCGGTGACCGTTGAGGAGACCTTGCTCCAGCCTGAAGGTTTCTTGCGTTGGATCTTGACCGTAACGGCCTTTATGCACTTGCCGGCATCTGAGTTGACCTTGCCCGAGACACCTGTCGCAGAACCGTCCAGGGATATCTTTCTTTCATACTCCGTCGGCACATCGCGCGGTTGCCAGGCGGCGGAACCGCAGAAGAAGTTCCCTCGGCATTGACCGGTGGGTTCGGTCACGTTGACGATCTGCCCATCTCTCAGGTCGATAGCCATCACATCGAGCCCGGATGTATATGCGATCCTGCTCCCGGCTGGTGAGAAGCTGGGGTCAGTTCCTTGGACCAAGCGTTCGACGTCGCCCGAAACTAGATCGCGGATATAGATCCACCGAGTTTCCCCGTCGAAGTGGTCGTATGCGAGGGATCGTCCGTCGGCCGAAACGTCGGCATTCGAGAAGTTCCCATCAGGGCTCTGTTCCAAGATCGTAAGTTCCCCTCCACCGACAGGAATGGCAGCGAGCTGGTAGGTGGTTTCGCCGTAATTCAATCCAGTGGGTGTGCAACATGCCACTGTGATGAACTGTCTTCCGAAGAAGATCGTGCTGCCGTCGGTCGAGAAGTCGGGTGTATACGCCTGCTGCGAGTGAACGGCTCCGACGACGTCGTAGTTGGCCCCGCTGCCGGCGGTGAGCTGCATCGTCCCGGATCCATCGCCGGCGTTGGTCACAAAGATCTGTGATCCGGTTCCGCCGCCGCCGGTGTTCTCCGTCTGTCTGTCGAAGGTGATGAGAGAAGCATCGGATGACCACCTGGGGTTGTCCCCACCGGTGTTGAGTTGTCGCAGGAGAGTGGGTTCCTCGCCACTTACGTCCATGATGTAGATGTCGTTGTTGTAAGCGGTGCCGAACGCCAGCAAGCGGCCGGTTGGATCCCAATCTGGCGAGTGCATGAAAGAACCGCCGAACCCTGGCGCCGGATCCTGCTCCTGGTCACCGGAACCGTCGGGGTAGACGGTGTGGATGACAGAAGAGAACGACTCTCCTCGCACGAAAGCGATCAACGCATCGTCAGAGGGCCCTGCTGCCGAATGCCCGGTCGTGAGCAGCGGCCCGACCAAAGCAAGCACGAGTATCGATCTTCTGATCATGTCCGCATCCTCCGAAAACTCAGTTGTCGTTGGGGCGCCCACGAGAATCGGACCATGAAGCCGCCAGAGAATCCAGCTACCGAAGCTGTCTAAGGGATGATTTTTCGCATACCTCGGGCAGCGAAGACGATGAGGAAAGCTGCCATGCCGGCGAGCGAGACCAGGCCCGGCCAGGTGTCGGCCCAAGTGACTTCACCCAGAAAGCCTTCGCGTGCGAGGGCAAGGACGTTGGTCATGGGGTTGAATCGAGCGACGTCATGGAGCCACCCGCCGATCAGCTCTAGTGGCATCTGCGCGGTCGAAAGGAAGACCGCCAAGAAAAGGCCGGTCTGCATCAGAGGCGCGACCTGCATCGTCTTGAAACGGATGGCAAGCCCGAACGCCCACGCTCCGGCTGCGAGTGCCATGCCGAGGGCAGCCACGTAATAGGTGATCCACCCCAGTAGGCCACCAGAAACCGTTGCAGCGCTGAATATGGTCACGAAGGTCAACAAGATCAGTGGAAGGAAGCCGCGCAGTACGCCGCCGATCAGTGGGCCCGCAACCAGAGCCCCCCGCCGTGCCGGACTCAACAAGAAGCGATCGAAGAAGCCGTTCTCTAAGTCGCGAGCGACCCCCAAGCCCGTAGTGATCCCTGCAAAGGCCGCGCCCTGAAGCGTTGCCATGGGGATGAACCAGTTAAGGATCTGATCCGTCGGGAATCCTGGTAGCAGCGCCAGACCGGCGAACTGCCCACCGAACGAGACCACGAGAAAGATCGGCATGATCAGCGACGGGAAGAACGTTGAAGGGACCCGGGGGATCAGCTTGATGCTGCGCTCGGCCATGGCCCACGCGACCCGTAAGGAGTTGGCCGGCAACGCAGGAGCCTTCAATGCGAGGCCTTCAGTCTGCCGTTGAGCGCCGCAAGCGCAAGGACCAACCCGAGAGCGAAGATGGATGCACCGATGCCTATCGAGGTGAGCCAGGCACCGATGTCGACCCCAGTGATCACCTGGGTGCGAAGACCCTCAACCAGATGGGATAACGGGTTGACCGAGGCCACCGTCTTGAACCACCCCGACATGAGGTCACGGGGGAAGAACGCGCTCGAGAAGAACAGGAAGACGAAGATCAAGGGGAACGCGCCCTGCACAGCCTCCGACGAACCCGTCCTGAGCCCCATGCTGACCGTCACGGCCCCTACGCCGGCGGCGATGATGGCGGCAGCGACGGCGATCATCGCGATCGCAGCAACGCCACCTTCAACGGTTACTCCGAGCAGCATCACGATCAGCAGAAAGACGATGCCCTGGACGAATCCGAGGGTGGCGGCTCCGGCGAGGCGTCCGATCACGATCGATGCCCTGGACACCGGGGATGCGATCAGGCGATCGAAGAAGCCCCCTTCGATGTCCCGGGCCATGTCGGTGCCCGCGCCGATGGCACCGAAGAGGATCCCTTGGATGATCGTGGCGCTGATGGCGAACTGCATGAATCCGTCGACCTGCGGGAACCCCGGCAGCTCGGTGGCTTTGTTCAACGCCCCTGCGCTCATGGACATGAAGATCAATGGGAAAAGGATCGAGGGGACGACCGATGCAGGTTGCCGGGACGTGTTGACTATCGCCCGGCGCGCGAGCGCACCGAGCTGCTCGAGTTGGTTCAACCAACTTCCTCCATCTCGGCCGGTGCCTCTTCGGCGCCCTCGAGCCGCCGTCCTGTGGCCTTCTGGAACACGTCGTCGAGGGTCGGGACGTGAAGCTCGAGACCTTCGATCTCGATGCCGGCATCGTCTAAGGCTCTCGACACCATGCCCACCTTGGAAGCTCCCCCCGCCAGGCGGATGGTGACGTACCCCTTCCCATCCGCCACTCGGTCACCGTAGGGGAGCAGTACGGCCTCTGCGGCTGCTTCGTCGGCGCCGGGTGGGAGTGCGACGCGCAGCGAAGGCTCGCCGACCTCTGCTTTCAGCCGAGCCGGAGCGCCATCGGCCACGATCTTGCCGTCGTCGATGATCGCGATACGCCCCGCCAGCTGGTCGGCTTCCTCGAGATACTGGGTGGTTAGAAAGACCGTCGTCCCGAAGTCTCGGTTCAGCTTGCGCACCTCTTCCCACAGAGCAACGCGAGAGTTCGGGTCCAGCCCCGTTGTCGGTTCGTCGAGGAACAAGACGATAGGTTCGTGAACCAGCGCCAGCGCAAGATCGAGGCGCCGGCGCATCCCGCCGGAATAGGTTCCGACCCGGCGATCTGCTGCCTTTGTCAGCCCTACGGTGTGTAGGAGCTGCTGGCTACGTTCGGCGGACCGATGACGGCCGATCCCGTGCAGAACGGCCTGAAGGGCAAGGAGCTCCCGGCCGGTCATCAGCGGGTCGATCGCGGCATCCTGGAGGGCGACCCCGATACTGCGGCGTACGTCGTCCGCATCCTGCACGACATCGTGACCGGCTACTTGAGCCGTGCCTTCAGTAGGCCGGAGCAATGTGGTCAGCATCCGGACGGTGGTTGACTTGCCGGCGCCATTAGGCCCGAGGAATCCAAACACCTCCCCGGCCGCTACCTCGAGGTCGATCCCGGCGACGGCTTCGATCTCGCCGAACCGGCGCACCAGCCCGGTGGCCTTGATGTGAGTGAGCGTCATCTAGGAGTGTTCCCCTCCGGAGTCCTGTGTTCGTGAGCTACCCGCCTAAACCTATGCGGAGAAACAGTTGTTCCCCGTTGCCTCCTTCAACCGGGTGACCTGCGATCCGGCGGGGAGATGCCATCCCCGCCCCACACCGAAGCGTGGCTCAAAAGCCGCTGTGTCGTGTGTCACCGGCCCCTTCCTTGCCCCGAAGGGATAGAGGAGGAATTCCTTCCTCCCTCAGCGCAGGGGGGCCGGGGGCTGGTGGCGAATACAGGTGCGAAGGCGACCTACTTCCTGAAGGAGCCCCATGGCCCACCCGTCTCGTTTACCTCTTCTTGCAGCTCTGCTCGCGGCTGGACTCGTTGCTAGTCTCCTGGTGATCCCTCCGGCTTCCGTTGGCGCCGAGGAGCAGGATGCTGCTGCTGATTTCCTCGTGGGCGCGGCCTCGGTCTCGGCCGACCCCGACCCGGGCGAGCGCATCTGTCTGGGCGGCTACGCGTTGGGTTGCAAACGGCCCATGAAGGGCATAGCGGACCCTCTTAGGACGTCTGCGATCGCGGTCACGGGCGGAAACGAGCTCGAGGACACCATCATCATCGTGAAGACGACAGCGTTCGGGTTGTTCGCCTCCTACAAGCCCGAGCAAGGAGAGACGGGCATCTATCAGGTGCGTCAGCGCATCGCGGCGAAGACAGGAATCTCTGCCGGTCAGATCGTGGTCACGAGCGATCACTCTCACGCGGCTCCCGACACGATCGGGATCTCGGGAGGTTTGAAGAGGTCGTACATGGAGCTCTTAGCGGAGTCGATGGTTTCGGCTGCCACCGATGCCTACGCGGCGCGCAGACCGGCCGAGCTGTCGGTAGGCACGGCGACGGGGCCGGCCCTGGAGTCCGCCTACAGCCAGGGGCCCACGAACAGCGAAGCGATGGACGAGGAGTTTCGCGTCCTGTTCGCCCGGTCGCCCGAAGGCGAGCCGATCGCGACGTTGGTCAACTACGCTCCCCACGCCACGGTCTGCGGGAGATGCGACGACATGGCCACTGGTGACTGGACGGCGTGGGCCGCACAGGAGATCGAGGCTCTTGGACTAGGTGTCGGCATCGGTTTCGTTGGAGCAGTTGGCGCTGCCGACTGGGGGCCTCAGGGTCAGGAGAAGGATCAGGAAGAAGCGCGACAGCGACTAAGGGCATTGCTCGAAGCTGCTTCTAACGACCGGATCCCGGTCGAAGGCAACACCGTTGCCGCAGACCGGATCTTCATCCGCGAGCAGCTAGCCCAGCCGGTGTTCGGTACGAACGTTGTCCCGGGCGGGGTGCCGCTCTGCCCCCCCTCTCCGCAGGATCCGTGCGATGACCGTTTCGGTATCGACCGCGACACAAGGGCACCGTGGCTGAGCGGCGGCATGTACGGGACCTACGCGGGCGCGCTACGGATCGGAGATGTGTTCATCTCGACGATCCCCGGAGAGCCGTTCCCCCAGCTACAAGAGGCGTTGCGAGACAGCGTCACGGGAGCATCCGCACACTTCATGCTAGGGGCAGCCGATGATTTCCTCGGCTACATGACCCTCGGTGACGACGAATACCGCCAGACGCTCGAAGAGGGAGCTACTTTCGCCGCCGGATGTCCTGAAGAGGAAGTCACTCATCAGCTTCCCGGGAAAAAGGACGGAGCTTGCCCGGGCCATTGGACCCTCATGGTGTCACCAACGATCGGGCGCCACGCGGTGTGCACGGTTCAGAACGCCGCCGAGAACATCGGATTCGGGATCGCGAGGCGTAACGAGAGATGCGCGGCGTTGACGGCCCTAGACGGTCTGGGAGCACCTAAGGAACGTGCCGGCGACCAGGGATCGGGATCGGAGCCTGAAGACCACGACGACGGTGACGAGGGATCGGAGTCTGAAGACCACGACGACGACGACGAGGGGTCGGAGCCTGAAGACCACGACGACGGTGACGAGGGGTCGGAGCCTGAAGACCACGACGACGGTGACGACGAGGGGTCGGAGCCTGAAGACCACGACGACGACGACGACGAGGGGTCGGAGCCTGAAGACCACGACGACGACGACGACGAGGGGTCGGAGCCTGAAGACCACGACGGTCGTGTGTCGCGCGCAGGAGTGGCCGTTGTGAAAGCCCCGTGGCACATCGGGGCCTCGGGCGGTCAGTTCTCCGACACCGAGATCCCGGTCTCCGAGGATTCAGTGGATCCGTACGGACACAGTACGAAGAAGCGGCCCTCTTACGGTCTCGGCTCGGACGTCGAGGTGAAGGCTCTCGTGGTGGAGGGTTCCGATGGCGAGAAAGTCGCCATCGTCAGCCACGATCTCTATCTTCCGCAAGACTTACTCACGCGGCGTATCGGTACCCTCGTTGAGGAGGCCACCGGCATCCCGGCGCGCAACGTCATGGTCACGGCGTCGCACAATCACAACTCGGCGTACTACTCGACCCCGAGCTGGGGCGCGTGGCTCTTCCAGGACGTCATGGACCTGCGCTTCTTCGAATACATGGCGCAGCGCGCCTCAAAGGCGGTCATCGACGCCAACGCTGGACTGGTGCCGGTGCGTATGGGTGGGTCCACCTCCTCTTTCAACGAGATCACCACACACACCTATGGTCCTAAGGTTGCCGACGACGGCACCCCGGCGGGTCAGCCCTACGACTACACGACGGGACAGGTCACTACGGTTGCCTTCGATGAGCTACTCGAAGACGGGGGAACAGCCCCGCTGGCGACGTGGGTTGTCTTCGGCGTACATCCCGAATGGACGTGGGGATACGACCTGCTGAACGGAGACATCGCAACCGCGACCACTCGGATCGTCGACCGAGAAGTGGGGGGCGTGACCATCTGGTCCGGCAGGGAGATGGGCACTTCCGGCCCCCACAAGGGCACCCGGGTGCATGAGCCTGAGGAGCGCCGCGAGTACCAGGACAACGGTTTCGCCGAGGTCGACAGGGCTGCACGCCTGCTCGCGACCGCCATCGAAGACACACGGTCGGACATAGCGTCTGGTACTCCGGAGATGGCGGATCGCTTCTCGCCCTATCAGGAAGGTTTCGAGGTCGCGGTGGCAAGCCAGCGCTTCGCCCCCCCGTCCACGCGCCCTTATCCCGGCATCTCCAACTGCAACACGAGGACGCTGATGCACGGCGACCCGGCCATCCCAGTTCTCGGGTTGCCTGATTGCTCCTCGCCGCGTAACCCTCCGGGAGAAACGGGACCCTTGGGACAGCCGATCGGTGACGCGGTTAGCGCGGTTGGAGATGCCTACGGGCCGATCGGTGGAACGATGTACGAAGAACTCAAGAAGGCCGGGGTGCCGATCCCCGAGAGCTACAGTGCCACGAAGCTAACCGGGGTCGAAGAGACCGCTGCGGTGCATCTCATGGCTATCAAGCTTGGTGACATCGGCGTCACCGCGTGTCCTTGCGAACAGTTCACCGATACGGCGCTGAACATCGAATCGCGGATCGATCGGACCCCGGATAACCTTCGGCTGGGATTCGATTGGACCGACCAGCAGACCCCTACGGGACGAGATTGGTGCATACGGAACGCCGATTCGACCTGGACTTGCGCCAATCCTCAGGATCCAACTACGGACCTGCCCCCGGTTGAGGATCTTGCTTACCGGCGTATGGTCGCCCAGATAGAGAACGACGCTGCGGGTTGGGAGACCGACCTCGCCACTCTGGGCTCAGAAGCCGAGCCGTACGAACCGGATGAGATCAAGGGCAACTTCACGCACGAGGAGTTCCCGGAGAACGGCTTCGCCTTGCCGATCGCGGTCGGGATGGCCAACGACTATTGGGGCTACGTACCGGAGTACCGGGAATACCGGGCGTTCGACAGCTACCGCAAGGCACTTTCCGGGCTTGGTCCGCATGGCGCCGACTTCCTTGCGACTCGGCTGTCTCGCCTGGCAGCGTCACTCAACGGAGCTCCTGGGCCGGAGCTCCGGCCTATCGACCTTGCCTTCCAGGCTGAGTCTGCCCGCGCCCAGATAGTTGCCGATGGTTTGGGCGAGCTTGCCGGGGCCTACGAAAAGGTCTACGTGACTCAGTTGCCGCCCGACGGTGGCTCGCCCCAGGTGATCAGCGGACCCGAAACCGTGCAACGGTTCTCCGGTGCGAACCTGAGATGGATCGGTGGCTCCACTTACGCCGAGATGCCGCGGGTCGTGGTTCAACGCCGGACGGAAAGCGGGTGGGAACCGTTCGCAGATACCACTGGCGAGATCCAACTCACGGTTAGGTTCCCCAGGTTCGACGAATTGGATAGCTGGCGTGCCGGGGAGTTCGAATGGGAATGGGCCGCCACTTTCGAAGCCTTTGGATCCGATATCTCGTGGCCGGACGCGTCCGGCGAGAGCAGGAGGGCAACCCCTGCTGGGGAGTACCGCTTCGTCGTGGAAGGTGAGCGCCGTACCCTTGCAGGCGCCACCGAACCCTACGAACTGACTCATACCTTCACCGTTGAGCCGTGGGACGGGATCGTGGTGAAGGACATGCGCGCGGAGACCGACGGTCTCTCTTTCGAGGTCGGCTCTGCGTTCGAGAACGGTTCGAAGGGTGTCGCATGTCCAGGCAAGCAAGGCCGGGCGGAACTAGGGGACCCCGGTCCGATCGACTTACCCGATAGTTACAGCGATTCTCCATTCAGGTACATCAAGTGCGAATGGAGGGTCTTTAAGTACGACCTCGATGACGCTTCTCGATGGCAGTCGTATTGCTCTTTCTGCAGTTTCCGTCCGTGGGCTGACACCGCTCGTGTCGACAGGGTACTTGTGACGGTCAGGAGAGCGGGCGGGGCGACAGAAGAGGTCGTCGCGTCCGAGCGTGGCGGCCGGTGGTTCGCCAACGTCACCTTGTACGCGGGCGATGTGGCCTACGTTGATAGCGGTGGCGTCGTCGATGAGTTCGGGAACGTCAACGGGAAGCGCAGCAGCGAGATCGAGGGCACCGGTGCTCCCCCCGTGCCACCTATCTAACGTTTCAACCGGCAACCTGGAACAGCCCACACCCCGATCGGGTGGCGTTCGAGCTCAAGCAGCCCGGCGGACGAGCGACGGTGTATGGAGATCGATCTATGGCGAGCCCGTCTGGGGCTGGCCTAGGTCATGTTCGGCGGTCAGAATGAAGCCCTCATGAAGAGCGGCCCGGCCCCCCTAGGGGGGCCGGGCCGTCTGGAACGGGTAGCCGCCGGTCGCGGGTCCGGGGCTCGCCGTATGAAGTGGCTGCGTCGTTAGCTATATAGACGTCGCGAACGCTCTCAAGGTTGCACGCCATCTCGAAACTAGTCGTCCGGCGCCTGCCCCGATACCCCCAGACGTATGAAGAGGTCGTGGTCCTTAGTGCGGTTCAGGGAGCCGGTCCCATTCGAAGTGCATCCCGTCGGGAACGACCCAATCCCCACCCCACACCATCCCGTGGTCGCGCATGATCTTGACGAGCCGGGGATCTTGACGGGGTTCGGCTCCGAACTGATTGTTGGAGCTGTTGATGTCGAAGGCGATACCCCAGGTGTGCCGGGACAGCCGGATACCTGCAGGTGTTGCGACGAAGCGTGCGTTGTAGCACCCGCTGTACTCACGCACGAGATGTCCCAGGCCGCGACGGTTCAGCTCCTCGAAGGCTTCACGCAACTGGGCGAAGAACTTCCGGTGACAGGTCACGCGTCCCAGCACTGGAACCGACTCGGTCCTGATGTGCCTGGAAACCCAGCGCCCGAGGATCGAAAGCGAGCCACTGGAAGCGGGCCGCGCGGGGAACTCGCCGAAGGCTCGCTTGAAAGCGACCTGTGGGCGGACACCGGGGGCATAGCGAAGATGTGGGACCTGCGTGTTCGAACGAAGGCCTAAGGGGATGTCCCCGGCTACCCTTGCCACGGCCTCTCGGAGCTCGTCGCGCGATGTGGTGGCGGGGGTCTGAACAAGGAAGTAGCGCATGCGGTACTTCCAGTCGGGTGCAGGAGCGGCCATGATTGCCTCGTAGCCGTTGGTCACCGCGTCGGAGACCACCGCGACCGCGTTGACACCCCCGCTGCGGAGCCCGAGACGCAACGGGCCGTCGTGATCGCGAAGCTTCGCTTCTGAACGCGAGATCAAGGCTTGGCCCGGTTCCAGTCTTGCCACTACCTCTGCCTGGTCGGCCGGCACGAACCGCTTGTAAGCAGCCGGATTGACCACCGTCATCTCGAACGGGTACCCGTAACCTTCGGGGAGATCGTCGATCTTGTTACCGGCCCGGTCGTAGGACCGCATCAACCAGTCGAGGCCCATGATCACCGGTGTTGCCCGGGTCCCGTCGATCTTCTCGATCTCTTTTCCGGTCCTCGCCGGAAGCCCCTGCGGCGACCAGATGACGTAGCGCCGCAGCCCTTCGCCGGCCGCGGCCGGGGGCGAGCCGGCAGTCGTCAAGCCAAACGTCACCGTGACGATGAGTCCTGCCAAGCTGATGCGGACGAGTGACCCCACATGTCTAAGGTTAGTGGAAGGCTGCGGGTGCGGTTAGCGTTCGCAGACATGAGTGAACAGATCCAGACACAAAGCTCTGCGTTCGACCGCGGAGTTGCGCTGCAGCGGGTGGAGCAGGGGCGGTGGGCCGGAGAGGCCCTCGAGCCGTGGAGGGTCTACAAGGGCCCCAACGGTGGTTACCTGGCGGCCATCGTGCTGAACGCGCAGATCTCCGAGCTGGCCGACTCTTCACGATCACCGCGGGCTTTCAACGTGCATTTCGTCGACAGGGCGCTAGAGGGCGAGCTCACGATCGATGTGACGGTCGAGCGGATCGGGCGCTCTTTCGCATCGACGACCGCACGGATGTTCCAAGGGGAGCGCTTGTGTGCGACCTCTAACTGCTCTTTCTCGCTCCGTGGGCGGGGGCCCTCCTACGATGAGTACGGGATGCCCGAAGTTGCAGACCCCGCCGACCTGCCGGTTATGCCGGTACCTCCCGAGATGCTTCCTGTCTTCGCCCGCAACTTCGAGTATCGCTTCGCGTTGGGCAACCTCCCATACTCTTCATCCCCGAACGCCTTGCTGGGAGGGTGGATCCGTCCTGTCGAAGCACGCCCGGTCGATGAAGTGCTTTTGGCGTGCTACTCGGACGCGTTCCCACCGGCGTTGTTCACCCGGATCTCGGAACCGGTCGATGCACCGACGGTAGACCTGACCGTGCACTTCTTGGGTGAGCCACCCTGCCACCATGACTGGGTCCTGTGTAGGTTCGAAGCGCCGGTAGGTGACAACGGCGTGCTGATCGAAGACGGATCGATGTGGTCGAAAGATGGACGCTTGTTGGCGCGATCGCGCCAGTTAGCGCTGTTCAGAACGCCTTAGCGTTCGTGCACCACTACGGCAAGTAGGGCATGGGGTCGACGGGGTCACCGTTGACCCGCACCTCGAAATGCAAGTGGTCGCCGGTAACGTTCCCGGTGGCGCCTACGGTGCCAACCACGTCGCCCTGCTCCACCCGCTCACCCTGTGACACGCGGAGTTCGTTCATGTGCGCGTACAGGGTTGCGTAGCCTCCGCCGTGGTCGATGATGACGCAGTTCCCATATCCGGAGTAGTAGCTGGCCATCACCACAACCCCCTCTTTGGCTGCGACGATCGGTTGGCCGGTGTACCCGTCGATGTCAAGGCCGGTGTGCATGCGACCCCAGCGCGGGCCGTAGTAGGAGGTGATCGGTCCGTTCAGCGGCCAGATGAATCCTTTGCCTGAAGTACCGAGCGCCGCCACCGAGGCCTTGGCTTGGTTCTCCAGCAGGAGTTGGGCGAAGCGGTCTGATTCTTCTTCGAGGTGTCGCTCTTTGTCCTTGTTGGCTCCGAGCTCGGCGCGTAGTTGGGCCAGTGCCACGTCCAGCTCCGCTTTGCGTTTCGTTTGCTCTTGAAGGATCGTCCGGCGCACCTGAAGCGTGGAGTTGAGCTCCTCTTGGATCTTGAAGAGCTCGAGCTTCTCGCCACGGATCTTTACCTGGAGCCGCCCGAACTTCACGAGAGCTCCGGTGTTCTGTTGCGCCGCGACCCCGAGCATCTCGATCCGCTCGTCGAGCTCTGCGAGGGATTCGGAGTTCATCAGGGCATCGATGGTCTCAAACGCGCCCGACTTGTAGAGCTCGGACGCTTGAGCGATCGCCTCTTGTTGGATCGCATCTATCTCGACCTGGGTGGCATCGATGCGAGCTTGAGCGTTTCGGACGCGGTAGCGGATCTCTTCGGCCTGCTTGTCGAGCTTCGCTACTTCGATCTGAAGCTCGGTGAGAGATCTGTTGAGTACCTGGATCTTGCCTTTAAGGGTGGTTGCCTTCGCCTTGTCGGCTTCGATCTTGTTCCGGATCTCCTCGAGGCGATCCTCGGTTTGTTCCAACTGTTGCTTCGGTCCGGCCATCGACCCGATAACGGGGATGAGTAGAGTGCCGACGAGGGTGGCCGCAAGCACCGCGCGGTCGAACCTTCGACGCATCGTTCTCCTTTACTCGGTCGGTCCATCGAGCCCGCGAGGACTCCGAAACATCTGTGGGGAAGAGCCGGCCAGTGGCCGAAGGCATCCTGCCACACCACAGCGGACGCCATCAAATCCCAAGCCTGGGGGTTCGACCTGGAACCTTAGCCTCCTTTGTTCGCGCGGAAGAATCGGGGCCTCCAACCTTTCGATACCGGCGCGAAAAGCCCGTCAGGGGCGCCGATATGTCCGATCCGCGAAGAAATCAGGTCGAGAACGCGAATAAATGACGCCGGTGGGGGTTGCCAGTGCTGCGGCCAGCCTCTAGATTCCTACTCGTACCCGTTGAGTTGTAAACCGGGCTTGCCCGGGACGAAGGCTCGACGGGTACATTTTTTATGCCCTTTTCCGGCCGCCCCCGGCCCCGCCTCGATCCGCCTTATCTGGTACCCTTAGAGTGCTATAAGAGTGCAGCCGGAGTGTCCCTTCGGCGCCTCCACATCCCACAGGCACGGCCGGTCCCTTACCGTCTGTGTCGCGCGACCCTAGACAGGCAAGGAGGCTATCGATGCCCTTCACCCAGAAGGACGTTCCAGGCAACGCCCCCCATGGCGGTGCCCTCGAGATCCGCATGGCAGGACAAGACGAGATCGCAGCTCTTACCAAAGAAGCTGAGTCCTACCCCACGATCGAGGCGAAGTCCCGTCGTGTTCTTTCCGATCTGGAGCTGCTCGCCGTTGGTGCAGTCTCGCCGAACCGTGGCTTCATGACCAACGATGACTACACGTCGGTCGTTGAGGAGATGCGCTTGGCCAACGGACTTCCCTGGGCTTTGCCGATCACTCTGTCGGCAACCGACCAGGAGGTCGCCAACCTAGAGGCCGGAAAGCGGGCCGCGATCGTGCACGAAGGCGAGATCGTCGCAACCATCGACGTTGCAGACGTCTATACCTACGACGTCTCGAACGAGGCACTCAAGACCTACAAGACTGATGACAAGGAACACCCCGGCGTCGCGTACCTCTACAGCCAGGCCCCCAACTACGTTGGTGGCGAGGTCACGGTTCTGCGCAACGTGTTCTCGCACGAGTTCGAGAACTACCGCCGCACCCCGCTGCAGCTTCGTGAGTACATCGCGGACAATGGTTGGAAGACCGTCGTCGCTTTCCAGACCCGTAACCCGATCCACCGTGCTCACGAGTACCTGACCAAGTGCGCTCTAGAGATCACCGAAGGCCTGGTCATCCACCCACTCGTTGGTGGCACGAAGGGCGACGACATCCCTGCGGAGACCCGCATGAAGTGTTACGAGGTCCTGATGGAGAACTACTACCCGCAGAACCGCGTGGTTCTCTCCGTCTTCCCGGCCGCGATGCGCTATGCCGGTCCCCGTGAGGCGATCTGGCACGCCCTTCTCCGCAAGAACTACGGGATCACACACTTCATCGTCGGGCGCGACCACGCAGGTGTCGGTGACTACTACGGGACCTACGAGGCGCAGGAGATGTTCGATCAGTTCGAGCCGGGCGAGCTCGGCATCGAGCCTCTGAAGTTCGAGCACTCTTTCTGGTGCAACAAGTGTGAAGGGATGGGCTCTGACAAGACCTGTCCTCACGGCAAGGAAGACCGGGTCTTCCTGTCGGGGACCCAGGTGCGTCAGATGCTTCAGGACGGCATCGAGCCACCGCAAGAGTTCTCGCGTCCCGAGGTCGCTCGCA
Source organism: uncultured Actinomycetes bacterium (assembly GCA_937863385.1). Lineage (GTDB taxonomy): Bacteria > Actinomycetota > CADDZG01 > CADDZG01 > WHSQ01 > CALMBW01. Next base: position 41,853 of record CALMBW010000019.1, on the reverse strand, counting down.
TCCTGATCGCGGACGCTCAAGGCAAGGCTTAGGAGTTACGCATGGGTCTCTTAGATCGACTGAAGAAGAAAGACGACTCGCGGGCGGGCGAGGGGCCGCAGGGAACGCGCGCTGCCGATTCCTCAAGCGCGCAGGCCGAAAACGAGAAGGATCCCAACCGTCGCAAGGTGATGGTGATCGGGTTGGACTGCGCTCCCCCCGAGCACATCTTCGACGAGTACACCGACGAGATCCCCAATCTCACGAAGCTGCGCGAGAACGGGATGTTCGGACCTCTCGAATCCATCACGCCCCCGATCACGGTTCCGGCCTGGATGTGCATGATGACGTCCAAGGACCCCGGCACCTTGGGTATCTACGGGTTCCGCAATCGTAAGGACCACACTTACGACGGCCTTTCGTTCGCAACCTCGTGGGCGATCAAGGAACCGACGGTGTGGGACATCCTTTCCGAGGCAGGCAAGGACTGCATCGTCATGTCGGTGCCGCCGAGCTATCCGCCCAAGGCTTTGAAGGGCGTGCAGATCGGTTGCTTCCTTACACCGAACGACGAGGCCGAGTACACCTACCCGAAAGAGCTCAAGCAAGAGTTGGTGAGCAACGGGATCAATTACATCTTTGACGTCCGCAACTTCCGCACCGACGACACGCAATACATCATCGACGAGTCCTACAAGATGACCGAGGAGCGCTTCAAGGCCGCCGATTATCTGCTGGCCAACAAGCCTTGGGACTTCTTCATGATGGTCGAGATGGGTCCCGACCGCCTTAACCACGGCATCTGGTCCTACATCGACCCGAACCACCCGCGCTTCGAGCCGGACAATCCCCACAAGGACGCCCTGCGCGACTACTACCGTTACCTGGACGGCAAGGTCGGGGAGCTTCTCGACAAGTACGCGGACGACAACACCACTGTTCTGGTGGTCTCGGACCACGGCGCCAAGCCCATGTACGGCGGGCTCTGCTTCAACGAATGGCTCGTGAACGAGGGGTACCTCAACTTCGAAGAGGGTATGCCGGCAGAGGTCACTCCTTTCAACAAACTCACGATCGATTGGAGCAAGACCAAGGCCTGGGGCGACGGCGGCTACTACGGCCGCTTGTTCTTGAACGTCGAAGGCCGCGAGCCGAACGGCATCATCCCGCAGGATCAGTACGAAGCGGTCCGGGACGAGTTGATCGCCAAGATCGAAGCGATGGTCGACCACGAAGGCAAGCCGATGGGCAACAAAGCTCATAAGCCCGAAGGGATCTACACGACCACCAACGGTGTTGCCCCGGACCTCATCGTGATCTTCGGCGAGTTGCGCTGGCGCTCGGTCGGCTCGGTCGGTTACGGCGATATCTACACCTTCGAGAACGACACGGGTTCCGACGAAGCCAACCACGCCGAGCACGGGATCTTCATCATGAACAACGCCCCCGGGCAGCCCACCGGCCGCAAGGAAGGGCTGCATCTCTGGGACGTTCACTGCACGATCCTGGAGCAGTTCGGCCTCGACCCGGCCCCCCAAGCCCTAGGCACGAGCGCCCTAAAGAAATAGCGTTTTTACCGAAGAATCTCGCGCCTATCCAACGCGTTCTTTACACGAAAAACGAAAAGGAGACCAAGATGCTGAAGCAAGCAGACAGAGAAAGAGGAGCGGTTCTGTGGTTCACCGGCCTCTCGGGTTCGGGCAAGACCACGATCGCCCACCAGGTTGAAGAGCAACTTCTCGATGCCGGAGTACCGGTCGAGATCCTCGACGGTGACGTCGTACGAGAGAACCTCAGCAAAGGCCTGGGCTTCAGCGAGGAGGACCGCAACACCAACATCCGCCGGATCGCTTTCGTTGCACACCTGCTGCAGCGCAACGGTGTCTTCGTGATCACGGCTGCGATCTCTCCTTACAAGGCCATCCGTGACGAGGCTCGGGACATGATCAAGGACTTCGTCGAGATCTACGCCGACGCGCCGCTCGAGGTGTGCGAAGGACGTGACGTCAAGGGTCTCTACGCCAAGGCACGGGCGGGCGAGATCAAGGGCTTCACCGGGATCGACGACCCCTACGAGGCCCCTGAGAACCCCGAAGTGACGTGCAAGACCGATTCGGAGTCTGTGGAGGAGTCGGCTCAGAAGGTGATCGACAAGCTCATCGAGATGAAGTTCCTCACCGAGGCCTAGGCCTTACCGGTCCTTAGACGTTCGGAGCGCCCGCCCACACGAGGCGGGCGTTCTCGCGTCGCCGCCAGACGGGGGAGGGAAGCCTGCGGATCTGGCGAATCCTGTCGCCAAGACTGATTTCCAACAGGGGAGTGAAACGATGCGTAAGGCGATCTTGGTGCTGGTGGCGGGCCTGCTCGTTGGCGTGGCGCCGACGACCCCGAGTGTCTCTGGCGAGGCGGGTCCAGGCCCCGGTGGTGTGACCTCTGACAACGTCGAGTTCATCCGTCACCTGCCGATCGCTCAAGACGGCGTCGGTGGCCGCGTGGTGGGCGACTACTTCTATGCGAACGACCAGAACAAGGTCATGATCTTCTCGCTGGAGGACCCCGAGAACCCGACGCTGACAGGCTTCGTTCCGATGCCTCAGGAGTGGCTGCTTTCGCGTGAGGACCTCGATGGCAATGAGAAGGTCATCGTGGTCCCCAACCAGGTGACGGCATCCGCCGACGGAGAGGTCCGCGGCGGGACCAACGCTCTCTACGTGATCGACGTCGAAGACAAGTCGAACCCCGTGATCGTTGGAGTGCTGCCCGGCGCTGGCTCGCACACCTCCAGCTGCGTGCTCGACTGCAAGTACGTGTACAACTCGAACGGCCAGATCATCGACATACGAGTGCCTGCAGAGCCCAAACTTCTCAAGACCAAATGGGGTGACGGCAAGCCAGCTCAGTCTGGCCATGACGTCGAAGAGATCGCTCCGGGCATCGTGCTCACCTCGAGCAACCCCATGCTGCTTCTTGACGCGCGCAAGAACCCTGCGAAGCCGAAATTGATCGCCACATCCGAGATCATCTCGAACGTAAGCGTGATGCACTCAGCGCGCTGGGGCAACGGCGGCATGGACAAGTTCTTCATCGCAGGCAGCGAGCAGAACTTCGTTGCACGCTGCGGTGCCGAAACCAACGGCCACATGATGACCATCGATGCCTCGAACTGGCGCAAGACGGGTCAGTTCGGGCCCGTGCTTGATCGCCACTACGAGACGAACGGCACTTACCTCGATGGCAAGCCTGCCGCGAACCAGGGTGGTTGCTCGTCGCACTGGCTAGAGTTGCACCCGAACTTCCGCAACGGCGGACTGGTTGCGCACAGCCGTTTCGAGCACGGGGTCCGCATCATGGACGTGAGTTCCAAAGGCAAGATCTCCGAGGTTGGCTACTTCATGCCTTGGGGCGGGATGTCGGGCGCTGCCTACTGGGTCACTGACCGGATCATCTACTCGCTCGACTACAACCGAGGCCTCGACATCATCAAATACACCGGCGACCTGTAGACCGATCCTAGATCTCTCCGGCGGCGCCCGTTCTTAGGGGCGCCGCTTTCGCGTGTGGTCAAGGCGGGCGTAGGTTAGGCGCATGAGCCGGTGGGATCCCTCGCTGTGGGCGAGCAAGAAGCCGTTCGGGATCGGGGAGCAGCGACCCAACAACTACGCAGAGTTGTGGAACGCGCTGAAGGAAACGCGCGGCGAATGGCGTTACGCATGGCGCATCCTCACCGAGGGCGTGTGCGATGGCTGCGCCCTGGGCACGACGGGGATGAAGGATTGGACCCTGGATGAGGTCCACCTCTGCAACGTTCGCTTGCGCCTGCTGAAACTCAACACGATGCCGGCCCTGGATCCGCAGGTCCTGCACGATGTGGAAGCTCTTCGGAGGTTGAGGAGCTCGGAGCTCAGAGACCTCGGGCGCATCCCCTACCCGATGGTGCGCCGTCGCGGCCAGACAGGGTTCGAGCGGGTCGGTTGGGACCACGCTCTCGAGTTGATCGCCGAGAAGATCCGCTCTGGATCGCCCGATCGTTCCGCCTTCTATCTAACCAGCCGGGGGATGACCAACGAGAACTACTACGCGGTGCAGAAATCCGTGCGTGCTCTTGGGACCAACTCGATCGATAACGCCGCACGTGTTTGTCACTCTCCGAGCACCTTCGGACTGAAGCAGTCCCTGGGTGTGCATGCGACTACCTGTTCGTACAAGGACTGGATCGAAAGCGATCTGGTCGTGTTCATCGGCTCGAACGTAGCGAACAACCAACCTGTTGCGATGAAGTACCTGTATCACGCACGCAAAGAGGGCACCAAGGTGGCGGTGGTCAACAACTACCGTGAGCCGGGTATGGATCGATACTGGGTACCTTCGAACGTCGAGAGCGCGCTGTTCGGGACGAGGATGACCGATCGTTTCTTCCTGGTCAATGTCGGAGGGGACATCGCTTTTCTCTCCGGCACCCTCAAGCACATGATCGCCAACGGATGGGTCGACGACGCCTTCATCACCCAACACACCGCCGGCTTCCAAGCTCTCAAGGCCGACATCGAGAGCTTCTCCTGGGAGGCACTCGAACGGCTAGCAGGGACGTCCCGAGAAGAGATGCTGGGTTTCGCAGAGATGCTGGCCGCGGCACGGTCCGCGGTTCTCGTTTGGAGCATGGGCGTAACGCAGCATCAGTTCGGCGAAGACAACGTTCGAGCGATCATCAATCTCGGCCTCTCCAAAGGATTCGTTGGGCGTCCGGGATGCGGTCTGATGCCGATCCGCGGACACTCGGGAGTTCAAGGGGGAGCGGAGATGGGGGCTTACACCGGGGTGCTCCCCGGCCCTGTGATCCTTGACCGAACCAGTGCCGCGGAGTTCTCGCAGAGATGGGGTTTCCCCCTCGACCCCGAGCCCGGGTACACGGCCCCTCAGATGCTCGATGCTGCCGCCGAGGGCAAGTTGGATGTCCTGTTCTCGGTGGGCGGCAACTTCTTAGAGGTGATGCCCGACCCCGATGCCGTCGAAGCCGCCATGGCGCGCGTTCCCCTGCGGGTGCACATGGACCTTGTCATGTCGAGTCAGATGCTCATCGATCCTGGCGAGACCGTGATCCTGTTGCCGGCCGCCACCAGGTACGAGACGCCGGGAGGTGTTACCGAAACGTCCACCGAGAGGCGGGTCATCTTCAGCCCCGAGATCCCCGGACGCAGGATCGGTGAGGCTCGCCCGGAATGGGAGGTCTTCTCCGAACTCGTCAAACTGGCACGGCCCGAGCACTCCGAGGCGGTTCGGTGGAAGGACACACCTGCGATCCGTCACGAGATCGCCGAGCAGGTTCCCCTCTACGACGGCATCCAGCATCTGGCCAACAAGGGTGATCAGTTCCAATATGGCGGAGCCATGCTCTGCGACGGGTGGAGCTTCCCGACGCCGGATGGCAAGGCGCATTTCTCACGGGTCGCGCTACCGCAACGGGATGTACCGAAGGGTAGTTACGTAGTAACGACGCGGCGAGGCAAACAGTTCAACAGCATGGTCCAGAAAGAGATCGATCCGATCACGCGCCTGGGTCGCGATGCTGTGTTGATGAACGAACTCGATGCCCGCGAGCGTGGGTTGGCCGACGGCGACCACGTCGTGCTCGTGAACGATCTTGGCCGCTTCGAAGGCAGGGTGGCGTTGGCCGCTGTGGCTCCCGGGAACCTCCAGATCCATTGGCCCGAAGCCCAGCCACTGATCGACCGCGGCAGACGGTCGCCCGAGGCGGGGATACCCGACTACAACGCGATCGTCGAGTTGGAGGTCCCCACACCATGAGCAACCCCCGGCCCGCGAGCGAGGGGCGCGCCAAGGTCGTCAAGGTGCAAGGCGACACAGTCACACGCCGCAACGATCGTGTCGTTACCGAAGAGCCGATGGAGATCAGACTCGTTGCAGGCGGACAAACGCAGACGGTCGCAGTGACGATGCGGACTCCTGGGAACGACTTCGAGTTGGCGGCCGGGTTCCTTTTCGGTGAAGGCGTCCTCACCGATGCAGACCAGATCGCCTCGATCGGCTATTGCCGTAGCGATGACTTCCCAGCCGAGCAGCTCTACAACATCGTTACCGTCGATCTGCGGGACCCAAGGACCGTCGACCTGGCGCATCTTCAAAGACACTTCCAGATGTCGAGCGCTTGCGGGGTATGCGGTAAGGCCAGCATCGAAGCGATACAGATCTCTGGGGTTCGCCCGATGGTTGGTGGCCCCGTCGTGCCGGCAAGCTTGGTGAAGTCCTTGCCGCAGTTGCTCAGTGAGCGACAGTCGCTCTTCTCGACGACCGGTGGGCTGCACGCAGCTGCACTCTTCGATAGTCAAGGCAGGCTGTTGTTGAGTAGAGAGGATGTGGGGCGGCACAATGCCGTGGACAAGCTCGTGGGTCGCATGCTTCTCGACCACAAAGTGCCCGCCGGGGATGCCATCCTCATGGTTAGCGGGCGGTCGAGTTACGAGATCGCCCAGAAGGCTGTGACGGCAGGCATCCCGATCCTCTGTTCGGTGTCGGCGCCGAGCAGCCTCGCGATCGAGGTTGCCCTGTCATTCGGCTTAACGCTGGTCGGGTTCGTTCGCGACGATCGATTCAACGTTTATTCGGGTGAACAGCGGATCCAACTACCCACCTAGACGGATCCTAGTGGGCACCTTTATCTCATCGTCTTCTAGGGTTGAGGCATGACGATCGATCTACATGCGCACACGACGGTGTCCGACGGTGGCGATTCGCCGCGCGGGCTGGTGGATAAGGCTGCTGCTGCCGGGCTGGAAGTGATAGCGGTAACCGACCACGACAACGACGCGGGGTGCGACGAAGCCGTCGCCCGTGGTCTAGAGGTGGGTGTCCGTGTTATCAGAGGCGTCGAGATCTCTTGCGATGTTGAGGACCTCGCCGATCGTGGGTATAAGCCGAGTGGGCGACCCACGATGCACCTGCTCGGCTACTTCATCCCCGAGACGCATAACCCGTTGTCCGAGGCCCTGGCGGATCTTCAGTATCACCGGGCCAATCGGAACCAGATCATCGTGGAGCGACTCAATGAACTGGGGATACCTGTCACCTTCGAAGAGGTCGAGAACGAAGCAGGTGGGCCCGGCTCGCAGATCGGCAGGCCCCATTTCGCTGCGGTTCTGGTGCGGCATGGAGCAGTGAGTGACTATCAAGCTGCGTTCGATGAGTACCTAGCGAAAGGGGCCAAGGCCTACATCAGCCGCAAGCTCTACAAGCCGGACGAAGCGATCGAACTGATGTTGCAGAGCAAAGTGGTACCGGTGCTCGCACATCCGTTCACATTGAATCTTGGCCCGGATGACACCGAGCGTTTCGTCGACGAGCTCTGCCAAGCCGGACTGCAGGGGATCGAAGGCTTCCACGGTGACATGTCGCTCGATGGGCAGGCGTCCTATCGAGAGCTAGGGGCGCGCAAGGGTCTCGTCGTCAGTGGAGGAAGTGACTATCACGGTGACATGCGTCCGGATCGTTTCCTGCCCGGTGGAAAGCACGGCGTTATCGTCCCGAGTGCAGTGCTCGATGAACTTGAACGGGTCCACTCCCGATTGGGTTCGCTACCGTAGGAGGAATCGTGTTCATCACAAAGGCGACGCGTCACGATGTCGCTGATCTAGAGGGACTCCTCGGCCCCCTCGGCCAACAAGCTCCGAACCCGCGTGATGGGGCCGTCTACGTCGCCCGAGCGGGGAAGTTGGTGGGGTGCCTGCGCCTGAAGGAAGTTGCCCCGGGCGCCGTGGTGATCGACAAGATGGCGGTCGATCCGCAGCGGCGCGGAGAAGGCATCGGAGGCCAGTTGATGCAAGCTGCGATGAATGCCAAGGGCGGCACCCTCTACCTCTACTGTCACGCGGACGCCGCGGGCTTCTACGAGAAGTTCGATTTCAAGCCGGTCGCACCCGATGCCCTACCCGAACCCGTGATGGAGCATTTCGTAGCGGCCGGGGAGTACCCGGCCCCCGAAGGACACCCCGAGCACCATTTCCTCACGGCTCGCTGATCCCCGCGCGCCGGCGTCTTACCGGTCGGACTTCTTGGCTAACTCGGCACGCCTTGGGTACGGGCCTTTGCTCTGGAAGGCGAGAAGCATCTTGCGCAGAAGGTCGTTGGTGAGGTCTTTCTCCTCGCCGGTCAACGCGTCGGCGAAGAACTTCTCCTTGGCGGCTTGCATGGCGACGGCTTCGCTCCAGGTGTCCTTGCCCTTGGTGGTCAGCTCCACCTGGACGCCACGCCGGTCGCTCGGGTCGGGGTGCCTTGCGATCAGCCCTTGCTCTTCAAGCTTGTCGAGGCGGTTGGTCATCGCACCCGAGGACAGCATCAGATCGCGGCTTAGCTCCGAGGGACTGCACCGGTAAGGAGGGCCTTGTCGCCTCAGGCAAGAGAGCAGTTCCCAATCGCCCACGGTGAGCCCGAACTCTTGGGCGGTCTCACTGAGCGCCTTGTCTATGTAGCGCGAGATCTTGTGGATGCGAGAGACGAGGCCTTCGGTGGTGACGTCCATGAGCGGAAACTCTCGTTTCCAGGTCTCGAGTGCCACGTCCACCAGGTCGCGTCGCTCTTCGGAGCCGGGGCGACCCGGGCTGTGAACGACGGTGGCGGGGAGTGTTCGCATCTTCTTCATCTTACTCGGCATAAAGTATCTTGACATAAAGCTTTTTAGCAAGTATCTTTACCTCAAGCTAACTGATGGAAGGAGGCACCACAGATGGGACCGATGCATCCCAGCATCCAGGACGCTCTGACGGGCCTCCGCAGGGCAGATCTCCTCGAGCAGGCGGCCATCGCCCGCCTCGCCGCGATCGGATCGCCCAGCGTCGGCCGCACCGGACGAGGGGTTGCTCGAGCGCTGCGAGGGATCGCAGACCGGCTCGACCCCTGTCTGCAGCCCGAGCTTCCCAGGATCGTGTGAAGACCTGGAGCGCCGGCCACCTCCCCCGGGGTGGCCCGGCGATCCGGTACGCAAAGACAAAGCCCGCCGCATGGCGGGCTTTCGTCGGTGCAGGTTAGGGCCTCGCTCGAGGCGATGACGCGCCTAGGCGCAGTTGGGCCAGCGGCTCGACTGGCCGGCGGCCAGCAGGCGGGCGGTGGTCCGAGATTGGGCCACGGGGTCGTAGATGTCCCCATAGCCGTTGCCCGCCCAGGTGGTCTGGTCGTACTGGAACAGGCCGTGGTAGCCGGCGGGGTTGTAGGCGTTGGGGTCGAGACCCGATTCGCATTCGGCGATCGCCACCATCCAGTCACCCGAGATGCCGTATTCGGCCGCGGCCGCGTGGATGATCTCGACGATCGAGCCTGCGGGGGCCGCTGCGACTGGGGCAGGGGCGGCAATGGTCGCCGCAGTCACGCTGGGGCTGGGTGATGGAGTGGGGCGCTCGTCGAAGACCTTCTGCCTGAAGCGCATCGACGAAGCAGCCGACTCGGTGGTTTCGATGCCGGTATCCGCCGAGCTCGTGTAGCGCGCGTCGCTGAGCAGGTCCGAGACGAGCTGCAGACCGGTCGTAGGGTTGGGGATCGTGAAGCCCAGGGCCGCCGCCGCCAGGGTCAGCAGCCACGAAACGAGCGCTGCCCGGCGAAGCCGAGTCCTGCGACGAGCGCGTCGTCGTGCTCGCTCGCTGAAAAAAAGATGGTGCATCTACTCTCCTTGGTCAGGTCCCTCGTGTGGCGCCTGTGCCCCACGAGCCCGCGATTCCACCCGGCCTCGTCCTTCGGTACCCCGCCCATCATCCCATAAACATCTGCAAGCATATGTGAAGTGGTTCACAAGCTCACATCCCAACCCCAGCAAGGCGTGCAGGTGGGGAAGACGATGTGCAGCCGGGCTAGGTTTCGCCCTTGGGGGGAAGACACCTGCAAGCAACGCCCCGGTTTATCCGGGTGAGCCGGAGGCACCGTACCCGCTTTCCTGACCCTGGGCGCGCACGTGCGCCAGCGAGCGAGGCGCTTATCCTTTGCGCCATGCCAACCGCGCTCATCACCGGGGTCACCGGGCAAGACGGCTCTTACCTCGCCGAATTGCTCCTTTCCAAGGGGTACGAGGTGCATGGGCTCATCCGCCGGGCTTCCACCTTCAACACCCACCGCCTCGATCAGATCTATCGAGACCCTCACGAGACCGGTGTGCACTTCCGGATGCATTACGGCGACCTGTCCGACTCCGGATCGTTGGTGAATCTCATCCGCGATCTGGAACCGGACGAGGTCTATCACCTCGGGGCCCAGAGCCACGTGAAGGTCTCGTTCGAGATCCCCGAGTACACGGCCGACGCGACCGGTATGGGAACCGTTCGGATGCTCGAGGCGATCCGGGCCTCGGGGGTGCCGACCCGCTTCTACCAAGCGGGCTCATCTGAGATGTTCGGAGCGGCTCCGGCGCCACAGAGTGAATCGACCCCGTTCCATCCCCGCAGTCCGTACGGGGTGGCGAAAGTGATGGCGCACTGGATCACGGTCAACTATCGCGAGGCTTACGGGCTCTTCGCGACCAACGGCATCCTTTTCAACCACGAGAGTCCTAGGCGCGGAGAGACCTTCGTCACCCGCAAGATCACCCGGGCCATCGCCCGGATCAAGGCGGGGATACAGGAAAAGGTCTACCTGGGCAACCTCGAGGCACGCCGAGACTGGGGTTACGCACCCGAGTACGTCGAAGCGATGTGGATGATGCTGCAGCATCCTGAACCACAGGACTTCGTGATCGCAACCGGTGAAGCCCATTCGGTGCGCGAGTTCTGCGAGGTGGCCTTCAGCCATGCTGGGCTCGATCCCGACCGGCATATCGACATCGACCCCAACTACTTCCGTCCGGCCGAGGTCGATCACCTGCTAGGTGATGCGTCCAAAGCTGCTGCCGTCCTTGGATGGGAGCCGAGAACGAAGTTCCAGGACCTTGCCCGATTGATGGTCGATGCGGACATCAAGTTGCTCGAGGACGAACTCGCGGGCCGCCTCGTTGGCAAGGACCGTGATAGCTGAAGGAGCAGCCGGGACCCTGGCATCGGGAAAGACATCCGGGGTGGTTGCTTGTCTGAGAGAATCTTAGGTAGAGATCTGTTGGTAAGGCAGGGAAGGGAGAGGCAGTAGGTGGAGATTGAGATCGGCATGGGTAAGTCCGGTCGCCGGGCTTACGGTTTCGATGACATCGCGATCGTCCCGTCCCGCCGCACGCGAGACCCGGACGACGTAGACATCTCTTGGGAGATCGACGCCTACCGGTTCGAGCTGCCGCTCCTTGCCTCAGCGATGGATGGGGTCGTCTCCGTGCAGAGTGCCATCGAGATCGGCCGCCTCGGTGGCCTGGCCGTGCTCAACCTAGAGGGGATCCAGACCCGCTACGAAGACCCGGAGTCGATCCTGGCCGAGATCGCAGACCTGCCTACCGACCGAGCGACCCGGCGCATGCAGGAGATCTACCAGGAGCCCGTCAAGGAAGAACTGATCTTCAAGCGCATCCGCGAGATCAAGGAGGCAGGGGTAACGGCGGCTGCCTCGCTCACCCCTCAGCGGGTCGAGTCTTACAACAAGATCGCACTCGAAGCCGAGCTCGACATCTTGGTGATCCAAGGGACGGTGGTATCGGCCGAACACGTATCGACCAGGACCGAACCGCTGAACCTCAAGCGATTCATCTCCACCTACGACATCCCCGTGATAGTTGGTGGCTGCGCCAGCTACTCCACCGCGCTTCACCTCATGCGAACCGGTGCGATCGGCGTGCTCGTTGGAGTTGGCCCGGGGGCTGCGTGCACAACGCGCGGGGTGCTTGGTGTTGGAGTTCCGCAGGCGACGGCGATCGCCGACGCTGCCGGTGCTCGCATCCGGCATTTGGACGAGACTGGTCGCTACTGTCACGTGATCGCGGATGGCGGCATGCGAACCGGCGGCGACATCGCCAAAGCGATCGCATGTGGCGCGGACGCGGTGATGATCGGTTCGCCCTTAGCGACGGCGGCTGAAGCTCCCGGACGTGGACATCACTGGGGCATGGCGACCTTCCACCCGACCTTGCCCCGCGGCGCCCGAGTCAGCACCCAGACGCTAGGGACGATGGAAGAGGTCCTGGTCGGTCCCGCTCACGAGAACGATGGCCGCCTTAATCTCTTCGGAGCCCTTCGTACCAGCCTTGCGACATGCGGATACGCGAACATCAAAGAGTTCCAGAAGGCAGAAGTGATGGTCGCTCCCGCCCTCAAGACCGAAGGCAAAGCGCTTCAGCAAGCTCAACGAGTAGGGATGGGCCACTAGCTCTCTCTATTCAGGATCGAGGGCCCCGTCATTGACGGGGCCCTCTGAAGTTGCGAGGCGCCAGCCTCATTCACCCAACTCATGCCTATCCTCTTGGGATGGGACGGAAGGCTATGAGCGTCTTGGCGGTCGCTCTTCTTGTGGCATGTGGAAGGGACGGGTCCAGCCGAGGAACCGGGCCAGATCGAAGTTCCAAGGCTATCGGGACCGTCTCTCTGGGCCCGGTGACTGCTTACGTCGACGCCGACGCGTGGAGGCTGCTGGAGGAACTGGGGGAAACTCCCGACCGGTTGCTAGAGGATGTCGTCGAGCCGGTCAGATCCCTGCTTCCACTTCCCGAAACCGAGGTCGTCGTTCAGGTAGCCCCGGAACATGCCGTCGGAAAGTACGGGATCGGAGGATTCACCGATCCAAAGGCCGGACGGGTCTACATATCTCTCGACGATGGTTTCCGCGACCTGGGAGCCTCTATCGAAGGGCTGTTCGACCGGCTGCTTGCCCATGAGCTCCATCACGCGCTCCGGATCATCGAGGGCCCCGGGTACGGAAAGACGGTGGGGGAGGAAGTGATAACTGAAGGCTTGGCGGACGTCTTCGTGACGGAGGCATTCCCCGATGAAGGTCCGTTGTCCGTAGCGGTCGATCTCTCTGGTGCTGAGCTGGACGAGGTTTTCCGTGTGTTCAGGCGAGAAGTGGATCGTCGCTATGGGCGCTCGGGTCATGCGCGTTGGTTCTATGGCTCCGCGGAGCTTCCCCCTAACGCTGGGTACTCCCTGGGCTTCGATCTGGTGAAACGGTATATAGACGAGAAAGGACGCTCAGCGGGAGAGATGGTTCTCGTTCCGGCTGGGGTGATCCTTGAAGAGTTCGTCTGAAACACTCTGAAGGTCGTCAGCGTTACGACTCTTGTTGTCCTCTGAGCGTGGTCTACTTGGCTTGCTATGGTGACTCACATCTCGGATGTTGCCGGCCTCAACGGCGAACGTGCGCGCCGAGCGGCGGCGTTCCAATACGCGGCGCTAGGTGCCGAGCTCAAGCAACTCGACGCCGATGAGTGGCAGCGTCAGACCGAGTGCGATCGTTGGGATGTGCATGCCGTCGTCGCTCATCTCGTCGGGTGGATGGAAGCGCTCACCTCTCTCAAGGAGTTGCGCCATCAGGTGCGCGCCGGATGGGGCAGGCGCAAGGAGCTCGGGAACATCTTGGATGCGGTTAACGAGGTCCAGGTTGACGACCGCAGCAAGCTCGACCCCGCGGCGCTGATCGCTCGCTACGAGGAGATGTATCCGCGTTTTCTTGCTCGTCGGGCTCGCATGGGCAAGGTCGGGCGGGCGATCCCTCTCTACGATCCCGTTGTTGTGGGAGTGACGAACCTTGGTTTCTTCGCGAACGTGATCTTCACTCGCGACACCTTCATGCATCGGATCGACGTTGCCGTCGCAGTGGGGAAAACGGTGGAGCTCGCCCAAGAAGACGGGTGGATCTTGGCCGACGTCGTCAAGGATTGGTCCCAACGGCGAAAGGTTGACGGGACCATAGAGATCGCCGGGGTGGGCGTTTTCCGGGCGGCGACAGGGTCTCGCTGCGAGATCTCTGGGTCGGGAGCAGACCTCTGTCGTGTTCTAAGTGGCCGGGCGGATCCCGGGGAACTCTCGCTGCAGGGCGATGTGGACGCCGCCCGGCGATGGCTGAGGGCCGGCTGCCCCTTCTAGCCGTTCCACGCCGTTTCGGGTCACTTTCCTCTCTTCGGTCCGGGCCCACGCGCGCCCTCTCTAACTGAATATCCAAAGGTTTGAGAGCCATAGAGCCTTAGATATCTTGTAATCTATCTAGTAGAGCTTAGGAATCTTGGTAAAGATGCCGATACATGCTACGATTCCAATGTAACTTCGGCCGCTAGCTTCAGGAAAGCAGGTGTTGAACATGGCTGAGGGTTTGTTCGTACTGGCCGGGCTCGTCGGTTTCGAGTTCGTCACGGCGCGTTTCGCCAAGAGCACTAGAGATGGCGAGGACTGGATCTCGCACAACGATGGTCCCCATCTCAAGGTGAACGCGTGAGCGTCGCTCTCTTCTACGACCTCGACCCGGAACTATCGCCGGCGCAGGCTCCCCCCCGGGCCGCGTACCGGCTACCCGCCCGGGCCGAGCTGAAGCCGGGGCTCGGTGCCCGCCGTCGCAGTAACAAGGTGAAGCGCCGAGCCTCAGGCTTCGGGGGGCGCTAGCAGTGGAAGGACTCGACCGTATCGATCGCCAGATCCTGGCGCTGCTGGTGGCGGATGGGCGTATGTCGCACGCCGCCATCGCCAAAGAGGTTGGCCTTTCCGGACCCGCCATCCACGATCGCGTTCGGAAACTCGAGCAACGCGGCATCATCAAGGGCTACTCGGCCGTGATCGATCCCGAAGCCGTCGGTAAGTTCCACGCGGCCTTCACGCTCGTAACGACGGCAGACGGCGTCGAGTTCGCTCACGACGAAGAAGTGGTTCGACAGATATGTGCCGAGCCGGACGTTCTCGAATTCCACCGCGTTGCCGGTCAGGATTGTTACTTGATCAAGATCCGTACGGGAACCAACAAAGAGCTAGAGAACCTATTGCGACGCATCAGGTTGATACCCGGCGTCGCTCGCTCGCGGACGACGGTGGTTCTCTCGACCGAACTTGAGAAACCTTCCATCGAGATCCCCGTCGAAGATCGTCATCTAGAAGCGGTAGCCGACGTCTAGCCAGACCTCTTGAACCTGTCACAGTCCGACGGCTGAGGGCTTAGCATCTTCCGGCCATGAGCGAACCTAAAACGGTCGATCAACTTCTAACCATCGGTGTGCGCGTCTTAGACGACAGCACGCATCTGTTCGATGATCATGACCACGATGACGAAGCCCAAGAGTTGCTCGCGATGGTGCTCGACGTTGACGATCTCGACGAGGTTCCCGACGATCATGTGCCCGGCAGGCGTGAACGCGAACGTTTCCTGGCTCTCATCGCTCGACGCGCCGGTGGCGAGCCATTCCCCTTCTTAACCGGACGCATCGAGATCTACGGATTGAGCTTGAAGGTGCGCCCCGGTGCCTTTGTACCCCGGCCCTCATCGGAGTTAACGATCGATCTTGCCGTCAAGAAGTTGAAACGCAAGAAGAAGGCGATTGTGGTCGACGTTTGCGCGGGGCAGGGCCCCATCGCGCTATGTATCGCTCACGAGCTTGACGAGGCGGAGGTTTTCGGGTGTGACATCGACGCCGGGGGATTGGAGCAAGGGCGCCGCAACGCCAAGGAACTCGGTCTCAGAAACGTCAAGTTCCTTGCGGGCGACATGTACGCGCCACTTCCGAAACGCTTGAAGGGAAACGTCGATCTGATCGTGGGACATGTCCCTTACGTGCCGATGGACGAGATCGAAGATCTCCCGGCTGAGGTACGTGAGTACGAACCGCTTTACACCCTGTCCGACGAAAGCGTGGACGGGTTGACCCTGATGCGCCGCGCCGTCGATGAGTCGGTGCCCTGGCTCGCTCCCGGGGGCTGGCTGATGCTTGAACTCGCCGAAGACCTCAGCAAGAAGGTGCTCAAGATGTGCAAGAAGGCTGGGTTCACCGATCTGAAGGTCCGCTCTGATGAAGACGAGCTGAGCGTCGTGGTGGAGGGTCGCTTACCGAAGGGCCGGACCCCGGCGCGGTAGTCTGGCTTATGCCGACCGACCCCCTGATCGAAGCTCGTGTTCTGGTCATCGACTATGGGGCCCAATACGCCCAACTGATCGCTAGGCGCGTGCGCGAATGTCACGTTTACTCCGAGATAGTTCCCCACGAGCTCACCGCGCCGCAGCTTGCTGCCCTTCGTCCCTCGGCCATCATCTTGTCGGGGGGGCCGCGCAGCGTCCATCAACCTGGAGCTCCAGGGATAGACCCTGCCGTGTTCACCTTAGGTGTTCCCGTGCTGGGGATCTGCTACGGCCAGCAGCTCATGGCAACCGCGCTGGGCGGTGAGGTCGCCCGCACGGGGGTGGCCGAGTTCGGCAAGGCGGATCTCTCGGTCGATGCTCCGGGATCGTTGCTGTTTTCGGAGCTCCCCGGTGAACAGATCGTGTGGATGAGTCACAACGACGCGGTGGTGAAAGCCCCGTCCGGGTTCGTCGGAGTTGCATCGACCTCTTCGTCACCGGTCGCTGCTTTCGAAGACCACGATCGCCGCTTCTATGGTGTGCAGTTCCACCCCGAGGTCGTCCACTCCGAACGAGGGACAGAGATCCTCAAGAACTTCCTGTACCGCGGAGCCGATCTGCTTCCCAGTTGGACGATGACTTCGATCATTGAAACCGCGGTCGAACAGGTTAAGGAAGCGGTCGGCAAGGAGCGCATCGTTTGCGGGCTGTCCGGAGGCGTGGATTCATCGGTCGCAGCTGCGCTAGTGCACCGAGCGGTCGGGGACCAGCTCACGTGCGTGTTCGTCGATCATGGTTTGCTGCGTTCCGGTGAGGCCGAGCAGGTCGAGGACACCTTCCGCCGCCACATGGGGATCGACCTGATCCACGTTAAGGCCGCCGATCGGTTCCTCGAGAGCCTCGCCGGGGTGAGCGATCCCGAGCGCAAGCGCAAGATCATCGGCGAGACCTTCATCCGAGTGTTCGAGGAAGTCGCTCGCGACGAGCTCGAAGACGCTCGGTTCCTGGTGCAAGGGACCCTCTATCCCGACGTGATCGAGTCAGGAACCAAAGACGCAGCCAAGATCAAGAGTCACCACAACGTTGGGGGACTCCCCGACGACATGAAGTTCACGCTCGTCGAGCCCCTTCGTCATCTCTTCAAGGATGAGGTGCGCCGGGTGGGCGAAGAGCTCGGGCTGCCCGAAGAGATCGTGTGGCGCCAGCCGTTCCCCGGCCCCGGCCTGGCGGTCAGGATCATCGGGGAGGTGACGCCCGACCGCCTCGAGACGCTTCGGGCTGCCGATGCCGTCGTCTTATCCGAGATGCGCAAGGCGGGACTGCTCAGAGACATCTGGCAGAGTTTCGCCGTCCTGCCCGCCGTGAGGTCGGTGGGTGTGATGGGCGACGAGCGTACCTACGGATATCCGATCGTTCTAAGAGCTGTCACGAGTGAGGACGCCATGACCGCCGACTGGGCTCGGTTGCCGTATGACCTTCTCGAGCGGATCTCCACCCGGGTCGTGAACGAGGTTCCCGGCGTGAACCGAGTCGTCTACGACATCACATCGAAGCCCCCCGGCACCATCGAATGGGAGTGACCGAGCAGCCCACCGGGTCCGGCCCTTCCAAAGATGTAGTCAACATCCTTTCTGGCACGTCTCAGAACGTCATCGGGATCGTCATCGCAGCGGTGGCGACCTTCACCGCCAACATCTTGATCAGTCGCACGCTCGGTCAGTCGGCCTTTGGAGTGGTAACGGTAATGACCCAGGCTGCGTTCGTGTTGTCGTTCGCTACCCGCGCTGGGATGGACATGGCGGTTCTGCGCGACGTGGCGATCGAGACGGGGGTCGGTCGCCAGGATCGGATCCGCGTCCCGGTGGCAAGAGCAACTGCGATCGCGTGTGGTGTGAGCGCTCTCGTCGGGTTGCTCGCTCTTGTCGGAGCGGGGTCGGTGCGCGATCTGTTTTCGATAGAGGCAGACCTCGGACGCAACGTCGTTCAAGCAGCGGTTCTTGGCCTTCCGTTCCTCGCATTGGCGAACGTGTGGCTGTCGGCCACTCGGGGTCTGAAGATCATGCGATACACCCTGTACATCTTCTGGGCCGGTCAGCCACTGCTGTGGCTCGCCATCATGTTGATCGGTTGGCAATTCTCCAAGACGGCATGGATGAGCGTGCTCTCCTATTCACTGTCGTGGGTGGCGGCGTCGGGGCTCGCGTTCATGGCATGGCGCAAGGAAAGCCGCGGGTGGGAGACCGCCCCTATGGAACCGGGCGCTATGGGCAGGCTGTTCCGGTATGCCGGCCCCCGCGCCCCGGCTGCTCTGTTTTCGCAATTGTTGTTCTGGACCGACCTGTTCGTGCTTACCAACTACGCTCCCGATCCCGAGATCGGCACCTATTCGGCGGCGCTTAGGGCAGGACAGATCATCGTGCTGTTCCTTACTTCGGTGAGCTTGATGTTCAGCCCCTACGTGGCCGATATGCACAACCGGGGGGAAACCTCGAAGCTCGACAGGTTGTTCAAGAACCTCACACGGTGGACGCTTGCGGCAACGATCCCGGCGTTCCTCGCCCTTGCGTTGATGCCGGACGAGGCACTGAAGATCTTCGGCTCGGAATTCTCGGGCGGCCGGACGGCGCTGTTGATCCTGATCGCCGGACAGTTCGTCAACGTAGCCACAGGCAGTGTGGGTTTCGTGCTGATCATGGTCGGCCGAACGGGATGGGACCTGGCCGTCTACGCGGCTTCACTCGTGCTCAATCTCGGTCTTGCCTTCTGGCTCTGTCCTCGTTATGGGATGGAGGGGGCTGCGGTCGCGAACGCCGTCACTTTCGCACTGTCCAAGTGGGCGCGCCTCGCACTGGTTCGCCGTTTCGTCGCTATCCAGCCGTACGATCGCCAGTACGGAAGGCTCTTGGTGCCAACCTTGATCGGGGCCGCGGTCATGTGGGCCGTCCACCAGGTCGCCCCTTCAGGGTCCCTGGTTGACCTGCTGTTATCCGGGGCGGCTGGAGCGGCCGCCTACGCAGTGACCTATCTTGCGGTGGGCCTGACGGCGGCCGAGCGCCAGGGCATCGCTTCCCTCAAGACCAAACTAGGCAAGGGCAGAGATGGACAGAGATCTTCTTAGCGAGCTGAACCCGGTTCAGCGTGAGGCCGTCGAAGCGACCGAGGGACCGGTCCTCGTGGTGGCGGGGGCCGGTTCAGGCAAGACGAAAGTCTTGACTCACCGCATCGCCTACTTGATCCAGCAAGGGATATCCCCGCAGGCGATCGTGGCGATCACCTTCACCAACAAGGCTGCCGATGAGATGAAGCGGCGGGTTGCCTACCTCGTGGGTTCGATCGCGGACGGGATGTGGGTATCAACGTTTCACTCCGCATGTGTTCGGATACTCAGGCGTGAGGCTCCGCGCCTGGATCTGCGCTCTTCGTTCTCGATCTACGACTCGTCGGACAGCGAACGATTGATCAAGTCGGTCATGAAGGAACTCAGCGTCGATCCAAAGCGTGTTCCGCCGAGGGCTGCTGCTGCGTCGATCTCTGACGCCAAGAACAAGTTGATGGACGCAGGCATCTACTCGGATTTCGCATCGAACCCCTGGGAACGAACCATCGCGAAGATCTACTCCGAGTACCAGCGCCGCCTGACGCTCGCTTCGGCCATGGACTTCGATGATCTGATCATGCGGGTGGTCGAGGTGCTCGACCGGTTCGAGGAGGCGCGTAGCTATTACCAGAACCGTTTTCAGCACGTGATGGTGGACGAGTTCCAGGACACCAATCATGCGCAGGCGCGGATGGCGACCTTGCTGGCGGAGAAGTGGCGCAACATCTTCGTGGTTGGAGATGCAGACCAGGGCATCTACGCCTTCCGTGGAGCGACGATCAAGAACCTCCTGGACTTCGAGCGCGATTGGCCCAATGCTCGTGTCATCACTCTCGAGCAGAACTACCGTTCGACCCAGACGATCCTCGATGCAGCGAACGCTGTGATCAGCAACAACCTCATGAGACGCCCGAAAGCCCTGTGGACGCGATCGGCAGGAGGGGAACTGATCACTCGCTATCACGCACAGAACGAGCACGATGAGGCTCTGTGGGCTGCCGGCGAGATCGAGCGACTGGCCCGAGATGGGCGGCCGTATTCCGACATCGCCATCTTCTATCGAACCAACGCGCAGTCCCGGGTCCTAGAAGAGATGTTCGCTCGCGAGGAGGTTCCTTACCGCGTCGTCGGGGGCGTGCGCTTCTATGAACGCAAGGAGATCAAGGATCTCTTCGCCTGGCTCAGGGCCGCGGTCAACCCTTCGGATGAGATCAGCTTGATCAGGGCGGCCTCAGCCCCCAAACGGGGGATCGGCGACGCCTCCATAGCCCGCCTGATCGAGTTCGCCCGCAAGGAACGGATCGACCTAGGAATGGCTCTGGAACGAGCCGACGAGGCTCCAGGTGTCTCGAAGCGGGCATTGAACGGGATGCGTGAGGTGGCGGACGCTCTAGCTCAGATCCGAGACGCCGCAGCGATGGAGCGCCCTGTGTCGGAGATCGTCGAGCTGGCTTGGGATGTAAGCGGGTACATGGCCGACCTTCAAGCCGACCGCACTTTCGAGTCGCTTTCCCGTCAGGAGAACCTCAAGGAGTTGGCCGGGGTCGCGGCGGAGTACGAGGGCTTCACCGATGAGCCTTCCTTCAATGGATTCTTGGAACGGATCGCTCTCGTTAACGACGCAGACGAACAGAAAGGCGAGGAGACCGGGGTCACTTTGATGACGGTTCACAATGCCAAGGGCCTCGAGTTCCCGGTGGTCTTCGTGCTGGGGATGGAGGAAGGGGTCTTCCCTCACATCAGATCGATCGGAGACACCGAGCAGATGGAGGAAGAACGTCGTCTTGCCTACGTCGCGATAACCCGGGCCCGCGAGCGCCTCTATCTGATCAATGCATGGTCACGGAGTCTGTGGGGGGGTGTGAGCTACAACCCTGTCTCACGCTTCTTGAACGAGATCCCCAGCGAACTGATGCATCTGACGAAGTCATCCAAGACCTCACGAAGCGGAGAAGCACACGGGACCGGCCGGCCACAGACGCGTGAAACCAATGACACCTCCTCGTTCAAGGTTGGCCAAGAGGTGGAGCACGGGAAGTGGGGCCGCGGGACGATTGTCGAGATCGCACAGACATCGGTAGGGATCGAGGCGACGATCAACTTTCCATCGGCCGGAGGTTTCAAGCGCCTCGACCTCTCGATCGCCCCTTTGAAGCCGGTCTAGTTGCGGACTATGTCCACCGACGTGATAACGATGTCGAACAGGGGGCGCACAGCTTCGACGGGGTCATTGCCGCCCCTGGTCTCGGCGCTACCGATCTTCTCCAGGGTCTCGTAGCTGCCCGGATCGACCTGAGCGAACACGTTGTAGAGGGGTTGGTATCCAGCCGGACAATGGAAGCGCTCTTCCTCTGGCGTGTCCTCGATGTTTCCCTTGAGCAGTTCGCCATTTCTTTGGCACGACTTGTCGGGGTCGTGGACGACGATGAACCACTGGCTTCCCGTGGTCCCCGGCCCGGCATTGGCCGCCCCAACCGTGCCGTAGATATATGCGCTCGCGGCATCGGGGAACTCGTCCGGGACCGTGTAACCGGGTCCGTCGGGTTCCTGCCCATTGAGACCGTTGGGATCTCCTGTTTGCAGTACTGCGTTGCGTTCGACACGATGCCAGATGAGCCCGTCGAAGAATCCCTCTTCGGCTAGATACACGAAGCTGGCGACCGTTGCGGGCGCTTCTTGCTCGAGCAGGTCCATCTCGATGTCACCACAGTTCGTGCGTACCACGGCCGAGTAGTCGGTTCCCGCGGTTAGCTCCGGCGGCTCGGAATCGAACTGTTCGGGTTCGTCGCCTTGTTCCGCAGGCTCGCACCCGATCGACTCGTAGAAAGCTGCAGATTCGTCGCTGACCACCGGGTCATCGGCTTTGTCGTTCCCCGTACCGTCGCCCCCGGAGAGCAGAGCGAAACCAACAACTCCAGCGGTGAGCGCGAGCGCAACCGCGATCCGGATCAACCGCCTTCGCTGGAGCGCGGCGTTACGCGCTGCCGCCGCTTCATCGCGTGCGAGCTTCTTGCGGGCTCTCTTATCGGTCGCCATAGGTGTTTCTCCACCGCCGTTGACGTGTCGCGGCGCGGTCGCCGGGATCCTGTTGCAGGCGGTCGAGATGATACGCGATGGCTGCTCGTAGTGACCCCGCATCCAATGGTTCGGGAAGTAGTCCGTCGGCGATCTCGAGATCCAACAGATCATGAGCCGTGAGACACAAGGTCCTTGCAGCTTCCCGGGCTCGCTCACTGTCACGCCACAGGATCTCAGCCGCGAGCTCCGGCCCGATCACGGAGAAGAATGATTGTTCGTAAGCGAGGAGCACGTCGGTACACCCGAACGCCAAGGCACCACCACTTCCACCTTCTCCGGTAAGGATCGCAAGCGTAGGTACCTGGGCCTCGAGCATCGCCCTGAAGAGCTGGGCGATCTCCCACGCGATCCCACCCGCCTCGGAGTCTTCCGAGGGATCGGCTCCGCGGGTATCGATGAGTGTCACGACCGGGATGCGCAGACGCTCCGCGATGTCTAGAACCCGCTGGGCCTTGCGGTAGGCACCCGGCCCGGGGGCGCGTTCGCGGTCGAGGGCCAGCACGCATGCCCTGCGTCCTGCGATCCTCACGATCGCGGTATCCAGAGCAGGGTCCTCACGCCCCGCCCGGTCTCCTCGGAGTACGACCATCGTGTCCACGGCTTCGAGCAGGAGCTCATGATTCAAAGGCCGCTTCGAGGACCGGGCGGCCGTGACCACTTCCCATGCATCGATGAACTTCGGGCCTTCTGCAGCCGGTACGTCCTCGACGGTCCGAGGTTGGTCTTTGGCAAGGGTCATCAGTACGGTCGCAAGATGCTCTTGCAGCTCGTCGGACTCAACCACTTCGTCGACCAGGCCAAATGCCAATGCAGACTCGGCTCGGTGAGAGTTGTCCGACAGCGACTTCCCCATGAAGCTCTCAGCCACGCGGGGGCCGGCGAATCCGATGGTGGCTCCTGCTTCAGCCACCGTCACGTCCGAAAGCGCAGCAAGGCTGGCGAGTACGCCCCCCGTCGTTGGGTGTCCCAGCACTCCGATCATCGGTTGACCGGCAGCCGCCAGTGTGAGCCGAGCTGCTACTACCTTGGGCATCTGGATCAACGCGCGCATGCCCTCTTGCATCCGGGCACCGCCTGTCTTGGTGTGGAGCACGAAGGGAACGCCACGCTCGGCCGCACGTTCCATCGCTCGCGCCAGGCGTTCCCCTGCTATCTCTCCCATGCTTCCGCCGAAGAATGTGAAATCGAAGGCAGCCAGCTCGATATCGAATCTCGCGAGCGTCGCACTGCCGGTTTGGACGGCCCCATCCCCGTCGGCATCATCGAGGTCGCTCAGCTGCTGGGCGTAGCCCGGGAAGCCGAGCCGATCCGAGGTACCGATCGGATCGTTACGCGGGAGGAACGAACCCTCGTCGATCAGGTCGAGTATGCCTTCGCTCAAAGCCGGAGCCCCCTTCTGACCTGCTAATCTCGGTGTCGCCTGCCCTTCCGGCGCAGGCAAGACCGTAACAATCCGGGACGATCCATGGAGGAGCCTTTCCGTGCCATCTGGACGGCCGCGCATCCTTGTCGCCAAGCCAGGCCTCGACGGCCATGACCGAGGCATCAAGGTGGTTGCCCGCGCCCTAAGGGACGCCGGAATGGAAGTCATCTACACGGGTCTGCACCAAACCCCCGACCAGATCGCTGCAGCCGCGGTTCAAGAAGACGTCGATGCCATCGGTCTGTCGTGCCTGTCGGGAGCTCACATGACCCTTTTCCCCCGCGTCGTGCAGTTGCTCGAAGAGCAAGGCGCATCGGACATCTTGGTGTTCGGCGGAGGGATCATCCCGGAGACCGATATCCCCCAGCTCAAGGACGCGGGCATCGCGGAGATCTTCACTCCAGGCGCACCTACCACCGAGATCATCTCGTGGGTCCAAGAGCACGTGGGGGCCGCAAAGTCCTGACGGGAGGCTCAGGTGGATCTGTTCGAGTATCAGGGCAAGGAACTCCTGCGGAGGTTCGAGGTCCCGGTACCAGAGGGTCGCGTCGCGCAGAGCCCCGAGGAAGCAGCCGAAGCTGCTCGCTTCCTCGGTGGCAAGGTCGTCGTGAAAGCCCAGGTGCTGGTTGGGGGCCGTGGGAAGCAGGGTGGTGTCAAGGTTGTCGATTCTCCGGAAGCTGCTGCGGCTGCTGCCGAAGAGATCATGTCGATCGACTTCTACGACCAGGAGGGCTACAAGCTCAAGACCGCCGACCCGGCATCGCTCAGTGATGCCGATCGCGAGCGGCTGGAGCGGACCGTACCGATGCGGGCCAAACGCGTCTTGGTAGAGCGGGCGGGCGAGCTGAAGGATGAGTACTACTGCTCTTTCCTGGTGGACCGCACGAACCGGAGTTTCTTGGGGATCCTGACGTCTGAGGGCGGCATGGATGTTGAGGAGGTCAACGAGAGGACGCCGGAGAAGATCGCCAAGGTTGGGATCGATCCTCTCCTGGGATTCTCGGATTTCTACGGCCGGGCGATGACGTTTGGTGGGAACATCCCCGCCGAGGCACGCAAGGGCGTCCTAGCGATACTTCCGAAACTCTTCAGGGCGTTCGTCGAGCTCGATGCTTCGCAGATCGAGATCAACCCCTTGGTGCTAACGGCAGACGACAAGGTCGTCGCCTTGGACGCCAAGGTGATCATCGATGACTCTGCAGCGTTCAGGTTGCCGTTCTTCGACGAGCTGAAGGCGGCACATGAGGTTCCCGAACAGGAGCGTGCAGCTAAGGAGAAGGGGCTCAACCTCATCAAGCTGGATGGGAACGTCGGCATCATCGGAAACGGTGCCGGCTTGGTGATGTCGACCCTCGATGTGGTCAAGGATGCCGGCGGGGAAGCTGCAAACTTCCTGGACGTGGGCGGCGGCGCGAATGCCGAGGTTCTTTCCAATGCGCTCGAGATCATCACCAGCAACCCCGAGGTTCGTAGCATCTTCATCAACATATTCGGCGGGATCACCAGGTGCGACCTGGTCGCGGAAGGCATCATCGATGCCCTCAACCGCTTGTCGGTGAACGTTCCGATCGTCGTCCGGCTGGATGGAACGAACGCAGAGCTCGGTAGGAAGATCCTTGCCGACAATCCGAACGAGATGCTTCAGACGGCCGAGACCATGTTGGGGGCAGCTGACCTGGCTGTGAAGCTCGCTAATAAGGGTGGAGGCAACTGATGGCCGTCATCGTCGACGAAAGAACGAAATTGGTTGTTCAGGGTCTGACCGGCGCCGAAGGCACTTTCCATTCGTTGCGCAACCGTGACTACGGGACCGACCTCGTGGCCGGTGTGACCCCCGGCAAGGGTGGCATCCAGCACGAAGGGGTCCCGATCTTCGACACCGTCGCTGCGGCGGTAGACGGCACGGGTGCGAACACTTCAATGGTGTTCGTCCCGGCCCGTTTCGCGGCCGACGCGATCCTCGAGTCTTTCGAGGCCGGTATCGACACGATCGTTGCGATAACCGAGCACATCCCCGCTATGGATATGGCTCGTGTGGTCACTTACCTTCGGAGCAGCGACCGAGATGTGACCTTGATCGGGCCTAACTGCCCGGGTGTTATCTCGCCCGGTCGCGCGAACGTCGGCATCATCCCTGGTGAGGTGTGCAGTCAAGCGCCAGGTCCGGTTGGGTTCGTGTCCCGTTCGGGCACGCTCGTGTACCAGATCGTTCACGAACTGACCCAATTGGGTCTCGGTCAATCGACCTGCGTAGGCATCGGTGGTGACCCGATCCCTGGCAGCGACTTCATCGACGTGCTGTCGAGGTTCCGCGACGATCCCGAGACTGAGGTCGTCGTGCTGGTGGGGGAGATCGGCGGGGACGCCGAAGAGCGTGCGGCGGCCTGGGCGAAAGAGAATCTCGGCAAACCGCTCGTTGGCTATTTCGCCGGCCGCGAGGCTCCGCCCGGCAAGCGTATGGGACACGCAGGAGCCATCGTCTCCGGCTCCCAAGGCACATGGCAAGCCAAAGCCGATGCGTTCCGGGAGGCGGGTTATCCGGTAGCCAAGAACCCTTCGGAGGTCGCTCAGCTGGTCGCCGGCCTTCGCGGGTAGGCGATGGCATTAACCGAGGTTTCGGGTGCCCCGGGTTATCCGTGGGCACCCGACCTTGCCGGCAGCATCATCGAGTTGACCGTTGAATCCGAGTTGCTTGTGGGCAATCCGCTGGGGGACCCTGTTCGTCGTCCGCTCTACGTCTACCTCCCACCAGGGGTGAAGGGATCGCGCACGGGACTCCCGTCGGTGTTCGTGATCCAGGGGTTCACCGGGCAGGTCGACATGTGGAAGGCGCGCAACGCGTTCGAACCGACGATCTTCGAGCGGATGGACGCGATGTTCGTCTCGGGGGACTGCCCTCCCGGAGTGATCGTCTACGTGGATGCGTGGACTTCCTACGGAGGCTCCCAGTTCATCAACTCGACGTCTACCGGCCCCTACATGGATTACCTCTGTGACGAAGTGGTGCCATTCATCGACGAGCGCTTCGGCACGCTGCCTTCACGCGACCACCGTGCGATAGCCGGAAAGAGCAGCGGCGGTTACGGCGCGATGATGGTGCCGATGAAGCGGCCGGATACCTTCGGTGCCCTCGCGTCGCATGCCGGCGATGCTCTGTTCGAGACTTGCTATCTGCGTGACTTCCCGCGTGCCGCAAGAGCGTTGCGCGACGATTGGGAAGGCAGCTACGAGAAGTTCTTCGCAGAGCTGAGGGCCGCAGACCGTTTCGAGGGACGTTTCCACGACCCGCTCGATGTCTATGCGATGGCCGCTTGCTACACACCCGATCCCGACGATCCGCCAAAGGCGATCCTTCCGTTCGAGATCGAGACAGGAAAGCTCGTCATCGATGTGTGGGAGCGCTGGTTGGAGTGGGATCCGGTCAGGATGGCCCCCGCCCACGGTGAAGCGCTCGCATCGATGAGGCGCATCTATCTCGACGCCGGTCGCAGGGACGAGTTCTTCCTCGATCTGGGTGCACAGGCGTTCTCGGCGGAGTTGAAAGCGCTCGATGTCGATCACACACTCGAGCTGTTCGATGGCGGTCACTTCGGCCTGTCCTATCGGTACCCGGGTGCCATCAGAGAGTTGCTTCTCGCGATCGCGGAGGAGCGATGAACGGACGCAAGAGGATCGTCGCCCTGATATCAGGCAGTGGTTCGAACATGGAGGCACTGGCAGTCGCCTGCGAACGTGGTGAGATCCAGGCATCCGTCGTGGCAGTGCTGGCGGATCGCGATTGCTCGGGCCTTGAGCTCGCCGCCGCTAGAGCTATCCCGACTGGCAGGGTGGAGCCCAAGCACTTCGAGTCTCGGGAAGTTTGGAGCGAAGCGCTACGGGACGCCGTCATGGTCCATGAGCCGGATCTAGTGGTTTCGGCAGGATTCATGCGGATCCTTTCACCTGTCTTCGTTGACGCGTTCGCTGGACGCCTGATCAACCTTCATCCCGCACTACTCCCGGCATTCCCGGGCGCGCACGCAGTGCGCGATGCACTAGCAGCCGGGGTCCGAGTGACGGGATCGACCGTGCATTTCGTCGACCATCTCGTCGACCACGGTCCCATCATCATGCAGGTACCGGTGGCGGTAGAGCCCGATGACTCGGAGGAAACGCTGCACGAGAGGATCAAGGAAGCCGAACACAGGATGTTGGTGGACGCCTGCAAGATGTTCATCGAGGGCAGGGTGCACCTCGATGCAGGCCGCGTCCTGATCGAAAGGTAACGAGAGGAGAGTCGTGGCAGTCGAGCGGGCATTGATAAGTGTTTCCGACAAGCGGGGGATCGTTGACTTCGCCCGAGGTCTTGCCGATCTAGGTATCGAGATCATCTCCTCTGGAGGAACCGCAGCATTGTTGATCGAGGCGGGCATCCCGGCCCGCAAGGTCGCAGATGTGACGGGAGCGCCCGAGATCCTTGGGGGCCGCGTCAAGACGATCCACCCGACGATCCATGGCGGCATCCTCGCCGATCGTCGCAAGCCGGAGCACCTAAACGAGCTACGAGAACGCGGTATCTCCCGCATCGACCTTGTGGTCACCAATCTCTATCCGTTCGAGGCGACGATCGCCAAAACCGATGTCAGCGATGACGATGCCGTCGAGAACATCGACATCGGCGGTCCGGCGATGGTTCGGGCGGCAGCAAAGAATCACGCTTCTGTCGCTGTGGTCGTGGATCCAAGTCGGTACGAGGAGGTTCTCGAACAGATCAAGGCCACCGGAGAGGTGGACCCCGTGACCAGGCGAGAACTCGCCGTGGAGGCGTTCACTCACACTGCTGCTTATGACGTCGCGATCTCGAACTGGTTGGGCCGAGGCCAAGGCTGGCCCCAGCAGCTCGTGTTCTCGGCCAACCTCCGCCAAGAACTGCGATACGGCGAGAATCCTCATCAGCACGCGGCCTTCTACGTGAGCCCTGGAGCGGCTCGTGGGCTCGCCGCAGCCGAGCAGCTTCATGGTAAGGAGCTCAGCTACAACAACATCCTCGACACCGATGCTGCGTGGAAGTTGGTTCTGGAACTCGTCCCACCCGCTGTTGCGATTATCAAACACAGCAATCCTTGTGGCGTCGCACTCGCAGATTCGGTCGAGGACGCCTATCGACGTGCCTACAGATGCGACACCACATCGGCATTCGGAGGGATCGTGGCCTGCAACGCTCCCGTCACCGTCGCTGCGGCTGAGGCGATGGCAGAGATCTTCTTGGAGGTCGTCATCGCGCCCTCCTATGAACCCGATGCACTCGAGATCCTCAAACGAAAGAAGAACCTGCGCTTGTTGCAGGCGGAACCTGTGGTGAGTCACGGGATCGACATGCGGAGCGTGGCGGGCGGCCTGCTGATCCAGAGCTCGGACCCTGCCGACGACGCCGGCGACGCCAAAGTTGTCACCAGGGTGCAGCCAACCGAGGAACAGTGGAGCGACTTGAGGTTCGCCTGGACCGTCGCCAAGCATGTGAAGTCAAATGCGATCGTTCTTGCGAAGGATGGCATCGCGGTGGGAGTTGGGGCGGGCCAGATGAGCCGGGTCGAGTCGACGAAGCTAGCAGCGATGCGGGCGGGGGATCGGGCATCTGGAACGGCATGTGCGTCAGACGCTTTCTTTCCGTTCCGCGACGGTCTGGACGCTGCGGTCGCGGCAGGGGCAACGGCGATCATCCAGCCCGGTGGATCGGTGCGTGACGACGAAGTGATCGCAGCCGCCGACGAACACGGCATCCCCATGGTGTTCACGGGCCGCCGCCACTTTCGCCACTAGCTGATCAACAGATACCCGAACATCGGCATCGCCCAGATGGCCGGGAGTGACGCGCACACGATGGCCCGCGTGCGTTGCTGCTTGCGATATGCCCTGTTGGTGAGGACTGCCGAGCACGTCATCAAGGGGAAGAACAACCACATGTAGGCGACCAGGCCCGACCCCGCCGCCCCTTGCGCCTGGCTCGAGAGGGATATCGCCATCGTGAATACGAGCCAAACGAGAGTTAGAGGGACGTATACGAAGAACGTTGCAAGCAGGGGTCGCGCGGAGACAGGTCGTTGGTTCATCTAGGGCGCGAGCCTACGAAAGTAGGATGGGTGTGACGAATCAACGCGGGCGGTGTAGCGGGAGCAGGGAGAGAGATGACGGCGAAGCTGATCGACGGAAAGCAGATCGCGGCTGAGATCCGCGGTGAGGTTGCGAAACGCGTGGGCGCTCTATCGGAACGTGGCATCACGCCCGGTCTCGCTACGGTGTTGGTAGGAGACGACCCGGCGTCGCGTGTATATGTGAACTCCAAGCGCAAGATGTGTGCTGAGGTTGGGATCAAGGCATGGGATCACGATCTGGAGGCATCTACCCCTCAGGATCAACTCCTTCAACTACTGGAGGAACTCGGTTCCGACCCTGCCGTACACGGCATCTTGGTACAACTGCCTTTGCCCGCCCACATCGATGAGGAACTCGTTCTAGAAGCGGTGCCGCCTCACAAGGATGCGGATGGATTCCACCCTTGCAACCTTGGGCGCGTTCTGCAGGGAACCCATCTCGTGGCTCCCGCCACCCCCGCGGGGATCCAGGAGTTGCTGATCCGCGCGAACATCGAGACATCGGGGGCCGAGGTAGTCGTTGCCGGGCGCTCCAACATCGTCGGCAAGCCGATCGCAGCGATGCTCTTCCAGAAGGCAGCCGGGGCTAACGCGACCGTCACGGTGTGTCACACGTCCACACGCGATCTCGCCGAGCACACCAAGCGGGCAGACATCGTCATCGCTGCTATCGGAAGAGCCGGGGCGATAACTGCCCCCATGCTCAAGCCTGGGGCAGTTGTCATCGACGTTGGCATCAATCGCACCGAGGATGGTTTGAAAGGTGACGTCGACACCGAGGCAGCGATGGAGGTTGCGTCGGCGATCACTCCGGTCCCGGGCGGTGTAGGACCCATGACGATCGCCATGCTTCTGAGCAATACCGTCACCCTGGCCGAAAGATTCGGCTAGGGGCCACTAGCGGTCGTTGAGCGATACCCACGGCCTGGGGTCGGGTCCGACGTATTCCGAGTCCGGACGGATCAGGCGGTTGTCTGCATACTGCTCCCGCACGTGAGCGGTCCAACCGGCAACGCGAGAGCAAGCGAAGATCGGCGTGAAGAGATCGGTAGGTATCCCCAGGTATCCATAGACCGAAGCGGCATAGAAGTCGACGTTGGGATACAGCCCCTTCTCGTCCATGACCGTCTTTTCGATGATCTCTGAGATCTCGTAGTTGGTCCCGTCACCCGTCTTCTCTGCAAGCTCCTTCGCCATCCGGCGCAGGTGCGTCGCGCGGGGGTCTTCGGTCTTGTAGACACGGTGCCCGAAGCCCATGATCTTGTCCTTGTTGGCGAGCCTCTGCTTGATGTAGTCGCCTGCTTTTGACGGCTCTTTGATCTCCTCGAGCATCTTCATGACCGCTTCGTTGGCACCGCCGTGAAGGGGCCCCTTGAGAGCCGCGATGCCGGCGGTGATCGCGGAATGGATATCGCTGAGCGTCGCAGCACACACGCGGGCCGCGAAGGTCGAAGCATTCATCGTGTGATCGGCGTGGAGTACCAAACACATATCGAAGATGCGAGCCGACTCATCGTCGGCCTTATCGCCCTTGAGCATGTAGAGGAAGTTCGCCGCCTGACTTAGCGAGGCGTCGGGAGGGATCGTGTCGCGCCCGTTGCGGATGTGGTCGAAGTAGGCCACCAGGGTGGGGAAGAAGGCGATCAGGCGCATGGCCTTGCGGTAGTTGGCCTCGGCCCCCATGTCCCATCCATCGGGGTCCTGGACGGAGGCAGCCGATACTGCCGTCCGAAGCATCGACATCGGAGATGAGTCGGTTGCGAGACGGGGGAGGAGTTCGATGACCAGATCGTTCGGCTCCCGATCCGACGCGAGCTCCTGGCTGATCTCGTCCAGCTGCGAGGCGTTCGGAAGCTCGAGGTTGTGAAGCAGGTAGGTGACCTCTTCGAAGCTGGCGTTCGGTGCCAGGTCGTGGATGTCGTACCCGACGTAGAAGAGGATGCCTTGAAGTCCGTCGATATCACTGACGGCTGTTTCGGCTGCTACAACACCTTCCAGTCCCTTACCGGCTTTCGAAGCCATCCTGCCTCACTTTTTGTCTCGGGCGCCCTCACCTGGGGCTGCTGGGTCTCTGTTTTCGCTCCAAGGCTATCAGGTAGTCTCGGTTCGCTAGCAGGGCCCGAAGGGCCTCTGCCACCGCAACTCTCTACTTCGTCGAGGAGCAGATCTCTATGTCGGCAACAACGCATCGAGTGACTCTCATCCCGGGAGATGGGACCGGGCCTGAGATCGCAGAAGCTACCCGCCGGGTGTTGGAAGGCACCGGGGTGAACTTCGAGTGGGACGTCCAGCACGCGGGCGTCGATGTGATGGAAGAGAAAGGGACACCACTTCCCGAGGAAGTCCTAGCCTCCATCCGTGACACCAAGGTGGCCATCAAGGGACCGATCACCACGCCCGTCGGGACCGGTTTCCGCAGCGTGAACGTCGCACTACGCAAGGAGCTCGACCTCTTCGCCTGCCTGCGTCCCTGCAAGTCATATCCGGGGGTCCGTTCGCGTTACGAGAACATCGATCTCGTGTTGTTCCGTGAGAACCACGAGGATCTTTACGCCGGCATCGAGTTCGAGCAGGGGAGCCCGGAAGCATCCAAGCTGATCGATTTCATCGCCGACCTTGGTGCCCGCCGTATCCGAGAAGACTCCGGTATCTCGATCAAACCGATCTCCGTGTTCGGGACCCAGCGCATCGTCCGAGCTGCTTTCGACTACGCGATCAAGAACAATCGCAAGAAGGTGACCGCGGTCCACAAGGCAAACATCATGAAGTTCTCGGACGGTTTGTTCTTGAAGACGGCACGTGAGGTGGCCGAGAACGAGTACTCCGACAGTGGCGTCGAGTTCGAGGATCGCATCGTGGACAACATGTGCATGCAGCTCGTCCAGAAGCCCGAGCTGTACGACGTGCTGGTGCTTCCGAACCTCTACGGGGACATCATCAGCGACCTGGGCGCGGGCCTCGTGGGTGGCCTCGGGGTCGCGCCGGGTGGGAACATCGGAGATGACGTTGCCGTATTCGAGCCGACCCACGGCTCGGCCCCCAAGTACGCGGGTCAGAACAAGGTAAACCCGATGGCGATGATGCTGTCGGGCGTGATGATGCTTCGTTACCTGGAGGAGTTCGGTGCGGCCGATCGCCTCGAGCACGCGATCTCCGCTGTCATCTCCGAGGGTAAAGACGTCACTTATGACATGAAGCCCAACCGAGACGACCCGACCGCGGTCGGCACTTCAGAGGTCGCAGACGCGATCATCGCCAAGATGGCGTAACGGAAACATCCTTGTATCTGGTGTGTGCTGGTGCGCGACCGGATCGTTCTACTTGTATGAAGGCTAGGCAGTAAAGGAGCTATCGATGGCCAAGGTAACCGTCGTTGGGGCCGGCAATGTCGGTTCCAACACCGCTCGCAGGATCGCCGAGCGTGGGATCGCAGACACCGTTGTGATGATCGACATCGTCGAAGGGCTTCCCCAAGGGCTCGCTCTTGACATCAACCAATCGTCCCCGACCGAAGGGTTCGATACCTTTGTGGTTGGGACCAACGACTACGCGGATACCGCCGACTCTGACGTCGTGGTGATCACGGCCGGTAAGCCGCGCACGCCCGGCATGTCTCGCATGGACCTCCTGGCAGACAACGCCAAGATCGTCGGCGGCGTTACCGAGCAGGTCGCCAAGTATTCGCCCGAGGCCATCTTGATCGTCGTCAGCAACCCACTAGATGAGATGACCTACCTCGCTGCCGTGAAGTCGGGCTTCTCGAAAGAGAAGGTGATGGGAATGGCAGGCGTGCTTGACTCGTCGCGCTTGCGATTCTTCATCGCCGAGAAGCTTGGCGTCTCTCCTCTGAAGGTCGACGCTATGACGTTGGGCAGCCATGGCGACCAGATGGTGGCATTGCCGCGTCACGCAACGGTGGACGGGAAGCCGCTTCCCGATCTTCTATCGGCATCAGACCTCGAGGAGTTGTTCGACCGCACCAAGAATGCGGGGGCCGAGATCGTGGGCTACCTCAAGAAGGGGAGTGCCTTCTACGCACCCTCGTCTTCTTCGGCGTCCATGGTGGAGTCCATCCTCAAGGATTCCGGCGATATCCATCCGACGTGCGCCTGGACCACCGGTGAGTACGGTGTCAGTGACGTGTACCTGGGGGTCCCGGCGAAACTGAGCCGTAAGGGGGTCCAGGAGATCGTCGAGCTATCGCTGAACGACGACGAGACCGCCAAGCTGGTTGAGGCTGCTGAGGCGATCAGGGCCAAGTGCCAGGAGCTGGACTCGGTCCTGTGATCCGTTGTCCGTGGGCGGGCAACGACCCGCTCATGGTCGCCTATCACGATGATGAATGGGGGCAGCCGGTGCACGACGACCGGCTGCTCTTCGAGTTCATAACCCTAGAAGGTGCTCAAGCCGGACTCAGTTGGTCGACGATCCTCAACAAGCGAGATGGATACCGTCGCGCCTTCGAGAACTTCGATCTGGAGAAGGTCGCCGCGTTCTCGGATCGAGACATCGCCGGTCGCTTGGCCGACCCAGGCATCGTAAGGAACCGTCTAAAGGTCGCTTCGACCGTAGCGAACGCGCGGGCGGCCATCGCGGCGGTGCAGGAGTTCGGCAGCCTCGACGCGTATCTCTGGGGGTTCGTGGAGGGGGAACCTGTGGTCAACCACTTCGAACGGATGGAGGATGTCCCGGCCGAAACGGGGCGATCCGTCGCCATGAGCAAGGACCTCAAGAAACGCGGGTTCCGTTTCGTGGGCCCGACGATCTGCTACGCGTTTATGCAAGCCACCGGGATGGTCAACGACCACCTGGTCACCTGTTTCAAACATCCGGGTAGCTAGGTGTAGTTTCTAAAGACGTTGTTCACCCGGGTCCTCTTGGTGAACTGAGGGTGTCGAAACCTTCAGACCCAAGGAGGACACCGGGTGAGAGTCCACGCTAACGCGAAGGCGACGCCGAACGGCCGTTTGTTGTGTCAGTGGGTCATCGATCAAGGCTGGTTGCGATCGGATGCCGCGGCAGCCGCAGGAATAACCGAGAGAACTGTGGCGAAGTGGCTGAGTTGGTTTCGCGCCGAGGGCCCTGACGGACTACTCGCTCCTTCGGAACGGTGGTCCTCGATAACCTGAAGTTTGAACGCATAGATTGATTCGGTGTGCTTGTGTGATTTGCGCGAGCGCTTGCTATCCAAGATCCTGACGATGGAACTACCCTCCCCGCCGGTGCGTCTCTATGGACAGGACTAGGAATCGACTCAGGACTAGGAACCGGCAGGAGGGCACGAGCGTGAGTCTCAGATTGCTAATAGCTGCGGGGATGGTTCCAGTATTGCTCGGTGGAGGATGTGGACCTGCAGACCGTACCCAGGCGCCTCCGGCAGGCGCCCGCTCCGCTAAAGCGCCTTCCCTGAACGCTCCCGGACCTACCGGTGCTTTAGCCTTCGCTCGCACGCCTCCGGATGGCGAACAAGGATCAGACATCTGGGTTTCGACAGACAAGGGAAGCCGCCAGTTGGCCGACTCACATTTCTTTTCGTCTGCCCCAGCGTGGTCACCTGACGGAAAGGCCATCGCATACGAGTGCGGGTCAGGCGACAGTTACGAGTCTTCCATCTGCCTATTGAACACAGTCTCAGGTGAATCTAGAGAGCTAGCCTCGAGTCCCGGAGCAGAGGGGATCCCCTCATTCGATCCGAGTGGGGAGAAGATTGTTTTCTCCCAGAACCGAGCGGACGGTAGTGACCTGTACGTCGTGTCGACTTCTGGCGGGTCCTTGAGCCAACTTACCAACAGCCGCATGCGTGAATTCTCGCCCGCATGGTCCCCGGACGGACGTTGGATTGCGTTCGTGGGCGGAGATGGTGACATCTATCGAATTGATTCTGCGAGCGGCACCCGCCAGCGCCTGACCAACCACCCTGGATTCCGTGACCGACCGAGTTGGTCTCCGAACGGCAGGTGGGTCGCATATTCGCGAAACACCAGTGGGTCGGAGATATTCAAGGTGAACGTGGCCGATCCCGGTAAGGAGATCCGGATCACCAGGCTAGATCTTGAGGCGCGCTTTCCTGCATGGTCTCCAGACGGGCGGAGTATCGCGTTCTCCTACGGCGGGAACGCCGATATCGCAAGTATTAGCCCTTCAGGTGGCTCGATGCGGCGTTTGACCCGAGGTAGCGATTCTGATCTCTACCCAGCTTGGAGACGTTAGGCCGGAACAGTTGGCACCCCGTCATCGTTTAGGGATGAGGGCAGTGCATCCTGCGGTGTGCCGAAACAGCCTGAACTGTCTTCTCCCAGAGTGTGTTGAATCGTCAGTTCATGATCCGCGGCGGCGCAGGTGAGGCTAAAGTCCGCGCCCCATCGCCAAGAGTCCCCGTCGGGTGCCTCGTGCCTTTTTTCCCGTCCCTGGGCGATCAGGAAGTCGCCGTAGTGACGGTAGGCATGCGCCAGTTCCATGACCTCGGAGGTTGTGGACTAGATCTCGATCGCCTCTTGAAAAAGGACGTCGGCTTTCCTCGGGCTCTCCTGCGCGCATACCAGAGCGAACTCACGTTTCGGCCATGCGAGTATCCGATGATCATCTACGTCCCCCAAGAGTCGATGGAAGTTCGAACGAGTTCCCCGGCTGGGGATGGATTCCCACGAACTCCTAAGGCTCGTTCGAAGTGACTACCCCGCGAGCGAGTGGGGGCATGTGGTCGCGCTCGTCGTCTTGAGCGGGTGTCGGATCGTGCGTACCTTCTTGGACCACGAATTCGGGCTGGAACTCGAGCCATGCGGCGATCCGTCCGCACTGCATGAAGTACCAAGCCAGTTGGGCGGCCGTCAGGGTTGCGAAGAGCCAGTAGCCGGCCCTCTCCCCGGTCAATGCGAAAGCCGACCCCCCGTAGATGATGGTTAGCAATGCCGTTCCCACGGCGTTGCGGGCGACCGAGGACATCAACTCTGGCTTGCCCATCTGAGCCAGCTTCGGATCACGTGATCGTGCGGTCTGTACCTTCTCGACGCGCAGTAATACGAAGCCGATGTAAGCCGCCTGAGCCACGGCGACGAAGACCATGCCTCTGTAGATCCAGCCGGACTGCGAGATATCGAAGGGGCGGTCGCGACGCAACTGCTCGACGAGTGCTTCGGGCAGGCGCATCAAGGCAAGCGTGGTGATGGCGAGGACCGCAGTGCCGAATATGAAGACCGGGTTCCGGCGCCGAGTCAAGGGTTGCTCCATGCCCCCAGGGTACGAGAGTGCTGCGTGATCCGGGCGCATGATTTCTGTGAGGAGGGGGAAACTTAGCGCTCATGTTTGGAAAATCTGTGAAGCCCGTCGTTTACACCGTGATCGACGGGATGAGCGTCGAAGCGCTGGAACAAGCGATAGCCGGGGGGAAAGCGCCGGCCCTTGCGTTCTTGAAGTCTCGGTCGAGCTATGCACGTGACGGGGTCGCCGTCTTCCCTACGATCACTCCAGCGGCTACCGCTTCCTTGGTCACGGGTGAGACGCCCGATCGGCACGGCATCCCAGGGATGTGTTGGTACGACCGCGACGCCGAGAGGTTCGTCAACTACGGGCAGAGTCCGAGAGCTGCGGTGGTCGAAGGCCTGTCACAGGTGGTCGAGGATGCTCTTGGAAACCTCAACCGGCATCACCTCAGTCCGAATGTGCGGACCCTTCATGAGTCGTTACACGACCTTGGACGCGTCTCTGCCTCGATCAACTACATGGTCTTTCGCGGGCCGTATCTCCATCGGACGAAGCCCAACATCGTCGAGAAGTTGATGTTCCACCGGCAGTTGCCCAAGACGTTGCCCGGCCCTAAGGAGCACTATTTCGCCGATGTCGTTAAGGGTCCCTCGAACGGATGCAACAAGAACCTTCCGAAACGTGGACTGGACAAGCGGATCTCTGCGACCGACGGATATGCATCGTGTGTCACTCGCGGCTTACTGGAGAAGGAGGCTGTGGACCTGATCTTGTTCTACCTTCACGAGAACGACCATGTCTCACATCGTCAAGGTCCCCAAGGGCAGGTCGATAGTCTGGCGTCGGCTGATGCGCACATCGCTTACGTGCTGGAAGCATTCGGGTCCTGGGAGGAAACCCTGGACCGGGTCGAGTTCGTAGTGACCGCCGATCATTCGCAGAGCCCGATCTCGGATCAGGAAGATCACATCTTGGATCTGCCCGAGATCCTGGATGATTTCAAGCAGGTGCCTTACCAGCGGGGCAAGGAACGTTTCAAGAGCAACGATGTGGCCATCGCCGGCAATGGGCGAGTGGCCTTCTTCTACCTGAACCCCAAGCGCCGAGCGACGTTGGTGGAGCCGGTGGCAAGAGCCTTGTTTGAACATCCAGGAGTCGATCAAACGATGTGGCGTGACGGCGATACCTACGTAGTCGACTCGCAACGCGGACGCCTGCGTTTCTGGGAGGAAGGTGACGTGACCGATGACCGTGGGAACTCATGGGGTTTCCAGGGTGACCTCGGGGCCGTCTCTGGAGTTGCAGAGGGTGGATCGATCCGAACGCCGGAGTACCCGTTGGCTTTCTGGCGGATCAAGCACGCGCTCGATCTGAACCGGGTAGGCGACATCGTCGCCACCATGTCGCTGACCTACGAATGCAAGGACCTCGGTGGCGGCGACCACCGCGGTGGCGGCGACCACGCCTCGCTCCATGTCCAAGATTCGATCATCCCGTTCATGTCTACGATCGGGAACGCACCACTTCGTCCAGTCACTACCGATGTAGTCCCTCACATCCTCGATCACTTCACGCCATGACGGACAGGGTCCTTCTCATCCACAACGAGTCATCGGGGAGCTCCGGCGAAGTGACCCCCGAGGCGTTGGCCAACGAGCTAGAAGGCCTTGGAACGGTCGAAGTCATTGCCCCGATCGATAGGGACTCCTTCGCGGCGGTGGTGCGAAAGGCCGCCCAGGGTGCCTCTTATGTCGTCATCGCAGCAGGTGATGGCACGGTCAATCTCACCGTCAACGCCCTCTCGCACGCGTATGACGATCTTGTTTTCGGGGTTGTCCCTCTGGGAACGGGCAACGATCTATCCAGGACCCTGGGGGTCTCTGACGACCCCCTCGAAGCCGTCCGATCGCTGGTGCGGGCCCAGCCAGGCCCCCTCGATGTGGGGATCGCCTCATCAAGGGCTACCGAGAGGTACTTCGTGAATGCCTGCATGGGCGGTTTTCCGGTCCAGGTGGACGAGGCGATCGACGACGACACGAAGTCGAGGCTTGGCCCTCTCGCCTTCTACTACGGGGGCGCGTCCGCTGCCCGTGACCTTCAGCGACACGATGTGGCCCTGGCGGGCCGTGAGGTTCGCGACGCGGTGGCTGCGGGGGTCGGGAACGGAAAAACGTGTGGCGGTGGGGTGCAGGTATGGCCCGAAGCAGTCGTTTCGGACGGTTTACTGGATGGCTGCGCGATGCCGGCACCTTCGATCTTGTCTGCATTGCAGTTGGCTCTCAAGGTCAAGGGCGGAAAGCACGTCGAGATCGACGGGGTCGTCTATGAACGAGCCACCTCCATCCGGGTCGAAGCAAGTCCCACCATGGAGTTCAACGTCGATGGAGAGATCATCGGCCTGAAGACACCCGTCACATTTGAGGTAGCGGCTCGCACGCGCTTTCTCATCCCCTAACATCGCATCACGCCATGAATATGCGAAAAGCCCTCCTAGCGGCGCTCCGCGGAGAAGAAGACCTTCGTTCCCAGATCACCAACGCTCTTCGCAAGCGGATGGACGAGAACCAAGAAAGCCCGATGACCACGATGGTCGCGGCGGCTGAAGCGCTCGAACCCATCATCGCGAATGCAGTGAAACGCAACCCATCCCGCTTGAGCGTCTTTGGCTTGAAGAGCGCCCATCTCTTGGCGAGCCTCGCTGCCGAAGACGAAGTGAGCAACGGGCGCCTGGCGGCGATCGCCCAGAATCAAACCGTTGGGATCGTTTTCGTCGACGTGGCGGGGTTCACTCAATACACCGCCGACCACGGAGACGACGCTGCTATCGAGCTCCTAGGTAAGCTCTCGACCCTTATCTCCCGAAGTACCCGAGCCGGAAAGGGGGAGATCGTGAAGACGCTTGGTGACGGATTCCTGTTGGCCTTCCCGTCCGCGTCTCAGGCCGTCCGAGGTGCGGTATCGGTGCGTGACGGATCGCTCGCCTTGAGGCGTAAGGATCCCGGTTTTCCCGTCCATCTGCGCATCGCCGTTCATGCCGGCGAACCGCTGATCGAGCAGGATGACCTCCTCGGCCACGACGTGAACATCACGGCGCGATTGCTCGATCACTGCGAGCCCGACGAGATCGTCGTTTCGGAGGCCGCGCGAGAGCTAGCCGAGCGACGTCTCAAGAAGATCTCCTTCGATCACCCTCGCGAGGTGAAGATCCGGGGACTTGCCACTCGTGTTGGCATCGTCAACGCGAACCCAGTGGATCGGGTGACCCTCGCCCGCAGCGCCCCCGCCAGATGAATCGACCCGAGCCTGTCCGGGACCTGGATTGGAGCTCCGAGAGAGCAGAGAAGCTAGGCCGTGACGTCGTGCAGATGTGGGCGGAGTTCCTCGAGAAGTTGCCCGAGATGCCGGTCGACAGGGGGCTACGCGAGTCCACCGTGCGTGAGGCGGTCCTTCGGGACGTTCCTGCTCAGGGCATGGAGGACGACGAGCTAGTGACCTACCTGCGTACCGTCGTTTTCGAGGCGTCGATGTATCCCGGGCACCCAGGATTCATGGCGTATGTGTCGGGGGCCGGGACGGTTCCCGGTGCCGCAGCGGATCTGGTGGCCTCGTTCTTGAACCAGAACGTCGGTGGTTGGCGCCTCGGCCCGGCGGCTACCGAGATCGAGCTCGCCCTCATGCGGTGGATGGCTTCGTGCTTCGGGCTGCCTGAAGGGGCGGGCGGGATCGTCCAATCAGGTGGTGCGATGGCGACACTCGTCTGTCTGAAGGCAGCGCGCGATCGCATCGCCGGTTACGAGGTGCGCGCCACGGGGCTCGGGGGAGGGCCGCAGTTAGCGTTCTATTGCTCACAGGAAGCGCACGTCGTTATAGCGAGGGCTGGTGACATCCTGGGTCTTGGGGCCGATCACGTCCGCAAGATCCCAGTGGACGAGCGATTCGCTATGCGCGTCGATGCACTTGAGGAGGCGATCGAAGCCGACATCGCGGCGGGTATACGCCCCGCGGTCATCGCGGGGACGGCAGGCACCACGGCGACCGGAGCCATCGATCCACTCGCAGAGCTTGCAGCTCTCGCCAAGCGCCACGACATGTGGTTCCACGTTGACGGTGCCTATGGCGGGGCCGCCGTTCTCGTAGAAGAGCTGCGTGGGCTCTTCACCGGCATCGAGCAAGCAGATTCGATCGCCTTCGACCCTCACAAGTGGCTGTACACGCCCCACAGCGGAGGCTGCGCGATCCTCCGGGACTTCGCAGATCTGCCTCGTTCGTTCGCTGCCGTGGCCGGATACATCCATGAAGACAAGGAGCTTACTCAGCGCGGTGTCGATATGGGCCAGTTGAGCCCCCAGTTCAGCCGTGGGTTCCACGCATTGAAGATCTGGGTGTCCCTGCTCGCTCATGGAACCGACGCATACGCGAGGCGCATCGGGCACGACGTACAGCTCGCCTCGTATCTTGCGAGCCAGGTGGAAGCCCATCCCGAACTGGAACTGATGACTCCTGCTTCGCTGTCGATCTGCTGCTTCCGCTACGTTCCCCAAGGCAAAGCTGATGACGAGGAGTATCTCAACCGGTTGAACGAGAGACTCATGCCGCTCGGTCAACTAGACGGTCGCGTGTATCTTTCCAACGCCATCCTCGATGGCGCCTTCTGTCAACGCGCATGCATCACCAACTTCCGCACCGAAGCCGAACATATGGATGCAGTCATCGACATGACCCTCCGGATAGGCCGCGACCTCCACAACCAGATGTCGCCCTAGCAGTCTCCTAGCCTTTTCACCCCTCCGAGAGGTACTCCCTCGAGCGTCCGGAAAACCCCCGAAAAAACCCCGCCAGACATGGACTTTCCGCTTGCTATCGAACGTCTGTTCGAGTATGGTTAGAGGGACATACCGGACCACCAGGAAATCCTTCGAGGCGGACATTGAGCGACATCTCCACCATGCAAAGACCAAGCAGCCACGGGCTCGATGAGCTGCCCAGCTCGGCATTGATCATGGGGCTTTATTACA